>CAMYLU010000055.1 GCA_947259485.1 uncultured Gammaproteobacteria bacterium | reverse complement strand
GTTTCATCGTGTTCAAGTTCTTCTATTCTGAAAATTATGATATCTATAGGTCCACGTTCTTCGTTCGATAACCCGAACCATAATCAACTTCAATACACATACATTTTGTCAGTCCCCTCGAGATAGCATCCAGTATCTCCCATACTTGAGGGTATTTCGCACTCAAATCCATCCATCATTGGCTTTTCTTTCATACTTCGTTCATATCGATAGTATTGTTGCTCCAGAGCCGAACTCCAAGAACAAGAGGAAACCCACAGAACCTCCAGTTACCTGCCCGCAGCAGGGGGTATCGATCAAGTTCACAGCTTTAATGTTCATCGTACAGATCATACAAGATCTTCGAGACCAAGTGGCTGCGCTTCATTCCTCCTGAAATGATCTTCGTGGCCAAATCCGCGCAATTTTCTTCGGAACGGATATGTCCAGTCTTCGTCTCCTCCATGGCGACAGACTCACGAACAAAGTGATAGCAGATCGAGTTCGACTTCTTCTTCAAAGTAGACTCAGGTCTCTGCGTGTTGTGAATCACTGACATATTGTCTCCATAGACGTATGCCGGTCCAGCGAGCGGAACACCCATCATTCGCAGCTTGTATCGAAGCGCACGAACATGTTCAACTCCAATCTTCATAGCAACAAATTCCGCACCGAAAACACTTGTCTCGATAGTTGCTTGCTTCTTCGATAGCCATGCAATCGGAGCCATATTGAGGAAGATAAAGTAACCAGTGCGTGAACGTCGAACCCTTCGATCGTCGGCGTGGCTTGAATCGACAAACAGTCGCATTACAACTTCCTTTCCTCTCGGCTTCGGAGCATCGGGTGAGATAGCCTCCTTGACATCTCCGTAAAAGTTGGTCCAATCACAATCCTTGAAGTCGTTCTCATCAATCTCAGGATATGTAGGATCAAAGACCATCGTCGAGTTGTGCTTCTTCTTGATAAAGGCAAAGATATGCAGAACGGCTTCCAAATGTCCTTCTCGCGGTTGAACGAGAAAAGACGATAGCACAGAAACTTCCGTAATGATATCGATTCGACCAATCTCAAGCATCCATCGCAGTACTCCAATCTGCGTCTGGTAGAATCCTGCATCGTCGTCATCCAATAGGTCGGACTCGTCCAGTTCGGCCATGTAATCAGTAGGATACGGCGCAGTGACTCGCTTCTTGAGCTTCATGCCCTTCTTGTCCAAATACTTCTCGACATTGTCAATAGCTTCTTGCACATACTTGCTCGGACTCAGACCCCAAGCCTTGACACCGTTAGGCAAAGTAATCTCGCGTAGCTTCGCACCAAGGTAGATATCAGGGTCTCCAATAGATCCGGGCTTCATCTTGAAGTAATGATCAAGCTGTTCCAGCTCTCCAACAGCGTTGTGATGTATCGAAAGGCAGTCGTCAACATACAGCAGCATGTAGGAATAATACTCAAACCCATCGTCAGGTCGAACGCATGCCTTGTACCATAGGTCTGGGTCGGCACGGCATGGTTCATATCCCATTGTACGCATACAGTCAGCCATCAAATTGCGGTAGCTCGCGCCCGCGGATTTGAGACCATAGAGACTCCGAACAATAATAGCTCTCTTTCCGGCGTCCGGTCCGAACTCCTTCCCAAGAACAGTCCAGATCTTCTCAGCAACAGGTGCAGTGATATAAGCGTTCTCAACGTCACCGATCTTGACTTCCAATGCGTTCAATGCAGCAATCGTAAGAGCGATTCGTACCGTCTCTCGCGAAACAACCGAAGCGTACGTGATAGTAGCGGGAGCTTCCGTAACATGGCCTCCAGCAACCAATCGACACTTTCGGGTAAAGTTCTCCATCTTCACCGTGAAGACAAAGTGACATTTGATCTCTTGATAAGCAACAGGTATTTCCTCGTTTTGCGGACGTTATGCATTTCCTTCTTGATCGCGTCCTGCCAAAGTGTATTACCGTTCTCCCGATCGATATCAATTGCTTCTCTCAGAGACTTTGGTACTCGTATACCGAATCGATGCGTCATCTTGTGGTAGCGCCTGTTAACCGCAGCGATGATTCGATTCCTTTTCTTGAGCACATACGAAACCCAGTATGCAAACGCAGGTTCGTGATCAATGCCCATAGCCACAACATACTCAGCAACCTCGATCGGATAACTCTCCTTCAAGTCACACAATCGTTCCCAAGATGTCGTTCCGTCCTTCCATCGGACACATAGAAACCATCCTTTCGTCGATTTCCGAAGATGTTTCTTACCATTGATCGTAACAAACCGATCAGCAAACTTCACAGCAGTGTTGTCGCTCCGATGATCGATAATGGCTTCCATCAGAAGGTGTTGTCGTCCTTCCAGATCGCACTGAGCCCACATGTTCTCCGCGATAACATTGGCAGTATATTCCGATACTTCACCGTCAGGGAACTCCACCTCGTAGGTCCTTGTATCCAGGATCGGGTTGGCGTTTGCGGTCCCCTTGAGGGAGCCATCCGCTTGGCGCTTCCGTCCAATGACCTTACCGGTTTTAAATCCGTCCCCTCTCTGCAATCGTACTTCAGCATTGACGTACTGATCCCCTTCTTCGGGTGTTACATCATCAGCTTCCTTTCGGTGCTCGTGATGTTCGCCGTCGTCGTCTTCATACAAATCGTACGTCGGCGTCTCAATGTCTTCATCGACAAGATCCTTGGCGGTCATTGCCTCTCCAAAACGCTCCTTGACAGCCTGGTCAAAAGCATCCTTTTCTTTCTTCACATCCTCGTCAACGCGTTCGGCATCCATGAGTTCTTGATACGTTGATCGATGCAGAACTTCGCCGTTCGCTTTAAGGATCTTCGCAGTCATTGCAGGTCCAATATCAATACTCGGTCCAAGGTAACGTCCCAATACCATCTTGTCGTCAGGAAACTTGACAGCAGTATCACGGAACATAACCCACTCATACCATCCGAGTTGAACCAAGGGCGATATCTCCGCGGTCTCACCAGAAATAATCGTCTCCGGCACTTCGTCGTTGTTCTCCATGCGCCCGTTCCAGGTGTTCGACTGAATATAACCTTCGAATTCCGCACAGTCATCCCAGAGTCTCTTCGGAGCTTTGCTGGTAAACATCTTCCGACCAACACCGTTCTTGATTTGCTTTACTCCAGTTTCCGCCGCGTTTTGCTGAGGCGTCTTTGGTTCGATCTGCTTGATATGGCAATCCGCTTGTCGAGCTTTCTTCTTGAATTCTCCAAGCGTCTGTTCTTTCGACCCATCCATGATAAGTGCAGCTGGCACACCGTCACGTGCATACAATAGCGACAGCGCGTCAACAGCCTGGGCCTTCGTCTCCATAGGAAATACGCGTACCCATCCGTTCCGAGCATAGAATATCTGAGCGTACTGGTTGCCTCGTCTTGACTTGCAACTCGTAACCATAGTATCCGTGTATAGCTCGATAGGTAAACGTCGATATCGCATCTGCCGATCGTTCGTACGAAACCGTCTTGAGAGTGAAGCATGTAATACGGAGCGCATTCCCCGCTGCGTCGTTCTCTGGATCGTCTTCATAGCGGCCTTGATGCCAATGCCCCATCGTCGGGCCAAAGTTTCTGGATTAAGCTTCTGGGCTGCGGCAGTAGACATCGCACCGATCGTGCTGAAAATGCTACGCCGATCGCCGTCCGCTCGTCCCCTGTCTGCTGTCTCAGATCCAGAACTTGATTGAACTGCCAAAATCTTCCGATTGTTATGCAACGCATGCGCAAGGTCGTCGTCGGGTTGTTCCTCATGTGTAGTAGAAACAGGGCAGATCCTGTGCGGTCGTCGCACCCTCCGGTCGTGCACTTGTCCGGATGCATCCAGCATGGATTCTTCTCTTTTAGCAAAATCCGCGTCGTGCGGGTCCCACTCAGGCGAGGCATAGGTAATCTCGTGCAAGTCTTCACCTTCCTCTGCAGCTTCAAACTGCGCAACGGTAGGCTTAAACGTTGGAAAATAGCTCGTGACTCCATCCAAAGATAAGGATATAACCAGAGAATCGTCATCGTCGATCGGTATCTCAATAGCATGAGTCTTCTCCGTCGGTCCGTCGGCCAAGAACTTAGGCTCCTCGTCAACCAAAATATCGTTCAAGCGTAGTTGCATAGGACACAGCAAATTGTGCGTCAATTGTGGCATGTGGATGCCCTGATGGACGTGCAAATAATGATTCCGTCCCGTCTTCGGATCTTGATATCCAATGACGCCACTGACAGTTCGATACTTCTTGGTTCCATCTGCTTTGTCGTAGCCTGTAACATGAACTGGTCTCTCATAATCATGTGTAATCAAAGCGTTCCGACCCAAGACACAAGTATCCGCATGACTGTCCAACTCTATGATACGTTCGAATACCTTTAATAGCCACCGTAGGGACAGGTCTCAAACATCTCCACAATCTGCGAAACAATCCAACCAACCAACCACCTCCAAGCCATATCATCAGCCGTAGACCCTCCATCCACAGCTGAGCCGCGGTTCAGCGACCACCACGACGACTTCCCGTCTGTCGGGTGAGAGCCGAGTTATTGCGGTTGTCAGTCGGTTCCGTCTCCGCATCCGATGCAGCACCATCATCGTCGTTAATCGAATGTTGTTGAACGGCAGCGACGAGTGCAGCGACGCTTCGTACGTCCTTCTTGCTGTAAGCATTCGTCTTCTGCTTCTTCTTCTTAGGATTCGAGCCACGGTTCTCACGCAATCGCTTCAACTTGAGCTTCGCGTCGTCCGACAACTTGGCATATTCCTTCGAATCATAATAGCGGTCTTCGACTTGGTCAGCCGAGATAGAACCCTTACCGTTCTTCTTCTTCTTACCGCCATCCTTCTTGTCTTCGGTCTCCGTAACCGAAATGTTCAAAGACTTCTTCTCTTGCGTCTGCTGTTGCTCAATCATATCTCGATACAACGTAACACAACCACTGAAGTTTCCTCGCAGAGCCGCGTCCGACATGATTCGCGTCTTTACAGCATCCAGCGAAGGCGTCTTCACACCGTCAATCAAATAACGAACCTTGCTTCGTTCGTCAATGCCCGCGTATCCATAACGAGTCAATCCTTCGAGAGTATGATGCGCGTTCATGTGCACATTCGTAAACTTCTCAAAGTTCCAGCGCTTCTTCTCACCTTCATACGTCGTGCGAGTAAGCTTGCGCTCCGCCGAATTCGCCATATTATCCACAGCGTTCGGTCCGAGATAATGATTATACATCGAACGAAAAGCCAAACGTCCATCTCGCGTTCGTTGTCCCCTCTTCACGTAGGTCCAACATTCGCTTTCGCGACAAATCGTAGAAATAAGCACCCACGTGCGCTGATTGTCCGTGATAAACGTATCCGTCCGAACGTTAGCCGCGTTCACGATAGGTGCACGGTTAATCATCTCGTCTTGTAGCGTCGCCCAGCCGTCAGCAGGATCGGCAGCGATCGCTTGATTCTCTCGAACAACATAGGCCAAAGGAATACCCGTCACTCCAAGGTTGCCTCGTAGGAACTCGACAATAGCTTCCATCGTCTTGGGCCAATCCTTGGTGTTGATAATGTTGTCCGCCGCTTCCACAGCCTCATGGTTCTTCTCCCAATCTCGCAAACAGTCACATCCACCGGAGTAGTAACTCGAGACACCTTGATACGATACTTGATCCAATAAGCAGCGAGCTTCATGTTGGTTTCCGCCCGAAGAGATACAGCCACTCCAGGGTTAGGAACCTGTTGCGCGCCTTGTCCTTGACCAGCAACAGTGCCACCCGGACGTCGAATGGTCTTGCAGAGTCCTTCGACTTCGTCGTCCGTCAGTAAGCCGAGTTCTTCAATCGATGCAATACCTTGATCATCAACCACAGCAACCGAACCGGGAATAGTAAAACCGATCCGAACATAAGCTTGACGCATCGCAGCAAGGTGCGCCATGTTGGTAGGTAAAGTATCGTAGGCTTGGGAGCAATCAACTTGAAAGTAAGGAACTAGATTCGAAACAACTTGGCGTACAGCTTGAGGCCGATTCCAGATTGTGAGCGCTTTGAGCAGCAATTGTGAAAAGCAACTCGATCTTCGCATTTGATCCACGCTCCTGATATCGCTGTAGAGCTTGTACTGTCGGCTACACACAGCGAATACGCTCCACGCCAATGGGGAACACTCCAATCCCATCTTTCCACGATACATGCGATCCCACGGCAACGATGTACACAAATTGCCATACAAAGCAGAATCACACGTACTCCGCCATCGGAGTCCTTCGAACCTCCCTTGGGTCACGTACGATCTCATGTCGTAACACATGCTCCAACGTATCAATAAATGTCCGTTGAGCCACGTCCGCAGGCAGACTTGCCATGTACGAGCGGTTGAAGACAGACAAAGACACACGCCATTGCCACGTTGCACATGTAAGCTGTTCACGCTTACGGTAACGAATGACTGCACCATGGGGATATCCAATACCAACCAAGGAACGCCGTTCGTAGGCGAGTCTGCTTCTCTCTCTGATGAACAAAAGAGTGTCGATAAAGCGTCGCATACGCTCGCGTGCAGGCGCCTGTCGTCAGGTCGATCACTGCCAGTGTGCCCGCCGAACAAACGCTCATCAGGATGTTCACGCTGGCACGACACAGCGCCGAAAAATCCTCCTCCGGCCATACTAGCGTCG
>CAMYLU010000054.1 GCA_947259485.1 uncultured Gammaproteobacteria bacterium | reverse complement strand
ATAACTGACCCGTAAACCCGATCAACAAATTGAGCCCTAGCGCCCCGATGACGACGAGACCCATCTCATTGAGGATGCTCAGTTGGTAACGGTTCAGAAAAAATGGTGAAACGATCATAAGCAAGACCAGAATTGCCATCCAGGTTTTGACCCATAGATTCTGGAAGATGGCCGTATCTTCCTTGTAACTGACTTTGAAATTACTGCTCACGCTGGCTCACCTTTTTTTATACGCGCTCAACTTCCTTTTTACCGAAGATGCCATAAGGCCTGATCATCAACACTAGGATCATGATGACAAAGGCGGTTACATCTTTGATATCGCCGAAATGAAACCCCGCGACCTCCATCCCGCTTAAATAGCTGGCGGCGAAACTCTCAACCAGGCCGACAACGACACCCCCGATAATGGCACCCCCGAGGCTCTCCATTCCACCTAAAATGGCGGCGGACATTGCTTTGATTCCAGTATGCCTCATGCCCGTGTGCACAAAGCTTTGCTCGGCCAAAAATATTCCGGCAACACTCGCCACCAGGGCCCCAATGGTCCAGGCCAACATTTGCATCTTTTTGACATTGATACCCATCAGCCCGGCTGTATCCGAATCTTCAGCCGTACCCTTCAGAGCAACCCCCAATAAGGACCGATTGAAAAACACGATGAATAAAATGAAAAGAATGATGGATACGGCAATAGTTGACAACGAAGATAGTGAAAAAGCCATGTTGCCGCTGGTAATCGTCTTACCGATAAACGGTGAGCGAATTGAATAGGTATCATGTCCCCAGAACAAGCCGGTAAAACAAACGAGTATACTGGCCAATCCGATGGTCACCATAATGGTCGCGTGGATGGGTTCGCCAACCAGCCTTCTGAAAATCAGCACATCGATGAGGGCTCCCAACAAAGCGCCCAGTGCAATTGCTATCAAAAATGAAATCAAATAAGGGATATTTAGCAGTGTCGCAAAGTAATAACAAACATAAGCCCCCACCATACAGAGTTCGCCATGCGCGAAATTGAGAATTCCCGTGGATTTAAAAATCAAAACAAACCCGAGGGCAATTAACGCATATATCGCCCCCGTAGATAATCCACTAAAAATGATATCGATGATTTTTTCCATTAACGGTACATCTCCTCGACCTCTCTCTGAAAACGCTTTGCAATTACCTTGCGCTTTACTTTCTGGGTGGCGGTGAGCTCTTCATCGTCTTGGTCCAGCTCTTTTTCCAGGATCAAGAATTTCTTGACGGTTTCCACCCGGGCCAGGGTTTGGTTGACCCTTTCAACTTCCTGCTTGATTAATTCATAAACATCGGGATTGCGAGCCAGACTTTTGTAGTTGGTGTACGGGATTTTATGATTCTGGGCCCAGTTTCCGACATTATCGTACTCGAGCTGGACCAAGGCGCTGAGATATCTTCTGCGGTCACCCAGTACAATGGCTTCTTTGATATACGGACTGCATTTCATCTTATTTTCGATTTCCGAAGGTGAAATGTTTTTGCCGCCCGATGTAATAATGATGTCTTTTTTTCGATCAATAATGTATAAGTGTCCGTCTTCGTCATAGCGGCCCACATCTCCGGTATGCAACTGGCCATCCCGCAGAACTTCCTTGGTGGCTTCCGGATCGCGATAGTAACCGCAAAAGACGGAATCATCTTTGATTAAGATCTCGCCGTCGTCTGCCAGTTTTAGATTGACGGATGCTATCGCCTGTCCAACAGACCCGGGCTTAATTTCGTGATGCGGCCCGGTACCTCCCCCGCAACTTTCGGTCAGGGCCCACATTTCAATCGCAAAAACGCCCAAAGAATGAAAAAAGGTAAGGATTTCCGGCGCAATGGGGGCGCCGCCGCTCATCAGCAGGCGACACCTCAACAATCCCATTTTATCTCTAAGTGTTCGGAAGATACTCAGGTATGCAAGGCCGTACAACAGCCACCATCGCCAGGGGACCTGTTTCTTGGCCATGCGGTATTCGGCAACCCGTTTGCCCACGGGCGTCCAGAGGTTATACATGAAGTGCTTGAAGCGAGTGGTGTCCTGAAACTTTATTTGAACCGCCGAATGCATCTTTTCCAGAATCCGCGGTACGGCCGCAAAAAAGGTCGGCGATATCTCATGGATATTTTCCTGAACCGTTTCGATGGACTCGGCGAAATTAACGGTATACCCGGCGATCAGGGGAATGCAGACAGAAACGCCGCGCTCCAGGATATGGCACAGGGGCAGATAGGAAACAACCGATTCCCTATCCGTAAACCGAAAGATTTCATTCAGTCCGTGAATGTTGAAAATGTGGTTTTGATGGGGAATCATGCACCCTTTGGGAGGCCCGGTGGTTCCGGAGGTATAAATAAGAAATGCAACGTCCTCGGGCTCGGTCTGCTCGACCCGTTTGTAAAATCGGTCGGGGTTTTCGCGGTCTGCTGTACGTCCCAGTTCTTCAACCGCGCCAAAGCTGATGATCATCGGATCATCGTAATGGCGCAGACCCTTCATGTCGATGACGATAATATTTCGCAGCATGGGAAGGCCGTCTTTAATAGCCAGCACTTTGTCCGTCTGTTCCTGGTCTCCGACAACCACAAATCGCGACCTGGAATGATCGAGGATATATTTGACCTGGTCTTCAGAATTGGTCGGATAAATCCCGACGGATATCCCCCGCAGACTCTGGGCGGCGAGGTCGGCAAATACCCATTGCGGA
>CAMYLU010000053.1 GCA_947259485.1 uncultured Gammaproteobacteria bacterium | reverse complement strand
ACTGGCAAAAAAGAGGTTGACGGTGTTGTCCGTGGCCACCACGTCCAAGCACCAAAATTAAAATACACAAAATTTACTTGCGTACATGGAGCTTGAACATAATTTGCAATTATTTTAGTAATAGCTGTGGGCAGAATTTAATACATCGTATTCACCCTGCATTCGAGCCGCACCGAGTTCCAGGTCTGTGATGTAAACTTCCAGTGTCGCGTGCCGCGTTTGCATACCTTTGAATTCATCGAGTAGTGCCCGACGATCCGAGGCAGACATCACGCCTGAGACGAGCATAGTTTCGATGTTTTGAAGTTTTTCTTCGAGCTGTGTCTTTTCGGTTTTAGCGGTTTGCGCGTCTCGAAGTCTATGATCGATTTCGGATTTCAGTTCGTGGAGTTCGAGTCCGGTGTCGTAGCCTGCGAGGAATCGACCTTCTAGTTCGACCGGGCAGACATTGTTATACCCTCGACCCGCACGTCCCTGTTTAAATCCGTTGTCGGGCGTACAAAACCGGGTAAGTCCTGCCTGGTGCCCGACACGGTACTGATCGAGATCAGGCTTGACCCTATATTCGGCGCAGGCCTTGCGGTGATTGCCGATATAGGTCAGTGGCTGGCCTTTTGCGGCATCTTCGAGTCCTATCACCTGCCAGTCTGCTTCGCGACATTCGGATTTGTTCAGGGTTGCGCAACCGGAAATCAGTGCGGCCGCAATTAAAAAGAGTGCAAGTCGATAATTGTTCATCTGTATATTCAATTCAAAATTTGCAAGTAGATAAGCAAACTTATAGCAAATTTACAGGGAACTGTTTCTTCAAGAGATTTTTTCCAGCACACTTAATGCGGAATCGGTATCAAGTTCCGGTTCTGGCGTCGTGTAAAGGCATTGGTCCATCTGGCCACCCCTTTGGCCTGGACTAAACCGTCAGGATAAAGTGAATAAATAAAATATTTAAATCAATACTTTATAATATTTACTTAAAGTAAATTCTGATCACTCGTCAGATTTCTTGATTTGCCATGCCGCCCGGAGCGAACGTACATCGGTGCGTTCTTCGCGCAGTATGAAGGTGATCAGTATTTCTTCGGTACCCGCGATGACGCATAGAATGCTTGCCAGCATGAAAGGCCAGCTTGCCAGCTCGGCATAGAGCGCGACGTAGCCCACGAAGGTTGCCAGCACCGCGACCTTGACGGCCCAGGTGTGATAACCGGTTAACTTGCCGAACTTGACCAGTCCGACCAGCGCCGGCAGCAGGAAGCTGAACAGGATCAGCGCGTAATAAAGCAGCTCGCGCCGGGTGATCTCGGGCCAAAGAATCCAGGCGCATGCCGCCATGGTGCTGTATATGGTGAAGTCACCCCAGCTGTCGAGGTGCGCCCCGAGCGGCGTTATCATGTTGAATCTGCGCGCCAGGAAACCGTCCACCACGTCGGTGAAACCTGAAAATAACAAGGCGCCGAGGAACCAGTTTTCCATCCCCTGGAAAGCAAAAACGAACAATATCGGTGCGATCAGGATCCTGATCGAACTGACCAGGTTGGGCGCTTTGAACATGTCCTGTTTGAAACTCATTGCGACGGTGATTAATAACCCGGTTTAAACAAAATCATCAACAACAAAATATACGCGCTTATAAAATGCTTTGCTCTGCTTTATTATCGAACCTGGTTCAATAAATCTCGTTCCTTGCATGCGTTATCACCTCATCATGGGCAATCAGGCCTATTCCAGCTGGTCGCTGCGTGGCTGGTTACTGTTGAAAGCATTTGGCATCGAATTTGATCACGAGGCGGTGCCGCTTTACGTACCCGGGTACGAGCAGTTTCTGGCCGATAATTATCCGGCTAATACGGTGCCGACCCTGCAGGCATTCGATGGATCAGACAAGATCATGATTTGGGACAGTCTCGCGATGGCAGAGTTTCTGCACGAACAGCATCCCGAGGCTGAAATCTGGCCCACGGACCAGCAGGCACGGGCCGCGGCACGAAGTCTCTGTGCCGAGATGCATTCAAGCTACATGGCGTTGCGTTCGACCATGCCGATGAATGTGCGCCGGGTCTACAGGAGCATCAGGCCGGATGACGAAACCCGGCACGATATCGATCGCGTTGAGGATTTATGGTCGTGGGCCGCATCCCGGTGGGGTGGGGCGGGACCGTACCTGTTTGGAGAAAAATTCTGCGCCGTCGATGCTTTTTACGCGCCGGTTGCAAGTCGTTTTCATACTTACAGTGTGCCCCTGAAACCAACCTCGCAAAGCTATGTCGACGCGCTTTTGAATCACCCGGCGGTGGTCGAGTTTTACGAGGCTGGAAAGCGCGAAAGCTGGGTCCTGGATTTCAACGAGTTTGATCGAGAATAAACAGTTCTTAACCTTGAGGAGTCAACCATGAAATACGCCGTTTTATTTGAAGACAACGATGAATTTGCACACATGCGTCCGAAGTTCATGGCTGACCACCTGCAATTCCTGGGTGATAATAGCGAAACAATCGAAGCTGCCGGCCCGATGAAAGATGGCAGGACTCAAGACCCAGCGGGTGGGCTCTGGATTGTAGAAGCGGACGATGCGGAGCAGGTGCAGGCCCTTGTTGAAGCAGATCCGTTCTGGCCGACCGGGCTACGTAAATCAATCCAGGTCCTCGAATGGACCCAGGTCTACGTTGACGGCAAGAAGCAGATTTGAAACGCTTGAAAGGCTGCCAATGCGGATTGCGATGCGCTAGCGTCGTATCGAGTCGTTGTTGCAATCTTGGCCATTGGCACTGATTCGCACCGCGAACGTGTTTTCAAGCGAACCGTCGGTATTCAGGCGCACTAGTCCGTTGACATTCGGGCCGTTGTAACGTGTAAACCCTCCACCAACGAATAGATCGCTGCTGCCGTCGGTAGCGAGTGCAAGGCTTGCGACCTGGCTTGCGCTCGTGGCATCGCGCGGGTCGTCGAAGCCGCCACCGGTATCAAATGTACCCACGATTGCGCCAACGGTGTCGAGGCGAATCACACCACTGGCGGTATTGCCCTGGTAGGCGGTGAAATCGCCGCCCACGTAAATTTCGTCGGCGGCGCCAGCGTCGACAATGCCGAAGACGTCGTCATCGAAACCGGCGCCCACGGCGAATGTGTTCACGGTGATGCCGTCATCGTCCAATCGAATGATTCTGCCGGCAAAACCACCACCGACATAAACATCGCTCGGAAAATCGGTCGCGGGAATGATGCTGAAGACCGGAAAGATGCCGCCCGGAGTAATAAAATCCGGTGTCACGTCCTCTGTCCCGGAACTGTTCCAGCGTTCGATTGCCGGCGCCGTGGTGCCGCCACTGTAAACGTCACCCGTGCCCCCACCTTCAAGCGCCACGCTTTCGACGTTGGTGATAGTGGCGCCGGTGCCACCGAAGCCTGCATCCAGCGTGCCATCGGCGTTCAG
>CAMYLU010000052.1 GCA_947259485.1 uncultured Gammaproteobacteria bacterium | reverse complement strand
TAGACCCATGGATTTGCGCCCCAAACTTTCGTCAGGTTTGCCTTTATCAGAATCAGTAGGGAGTATAATTCAAAATAAAAATATTTAAAGGTTTTGTGACTCAAATCACGGTAATTTTGATAAAAATGTGAACTTTTTTGAAGAGTATCTATTTTCTTAAGGAGAATATAGATTCGCAGGAAGAAAAAGGAAGATAGCACAACATCGAATCTATAGCTGACATTTAATGCTCTAGTACCTGGAGCCTTGATGTTTTTCCTGTTGGGTTTATCCACTATCTGCCAGCTAAATGTCGAATCATAAGTCGACTACATCAGTTCACTTCGCAACGGGCTAGTATGAGAATTTACTATAAGTAATCTTGTTAACTCATTGTCGAATAAATGATTATTAATTAGTTTTTCTCGCGAACCTTACGGTTCCAAATCGACCTGTGCATCGCGCCTTCAATTGCGTACGTGTAACCCAGCTTAAATTTACTCGCAGTTTCCGGCTAATGAGAAATTTTTAACATTATCGCGCTATAAGAAATTTGCCCGCCGAATCAAGGTTTAAAGCCAGTTTTTGCACCAGGTTCAAACATCGCACTTAATTGTGTATCATCACTTGAAACACCGGAGGTATTTGAAGGTGGAAATAATCTGGGTTCTAGTTGGTTCGGGTATTCTGATACTCGTTTTTCTGACCCTCTGGCTCAGAGAACGGAGGCGTGCCCAGATCGAATACATTGCGTATGGATTACGCGCCGACGAGGAAAGTGACGAAAATACAAAAACCAACATCACGCAAATGGAAGCAAGCTTCCAGGAGGCCGTCTCCAAGCTTGAAGAGCTTGGCTTGGTTAAACAGGATAGTTGGGGTGTATGGATATGGACCGAAACCGGAAGACCAGTCGGAAGTGACTTGAAAAATGATTAAACAAAGTTTGTAAACTACACTCGCCCGTTATTGATTAATTTTCAATCATTCCTCATTTGAAAACCTAACTGATCCATTTAAAATTGGCTAGAGTAGAGTTAGCTGCTGTAATTCGATACATCTCGATAAAGCCCTTCGATCCGCCTATAATCTAGAAATTACTCTAAAAGAATAATTCAGCTCGTGACCATATTAAGAAAAATTGTCATCCCGGTGGCAGGTTTAGGCACCCGCGTGCTGCCTGCAAGCAAGGTCATCCCGAAAGAAATGCTGACCGTGGTCGACAAGCCCGTGATTCAGTACGTGATCGAAGAAGCGGTCAACGCCGGTTTCAGCGAGATCATCCTGGTTACGCACGAACGTAAGAAAGCGCTCGAGTATCACTTCGAGCCTCATCCAGAGCTTGAATCGGTGCTCGAAATAAAGGGAAAAACCGCCCTGCTCAATTCGGTGCGTAATATCCTCCCGGCCGATGTCAGAATTTTTACCGTGTTACAGCAGGAACCCCTGGGCCTCGGACACGCCGTGCTTTGTGCGGCACCGTTGATCGAAGATGATGATTTTGCTGTTATCCTGCCTGATGTCCTGGTTTTTAATCCAGAAGGAGACCACAGTGTCGACTTGAAGGCCTGTGTTGACGCCTTCAGGCAAAACCATGCCGCACAGATCATGGTCGAAGCCGTGCCCGATGACCAGGTCTGCAACTATGGCATCGTCGATTGCGGTGACGCAGAATTTCGTCCCGGAGAGAGCCACGATATCATTGCGATGGTGGAAAAGCCGGCAGTCGGTTCTGCACCCTCGAACCAGTCTATTATCGGGCGTTATATTCTGCCGGCCCGCACCATGGAATTGCTAAAAGAAACCCAACCTGGGGCCGGCGGCGAAATTCAGCTAACCGACGCCATCAACGCGTTGATTGCCGAGATGCCGGTGCAGGCAATCAGCATGCAAGGCATGACCCTGGATTGCGGTAGCAAGCTTGGTTACCTGTTGGCAAACATCAAGTTTGGTATGGCACATCCAGAAACCGGCGATGCGCTCAAGGCCTGGCTAAAGGCACAGGATTTCTGAGCGGATGTCACTCGAAAATAAGAAAAGCTGGCAGGCATTGCAAAAGCATGCACAGAAAAACGCTCACCTGCATTTAAGCAAGATATTGACTGACGAACCCGATCGTTTTGATAATTTCAGTCGACGTAGCGGTGACCTGCTGCTCGATTTCTCCAAGCAAAGGATTAATCCCGAAACCTTGCAATTTCTGTGCGACCTGGCGCGCGAATGCGATTTAAACAGCTGGATCGAGAAATTATTTTCGGGTGAACGGATCAACACGTCAGAGAACAGGCCGGCATTGCACACCGGCCTTCGCCTGCCGGCAGGCGGTGAGCTAAGCCTGAACGGTAATAACATCGTGCCAGGCATACAGGAAACGCTGCAGTCAATGGAACAGATCGTATCGCGAATCCACGCGGGACAGTGGCAGGGTTATTCCGGATTACCGGTCGATACCATCGTCAACATCGGCGTCGGTGGTTCGGACCTGGGCCCGTTAATGGCGAGCAAGGCGTTATCCGACTGGCGCCTGCCCGAGGCGCGCAAGCTCCAGGTACTTTTTGCCTCGACCATGGACGGCAGCCAACTGGTCGACCACCTGGAAAACGCAAACCCGGCAACCACGTTATTTATTATTTCCTCAAAATCTTTCAGCACCATTGACACGCTCTCCAATGCCAATACAGCGTTGCAGTGGTTGCGCCATAATAGCGAGGCCGACGACGAGGCACTATTCCAGCACCACTTTATCGGGGTATCAGCAGCCGCGGACAAGGTCGCGGACTGGGGCATTCCGCCCGACAACCACCTGGCTTTATGGGACTGGGTCGGCGGTCGTTACTCGATGTGGTCGGCAATCGGCCTGCCCGTTGCGCTCGAAATCGGTATGGAACGGTTCCGCGAAATGCTCTCCGGTGCGCACTTCATGGACCGACATTTCTGCGACACCGAATTCGAGAAAAACCTGCCCGTTTTGCTGGCGATGATCGGCATCTGGAACATCAATTTTCTTGATATCCACTCGCACGCAATCCTCCCCTACGACGGACGCCTGGGCCGGCTACACGCCTACCTGCAACAGCTCGAGATGGAGAGCAACGGCAAAAGCGTCAATCGCGAAGGGAAACTCGTCGATTACAGCACCTGTCCGATTATCTGGGGCGAAGTGGGACCCAATGCGCAACACGCTTTTTATCAACTGCTGCACCAGGGCACCGAGGTAGTCTCGTGCGATTTCATCGTGGCAGCGCGACGTTACCGGGATAGCGGTAACCCCGAGTTACAGTTTCAACAAAGGTTGACCCTGGCCAACTGTCTCGCCCAGTCGCGGATTCTGGCTTTAGGCGATAGCGTGATTGATGGCGGTGAAGACACACCGTCTTTCAAGCGTTATCGTGGTAACCAGCCGAGCACGACCATATTGCTGGACGAACTGACGCCGCACAGTTTCGGACAACTCATCGCACTTTACGAGCACAAGGTATTCGTGCAATCGGTGATCTGGGACATTAACCCGTTCGACCAATGGGGTGTCGAACTGGGTAAACAGATGGCGACCGGCCTGATGGATCCGCTGTCGCAGCCCGAACCAGACACCCGTTTTGACAGTTCTACCAATGGTCTGATCGGATCGATCCTCACCCAACAGGATAAAAAGACCTGAAGCCTGGATCCCGCGGTTAAACCGCCTGGTTTCCTCCGTCATACCGCCTCTTTTCCTCTGTTATACCGCTTCGTTTT
>CAMYLU010000051.1 GCA_947259485.1 uncultured Gammaproteobacteria bacterium | reverse complement strand
GGAGCCAGGCGGGATCGAACCGCCGACCTCAACACTGCCAGTGTTGCGCTCTCCCAGCTGAGCTATGGCCCCGTGAGAGAGCGCGTACTTTAATCAAGCACCTATAGGCTGTCAAGGGCTATGAGCGGCCATTTTTGGGGCTGTATTCTGAGGGTTTTTTCAGGCTGGATTCCGGCTTTCGCCGGAATGACAAAGGGACCTGTCATCCCGCGGCTTGACCGCGGGAACCAGTGGATTCACGCAGCCGGTTGCTGTTGTGTCACGCAGTGAATGGCGCCGCCTTCGGCGGTTAAGCTAACCGCCGGTACCGGTATGATTTTTCGCTCTGGAAAGGACTGCGAGAGCACGGCTTGTGCTGCTGCATCGTTGACATTACCGAACGCAGGAACCAGCACGATATCATTGCTGACCAGGTAGTTCAGGTAACTGGCATCGGTAAAACTGCTGCCACTGCCGAGCACCGGGTCATCGCGCTCGCCGATTGCAAAAACTCCGCCATCGGGCAGGTAGACTGGCTCCGGGATCAACGGGTTACCGTCTTCATCGGTTGCGTCTTTCAGTTCTTCAAGGTGTTTTACCAGGTACGGATAACGCGGGTCCTTCTTGTTATCGGTCCAGGCATAAAGCACCTTGTTTTTGTCGACGAAGCGGGCGGCGATGTCGATGTGATAATCGGTGCCGTCGCCCAGTTCGTGTTCACACACCTTAGCTGGCGCGCCGGAAAGCCAGATGAAATTATCGACGCCGAGATAGTCACCAAGTGCCTGTTCAACATCCTTCTGGTTCATGCCGGGATTGCGATTGTCGTTGATGATCGAGCTACGGGTCGCCATCAGGCTGCCGCTGCCGTTGACTTCGATGGCGCCACCCTCGCTGACCAGTGGCGCCACGAAAACCGGCAAACCCAGGATATCTGCCACCTTGCGTGGAACGTGGCGCTCGGCCTCGGCCCATTCCGGGTAACTGCCCCAGCCGTTGAAGTTCCAGTCGGTTACCGCGATACTTCCTTTGTCATCGACGACAAATATCGGGCCGGTATCGCGGTGCCAGACATCGACGATGGGTGTGACGTGAATCGATACCCGGGTCATTTTGAAACCGAAGTGATTCATCATCGCAAAAATATGACCGCTCTGTTTATAACTGTGCACGAGAATATTAAGCCTGGCCTGTCGATGAATTTCCCAGCACATCAGCATCCAGGTCTTCTCCATCTTCATCTGGTAGGAATAATCGTCTTTGCGGCTCGCGGCCGGATGGCGACCGGGCCATTGCAGCCAGACCGAGGCCTGTTTTTCCCATTCCGCCGGCATGCGGTAGCCTAGTTCACGTGGGGTTTGGTCGGTTAATATACTTGTCATAAGTAAACTGCTATATAGGCTTATATTGCTCGAGGTTCAGCCATTTTTCAGCAAACAGGCTTAAAATGTCTGAAAAATGGCAGTCTGATCATGATTTTTATGCCAGGGAAAGGACATTCAAATGACATTATTCCGTTTTAAATCAACAAATTCGACTATAAACTTGAATTTAAATATAGTTATGTTTTGTTTGCTGCATATAATGTTCGGCCCGAATAACGAAAATCTTAAAGGAAACGGCATTTGACACCTGACCTGCTATTTACAGTACTCGGCGACAAACGGTTGCGCATGGTCGTGCTGCTATTGCTGCTGGCTGCGCTTGCGTACCAGGTGGCGCTGGTGGTGTGGCAGTTAATTCCAGCACCAGAGCAGGCTGCCACCCAACAACAATCCCAGGTTGCACGCGCCAACAATAATAAAAATGCCAGCGCCGATTTTCGCCAACAGGCGAATGCAATCAGCCGGGCTTTCCTGTTTGGTAAAGCAGAAGTCAAAACAGCCGTGGTTCAGGTGGTCGAGGAAGCGCCTGTAACCCAGCTTAATTACAAGTTACGCGGGATTTATTATTCAACCAACAAGCGCCTGTCATCGGCGATCGTCGAAGTGAAGCCCAACAAGACGCAGCATTTCCTGTTGGACCAGGAACTCGAAGATAAAATCACGCTGGTTGGTATCGAGCAGGATCACATCCTGATCAACCGTTACGGCAAGGTCGAACGGCTTAACCTGCAGAAGCCGGTTCCCAAGGCGGGTACCGCAAACGCAAATCGTGCAGCCGCTGGAAATGCCAGCCAGACCGCTTTATTGCGCAGTTATAAACAACGCTACACCAGCAACCCGATGGCGTTGGCGACGCGCTTCCAGGCGATCCCGGTGCAGCAGGACGGCAAGAACATCGGCTTCAAGCTCAAGGCACTGCGCGGTGAGAGCCTGCTGAAAAAGCTCCAATTCCAGCCCGACGATGTCTTCACCGCGGTTAATGGTGTATCGCTAAAAAATCCATTCGAGGCGCTGGACGCATTAAAGAAACTGACCACGGCGCAAAGCATCTCAGTGACCTTCATCCGCGGCGGTTCGCAGCAGACCCAGGACTTCAGGCTTTAGGCTTTCATTGATGAAAAAGCTAGCCACTCTATTTTTTGCGTTGGTGCTGTTGGGTGCAAGTCACCAGGTGCTGGCCGAAGAGGTTACGCTGAATTTCAGCGACGCTGACCTGGTTGCGGTGATTAATAGCGTGTCACAAATCACCGGTAAAAATTTCATCATCGATCCACGCGTCAAGGGTAAGGTCACGGTGGTGTCGTCGAAGCCGCTTAACGAGACCGAAGTCTACAACGTGTTCCTGTCGATTCTGCAGGTGCACGGGTTTGCCACCGTGCCGACCGAAAACGCGATAAAAATTATACCCGATGCCACAGCCAAGCAAAGCGCGGCGCCATTTGATTCGGCCAGTCGTAACCCCGGCGACCAATTGATTACGCGGGTGCTCACGATCGATCATATCAACGCCGCACAATTGGTTCCGATCCTGCGCCCGCTGGTAGCGCAACAGGGACATCTGGCGGCTTATCCGACCACCAACGTGCTGATTATTTCCGACCGCGCGTCAAACATTCAGCGTATCGATCGCATCATTGCCGAGATGGACAAGAAGGTTGATTCCGGTATCGAGATTATCAAGCTCAAGAACGCGTTTGCGGCCGAGGTCGTGCGCCTGATAACCAGCTTGAACGTGGTTGCGGCGGACCAAAAAGTCCCGGCCGGTGGACGCATCAGGGTAACGGCGGACGAACGCACCAACAGCGTGTTGTTGAGTGGTGAACGCACCGAACGCCTCAAGTATCGCGCCATCATCGCGGATCTCGACTCTCCGGTAGAAGCGGGTGGTAATGCTCACGTGGTCTATTTACGCTATGCCGATGCCAAGAACATCGCGACCATTCTCAGCGGCGTGGGACAGGAGGCGATCAAGGCGGAATCCAAGAATGTCGGTACCACTGGGTCTGCCGGCGGCAGGGGTGACTCGGTTACGGTGCAGGCCGACGAGTCGACCAATGCGTTGATTATCACTGCGCCGGCGTCAATTTTTCCATCGATGCGCGCGGTGATTCAGCAACTCGACATTCCGCGTGCCCAGGTGCACATCGAGGCGATCATTGCCGAAGTATCACTCGATACGTCGAATGAACTCGGGGTACAGTGGCTCGGCCTGGATGATGGCTCCGGTGCATTTTCGTCATCGTTTTCCAGTTCCGGAGTCAGTATTCCGGGCATTGTTGCAGGGACCAGTCTGCCCGATGGCGGGCTGCTGGGTTTTGGTGATATCGATGATAACGGGCTCAGCATCGTTGCACTGGTTAGCGCACTGGCAGGTGATTCTGAAACCAATCTGTTGTCGACGCCCTCGATAGTTACCCTGGATAATCAGGAAGCG
>CAMYLU010000050.1 GCA_947259485.1 uncultured Gammaproteobacteria bacterium | reverse complement strand
AGAGCGTCCTTTAACCATGCAGGATCTCCCCAATTAAAAGGTGATGGCAGTGGCGCAGCCTGTTGAGGTGGAGGCGGCACAAATGGTGCGACTACCTGTCGTAACTTAACCGCGGTGCTGTCAGGTAGCCATGCCGCAATAGCAACACGACCACCGGGGCGTACAACTCGTGCCAGTTCACTTATCGCGGCTTCTTGATTGCTCGCAAACATAATTCCAAAAGTGGAGGCTGCTGCATCGAAAGATGCGTCCTCAAAAGGAAGTTTTTCGGCATCACCTAACTGCCAAGTTATCGATAATCCTTCCTCATCGGCCAGTTGCTGTGCCGCATCCAAAAGCCCTTGCGCGATATCGGTACCAGTTACCTGGGCACCCGAATGGCTAATTGTGCGAGCAGTTAATCCTGTACCGGTTGCAATATCCAGTATCTTCTCGCCCTCTTGAGGTGCGAGGCGCATAACGCAATGACGGATACCTTCAGCGACTCCCTGGCTAACAGCATCATATGACCGTCCACCACTGCTCCACATGTTGGCGACCTTGGTATTTTTCTCCAGAACAGCACCTTCTTCGTTTGTTGCGCTCATAGTATGACCTCACCAAGGATTGTCGTGAATTTCGTGGGTACACGTCAGTCATACTAATCTTGTGCTCTTATCTAAACCAATTAAATAATCATATGCGGTCGCCCAGGTAATAGATTTATTGTCTTGTATCAAGAATAAAGCGAGGAATTTTGGGCGTCCGCTTCTGGCCGATTGCAGCTGTCTGGATGATACGTTTAAGCGTCTGCTAACGAGTTGCCTCGCCCCTACCACCCTCACGGCTGCGCCCCCAATCAGAGCAACAATTAACCTGCTGCTGCTTCCTGAATGGTTGCAAGCTGACGGGGAATTAAGTTAACTGTCATCTGACATCGCTTGCGCGGAGAAGAGCCATGAAAAAACCACATCGAGTCGTTTCCCAAATTTCTACCCTGGTCCTGAGTTTGGTATTTCTCATCCCCGTAGCCTGGGCGGGTGAAATACCCGAAGAAGAAGTGGCCAGGGTTGTCTATCATGCTGATTACGCTGACCCCAGGCGCTTTAGCGCCATGTTGACTAGTATCAATAACATGGTGACCTATTACCAGAACGAGATAATCGATTACGATGTCCGTATTGTTTTCGTCGCTCAGGGCATTCGATTCTTGACGGATGACAAGCTTACCGGAACACCTTTCGTGGAAGATGCCGCCTTCGCCGAGCGTCGGGAGAATCTCAAGGGCAGAATGCTGTCACTCTACAAGGTACAGGATGTCAAGCTAGAACTCTGTGAGATTACCCGTACGGGAATCGACTTGCCTGCCGAAAAACTTTACCCGGAGGTGGTCGCAGTACCCTCGGGGGTGGTGCAGATAGCCGAGTTGCAAAAGCGCGGCTTTGCGTACCTTAAGATACAGTAGTCACGATCGGGCTATTGCCCAGGACTTCAGCTCAAGCCGCGATCGTTTTTGCTGAGGTTGGTGAGTTGTTCGGCCCGGTATTCGTGCATCAACGGATCGACCACCTGTCCGAGGTTGCCCTGCACGATCTCGTCGAGCTTGTAGAGTGTCAGGTTGATACTACGGTCAGTAGCCCCGTCGGTCGAGATCGTTAGATATATATCTCCTCTCCCGGTAAGAATAAAAAAAGAATTTGTTATATAGAAAATAATTTTTCTGATGAATAAAATTTGGAGTTGTATAACAGAATATGCCGTCAGCAGAAGCTAAGAAATAAATTTTAAGCGGCGGCTATTGGCCGATCTCGGTAGCTGAAGCCGAATGTACGAGCGTCTGCTGTTAAACAAATTGTTGCACTCCCGATGCAGGAGTAAATCAAGTCCTGTTGATGCGAGTCAATATCTTGCCATTCCTTTACGACAACATGAGCGAGTAAGAGATTTGTTCTGTTTGTGGTCGACAATAAGACCGGCTATGAAATTGGAGAAAATCCACAAGTGGTCAAAATGGATGACATTGGTCATCCTGGGGGCCGCGTATGTTATGGGGGTTACCCGAGCAAGCGGAGGCATACCCGGAGAGCAGAATTTTCATTCCGAGGACAATGTGCGACCGGTGCGAGGCATGCAGGTGTATGGCAAGTACTGTGCGCTCTGTCATGGTGACAATGGCGAGGGATATGCTGCTGATAACGCCAATGCGTTGGGAAATCAAGACTTCCTGGTTTCGGTTAGCGATAAATTTTTATGGGCGGGCATCGCAAACGGCCGTCCTGGAACCGCTATGGCTGCACATGCCAGGCGTTATGGGGGTCCACTTGAAGACGCAGATATCGATTCACTTGTCGCATTGATCCGCA
This sequence comes from uncultured Gammaproteobacteria bacterium, assembly GCA_947259485.1. Lineage (GTDB taxonomy): Bacteria > Pseudomonadota > Gammaproteobacteria. The sequence goes on along the minus strand of CAMYLU010000050.1, from coordinate 1,488 downwards.
GCTGGCAACACGAGGAGTCCATAACTTTCACCGCCGAACCAATTATTGGCGATCCCGTGTCGGGTCGCATCGCATACGACCAATTCTGTGCCGGTTGCCACGGCGATCAGGGCCAGGGCGTGACGGCGGTTAGTCTTAACAATCCCGAATTTTTGGCTTTGGCCTCCGATGAGCAAATTCGTATAGCCATTTTGAATGGCCGCCGTGACACGCCAATGATGGCTTATCATAACCTGCTTTCGGAAGATACGATCGACGACCTGGTTGCCCTGATCCGAAGCTGGGAGCGAGATGCCCCGAGTCGAGTCGAGGAACCGGAGTTAACAGATTTTCCAGAGGTGGTGCTAAATCCTGGTGGCCCATCACCGCAATTTTCGTTACGCAAAGGTCGATACGTTTCAGCAGAACAACTGGATACAGCGATGCGCGCCGGGTCCAGGTTGATCATATTGGACGCCCGTCCGCCATCAGACTGGTATCTAGCACACATACCAGGTGCCATCCCGGCCCCTGCCTATGACCCGGATACAATAATTGTGCTGCTGCCGGAAGACGATACGTGGATTATTTCCTATTGTGCTTGCCCGCATAAATATTCGGATCAATTGACCGATGCACTCAGAAGTGCCGGATTTAATAATACGGCCGTACTAGACGAAGGTGTTAGATGGTGGCAGCAACAAGGCTACCCCATGAAGTATGGGCCTTGAACCGGAGACAGAAGACTCAACCGTTTAATTTCCTAGTAACTCCAGTGTCCACTTCTGGCCGTAGGTCGCCGCCTGGGCCTCGGTTGTCAGCGTCCGTTATTGGGGAGAAAACAAGCCTTCAATTATTATTAATTGGCTTTCGAAATCGACCTGAAAAAGGTGTTCGGTCATTTCAATAATGAACTAATCGTCAATAAGTCCTGTCAGAATAAATTCCAGGTACGCTTTTTAGCATTAACTGGCAAATAACTTACATTCACACCATTATAATTGAGGGGAGAAAAACTATGATTACTGCAAGAAAAACAACTGGCGCTGCGCTCGCCGTTGCCGCCGCTGCAATGCTTGCAACTGCTCCAATGACAGCTAGCGCAAGCAGCCACAGTGGCAAGTGTATGGGCGCCAATTCATGTAAGGGCCACAGTTCTTGCAAAACTGCCAATAGCAGCTGTAAGGGTCTTAATGCATGTAAGGGGCAAGGGTTTCTTGAAATGAGTAAAGCCCAGTGCGACGAAGCCGGGGGCACTTTCGAATCATAATCTGGTAAGCGTAAATATTTACAGATTCCGGGTATCACCTTAACGGGTTGCCCGGTTTTTTTATCAGTCCATGACCGCACCTTCCTTTAGCCATTTAAGAAGAGATACGTATTTACTGTAAAAATCAGCGTCTACTTGTAGCCGTTCTCGGAAGCCCAGTCAACGTTTTTCAGCGTCCGCTTTGTAGAAATTAAGGAAATATCTGTGCGGGTACTTTGTCTGATTGCTCGTGCTTGTTA
>CAMYLU010000049.1 GCA_947259485.1 uncultured Gammaproteobacteria bacterium | reverse complement strand
TTCACGGCAGCAGCTGGATGAATTTGATTCGCGCTACCAGGCCGAAGCAATACCAGATCAATCCCGTCCGGTAATTATTATCGGCGGTGGTCGAGTCGGTCGGGCCACTGCCGCCGCCCTCAAGCGACGCGGGATTGACTATTGCATCGTCGAACAGTCCGCGGAGCGGATTTCTGCATCGGGAAACTACGTGCACGGCTCGGGTGCGGACAAATCCGTGCTGCAGCAAGCCGGGATCGAGGAGTCGCCGATGGTTATCATCACCACTCGCGAAGACGAGACAAATATTTACCTCGCCATATTTTGCCGCCTGTTACGCCCGGACATCCAGATTATTAGTCGTTCCAGCCTGGAGCGAAACGTTGCCACGCTGCATCGTGCGGGGTGCGATATCGTCATGTCATACGCATCGATGGGCTCCAGTGCATTATTCAACCTGTTGCAACGTAGCGATTTACTGATGATTGCCGAGGGTCTCGATGTGTTCAAGGTTCCGGTGCCTGAGGAATTGGCAGGCAAGACCCTGGCCGAGGCGGATATTCGTCAACGTACCAGCTGTAGCGTCATTGGAATCGACTCCGCGGATAGAACCATGACCAACCCTGAACCTGATGCGATACTCCCGGCGGGCGGGGAAATAGTGCTAATCGGTACGCCGACCGGCGAGGCCGAGTTCCTTCAATTGTTTACCACCGAGTAATTGTTTTATTTGCCGCATGAAAACACATGCCGTGACCAGGACAGATATGTTCGATGGGGGATTGTTGCCGCGCCCGCCTCCGAACCCGGTGTTGATTAGTGGTTACAGAAATCGTAAGGTTGCCAGTAATCCTCAGCCCGGTTGTTCAGGCCATTTTTCCAATCCAATGAGACGACTATGAATTGTCCCAAGTGTTTCTCCAAGGTCGAGACGGTATCGTTTGGCGAAATCGAGATCGAGCGCTGCCTGGGCTGCCAGGGACTCTGGTTCGATATGCTCGAAAAAGAAGATCTTGTTGAAATCGAACATTCCGAAGCAATTGATATCGGTGACGCTCAGGTCGGGGAAGAATACGACGGCCTGCAATACATCAACTGCCCTCAATGCAACGTAAAAATGATGCCCATGGTCGATAAAGACCAGGCACATATCAGATACGAGTCCTGCCCGATTTGTTATGGAACTTTTTTCGATGCAGGAGAATTTCGTGATCTCAAGGAACACACGGTGCTGGAACGATTTACTCAAATGCTGGGTATCCTGCGGAGAAATCTTTAACCGCAACCCCGTATTTCCCGAACATTACGGGGTCAGGACTTTACTTTTTCGAGCGCAGGAATTCCCAGGCCGCGAGCGCCGACAGGCCGCCTGCCAGCCCGCTGAGATAGCTCGGGATTCGAGCATCGAATGCACCGCGCCAGATCAAGCCGACCACGAAACTCGCAATCACCATTACCGCGAGGGTGATTAATAGCCTTTTACCAAAAGTCATATCGATTTTCCTGATATCTCTTGATGCGTGGCCAGTGTTTCGACCTTGAGATCCGGTGCGCTTAGAATTTCGAGACCACTACTTACGTCCGTGCTGAAAGTCATGCCCGCATCCCGCAGCGCGCGCCAGCAATTGATCATGACATCATTGCTGATGTCGTCGTAGCCACGCTTACACAGCTTTACGTCGAAGAAAAAGAAAATTTCATATTCGATGTACTGCGCGGAGAAGTCCTTTACCCTGACATATGGTCGCGGATCCCTGATTACGCCATCGGTCTTTCCAATGGCCTGTTCCAGTAATGCGATGACTTGCGAAGGTTCGTCATGGTAAGCGACTCCAACCGTAAAGCTGGGCCGGCGCAATCCGTCCTGGGTGTAATTGTAAAGGGGTTCGCGAAATATCTGTGCGCTTGGCACGAAGACGTCGCAGGCATCGAAAGTGCGGATATGCACGTAACGTAATTCGATGGAACGCACCTTGCCGGTCAGATCACCAGTCTTGATCAGGTCGTCGAGTTCGAACGGTCTGCTGAACGTCAGAAAAAAGCCGGCAAGAAAGTTTTCGCCGATTTCGCGAAATGCGAATCCCAGCACGATCGCAACCACGCCGCCGGTGGCTAGCAGGCTTGCGGCGACACCCGTGAAACCCATCAGGCCCAGCGCCAGTAGAAATCCGATCGTGGCGATCACCCAGGTCACCAGGTTCTGCAGGAAGTGCGCGTTGGCTCGCAAATGTGCGCTGCGCTCGAGAATATTTGCCACCAGTCGGCCGCCGTAGCGGGCCGTTAGCAGGAACACCAGCAGCAGTGCGACACCATAAACAAAACGCGGCGCAAATTTCAGGAAGGTTTCCCAATCGGCACGTATGCTTTCGAGTATGAATTCCATCAGTCCTGGATTCTCAATTGCCGGCGGCGAAACACGCTGGGGCAAATTCCGTTGGGGAAAAAGCTGCGAGTAGAACCATGCAGCAACGACCAACGGCCCGTTGCTTTTTTTGTTTTCCGCGCGCTATGACCGGCTTGGTTTGCATCATGATCGTGAACTACGCCCAATAGATACCGCACGGCGATCTAGTTGGATAAAATCTCGATAGCATAAATCGACGAGATACCTTCCTCGTCAGATTCGTATTCAATGCGAATCCGATCGCCAGATTTCAGTCCAGCCGGCGCCGGTGACTTCGACAATTCCAGCGCCCAGACCGTCCTGTCGCTGAGGATCACGAGATTCGCCTTGCGATCGTAAACGAGCACCGTTCCCTCGCTGATATCGGCGCCACCCGTGGTAATTTTCGCGGGCGGCAGAAGCTGGATATTGTTGATTTCGCCCACGCCTTCCTCGTCGGATTCGTAGCGTATCTCGACCCGGTCCCCGTTCTTCAATTCGTGGGAAAACGGAGCTTTCATCGCTTCCAGCGACCAGACGGTCCTGTCAGTCATGACCATCATGCCGGCCTTACGGTCCAGAGCCAGTATCGTGCCATGGGTAATATCTTCGGCGACCGCCTGCGAGGCAACGCAGAGCAACGCGGCAATTAGGGGTACGGGGAGTTGAGTTTTCATAATTTACACCATTTGATAATTAAATTTTAAGCCTGAGCGATTTCGCGTTTTCGGAAACCGTGCGGGCCGGGATGGTGGCGCGGATTGAGGGGTTGATATCGGATTCATTCGATTACTGTTTCGTATTGCCGAACTGACACAAATCAACTTGTCCCAATGAGTTTTCGAATTTCAATGGCAAAGCACCTGCTCGGCAATAACCGGCTTTTCCATGGTTCGTGACACCACCTGCCTTAACCCACTTACGGGGCGCCAGCGCGCAAAAGGAACACCAATCCTGCTCCACATTATTTGACGCCCTTGCCTTCGAATAAGTCACAATTCCCTTACTGCTCGGGTCCCGATCGAATCGGACCCGGACCGGCATTATTTTTGCCCACTGGTCGTGTCGTCTGGCCCGATCCAAAAGCTCTTTTCAGATGTTGAGTGCCCCATACCTGTAGCAAATGAATCACGCGCGCTCCGTCCTGGTCCATGATTGGCGGACTGCAAAATATTTGTGACAAACGCGTATTCTGTTAAGTCTAAGTAGACGTTTAAACAATTCAGAACTTTACAAACAACGGAGTAGCAAGCTATGAAAAAATTAAACGTCATTATTGGCTGCAGTCTCGTGCTGATTCTGCTTGGCTGCGCAAGTGGCAATAAGACTGATCTCGGCGAAGAAATTGATCCAATGCCGGCAATCGCAGAGGCTGTCAAATTAAAGGACCAGGCCGAGAAACAACAGGCGGAGCTGTTGTCCATCAAGGAATATGCCAGGGCAGCACAAAACCTGGAAAAAGCGCAACAGGGTCTGGCCGGCGGTTACAAAAAAATGTACGTGTTGGAAAAAGCGGAACTGGCAAAAACCAATTTTCAGCAGGCACTTAAACTGGCCCAGGCCAGAACTCCAAACGCCAGGCGCATACTCGAGGCCCGCAGGTCTTCACTAAATGCCGGATTAAGAAACAGTAATTCATTGGTAAAGGCGCTGGCTAATGTCGATGATGACTTGAGAGATGAAACGGACAACTTTGCAAAGACGCTTGCGCCCAGGGAATTTTCAACGTTTCAGAAAAGCTACCTCGCCCTGGAAATCAAAGCGGTGCAGTTCAGGGAGCTGAACACCGTTGAAAACACTATCCGCAAGGCTGACCGGGCGGACGCGGATGACCTCGCACCGAAGACACTCACACAGGCGCAGCTGGATGTCAGCGAAGCCGAGAACCTGATTGCTCAAAGCCCACGTGACCCCTCGGTACAT
>CAMYLU010000048.1 GCA_947259485.1 uncultured Gammaproteobacteria bacterium | reverse complement strand
GCACCCTTCGGATTACCTGACTCAATAGATACGGTTAGTTCTTTTATGGGAGATTTCTCACCCTTACCCAGTTCGTAGTAATCGTGCCTGATTCGGGTCACAGATAACTGGTTTCGGATTTGCGAAAACTTTTGCTCTAAAGTCTGCCCGTTCTCACCGCCCAAAACCTCTAAAAGTTGACTTTCCCGAAATGCATTCATCTGTAGATCAGGAGATACAATCTGGTTAACAACTCGCTGGAACGCAGTACTTGGTTTTACATCGATTAAATTCTGATCCGCAATGTCGCCCAATTCATTGATAGTAGGAACGCGCAATACTGACTCTACACGATAAGTCGGTGGGGAAAGAAATAGATAGGCCAATGTCAATAGGGCGCCGGCTACTATTGCAATAGCAATAATTTTCCATTCCTTTGAAAGGCCTCTTAAAAGCTGCCCCAGATCAATTTCATCCGATAAATCAGGACGCTGCACGTAACCGACTTCAGTTACTATGTTGGTTGGTCTTAAAGCTTCCATTTTTTATTTTTTCCTTTACTAAAACAAACCGGCTATCGCGCAAGATTTGCCAATCTCGACCAAATACTACACTAGTCTGCTCATATACGGCAACTACGTAGGAGAGTCTCGATTTGACTGGCGTGCAGCAAACACGCCTGTTGTGACAAAAATCACTATTACCAGTAAGCCCTGTATCTTGGCGAAATAATAGAACGGAGTAACCCCACTGCGTCCCCTTATTACCTCGGTGAGTGATTGAGTCTTAAACTGTTCACTTTGGCTTATCACCCTGCCCTTGTGATCGATAAAGGCACTTACCCCGGTGTTGGTTGAACGCATCATTACACGCCCGGTTTCCTGACTGCGCATTTGTGCGATCTGCATATGCTGATGGGGCGCGGTCGAATTGCCAAACCAGGCGTCGTTGCTGAGATTGACGAGCAGATTGGCATCCGGGAGCGCAAGCAGAATATCACGGCTGAATACGTCCTCGAAACAGATCGACATGCCGAGAATACTACCGTTAACCTGCATCAATTCCTGTTCCAGCGCTCCTGCAGCCAGGTCCGAGTAGGGAATGCTTATCCAGTTGCGTAAAAAATCGAGCAATCCACGCATCGGGTAGTATTCACCAAACATCACCAGGTGGCGTTTGTGGTAGACACTTCGTGCGTGGTTTAAAAGGATGGCGCTGTTGTAGAAATGATTATTCGCCTTGTCGCTCACCACGAGCCCACTAACAATCGTCGTGCCCTGTTCGATCGCGGTTTCCTGCATCGGTTGCAGTACCGATTGCTCGATTTCTTCCGAATGTCCGGGTAAGGCGGTTTCCGGCCAGATAATAAGGTCACTGTCCCAGTTCCGGTTGGTCTCTCGCCAGTAGGTATTGAAAATATTCTGGCGTTGATCGCGACGCCATTTGACTTCCTGCGGAATGTTGCCCTGGACCATCGTGACTTTCAACGTCTTGGCCTGCACTTCGGTCCATTCGACCTGCTGCAAAAGCCAGCCCGACAATGGAATTACTACTAATACGATAAACATCGGGTAACGTTTATGGCGCAGCAACAGAAACAACGCGACCGCCATAAACATGCACAAAGCACTGATGCCATAGACTCCAATCAACGGGGCGAAACCCGATAGTGGTGAATTGGTTTGCGAGTAACCGAGGCTCAACCACGGCATACCGGTCAGGATCCAGCCCTTAACCCATTCAAAACCGAACCAGAACAGTGGCAATAGCCACAGACTAACATCCCCCAGATGGCGCCTAGAATAGCACCAGGTATAAAATGTCAGGGCCGGTGCCAGCGCCAGAATAACGACTAACAACCCGGTAATTCCGCCGGCAACCAGGGGTGGTGCCATGCCGAAGTCATGCAAACTGTTGTAAATCCAGTAAACCCCGAAACCGAAGTAGCCAATGCCAAAAAACCATCCGGCAAAAAATATATTGCGCGCCGACATGCTGCTCTGTATGACAGTTAACATGAGCGCGGGCAACAGGATCGCAAGCGGCCAGATCGAGAAGGGCGCAAAGGCAAGCGGTAGCAACGCACCCAGAACCAGGGCCACGCACATTCTTATTATCAGGTAATTGCGGCTAATGGTGTTCAGCGGTGCGCCCGCCGTTATCGATGACCTGGTACAGATGGACCTGGCGGCTATCGGCGTTAAGTACCTTAAAGGTCAGGTTGTCGAATACGACCGATTCACCTCGGTCGGGCAGATGACCGAACTGGCGCAGCAAGAGGCCACCAATGGTTTCAATGTCTTCGCTTTCGTAATCAGTATTAAAATACTCGTTGAATTCCGGCAGCGGTGTCAATGCACGCACGCTGTAACGATTCGCGCCATGAGGCTGGATATCTATCTCCTCATTTTCATCATGTTCATCATCGATCTTGCCGACGATCTGCTCGAGCACATCCTCGATCGTTATCAGCCCGGAAACACCACCATACTCATCAACAATCATCGCCATGTGACTGCGATTGTGTCGAAAATCCTTGAGCAGAACATTGAGTCGCTTGCTTTCGGGTATGAACGATGCCGGACGTATATATTCTTTGATTTCAAAATCCTGGCTCTGATCAAGCGACAGCTGCAGCAAATCCTTGGCCAACAGTATGCCGATCACGTCATCCTTGTCGTCATCGATGACAGGGAATCGTGAATGTCCCGAGTCGGTGATTTTTTGAATGATTTCCGGGAGGGGGTCTTCATGATCGAGCACCACCATCTGCCCACGGGGAATCATGATATCGCGCACCTGCATGTCGTCGACCTGCAGTACGCCTTCGATCATGTTGAGTTCATCGTCTCCCAGGAGCTGATGCTCTTGCAGGTTTTTTAACAGATCCAGCAACTGTTTTTGATTTTGGGGTTCGCCGGTGAAGATATTATAAATCCGATCCAGCCAACCCGTCGTCGACCCGCCGTGATCAGCGTCAGCCATTACAGCCCTCACTGCAGTGAATTACCTGAGTCATTATACGGATTAGTATAGCCAAGGAAATTAAGAATTCTAATTTCGAGCGCTTCCATTTGAGCCGTTTCATCGTCGTTATTGTGATCAAACCCCTGCAGATGCAACATCCCGTGTACCACCAGATGCGCCCAATGTGCCTCGACCGGCTTGCCTTGCGCCGTGGCTTCCGCAACCACGATCGGCGCACAGATCACCAGGTCACCCAGGCAGTCATAATCAAGCAAGTCGGAGTCGCCGGGGAAGGCAAGCACGTTGGTGGCGTTATCCTTATCACGAAACCGACTATTCAAATCACGGCTTTCTGTCTCGTCAACGATGCGAATGGTTTGCTCAAGCTCGCTATGGGATCCCTGTAAAGCCGCGGCAACCCACTGCTGAAATAGTTGTTTGCGGGGAACGGATGCGAGCGTGGCATCGTTTTGCAGGTCAATTGTTATCGCCATTCTCAAACCGATCGTAGGCCTCAACAATCGATTGCACCAGCGGATGCCGGACCACGTCAACCGAGGTGAAATAGGTAAAACCGATAGTATCAATATCTTTCAGGATCTCGAGACTTTGGCGCAAGCCCGAGTTAACTTTGTCCGGCAAGTCGGTTTGGGTAATGTCCCCGGTTACCACCGCACGCGAACCAAACCCGATGCGCGTCAGGAACATCTTCATTTGTGCAGGTGTCGTGTTCTGCGCTTCGTCGAGGATGACGAAGGCATGGTTCAGTGTGCGTCCGCGCATGTAGGCCAGTGGGGCAACTTCGATGACGTGGCGCGAAATCAGTTTCTCCACCTTGTCGAAACCCAGCATTTCGTAGAGCGCGTCATAAACCGGGCGCAGGTAGGGATCCACCTTTTGCGCAAGATCGCCGGGCAGAAAACCCAGCTTTTCTCCGGCCTCGACCGCGGGCCGGGTCAGGATCAGGCGACTGACTTCTTCATTTTCAAGCGCCTGCACCGCCATTGCCACCGCGAGATAGGTCTTACCAGTGCCGGCTGGACCAATACTAAAATTAATTACCTTTTTCGCAATACGCTCAAGGTAACGGCATTGCAACTCGGATTTCGGCGTGATGTGCATCGTGCGAAGCTTGATCGCGTAGCGTTCGAGATCGCCCAGTGCATGCTTGTCGGCGACGTTCAACAGGTTTTCCAATTCCTGCACCGATAACGCGACTTTTTTGCTTTGTTCGAGAATATGGTCGATGGTATCGATGGCTTTCCTGGGGATGGTTTCTTTTGAAACCATGATGAGCTCACTATCTTTTAAGCGCAATGCGATACCAAAATGTTTCTCGATTGCGTTGATGTTGTGGTTCAGCACTCCACAAAAATTGGAAATTTGCTCCTGGGTGAAATCCGCCAGACTGGTCGCGTGCTCCAAGATTTATTCCGCCAGGGTCCCTTTCAACGAGTTATTCAGCGCCTGGGTTATATCGACCCGGACAAACTGGCCGATCAGACTATCCGCACCGACGAAATTCACCACGCGATTATTTTCGGTACGCCCCGCGAGCTCGGAATCGGATTTACGCGAATAACCTTCGACCAGGATGCGTTGG
>CAMYLU010000047.1 GCA_947259485.1 uncultured Gammaproteobacteria bacterium | reverse complement strand
CACGATACGTGCGCGGTGACACTCCGGGTCAATCGGAGAAGAAAAGCAACTCATCACCGAACGGCGATTCGCTACTACTGACATAATTTTAAATTCCTAAGTTAATGGACGTCCTTCCAGTATTCTTTCTTAAGCAAGTAAGCCAGAATCAGGAAGACGAACAGAAAAATGATGACACCGGTACCAACGTTTTTGCGTGTCTGCTTGTAGGGTTCGGCCAGATAGTCGAGGAATGCCACCAGATCATGAATGGTCTGGTCATACTCCGATTTCGTCATCGAACCCGGTTTAATGATTTCGAAACCGACAATAACTTCGCTTTCGTTGCCGTGGGAGTCCGTCACGGATTTATACCTGGGCTGTTGGAGCCCCTGCAGTTCGGCCAACACATGCGGCATCCCCACATTTTGAAAAACCCCGTTGTTCACGCCCAGTCCAACACGGGTATCATCGACGTAGAAGCCGCGCAGGTAATTGTACAGCCAGTCGACCCCGCGCGAACGTGCAATCAGCGAAAGATCAGGCGGTACGGTACCAAATGCCTGCTCCGCGTATTCCGGGGTCATCGTTGTCTTCATCAATTCACCGACCTTGGTCTTGTCACCGTTGACATCCGTCGTAAAGATCAGGTTTTCACGCACCAGTTCGTCCGGGATTCCGAGATCTTCGCCAACCCGGTTAAACCTCGAATACGCGGCGGAATGGCAACTCAGGCAATAGTTGACAAAGGTGCGCGCACCACGTTGCATTGCGGCCTTGTCGTCCCAGTCAATGTGAACCTCGTCGTTGGGGAAGATTTGTCCACCGCCGGCACCCCAGCCGAGTGAGGGTAATAGCAGGCTCGCAACAACGATTAAAATTCTCCCCATTATCGCACCCTCTCTGGAACCGGCTTGGTAACTTCGTTCTTACTGATCCACCATAAACCGAGGAAGAACCCAAAGTAACCCAGGCTAAACACCCGCGCGAACAGGGTGCGGGTCTCGGTCGCAGGCAATGCACCCAGGTAACCCAAACCAAGGAAGCTAACCACCAGCATCACCAGCAACAACTTGAAGGATGTCGAGCGATAACGCACCGATTTGACCTTACCCCGGTCAATCCAGGGTAGTACGAACAGGACGGCAATTGCAGCAAACATAGCGATAACGCCGGTAAGCTTGTCCGGGATTGCGCGCAGAATCGCGTAGAATGGTGTGAAATACCATACCGGTGCGATGTGCTCAGGCGTTTTGAACTGGTTTGCCGGTACGAAATTGGCGTGTTCCAGAAAATAGCCACCCATTTCCGGCATGAAAAACACGACGACGCTGAATAAAATCAGAAACACCACGACCCCGACGAGGTCCTTGACAGAGTAGTAGGGATGAAACGGGATACCGTCGAGTGGAATGCCGTTCGCGTCCTTGTTCTTCTTGATCTCAATCCCGTCCGGATTATTCGAGCCGACTTCATGCAAAGCGATAATATGCATTACTACCAGCGCCAACAGCACAATGGGAACAGCGACCACGTGCAGGGCGAAGAATCGGTTCAGGGTTGCGTCTGACACGACAAAGTCACCGCGAATCCACAGCGTCAATTCGTCTCCCACTACCGGGACCGCACCAAACAGCGAAATAATGACCTGGGCACCCCAGTAGGACATCTGGCCCCAGGGCAACAGGTAGCCCATGAACGCCTCCGCCATCAGGGCCAGGAAAATGAACATACCGAAAAGCCAGATCAACTCACGTGGCTTCTGGTAAGAACCGTAGATCAGCGCGCGAAACATATGCAGGTAAACCACGATGAAAAATGCCGAGGACCCGGTAGAGTGCAGATAACGGATCAACCAGCCCCAGTCAACATCACGCATAATGTATTCGACCGAACTGAAAGCCAAATCACCATCCGGCTTGTAGTGCATGGTCAGGAAAATCCCGGTTACGATCTGCAACACCAGCACCAGCAGTGCCAGCGAACCGAAGAAGTACCAGAAGTTGAAGTTTTTGGGGGCATAATACTTGGACAGATGTTCTTCGAACATCTTGGTCAATGGAAAACGCGCATCGATCCAGCCAAGCAACCCGCTACTGTTTTTATTTTCGCTCATTATGCTACCCCATCCTCGCCAATCCGGATCACGTCGTCAGTCACAAAATAATGCGGCGGAACGGGTAAATTTGTCGGTGCTGGTACTCCCGAGTAAACCCGGCCGGCGAAATCGAACTTCGAGCCATGACAGGGACAAAAGAAACCGCCCTGGAAATCCGAGGTGATTTCAGGCTGGTAGGTTGGCGAACAACCCAGGTGAGTGCAAATACCCTCGATAATCAGGAACTCGGGTTTGCGCGAACGATACTCGTTTTTAGCATATTCGGGCTGGATACTTTCGTTCGAATCAACATCACGCAATTCATCCGCCACTTGTGGCAGGGTTGCCAGCGCTTTCTCGTCGCGACGAACTACCCATACCGGCTTGCCGCGCCATTTTACGATGATCTGCTGGCCGGGTTCGAGCTTGCCGATGTTCGCCTCCACCGGTGCGCCTGCAGTTTTGGCTCGCGCACTCGGGCTCCAGCTCGAGAGAAAAGGGACCGCTACGGCTACCGTCCCGGCGGCTCCAACCACCACTGTCGCCGCGGTCAGGAAACGCCTGCGATTATTATCTACAACACCTGAAGACATTCGAATTCTTCCCCCGATTGAGTATTGGATTTCCGGCGCAAAGGACCCTCGGCCCGGACACAAAAAACGGTCGTTAGGATAGCTTACTTTAACTTTTTCGTCGAGGGGGTATAACCGTTAAATCAGGGGTTTTGCGCGCTTTTTGAATGACTTTTCGCGGTTGGGCTCAGACCGGGTTGGGAATATCAATAAATTGCTGTTTTACCCCAAACTGCCGGGCTATCACTTTTGCCAGCGCCTGCACGCCGTAGCGCTCGGTTGCGTGGTGTCCGGCAGCGATATAATGGATTCCCATTTCCCGTGCCAGGTGGAAGGTCGGTTCCGATACCTCACCACTAACGAAGGCATCAACGCCGCGTGCGGCAGCGGCTTCAATAAAACCCTGCGCGGCACCGGTGCACCAGGCAATGCGCTTTATCGCATGATCACCAGCACCGATAGCGAGTGCGCGCGTCTCGAGGACTGTCTCAATATGCTGTGTTAACTCGGCCAGGCTTTGCTCGGCCGCGAGCCTGCCTTCGAACACGAGGCCCTGCTCGCCAAAACTGTCCGATACCTCCCAGTCCAGGACCCGGGCCAATTGCACATTGTTGCCAACCTCGGGGTGTACATCCAGGGGCAGGTGGAACGCCAACAGGTTTATATTGTTTCTTATCAGGCTACTGATACGCCTGCCCTTGTACCCTGTGATTGCCTGGGATTCGCCTTTCCAGAAATAACCATGATGAACAATCAGGGTGTCCGCGCCATGATCGATCGCGGCTTCAATCAATGCCTGGCTTGCGGTGACCCCACAGACAATATTTTCGACTTCTGCACTCGCTTCGACCTGCAATCCGTTCGGACAATAGTCATCAAATTCATTAACTTTCAGGTACTCGTCGCAAAACTCACGGAGCTGTTCTAGTTGCATGGCGGCTAATCCTGTAATTCGAACCCTATGATACTATCGTGCGATGAAACTAATCAAAGTTGTGGGGTTTATATTTCAGTTCGGATTGATCGGACTCGCGCTCGCGACCGTCTACCTGGTCACCGTAAGTGGCAAGGATAAAAACGAAATTCTGCAGTTCCTGTCATCATCGGAGGACCAGTACACGACGGATCCTGATAACAAATCCGCGGTATTTACTTACGCCGATGCGGTTGCTTCATCAGCCGCCTCGGTAGTCACCATTTACACTTCGAAAACGGTTACCGAGAAATCCCATCCGCTGCTCGACGATCCGGTATTCAGCAAGTTTTTTGGCGATCAGCTTAAACGGCGTCAGCGCAGCCGTAGCGAAACCAACCTCGGTTCCGGTGTTGTCATCGGTAGCGATGGTTATATCCTGACCAACCAGCACGTCATCGACAGTGCTGACGAAATCCTGATTTCGCTCCCTGACGGACGCGGCAGCCAGGCAATGCTGATCGGCGAGGATAAGGAAACCGACATCGCTATTTTGCAGATCCCGATCACCGGTCTGGACGGCATCAAGATCGCAAACGAGCAGTCGATACGCGTGGGCGACGTGGTGCTGGCGATCGGCAACCCCCTCAACGTCGGCCAGACCGTAACCATGGGTATCGTCAGTGCAACCGGACGCAATCGTATCGGGCTTAATACTTTCGAGAATTTCATCCAGACCGACGCGGCAATCAATCCTGGCAATTCCGGCGGCGCGTTGATCAATGCACGCGGCGAGTTGATCGGTATTAATACCGCAATTTTCAGCCAGTCGGTCGGTGTCCAGGGGATCGGCTTCGCAATACCGATTTCGCTGGCGCTCGACATCATGCGGCAAATCATAAAGTTCGGTAAAGTAACCCGTGGCTGGCTCGGGGTCGAAGGCACCGAGATCACCGCTCAGGCGGCGATGGCAACCGGTGACCCGGGCATCAAGGGCGCCCTGGTTGTCGGGGTTTTTATCGATAGTCCGGCCGACATGGCCGGTATTCGCGCCGGTGATATCGTGGTCGCTGTCAACAACAATCCGGTACTCGGTATTCGCGACCTGCTCGACCAGATTACGCTGCACAAACCCGGTGAGCAGATCCAGGTCACGGTTTACCGTGGAACGCAGAAGTTAAGCCTCGATATGAAGATCACGCAGCGCCCGTAGTAACGGCCTTTACGTCATCCCTGCGAAAGCGGGGATCTTGGTGAGACTGTGCGTTGGCAGTCGCTTGCGGTTGTGAAGTCCCAGGTCCCTTCGCGGGGGTCAGAGCAAAATTATCGGTAAAATCGAGTCAGTAGAATAACCTCGGCGATAATTTTGGTCTGACCCCAACCTTCCCAACGTTTGAATGCTCGGGGTCAGACCCCGGTTTACGCGATCACCCTCACACCTGACCGACAAAAGTTCCGCAACCGGGCTCTGACCCCCTCG
>CAMYLU010000046.1 GCA_947259485.1 uncultured Gammaproteobacteria bacterium | reverse complement strand
TACCGCTACCCGACGGGCCGCGCACGAACAGGTGTTCACCGCGCTCGAGGCAAAACGAATTGCAGGCCAAAAGCGGCGCGGTTGCACCCGGCCAGCTGAAGCGGAGGTTTTCGATTTCGATCAGGTCTTGGTTCAAATCGTGGGGACGTAATCTGCTTCGGTCTATTGTAGCCTGATTACCGGATCGCCGGCACCGATATTACCTCCGAACTGGCCGCGCGGCGTCAGCGCCTGCACGCGGACCTCTTCGATTTGCGGCCAGGTCTCGAACAGGCGCAGGGCGATGGTTTCGATAACGGCGTTTTTGCAGCCGAAATGGTAGTGCGCATGAAACGCGGAGTGGGTTTCGCCCGTGTCCGAATCCTCGTGGGCATATTCGTCTTCGCCGTGTTTTTCGTGCTCGGCGTGCCGCTCAGCCTCTATCTCGTGCAGTTCGCAGCCGGCCCTCGCGGGCAGGGCAAACAGCTTTGCGGGATTACGCAACAGCGCGATTGCGTCCGCAACTGCCTTGTGCTCGGCCGCGGTCGACGGTTCGTATTCGAAGCCAACAATACTTTCGGCCGGGGAAACGAACTCGATTTGCAGTTCGTCGCCGTCGATGGCGAGATTGATCGAGGCGAAGCCGTGTACATGTGCCGATTGCTGTGCAACTGCGGGTGTCGAAAAGATGATCGCGAGTGAGATCAGGGTGAGTTTCTTGAACATGACGATGATCCTGTCGAATTATGCTTATTAAATGTTATAACATAACATTATATTAGGTAATAGCTTATTTCACCAGTAACGAATACTTGCAGTGGTCAGGCATCGAATGCTCGGTAGCCGACCCTAAAAATTCGAGTCTCAGCGTTCGCTTTCTCCAAAGGAGACGCTCAGATGAGCTTGCTGGGAGGCAATCTTCGGCCATAAGCGGACACTCAGCTGTTAATCGAAAGTAATTCTGAGGACGATAGGGTTATTTGAAATCGATCCGCTCCAACCAGACGCTTTTTTTACGAGTACTATGTGCATTTACGCCGAACACCCACACGCCACCATCATCGGCGAGTATGCCGCTTGGTATCGTCTTCGAATTCATAGAAACCTTAGCGTATGCAAAGATCTGGCGGTTCTTGTTTAGAGCGATCAAGTAGGGGGTATCTTTTGAGGTCCGCGCATAGAGATAAACTGAATTCGCGTCGGGTGCCGCGATCATTACAAAACTAGCCTTGAGAAACTCGGCCGCGGCATTGAGATACGTTTTGCGAACCTGGCCGTTGGCATAGTACTCATGAAGCCAGCTACCGTGAACTTGCGGTTGCGTGCGTAGCTGCGCTAATACATTGAGCAATACCCCGTAGCCATTCCCAATCGCTCCGGCCGAATAGTCGACAACGTTGTGATACTCGCCATGCTGAGAGGCAGCGTCCATCATCAACATGGAAGCCTTGTCGCGCGTGCTCATGTCAATTTCTGCGAGCTCAGCCTGTCCCTTCCAGAGGAACCTGCGTTCCAATGCCGTCGACTCCCAGGAAATAGTTGCGTCACTGTCCGTGATCAGCAGGCGTCGCTCTGTGAAGACGTAACCTTCCAGGTTAACGCCTTCAACAATCTCAATCAGTAGGTTATCAATATCAGTCTGTAATTGCTGGTCGTCGCTACCCAGTAGGTCGATTACGAATCCGGCACCGCCGTTTCGAGTACGAAACCAGCTGTTCACCCCTACCTCTTCACCGTCTCGCGCCAGCGTGCCCTGCCCAAGGATCTTGCCATCAGGTGACATTTTCAGCCACTCGAGGGGGATTTTTTCTCCTCTGGTTTGAAGAGAATTCCCAGCAAATAAAAGGTTACCGTCAGTCGTGGTAAGGCGAAAGTGATCGGCGTTACTCCAGCGTTGTGACGACCACGGCAATTTCGGTACTACAATCGACGACAACGATTCGCCATCAGAAATTGACCAGCGCGCCATACGGGATTCCGGCTTCCCCGCTGCTATAGGCCATTGAAAGATGATTTCATCATAACCGGGTCGCAATCCGGCAGTTTCAAGGCGGGGGAGTGGCATGTCGGTTACATGGTGCTGAGTAATATTCCCTTCGGCATCACAGATAAGGACGTAGTAGTGGCTTTTCGCTGTTGGCAAGCCCTCTTGGTTTTGGACAGGATAAGACACGTAAAGCACGCGCAATGCACTCTTGTATAGATCCCAATCCAGAATACGAACGTTACGCATGTCGTCATTGCGATCAATAAACTTGGCGATTGCAGTTGTTGCAGTGGGTGGTTTTTTCAAGACATCGCTGACTGGCGTTTTTTTGGTTTCAACTTGCTGACTAGCACCTTCTGCCCGCTTTGCTTCCAGCTCAGCCGATTGTTTTTCCCGCTTGGCTTCAAGCTCTTTGCGTTTAGCTTCTTCATACGCCTGGCTTTCCGCTTCCGTTCTAGTCGGCAATAGCGTTTCAAAGCCCTCCATCATTTTTTCGAGCGCCGCCGCATCAATAAAGCCACAGGATTGACGTAAAATGTCACGCATCTGCTTCGCCATACTAACTTTCTGGTCGGAGTATTTCCCAGACTCGATACGGGTCTCGATCTGGTTGATCGCGTCATTGCATTTCGATTCGGAAACTGCCGCGACATTGCCTGCGATACCAATTACCAGCACAAGCGAAATAATTTGGATGATGAATTTGCACATGATTAATCTTCTTTTTGAGGCAGTTATTTACATTATCTTTGAAAATTAATGAGGCCACAATTCTTGAGTTTATAGATTCGACTTGAGTTTTTAGCTTAGATCACTTGACTATCTCAAACCCATAACAATAAGTTGGCAGGAATCCAAAATACGGTGACGAGCACCTGTTATCTCCAAAAGAGACACTCAATTTGCTGGCCTACGAGGCAATCTTCGGCCATTAAGAGACACTCGCTTGAATTGGTAGCCTACTGTATTTTCTTTCTACCTGACTAGAAAATACAAATTACTCAGGTAGCCCGGCTTGACGAAGGTGGGTCATATAAGCGTTCATTTTATCTTCATTCGCGAAAGGGAGTACTCTGCTCAAAAATGTAATTGACATCATCTGGTTCTGCGACAATACCTCCTCTATTTCCCATTCCGCATCTTCCAATCTATTAAGCCCTACAAAACTGGCTGCTAATAACAGACGAGCCGGACGGGCATTCTCGTTCCGCTCCAGGGCCCTCTGCAGAAACTCTGCAGCTTTTTCATAGTTTTCTAGCGTGTAATGAGCCCAGCCCAGGTTGTATAAATAGTCCCAGGAATAATATGGATTCAATAAAATGGCTTTATCGATTAGCTTAATCGATTCCTCAGCATGACCCATACGATTGTTAATTAAAGCCAGTAGTCCCAGTCCGTCCGCATAACTTGGAGCAATAATCAAAGCGGTCCTGACAGCCTCAGCCGCCTTCTCGTATTGCTCATGATATAGATAGACAAAACCGAGCGACCAGAATACATGTTGTGATTTGGTGTCTAACTCAACTGCTTTCAGAGCGAGATCTAAAGCTCGCTCTTTAGTTTCCTCGGGATATTCAATATAACCAGCAGCTAATGCTCTCATTAAAGTAACGGCGAGCGCTCCATATGCTCGGGCGTATGCCGGATCAAATTCAATAGCCATTTGATAGGCATTTTGGGCCTGTAAGTTCGACTCTTTAGTTCTTTCATTACCTGATGATTGCCCCTGTAGAAACAAATCATAGGCGGTAAAACTGCTTGTGGTGGGTTGCGTCAGTACCTCCTTGTCTTGCTCGGTCAGCTGAATGGAGAGTGAGCTTACGATACTTTGCGTCACGTCATCTTGAACCTTGAAGACATCATCGAGTTGCTTATCAAATCGTTCTGCCCAGATATTTTGCCCACTGGTCGCGTCGATCAAGCGGGAGGTTATACGCAGATCATTTCCAGTCCTGCGAACGCTACCTTCAAGTATGTGGCTTACATCAAGCTCATTAGCTATTTTTTTAAGGTCGATAGTTTGTCCTTTATATCGGAAGCTGGTATTTCTTGCCAGCACGCGAAGTTTCGATATACGCGACAGGTCGGTGATAATATCTTCGGTAATTCCATCTACAAAATACTCCTGTTCAGGATTATTACTGATATTGATAAAAGGAAGGACGGCAATAGATGGTATGTCCGACAGTTGCACAGCTGTGTGCTCGATTAGAGCAGGTTCATTGTGTACCTCCCATGGCTTGAGCCATAAAGATATAGTCACAACAACTGCCAACAACACTGCAGCACCAGCCAATAGATTTCTAGATATCTTTAAAGATTTTTGGCGACTAATTGCCTGTGAAGATGGTATTGGTTTGCCTTCGCTTAGCGTGACTTCATATGCCCTGATAGATTCATCGAATCCCTTGACCTGGTGGTCTCCACGATTTTTATACTCGAATGGAAAACGCTCGGGAATGGTTTCATAAGCAGCACCCTGTATTACGACCCCCCCTGGTTTGGATAGTTGTTCGAGTCTCTGTGACAACACAACACCCGCACCAGTAATAGTACTGTCAGCAATAATCACCTCACCCAGTGCGACCCCGACGCGAACTTCGGGTTTAATGTTGTCATCAATTTTTTTGTTGTAATCGCGCTGAGTAGCTTGCATTTCCAGCGCAGCGGATACTGCATCAGACGCTCTTTCGAATTCGGCCAGAAGTGCATCACCGCGTAATTCATGCACTCGCCCCTGATGCTCGACAATTATTTTACTGAAGCATCGGAATGTATCCTGGATACGTTCGTGAGCAAGTTGCTCATTTTCCCTCACTAACATCGTCGAACCTGCGACGTCTGCGTGCAGGATTACCGCAAGTTTGCTCGATAGTTGCTCTTCCGACATTAGTGGCCTTACCAGAATTCAGGCACGCAAATGTTATCACATAGTAACACTCGTATTCAGATCGTTAGTTTCAGTTGCGAGGGTCTCGAACGGGTCGTTTTTTACCGGTCGTCACAAATTTCCCAGCGTCCGCTTTTTCGAATTTCGGCGCCACCCCCACCCCCCGTAACCGAGTTCATTTGATTCAGTTCAGGTTTTGGCGGCCCGGTCAGGTATCGGCCTGTTCGCGGTCGGAGGGCTCAGCGAACTGCTGCGAATAGAGTTGCAGAACTTTACGCACGTAATTCTGCGTTTCGGCAAACGGTGGAACTCGGTTACCGAATTTTTCGACCGCTTTTTCGCCTGCATTATAGCCGG
>CAMYLU010000045.1 GCA_947259485.1 uncultured Gammaproteobacteria bacterium | reverse complement strand
CCCTCAACCGCTGGCACTATGTGACGGTATCCGGCCATATCCTGTTTGCCATGCGAGCCAGTGTCTATCGTCATCTGCAGACACTGTCACCGGCCTATTTTGCGCAAACCCGTGGCGGGGATTTGATGGCGCGGCTGGATGGCGATGTCGCCGAAGTCCAGCCCGCATATATCGACGCGTTTACTCCCGCGTTTGCCGGAATGTTCGGTGCCCGAACGCTCGATATCACGGATTCAAACCTGTCATTTGTGAAGCGAAAACTGGATGGCACTGACGATATTGATACCGATTCTATTGGTACCCTGGTTGCGCAAACTACTGCGGCCGGTTCTGTGGTCAATGCCAGTGTGAGCGCGGCCCCTGGCCCCATCACTGTTACCCGGTTTTTCTGGGATGGTTGTGCAAGCTGTATTGAGCCCGCCGACGGCTGGGAATTGTGCGATTTACCGGCGACGAATCATGAAGATTGCGCCAAGGATATAATTGCACCCCATAATTTCGTAGCCTTCGCGGGGGCAACCACGGATGATTTTACCCCCCATGCTGATATTCGTATCAGATCGGTAATCCTGCAATTGCAATTCGATCCCGACTTTGAAATCCAGTTCGATTACTCGGCCGCGCCAACTCCCAGCGGATGGGTTCCGCCCACCACGGTAGACAATGCCAGGTTCGACACTGCACATAATCCCGCGCTGCCCAATACCCTGATTTCAATTGCCGCCACCGCGCAAACTGATGCCAAGAATTTCATTGATGTAAACGTGCTGCGCTGCGAGCAGGATAACATTGTTGACAACGTATATAATGCCTTTTTTTTTTTTTTTTTTGACGGCGGAACCGTGAGTTGTTTACCTCCTGACGTCGGTGGTATTGACCTGCAGGCGTCGGTTACCTATATCCAGTTAAGTATAACCGCAGACTATTACCCCGAGTTGCCCGACTGGGTCAGGCAAAATAACTGGAATGACTCGATTTTGATGGCATACGCGGCCGATTACCAGCCTGTTTTAGTTCAAGCTCCACCGGATTGTGGCACCACCCCGCCGTGCCTGACCGTGACCGACGATTACGCCGGGGAAACAAATAACAAGGCTTCATTGCTGGTGGGTGCGGGCAGGATTCCAGCGAATGTCGGCGATCTATCGAACATCTTTGAAGGTGAGAATACGACGCCGTTAGATGATGTTTTTGCCGCGCATCCCAATGATGGGGATGACGCCATGTTGATACTGGACGATACCTAGATTCATGAATACTACTGGCCAACATGGATTTACCCTGATTGAAGTTGCGATCGTGCTGCTGATTGTCGCGATACTGCTTGGTTACACGGTGGCGTTATACCCTGTGCAACAGGAATTGAAACAGTATCGCCAGCTTCAAAGCGAGATGGACCAGATCATCGAGCACCTCGTTGGCTATGCCCAGGTCAACAGACGGCTGCCCTGCCCGGATAGCTCGGGTGATGTCAACGGCACGACAGTCCCGGGCACAATCAATGGCGTGGAGGACTTCGATGACGAGTTTATTAATGCAACCGGCGTCGCCGCTTCCGGAGTGGATTTGCTGCCTGATAGTTGCAAGGGTTTCTCGGGTTTTGTGCCGGCGGGGACGCTGGGCATAAATGGGGATTTCGATTCCCTCGGTCGCCTGCTTGACCCCTGGGGTCAACCCTACCGTTACCATGTGTCTAACATCAATCGGAACGACACAGGTGGAGGTGTCGACGGCGATGCCTTGACCGGGGTAGCAGTCGACCTGGTTTCACCGGACGGAATCGGCGAGGAAGGCTTGTCTAATGTGACTCCAAATCTTGTTATTTGTGATGACAGCGATAATTCGTCTGCGGCCGATACGAGCTGTGCCCTTGTTAGCGCAAACAATGTAGTCACCAATGTCGCCGCCGTGGTGATTTCCACGGGTAAAGACATCGGTCAGGTCGCTTCCAATATCCAGGACGAAAACCGGGATGATTTTAATGATGGAACCAACGACTTCGTTTATACTTTTTCGACCAATAGCGACGTGTCAGGCGCTGAATATGATGACCGAGTGAGATGGATTTCAACCAACGTGCTCTACTCGAAGATGATCGAAGCAGGACAACTCCCCTAAGATTATTCCGCCAGGTTCTGAAACAGGTTGAAGCAGACGCGACCGCGTTCGTTTTGACTGAGTTCGAGTTCGTAGTTAAATGCAAGCGCCATGATTGCCGATTGGTACAGGCCGATACCCATGCCGCTGCCGGAAGAAACCGGTTGTGCAAACAGGTTCTTTTCAATCTCCGCTGAGATCGCGTCGCCGTCGTCGCAAACTGACAATATAATGACGTCACTGTTCGATAACAGGCGTATGTCGACTCGCTTCGCCGATGTTTTCCTGAGCGCATTATTGATCAGGTTTTCGGCGACACTGTCGAACAAATCGACCGGTAAGGTCAGGTTGTTGTCGATGTCGCTGTGAAAGTGCATGCGTTCATTCGCGTTATGTTGCTTGCCGATGCGCTTGATCCACTTGTGGCAATCGACCAGGCTGACCTGGGTGTCGAGTTTTGGCGCCTTTAGCTTATTCAGCGTGTTTTCCAGGCGCGTCCCGATCTGTTGCAGGTTGGCTTGCAATAATTGCTGCGAATTCTGAGAATCCTTGTCCATGGCGAGAATATCGATCGACGTCTTGATCGATTGCAGAATATTTTTGATATCGTGGGTGAGCCGGGCGCCGGTGTGATGAATGGTTGCAAAATGTTCCTGCGCGCGAATTTTTTCCTGGTTCAGCTTGGCCAGGTAAAATTGGTAAGCCATGCGAATTAACAGGATCGTATGTTGTTCCAACGCAGGCCCGGGGTCAGCCTTGAAGTACAGCACCACGTTCAGGTTTTTCGTCAGTGGGTGCTCGAGACGGGTACCGGTTTTTTCCCCGGCACTGACTTTGAAATTTTCGAAATGCCACTCGATAGCGTTCAACCATTCATTTTCGACCAGGTTTTCACAGGCGGCCTCGAGATACTCGCCAGGCGTCAGGTAACGTTCCTCGATCAGGGTGGTCAGCTTGTTGATCCAGCTTTCAAACGGCCCGCCGATGGTCATCGCGTAACGATTCCACAAAACGCCAATACCGGAATAACCCACTCCGGGGTTCCAGAACCAGCTGATGCCGATGGTCAGGGTAGAAACGATGAACACGGTCAACAACAGACCGTCGATATAATCCACGCCGTATAGCAGGTTGATAACGATGCCGCCGAGCAACACGATAAACAGCAGGGTTGCTGCGAGCAATCCGTGCATCAAGTCGACCTGGCTGCGCCCCTGCTTCTGATGATCGGGATTCGGCGCAAAGTAAAACAATAACACCGGGATCAGGATGATGGTCTGCATGTAATCGGCAAATAACGCGGGTAACACGATTTGCGGGAAAGTCGCTGGTACCACACCGATCGCCATTTCAAGAATAATGATCAACAATGCCAGCAGGTCGAAAGAGCGGAACGCGGTCTGGCCGAGCAGGCGGCTGCCGATCAATCCGGACAGTATCAAACCAAAGAAAACCAGCGATTCGTCAGGGAAAGCATAGGTGATGCCGACAAATACGAGCGCGAGGAATGCAATTCGTTTTTTATCGACTACAGTTTCCTTACTCCACAGAGGTTGCCAGAGCAGGAATAGGCCATACAATATGAACGATAACGCAAACTCCAACTGGCGATCGTCGACCACCCAGATTAAAACGTGGTAGGTGAGCAGCGTCGAAGCGAGGATTTGCTGACCGAATTGCAGTAGGGAATTTATTCTAATCAAGGTGCCAGAAACTCGAATGTTCGCTCAAACTATAGCACTGTTTAAATACCTGATGCTGGGAATTCTGAGCCGGCGCCTGCTGCTATTGACACTAGTGCTCGCGGTACTGGCGATGCTGGTTGGCGGTTTTTTTAGCGAGCTTGCGATTATCGACAGCAAGCAAATCGTGGTTGCGCTGGTGGCGGATTTTCTGCGTTACGCACTTGCATTGTTTGCCTTGCTGGTAATCATCACCAGTGTCTCCCAGGACTATGAATTCAGACAGTTTGAGCGCCTGCTGACGATGCCGCTGGCGCGCTGGCAGTATGTCGCTGCGCAGGTGTTGGTCATCGCCAGCCTGTGCCTGTTGCTGGTGCTGCCGGTGCTGTTGGTCATCTCCCTTTACAGTGACTGGCTGGTTGGTCTCTACTGGGCGAGCGCGCTGTGGCTTGAAATCTTCCTGCTCGGGCTACTGGGCATGCTGACGATAATAAGTCTCGAAAAAATCCCCCTGGCGGTTTGCTTTTCGATGGCGACATACCTGCTCGCCAGGCTGTCAGGCCTGATATCCCAAATGCTGGAAGAATCGGTCAGGCTATCGGACGGTAGCTTGACCAGCCGGTTCGTGGATATGATTTTTAGCGCAATTTTATACCTGTTGCCGGGTCTGGACAGTTTTGCCAACAATAATGTTTTTTTTGGCAATGTCGATCTACTACAGGTGCTTTCGGTTCAATTTTTTTCCACCGTATTCTACGCATTGTTTCTGATAGCCGTCTGCCTGGTTGATTTTTATCGCAAGGAGTTCAATCTTTAGATGCGACGCACGGTGCGTTCCATCAACCAATTGCCGGGGCCCTTGCTATGGGGATTCGTGCTGATGCTGTTTTGCCAGCTGCTGTTTCACCACTTCAGCCAGGCACAACACGAAGCCGGCTATCAACCGCTTACCAACCCCCTGCGGGCGTCGACCTACCGGGGTATTTCGATGGGATCGGATCAACTACTGGGTTATTTGCTCGCGATCCGCCTGCAGTTACATGACAACCAGATGGGGCGGCATTTCAGCTATCGCAGGATCGATTATGAGCGACTGGTAGACTGGCTGGAACAGATCACTGAAATCAATCCCCGCTCGGAGTACCCAATGCTTCTGGCTTCGCGAGTTTACAGCCAAACGCATGACAAGGCGCGATTAAGGTTAATACTGGGTTTTATCGAACGAACCTTTGACCATGACCCACAGTTGCACTGGCGCCGCCTCACAGAAGCAAGCCTGCTGGCCAAGCACCGACTCGGGGATTTAAAGCTGGCGTTGCGCATCGCGGAGAAGCTCGCATTGCAACCTGCCAGCGTGGTTATGCCGCATTGGGCACGTGATATCCATTTTCTGCTGCTCGCGGACATGAACGAATTTGAATCTGCTATCGCGATGATCCAGGCGTTAATACAATCGGGTTCGATCAGCGACCCGGACGAGAAACGGTTTCTCGAGTCGAAACTGTTGGATTTTCAACAGAAACTGTTTGAATCCCAACAATCGGGTAAGAATTAACGAAAAATTTGAGCAAAGTACCCAGAAACACAAGGCTTTTTGTGAGTTGGCACGCTTGGTGCATTAAGTTCTTCAGGTACAATCCTAAGAAATGACAGGAGAATTAAATGCAGTTAACTAAACAAAAAGGTTTCACGTTGGTTGAAATCGCAATCGTACTGGTAATCGTCGGGCTGCTGAT
>CAMYLU010000044.1:2472-8049 GCA_947259485.1 uncultured Gammaproteobacteria bacterium | reverse complement strand
CTTGCGCCCATTGTCCAATATTCCCCACTGCTGCCTCCCGTAGGAGTCTGGGCCGTGTCTCAGTCCCAGTGTGGCTGATCATCCTCTCAAACCAGCTATAGATCGTCGCCTTGGTGAGCCATTACCTCACCAACAAGCTAATCTAACGCGGGCTCATCTAATAGCGTGAGGTCCGAAGATCCCCCACTTTGCTCCGTAGAGATTATGCGGTATTAATCCGGATTTCTCCGGGCTATCCCCCACTACAAGGTAAATTCCCACGCGTTACGCACCCGTCCGCCACTCGTCAGCCAGAGCAAGCTCTGCTGCTACCGTTCGACTTGCATGTGTTAAGCATACCGCCAGCGTTCAATCTGAGCCAGGATCAAACTCTTCAGTTTAAAACTATTTACGGATAGCTCCGTGTAACTTTTTTGAAGAGAGTAACCTCGACTTATTAACGTAAGTTAAAGTTTTGGTCACTCAAATCGTAATGATACGAAATCATCAATGACATGAGTGCCCACACAAATTACCTAATCAATTGTAAAAGATCATTTTCACCAGGGAACGCCTGGTGATTCCGGGTCTTTATCAGACCCACCTCGCATCCCCGAAAATCGTCAGATCGCCGGGTACTTTATAAAAGCGAGGCGCGAATTATAAGCCCTTTTTTCGCGGCGTCAACGACTTCCGCAGCATTTATCGGGATAAATGCTGATGTGTCGATCTCTGCCTGAATTGCAGGGGCTTTTTAATGCTCGTCCGGAATACGATTCAGCGCTATCACAGCTGGCCGCTTCGACCCGACGAGGCGCGCATTATAGGCAGTATTAATATCGCGTCAAGCGCTATTTACAGAATTTATCAGGCCAGGGTAATGCGGGCGAATTTTCGCTTGCCGACCTGGGCCACGACGATTGAACCTTGCTCCAGTTCCAGCCCTTTATCGGACACTTTCTCGCCATCGAGCTTAACCGCACCCTGCTGTATCATGCGGAAGCTTTCGGAAGTGCTGCTGGTCAATCCGGCCTGCTTCAACAGGGCTGCAATACCGATGGTCTCCCGTTCGAGGGTTACGGTAGTTTCAGGCATGTCGTCAGGCATTGCGCCCTTGGCAAAACGCGTGATGAAGTCCTGCCTGGCTGACTCGGCGGCCGTGACGCTATGAAAGCGTGTAATAATTTCCTCGGCCAGCAGGAACTTGATGTCACGGGGATTTGTACCGGCGCCGACGTCAAGTTGAAATTGTTCAATTTCATGCATCGGTCGGAAACTCAATAATTCAAAATACCGCCACATCAATTCATCGCTGATTGACATGATCTTGCCGAACATTTCGTTTGGCGCATCCTCGATACCGATATAGTTGTCGAGCGACTTGGACATTTTTTGTACGCCGTCGAGTCCCTCCAGGATAGGCATGGTCAGAATGACCTGGGGCTCCATACCCTCAGCCTTCATCAATTCGCGTCCGACCAGCAAATTGAATTTCTGATCGGTGCCACCCAATTCGACGTCGGCCTGCATTTCGACTGAATCCCAACCCTGCACCAGTGGATACAGAAATTCGTGTATCGAAATCGGTTGGTTATTTTTATAGCGCTTCGAGAAATCATCTCGTTCGAGCATGCGTGCCACGGTATGACGAGAGGCGAGGCGAATCATGTCGGCAGAGGTTCTGGGTCCATGCCAGGTCGAATTGAAACAAATCTCGGTCGTATCCGGATCAAGAATCTTGAAGACCTGTTCCTGGTAGGTCTGCGCATTTTGCTGGATTTGCTCCGGTGTAAGCGGTGGTCGGGTTGCGGATTTGCCGCTGGGATCACCGATCATCCCGGTAAAATCGCCTATCAGAAACATAATGTGATGCCCGAGTTCCTGAAATTGACGCATTTTATTAATCAACACGGTGTGACCCAGGTGCAGATCGGGTGCCGTGGGATCAAATCCCGCCTTGATTTTTAAAGGTTTTCCCCGCTTTAATTTTTCCTGCAATTCAGCCTCAATCAGGATCTCATCGCACCCACGTTTTAACTGCTGCATTGCATCTTTTTCCGAAATCATGCTATATACCCTTCTGGAGATAATTCCCGGGCTTATTACCTCTATTTAACCAACAACTTAGACAAGTAACCTAATGAGTTTTCAAGATCTTGATTTCAAATCTGGCCATGCCCACTTGCAGTGGCCCCAAAACTCGGTATCCGCAACCTCGGCTTTCCATGTCAAAGTGCCGTTAAAATTGTTGCTGGTTGCAACCGCTGTCATGTTGCTGGGCTTTAGTGTAACCAACTGGCCGCCCTCGGCTGAAGCAGCGGATTCTACCCTCAAGTTGGCCCGATTACACTATTCGCTGCCATTGCCGGAAGCCTCTGTGTCGCTCGATCAGGATACTGCTGAGCCGCCAGTCGAAGTTGATACCGCACCCTGGCAAAGCGTCACCATAAAATCTGGTGACACGCTGGCCTCGATTTTTGCAAAAAAAGGCATTCCTTCGACCACAACCCACCAGATTGCGAAGTTGAACAAACAGACTAAAAACCTGCGCTACATAAAACCGGGACAGGAAATCCAGTTGCTACTCGATGACGAGGGTAAGCTGCGTCAAATGAAGTATATCCCGGATATCACCCGGACCCTTTTCATTCAACGTACCGAGGATCAATCCTATACCAGCCAGATTATTAATTACCAGCTCGATCCATACCCGGTGTACCGCGAAGGCGAAATCGAAACTTCACTGTTCGAGGCGGCCGCTAACGCCGATATCCCGGAAGATGTGATCATGGACCTGGCGGCAATCTTCGGCTGGGATATCGATTTCTCGCTCGATATCCGCAAGGGCGACCGTTTTGGCATTGTCTACGAGGAACTCTATAAGGACGATGTCAAAATTCGCAACGGACGCATACTATCCGCCGAATTCGTCAACAACGGCAAGACCTATCGCGCGGCCTACTACACGGACCCGACCGGCGAAAGCGATTACTTCAGCCCGGATGGTAAAAGCATGCGCAAGGCTTTCCTGCGCAGCCCGGTCGATTTTCGCCGTATCAGCTCACGCTTCAGTAACAAGCGCTGGCACCCGGTACTATCCAAGTGGCGTTCACACAAGGGTGTCGACTATGCCGCCAAACGCGGTACCCCGGTACGTGCCGCCGGTGATGGCAAGATTATCTTCGCCGGCAAGAAAGGTGGCTACGGCCGCCTCGTGGTAATCCGGCATGGTGGACGTTATACCACGGCGTATGGGCATTTGAATGGTTACGCCCGGGGCACCCGCAGCGGTAAAAAGGTCAAGCAGGGCCAGATCATCGGTTATGTCGGCAGCTCGGGCATGGCCACCGGACCGCACCTGCACTACGAATTTCGTGTCAACGGAGTACACCGTAACCCGCTAACGGTCAAGCTGCCCGAAGCCAAGCCGGTTAACGCTGCTTATCTCTCCCACTTCAAAGAGAAGACCCAGGTTTATCTGTCAATGTTGCGCCTGATGGATCGCACATTGGCCGACAATTCGCAGTGAATTCAAGCTCCGGCAGCGAGGTGTATGTCGGCCTGATGTCCGGCACCAGCCTCGATGGAATCGATGTCGCGATTGTCGATTTTGGAAATTCCCCCCCGCGTTTAATTTATGGCCACACAACGCCATACCCGGACTCTGTACGCCAGCGCCTGCGCAACCTGTGCCAGTCACCATCGACCACGCTGGACCTCCTATACGGTCTGGACGCAGAGTTGGGCGAGCTCTACGCGCAAGCCGTTAACCAGGCGTTAGAACTCGCATCCCTCGATACCGCCGGGGTCGCGGCACTGGGATGCCACGGGCAGACGATACGACATAGCCCGGATTCAGCGATGCCCTATACGGCCCAGATAGGAGACCCCAATCGTATTGCGGCGCTCACCGGAATAACCACGGTTGCAGATTTCAGGCGCAAGGATATCGCCCTGGGTGGCCAGGCGGCGCCGCTGGCACCCGCCTTTCATCGATTCCTGTTTCGATCAAGTGACGAAAATCGTGGGCTGATCAATATCGGGGGCATCGCCAATATCAGCTACTTACCGGCCGACACCATGCAACCCGTGCTTGGCTTCGATACCGGACCCGGCAACACTTTACTCAACTACTGGAACGAAAAGCACCAGGGGTCGGCGTTCGACGATGCGGGAACCTGGGCAAGCAGCGGCGTCGTTATCGACAGTCTGCTCGAGAAAATGATTTCCACAGAAGATTACTTTCGTCTCGATCCCCCCAAGTCTACCGGCACCGAATTTTTCAACCCGAACTGGTTACTGAAATTCATAGATGAAAAATACAAGGCAAACGACGTCCAGGCCACGTTGGTCGAATTAACCGCAGTCACGATAGCCAATGCCATATCGCAATTACCGCAGCGGTTAGAGAGCATTTATGTTTGTGGGGGGGGCGCGCACAATCATTATCTGCTCGAGCGCCTCGAAGCAAATTTCGCGCAAGGAAAGCTGGCAACAACCGAGGTACTCGGCCTGGATCCGGATTTTGTCGAAGCAGCGGCATTTGCCTGGCTCGCACGCGAGCGTATCAACCTGCGAACCGGCAATATTCCCGCGGTAACACAGGCAAAACATGCCGGCATTCTAGGCGGTATATACGTTTCAGGCTGAGTAAAACACGCTCGAATGTGACCTTGTTTACATAATTAAGCCTATTTTAGGTCGCCACCACATGTCAAATATTGACCTATAATGGTATACTTTAAGGTCGGTATCTGATGGGAAGATCGATGGGCGTCGCAAGGAAAGTTTTCGCAATATCAGCTTGTATATGGCTGGCGAACGGCACCGCACGGGCAGACTTTGTCGGTCTGAACATCGGCTCCAGCCAATGGGCCCCGGCTTCCTATACCTCGTTCAACAACTCTGACCCCGATAGTTTTGATGTGGTCGACGACCTGGAACTGGAAAATCCGGAACAGTCTTCGATGGTGCTTATCCTCGAGCATCCAATTACCGCGCTGCCCAATTTCAAGTACCAGGGCTATAACCTGGATTCGTCAGACTATTCAAATTTCCCTTCGGATCTGCGTTTAAACGGAGAACCCTTGAATTCCGGTGACGGGATTACCTCCAGCATTGATCTCACCCAGGATGATATCGTGCTCTACTACCAGCTGCCCAGCAGCAAGCGGATGAATCTCGACCTGGGTGTTGATTTGAAACGCATCGACGGCGATATATCGCTTGACGGCACCGATAGCACCCGTGTTTCTGTTAATGAAACGATACCGCTGCTTTATCTCTCGGCACGTTACGATCTGTCCAACAGCGGTTTTTACGTTGGTGCCCATATCAATTCCAACATTATCGACCTGGGCTTAAGCGAAAGCAGCGCCCAGGACTCGACCATCATGCTGGGTTATGACTCCGGCAACGGCCTCGGTATCGAGGGTGGCTTCAAGTATTTCTCGCTCGACCTGGACGATGTCGACCAGCCCGATGCCGATCTCGAATATGACGGCCTTTACCTGAACGGTTACTTCAACTTTTAATCTCCGCTGAAAATTCAGCAAAACTTCAGTTTTTAATCAGGGTTCTTTCAGGCTCTCTGCCTAG
>CAMYLU010000044.1:1154-2458 GCA_947259485.1 uncultured Gammaproteobacteria bacterium | reverse complement strand
CTTGTGCATTACAGGATGACCTGTGATGACTGCGCAAACGCAGAGGAGACACTGAAATGAAATACCTAAACATACCCATAATTTTCGTGGCGGCGGCGATGACTATGCCCACGCTTGCAGTCGCTGACGACGATGATGAACTGGAATTCGATGAGGCCCAACTATATTTCGAGCTGAATGATACCGATGGTGATCTTGGCATTCACGGCAAGGTTGACGGCGAAGAGTGGAAATGGGTTGCAATCGAGGACCCCAATGAACGCAGGATTATGTATGTATTGGCCAGGGGTGGTGTCCGCCAGCAAGGCCTTACCGAGTTGTTTTTCGAAAGTGCTGAACCAACTTTCGACGATCTCGATCCTGAAGTTTTCTTCAACCGATTCCCAGAAGGTTTGTATGAATGGGAAGGCAAAACACTCGATTGGAAGGAAATCGAAGGTGAAGTTTTCCTGTCGCATGTGATCCCCGCAGCCCCTGAAGTGCTGCGGGTCGGGATGGACAAAGTTGGCCCTGGTGAAGACGAATGTTGGGAGCCAGACACTGATGGGGGCGTAACCATTCGTTGGGGTGCCGTAACGGAATCGCATTTTGAGAAGTGGACAGATGAATATGGGGACCCTGTGGATGAGGATAAAATTCCATTGGGCGATAGTGGTGATGTAGAAGTCTTGTACTATGAGTTTGTCGCCGAAATTGACGGCACGGACCTTAAAGCGACTGCCATTCTTCCGCCCGATGTCACCAAGTGGAGGGTCCCAAAGAGATTCATTAATTTGGCGGACGGGCTCACGGTGGAAGACGAAGACACCGAAATGCAGGTGCCGGTCGAGGAAATCAAGTTCGAAATCATCGTCAGGGTTGAATCCGGTGAAGGCACGGACGACGATGGCGAGACCATCGAATCCAGGCCCGGCAACCAGTCGGCAGTCGAAGACTGTTTTGAAATCAAAATCTAGTCATACAGCAGCAACACATCCTCTCCCCCCCGGGGAGAGGATCCTTTTTTTGAAAACAGTCGTCATGCGCGTAACCAAAACCCAGGTACTGTCACTTGTCATCGCAATCGCCGTTTTGGCGATACTGCAGATACCCGGCCTCTTCCGCAATCAGGCACCGACGGAAGTATCGATGCCGGCGAAACGGGAACCGGCGCCCGTAACGCAAATCCAAACGGAGCCGCGTTTCGACGGCGGGCCAGCGATGACGCAGGCATCGAATCAAACAATACCGTTCGCACAAATCGAGCTCGAATCTCCGGGGACCACACCGGCTGCGACGCAGCCTGTCGACAGAACGCAGGTTCC
>CAMYLU010000044.1:0-1094 GCA_947259485.1 uncultured Gammaproteobacteria bacterium | reverse complement strand
CCGGCGATACGCCGGGCAGTGGTCGAATCCCTCGGCGACATGAGTACGGAAGCGGCCGTGCCGGCACTGACAACGGCATTGAGCGATACCGATCCGCAGGTGAGGATAGTCGCGCTGGAAGGTCTGGCCACGCACGACGCCAGGTTGGCGGTCGGCAGCATCGAGCCGTATTTGCACGATCAGGATGCGGAAGTCAGGCTGGCAGCCATCGAGGCGCTGTCGGATCTAGATTCCAAGAGCGCGGTTCACGCACTGGCGAGCCTGTTATACGACCAGGATTCGACGATCAGGCTGCTCGCCGTGTCCGCGCTCGGTGATATCGGCGGTAAAAACGCGGTGATGTATCTGGGCCAGGCGCGCTACGACCCGGAAGCATCCGTCCGCGCAAACGCATTTCACATATTGTCAGAACTGGAATACGACGCGCCGCATTCGCAGGTCGAGCTGACGTTAAATCCTAATCAACATGCAAATGGAGATAGGGCCGATTCGTTCCGCACCAAGATTATGGAATGATGCTATACATGTATAGCAATGCGGAGATAGTCGCATGTTAGCCATCAGATTACCCAAAGAAATCGAATAACGCCTCGAACGGGTTGCGAAGAACACCGGCCGCATGAAGACGTTCTACGCACGTGAAGCAATTCTTGAACACATCGAGGATCTGGAAGATACGTATTTCTCGGCCAGTCGACTAAAACGTAAGACGAAACGCTGGACTCAGGAGGAACTGGAGCGAGAGCTTGACCTGGACGGTTGAATGGGATGACCGCGCCCGGCTTGATTTACGGCGTCTGGACCACAAAGCGCAACGCGAGATCCTGCGCTTTTTTCGGGAACGAATAATGACTGACGAAGACCCTCGACGATTTGGTCGACCGTTACGTCACGAGCTCCGTGGGCTGTGGCGTTATCGTATCGGATCCTATCGTATGGCTTGCCGCATTGAGGACGAGCGCGTTGTTGTCTTAGTGCTGGCGGTTGGACACCGCAGCACCATCTACCGTTGATAAGTTTTGTATGGTAACCGGATTTGTTCAAATCCAATACTTAAATCCAATACTTAACCCGTGTGATGCAGTTAGGTAGCA
>CAMYLU010000043.1 GCA_947259485.1 uncultured Gammaproteobacteria bacterium | reverse complement strand
AAGATTCAGGTTTAAAGTTGCATCCCAGCTTGCGATCGATACCTGGTCAACAGGCTCGCGCAGATTGAGCCCCGCGGCATTGACGACACCATCGACATAGCCGCTTTTGACTGAAGACTTGCATCGCGCGGCGATATCGGTAAGTTGATCACGCTGTTCAAGGTCCGCTACCACGTAGCTAGCCTTGTTCGTACTGGTATTAATTTCATCGGCAGCCTCAATCAACGCGGCTTCACGCCGCGCAACCAGCACTACACCGGCACCAG
This sequence comes from uncultured Gammaproteobacteria bacterium, assembly GCA_947259485.1. Taxonomy (GTDB): domain Bacteria; phylum Pseudomonadota; class Gammaproteobacteria. The sequence continues at coordinate 8,129 of CAMYLU010000043.1, read as the reverse complement.
CCTGCGCCAGGAATCCCGCCATGGCGCGGCCAATTCCGGAACTCGCCCCGGTCACAACAAAGTTACTACCGGCTAGTTTGAACTGATCAAGAATATCAGGCATGGCGAAATTTTACGCGATACCCAGATCGAATTCCTCTTTAATCTATCTATGCTAAGGGTTTGGGTACAGGTATCCCGGCAACCAGAGTGCGATCTGCGGAAAACTAATGATTAAGGCCAGGCCAATCACCTGGATTACCATGAACTGCAACATGCCACCGTATATGTCCTTCAAATCCCATTCCGGCACTACTCCCTTCAAAAAATAGGCGGATAGCGCCACCGGCGGCGATAGCCAGGCGGTTTGCAGATTCACCGCCACGAGAATCCCGAACCAGGTCAGATTGAAACCGAGCTTGTCTACCACGGGTAGCAAAATTGGCACAATTATTAATACGATCGGCACCCATTCCAGCGGCCAGCCCAGCAGGAATATCAGGGCCATGATCATGAACAGGATCAGGTAGGGCGACATGTCGAGAGTAATCAGGTACTCGGTCAGCATGGTCGGCGTGCCGAGGCGCGAGAATACGGCGCCGAAGAAATTCGAGGCCGCCACCAGCACCAGGATCAGGGCCGAAATTTCCAGGGTCTTGATCAATCCATCCTTGAAATTTCCAAAGCTCATTTTGCCGTAAGCGCTGGTAAGCAAAAAAGCACCGAAGGCGCCCATACCGGCCGCCTCGGTCGGCGTCGCCCAGCCGAACAGAATACTGCCAAGAGCAAAACCGACCAACGCCGTAGGTGGTATCAGCCCGAGGGCAAATTCCTTCGCTACGATGGCCATGGATTCGGGCTGCATGTCTTCCGGCAGCGGTGGTCCCAGGTCCGGGTCGAGTTTACAGCGCACCAACGCGTAACCGATATAGAGCGAGGCCAGCATGAAGCCCGGAATAATTGCGGCAGCAAACAAATCGGTAACCGGGACCTCGAGAATCGGCCCGAGAACCACGAGCATGATGCTGGGCGGAATCAAAATGCCGAGGGTACCGCCGGCGGTAATACATCCCGCGGCGAGCGGCACGTTGTAGCCGGACTTGTTCATCGTTTTGGCCGCCATAATACCGAGTATCGTCACCGAGGCTCCAACGATCCCAGTCGCAGCCGCAAAGATCGTCGATACGAACAGCACCGCGATGTAAAGGGCACCATGGGTGCGCGATAGGGCCATTTGTACCGCCTTGAACAGTCGCTCCATCAAGCCGGCCTGCTCCATCAGTATGCCCATAAATATAAATAGCGGCACCGCGGCGAGCGTCTGCTCCAGCATGACGCTGGAGAATTGCACCGTCATCAGGTAGAACACCAGTTCGCCGAAGCCCCAGAATCCGAACAGCATGCCGAGGAAAATCAGTGTGAAGGAAATCGGGAAGCCGATGAAGATCGCGAACAGCATCACCGCGATCATGATTATACCGATGAACTCGGGCTGAAGATTGATGATTGCGTCAATCATACCGGCCACCGACCATTACGCATGGCGTATATACTTTTGAGCACTTCGGATACGCCCTGCATCGTGAGGAAGAAAATCCCGAGCGGTATCGCACTCTTGATCGGCCCTATGTAGGGCATCCAGGCCGTGTCCATGCTGCGTTCACCGCGCATTACCGAGGTGCTGGCGTATTCAAATGATATGTAGAAAAAAACGATCATGCCCGGGAAAAACAGCACCAGGTACAAGAATGTGTCTACCGATCCCTGGGCTCTTGCGGACCAGTTGCGGTATAGAAAATCGGCGCGGATATGAACCCCGCGCATCAACGCATAGCCGGCGCCCAGCATGAACATGGCGCCATAACACATGCGGCTGATGTCGTAGGCCCACATGGTTGGCGCGATGAAAAACTTGCGCGCGATAACCTCGTACACCATCGCCACGCACAACGGCACCATGAACCAGCAAACGATCTTGCCAATCCACAGGCTGGCAATATCGACGAAGGTGATGGTCTTCGCCATCCACTTCGGCATGTCGTCCGGCAACTTCTCGCCGGGCGCCGCGGAACGCCGTTCCGCTATAAGTTCATCGGCGATCTCGAGATCGTCTGGATTGATATCGTCGACCATACGGTCCCCCTATTGATAAATTGTGAAAGCTAGTACGCCGAGCAGGTTTACTGGTTTCATAATTTTCGTCTCTCCTGCCAATCGTAAACTGCCTTTGCGACAGCGACTTGAGGTCAGGTATTTCTCATCGGAATCTAACGTTCCTTAAATGAGATGGTACATGACGCCTCAGTTTCTTAATGTCAGATTCTTGACATTACGCTATTCGAAAACGCACTAGAATAACTTGGCGATAATGTATCGCAAATCGCTCAGGCTCATCGAACGCCAGCAAATAGACGATCGATTTAAGTGCGCCGGTGAGACTATAAATATGTATAAAAAGAATTTCGTTAACCTGAAATTGGAGGAACTAACCCATGTCTAGATTAAGAATGATGCCAGTTGCATTGATGTTTGCAATGGTGCTAACCAGTTGGAGTAATTTGAGTTCCGCTGCGGATAAGAATGTTTTAATCCGTGTCCAGTCGGTCATTCCAAATTCGGCAGATGAAATCGTGATGCTAAAAGACTTTGCTGAAAATGTTTCGGCTCTGACTAACGGCACCGTGACTATTGAAGTTTTGACGCAGGGCGCAGTAGTTGATGCCAGAGGTACACTTGAAGCAGTCGATAAAGGACTGATTGAAGGTGGTTTTGCATGGACACATTACTGGTCCGGTTACCATCCCGCGGCTATGTTATTTGGCTCCCCCGTGGCGGGTGCAGGTGTGGGTATCGACAATATAGCCTGGGTATCGTGGTATATGTACGGCGGCGGCCGTGAACTGTACGACCAACTCTGGGTCGAGATGGATATGAATGTAAAGGGGCTGATGCTACAGCCTATGGGACCTGAAGCACTTGGCTGGTTTAAGGAACCGATTAACAGTATGGACGACATGAGAAATCTACGTTTCCGTACGCCTCCCGGTATTCCAGGACAGACCTATAAGGATATTGGTGTTGCAGCTGTTGCCATGATCGGTGGTGATATTTTGCCAGCACTCGAGAAAGGCGTAATTGACGCAGCCGAATGGTGTTGCCCCAAGCCCGATATGGTGATGGGCTTCCACAAAGTGTTAAAACATTATTATCTTCAAGGTCTGCACCAAGTTGTGGTGAATGCTGATCTTTATGTTAACGGAGACGTCTGGAAATCGATGTCAGCGCATCAACAACGCGCCATGAATGTGGCGGCAGATGCGTCGCTAATGCGCTCGATCAGCTATCGCATTTACGAAAACGGCAAGGCGCTGCAAGAACTCACTGACGACCACGGTGTGGTATTGCACGACACGCCAGCAGACTACTTCGTTGAATACATGGCAGCAGCCAATGCTACGTTAGAGAAGAATTCAAAGGAAAATGCCTTCTTTAAGAAGGTGTGGGATTCACAGAAAGCGTTTGCCAAGGTTGCCGTTCCCTTCTGGGCTGGTGCACAAAAATCAAACGCCAGTCTCGGCGGGGCATATGCCGACGCGTTGAAAAAACAGTAACTCTTCGGGTACTTCTGAACTCTCCGGGTACCCCCGCAGTTCGTTCTTGTATAGGGGTTTGAGCGCTTCGCTCAAACCCCTCATACGTTTTTCTGATAAATACTATATGGGTATTTATTGCCAAGCCGTTCTCACAGCATCAGATCTATTCCGACACCATAGAGGCAGATAGCGCGCTCTATCAGGATCAACACGATATTCAAATTTAATGAAGACAAGTGCCTTTTGTGATTAAATAGAATGTCGTTCAATTGGCAGATACAGGCTTAATCTCTGCCAGTGACAACGCTCTTTAGCTTGCAGACTGGGGGCTCCATGTCGCATTTAAAGATAGATAAAAAGGTAGATATCCATACTAAAAACATCGATGGCATCGATCTTGAACGGGATCTTAGTGACGACTATTTAAGCTTACTCAGCAAACGAGGCGCCACTCACGCATACCAATCCCTCGAGCGCTTGTATAATCAGGGTGAACAAGCCGAAACCATTTATGTGCTGCTATCTGGCACGGTGAAATCAATCTGTATTGATTCATTTGGGCATGAAACCTTATTAAAACTTCATGGGCCCGGTAGCTTCCTGGGTTTATCAGCACTTCGACCCACGGGTATTCGCGATGCAACTGCAATCACGCTCGAATCCTGTCAAGTGGTAAGCTTCGTGCGCGAGAATTTTTTTGATTTGATGCGCGAAGAAGGACAACTCGGGGTTTTTCTTGTACAACTATTACTCAAACGCCAGCAACAACTTCATGCACGTTTGAGCGAAGTATCGGGGCATAGGGTCGATCAGCGCCTGGCCAGAGTTTTATTGCAACTTGAGTCAGAAACCAACACGAGGGTTACTGATGGTAAGAAATCTGATATTTCGATCACACATGACGAACTGGCGACGATTGTCCTGTCTCGCCGACAGTACGTTACCCAGATACTGAGGACCTTTGTCAGCAATGGCCTGATTATTAACCGTCGTCGTCGAATAGAGCTTATCGATTTTGACGGATTGAGAAAAATTGCCCATGGTAATTCTGGAGTATTGAGTTAAGTGAATTGGCTTCGCGCATAAATCACGTTTCAATTGTCAAATTTCTGACTTTTCGCACAATCCACAACTGCGATAATCAACAATTATCTTAGCAATAAATCAAACCTTGCTTCTAGCGTGGTATTGATACAAAACTTCAATTAAACCATGAGAGAGACACCAATATGAAACTGACTGGAATGGTTGCTATTGTCACAGGTGGCGGCAGTGGAATCGGAGAATCTATCTGTCACGCGTATGCACAAGAAGGTGCAACCGTCGCTATCGCGGACAGGGACCTGGAAGGTGCTAAACGCGTGGCCGGTGAAATTATCGAGGCCGGGGGCAAAGCATCTGCTCATCAGGTTGATATCTGCCATGCTGATGAAATTTCCGCGGTCGTGTCAGAAGTGTTATCGCACGATGGAAGAATTGATATTCTAGTCAATAATGCTGGAGCGAGAGTTATCAAGGGATTCATGCAACACAGCGAGACCGACTGGAACGATATGCTACAGATCAACCTTACGGGTCCATTCAAGTTTTCGCAGGCAGTCGTTCCGACGATGATAGAAAACGGCGGCGGCGTCATCATTAACCTTTGTTCTATTGCCAGCTTCATTGGACGCCCCAATCGATGTGCCTATGTTGCCGCAAAGACAGGATTACTCGGCTTGACTCGCGCAATGTCGATGGACCTGAGCGTTAAAAAAATAAGGGTTAATGCGATAGCACCGGGCATGGTTGCTTCTCCGTTCAACCAGACATTTGCTGAAGCGGAAGAGACCGGCGATACCTGGGCGGGTGAAAATCTAATCGGGCGCTGGGGACAACCGGATGATATTGCCGGGGCTGCTGTTTTTCTCGCCAGCAAAGATGCAGGGTTTATTACCGGCAGTGAAATAAAAATAGAAGGTGGCTGGCTTGGCGCAAGAGCGCGTGCCGGCGAAGTTCCCACGTGGGACTAGGACTAATGAACAACACAACGATAGACTGGAATCAGAAAGCCCGGGACACGGCAACACGGCTGTCTGGTAAAATTTTAATCGATGGGCAGCTAACGGATGCTCTTTGCCGGGACACTATCGATGTTATTCATCCGGGTGATATCTCTAATATTGGACACGTGCCGCGCTGTAATGAAGCAGACGTCGATAGAGCGGTTAACAGTGCGCAGCAAGCCTTTTCCAGCTGGCGCAATGTTGCGGCACGAGAGCGAGGACGCCAGTTACAACTGGCTGCCGATCAACTCGAAATTGAAAAAGAGCTTATCGCTCGCCTGTGCTCGCTCGATACTGGAAATGCGATCAGAACCCAGTCACGTCCCGAAACTGCTTCAACTATCGACCTGACTCGCATGTTCGGCGGTTTGGCTAGCGAGTTGAAGGGTGAGACCGTGCCGTCGGCCAGTGCAAATGTTTTGCAGTTCTCCATTCGTGAGCCCATCGGAGTCGTGGGCGGCATCATCCCCTGGAATGCGCCGCTATTTCTCTTTGTGGCCAAGGTCGCACCAGCTCTAGCGGCAGGCAATACCGTCGTCATCAAAACCGCAGAGCAGGCACCACTGTGTGTGCTGTTGGTGGCCGAGATTATGAACCGTGAATTACCGCCTGGAGTATTGAATATTGTTTCCGGTTATGGCGAAGAATGTGGCAAGCCGCTTTGTGAGCATCCGCTGGTGCGTAAGGTGACATTCACCGGATCGATGCCCGTGGGGTGTGCGATCGCTGGATATGTTGCATCGAAACTATGTCCGGTGACGCTGGAACTTGGCGGTAAGAATCCGGCAATCATCATGCCCGATGCCGACCTCGACCTGGCTATTCCTGGCATCATCGATGGCATGCGTTATACGCGGCAGGGTCAGGCCTGTACCGCCGCGACCCGCGTGTTCGTCCATAGAGATCTGTATGATCAGGTAGTCGAGGGTGTCGTCACTAGCCTGGCGAAATTGAAACTTGGCGATCCGCTCGACGACGAAACCGATATGGGTTGCATCATCTCGGAAGAACAGCTCAATCGCACGTTGCATTATATGGAAATTGCGCGCAATACAGAGGGCGCCCGTATACTTTTTGGTGGTGAACGGCCGACGGAACCGCTACTTGCCAAAGGATACTATTATCCGCCGACGCTGCTTGACGGACTTCAGCTGGATAACGATGTCTGCCGTGACGAAATATTTGGACCCGTCGCTACACTACTGCCTTTCACCGACTTTAATTCGGTGATCAGCGATGCCAACGATACCGAATTTGGACTCGCCGCAAACCTGTGGACCCGGGACTTGGCTCGCGCTATGGCCTTCGTCAATCAGATTGAAGCCGGCTTTGTGCAGGTCAACCAATGCGCTGCGCCGCGATCCAATGTTTCTTACGGCGGCATAAAAATGTCAGGTCTTGGTAAGGAGTATGCGCTCGATAGCATGCTCAACCATTTCACCCAATCGAAAACAGTGATGATCAATCCCGGCACTCCGGCAGCATCCGTTTAAACGTAAAACCAACTAGAACCCGGAGTACAACATGTCACAAACCATCGGATTTATAGGCCTCGGAAATATGGGCCTGCCCATGGCAGAACAATTATTGAAAGCCGGATATACTGTCCGGGCATTCGATGTCAGTGAATCAATTTTGCAAGCAGCTTCAGAACTGGGTGCAATCGTTACCAGGTCGATTGGTGAGGCAGCGCAAGGCGCCTCGGTGGTGGTTACCATGCTGCCCGCGGGGCGGCACGTCCGCAGCGTTTACCTTGAACCGGGCGGACTGATAGAGACTGCAGCGCCAGGTACTTTGCTCATCGACTCCTCAACGATCGATGTCGATACCTCACGCATGGTCGGTTCAGCAGCGGTTGATGCTGGTCTTGAAATGATCGATGCGCCCGTCACTGGTGGTGTTATGGCAGCCCGTATCGGCAAGCTGAATTTTATTGTTGGCGGTACAGAGGCGTCCTTTAAACGCGCCGAGGCAATTTTGTCCGTGATGGGTAAAAGTGTACTGTATGCGGGTGCCCAGGGAAGTGGTATTGGTGTCAAGATCTGCAATAACATGTGCCTGGGTGTTTCCATGATTGCGGCGGCTGAGACGCTAATGTTGGCGAAACGACTAAATCTCGATATCAAACGTACCTATGAAATTATCAACCAGGCTTCGGGACAAAACTGGGCATTGAGCAACTACAGCCCCCTCCCTGATCTGATCGACGGCGTTCCATCCAATAATGGTTACAAGCCCGGTTTTACGGCGGGGATGATGCGAAAGGACCTGCGCCTGGCGATGGATGCAGTGAGCTCTGTGGATGCCAGTGCGCCGATGGGTGCCCAAGCATTAGCTGTTTATTCTCTGTTTTGTGCGAACGGTGATGCTCAAACGGATTATTCTGGCATTTCAAAATTGGTAGGTGGGGATGCCTGGGATTACCCTTTCGACCCGGGAAAGTAATATGGTGAAAAGGTTTCCAACCTGATACCAGGAAGCCGTAGTCAAGCGGTAAGCTGACAGATTCAGA
>CAMYLU010000042.1:14051-16107 GCA_947259485.1 uncultured Gammaproteobacteria bacterium | reverse complement strand
CTGCTAGCGATTACCGGCGTCTATTCCGCTTCAAAAAATATCACTTCTAATTCTGAAGACACGGAACTAATGCCCCCAAATCAACAAGGCACTAAAAAGGAAAAATTAATTTGCTTTCCGAACTAGGTGCCCTCTACTTAGCGTCTGCTGATGGCCGAAGGTCGCCCCTGAATCCTACATTACGAGTGTCAGTTAACGGGGAAGTAGACCTTTAGTACCTAGTTGTTATCAACTTGTTTAGCCGTCTCCCACGGCCATCGCCCCTCGACCTCAAAATGAAGTGTAAAACTCAGAAAAGTACGTATCAGGATAATCAGCCCTAATATTGTTACATTGGTTAGCGTATCTGCGACGATCACTGTTCGAATGATATCTCCAGCGATGAGAAATTCCAGGCCAAGGATTATTGAACGCCCTAATTGTCGCCGAAATACTCCATATGCAATTCCTTCTGCTTCCTTTCGGAAATGCGATAGAAACCGAAATGATGACACTGCTGAGCCTGCAATTATTACCAGAACCCCAATTGTCTCAATCCCATAACCCGCAATTGAAATCAGTTCTTTAAAGTCCATGATATTAAGTCTCCAGTATCTTCACATTGGTAGAGTATATATTTCTGTTGCAATGTCCGCTATTGGCCGAAGATTGCCCCGCACCACGGCTAGATGAGCGTCTCCTTTGGAGAAAGCTGACGCTCAGAATAGAAATTTCAGAGGCGATTTACGACCCAAAGGAGACGCCTGATCTATATGATCATGCGGCTGTAAAACCAAAAGCTAAAAGCCGATGGACGTTGGATTTTGTGTTAAAAGCGAAGCCTGGTCTATAATCGCCCTAACTTGGAGTTAGGCGCGCTCCCAAGCGTCAAATACTCGCAATTCTGGAAATAAAACATAGCAATATGGTTGGAGCTAAAAGAGCTTGGCTTGGATTTGCCGTATTGATTTTCGGCATCCTCGGAATCTCGACTCTGTATTATCCGGTCGTCGATATCGATAGTCCGAGTAAAAAAACCTTGCCCGCAACACTGCGAGTTGGAGTGCTACCCGACGAATCGGGTGAGCGCCTGCGTCAGCGCTACGAACCGTTACTGGATCACCTCTCGGAACATCTGCAAATAGCCTGTGAGCTGGTCATACCCGCGTCTTACGACGAGTTGCTGAACCTGTTCAACGAGCGCGGTATTGATCTGGCCTATTTCGGCGGTTATACCTACATCAAGGCAAGACAGCAGGCTAGCGCAATACCACTGGTCATGCGCAGGATCGATATCCGCTTTACCAGCTACTTTCTCGTCGCCAGCGACAATTCGGCCGAATCGTTGCAGGACCTGCGTGATAAGACCATCAGTTTTGGCTCAAAACTGTCAACTTCCGGTCATCTTATGCCGCGATTTTTCCTTGAACAACAGAATATTGTGCCCGAATCGTTTTTCAACGAAGTCGAATATTCAGGCGCGCATGACAAAACCGCCTATCGGGTCCGCGACCGTGGGGTGGATATCGGAGTGGCCAATGCGGCGACTGTTCGTTCGATGTTGAAGGACGGACGTCTGGACAAGGACGAAATCCGTATCATTTGGGAAACGCCGCCCTATGCAAATTACGTTTGGGCACTGCAACCCGAGTTCGACGAGGCAACACGATCAGTCATGCGCGATGCATTTTTAGTACTAACTCCCGAAATCGACCGACACGCAGCCATCCTGGCGGAGATTAACGCGAAGGGATTCATTCCGGCTGACGCCGATTATTTCGAGGACCTGGAGCAAATCGCTATCGCAACTGATCGCCTGTTTCCGCCCAACCGTACGCAATAGAGACAGACAGTGCAACGAGATAAAACCATCAAACGCCAGCAGTTTATCCTGTTGGCGGCCACCCTGGTTATACTTGCGGCCGCGATCCTGTTGTTGAACCTGCGCGAGCAAATTCACCATGACCTGTTCACACAAATCGACAATCACCAGAATGTCGTCTACCGCGTCCAAAAAGCCAGTGAAGAATTGCGCTCTATAAATCTATACCTGCTGTTGCGTCAATTGAATAATCGA
>CAMYLU010000042.1:0-14030 GCA_947259485.1 uncultured Gammaproteobacteria bacterium | reverse complement strand
CGCGAGCAAAACCGTCACGCTTAAAGAACTGTCATTCTTGAACGAATTCAACCGCTCGGTTTCGATCCATGCCCTGCGCGACCATATCGAGGAAATCATTCGGCTACAGAAAGAAACCGGTAACCATGGCCCCCTTTCACTGAAACTCGAGCGGCAGCTCGATGGACTGTTGCAGCCGGACAGCGAGGCTGATTTTCGCAAAACCGCAGGGCTAAACGAACTGAATGGCAAAATCGAGGGCTTGATCCTGTCGATGGAGCAGCTGGAAGGTTTACATAACCTGAATATCAAGATGCTGACGGACCGCCAGAGCCAGATAACTCGTCGAGACACATTTGTCCTGTTCTTCATGATAGCGACACTGGCTTTATTGAGCTATCTGTTGATTACATCGGTCATGGGCCGAATCCAGTCGATGATCGAGGAACAACGCACCCTGACGCGAGAGCTGGAGAATAAGAATGTCGAGCTCGAACAATTCGCCTACACCGTCTCGCACGATCTCAAATCTCCGCTGGTTACGATCAAGAACTTCATCGGCATGCTGGAACGCAATGTCCAGGCGGACGATCGCCAAAAGGCTTTCCAAGACCTGGAGTATATTTCTACTGCCGCCAACGACATGGCGGCATTGCTGGAAGGTTTGCTCGAGCTGGGTCGCATCGGCCGTATTGTTAATCCTCCACAATCAGGCCGGCTGAACGATCTCGTCGAAGGGGCTGTCGACAAGCTGCGCGCGAAAATTGAGGCCCGTGGTGTTGAGCTCCAGGTTGATGCGGACATGCCTGACTACTGGGGTGACAGTTTGCGTCTGCAAGAAGTGTATCAGAATCTGATCGAAAACACGGTCAAGTTCATGGGGGATCAACCAGCGCCTCTGATTCGAATCAGCGCCCGAGTGGAAGGTGGCGAAGTGGTTTGCTCGGTTAGTGACAACGGCATCGGCATCCCTCCGCAGTATAATAAGCAGGTTTTCAAACTGTTCGAACGCCTCGACTCGTCCGTGGAGGGAACCGGTATCGGGCTTGCTTTGGTGTTGCGCATCGTAGAAGCGCACGGAGGCAGGGTCTGGATCGAGTCCGCTGTCGACAGTCCGGGTTGCACTGTCGTGTTTACATTGCCGACGCAATAGGCAAGCACCGAATTTCATCAATCGTGGAAGACATGTTAATTATTTTGACTATTTTACGGTGTTTATTAAATGCCGAATGTCCGCTTCTGGCCGAAGATTGCCATAGATGAGATATTTACCAGTGTCAGCTGTAGAGAAAACAGTGATTCCAGTGACAGTATAGATATTTTGGTCTCGAGCAAGAGAGCAAATTGGTATACTGTCCCCCCGAATACTCTAGAGCATCAGGTAACCGGTCTAATGTAGCAGGATTACCCAACCCGTAGACGTGAAAGATTGGATCCGTTAACTCAGGGTTTGCTCGGCGGTGCGCTGGCGCTGTCGGTCGCAAATAAAAAAGAATCTCGCCTCGCAACAGCGATCGGTTTTACTGCCGCGCTACCGGCAGATGCCGATATTCTGATCGGTGCCAGCGATGACCCACTGCTTAACATCGAGTTTCACCGGCATTTCACGCACTCGTTGATCTTCATCCCCATCGGGGCACTGATCATCACGCCAATACTCTGGCTGCTACTGCGCAAGCGTATCGGGTTTAAAAGCATTTATTTCTATGCGTTGCTGGGCTATGGCACCAGCGGCTTGCTCGACGCCTGCACCAGCTACGGGACTCATTTGTTGTGGCCCTTCAGCGACGAACGGATTGCCTGGAGCATCATTGCAATCATCGATCCGGTGTTTACGCTGGTGCTGCTTATCGCGCTGATCCTCGGCTTCAAGTATTACAAACCGGGTTCGGCCCGCGTCGGCCTTACGCTCGCCGGAACCTACCTGCTGCTTGGCCTGTGGCAACATCAAAACGCACTCGAATCCGCGCGGGAACTCGCCGCGCAGCGCGGTCACGACGTGCAGCGAATCCTGGTTAAACCGACGCTGGCAAACCTGATCCTGTGGCGCTCGGTCTACTACAGCGGCGATGTATTTTACGTCGATGCGATTCGGGTTGGTCTGGGCTCAAACCGATTTTACCCGGGCGGCTCGGCAAGCATGTTCGTGCCCGAGCGGGATCTTCCTGATCTGCCGCGGGACAGCGTACTCGCGCGCGACATCGAACGGTTTTATCGGCTTTCCAATGACTACGTTGTATCGGACCCGGGGCGTAACAACGTCCTGATCGACATCCGCTATTCGATGTTGCCAACCAGCGTCACACCGATGTGGGGCATCGACCTTAACCTGACGTCGCCTACACAACATGCGAAGTTCAGGATTTATAGAGACCGATCCGAAAACATGCGAGAGACGTTCGTCGCAATGCTACTGGGCCGTGATCTTCCGGAGTGAAACAATTTCGATTGAGGTATCAATGTCAAGCTCACATCGAAGTCGAAGGTCTGCTTTTGGCCGTCAGATAGTATCACCATACAGTCTTTTTGGTAGAGAGATATAGTCCTTACTGAATATTAGTTGCAAAAAGTGACTATATAGTTACGGTTGTAAAAAATAGATCTAGGGCTGAAAAGATGAAACCAAAACTGCGTAGCAATATTTTTCTGTTTCTTTGTATCTCCTCACTTGTAGCTTGTGGCGGTGGCAGTGATGGTGTTGAAGTCGAGTGTCCTGACGGAAACGCGGGAGAAAACTGGGTATGGACCGGGGAAGTATGCTCACTCAGGAGGGATGGTTTTAACTGGAGTGTTTCTTCGATCGCCCCAGCATTGGATGGAAGCAACGATTTATATGCCGTGGGTTCGTTTACGCACTTTAAAAATCAAGCTATTAAATACATAGCTCGTTTAAACAATGACGGCTCACTCGACACGGGTTTTTTCCCTGAAACAAGTTTTTTTAGCCCTCAAGTCGTTGCGGCAGCCAATGATGGGAGCGGAGACGTCTACATTGGGGGTTATTTAAGTTACAACGGTCCCACTAGTCCTATTCGTGGTATTGCTCGTCTAAACCTGGATGGTAGTGTCGACGCGGGTTTCAATACCGGCGCAGGCATAGGGCGTAAAGTTCGCACGATTGTCCCGGCTACCGATGGCAGCGGAGACGTCTATGTTGGCGGGCCTTCCCACAGCCACACAGGCGCTACTTTCGAAAACGGACCGATTCGTTTAAATAGCGATGGCTCGCTCGATACTGATTTTACTTCCAGCTTCAGGGGAGGCGAAAATAGCATTGTCCTGGCTGCCGATGGCAGTGGCGACATCTATGTCTCGAGAAGTTCAGCTCCACACATTGCTCGTTTAAATAATGACGGATCTATCGATACCGATTTTGATACGGGCCCCTCCGGGTTTGACCGATCGGTGTGGAATATCGCAGTGGCCACTGATGGGAGTGGTGATATTTACGTAGCAGGATCTTTTACCGAGTATAACGGTATAAATACAGCCAGCCTTGCTCGCCTGAACAGCGACGGATCGTTCGATACCGGGTTTGTTGTAGATACCAGTATTTTTCGTTTCCAGGGACTGGGGTTCGTCCTTCCTGCAGATGATGGCAGTGGTGACGTCTATGTTAATGCCGCTAATAGCCTTGACGAGGCTGTCATACGCTTAAACGACGATGGTTCAATCGATACAGGATTCTACATTGGCGAAGGATATCACGGTCATGCCAGCTCAAGTGATGCTGCAATTGCATCCGACGGCAGTGGTGATATCTTGGTGGCGGGAGATTTTAGCCATTACAATTCGACACCGGTTGTCATGTTGATGCGCCTAACTTCGGACGGGGTTTTAGTCAGATGATGTGTAAAAGTAAGCTAAATAATCTCTCCTCAAACAGTCCAGAAACGATTGAACTCATTTTCTAACTGAGCGTCCGCTTCTGGCCGAAGATTGCCTCCCATCCCAGATATTTGAGCGTCTCCTTTGGGGAAAACAGACACTCAAATCAAATTACTAAGTGGCGACTAACGACCCGAAGCGGGCCCTCATAGATCATATCTAATTCAATTTGCCTTGGCTTGCTGTTCAAAAAAAGAAGCGCCTTTGGGAATTTCGGGAAAGATCATTTCGTACTCACTACAGCGCACTCTTCCTGTAAATTTTCCACGAACTATTTCATACATGTATGCGCTGGGAATATGATTGGATTGCAGAGGATACGTATCCTCTGCGGTGTATTCGCAAATAAATAAGGTGCGTGGTTTGTCGGAAAGGTTGGGCGCAGAACCATGCAGTAACCGGGTGTGCATCAAACAAGCGGAGCCTGCTGGACCATAGCATGGAACAGCGTGCTTTTTCATTTCAGAGGCTACTGCGTCGGATACTGCTCCCGTGAACACACCGTTGTGCCAGTGTTCGTACAATGGACCTTTATGCGTACCGGGTACAACTTCCAGTGGGCCATTCTCTTCCGTGACGTCGTCGATAAAAAAAAGCACTGTTACCATGTCGTCATTGGTGTGCGGTTCGAATAGAAAGTCCTGGTGATACTTTACATGGGTTGCGGCGCCAGGTTGTTTGGAATTTATTTTTGCATTTTCAAATTTGAGGTCCGGACCTAAAACGTCGACCAGGGCATCAAGTGCCAGATTATTACGCATAAAATCAAGATAGGTCTCGGATATCTCAACAGGTGAGGCGACCCGACGCAGTGCTGGTTTATCGGCGGAATGCCCTGGCTCGAGGTCAAACCGTGAGCGATTGTCAAAGGTTGTTCCGTAAGGCTGGCTAAAGTTTTTACTTTCTTCTTTCCATTGCTCGAATTCGTTTTGCATCTTGTGCAGTTTGTCTGTCGGGATGATGTCTTCCAGGAATAAAAAACCGTCCTGATTAAAATGCTTTACTTGTGCGCTTGATAACGTAGCCATGTGTACGGGCACCCCTAATATCAATGGCAATTTCGGGGACAGTACACCTAAATCCAGAAAACACAAGATCGTCAGTAATCTGGCCCCGGAGTTGTTCGAAACACTATTAGAAATCGTTGAATCTGAAGACCTGTGTGTCCGCTGTTGGCTGGTCTCAGGTTTTGAAGTTGGCAGTTTGAGTGATTACTATCAGGGAAACAAATGCTCATGTAACGGATACCCGTTTTCCATAAAGGTCCGGTAATCCTGCCGATCATTCGGAAAAGTGTTATTTGCTATTCGCAAATATCGCGAATTCATCCCAACACTATCCTTAATTACTTTTCATTGATCCGTATCAATATTAACTAAGTTTCGTTAATTAAAATTCCAAGTACATCATATCTGGAGATATGTTATGGACATTTTGAATGTGGTAATAGTGGCAGCTCTTTTGATGACTGTCGGTTTGATTGGCACTGGTATTTGGTCAATGGCTCATGGTGGAGATTTTGATCAGAAACATTCAACGCAGTTAATGTTTGCAAGGGTTGGTATGCAAGGAATAACACTTTTGCTCCTGCTACTCGCTATGTTTCTTGCAAACTGATCGTTTGAATAACTAGTAGTATCAGAATTAGATAAAGGCATTGTTGGTTGTCCTGAATTCCTACATTGCCAACGGATAGTGTTATCTGCGTAGAACTCAGGGTCCGCTCTTGGCCGAAGATAGCCGCCTACCAAGGCTATATGAGCGTCAGCTTTGGAGAAAACGGATTTAGTGTCCACCACGGGTCGGAAGCATGATGGCCCGACTTTAGTGGAGCTATCTTTCCAATGCCTTACGCTGTTGGAAACCCCGCATCTTTCCATGCCTGGGTGCCGCCCTCAAGAATAGAAACGTTTGAAAAACCCATATCATTCAAGAGTTTTCCAGCCAGAGCTCCCAATTCCCCAGTTTCGCAGGTCGTAATGATGGGGCGGGAACGGTCTTCGAGTTCCGGTTCGCGATAATCTGGGGGAAGTTCATTATCCGCCTTGTAGGTCAACGAGCCGTAGGATATGTTCATTGCCCCTGGAATGATTCCCGTGGCAGGAATATCTGCCGCATCGCGTGGATCAATTACCAAAGTCCTCGATTCTTGTTGTATCCGCTGCTGAGCTTCTGTTGGGCTAATGACTGGTACTTCGGCCATCGCCTCGCCCACCGATTGACTAAAAGTCTTTACCATAACTGCATCCTCCATCCTAACTATTGTTTTTGTAACTTCTGATATCGAGATTATCTCTTTATCTCGGTTGAGACCAATTGATAGATTGTATTTGGCAGGTGATGTAATGCTTTTGGCCGTTCTCTGAAGCCCAGGATTTGTTTTTCAGCGTCTGCTATTGAGTAATTGTCTGTGCGACGAGCAGTGTGCCCGGCTGCATGCGCTTGTTAGATGACATTAATCGATTTCCAGCAGGAATTTTTGCTCATTGACCTCTGTGCCCCATTGTCTTCCCATGTGTTGTTCAATCAGTTGGAACCCACTCTTTTCATATAAGTGTTTAGCTGCATCAAGCCCTTCAAATGTGTGAAGATAAACACTCGTGTATTCTTGTTGCCGGCAATACTTGATGGCAGTGTTGAGAAGCTTATTTCCCATACCGGTTCCTCGTAGGGCATCCGAGACGATGAACCAACGCAGATGTGCTCCCTCAGTTTCGGCATCGAGCCCGTCGATCACTATGGATCCCTCCACTTTGCCCTTTGGGGTGGCTAACCAGATGCCATCTCGAATTTCGTCATATCGCTCCAGAAATTCCGCAAATCCCCTGGCTATGCCTGATTCGAAATGGAACCCGAAGTCCCAGTGTTCGTTGTAGTACTTCCCATGAAGTTCCGCGACGCGACCGAGTGCACCCGGAACATAGCCTCTAATTAATTCGTTATTGTTCAATGGTTATTCCAAAAATAGACATGGGTGTTCTCCTGTCATCTAATTGCTGGATTATGAGGTATCTGACTCGATAATTCATATTATCGTGGAATCACTGAGCGTCCGTTATCGGGCAGTTGGCACCGCTGCGAGTGGCTTAGTCCGACTGCATGTGCTTCTCAGACGACATTGGAGGGAACACCAAGCTCGTCTAAAGTGGCCTGGACTTTGTGCCGGATCAGATCCCGGACAACTCGAAATTCATCTGGTGGAAGATATTTCGGGTCGGGAATAGACCAATCAGCTCGTTGTCGGGCCCGAACCATGGGGCAAGCATCCCCACAGCCCATGGTAGCCACAAAGTCAAATTCCACCTCCGGCAATTCATCCAGCGACTTTGATCCATGCGCCGACAAGTCGTATTCCAATTCGCGCATGGCCTCGATTGCCTTGGGATTGACCATGCCCGATGGCCGCGACCCGGCACTATACGCTTCAACGGCACCCCCGCTCAAGATGCGAGCGAATGCCTCGGCCATCTGACTCCGGTTGGCGTTCTCGACACAAACGAACAGAACTCGCTTGACGACACTCATTCGGACATCCCTTGAGCCGTCGGACTGCGGACGATGACGCAAGGGCCGGTCGGCTTAGGACAGAGCCCCCCAAATAACTTGTCTGCGAGCCCCTTGCTGAGTTGATTATTCACTTTTAATCCTGTCTTGTCGGCTAACTGTCTAATTATAAGGATTTGGACCTGATAAAAAATTATTGATTTACTGCTGAGTGTCCGAAACTGGCCGAAGGATGCCTCCTGACAGGGCTTTATGAGCGTCTCCTTTGGGGAAGCTGACGCTCAGAATTGAATGCTCAGCGGCGATTTACGACCCACAAGAGACTCCCGGCCGGTTTTGATTTCCGAGGGTTAAATAGGTAGTGTATCGACGAATTGAAAAAAATGAGACAGCAGTTTACCCCTGACTTTTAGAAATTTTCCAAATACCGGTAAAGATTTCTCGGAAAGCGGGAGATGGGGCTGTTTGAAAAGAACAAATATCGGGATGATTCATATTGACACCATATGACGCCAACAAGACTGCGCCGGCGAGGAGTACAGATTCGGAATATGTGCAGGCTACGGAGATGCCTGAGTATATGCACAAAGTCTACGACTGGGCTTATCTCGATCCCCGGAATGCAACCATACTGGATCGAGAATTGATTGTTTCTATGATTTTATGGGGAAACAACCGACGCCTTAAAAAGTCGCTATTGAGCGAAATCGTCCCAAACGCTACGGTACTACAGGCAGCACATGTTTATGGCAGTCTAATCTACGAGATAGCCGCAAAGCTCTCTCATCCTCGCCAACTGGAGGTGGTCGACGTGTCCGCCCTGCAGATCGGTAGATGTCGTGACAAGCTCCGTGCCTTTCCTCAAGTCGTCATGCGCATTGGTGACATCGCCTTACTGCGTTCAACGCCACGGGATGTCATATCCTGTTTTTTTCTGCTTCATGAAGTTCCTTGGGATTACAAACGCGCCCTGGTCAACAGGTTACTGGAACAGGTTGCTCCCGGCGGAAAGGCGGTCTTTGTCGATTATCACAAACCACACCGACTACATCCATTGCGCGGTATCATGAATCTGATTTGGCGCAAATTCGAGCCGTTTGCCATCGATCTACTGGAATCGGAGATTGACAGGTTTGCCGATAACCACGACTCATTCACCTGGACGAAAGAAACTTTTTTCGGGGGTCTCTATCAAAAAGTTGTTGCGACTCGACGCTAACCAGGTCCTCAGTCCCCCAGGCTGTTATGACTTCAAAAGTAATAAGTAGCAAGATCCGGTTACGCAGTCGGATATGAGATCCGATGCTTATGAGCGCCTTTTATTGGCCGATTCGAGAGGCCCAGATAATGCTTGTGAGCGTCTCCTTTGGAGAAAACAGATCCTCAAACTCGATGCATCATCGGCGATTTACGACCCAACCCAGACTCTCATGCTGGCAAACTAAAGCGTCATTGCCGCGCAAGCTGGAATCTTTCAACCCCCCCCCACTTTAACGAGATTCGGCGTATCGGGATGCCCTCCGTAGCTAACTGTTTCTAGCCATATTACAAAGCTGAGGTGGCGTGTGAGAGGCTCCTTTAGCGAAATCAGGCGTCGAGCCTTATCCCTGGTGTGGTGTACGAATCAGCCAACCAGGATTACGTGCAGGCAGCGCGGACCGTGAGCACCGTATTCGACCGTTTGCTCGACATCGGCAGTCTTTGACGGCCCGGAAATAAAATTAACCGTTCTTGGCATTTGCGTAAAGGACGTCCGCAGACTGTCCCAGGCATCTTCCATCCGCGGCAGCAGTTGCTCGACGCGTAACACCACTATGTGGTAATCCGGCAGAAAGTTGAGACTCGTAGGGTTTTGCTCGCCTGATACCAGTAGCAAGGTTCCAGTCTCGGCGATACCGCAGTACGCCGCCGTTAATCCCACCTTGTCATCGCTTCCCGCAACCCAGGGTTGCAGTTCAATTGAGGCCGGCCACTCGATTGCATGGAGTAATTTATCACCACTGGTAACGACACGCTTTGCCACGCCGCAGGCTTCGAGATAGCGTTCGATCTCGGCCGCCGCACCGGCAATCGTATCGAGCTCAACGAAGCTTGCCTCTGCAGCCTCGAGTTTTTGCCGAAAACGCTGTCGTTGCGGCTCGCTAAAAGCGGGTTCAATATGCCGTGGGTGCCGCGCGATACGATCGCGTAACTCTGCCAGCTGTGCCTTGTCCAGTTCGCCACGACCTAAAGCCGAGCGTACACGGGTAAGAATCTGCTTGCGGGCGGCGCTCATTTTCGCGCCCGTTGCTGCTTTTGCCAACGCGCCTGAAAGGTCGAGCCCTGTGGCGCTGGCAAGTTACGAACGCGGGTCCATCCCGAGGCGAGCGGCATGCGCCTGAAGCCGCCGCTCTTAGCCCCCAATCGCGACAGCAGTGACATTGCCGGCCGGGTCAGCATCTGATAAAGCCGCGGACGCAGCGCTATCCATGACCAAAGCGCTAAAGCGATCCGAACCAGGCTCGAATTCTGTCGCTGTAAATGCTGGCGACTGCGCAAGCTGCGTAACAGATTGGGCAGTGGTATTTTGACCGGGCAAACCGTTTCACAGCGACCGTTGAGCGTGCAGGCGTTAGGCAGGTGACCGGCTTCGTCGAGCCCAACCATAAGCGGGGTCAGCACCGACCCCATCGGGCCCGGGTAAACCCAGCCATAGGCGTGCCCGCCGATGCGACCGTAGACCGGGCAGTGATTCATACAGGCGCCGCAGCGAATGCAACGTAACATCGGGCGTAGTTCGCTACCGAGCATTTCGCTACGATGATTATCGATAAGCACGACGTGATACTCATCGGGTCCGTCAGCATCGCGCCTGCGCCTGGGGCCAGTGGTAAAAGTGGTGTAGGCGGTTATCTCCTGCCCGGTAGCGCTGCGCCCGAGTAAACGCAGCAACAACGAGGCATCTTCAAGCGTCGGAACGACCTTGTCGATCGCCGCGGTAACGATCTGCACGCGTGGCAGGGTGCTGGTAAGGTCGCCGTTACCCTCGTTGGTGACAATCACGTTGCTGCCGGTTTCGGCGATGAGAAAATTCGCGCCGGTCATACCGACGTCGGCAGCGAGGAATTTTTCACGCAACACCTGGCGCGCCTCGTTGACCAGGGCACCACGTTCAGTCTGGCGGTGGGTGAATCCAAGGTCACGGTGATGATCCAGAAATAAATCGGATATTTCGTCCTTGGTCTTGTGGATGGCGGGGGCAACAATATGGCTCGGTGGTTCCTTGGCCAACTGCAGAATATATTCACCGAGATCGGTTTCGGTCACCTCGAAATCGGCCGCCTCGAGCGCGTCGTTGATGCCGATTTCCTCGCCCACCATCGACTTGCCGCGAATCACGGTTCTGGCCTCGGCATCGCGACAGATTCGAATCACTATGTCGCGCGCTTCATCCGGCGTGCTTGCCCAGTGTACCTGTCCTCCGGACTCGATCACCCGGGCCTCGTACTCGAGCAGGTAAGCGTCCAGGTTATCGAGGGTATCATCCAGGATATCCTTGGCCCGATCGCGCAGCGATTCAAATTCCGGCAGCGCTTCGTAACAGGCTTGTCGTCCTGCAACAAAACCGGCTTCCAGCTGCTTCAACGCCGCCTGCAGGTTGGGCTCACGCAGCGCGGCTTCGGCATTTGCCTTGAAATGCCTCGAATGCGGCTGCATCAGTCGTCACCCTCACCGATGGACTTGCAATCGGCCATACCCGCGAGCACCTCGGCCACATGAAATACGCGGGTCGGTTTGCCCTCGCGACGTATTTTGCCAGCCAGGTTGAGCAGGCAACCCAGGTCCCCGGCCAGCAGCGTATCCGCGCCACTTGCTTCGACCGCGGCTACCTTGTCCGCGGCCATGCGCCCGGAAATCTCGGGATACTTGACGCAAAAAGTGCCGCCGAATCCACAACAGATATCCGTGCCCTGCAACTCGTTCAGCCGTAAACCGGAGACCGAGGCCATTAGTTTTCTGGGTTGAGATTTGATCCCCAGCTCGCGCAATGCCGAGCAGGAATCATGGTAGGTGACGCAGTGATCGAAACCTTCCTCGACCGCTTCGACGCCTAGCACATCGACCAGGAAACTGACCAATTCATGGCTTTTCGCACAGAGCGCCTCGAAGCGTGGCAACAGCGCGGTATCGTCGGCAAACATTTCCGGATAATGACATCGAATCGTACCCAGACAGGAAGCCGATGGCCCGACAATATAGTCAAATTCCTCGAAAGCATTGAGCACCTGAATCGCCAACTGCCTGGCATGATGATCATCACCACTGTTAAATGCCGGCTGCCCGCAACAGGTTTGCGACTGCGGTACTGTCACCCGACAACCGGCATGCTGCAGCAGTTTGACCGCGGCGAAACCTACCGAGGGTCGATAAAGATCGACCAGGCAGGTGACAAAGAGACCCACGTGAGGAGAATTGGCCGAGCTGGTGGTTTCCTGGTTTGCTGTCATAAGGGCATTCTATAGAACTATTGCCTGTTGCAGCAAAAAAAGCGAGCCCTTCCAGGAGTTTTGTTTTGCTGATATCAGAATAGAAAAAAGGTGACAGATTTATTTTCCGAGCATAGATTAATTCCCGCCACAGTGCGGGGCTTTCTTATTTGCGAACGTCCGCTCTTGGCCGAAGATTGCCGCCTACCAGGGTATTTTGAGCGTCTCCTTTGGAGAAAACAAACGCTCAAATCATTTATATCAACGGTTGGGTTCGACCTACAACGGTCATTCGTAAATTTAAGCGGGTAAACCTGCTTTGCGTAGTCCTTCTGCGAAACGCACTATCTCGGCTGGGTCGCGATAGGCGAGGTTATCCGTATACTCGTTTATTGAAAAATTTGGATTCACTTTTATAATCTCTGCTGCCGAGACCATGGCGGCTTCGATATGACCTGATTCACCCAGAATCTCGGTAAGGCCAATTTGCCCCTCTAGAGAATCCGAATCACGACGGATCATCTCAGAAAAAGCACCAATTGATTCATCTGTCATGCCAAGTGATCTGAAAACCTGGCCCAGTGCCGCGAGGTACCACAACGGATACACCGGGCTCAAACGCATTGCTTTTCGAATACGCTCCAAGGCTACCTTGGATTCTCCGCATTTATTCAACACAATTGCGGAAACCCCAAGATTGTTGGCATTGTTGGGTGCCATTTCAACTGATTTGTTAGTGTTGATTGTCGCCTCATCAAACTGTTTCGAATTGAGACAAAGGAGCGACAGCATGGAGTAAGCGTCGGCAAAAGACGGGTCGCATTCAAGCGCCCGTTGTGCGTATTCTTGTGAGAATTTCAATGCCTGTTCACGCTCTTCCTTGGGATACCTGGCATCCTCTTCCATATGAAAATAGCATCCGGCAAGTAAATCCCAGGCTGCCGCATAATTCGAATCGGCCTCGATCGCTTTCCTGGCGAGCCGAATTACTTCACGATGATTTTCAGTTCGGTAGGCATTTAGTAAATCACGAGCCATCCGGAAATATTCCCAAGCCTGTAGGTTCTGTGTTCCACTGGACCAAAATCGAGATTGCTCCCCTGCCAGTAATTGAACATCGAGGGCCGAAACAATTTCACGCATTATCTCGTCCTGTACTGCAAAGAAATCTTCCAGATCACGGTCGTAGCGCTCTGCCCAAATATGCTGGTTGGTGACAGCATCTATGAGCTGAGCCGTTACCCTCACTCGGTTGCCAGATTTGCGTACACTACCCTCAAGAACATAATGCACACCCAGGTCACGACCCACTTGCTTGACGTCAACCGCCTTGCCTTTGTAAGTAAAAGTCGAGTTTCGCGCAATTACCGTCAATGCCGAGGTTTTGGATAACGCGGTGATGATGTCTTCGGAAATTCCGTCGCTGAAGAATTCCTGCTCCGGGTCACTGCTCATATTTGAAAAAGGTAACACCGCAATAGATGGTTTCTCGGGTAAGCCGTGCCCTTCCACTTTTGACTGAATTTTTAAATCTGGCTTGAAAATTTCACTCCCAGATTTAAGACTGACTGAATAGACCTTAACAGGCTCTTCGAATCCCTTGACTAGTTGTTCTCCTAAGTTCTCGTATTCGAAAGGCAGGCGTTTAGGAACCGTCTCGTATGCTGCTCCCTGAATACATACTCCGCCATTCTTGGCTAGCTGCTCCAGTCGTTGCGCTAGCACTACACCCCCGCCAGTTACCGTATTGTCAGCAATTACTACCTCACCCATTGCAATACCTACTCGAAGCACGGGTTGAAAGTCATCAGATATATTTTCATTAGAACTGATGTTGGCGGCCTGAAAAGCAAGGGATGCGTTAAGTGCGTCTGACGCCCTGCTAAATTCGGCAACCAGCGCATCGCCTCGAATCTCGTGAGCGATTCCGTCATGGCTGCTGATGGTTTCAGAAAATCGTCTAAACGTATCTTGAATGCGTTCGTGCGCCAGGGTTTCGTTCCGTTGTACGAGCGAGGTCGAGCCGACCACATCGGCATGGAGGATTACTGCGAGTTTTCTCGAAAGTTGATCCTTTTCCATGGATGGCCCTTGTCAAAATTTATGCGGAAAATTCTATCACAAGCAGTTATTTTATGGATTTAGGCTGAATGTTGCTGAGTGTCCGGATTTGGCCGAAGATTGCCTCCTAGC
>CAMYLU010000041.1 GCA_947259485.1 uncultured Gammaproteobacteria bacterium | reverse complement strand
CTGGGCGCATTGCGAATCAGTTCGGTACTGGTTTACCAGCGCGAAAAAGCCATCAGATAGAGCAACAACTGAATCGAGTTTCGGCGCCCCGAACGCATGCAACCATCCGAGTTACTTAAGTCACGATCAAGAACTCGACAAGGACCACTGCCTAATACTTATTCGAAAACCACCATCGAAATCAGGTAAATCGCAAAAAACGCGAGTAACAAAAATCCATCACGGCGCTTCAAGCTGAGCCCGCCCAGATTGATCAGCACCAACAGCAATAGTGCGGCGCCCAAACCAATTACGAGCGACAGGGGGCCGCGAACCGGAATCTGGATTGGCGTAATTGCTGATGCGACCCCGAGCACGAGTAAAATATTAAATATATTCGACCCAACGATATTACCTATCGCCAAATCGGCTTCGCCGCGACGCGCGGCCAGCAATGACGTTGCCAGCTCGGGAATAGTAGTACCGATGGCGACAACGGTGAGCCCGATCAAAGCCTGGCTCATCCCGAAGCGGTCGGCCATATCGACTGCCGAGGTAACCAGCAAATTACCGCCTAGCCCCAGACCTGCAAGCCCGAGCAAAACCAAAACGCTCGGTATTGCCATCGATCTGACGCGCAGGTTCCAGCCATATTCTCGCGCCTCCTTGACGAAGTTATCAGCCTTTTGGCGGCGCAAAGCCATGATCGTGTAGTACAGGAATACCCCAAAAAGCAGGCACAGCACTAGTCCGTCGCCGCGCGCGAGGCGGTTGGTTGTGCCATCGAGATACTGATCCAGCGACAGCACGAATGCCGCGCTGACGGCCAGCGCCAGCATCGGCAGCTCGCGGGTCACGATAGTCGGTGTAACCACGAGCGGATGGATGACAGCGGTCAATCCCAGGATCAGTGCGATGTTGACTATGCTCGCCCCCACCACGTTGCCGAAGGCGATATCACCGGCGCCGGAGGCAGCGCTAGTTACGGCAACGACAAATTCAGGTGCACTGGTGCCGAAAGCAACCACAGTCAAGCCGATTACAACAGGTGGAACACCCAGATTACGGGCGATCGACGCCGAGCCTCGCACGAGTGAATCGCCTCCCGCCAGCAAAAGCAATAGACCGCCAACAAACTGTGCTATGAGCCATAACAGCATGTAAGACTTTCCCTGCGTTTGCTCGAGGTGTTTATTGTTTGGATTCTATCCCATACTGAACATAACGCGAAATTTATCAAATATGTCCTGAATCCCGGGCGTAAAATTTATCCGCAAATTTGAAGATAGGGGGCTATCGACTATGCTCCTGCACCTCGGGCAGGCGCAGCCCGGTCAGTACTGCAAAAAGTCCCGATAGCGCGAACAAGACCAGTACTGCAACCACGGAGAATTGCGCCAACACCGCGCCCGCCAGACCGATAATGAGCAGCAATAGACCGATAATCGAATTGCTCACCGCCACATATTCTGTACGTCGATTACCCGCAGCCATATCCACCAGGTAAGTTTTGCGCCCCAGCCTGACACCTTCGTGGGTAACCGACAGCAGAAAAAATAAACCGAGCACGAGCCAGAAGCTGTTCGAATTTGGCGACAGCGCCAAACCGCCGGCAACGGCACAAATGAGACAGGTAGCGGCCGCGGTCAGCAGTAGCACCTTGCGACTGCTCAAGTCCGCGAGCTTGCCCCAGACGACGCCGCTGCAAAAACCGGCGACGCCGCCAGCGACGATAAAAAGTCCAAGATTGAGCAGCGAGCTGTCTTCGCTGGCCGCGCGCGCCAGGACGACCAGGTAAGGCGCGGCTAGCCCGGAGCTCATCAGTAAACACCGGGTGACGACAAAATTTCGAAACACAGCGTCGCTGCGCAACAGCGAAAGACTCGAAAGCGCCGCCTCAAAGGCGTTGCCGCCACCTTCGGTGGCGCCCCGATATTCATTAACTCGTGCATACGCCAGCGTGGCCAGAATCCAGCACAGCCCGGCCGCAAATAGCAACAGGGCGTAACTTTCTACATCGGGGCGGGTGACCAACAAAAGACCCGCGCCCACGCCTATAGCCACCAGGCCCGAGGCGCTGGAGACGTAACCCGAAAGCAGCCCGCGCCGCGTTTTGGGAATGGTTTTGCCCAATACATCCTTGGACGCGACCGAGCAGAGCCCCCGTGCAAGACTGAAACCAACCAGCAGTAAGGTCACCAGCACGCCCGCGGTGTAACCGTCGAAAGACAGCCCCACCCAGGCAATTGCACAAACAGCGATGCCCTGCAGCGCCGATCCCATCACGAAAAACCACTTGCGTACGGAATAACGGCGCACGTAACCGCCGATAAAGAGCTGTGGCAACATCGAGCCGGATTCGCGAATCGGCACCAGTATGCCGGCAAAAAATGCCGGGGCGCCAACACTGGTCAGCAGCCATGGCAGCACTACCTTGGAACTCGCGAGCGAGTCGCCCAGCTTGGTCAGGAACTGGGTGATGAATATGACAAAGAAATTCCCCGGCACCTCGCGGCAGGCCGAATCGGGGATATCCTTGCATACCCGCGCATCCTCTTCATCGGCCAGGTACTCGTACAGGCGGTCCAGTTTATCGGTCATGCTTGCGCCGAAGGTAGAATGACGAAGCGGATGATAATGCCAGCATATGCAGTCGGAGACCAGCCATCCGGCCAGCTCGAATTTTACTGCCTGGCCGGGTGTTTCCCGAGCCGGCATTGACTTCACCAACCACGGCACCCATGATTCGGGAAAATCAACAGGGGCAGAATTTATGCGCATAGCCGCCGACAACCGCTATCAGCAGCCACCAGAAACCAAGACCGAGGATGGAAAATTGCGTCGCGTCGGCTTTGAGCTGGAATTTTCCGGTATCGGCCTGGAACAGGCGATCGGCGCGGTTGAAAAGGCGCTCGGCGGGAAAATCGGGGCGCAAACTGCAGCCGAGTCGGCCATAGAGGTCGACGCTCTCGGTGAGTTCATGGTCGAGCTCGATTGGGACTATCTCAAACGCAAAGCCGCCGAAGAAAACAAACCCTATAGCGACGACGAATGGCTCGAATTCATGAGCCAGGCGGCGGCGGTGCTGGTGCCGGTCGAGGTAGTTTGCCCGCCGATTCCGCTGGATCGGCTCGATGCGCTCGACCCGATGGTCGACGCGCTGCGCCAGGCCGGCGCGGTCGGCACCGAGGAATCGCTGCTGGCCGCCTACGGTGTTCATATCAACACCGAAATCCCGGCCCTCGATTGTTCCACGCTGCAGCGTTACCTGCGGGCCTACGCGCTGCTGCAATGGTGGCTGGTGGATGCGCACGAGGTCAATCCGACGCGGCGTTTGAGCCCGTACATCGATCTCTACCCCGAAGCTTACCTGCAGCAGCTGCTGGCCGCAGAGGATATCGATATGGAACGGTTATTCGATCTGTACCTCGAGCACAACGCCACCCGCAACCGCGCGCTCGATATGCTACCGATGCTCAAAGAAATCGACCCGCAGCGCATCGAACGCGAAATCGACGACCCAAAAGTCAAGGCGCGCCCGGCATTCCACTATCGCCTGCCGAACTGCCATATCGAACGCGACGACTGGTCGCTGGCGGCGTCGTGGAATACCTGGCTGGTGGTAGAGCGCCTGGCCCAGCGCGACGACGACGTCGCAAGCCTGGCGCGGCAATTCGCCGATGCGGAACGACCGCTGCTCGGCGTGAATCGCAGCGACTGGGTAGAACACATCGATAAATGGCTGATCGACCAAGGATTGGTGTAACCGGAAATGCCCGCCGCTGGGCGCCCAGCTGGTGGTGCAGCCGGCTGGCGCTCAGGCTCGCCGGCGCCGACGCCGAGCGCATCAGCGTAAGCCATCCGCCGAGCGGACGACGTCTCGATGCGCTGATCATCAGCGGCGGCAACGACATTGGCGCGGAACACTATAACGGCGACATCAAGGCCCAGGTCAGAATCGATGCGAAACGCGACCAGCTCGAAATCGAATGGATCAAAAAAGCCCTGGCGGAAAATATCCCGCTACTCGGGATTTGCCGCGGCGCGCAGCTGATCAACGTCGTCCTTGGCGGCGACCTGCACCAGGATATCCGCCAAATGCGTGAATTGACCTACAACCGTCCCGGGCTGATGCCGACCAAACAAGTGTTCGTCGAACCCGAATCGGTGCTGGCGCACATTAGCCGGCGCCGAAAGCTGCGCGTCAACAGCCTGCACCACCAGGCGATTCGCGAACCCGGCAACGGTTTGCGCGTCGTCGGTCGCGATCTCGATCGAATCGTGCAGGCGGTCGAAAGCGACTCAGAAAGGCGTATCATCGGTGTGCAGTGGCACCCCGAGTACCTGTTCTACCTGCCGGCCCAGTTCGCCCTGTTTCGCTGGCTCTTCGCCCGGGCAGATTGATCGAGATCCGGCGGCGCGGGCCCTGCCCGGTCGATTTACCTGTCGACTATTCGGCAGAAGGGTTTATTCCGACTTCTATAGACAGCAGTCTTATTCGTCTCCGGCTTCCCTGGCTTCGCTAATCTTGGTGTTGGCGCGGGCATGGTCCCCGCTGTTGCTGTCTTCGCCCTGTTGTGCGTGGGACAAATCCGGCGCATAGGCGAGCTTGATATAAATTGGAAAATGATCCGATCCAAAATAGCCGAGCCGACGCATCTCGCAAAGCCTGAATTCCTGGCTGTGAAACAGGTGATCCAGCGGCCAGCGCAGAAACCAGTATTTGGCATGAAAACTGTTGAACATACCGCGCCCGATTCTCGGGTCGAGCAATTCGCTTATTCGGCGGAAGAGCAAGGTGGTATCCGACCAGGCCACGTCGTTGAGATCGCCGGTAACGATAACCGCCTTATCCTGCCGATTCGCTTCCTTGCCGACCATTAGCAGCTCGCCGTCGCGTTCGGTGGAATGGCTGTTCTCGGTCGGGCTCGGCGGCGCCGGATGCAGGCCGTAAAACAGGATCCTGGCGCCGTTACGCAATTTGATGACACTGGTGATCGAGGGGATTTCGTCCTCGACCAGGAATCGGATTTCCGGATCGATCAGCTCCAGTTTCGAATACAGGTGCATGCCGTACAGGTTGTCCTGCGGGCACTGGCAACGGTAGGGATAAGACGCCTCCAACGGTTGCAGCTTCTGCTGCCACCAGAGATCGGATTCCAGGGTCAGGACAACGTCCGGATCGGCCGCCTCGATTTGCCTCATCAAATCGCGGCAGCGCCGGTTGGGGGTCAGAACATTGGCAATCAAAATTGAGATGCAATCGAAACCATCTCCGGTGGTTGCATCCAGTACCTGCTTGCTGGCCAGCGGACTGAACGGCAGGATATACCTGAGCTGCAACGCGATCGCCGCGGCCAGTGCCAAAAGTAAGGAGACGTCGGCCAATCTGGCGGTCGCGTAAAATGCAAATCCCGCTAGAGCAATGGCGCCGGAGACGGCGAGCTGCAATCTGGGAAAATCGAATCCTCGAATCCACCAGACGGGAGATCGCAACAGCGGGGCGATGCTAGCGAGAATGACCATGCTGCCCAAAATGGCGAATAAGATTTTAATGAAGATCCACCCGGTTTTTACCTGCAGCTAAGCATAGCTTGCCGCAGTGGGCGCACTTTAACAGTTATGCGTTAGAGTGCATACCGAGCTAGCAAGATGCGTCTTCGCCATGACTGAAAAACATACCCGAGCTGCGTAATCCTCAAATTATCGTGACTGGTCAGAATCAATAAACCCCTACCTTTGATGGTAGGGGCTCATTGATCATTCAAACTGTTTAGCAAGCGTGCGGCGCAAAATATTAACAAAGGGAATCGATAATTGCGTGATGGTCAAAAATCCATTGTCTATCGAATTGCCAAAAACAGGGCTCCACCACCTCGATTTACTCGAAGCAGTATCCCTTTCGAATTCGATTTCAACGCCTGCCTGAAAGACTCCAGGTTTGTCACCGGTTTCCGGTTTGCTGCTACCACCGTATCACCGACGCGCAGACCACTGTAGGCAGCCTTCGAGCCCGGTTCGAGACGGGTGACAACTACACCGCTTTCATCGGTATTATTTTCGAAAGAAGCGCCCTCGAGAAGTTGATGGAGTCCGTTTTGCGCCACGGCAACCTCGTCTCTGGGTCCGACTTCAACCGAAATTTCCATTTCTTCTCCTTCCCGGAGCAAGGTTAGATGGACATCTTCTCCAACCGTCTTCATACCGATCTGGCTACGCAATTGGTTCGCAGTTTGTGTCGGTTCACCTTCGACCGTCAATATAATATCGCCGGCCTGAATGCCTGCTTTTTCGGCCGGGGAATCTTCACCGACACTGGATACCAACACACCGGTTTGGCCGTTGGCCAGATCAAATGCCTCGCGAAGATCATGCGAAATATCCTGGATGCCAACTCCGATCAAGCCGCGGCGAACTTCACCATGGTCGATGATTTGTTGCATGCTGGCAGTGGCCATATTGGTAGGTATCGCAAAACCGATACCGACGTTACCACCCGCCGGTGCAATGATCGCCGTATTGATACCGACCAGTTCGCCAGCCAGATTGACCAACGCACCGCCTGAATTGCCGGGATTGATAGATGCATCGGTTTGAATGAAATTCTCATAACCTTCGATACCAAGACCGCTTCTGCCCAAGGCACTGACGATGCCCGTGGTGACGGTTTGACCAATGCCGAAGGGGTTGCCGATGGCGACGACAAAATCGCCCACTTCCAAATCGTTGGAATCGGCGATGCCGACTTCGCTAAGATCGTCACCATCAATTTCAAGGACCGCAATATCCAGTTCGGGATCGGAACCGAGAATCCTGGCTTCGAAACTTCGACCGTCTGTCAACGACACGCGGACTTCGTCCGAGTCTTTGATGACGTGATAGTTGGTGATCACGATGCCGTCATCGGAATCGACAATAACGCCCGATCCCGCGCTTCGCTGTCTTTTCTTGGGTTGCTGTTGCTGGTATTGGTGCAGTTCGGGCAGACTAAAAAAATGCCTGAAAAACGGATCCGCCTGCAGCGGATTCTGACTGGTTCTTTGGGTCGAGTAGGTAGAAATATTGACTACCGCTGTGTTAACCCGTTTCAACATCGGCGACAGGGATGGGAAGGGTTTACCCTCGGCATCGACATTAGGCATCGCAGCGACGGCAACATGAATGCTGCCTTGCAATGCAAAAAACAACACGAACAACTGTGCAATTCGTTTCATAATCTTCTCCTGACTAAAATCAACTTTCATCAAAGCGAACCCGGTCAGTGGCAACCCGCCCGATTAGCGAATAACGCGCCCAACCCGGCGGTAACGATTACCGCCGGGTTCGACAGGGCAGCTGCCCCGGATGCTAAGCCGCGCTTTTTTGCTTGCCGGATTTACTGGACGATTTGTGATCGATAACGGATTCGTCGCTATTGATTGGAATCGTCCTGGGTTTCAGGGCTTCCGGTATCTCCTTTTTGAGATAAACCGTCAGCAACCCGTTGACCAACTCGGCTCCAGACACTTCAACGTGATCCGCAAGATTAAACTTGCTCTCGAATGCCCGATCGTTGATACCTTGGTAAAGATAGGTTTTCTCGGTGTCGGATTGGTCGGCGCCATGGATGGTGAGAACGCCGTTTTCAACTTTAATGTCGATGTTCGATTCTTTCGAACCGGCGACGTCCAGGGTAATCGCGTAGCGATCTTCGTCGATGATTTCTATGTTGTAAGCAGGATGGCTGGAGCCTGACGCGTCGGCCTTCATCGCACTGTCGATGAGTGCCGCCATCCGGTCAAAGCCAATGCTATTGCGATAAAGCGGGGTCAAATCAATTGATTTCATCGTATATCCTCCGTATTGAAGCAACATAAAATAAAGTCAAGTGTAACCAGCGATTCTCCCAGAGGGACAAACAGCTGATGTTTTCGATCTAGGGCCACGAATTTTAATTTCAAGTCTATTTGACAAAAAATTTCTGGGCCTGGTCGCCATTGCCCAGTTGGGGGGAGGGTAACCGTAACTTGCATAGATCAACCAGACAGACTTGAAAATTTATTTCGGGTGCATACATCGAAGTGCATTCCCAGCTTGGGTATTTTTAATCAATGTCATTTATCAATTGCAACGAGGTGATAGATATGGATCTTGAAAAACTTAAACCCTGGAACTGGTTCAAACACGAGGAAGGCGCTAGCGATAATAGCCGCCAGGTGCCTGTAAACCGGAACCAGACCGATGTTGTACAGGCTGGCCCTACCGGCTCGCTGATGCGATTGCACGAGGATATGGACCGGTGGTTCGACCATGCGTTTAAATCGTTCGGCTTGCCATCGCTGGCAAATCGTTTCGACTCCCTGTTGCCCGCATTTCGACAGCCGAAAATAGATATTAGCGGTGACGATAATTGCTACCAGATCAATCTGGATGTGCCGGGTTTGTCAGAAGACGATTTGTCGCTGGAAGTCAGGAATGATGTGTTGGTCATCAAGGGACAAAAGGAGGACAGTAAGGAAGACAAGGAAAAACACTACTACCGTGTGGAACGAAGCTATGGCGCGTTTCAACGAACCCTGTCGTTGCCAGATGACGCTAACGGCGAAGAAATCAGGGCGAGCCTCGACAAGGGTGTTCTGAGACTGGAAATTCCTCGTCTCGCGGAACACAAACAGGACGTCAAGCGGATCCAAATTACTTCATAGTTCGCGCTCAAACGGGCCGGTATCTCAGCCGGCCCGTCTTATCTCAACACCCACAAACTGAAAAAATTCTCGACCAGGGCTCGAAATAGAGATTTCAGGGAAAAGGCCACATATTGAGGTATCTGATTTTGCTGCAAGATACGATCAATTCGAATCAACACAAAGAGCAGTAACGAATAATGGTGCCCGGGGGCGGCATCGAACCGGCCGGCGTACCGGTGGTCCGCACTCGGCGGTCCGCGCTCGGCACCGACACGAAGATTTTCAGTCGGGCTTTAATTTTTGCAACTTAATAAAATCAGCTACTTACGGCTTTTCCCTTCCCGTTTGTGCCAGTTAACGCCAGTTATTGCCAGTAAATGGGGCACAAAATTGGCACACTAAATTAGTGTTGCCTTTCTCCAAAGCGGCTACTCACAATTTCGATCTGGCCTTCCGATAACGGCCAATAGCGGTCGCTCGTTAATTGCTGCAAGGGTCGCCTTAATCCGGGCTGCGTTTCTCTGACAGTTCCCTGATAAATATCATTTTCTCAGAAAAAGGTGAGTTGATAACCCAAAGCGGACAGTCCAAAACCAGGCTTTTACTTTATTAATGTTGCCTCTAGCACCGATTTCCGCAGCGAGAACGTTGCCAAGACGCTGTGGCACGCCGTATAGCCCAATGCGCCTTTGGTACAATATGGGAGAGGTCCGAGTTGGCCCCGGTGTCAGGTTCTGGCTGCGTATGTGGGAAATCGGTGAGATATACGGACTAGGATAAATAATTACTCTAGACTCTTTCGTATATACACGTCTTGCTGTGGGAAAGGTATTTCTATTTCCGCCTTTCGAAATGCTTTATCGATTAAAAAACACAGCTCGCTGGTAACGGAAAGAGTCTTTTCC
>CAMYLU010000040.1 GCA_947259485.1 uncultured Gammaproteobacteria bacterium | reverse complement strand
GCCAAGCTCGCCTCTATCTAATACTGCAAAAAACCAGGTCGGTAAAGAGCCATCTAAACGGCGAGAACTCCGGCATATCTTTTCAGAATCGCCGTAAATACATCCATGTAGGCTCGCGCCCGGAGTGCCGTATCACAACATCCCTGTTGCGCAGCGTTCTGAAAAGATAAACCGGTACTCACACCTTAGATTGTCAAACCATCCGGAATAATCCCTTATTAGAATTCACCCTTGTGTCGAAGTCGTATATAAGAATGCCGGATAGAACTTAAGCTACCGTGGGTGCAAGTACGCAAAAGTGTAGCGAGACATGGATGTCGAGCTCCAAGCGATTCCATGGATGGACCAACCGACGCGTATGCGTCGGTTGGAAGCGCCTTTTGCGTGCTTGCACCCACGGTAGCTTTCGGAGGCTACTTCAGCAGTACTTTAAGTAATATTGGAATGTTAGAATTGTTGGATGATTGAGCAGGAGATGATTACGGTTAAGAGCCGGGGGCGGGAGACGATCAATATTACTCGCGAGGTTGAAGAGGTGTTGCGGACGTCCGGAGTTGAGCAGGGGCTTTGTCATGTGTTTGTGCATCACACCAGCGCATCGCTGATTATCACCGAAAACGCGGATAGCGATGTGCGCCGGGATCTCGAGAACTATATTGCCAAACTGGTGCTCGACGGAGACCCGGCTTACCGGCATGACCAGGAAGGTCCCGATGATATGGCCGCGCATATCCGCTCGGTGCTAACCCAGTCCGAAATCACTATCCCGGTGCAGGCCGGTAGGCTCGCACTGGGTACCTGGCAGGGTTTGTTTCTTTGGGAACACCGCTATAGGGCGCATCGCCGTAACCTGACGATTACGCTCACCGGTTCGTAAGAATTACCGTCAGCCTTAAAACATGCACCTTGCCATTAGCGGATAAAACCGGAAAATGAAGACAAAACAGGCAAACAAACTTAGGGGGCAAACATGAAAATCATCCTGTTAGGACCACCCGGCGCCGGTAAAGGCACGATTGCGAAGGCCTTGATGCAGCATGACGGATCGGTACAGATATCAACTGGGGACATCCTGCGCGAGGCGATTGCCGCAGGCACCGAGTTGGGGAAACAGGTAGACGCTGTAATGGCAGCCGGTGACCTGGTCACCGACGAACTCATCATGGACATCATGGAACAACGTTTGCAGCAGGAAGACTGCAAACAGGGATATTTACTGGATGGATTCCCGCGCACCATACCCCAGGCGGAAGCCTTGAAAGCGCTGCTGGCAAAACTCGGAGAAAAACTCGACTGCGCTCTGGAGCTGGACATCCCCCGCGACGTCATTATCGACCGCTTGACTACGCGTCGAACCTGCACCAACTGCGGAGAAATTTACAATGTTAAAACCAAGCCGCCAACGGTCGAGGGTGTCTGTGATGTCTGCGGTAGCCAGATCGTACAGCGCGATGATGAAACCGAAGAAGCGATCGAAAATCGCCTGCAGGTTTACAACGAACTGACCGCTCCACTGGTCGCGTTTTATCGCGATGAGGGCCTCCTGGTCAGTGTACCCGGATCTGATATCGATAGCGTTATGGAAGCAATCAAGGACCGGATTTAATCCCCGGCAGTCGATCTAGCGGGTTTCGATTTCAATGCGCTCGATACCCGCAACAAATACCTGCAGCCCGTCGAGCGTGGTAAACCCGTCGCTGTGGATATCGTCTTTCATGACCCGGTAAGACTTCTTGGCGCCTGACTGCGTGTTGATGACGTGCACGGTAACAACCGCGGTTCGCTCATCGTACTCGAGATAAATCATCACACCGGCGGCGATGGACATGATAATCATGAACCCGATCGCCGCATTGCGCAGGTGTTTTTTCCTGCGTTCGGCGGTGGGATTTGCAACCTTCCTGAGTTCGGGTTTCGAACGTGCCGCTAGCATCCACATACATGCGACGATTACCGCCAGGGTAACGAGTATTTTGCTGATCATTTAAACTCGAGCTTCGAATTCGATTCTAGTTGCGGGAAAAAGTGACCAGGTGGTCAACATTGAGCCGGATCCCGATGCGTTCGTTAATTTTATGGTTATGGTGGCTCGGTGCAAGGCACATAACCTCTATTCCACTATCCATTCGTAAAAAATACAGGAAATCAGCACCGCGAAACGCCTTTTCGACAACAATCGCCGACTCATCAGACTCGTCATCATGGATAACATCGTCAGGTCGAATTAACACATCTACCATCGAGCCGGGTTCAGCTTCGATCCTGTCGTCGCCTTCAATAACACCCAGCGAAGTCTTGACGGAATTCGCGCTCTCGACCGTCGCCGGAATAATGACCCCCTGCCCGATAAAATCTGCCACGAATCGATTAGCCGGCCGGTGGTAAAGGTCATAACCGCTGCCCTGCTGCAGGATGCTGCCTTCGTTCATGACACAGATCTGGTCGGCCATTGCAAAGGCCTCGTTTTGATCGTGGGTTACCAATATGGCGGTATTGTTCTCCTGTTTAAGGATACTTCTGACCTCGCGCGCCAGTTGTTCACGAAGATCCACATCCATGTTGGAAAATGGCTCATCCAGCAACAGGATGCTGGGACGAGGAGCCAGCGCACGCGCCAACGCAACTCGCTGCTGCTGCCCCCCCGAGAGCTGGTGTGGATAGGCATGCGCATAGGCGGGCATGCCAACGATCGCAAGCAATTCCTGGATGCGTGTCTGCTGTTCCTGTCTGCTTGAACCCTTCAACCCGAAACGCACGTTATCTTCAACCCTTAGATGCGGAAACAGGGCAAAATCCTGGAACACCATACCGATATTACGTTTTTCGGGAGGCAGGTAGGTTTTCCTGGAACTGACTTCGACATCGTCTATCAGGATGCGCCCGCGCCAGGCCGGTTCAAAACCGGCGATAGCACGTAACACCGTCGTTTTACCGCAACCGCTAGGCCCCAGCATGCACCCAATTTCACCCGGTTGCAGCGTAAAACTAACCTGGTTCAAGACCTGCAGATCTTCATATCCGGCATCCAGTTTTTCGACCTCTAGCTGGGAAGTCATGAGCCAACTCGTGAAGCGCTAATACTGTGGCTTAACAGGATAACAGGCACCAGGCCCACGACCACTATCATTAAGGCCGCGGTAGACGAATCGGCGAGGCGTTCATCCGACGCAAGTTCGAATGCGCGTACAGCAAGCGTGTTGAAATTGAAAGGGCGTAGTATCAGCGTCGCCGGCAGTTCTTTCATGACGTCGACAAATACGATCAGAAATGCTGTCAGCACCGTCCCTTTCATCAGCGGCAAATGGACCTTCATCAGAATTTCAATGGGCGTGTAGGCCAGCGAACGTGCGGCATCGTCCATCGACAGTTTAATCTTGCCCAGTCCTGATTCAACCGATTGAATCGAAACTGCGAGAAAACGCACCATGTAGGCAAACATCACCGCAAACAGGCTGCCACTTAACAGTAATCCGGTGGAGTATCCGAAATGTTCGCGCATCAGGCTGTCGAGGCTGTTGTCGATCCACGCAAACGGAATGATGACACCAACGGCAACCACGGTACCGGGTATTGCATAACCGGTTGCGACCACGCGAATCGATGTCGCAACCGTATTGCTGCTGAACAGCCGTTTACCGTAAGCCAGGAAAAGTGCAAGCACAACCGCGAGCGCGGCGGCGCCTAACGCGAGGCTGATGGAGTGGAGAGTGAGTTTTACGAAGGAGATATCGATCATGTACTCGTAGGTTTCAAATGCCCAGGTGGCAAGTTGGTAGGCCGGCAGCAGGAAACCCAGCAGTAACGGGATAAAGCAGGCGCAAAACGCGAGGCCGGCATGGTATCCAACGAGCCGATACTGGGGTAAGGCACTGTAGCGATTCGAAGTATGATGATAGCGGGATTGTTTTCGTGACCAGCGCTCGATGACGACAAGCACGAATACAAACATCAGCAGGATGGCCGCCAGCTTGGCCGCCGCGGTACCATCACCAAGCCCGAACCAGGTGCGAAAAATCCCGGTTGTAAAAACGCCTAGTCCGAAATAGGAAACCGCACCGTAATCGGCCAGGGTTTCCATCAGGGCCAACGACAAACCTGCAACAATGGCAGGCCGTGCCAGCGGCAACGCGACCCGGTAAAAACTCGACCAGACCGAACAACCCAGGGTCCGGCTCACCTCCAGCACGCAAACTGACTGCTCGAGAAAGGCGGCACGCGAGAGCAGGTATACATAGGGATAAAGCACCAGCGAAAACATCGTTACCGCACCACCCAGCGAACGCACCTCGGGAAAAAAATAATCGTGCAATCCCCAGCCGGTCGTGTCCCTGATCCAGGTTTGCACCGGGCCTGCATAATCGAACATCCCGGTATAGGTATAGGCGATTATGTAAGCAGGAAATGCCAGCGGTAGCAGCAGGGCCCACGCAAAAAAACGCTTACCTGGAAAAATACATACGCTGGTCAACCAGGCGCATCCAACCCCGATCACCAGGGTGCCAATGCCGACACCCAACATCAGCAGCGCCGAGTTCACCAGGTACTCACTCAGCACCGTATCGAGTAAATGCTGCCAGACCTCGTTAGTCGGATGGATGATAAAACTCGCGATGGTGAAAATCGGCAAACTGAATAGCAGTGCAACCAGCAGTATTCCGGGTTTCCATAGTCGTTGCAGGTAGGGATAGCTTGCGGTCACTGTAGTCTGATGGTTACAACCCAAAGATAGTTAAGGACGCCAGGTTTCTTTTAAAACCGGCAGTTCCATTTTCCTCAATCCAGCTAAATTAACTGGTTTGCATACTCGTTTCAGCGCTAAACTTGTCATCCGTGGAAATAACCCGAAACCACGGAAATACGCGCCGATTCTAATGAATATAGATAAGAACGTAAATAATAACAGTTCTCATTCGCATTAAACTATGAATGCCATTCCGGATAACCAAACCCTGTTAGCTGAAAATCGTGTCCAGTGGCAGGGGGTTGTCGATTACCTCGAATCAAAACAGGCCGGGGCCGGGGTGATCGAAAATATCGAACGCCTCGCGATCGCGAGCCCCTATGCCCTGCAGCAACTGCATCGCCACCCGGAATGGATTGACGCCCTGCCCCGGCTTGAAAAATTTTTGCTTGACGCGGAAATTATGGATGTCGATGCAAAGGAGAAAATTGATCTGCAACACGTCAAGAAACAATTGCGTCTGTATCGACATCAAAAAATGGTCGAGATTATTTATCTCGACGTGGTGGGCGCTATCCCGGTCGAAATGATCCTGCGCCATTTGAGCGACCTGGCCGATCAATTAATCCGCACGGCCCTGAAGGCCTGCCAACTGCAACTATCTGCCAAACATGGTCAACCCCTGGAGTCTAACGGTGACGCCATGGAGTTGAATATTATCGCAATGGGTAAACTGGGAGGGCGCGAACTTAATTTCTCTTCCGATATCGACCTGATCTGCTGTTATGACAGCGATGGAGAACTCTCCGGCTACGGACAACTGAGTTACCAGGAATACTTTAATCGCCTGGTCAGGCTAACCAGCCAGGTGTTGAGCGAGGCGACCGCGGAAGGATTCGTTTATCGAGTCGACCTGCGCTTGCGACCCTGGGGCGAATCCGGGCCGGTGGCCCTGAGTCACAGTGCGCTCGAGCACTACTACCAGCTACACGGGCGCGAGTGGGAACAGTATGCCATGGTCAAGGCTCGTGTGTTAACGGGTAGTGAGGACAGTCGCAAATACCTTGTATCAATGCTCAAACCCTTCGTTTACCGCAGGTATCACGATTACCGGGTGTTTGATGGCCTTGCCGGGCTCAAGCAAAAGATTGATTCGCAGGCGAAATCCGGAAAGATGCGAGTCAATATAAAGGTTGGCCAGGGCGGGATTCGGGAAATCGAGTTTTTCGTGCAGGCCTTCCAAATCCTGAAGGGCGGACGCAATCACCAGTTACAGAAGACCGGGATTTTTGCCTGCTTTGATGCGCTTGAGCAAGATGAAATTGTCGATAGCGAAACCATTCAAAAACTGCGTGAAGCTTATTGTTTTCTGAGGTTGCTTGAAAATCGCATCCAGATGTACAACGACCAGCAAACCCACGATTTACCGAATAACCCGGGGAAGCCACATCGGTTGCTGGACCGGTTCTTGACGGCAGTTTTGCCGACGCTACGGACGATAGCCGAGAGTGGGAGTGCATCACTAAATCCAATATCGAAAAAACGGAGCCTATTAACCAGCTGCTCAATCGGTTCCTGCAATCGAAAGCCTGGAGCTTTATGTCGGCCAAGGCAAAGCAGCGCTTCGGCACCCTGATGCCGATTTTGATCGAGGCCATTCGACCCAGTGCCAATCCCGATATCCTGTTTGAACGTTTCATGCGCCTGTTTTCGTCGATAGCGGGACGCAGTGTTTATTTTGAACTGCTGTTTCAGAACCAGGCCTTGTTGCAAAAACTCGCATCCCTGTTCGATAAAAGTGCCTGGATTGCAGGGGAAGTCTCGCAGTACCCGATGTTGCTCGAGAATCTAATCCAGGCAGGTGACCAGAACCGATTCGATAAAGCAGTTTTACTGCAGCGTTTGCAACAGCAGCTTGCCAACATCGAGGGCGATACCGAGCTCGAACTTGATAGCCTGCGATTATTCAAACGCGAGCAAACCCTGGTGATCGCCTGCGCGGAGCTGGCCGAAGAGATCGACGCCAGCCAGGTTAGCCGCTACCTCTGTGAACTCGCCGAGGTCGTGCTGGAGTCAGTCTACCAGCTAGCCGAAAAAGCCTTGCAACAACAGTTCGGCATACCCGAATGCAGTGTTGCTGGAATCCGCCGTAAGGCAAATTTTGCGATCGTGGGCTACGGCAAGCTCGGTGGCTTCGAGATGCACTACCAGTCGGACCTGGACCTTATTTTCCTGCACGACTCCGAGGGTGAACAACAGCATACCAATGGTGACAAGTCGATCGAAAACTCGACCTATTTCGCGCGCCTGGCACAGAAAATAATTTCCATGACCAGCGTACTGACGGCGTCGGGCAAACTCTACGAAATCGATTCCAGGCTGCGGCCGGAAGGGTCTTCGGGCCTGCTGGTATCATCGACGCAGGCCTACCTGCGTTACCAGCTGGAAAAGGCCTGGACCTGGGAGCACCAGGCACTGGTGCGTGCCCGCGTGGTTGCCGGTGATCCGGCCCTGGCGCCCGAGTTTAATCGCATCCGCGAACAGGTACTCAGGATACCGCGCGAGCTTGACAAACTGCGCCGGGATATCGCCGATATGCGGGAGCGCATATATCGTAACAAGCGTCCGCCCGAGGGTGAGCGCATAGATTTGAAACAATCCCGCGGCGGTATGGTCGACATCGAGTTCCTGGTGCAATTCTGGGTGCTCGCCGAGGCAAATAATATTGGCTCCGATTGTTTATATTCTGATAATATTGGTTTGCTAAACGAGTTATTTCGGTTAAATCTGATCACCAGTTCGCAATCGCAACTGGTTGAAATTTACCAGGCTTATCATCGGTTGTTGCACGAATCCGTGCTGCAAAACCAGTCCGCCGAAGTAGACGCCGAAGTGATTGCTGAGCAGGTAAACCATGTTGTTAACTGCTGGAACGAGTGTTTCAGCTTGCAGGAGAATTGAAAATGTCGATGGATGATCGCGATGGCTTCATCTGGTTTGACGGCGAAATGGTCGCCTGGCGTGATGCCACGGTACATGTTTTAACCCACACCTTGCACTATGGCATGGGCTGCTTTGAGGGTGTGCGCGCTTATAATGCCGACCAGGGTACTGCAATTTTCGCGCTGGACGCTCATACCTCGCGCCTGCTGGATTCCTGCAAGGTACTCGGCATGGCGATTCCTTTTGACAAAAAACAATTGATGGAAGCCCAGGTCGCAGCGGTACACGACAACAACCTCGATAGCGCCTACATTCGGCCGATGGTTTTTTACGGCTCCGAGGGCATGGGTTTGCGCGCTGACAACCTGAGCGTGCACTGTATAGTTGCTGCCTGGGAATGGGGCTCCTACCTTGGCCAGGAGGGACTGGAAAAGGGAATTCGCATCAAGACCTCCTCCTACACCCGCCATCATCCAAATATCGCCCTGACCAAGGCCAAGGCAAACGGACAGTACATCAACTCGATGGTCGCACTCGGTGAGGCGCTGAAAGACGGTTATGACGAGGCCCTGCTGCTCGACCCTGAAGGTTATGTCGCCGAAGGTAGCGGCGAAAATATCTTTGTCATTCGCGATAACGTAATCTATACGCCTGAAACGACAACCGCATTAAACGGCATTACGCGCAAGACCATTTTCAATCTCGCCGCAGACCAGGGCCTGGACATCATCGAGAAGCGCCTGACCCGTGACGAAATTTATGTTGCCGACGAAGCTTTTTTCACCGGCACCGCGGCAGAGGTCACACCTATTGCTGAACTTGATAATCGACCTGTTGGCAGTGGCACGCGCGGCCCGATAACCGAGCGCCTGCAATCCGATTATTTTGATCTGGTGCATGGTCGTAACGAAAAATACCTAGACTTGCTAACTTTTATAAAATAGATAATCCATGGTCAATCCAGACACAGCATCTAACCAGGGCGCATTTTCGACACCCAATGCGAAGACTGCAGTTGAAGTTAAAACGGATGATTTGCCTATCCACTGTCCGCAGGAAGGTTCCAGTTTGTGGAATTCACATCCCAAGGTTTATATCCCCGTCGCGGAGAATGGTGGCGAGGCCAGGTGCCCCTACTGCGGCGCCCTGTTCAAACTACTTTAATCATCTCTACTCGCGCAATACCGCGGAGCCCAGGCTAAACCACAGTTATCAGTCACTGCAGCTGCGCTTCAACTTCGAAGCTCAGGTTTTAAACTAGAATCAACATTCTTTGCGGGCACAAAAAAGGGGAAACACTGTTTCCCCTTCGTTACCTGAACTATTACTTACTTAGCTAGACTGCAGCGGCCTCGCCTTCGGTGACAGCCTTCATGCTCAGGCGAATACGACCCTGCCGATCAACTTCAAGCACCTTGACCTTAACCATGTCGCCTTCCGACAGTTTGTCACTGACGTTTTCGACGCGTTCGTCAGAAATTTGCGAGATATGCACCAGCCCATCCTTGCCCGGCAAGATGTTAACAAAGGCACCGAAGTCCATGATCTTGGCAACCTTGCCTTCATAGATGACGCCGACCTCAACATCGGCGGTCACCTGCTCGACGCGGCGCCTGGCCTCATCACCCGCGGCTTTCTCGACCGACGCGATTTTCACCATGCCGTCATCGTCAACCTCGATCGTGGCCCCGGTTTCCTCGGTAATCGAACGGATCGTTGCCCCGCCCTTACCAATCACATCGCGAATTTTTTCAGGATTAATTTTAAAGGTGATCAGGCGCGGCGCGTATTCAGACATTTCTTCACGGCTTTCGGAAATGACCTTCGCCATTTCACCCAGGATATGTAAACGCCCTTCCTTTGCCTGGTCCAGGGCCTTTTGCATGATCTCGGTGGTGATACCGTCGATCTTGATATCCATTTGCAATGCGGTAATACCTTCGGTAGATCCGGCAACCTTGAAATCCATATCACCCAGATGATCTTCGTCGCCGAGAATATCGGACAATACCGCGAAATCATCGCCTTCCTTGATCAGGCCCATCGCGATACCCGCGACCGGCGCCTTCAAAGGTACGCCTGCATCCATCAGTGACAGGCTGGCACCACAGACGCTGGCCATCGAAGAGGAACCGTTCGATTCGGTAATCTCCGATACGACTCGAATTACATAAGGAAAATCATCGAGGTGGGGCATTACTGCAAGTACGCCGCGCTTGGCAAGGCGCCC
The DNA here is from genome assembly GCA_947259485.1 of uncultured Gammaproteobacteria bacterium. Taxonomy (GTDB): domain Bacteria; phylum Pseudomonadota; class Gammaproteobacteria. Next base: position 5,876 of record CAMYLU010000040.1, on the reverse strand, counting down.
ATGTCCAATCTCGCGACGCTTGGGCGTACCCACGCGCCCGGTTTCACCGACACTGGAGGGCGGGAAATTGTAATGCATCATGAAGTTTTCTTTGTAGGTACCCTCGATCGCATCGATCAGCTGTGCGTCGCGTCCGGTGCCGAGTGTGGTCACCACCAGGGCCTGGGTTTCACCGCGTGTGAACAGAGCTGAACCGTGGGTACGAGGCAGCACGCCGGTACGAACTATGATCGGTCGGACGGTAGAGGTATCACGACCGTCGATACGTGGCTCACCGGCAATGATACGTCCGCGTACCAGGGACTTTTCGAGCTTGCCAATGGCAGTGCGCACATCGCCTTCCGCCGGGGAATCTTCGGCATCGCTAACCAGCGCTGCGACGATATCATCACGAATGTCACCCAGCTTGTTTTGACGCTCCATCTTGTCGGCAATTGCGTAGGCCTGCGTAATCGCCGCCTCGCCCTGCGCTGCTACTTTCTGCACCAGCGTTTCGTCGGTTTCCGGCGCCTGCCATTCCCAGGCTTCAACCTGCGATTCGGCGGCAAACTCTTCGATTGCCTGGATCGCGTTCTGCATTTGCTCGTGACCAAATACCACCGAGCCCAGCATCACCGATTCGGAAAGGCAGTTGGCCTCCGATTCAACCATTAAAACGGCATTCCTGGTGCCTGCAACAACCAGGTTCAGATCCGATTCGACAAGCTGGCTGGCGGTTGGATTGAGGACATATTCTCCATCGACGTAGCCGACGCGAGCCGCGCCGATCGGACCGTTAAACGGAATTCCGGATATCGCCAGCGCAGCCGAGGTTCCGAGTAGCGCCAGGATGTCGGCATCAACCTCGGGATTGCTCGAAACGACGTTCGCCACGACCTGCACTTCATTCATGAAGCCCTTAGGAAAAAGCGGACGAATGGGACGATCGATCAGGCGACAAGTTAGCGTTTCTTTCTCGTTGGGACGGCCTTCACGCTTGAAGAATCCACCCGGGATTTTGCCCGCCGCGTAAGTCTTTTCCTGGTAATCGACCGTTAACGGAAAGAAGCCCCGACCTGGATCGGCGGTTCTGGATCCGACCACGGTCACCATTACGACCGTATCGGCCATGGTTACAAACACAGCACCGCCGGCCTGGCGCGCTATTTCTCCGGTTTCCAGCGTGACTTCGTTCGCGCCGTATTGAAATGTCTTTTTAATTGGGTTCACTGGTTTCTCACTTTATTAACGACGCAATCCGAGTTTTGCTATCAAATCTTTGTAACGCTGCTGATTCTTGGATTTCAGATAATCCAGTAAATTGCGACGCTGGTTAACCATCTTCAACAAGCCGCGGCGTGAATGATGGTCGTGAATATGCTGTTTGAAATGCTCGGTCAAATGACCGATCTGGTGCGACAGCAGCGCAACCTGCACTTCGGGTGATCCGGTGTCACCGTTACCTTGCTGATAATCAGCGATAATTGCAGCCTTCTGTTCAGCTGACATTGCCATGGATAAAACCTCTGTGGGCCCGAAAAAGGCTGGTATTCTACCTATCTGCGCAGGTGGTAACAAGAACTTTCACTGGATTAATCCCGGTAATTACCCGGGACTATCACGGATAGTCCTATCTCGCTGTATTCATTAACCTTTTTGCTTTCAACTCGCCTTCCGGATCAACTTCCCCAAGGCCGATAAAATCGCCATCAACTGACACCAGCCGATAAAGCCCCGGTGCCCGATCGTGACCCGACTGAAACCGTTTTCCATGACATATGTCGACACGGGTTGCATCGTCCAGTTTCAATTCAGGAAACTGCGCCAGGGTCGCTGTTACCGGCAGCAGCAACCCGTCGATCCGATCCATTCCCTGTTGCCCAAGCTGCTGCAATCGCTCTATTGTAACCGCGTCCTGTTCACTGAAATGTGCCACCGCCGAACGATGCAGGGCAGTTAAATGCCCCCCGCATCCGAGCGCAGCGCCGATATCCTCGGCAAGCGTCCTGACATAGGTGCCCTTGGAACAGGATACTTCAATTGTAAAACTCTCACCGGTAACGGCCTGTAGTGTCAGTTCGTCAATTTTTACCTGGCGCGGTTTACGTTCAACCTGCTTGCCCTGGCGAGCCAGTTGATAAAGCCGCTGACCCTCGTGCTTGAGGGCGGAATACATCGGTGGAACCTGCTCGATCTCACCGACAAAACGCTCGAGGGTTTGCCTGATTTGGACTTCATCGACTTGTACTGGCCTGGTTTCAAGCACGTCGCCTTCGGCGTCACCCGTGGTAGTCGTCTGGCCCAGGCGACAGCAGGCACGGTAAGTCTTGTTAGCACCGAGCAGAAAGCTGGAAAACTTGGTTGCCTCACCCAGGCAAATCGGCAATACCCCGGTCGCCAGTGGATCCAGGCTGCCACAATGCCCTGCCTTACGGGCGCGATAGAGTTTTCGTACCTGCTGTAAAGCCTGGTTTGAACTGAGGCCGAGGGGTTTATCAAGAATCAGGATACCGTCGACATCCCGATAATCACTGGACCCCTTTTTGCCAGCCATTAGTGGTTGGCTTTGATCTTGTCGTTAGCGACCACAGAGTCGATCAAATCGGATAACCGGCGTCCCCGGATATCGGTATCGTCGTATATAAAACTGAGTTTGGGGGTAACGCGAGCCTTGAGACTTTTACCGATTTCGTGCTGCAGGAAACCACTGGCTCGATTCAATGCCTCGAGACAGTCGCTGGCGTCGTCCGGGTCCAGTACACTGAAGAAAACACGGGCATGTGCCAGGTCCTTGCTGACCTCGACTTCGAGTATGCTCGGCATCGACAGGCGCGGGTCTTTCAAACCACTTTGAATCAGGGCGGCCAATGCACGCTGGATCTGCGAGGCGATCCGTTCACTGCGCGGGTAATCTTTGGGCATGCTTAAGGTTTCTCAGTCGAGGCTGCGCGCAACTTCGATGCGCTCAAACACCTCGATTTGATCGCCCGGTTTCACGTCATTGTAATTCTTGACCGCGATACCGCATTCGGTGCCCATGCGCACTTCTTCAACCGGATCCTTGAAACGTCGCAGCGACTCGAGTTCACCTTCATAGATGACCACGTTATCACGCAAAACGCGAATCGGTTGACCTTTACGCACCACGCCTTCGACCACAATCGAACCAGCAACATCGCCAAATTTCGGCGAGCGGAATACATCCTTGACCTCGGCCAGGCCAATAATTTTTTCCTGGGAATCCGGAGCTAACAGTCCCGACATCAATGCCTTGATATCATCGATAATGTCGTAGATAACACTGTAATAGCGAATATCGATCCCGTAATCCCCGGCGACCCGTTTCGCTGCCGCGTCCGCACGCACATTAAATCCAATCACGATGGCATCAGACGCGGCGGCCAGGTTGATATCGGATTCGTTGATACCCCCGACGCCGGTGGAAACCAGCTTGGCGCGCACTTCCTCGGTCGACAGTTTTTCCAGCGACTCGCGAATTGCCTCGGAGCTCCCCTGCACATCGGCTTTAATCAAAACGTTGATCTCGGCGACTTCGCCTTCTTCCATCGCATCGAACATACCCTGCAGCTTGGCTTTATGCTGGTCGGCGAGCTTGCTTTCACGCGTCTTGGCTTCACGCGTGGCGGCGAATTCACGCGCCTTGCGCTCATTTTCTACGACGAAGACTTCGTCACCGGCATTGGGCACGCCTGACAGGCCGAGCACAACTGCGGGCATCGACGGTCCGGCAGATTTTATCGCCTTGGCCGATTCGTCATACATCGCGCGTACCCGACCAAACTGGGTTCCCGCAAGCAATAATTGCCCCTGTTGCAACAGCCCTGAGCGGACCAGCACCGTTGCCACCGGGCCGCGGCCCTTATCAAGCGAGGCTTCGATGACGATACCCTTGGCATTGCCTTTATCGACCGCTTCGAGCTCGAGAACTTCGGCCTGTAACAGGATCGAGTCGAGCAGACTGTCGATTCCTTCCCCGGTAATGGCGGATACATTGACGAAAATATTCTCGCCACCCCACTCCTCGGGGATAACCTCGAGTGCGGCAAGTTCATTCTTCACCCGGTCCGGATCCGAATCTTCCTTATCGATCTTGTTAACCGCAACGACCAATGGCACCTCTGCCGCCGCCGCGTGTTGAATCGCTTCCTTGGTCTGCGGCATAACGCCATCGTCGGCGGCTACCACCAGTACAACGATATCGGTCGCCTGGGCACCACGGGCGCGCATCGCGGAAAATGCGGCGTGGCCCGGGGTGTCGAGGAAGGAAATGATGCCCTTGTCGGTTTCTACATGGTAGGCACCGATATGCTGAGTAATACCACCCGCTTCGCCGGAGGTAACCCTGGATTTACGAATATAATCGAGTAGCGAGGTTTTACCGTGGTCGACATGGCCCATGATCGTCACCACCGGCGGGCGAGTCACCTTGTCCTGGCCTTCCTGCTCCACGCTGGCCTGCAGTTCTTTTTCGTAGTCGTCTTCGCTGGCAGCGGTAACCACGTTGTGTCCCAATTCTTCAACCACCAGTGTCGCGGTATCCCGGTCGAGTACCTCGTTGATAGTCGCCATGGTTCCCATTTGCATCAGCACCTTGATTACGTCGCCGGCCTTGATCGCCATGCGTTGTGACAGTTCAGCCACGGTTATCGCCTCGGGGATTTCGACGCTGCGCACCACCGGGGCGGTTGGTTTTTCGAAACCGTGCAGGTTCTTGATATCGTGTACCTGTCTCTGCCCCTTCTTGAACTTCTGCTTGCGGTTCGGCTGATGTGCAGACTCCTTGACATGCAGTTCCTTGCGCCCGTAACGAGTGCCCTTGTCTTCGTGCTTGCCGTGCTTACCCGGTTTTTCGGCCGTTACCGCAGCCGCGCTCGCTGCCGCTGCGGCCTCGAGTGCGACCCGTGCAGCCTCTTCAGCAGCTTCGGCAGCCTCGGTTTCGGCACGCTGCTGCTCGATTGCTTTTTGCGCGGCTTCAACTTCCTGCAGGCTTCTTTCGTATGCCTTCTTTTCAGCCTCGTCGCGAACCGCCTGTTCCTCGGCCGCCTTGGCGGCTTCCGCCTGTACCTGGGCTGCTTCCTCGGCTTTCTGGGCCGCTTCTTCCGCTTGCTGCTGCTCTGCCCTGGTCTGCTCTTCGACCTCGGCCTCGGCCTCCTGCTGAATCTTCTCTTCTTCCGCTTCGACATCGGCACGACGGACGTAGGTACGCTTTTTACGTACCTCGACATTGATCGTCTTGGTCGTAACGTTGCGTCCAGAGCTGCCGGCTACCCTGAGCTCGCTTTTACTCTTGCGGCGCAGGGTGATCTTCTTCGGGCCTTCAGAATCTTCCTTGCCATGGCTGCTGCGCAGTGATTCCAGCAATTTCATTTTATCTTCATCAGAAATTGGGGCGTTCTCGTCCTTGACTTCAACACCCGCGGTGTTGAGCTGGTCGAGCAACTTTTCGACATTGATGCCGATTACTTCTGAAAGTTGTTTAGCTGTAATTACATTTGCCATGATTTTGTTTCCACCTGCTAATTTGATTCCGTAGCCGCCGCGCTGACCTGCTCAGCTTCCGCCTCGGCAAACCAGGGTTCGCGCGCTTTCATGATCAATTTTCCCGCAAACTCGGCATCGATTCCGTCAATTTCTTCCAGCTCGTCGGTCGATTGCTCGGCCAGGTCTTCCATGGTGCATATGCCAACGCGCGAAAGTTTGTGTGCGAGCTCGCTGGTCATAAATTCCATGTTGAGCAAATCATCCTGCGGCTCGCCGGCTTCGGCAGTCTCTTCCTTTGCAATGGCCATGGTCAGCAACGCATCGGGTGCACGCCCGCGCAGCTCCTGCACGATCTCCTCGTCAAACTCTTCAATCTCAATGAGTTCAGATTCCGG
>CAMYLU010000039.1 GCA_947259485.1 uncultured Gammaproteobacteria bacterium | reverse complement strand
TTGTATCGAAACATAACAAGATAGCTTTCTCTGGCGCCAGAGTAGTATTCCAATAGTATTAGGAGCAAGGAAAAGTAGGAGAAGGATTAGACCTGTTAACATGTCATGACCAAACGAGATCGCCGACGAAACTAAGATCCATGCAGTTCCTCCCAACTGACTGCCGAACCAACCTCCTATATTCCATTCAAGTTGCATACTTCGATTAGTCAACCTAACGCCTCGCATCAGCGGCGCAGCTTTGCTGCGTCCGGCTGCATGCGCTTGTTATGTGTGGCCATGTTGTAACTTCAGTAGCAAGATTGCGGCGATGGCTGCAACACCTACACCGCAGCCCAACCCTAGACAGATTAATTGAATATGCCACCTTTTGAAAATAGCCCCTGAGTATATTGCTGGTGCCAGACAAAGTGATGCAACACCAAGAATCAATATAAAAGCTACTAATACCGATTGGAGATGCTTTCCGTTGCCATAAATAAGAATTACTGAAATGAGCACGAATGACGACAAAGCTATACCTGACATTTCTATAAAATGCCAGGTTAGCTTCCACTTCCTGGTTTCAAGCTCTTTGTACCAATCTACTCTTTCAGAGAAAGCCTTCATTTAAAGTCTCAAACACATAAAGCCTCGCATCAGCGGCCGTTTCACTCGCGTAGCGAGTGGAACGGTCCGACTGCATGCGCTTGTTAGGTTTTGAATTTTGGATCAACTATTAACTCTACGGTTGGTAACGCCGTTTTTACAAATTCAATTATCTCAGTAAGCAGGCCAGGATTGTTGAAATGAAATTCGATTACTTGTTTGTTTTTTAACTCTAGGCAGACCCACTGCATGCCTGCTTTGTTTGCAACATTATAAAAGTCATATGCCTTAACATTTGATATTTCGGAAATTTCAATCTTTATCGGATCATTTGCCACCCAGCCAGAAAACTGAATATTTTTTATTGGACGTACTTTTAATAGGTCTTCTCGGGCCTCAAAAAGTGTGACTTGTAGTTTCGGCCGCATCAGGCGCAGCAAAATATCAAGTGCTACGAGAGACGCTCCAATTACCAGTAAAGGAAATAACAAGCTGTCCGTTCCTTCCCAGATATCTGTCTCGTAAGTAGAAATAAATGCTCCTATTACTATTAGCACTCCAAAAAGCAGTAATCTCGAATCCCATTCTGAACCTTGTTCAAATTCTGCGATGACAGATTTCATCCAAAAAACCTAACAGCACATTTAAGAGGCCGTTGGCCTCTTAATTATTATTAGGGAGCGGCAATTTAATTCGTGAAATTGCATGTTAAGCTGGCATAGAATTATTCAATTCCCTAAGTATAGCTAGCCTTTTATCCAGTGCTCGTTACTGGCCAATTCCCGCAGCCCGGCGCGGAATTTTCAGCGGCAGCTTTTGAGAAAACCGCCCCCCAGGCTCAGGTAATCAACGGCGACAGACGACCCAACTCGGACACTGAATACATTTAACGCGTAGTTTTTTGGGGATCCGACTGCATGCGCTTGTTATGCGGCAAATTTGAATTTCTAAGAACGCCTTTCTGTTCCTTCCAAATTATGTCTTATAGATTTTTTGGATTTCCCGAAAGTATTAGTATTGGCGAGTAAGGGTCGTCGTAGCGATAACCGTTATCCTTATACATAGTGACCTCATTACCATCAAATGCAATGGTAAAACATCCATCGTATATTGCAGCGATGCGGGCATCATCGAATTTCCGGCATAGTAGTGATTTGTGTATTTCCCAGCTGCCTTCGTTCAGCTCAGTCTGTAGCCATTCAGCTCTGAACCTGCCTTTCATTAATTCTTTACCTGACGGATCAAAATACTCAAACCATTTATTATTCCCGCTGAGAGTATTGCCGATTACCTGGGTCAATAACTGCTTTTCAGTAAGAACAGTCACTCCATCCGGAATCTTGTAATCTTTGGCGAATGCAATCGAAGTTACTCCAAAGAAAAATACCACTAATGTCATCATATAATTCTTGAACATGTTGCTAGCCCTCGCGCCACAATCTTTGAGAAAGTATTAGTGCTTTTGCCGCATAACAGCAAGATTAAAAGGTATTTAGATCGATAACAGTTTATCAGATAATTGCCTAATGCCCGCTCCTGGCGGAAGATTGCCTCCCACCATAAACAACTACATTATCTGAGGTGATAGCTTGTCCAGTGCTGGACGATGAACGCCTCGTTATATCCGCCACAGATAGGTTGATCATGACTCCCTTGGCAAAGTTGTTTGGAGTCGGTGTCGGAATCATGCCAATCAATATTGCCGACAACCCGATCGGGTTGAGGGGTTGCAATTCGGGAACGACCAAAGAAGTGGATTGCTCTGTCAAATACACTCGATGCTTTCGATACCGGGACAATGTTGTCTGTCTGCTGCATTACATTTCTCCTCTATCGTTAGCTGTGACTGTGTGGTTCCAATTTGTTGCAGTTTTTAGTCGCACTAACAATGTTGAATTGAGTAAGCGTATACTTGCTCCCAAACAGGATTTTGTACATGCAGTTATTCGGATAGGCTTATTAGATTTTATGGAAACTCGATGAAACTACCGCCAATGAATGCCCTGCGGGCATTTGAAGCCGTCTCAAGGCTTGGTAGCGTCAGCAAAGCCGCCGACGAGCTTTGCGTCAGCCAGGGTGCGGTCAGTCAACAATTGCGAAACCTGGAAGACCATCTTGACCGCGAACTTTTCATCCGAACTCCTAAATCATTCAAGCTTTCGGAAGATGGAGAAGAATTTGCCGAGGTCGTGCAGCGATCACTAGAGGATATATCTCTAGCAGCGGGTAAAGTTAAACGCGAAAAAACTCAGCGTACGCTTACTATATCGGTATCTCCGGGTTTCGCAGATAAATGGTTAATGCCGAGGCTAGGCGATTTTTATGGACCATATCCAGATGTAACCATTGCGCTGGATAAGAGCCTTAATAATGCGACGTTCAAAAATGACGGTATCGATGCGGCTATTCGCTTCGGTGATGGCACATTCGAAGATCTTCAAAGTGTACTTCTGTTTTCACCTAAGAAGCTTGCAGTTGCAAGTCCAGGCTATATAGCCGAATTTGGCAATCTTGACAATTTGGCAAAACCGAAACGGCATCGACTCATTGATTGCCGCCGTGGTTCAAAGGAACTCGATGGCCTTTGTGGTCTATGGGAGGACGTTGTTGCTAGTGATTATGCCGATTTAGGACAGCAATTAGTTATCTTGCCGGATGATCACCAGGCACTTAACGCAGCGATTCATGGGCGCGGGATCGCCCTGGCACCCAACTACTGGCTGGAAGACGATATTAAAGCGGGGAACATCGTGTATGCCAACACTCAGCCAATCTCATTTCAGGGTGGTTATGGCGTTCGACCAAACAGTGATCTGGACGCATTTCGCGACTGGTTGGTTGAAATATCAGGAGAATTTCGAACCGAAGACAATTCTTCATGAGATACAATTTCTACTATTCAGGGCGATAGAGTAAAGGTCCGCTCGTGGCCGAAGATTGCATCCCGCCTGGGCTTTGTGAGGGTCCGCTTACAGAAAAGCTGATGCTCATACTCCACTAGTCAACGGCGATAATCGACTCAGTTTAGATCCGATCAAGAACGTGGTTCAATGTGGATAGAAACGTCATGTGCATCGAAGCGATCTGCCAATAGTGTCTCGAGCTGGTCTGCAATTTCATGTGCGGCTGCCGTAGACAGCTTCGCGTCTACTTCGATTATGAGATCCACTGCACGTGCCGATCCCACCCATCGTGAGCGTACTCTACGAATTGCCCGCACACCATCGATAACTTCCACTGCCGCACGTAGCTTATCTTCTTCGATAGCCCGCTCATCCAATAATACTGGAAGCGTTCTTTTGAATAGTCCAAAAGCGAGGTAAAGTATCAACCCCGCGACAACCACAGCACATAATTGGTCTATCCAGACCCAGCCCATAACGGATAACTGCCAACCAACGATAACACTGGCGGTAATCAGTACATCGGAGAATGTGTGATTTGCATCCGCCAGTAAGATGTCAGATTTCAAGCGCTTGGCCCAACTGCGCTGCCACGTTGAGATAACGATATTAATTATTAATACGCCAAGCATCAGCCCGAGCTCCAAGCGACCGGTGGTTATTTCAGTTGTTTCCCGAGTAATAGCGTGTAAAACGAGCTCGAAAGCTAATATCGCCAGCAAAGCGGCAAGGGCGAATACGGCAACTGTCTCAAACTTACGATGACCATAAGGATGCCTGGAATCAGCGGGTTTAGCCGAATGGCGAGTTACAAGCCATGCGACAATATTATTGATGACGTCAGTAAGTGAGTGAACAGCATCGCCAAGTACTGCCAACGAGCCGGTAACAAGACCAACAACCAGTTTGATGCTCAGTACAGTGAGGTTGGCAAAACCTTCGATGAGGATAATGCGTAGTATTTTGGTATCACGATGCTCCACGTGACCATCATAAACATTTTGTCCTGAATGGCTCGTAAAAAATAAAACGACTGATCTGAGAGATTTCTGAGTGTCCGTTTATGGCCGTAGATTGCCTCCTGAGTTTCGCTTATGAGCGTCTGTTATCAGGAAGTTGGCACCGCTGCGAGTGGCTTAGTCCGACTGCATGCGCTTGTTATGTGCCAAAGTTAGCTTTATTCGCATTTTTAGCTTCATTAAGGATTTTGATACCGCCTCCCACAACAACTGCGGATATAATTCCGCCAACAATCAAATCTGGATGCCTGCTGCTAAATAACCAGACCAAACCTCCTGATATGATGACGCCTAAATTAGCGATGACATCATTAGTTGAAAAAATCCACGACGCGCGCATATGAACTCCAGCATCACGATGGCGAGATATAAGCATTAGGCAATATACGTTGGCAACTAGTGCTACAGAACCAACCGTCATCATCAGGATACTCTCTGGTTCACTTCCAAACAGAAATCTTCGCAATACTTCGAGTAATACGCCTACACCGAGGATAATCTGTAAAATTCCACTAATACTTGCTGCCCTGGACTGATGTTGTAAGCCTTTACCAACAGCGTAGAGCGATAATCCATACACGCCAGCATCGGCGAGCATGTCAAGTGAATCTGCGATAAGACCGGTAGACTCTGCTAACCACCCTAAAATTAACTCTGAAAAGAACATTACGGCATTGATAACCAACAAAGCTATCAGCGTTTTCTTTTCTAGCTTTTCGGCTTGATCTGATCCACAGCCACAATCAGACATAATTTCTTTTCAGGTAAGGTGCTTGTTGCATGACAGGCAAATTATAAGGTTTATGGCTAGATAACAAATCGACGTCGCTGACGGGCGTCCGCTATTGGCCGAAGATTGCCTCCCACCAGGACTTTATGAGTGTCTCCTTTGAGGAAAGCAGGCGCTGAGACTTTGTTTTTCAGAGACTGCTAATGATCCATTTCAGAGGCTCAGTAGTTGTCCGCAGGGGCAAGAAAAAACTAAGTATTAGTGATTTTGAACAGGTTTATCGCCAAAGTACTGATTTAGCAATTCAATCAAACCCTTAACTCGCGGGATTTGATCATCATCAGAAGCATCCAAACTCACCGTACCATCAAGGATAAGATGCTGATCCTGAATCTTTTCAGCTTTTTCCTCTTTTTCTGTGTTCTCAATGTTTAACATCTAAATACTAAAAGCAGCATTTATGCCAAACTCGATTCACAAAATAAAAATTAGATATTTAGCTGTAGCTATTAACAAATCACGTTAATTCAGTTGTAAGAGTTTTTTACACTTCTACTAGGCAAAGTGTAAAATTTTTTTACAGTGTCCGTTTCTGGCCGAAGATTGCCTCATACCCCAGCACAACGAGCGTCTCCTTTGGAGTAAACCAAGCCTGAGACCCTCTTTATCAATAGCCATGTAGGATATTGGGTTGAGGATCAACCGGTTGTTATTTTCCGAAATAAAATGTTATGAAAAAGTCGGGAAGTAAGTGAGTTTTCGTAGAATAGGTATACTGTCCCCAGAATACTACAGGGAGATTACCCATGATTCGACGGAAATATCTGGTCTTCATGACTTTTGTTGCCGCAATGCTTGCCGCCTGTGCCAGCCCGAGTGGCCCGCCGTTTGTGCTGCAGCCCGTGGTACCAGATCAGACCACTATTTATGCATTCCGAATCGCCAGCATTGTCGGCGGTGGTAATTCTTATCTTACTGCGGTCAATGACAAGTTTATCGGTAGGCTCGACTCGGGCACCTATGCCGTCTACGTGACAGAACCTGGCAGGAAAGTCGTTTCGATGCGAGCCGGATCAATTTTTTTCGGTGAAGGGGAAGAACTCGGCTGGGGCCTTGGGGCTTTTGTTGGCGCGATCGACGGTTATACCGAAATGCTCGAGTTCGATACCGAGCGAGGTAAAATTTATTTCGTGCAGATTCCTGATGGCGAACTAATTCCTAATGATGAGTCCCTGCAGATGATGGATCGGTTGGAAAACGTCACTCCGGAAGCCAAGTGATTCAGTTCCGGTTTTTTTGCACGGAATCTGTGGCGCTAATTTTTAACTCGGAAGAGGCAGTCAATCAACTTTCAATCGTGGAAATCTTGAGGGGCCGCTTGTGGCCGAGAATCGCCGCCTGGCAATGCATCATAAGCGTCCGCTATCGGAAAAACAGAGGTTCAAACTCAATGTGGCAGTGGCGAAATCGGGGCTGGCCAAGTTTGCTCTGAATCTGTCCTTGGGTTATTCTGTCTCGGCTCTCAGCGTTTAACTGGAGGAACTATGAAAGCATTCCTCGTCAGCCTTGCTCTGGCTCTATTCTTCACGATTGGCACCGCGTCTGCCGGTACCGGCTCTTCGCAAGACGGTGATCCCGGCTCCGGCTGTAACCACTACGACAAGTGGAAAGACACCTGAGTCAAATCCTGACTTAACCAACCAGTGTCCGCACCAGGGAACCATTTTTAACGGCTTTCTGGTGCGTACTTGTTGCCTTCAGGCGCAAATTCTAAACTTAGTAGCATAGGCATTACTCCGGCATACCAGCGTCGTTGCCGCATAAGCAGGAATCTTTTGCAGTTGATTCTCCGGATAAAATGATTACTAGCGAGTTCAAGCAATAAACCTCTAATCCAAAAAAAGTAAATTGGTCCAGATTTTCAGTATGACATACGCGCTATGGCCCGATGATTATGGGCGACCGCTCATGGCCGATTCGAGAAGCCTGGGAAGCGGATTTCAGCGTCTGCTTACGAGAAAACAGCTGCATAATCTCGAAGGATCGGTGGTAATGAACGATCTATTTCGAAAGGTCGCGGGAGAGTGCACTGATTTCGAATAATTATCAGTTAAAGGTTTACGATCGAGATAGATATACTGTCCACTGAATTTCGAGTTTTACGGCCATATCAAGTATACTCTCTCCGGACACTGCAGGAGAAATCGATGGGTGGGGAGGCTAAATCGATCGCGGTGCTCGGAGCCGGAGTGGCTGGTCTGGCGACCGCGAAAACGCTTAAACAATACGGCTACGACGTTATTATCTATGAAGCGCGCTCCGCGCTCGGCGGCGTCTGGGCCAACAATTACCGCTCTTTGTGCGTGCTCGAACCGAAATGGGTCTATGGTTATCCCGACTGGCCGTGGCCGCGGGAAACACCGCTATACCCGCCGGCGAGCCACGTACGAGATTACCTGGAAAGCTACGCTGAGCAATTCGGTATTCGAGACCGAATACGCTTGAACGCCCGTGTGGTAGAGGCCACGCCCACCAACGACGGCCGATGGCGCATCGTTAAGGAAAGCAACGGCGAACGCGACAGCGCCGAGTACGATTACTTCGTCATGGCACCCGGCATGTTCAACCTGAAAAAGATGCCGGACTGGCCCGGTACGGAAACCTTCGAGGGCGAATTGATTCATTCGAGCGAATTCCGCGACGGCGAGCAGGTCAGCGGCAAAAACGTCGTCATCGTCGGCTTCAGCCGCTCAGCGATGGATATCGCGGTTGACATCGTCGATGAGGCCGAAAGTGTCACTGTTCTGCACCGCTCGATCCGCTGGCCAGTGCCGGAAAAGATTCTGGGTCTGATCCGCAATCATGTGTTGCTGTTCGCCCGCTGGCCGACCCACTTCGCGCCGCCGTGGATTCGTCCGGGACGAGCCGCGAGGTTTCTGCACGGCCCGTTTCGGGGCGGGGTAAACCTGTTCTGGAAATTTTTCGAGGTCCTGCTGAGCACTCAGTTCCGCCTGAAACAACACAACCTTGTGCCCGACCGCCCGATCAAACTGGACCTGTTTACCAATCTCTATATCGCGCCGCCGCGTTTCTTCGGGCTGGTCGGCGACGGTGCGATCGGCACGAGACATTCGGAAATCGAGTCGTTCAAGAATGACGGGGTGCGCCTCACCAACGGTGAACTGCTGCCAGCCGACCTCGTCCTATGCGCCACCGGCTGGCGCCACGACTACTCGTTTCTGCCACCTGATTTGATGGTGCAAATTTACGACGCGGACGGTATACACCTGTATCGCCACATGCTGCACCCGGCATTACCCGGATTCGCCTTCGTTGGCGGCGTTCAGGGCATCAACAGCGCAACCCTGTACGCTATGCAGGCCACCTGGCTGGCCCGCTGTTTCAAGGGCGAGTTTGCCCTACCGTCGGCAGAGGAGCAGCTCGCCGAGATCGAAGCGCTCAAGGCCTGGAATCGCAGCTTCGTCACCGAACGGCCGAACCGCGCGCAAATCCTAAACCTGCACCAGCTACCGTACCTCGATGACCTGATGGACGATATGGGCCTTGAAAAACGACGCAAGCCTCTACTCGCCGACCAGTTCGTGCCTTACCGCTCTATGGATTACGCTGCGGTGACCGCAGGCACAAATCCAAGCTGACGCGGAATTTACCGCGCTGCACGGGGAAACCTGGAGGCTGTCCCCGAAATTGAGCGATGTGAGACAAATAATAACTGTAAATATTTTATGCCCGGGTTAAGGTGGCACTAAGCGTCCGTTATTGGCCGAAGGTTGCCTCTGGTGACGCGCTTTTCAGCGTCTGCTTTGGAGAAAACGGGCGCTCGGAACCCTAAATTAAGCGAAGGCTAACATCCTTTTGCTGTCATTTAGAAATTCTAACTGCAATCTCCCGCGGCTATGCATACAAAGCCGTAAATAACTCCCCCCAATAAAATGCCGGCAGCTATCACAACGTCACCAATCACTGCAAACGGCACCAATAAATATCCCGCCTTGCTCGCATTTTCTTCGGCATGTGCAATGAATGATTCATGCTTCAAACCTGGAAAATCTTGACCGGTTGACCCGACAACGATATGGCTTTTGCCGTTCTGTTCCAATACGAACACCGTCAGCTCCTCTGGAGCGAGTTGCTGTAGTGCGCCGGTCAAGTCCGTTCCTTCCTGTTGTATGCGCACAATCGAAATCAATGCCTCGGCACCTTGCAGCGCAGGCTCACACTTATTTCTTAGCTTCGAACCCTCACCGATCGAATTGTAGGCAAGACTTGTATTGTCATGTTTTGTTATGGGTCGCTCGGTCAGGCTTTTTGAGACTTTTTCCAGATTTATTTTTAACGTCGCGGGTGAAGGCTCTCCGGTGCTGCCGGGACTGGCCAGGACACACAATCGCAACTCATCCGGGCCACGCAAAGCGGCGAAGTACACATCGGTGATACTTCGATACGTTGGCGGTTCATTGGCCTGTTTTTCGGCATATCGCCAGGCGGCAGGGGTAGCGCAACCCGCAACGTTAAAACAGATATAAAAGGCAATGTAAACTTTAAGTCTTGGTTTCAGAAAGTTGCCTATCATCTGGCTTCTCCAGTACTTGGTATAGCCATCCTCTTGATTACTGGCAATGGGTGGCCCAAGTAATACGAACAATGCCAGTCTTCATTTAGCACGCGATAATCCAATTGCGTACCAAGCGATGGTTGAACACGGGGCATACTATTGATATAAATCAGGACTCAATCTGCCACTTTCCAGTCTTTTTCAAGATCGCGTTTAGCAATTATGCCAACGACCGCCAGTGCCACTAATCCTGCCACCGCATAATTTGCCGAACTGTTATTGGTACTGGCTTCACTATCGAGGCTTAAAATAGGCACTGCATTTTCCGCAAAACTACTGTCGATAATATCGAATGTGGCAGACGGCCTCAGGTAGTTCAGAGTTTTATTTCCGCTGCTATCATAAGTTAGTGCTATGCCCTCCTTGATGCCATCTTTCTGCTCGATCAGCAGGTAATTATATTGTTTGCGGCCTGAAAAAATGCCCCTGGATTTCGACTCGAGTGGCATCGTCATTTGAACACCGAGATAGCTATCATCGGCTTCACCTAAAAAATCAGCGCTCGCAATTGAGCTTGTTAGCGCGAATATGACCAGTAACCCTTTTGATATCGCATTCATTATTTGATCCCCAAGTTAAGTTATTATTCGTAAGGTTCACAAATTTTAGTTTTTAAGTTGCATATGGCAACTAAAGTTGGAAAAGTTTTATTTGGCGGTACCAAAGGGTCAGATATTCGATACGGTCGCGCAATAAAGCATTACTTTGTGATCCCGATCAGGTGTCAAATGGATTTATGAAATGATCAGCGTATGAATTGGCGCGAATGACGAAGAAGGATGAAATCCGTGGTATCGCTGCCTGCGAGTGACCGTTCCCTGAATAATGGGCAGGGCTTTTTAGCGTCTGCCCTGGAGTGAGAACTGGTAGTAACGGCCTGTACCGAATGAGAACAAATTATCAACCATCGAATTATTCAAAAAAACCTGTTGAAAGCTGCTATTAATTGTCGATAATGCTGCACCGCAAAAAAGGATAGATTGGCTCTTTTATGGGTGCAGTAGGGCATGAAAACTTTTATCTGGAATGACTGGTATGTTGCGCAAAATCGAAGGTACAGTTCGAGCCTACAGGGCGATTGACGTCCGTAATGTCCAATTTGAAATTCAGGGCTCAAACAACATTATCGATCTTAACCTGGAACAGCCCTGGGTGCTGAAAAACGGCGATTATGTCGTCGTTGCCGGTGAAGACGAAGGCCGTTCTGGTAAATTCACCGGCTATGCCTATCGTAACGACACCAAGGAAATCTTCGGCAAAAGCGATCCAGGTTTGCTGGAGGGCTACCGCTACATACTAATGGGCCTGCTTTTCTTCTGGGCAATATTTCCGGTGTTTATTCATATTCCCGCGGGCCTGCGTCGATTGGAATTTGGTCGCAAGATCGACCAGGCCGCTTCCATGCTTTGGTCCACGAACGGGTAACCTGCGCTCCGGGTCTCGATTGCATTTCAATCCCGGTGCCGGGTTTTGTGAAATCAGGTGTCCGTTAATTTGAGAACAAGACGCTCGAGTCGCGCGGATTAATTGTCGCTGGTTGTTCCCAGGGAGTATCTTGAGAAATCTAACCTGTGCCCTGGCTAGCCTGATTCTCGGAATAAGCTAATTGACTCTCAAGTCTTTCGATCTCAGTGCGCATACAGTGGGTCCGTTTTGAAGGCCCGGTCGTCGATTCGATTCGATTGACCTCGATGCGCAGCTTGGTTATCGACTGCGTTATGTCCTCTTCATCAGTGTCGATGTCGGTGCCATCTACGGGCTTACCGCTTGAATCCGATTTTTCCATACTCACGATTACTTTGGGTTATTTGAACCAGTCTGGAGATTCTGTATAGAGTCTAGAATAGTTATACATTTTTGCTTGATTCTCATCACATTTAACCAGATTCAGAGCATCATTCTGACCTTGAGCGTTTATTCTGTGACACAGGTAGTACTGGGAACAGTGCCGGTTGTTGGAGCAATAGGGCGAATGAGACGCAAAACCCGGAATCACAGGTCGAAGCGGGGTGAAACTAGACGAGGAATTTAGTAGCTATGACTGAATGGATCACTTAGCAAATAGGGCGAATGAGACGCAAAACCCGGAATCACAGGTCGAAGCGGGGTGAAACTAGACGAGGAATTTAGTAGCTATGACTGAATGGATCACTTAGCAGGCTTGGCATTTTGCTGTGACCAAATACCATCTATTGTTATCTGTTCTTTCGCGACGCGAACTTTTTTACCGTTTAAAGCGACCTCGGTGAAATCATCGTCAGCTGGCTCAACGTGTTTTTCATAGTGCGCTACTTTACTTGCCAGAGAGTTCTTCAACTCCTGCTCGTGAGCATCTTTAAGTTTTTGCTCTCTACGCTGGCTGGAAAACCAATCGAACATCTGGATCAATTTCGGGTAAAAAAACCATCTTAAAGCAATTATTAGTCCGGATTAGGAATTGCATCACAAATATCGAAACCAGTTCTAAAAGGAATGATTTTCGGGCTTGTATCCCGTCGCAGGTGAACCATGCGGTACCGTGTGGTTATCAGCCAGGTCCCGCTAGCCCTTAAAAGCCAGCGGCGTGGCCGTCCTTGCGTGGTTCGGTGCCGCCGTGGAGCACGCCGTTTTCCCAGTCGATGACAATGGCCTGCCCGCCGCCCCAGGGTGACTGGGCCGCGACAACGTTATGACCCCGCGCCGATAAATCGGTTCCCGCCGCCCCAGGGTGACTGGGCCGCGACAACGTTATGACCCCGCGCCGATAAATCGGTTCGAGTGGCTTCGGGCACACCGGTTTCAACTTCGAGTGTGCCTGCATAAAGGAAGAAGCGCGCCGCGTCCAGCGCCTGCTGGATATCCATGCCATAGTCGATCCAGTTGGACAGCACGTAGGCTTGTCCCATCGCCTGGTACTGGCCGCCCATGACGCCGAAGCTGAGCACCGGTTTTCCCTCGTGGTAGACCATGGCAGGGATGATGGTATGCAGGGGCCGTTTGCCCGGTTCGATCTGGTTGAAATGACCTTCTTCGAGACTGAAGGCGGAACCCCGGTTTTGCAGGTTGATCCCGGTCGATCCGGCGACCAGACCGCTACCCCAGGAGGAAAACACGCTGTTGATGAACGAGCAGGCGTTGCGGTCCTTGTCGACCACGGTGAGGTAAACCGTATCGCGGTGATTCGGCAGCGCCGATTCGATCGGATCAGGGAGCGCCGTGCCCAGGTTGATACGGGCATATTGGGATTGTGCAAATTCGTTGGATAATAATTGCGCAACCGGTAGCTCGTTAAACAGGGGATCGCCAATGAAACGATTGCGCTCGGCCATGGCTAGTGCAAAAGCTTCGCTTAATAACTGAACGTGATCGGCGCCAAGATGCGGCAGCCTGGAAACCTCTGTCTGCTCGAGGATATTGAGTGCCATCAAGGTCGTGATGCCCTGGCTATTGGGTGGAATTTCGAATACATCGTAACCGCGGTAATTGCTGCTGATGGGCTCGACCCATTCGGACTCGTGATTGGCGAAATCTTCGAGGCTGAACAAGCCGTCATGTGTGTCGCTGAAGCGCACGATTTCGGCGGCAATTTCACCCTGGTAAAAACCGTCCCGACCCTGGCTGGCGATGGTGCGCAAGCTGCGCCCGAGGTCGGGCTGTCGGTGAATCGTGCCGGCAGCGGGTGCCTTGCCGTCAACCAGGTAAGCGGCGCTGGCTTCAGGGGTCTCGGCGAGCAACGCTACGTTGTTTCCGCAGGGATGTTTGTCGGCTTGCCAGTTGTGGGCGATGACCGGTGTGACCGCGTAACCCTGTTCGGCATAGTGGATCGCGGGCTGCAGCAGGTTTGCGAAATCGAGCTTGCCGAGTTTCTGACTGGCCTCGCACCAGGCATCGATGGCACCGGGCACGGTGACCGAGAGAATGCCCTTTTTCGGTATGCTGTCGAAACCGCGCCTGCGAATGGTAGCTGCGGTGGCGGCAGCCGGGGCGCGGCCGCTGCCGTTAAGGGCGTGCAGCTTGCCGGTTGCGGCTTCGTGGTAAAGGATGAAGCAATCACCGCCGATACCGGACGAATAGGATTCGACCACCGACAGCACCGCGCTCGCCGCAATCGAGGCATCGAGCGCGTTGCCGCCGTCACGCAGGACCTGCAGTGCGGTTTCGGTCGCCATCGGCTGGCTGGTAGCGGCCATCGCCTCGGTTGACATAACGACCGAGCGGCCGGGGAGCTGAATATCACGCATGGATAATATCTTTTAAATCTAGCGGCATATTATAACCGCTCGTGCACGTGATAGCCGCATCTTAAATTGGGGGCAGACCACGTTTTCAGGGCAGCGTAGTTCCGGGGACAGTTTACTTAATTCGTACTGCGCAATTAGTAAACCTTTCCCTGTCAGGCCGAAGCTTTCAAACTCGCAGCATCTGCTTGATTGCTGGCCCCAGTGCGTCGCCTTATCTGAAATTAACCCGTCCCCTCAACCTACGCGAGACGCGTTCATGCTTTCCGCATTATTCACTGCCCGCCGCGCAGCAGCGTCACCGGGTTGAAATGCAGGCGGTGCAGCAGGTAGCGCGCGCCGAGCGCAAGCGATACGCCACTGACGGCGAAGGCGACCAGCGCGCCGAGCCAGAGCAAGTCCCCGGACGGCAGTTTCAACCGGTAGTGCAACAGCGGCAGCGCGATCGCGGATCCCAGCAGGATCGCGAACGTCGACGCGATTGCCGCCAGCAGCAGGTATTCGAGCCGCAAGCCCCGGCGAATCAGGCTTAAGCGAGCGCCGATCGCATGCAGCACGGTGGCATCGTAGATCTGGCGGGTGCGGCCGGCCGCCAACACGCTGATCAAAACCAGCAGGCTGGCGCCGAGGCTGACCGCGGCGATCACCGCGAGCCCGCTTGCGGCCTTGCCGAGAATGCCGCGCGCGGCTTCGAGTATCTCGGCGGTGCGCACCGAAACGACGTTCGGCGCAACCATTGCAATGCGCTTTTGTGCGTCGGCCGCCGCGTCGTCGTCGAGGAAAGCCGCACCGACCTGGCGCGCAATCATGTCGTCGAGCGCGCCGTCGGAGAGGATGGCTTCGAACCAGAAACGGGTTTGCAGGCCTTTCTGGCTATAGATCGCGGCGATTTCGGCATCGAGGTTGCGGCCCGCCGCCGAGATTGTAATCACGTCGCCGAGCTTAACGCCGAGACGCCCGACCTCGCGGTCTTCCATTGCCATCCGCGGCCGGCCGTTGACGGGCTCGGTCCACCAGTCGCCGGCAACGAGAGTCACGTTATCGATATTGTTGCCCCGGTAACTCAGCTTGTAATCGGCGCGCGCCGCGAGGTTGGCCATGCGCGCATCTTCGGTGTCGGCGCGCGCGGCGACCGGCCGACCGTTAACCTCGATAAAGCGCGCTCGCACCAGCGGCGCAAGCTCGACCCGGGCCGTCGGCGCGGCCTGTGTTATCGCTTCTGTCACGGCACTGGACTGATTGCCGAGTACGTCGTAAAGCACCAGCGCCGGCGCCTCGTCGGGGATGGTCGTATTAATGGCGCGCAACAGCGCAGCGACGATCAGCGTGCAGGCGACCAGCAGCGTGACCGCCGAGCCCAGCGATAACAGCGAGGTTCGCAGCGAGGCACCGGGCCGATGCAGGTTGGCCAGCGCGAATCGAATCGCGAACGAACGCACGATGCCGGTGCGGGCCTCCAGCGCGCGCGCGGCTACCCGAATGCCGCGCACCACCCCCTCCAGCAGTAGCAGCAGCAGACCCACGACTGCGACGAAACCGAGACCGAACAGCGGGTCGGGCAACGCCAGCAGAATCAGCATTACCAGACAGCCGGCGCAGGCGAGACTGGCCAGCCACCAGTACCAGGGCACCTGGCCGATGCCGGGTTCGTTGCCGCGAAACAGCGCCGCGGGTTTTGCCGACAGCGCGCGGCCGATCGCCGGAAAGGTAAAGCTGAACGCGGTCAGGATGCCGAATCCAAACGCAACCATTGCCGGCAGCGCGAGATCGATCGCCGTCACCTGGAGCGGGATCTGGGTTTCGATCACGCTCGAGCCGACCAGTGCGAACACGGCGCCGATCAGGGCACCGGCCAGGCTCGCACCGCCGCTCAGAATGCCGACCTGCAACAGGTAGACGCCCGCCAGCGGTCGCTGCCTCAGCCCGAGCGCGCGCAGGATCGCGATCGTGCGCAGCCGGCCCCTGAGATAAGTCTCGATGCTGTTGAAGACCCCGAGACCGCCGATGAAAAGCGTGCTGAGGCCGATGATCAGCAGGCCCGATGCAATCTGGTTCAGACGCTCCGCGATGCGCTCACTGCGATCGGCAAAGGTTTGGACTTCCCAGGGCTCGCCCGGAAACGCGGCATAAAAACGATCGCGCCAGGTTTCGGCGGCCAGGTCGGTGCGCACATGGTACTCGTACTCGATGCGACTGCCCGGCTGGATCAGCCCGGTTTGTTGCAGCGCGGCCTCGCTCAGCAGCAGCGGTGCGCCGCGCCAGTCGGCGTTGAGGCGCCGGTCGGGCTGGCTGACGACGATTGCGCGCACCTGCAACACGAGTCCGCCGACATAAACCGCATCGCCGACACCGATATCGAGCCGCTCGGCGAGCGTCGCGTCGACCGCCGCGCCGAATCGGTCAGCTTGCAGCGCAACCGCCTGTCCGAGCGGCATCGCCGGATCGAGCACAAGGTCACCATAGAGTGGGTAACTTGAATCGACGCTTTGCAGTTCAACCCGCAGGAAGTTGCCGTCCGGCGTGCCCAGCATTGTGTCGAGCTCGATCACCAGCGACAGGTCGCCGCGCTCGCCGATCCATTCTAGCGCCGTGGACGGCAGCGGCGCGTTGCTGTCGATCTCGAGATCGCCGCCAAGCAAAATGCGCGTGTCGGCAAGCAACCCCGAACTGACCACGCGGTATAACCCGCCGGCGGCCGCCACCAGGATCACGCCGAGCATTAGGCAGGCACAGAAGACCCACAGCGAGCGGCCGTTGACGCGCAGTTCGCGCCATGCCAGCTCAAGCAGGAAGCGCACCGGAATCCTCTTCGATCAGCTGGCCATGGTGCAACCGCACCACGCGCTGGCAGCGGCGCGCAATCGCCTCGTCGTGCGTTACCAGCACCAGTGTCGAGCCGCTGTCGGCATTGAGCTCGAACAGCAGATCGATGATCTTTTCACCGGTGCGCAGGTCCAGGTTGCCGGTGGGTTCGTCGGCGAGCAACAGCTTCGGCGCATGCACCAGCGCACGGGCGATGGCGACGCGCTGCTGTTCGCCGCCGGATAATTGCCGGGGGTAGTGGTCTTCACGACCGGCGAGACCGACGCGATCGAGCATGGCACGGGCCCTGGCGCGCGTATCGGTGGCGCCCGCGATCTCGAGCGGCAGCGCGACGTTGCCCAGCGCGGTCAGGCTCGGCACCAGGTGAAACGACTGAAACACGATCCCGATCTGGTCGCGCCGCAGGTCCGCCAGCGCGTCTTCGTCGAGTTCGTCGAGCGCTCGGCCGTCGAGTTGCACGCTGCCCTCGGCCGGCGGCTCCAGCCCCGCCAGCAGCACCAGCAGCGTTGTTTTGCCGGAGCCGGAAGGACCCACGATCGCGACCGTATCGCCGTCGGCGACTTCGAGATTCACGTCGGTCAGCACGTCGAGCCGGCCGTGCTCGAGGGCGTAGGACATACTCAGGTTTTTCAGTTCAATCATGCCCGGAATCGTTCAAGTTCGGTTGCCCCGTGCCTTGTCTGCGTGGAGAATTGCAGGTAAGCGGGACAAAGTAGTGATGAGTCCATGATTATACGAAGATCCGGCCGTAAAGGATTAAATCATTGCGGGGGCACCGGGCAGGCAAGCGGCGAATCGAGGATGTCGTCAAGGCAGTCGCACCATCGCCGCGGCCTTCGCTTCCTCGATGATCCAGTCGCGCACCTGCTGCGCGGATTCGGACAACTCGGTGCGGTCGGACCAGATCAGGTGGAATTCCTCACGGGTCTTCCAGCTCTGTGGCAGCACCGGCACCAGCAGGCGTTTCTGGATCAGTGAGTCGGTTACGTGGCGCCAGCCCATGGCGATGCCTTCGCCGGCCATGGCCGCCTGGATTACGAGCGCGTAATCGTTGAGCCTGAGGCCCTCGCCCCTGTCGACGAAGTCGACGCCGAAGGATTGAAACCAGTCAAGCCACCGGGGCCGCGGGCGGAAGGGTTCCTCGAGATGGATGAACTGGTGCTGCAACAGGTCTTCGATCGACTTCGGCCTCGGATTTGATGCGAGGTAAGACGGGCTCGCCACCGCGAACAGTTCCTCGTGCGCGATCGCGGTCGAATCGTAACCCGGCCAGCCACCGCGCCCGCGGCGGATGCCGAGCGACACGTTTTCGTACTCGAGGTCGACGTCCTTGTCGACCACCTGCAGGCGCAGGTCGATCGCCGGGTGCGAACGGTGCAGCCGCGTCATACGTGGCATCACCCAGTAATTCGCGAACGCGGTCGAGATCGACAGCGTCACCAGGTTCGCGTCCGGCCCACGGTTGACCTCGCGCGCGGCCTGCAGCAACCGCTCCATGCTGAGCGACACCTCGTTATAAAAACGCTGACCGGCATCGGTCAGCCGAATTGCCCGATGCCGCCGCTCGAACAAGTCCTGCCCAATCGCCGTCTCCAGCTGTCGTATTGCCAGGCTAACCGCAGGCTGTGAAACCCCGAGCTCCCCGGCCGCCCGCGTAAACGACAACAGCCGCCCACAAACCTCGAACACAAACAAATGATGCGGCGAATGAACCAGCCGCCTCAACTCACGCATGTTCGTACCTGTCATCCCGCGACCCGACTCGTTGCGTCAGACCGGCGGGATCCAGTTCGAAGCGAATGTCCAATTTAAACTGGATCCCGCCGGTCCGACGTATCGGGTCGAGCGACGGTACGACTGTATGGGCCAGAGGGTTTGGTGCACGACTATGACAGGACTGTTTCGCATAAAATAAATAAATAATATCCACCTGAATCAAAGTATTTAAGAAGATTAACATAAATTCAGCTTATGTGACTTTCGATATTTTTTAGCGGTCACAACCCGGTGACCGGTTGTTATACTCCATCTCCCTTACCGGGAGGAAGCAGCGTGAGCCAGGCAACCAGGTCGAGAAGCACCCGTGGCGGGCGCCGCGGTGGTCGCGAACGCACGCGCCCACAGGTCGCCGCACCCGCGTACATCAAGCGCGAAATTCCGTTCTACGAATTCCTCGGCGAAGAAGGCCTGGT
This sequence comes from uncultured Gammaproteobacteria bacterium, assembly GCA_947259485.1. Lineage (GTDB taxonomy): Bacteria > Pseudomonadota > Gammaproteobacteria. The sequence goes on along the minus strand of CAMYLU010000039.1, from coordinate 6,835 downwards.
CAAGCTCGAGGAGCAGGCCGACTGGATCATCCAGGAGATCGGCCTCGAATTCCGCGACGACCCGAAGGCGCTCGAAATCTGGCGCGAGGCCGGCGCCGACGTCAAGGGCACACGTGTGCGCCTCGACAAGGGCGTCGCTCGGGAATGGTGCCAGAGCGCACCCACCGAATTCACCCAGCACGCGCGCAATCCCGAGCGCAGTGTAAACATCGGCGGCACTTCGCAAGTGTTCGCGCCGGTCTATGGCCCGCCGTTCGTGCGCGACCTCGAGGGCGGCCGCCGTTACGGTGCAATCGAGGATCTCGACAAGCTGTCGAAGCTCGTCCACATGCTGCCGAGCCTGCACCACGGCAGCCTGGTCATCGTCGAACCCTGCGACCTGCCGGTGTCGAAGCGCCACCTCGACATGGTCTACCTGCACATGAAGAACCACGACAAGCCGCATCTCGGCGCGATCACCGAAAAATCCCGCGCCCAGGATTGCGTCGACATGGCGCGCATTCTCCATGGTGAAGACTTCATGGAAGAAAACTGCGTGATCATGGGCAACGTCAACACCAACTCGCCGCTGCTGGTCGACAAGGTCGTCACCGAGGCCGCGCAGGTGTACTGCGGCGCCAACCAGGGGCTCGTGGCGGCGCCCTTCATTCTCGGCGGTGCCATGGGCCCGGTCACCACCGCGGCGTCGATCGCACAAGCCTTCGCCGAGGCGATGATGGTCGGCGCCTTCACCCAGCTGGTGCGCAAGGGCGCCCCCTTTGTGCTCGGTAACTTCCTGTCGTCGATGAGCCTGAAAAGCGGCGCACCGACCTTCGGCATGCCCGAGCCGGTCATCTCGAACCTCGTCATCGGTCAGCTCGCGCGCAGGCTCGGTGTACCGTTACGTTGTGGCGGCTCGCTCACCGCATCCAAACTGCCCGATGCGCAGGCCGCGGCCGAAAGCGCAGATTCAATGATGTCGACCGCGCTCGGCGGTGCCAACTTCGTGCTGCACGCCGCCGGGTGGCTCGAGGGTGGACTTTGCACCGGTTACGAAAAACTCGTCATCGACGCAGATCGTCTGGGCGCCTACCAGGTCATGCTCGGCGGCCTGCCGCTCGACGACAACGCGCTCGCGCGCGACGCCTATTCGGAAGTCGAACCCGCTGGCCACTTCCTCGGCTGCAGCCACACCATGGCCAATTACGAAACCGCCTACTACGACGCCAAACTCTCCGACGCCGATAACGTCGAAAGCTGGGAAGAGAAGGGCAGCAAGGACATGGCCCAACGCGCCTACGACCGCTGGAACCAGCTCCTGAAAGATTACGAGGCCCCGCCGCTCGACGAGTCCAAAGACGAAGAACTCCAGGCCTACATTGTCAAGCGCAAAGAAGAAATCCCCGATGCCTGGTACTAACCCAATCCCTGTCGTCCCGCGGCTCCAGTCTGTCACCCCGCGCCACCAGACTGTCATCCCGCGGTTTATCCGCGGGATCCAGGGGCATCCAGAACATCCCAGACACCACTGGATACCGCGGTCGAGCCGCGGTATGACAAAGAACACCCGTCATTGCTTCGCTGCGCTCGCAATGACGCATAGTTAAAGAGGAAACGAAATGGAATCCCAAGCAAGAGTAGTAATCATCGGCGGCGGCGTAGTCGGCTGTTCGATCCTGTTCCACCTGGTCAAGCACGGCTGGAAAGACTGCGTCCTGCTGGAGCGCAACGAACTAACGTCCGGCTCCTCCTGGCACGCCGCGGGGCAGATCCACACGATCAGCTCGGACCCCAACATCTCGCGCCTGCAGGGTTACACCATCGAACTCTACCCCGAGCTCGAGAAACTCTCGGGGCAATCGGTGGGTCACCACCAGACCGGCGGTTTCTACGTGGCGTCGAACCAGACCTGGTACGACTACCTGAAACGCGAGCGCTCGAAGGCGCGTTACATGGGCCTCGACCAGGAATTCATCTCGATGAAGGAACTCGCCGACCGGCACCCGCTGATCGACCCGAGCCGTTACCTGGCAGCACTGTGGGATCCGCTCGACGGCGACATCGATCCGTCCGGCGTGACCTACGCCTACGCCAAGGCGGCGAAAAAACTCGGCGGCAGCTACCACACGCACGCCCAGGTCATCGAAACCAACCAGCGCAAAGACGGCAGCTGGGACGTGGTCACCAAAGAGGGCACGATCCACGCCGAGCACATCGTCAACGCCGGCGGCCTGTGGGCGCGCGAGGTGGGGCACCTGTCCGGCCTCAACCTGCCGGTGCAGCCGATGGAGCACCATTACCTGATCACCGAAACCATTCCCGCGATCGCAGAGCGCGAAGAGCGCCTGCCGGCCGGCATCGACTACGAGGGCAACATCTACTTCCGCCAGGAAGGCCAGGGCATGCTACTCGGCACCTACGAGCCGAAGGCGACGCCGTGGATGGTCGGTGGCACGCCCAACGATTTCGGCCACGAACTGCTCGAACCGCAGCTCGACCACATCGCCGAACGCCTCGAGCTCGGCTTCGAGCGCATCCCGGCGCTCGCCGAGGCCGGCATCAAGGACATGATCAACGGCCCGTTCACCTTCGGCCCCGACGGCAACCCGATGATCGGCCCGGTGCCCGGCATGAAGAACTACTGGGCCGCGGTCGGCGTCATGGCCGGCTTCTGCCAGGCCGGCGGTGTCGGCAAGTGCCTCGCCGAATGGATGATCGACGGCGAACCCGAAATCGACGTCTGGGCGATGGACATCGCGCGCTTCGGCGATTACGCCTCGCCCGATTACGGCACCATCAAGTCGAGCGAGAACTACGAGCGCCGTTTCGTCATGACTTTCCCCAACGAAACTCTGCCCAAGGGCCGACGCATGCGCACGACCGCGCTGTACGACCGCCTGACCCAGCTCGGCGCCGTCTGGGGCGACGGCTTCGGCCTCGAGGCGGCACTCTGGTATGCCAATGGCTCGGAAGACGCGCACGAGGAACCGACCTTCGCCCGCTCACGCGCACACGACTATGTCGCGCGTGAATGCAAGGCAGTCAGGGAAGCGGTCGGCATCACCGAGATCGCCAACTTCGCCAAGCACTCGATCAGGGGGCCGGATGCGCGCTTATTTTTAGACCACGTCATGGCAGGCCGCGTGCCGCAGCCGGGCAGAATCAACCTGTCGCCGATGCTGACCCCCAAGGGCAAGCTCTACGGCGATCTCACCATCGCCTGCTTCGCCGATGACGATTTCATGATCTTCGGCTCCGGCGCCGCGCAGGAAATGCACCGCCGCTGGTTCGAAAGCCACATGGACGGTTACGACATCCGTTATGCCAACGAATCGCGCCGCTACCACGGCATCGGCCTGTCGGGCCCGAATGCGCGCGAACTGCTGTCGCGCATCACGCGCAACGATGTTTCCGGCGATGCGTTCAAATTCCGCGATATCAAAAGAACCTTCGTCGGCACCGTGCCGGCGATCCTCACCAGACTGTCGTTCTCCGGCGAACTCGGCTACGAAATCTACGTCGAGCCGGAATATCAATTGAAACTCTACGAAGAAATCCTCGCCAACGGCGAAGGCCTAGGGCTCACCCACTATGGCCTGCGCGCGTTGATGAGCCTGCGCCTGGAAAAGAACTGGGGCGCCTGGACCCTTGAATTCCGCCCGGATTTCACCGCGGCGCAATCGGGCCTCGACGTGTTCATCAACTGGGACAAGGACTTCATCGGAAAAGATGCCGCACAAAAAGAACGCGATGCCGGCCCGACGATCAAGCTGGTGACGATGACCATCGACACCGACGACATCGACGTCACCCTGGACGAAGCCATCCTGAAGGACGGCGAATGCGTCGGTTACGTGACCTCGGGCGGCTATGCGCACCACGTGCAGCAATCGATGGCCCTCGGTTACGTGCCAGCGGAACTAGCAGCCGACGGCACCGCCCTCGAAGTCGAAATCAACGGCGAGATGTATGAGGCGAGGGTTGTCGGCGCACCGTTGTACGACCCCGACGGCGAACGTATGCGCGGCTAGCGCCAGGACTCATCCCCGCGGGTTCCACCGTCATTCCCGCGCAAGCGGGAATCTCCCCGGGGTCGCTATCAAACTGGTGAAGATGACCATCGACACCTTGGCCGGGGGTGGAATCAACTAAAAGGGGGGATTGTGCTTCCTTATACTCAGGTTTCCTGGTCATCGCCGATAATCGTGCACACCACGCGCCGATCGTTGCGCGGACCATCGAATTCGCAAAAGAATATGTTTTGCCAGGTCGACAGACCCAACTTGCCGTCGATCAGCGGGATGGTTTCCGACGGGCCGACCAAACCGGATTTCAGGTGTGAATCACCGTTGCCATCCTGCGCATCGTGAAGCCATACCCCGCGCGGGATCATCTTTGCCAGCAGATTGACGACATCCGTCTGCACACTGTCGTCCCAGTTCTCCTGTATCATGATCGCCGCGGTCGCGCCCTGCGCGTACACGCTGACAAGGCCGTTTTGTATTCCACTCCGCTGCACCACGCTTTCAACCTGTGGCGTAATATCCACCAGCACCTCGCGGCGGTGGGTTTCGATCTGGATGATTTCTCTCATGCGCGCTGCTTCGATCCGAACAAATCAGGCAAAGCATACCCTGAATTGAACTGGTATTCCGAGGACACAATACTTATTTCAAGTCAGGCAATTAGTGAAAAGGGGACGGAGGGATAAAAAAATAATCCTTCCGTCCCCTTTATTCCTCTGACCCAAAATCGCCCTGGGGAGAGAGGGCCTCAGGGCGGGTTGCGGGTCGGGAGAGAAATCGTTGCTCGGTGATGGCCCTCTCGGCAACCGATAAGCTGGGTTGCCAGTATGCTTTCCAGTAAACTAGCACGCCATGATGGACCAATTCCTGCTCGCGCACGCCGCCGGCCAGTCCGGCGACCAGCTACTCGATGATTGCCTCAATCGACTGGGCGATATTCCACCCGAAGTCAACTTCGGTTTTCTGTACCTGAGTGACCAACTGGCCAACTCGGCCGGGCCGCTGATCGATCGGCTCAAGGACGCGACCGGAATCACGGCCTGGGTCGGCACCACCGGCATCGGCATTATCGGCGGCGCGAAGGAATATTACGATGAGCCGGCAATGGCGATCATGCTGGCCGGTTTCAACGAGGCCGATTATCAGCTGCTGCCGAACTTGCGCGAGGAGAACGCTACCCTTGCCGCCGGGCTGGTGGAGTGGTGCAGCGCCAACGATTTCAATGTCGGCCTGTTGCACGCCGATCCGGCAACGGCGAACCTGCAAGCGTTACTGGCACGGCTGGGGAACGATATCCCGGCCGCGTTTCTGATCGGTGGGATCAGCTCGTCGCGCGGGCCTAACGTACAATTCGCCGAGCAGGTTCTGCAGGGTGGCATCAGCGGCGCGCTGTTTTCACAGGCGGTGCCGATCATGACCAATCTCACCCAGGGCTGCAGCCCGATCGGGCCTCGCCATGTCGTCACCCAGTGCGAACGCAATATCATCCACAGCCTCGACGATCGGCCCGCGCTCGACGTGTTGACCGAGGATGTCGGCGAAGTCATCGCGCAGGACTGGCAGCAGGCAGCCGGCTATATTTTCGCCGGTATCGTGAACAAGAACTCCGATCTGGACGACTACTCGGTGCGCCAAATCGTCGGCATCGACCCGGACTCGAAGCTCGTCGCCATCGGTGATTTCCTCGACCACAACGACGAGATCGTCTTTTGCAAACGCGATGGCAGTACCGCGCTGGAAGACATGGAGCGCATGCTGCTGGATTTGAAAAAACGCTGCAATTCACCCATCAAGGGGGGTGTTTACGTCTCTTGCCTGGGCCGCGGCCGGGAGCAGTTCGGCGAGCATTCGGAGGAAGTTCGATTCATCCATGCCGTGCTCGGCGACTTTCCACTGGTCGGCTTTTTCGCCAATGGCGAGATCCACAAGAGTGCGCTTTATGGGTTTACTGGTGTGCTGACGTTGTTCGTTTAGCATTTGGGAGCAAAACACGGGGTCAGGTCTCTGATTTTAAATACTAAAGTTCAAAATCAATGGAATCAATCGAGACTGACCCCATTGATCGAGTAAAGAACTGGGGTGCGCGGAAATTCCGGGGACAGTATACATAGTTCGGTATCGCCCAAATGCTTGAGCAAGTACGAAATAGGTATACTGTCCCACGATTTCCAAAACGACCGCCTATCTACCCAATGTTCAACCGATGTTTGTTATTGGCCGTTTTATTGGCAGCTCCGGCGTTCGCGGGCGTTTACGCGCATTCGGACCAGGCAGAGGCCGCTGCAATCGTCGAAGCGGTCTGGCGCACGGGCCCGGTTAAAAGTTTTATGCTGCAGCGTGACGGGGAGTTGCTGATCGAGGCGCATCGTATGGGTATGCGGGCCGATCGCACCACCAACGTCAAGTCCGTGGCTAAGAGTATTATTTCGCTGCTGGTCGGCATCGCGATCGAACAGGGGCATCTATCGGGGGTGCAGCAACCCATCGGCGAGTTTTTTCCGGACTATTTCGAGCGCCGGCCCGACCCAGTAAAAGCCGCGATCACCATTCAGGATTTGCTCACGATGCGAGCGGGGCTGGAATCGACCAGCATCTACAACTATGGGCGCTGGGTCGTGAGCGATAACTGGATCGAGTTTGCCCTCGATCGGCCGCTGGTCGAACCGCCGGGAGGGGAGATGATCTACAGCACCGGCTCCTCGCATTTGCTGTCGGTGATATTGACCCGGGCCACCGGGATGAGCACACGCGCGTGTGCCGAGCGGCACCTGTTCAAACCCCTCGGTATTGCCGTCGGCGGCTGGGATCGGGATCCCCAGGGTTATTATTTC
>CAMYLU010000038.1 GCA_947259485.1 uncultured Gammaproteobacteria bacterium | reverse complement strand
CAGATTACGCTAGCAGTGCCATCTGCCACGCCAACAACGGCAGGATTCTCTGCTATTGTACAAGTGAAGGTGGAGCCAGGTCCGTTACTAGCACAGTCACCAGCAGTGGCATTAGTGACCGTGTACTTAGCAACCGGAAGCGCTACCGCAAGCAATGATGTCGCAGTTCCATCCACAAGATCCGCACAGAGTATGCCGTCGGCGGAAAGATCTATTGCAACAGTAGGGTCCAGAACCCGTGCTGCATAGTTGATACTGGATGCCGACGACAATTCGCTCGCGACGCCCGAATTAGCCGCTTCCTGTGCGTCCGAGGATAAGTCCTGAAACTTGCCCAGCGCGGTAACTCCAAGTATCCCCAGCAGAACGATGACAACTACCAGTTCTATCAGCGTGAAACCTTTTTGTGACTTGTACATGTTTTATACTCCCTACACTAGAGCAATAATATTGATCGATTTTTTGAGTATAGACCAGGATTTAGAAAGTTAAAGTAAGATACGTAATTTGTTCTATAAGTAAATGATTCCTAGTGTTTTTACTTTGTTAGAGTAATCGGAATATATCCTGGATAACGGTTTGAATCTCATGAGTGTAGTAAAAAAATATCATAGTTCAGGATTTTCTCTGATCGAGGTGCTAACCGTGATGCTGCTACTCGGAATACTGGGTATCGTCGCGTTGGGACGCTTTGGCGATCAGGATCTAATTGCCGCGCGCGGATTCTTCGACGATACCGTGAGCGCGGTGCGTTTTGCACAGAAACTCGCGATTAGCAGCGGTTGCGATGTACGCGTCATCACCACCGCGAGTAGCTATCAACTGCGACAATCTTCGACCTGTATTGCCGATGATTTCACCAACCCGGTCGCCAATCCTGCGAATCGCGGCAATAACTATCAGAACGTCGATATACCCACTGGATTTTCGCTGACCGCCGGTAGTATCACCTTCGATGCGCGTGGCCAACGCGAGGGAGCCACCTCGAATTTCAACATTAGTGATGGTTCCACGACTTACAGCTTTCGCGTGCATGCCAGCACCGGCCTGGTCGAGGTGCTCTGATGCGTCGGCAATCCGCTTTCACGCTCATCGAAATTATCGTCACCATCATCGTGATCGGTATCGCCGCAACCGCTTTGTTGAGCGTGTTTTCCAGTATGGTAAGAGGTAGTGCCGATCCGATGATTCAGCAACAGGCTACCACTATTGCCGAAGCCTACCTGGAAGAGATCATGCTGCGTGCATACGATGATCCGCAGGTCGCTGAATCGGGTGGGGCCGAGGCTGGTGAAACACGTCCGACCTATGACGATGTCCAGGATTACAATAGTCTCGGCACCACGCAGGTACGTGACCAGAATAACAATCCGATCGCGGCGCTCAGCGATTACCAGGTTACTGTTACTGTTAGCGGAGCTGTGCTCAATACGGTTAGCGCGATGCAGATCGACGTCAGCGTCAGCCATCCGGCAACTGGCGCTATCCTGTTAAGTACCTTCCGAACCGACTACTGATGGACCGGTGCGGATCACAATCTGGATTCTCGCTGCTCGAACTGATCGTTGTGGTCGTATTACTCGGAATACTAGCAAGTGCTGGTGGGCTGCTGATTCTGCAACCGATCGAAGCCTACGACGACCAGTTACGTCGCCAACAACTGGTTGATCAGGGGGAAATGGCTTTGCGCCAGATCGCGCGCGACGTGCGCCAGGCTTTACCGAACAGCGTTCGGGTTACCCCCGTCGGAGCAGGATTTGCGGTGGAAATGGTGAATACCGTTGATGGTGCGCGCTACCGCGATGAGGTGGGTGGAGAATTTACGACCGTCAACGATACCCTCGAGTTTTCCGCGAGCGACACCGATTTCAACCTGCTCGGTTTTTTCAATACCCCCAATCCGCTGGCCGGGGGTCGGCGCCTGGTGATTTACAATACTTCGGCCGCCGGCATTTATACCGACGCGGCATTAAACAACAACCCGGGTATCGTCACTACCGCCGGTACGTCGTTGAGTCTGTCCACTGTTACGCCCGCGACCGATGATCCCGAACACCGCATCAGCATGAACCCGGCATTTCAGTTCGAACAACAATCGCCAGGTCAGCGCGTATTCGTGATCGATGCGCCAACCAGCTACATTTGCAATCCAGCCACGAATCAGATCGTGCGTTACAGCAACTACGCTTTTAGCGTTGGGCAGCCAACCCCCCCCGTTGGCGGGACCAGTGGGGTGGTGATTTCCCGGTTGAGTGGCTGCAATATGACCTATAACCCGGGAACCTCGCAACGCGGGGGTATTCTGACGGTGGAAATTACCATTGCGGATAGCGGCGAGTCGATCAACCTGCTGCACCAGATACACGTGATGAACCTGCCATGATGTCGTCGCAGAAAGGTTTCACGCTGATTGCCGCCATATTCCTGCTGGTTGTGGTCGCTGCACTGGTGGGTTACATGATCAATATCCGCGTGGTGCAACAAGCTACCCTGTTATATGGAGTACAGGGTGCGCGCGCGACCCAGGCAGCTCGCAGTGGCATTGAATGGGGAATTTACCAGTCGATTGTCAATGGCAGCTGTGTCGGATCGACCAGCTTTACCGACCCGGTATTTGCAGGCTTTAATATCGAGGTTCAATGTGGCCAGACAACTCATATCGAAGGCATCACGCCGATCGATACCTTCCAGCTAACCGCAATTGCGAGCACCGGTTCTTACGGTTCGCTCGATTACGTTCAACGGCGTATCCAGGCGACAGTTTCACAGGATCCGCCCTAGGCATGTTTAACTGTCGAGCAGGCCTCATGCCCAAACCTTGAAGCAGTTAACAGCGATGCACAATTTTTGTCGATAAACTCGACTTTGATTCAAAGCTTCAGATAAATTTCCTTATATATTTCAAATACTTTCAAATCAATTTTAAAGTATGATTTGAGTTGTTGAAATTTAGACACTATACTTGATTGATTAAACCCCGGGTTACTCAAGAATGCCTTTGGACAGTGAAAAGAAACCGACACTGTTGTTGGTCGACGATGATGCAATTATCGCCGACAGTCTCGAGTATGTGCTCAGTGAAGAATACGAGATAGAGCGCGCTTCGGATCGGGCTTCCAGCTTCAAGTTGATGAGTAATATGTCGGATTCTCCGACACTGGCATTGGTCGACCTGGGTCTTCCTCCCAATACGCATCGTCCCGACGAAGGGCTCGCGGTGATTCGAAAAATATCCCAGATGCACCCCTCGACCCGCGTGCTGGTATTATCCGGTCAGGATAACAAGAAGCACCTGTTTCAGGCCAAGGAAGACGGGGCTGTCGATTTCATTTCCAAGCCCTGCGATATCGCTGAAATCAAGGTACGTCTGAAACGACAGATAATTGCCGGCGGCGGCGCTGACGCGGGACACGATGACATTGAAGGCATCGTCGGCTCCAGCGAAGAAATTGAACTGTTGCGTATGCAAATACGCCAGTTAGCTGATTCACCCTACCCGGTATTGATCGAAGGCGAATCAGGCAGCGGCAAGGAAATCGCCGCGCGCAATCTGCATCGCTGCAGTTCGCGCAAACAGGAACCCTTCATGACCTTGAACTGCGCCGCTTTCAACGGCGAGTTGCTCGAATCGCAGTTGTTCGGGCACGTCAAGGGCGCTTTTACCGGTGCCACCGACACCAAGAACGGATTTTTCGAAGAAGCCGGCTCGGGGACTTTATTGCTTGATGAAGTCGCGGATCTGCCCCTGGACCTGCAGGCCAAGTTACTGCGCGTACTCGAAAATGGTGAATATTATCGACTTGGTGAAACCCAGCCACACCACTCTTCGGCGCGGGTTCTTGCTGCAACCAACAAGGATATATTTGAAGCCATAAAAACCAACCAGTTCCGCGAAGATTTATACCATCGTCTCAGCGTTTTGACCTTGCGCGTGCCCTCGCTCAAGGAACGCAATGGTGACAAGAATGAATTACTGTTTTACTTCATGCAGCAGGTCGCGGATGAAGTCGCAACTTTCCAGCTTGATGAGGATGCACTAAGGCTTTGGAATGATTATACTTTTCCGGGAAATGTGCGAGAATTACGCAATATAATAATCAGGCTTTCGGCGAAGTACCCGGGACAAACAATAAAGCCCGAGGTGTTGAAGAGGGAAATGTCAGGGTTACAGCGACACAACGGCGCATCAAGCAGCGAAGACTGGCTGCATAGTGCATTGCAAGATAGCGGTTTTCAGCTTGATCAATTGCTAAAGTCAGTCGAAAAAGAAGTTATCGATCTGGCGATGCGTGAGCACGATGGCAATGTCAGCAAGGCGGCTGAAATGCTTGGCATCAATCGTACTACTTTGTATGGCCGCATGGACCGGTTAGAGGTCAAGGAATAAGTCATGTACGAAGATTATTTCGGCCTCAAGCGTCCCCCGTTCAAAATCACTCCGGACACCAGCCTGTTTTACGAAGGTGGCAAGCGCGGCGATATTCTCGCTGCGTTGGTTTACGCCATCCACCGTGGCGAAGGCATCATTAAGGTAGTTGGAGAGGTGGGCAGCGGCAAGACCATGCTGTGCCGTATGCTGCAGATCAAACTGCCGGACACGGTCGAAATCGTCTACATCGCCAATCCGAGTGTTTCAGCGGAAGACATCCTGTTCGTGATCGCGCACGAGTTGTCGCTGCCGGTCACCAAGGATTCTTCCAAGCATGAAGTCATGCATCTGTTGCAGGACTACCTGTTGCAGCGACATATGGAAAACAAGCAGGTGGTTTTATTTATCGAAGAAGCGCAGGGCATGCCGCTCGATACCCTTGAGGAAATTCGATTACTATCAAATCTTGAGACCGACCAGAATAAATTGTTACAAATTATTCTGTTTGGCCAGCCCGAGCTGGATCAGAACCTGTCACAACAGTCTATCCGCCAGTTACGCGAGCGCATTACCCACAATTTTGATCTAGAGCCTTTGACCCAGGACGAAATTCATACATATTTGAACTTTCGAATGCGTGAAGTGGGTTACACCGGGCCTGAATTAATCAACCCCACGGTCGCGAAGAAAGTGGAACTGCACTCGGACGGGCTGCTGCGCCGCATCAATATCATCGCCGATAAAATTCTGCTTTCCGCGTTTGCAGAAGGTACTCACAACCTCAGCGCCAAGCACGTAACCGCCGCCGTAAACGATAGTGCCTTTAACCAGAAAGCACCGCGCAAATCACGCGCTCTGTGGTGGCTTGGCATATTACTCATAATAGCCCTGGCATTTGCACTATACGAAACTCGATCACAATGGATCTCGGTAAAGATCGCGGACATTTGGAGCTCTATCCAGGCTTCGGATTTGGCACCAAAACATGAAAATGCTGTGAAAAATGTCAATCCGATCACAGATATTACGCCGCAGGCATTGGAAACTGACGAGAATAAGGTGCCGGTTATGGCGAGTACGGAACCCGAAATGAGCCCGGCCCCGGTGCAGTCTGAAACGGTAGTGGAGGAGATACAAATTCCGGCTTCACTGAAGCAGGAATTAGCGGCCTTAGAGGAGCAGGAAACCGAAGCTTTGGAAAAGCAGGTTGAAGAAGTTTTAGTTTCTGTCAATGTAAACTCAGAAAAGCAGGAAATCGAAGCTTTAGAGAAGCAGGTTGAAGAAGTGGTAGCTCCGGTCAATGTAAATTCAAATCAGGTAACAGAGAAGACACCGGTTGAAACTGCGCCAGTGCAGCTGGCTGAAGACGAAGTCCTGCAGAGTGCGCTCGACCAGGCCGCTTCAACTGACGCGCTCGAGACCGGGAATAGCAATGATCTGGGCTTGACCGCGGATTACAATCAGTGGCTAAATGCAAAATTGAGAGAGAGCCGTAACTGGCTCAGTAATGCAAACCGGGACAATGTGTCGATCCAGGTTCTGATGCGTAGTAAATCCGCTGCGCGAGAACTGGTCTATTATCTACGTAATGAATGGCCGCTGGATTTATCGGAAACTTATTTATATGAAGTAAATACCGATACAAGGAGTATTTACCGGGTTTTCTACAGTGAATTTAATTCTCTATCGAATGGCAGGAATCAACTGCAGCGTCTGCCCGAGTCGGTAAAGAAAAATTCACCTTACCTGCATTCGGTATATCGAATGCAGAAAGCTTTGCTATAGCAGTCGGATATTAACTGGAATAACGTGATGAAAAAAATAGTATTGTTAATTGCTCTTATCAACCTGTCGGCCTGTGCAAGTTTTATGGAAGACAGGGATGAACGGATGACCGTTGCAGAAGGCCATGTTGATACACCGTCGCCGGCAGTTGAGCAAGCCGACCCGGGGATTCCCCCGGTTGTCGAGCAAGTGCCGATTATTGCTGCACCCGAACCCGCAGAACCCATGCAAACATTCACCGTGGTGGCGACAGATTTACCGGCAAATGAATTGTTGTTCGCGCTGGCGCGCGATGCCAGACTGAATCTGGATATCGATCCTGCGATCGATGGTCGTGTCAGTATCAATGCGATTGACCAGACCCTGCCCCAGATTTTAAAGCGTATCTCGCGCCAGGTGCAGTTACGTTATTATCTCGATGGCCCCAATCTTGTGATCGAACAAGATCGACCGTTCGTTCGTCAATACCAGATTGACTATCTCAACATGACAAGAATAACTACCTCCAGCGTTGGTATCGAAACTGCGTTGGCGGGAGGTGGCGAAGATGGCGGCAGCAGTGGTGATTCATCGACCTCGGTAATAAACGAAGCGAGTAATGAATTCTGGCAATCGCTGGAAGCTAATATTGGATTACTGGCCAGTTCCGGTGAGTTCCAGGGCACGGTAATTTCCAATCGAGAATCCGGGACCATTTCGGTGATGGCTACCTCAGCGGCGCACGAAAATATTCAGCGTTTCGTTGACTCCGTGATGGGAAGCGCGCGTCGGCAAGTACTAATCGAGGCCACCGTGGTTGAAGTCACGCTCAATGATGATTTCCAGGCTGGCGTCGACTGGTCGCGAATTGCCGTGGGCGACGGTTGGAGCCTGGAGCAGAGTACGCTCGGCGGCACACTGGGGACAACCCCGTTTACGTCTGCCACCTACGTCAATAGCAACAGTGATCGGGATATCTCGGGCGCCATCAAGGCGCTGGACTCCTTTGGTGAAGTATCGGTTATGTCGAGCCCGAAGATCATGGCCCTGAATAATCAGACTTCGGTGTTAAAAGTTGCCGATAATACGGTCTATTTCGAAATAGATGCGACCAGTAATACCTCCGGTGGCACCACGCCCATAATAACGCAAACTTTTAATACCACCGTGAAAACAGTTCCGGTTGGTTTCGTTATGAACGTAACGCCGTTCATCACCGCCGGCGACGAGGTAATACTTAATATACGTCCTACCATCACGCGCATACTGAGATTCGTCGAGGACCCCAATCCCGCGCTTGCGGCTGCCGGTGTCGTATCCGAGATACCTGAAATCCAGGTACGTGAAATGGAGTCAGTGCTTCGGGTCGCAAGTGGTAATACCGCCGTTATCGGTGGATTGATGCAGGATACCGCCAGTAAAGATGATAGAGGATTACCAGGGCTCCATGATGCCAAGGGATTCGGCATTTTGTTTGGCACCAAGGAGCGCGAGTTTGATAAAACCGAACTGGTTATATTTCTGCGCCCACGCGTCATCGATAGTGCCAGTCTTGAAACAAATTTACAGGATTTCAAGAAATTCCTGAAACCTGAAATTTTCTCCGGGCAATAGAGAAGACGCATGAGTTTACTGCTAGACGCGCTCAAGAAAGCCGCCGAGCAAAAGGCGGAAAAGAGCAGGGAAGATATTCCGCAAGCGGAAACGTCTGATGAAACCATCGTGGTTTCGGCACCGGAAGATATTTCCGAGCTGGAAGATGCAGATAATGTGCTACAAAGTTCCCGGCGCGAACTGGAGGATGAGACCCAAATTGAAGATTCCAGGCTGCAGACCCAACTTGAGGATACCCACCTTGAACGCGGCGCTGAAGAAACTAATATTGAAATCCCCGACACAACCGAGACGCAGCACACTGATTTAAGCACGCAGATGCAAACCGGTGAGGATGAAACCATCATTTTTGCCGACGGAGATGTTTCAGATTTTATGGGTGAACCGGAGCTGGTCAACCGCGAGGCGCAGGACGAAACCCAAATCGATGAGACTGAAGTTCGGACGCATGCCGAGCCGCATGATGAACCCCCTGTGGGAGACGAAACCGAATTCGATCAAACTTACCATCAGACCAATGTCCAGCCAGAAGAGTCAGATCCCACCCAAATTAAGACCGAGCTTGACCAGACCGAGTCGCAGGAAGACATGTCGTTATTGCTGGTTGAGCGAGATAATACAGATTTTACCGCGCGCACTTCGCTGACTGATCCAAAATTACCGCAGGATCAGACCGAAACTCTAAAAGGCGACGACGCCGGAAGCGACGGTCTCGCGTTGCAGGACACGACGCGGCATAATCTTCCCGATGATGTAACTCAAACCCGGTCGGCAACGCAAACCAGCCCTACCGGTAGTAATGTCGATACCCAATCCACTGCCACGCGAACAGATTCCACCGGGACATACACCTACGCCCCGGATAACTATGATCGTACCTTGATGAAACTTCCGAGTGAAGATGCGTCGAGGTTATTCGCAGGCATGAAAAATGAATCCGATGCCGTGATGACGCCAGACTATGCGAAGAAAGTTTTTCGCAGCAAGTCGTCGGCGCAGCGTCTGCATAACTTCAAGATTTACGCAGGAATCATGGTAGTGATATTTCTTGGAATTGGCATCTTTGGTGCCTTCGAGTTTCAGGATCAAGCAAATAAAATTGATACCGGTTTACGACCGCTCAAGCGTGATCCAATGCCCGGCCTGATTAAATCCGGTAATCAGGAACAGGATACGAATTTATTTGCCGAAGCCGAACCTGCCGCAGATGTGCGCACGATTGAAATAATTGAAAATGCCGAGAGTATTGCCGTCGGCATCGGGGAAGTTGCCACCGGATCTACCGAAATCGAGGAGGCTGTCGAAACAGTTGAATCCGAAGTGACAGCGATGGAGCCTGAGATCGAAGTCGCTGTTGTAGGCCAGCAGCAAACTCAAAGCGCGCAAATAACAAATACCGAAGTTACCAGTAGCACGCAGATCGAAGTTGAGGCATCAGGGCCTGACAGCAGTTCTTCAAACCTCCAGATTTCATCGAGCAGCC
Organism: uncultured Gammaproteobacteria bacterium; assembly: GCA_947259485.1. GTDB lineage: Bacteria > Pseudomonadota > Gammaproteobacteria. The sequence continues at coordinate 6,866 of CAMYLU010000038.1, read as the reverse complement.
AGATTAGGCAAACAGATGTCTTGCTGCGTGAAGCCTATGAAGCCTATAAAGCGGGAAATTATAGCCTCGCATTGGCTCGCTATAACCAGGTGCTTGAAGAAGTTCCAGGAAACCGCAATGCACTACTGGCGCGTGCCGCTATCAATGTTCAAAATGGTGACGGCGCCGCCGCGATCAAGGACTACCAGGCCTTGTTGCTGGCCAATCCCAAGGATTCGTTGGCGATGGCCTCGTTGATAACGGTTGCCAAGTACTCGCCCCGCGAAACCGAGTCGCAGTTGAAACTGATGATTCGTGAAGAGCCCAGTTCACCGCATTTGAATTTTGCACTGGCGAATGTTTATGGCGCGCAAAATCGTTGGCAGGAAGCACAGGGACATTACTTCAGGGCTCTACAGAGCAATCCGGGAGATCCAAACTATGCCTATAACCTGGCCGTTAGCCTGGAGCATATCTCCCAGCCTGGAAGTGCGATTACTTACTACCGGCGTGCGTTGGATAATTTAGGGAATGGACCCGCGACGTTCAACAGGGACGTCGTTGATCAGCGACTGGAGTTGCTAGCAATAAAATGAACGCAGAAAACAAGCCCAAGCGTTTGGGCGAGATCCTGATGGATGAAGGTGTTATCACCGAAGATCAGTTGAATATCGCCTTAACCGAACAGAAAAAGGTTCACGAGCCACTAGGTAAGTTGCTGGTGAATCTTGGATTTGCTACTGAAGCCATCATGCGCTCGGCGCTCGGAGAAGCGCTGGAGCAGGAAAGTGTTGACCTGTCGCGCGTGGTGCCTGACCCGGATGCGATCAAAATGATCAATTCGGACACTGCACGCAAGCATAAAATCATCCCGCTTAATTACGATCCGATCCGCAGCACGTTGACGATCGCGATGTCGGATACCTTCAACCTGTTTACGCTGGACCGAATTCGAATCCAGATAGGTCAGCATATCGAACTATTACCGGTGCTCTCCGGTGAAGCCGAAATATCCAATGCGATCGACCAGTTCTACGGTTACGAGTTATCGATCGATGGGATTCTGCGAGAGATCGAGACCGGTGAAGCCGACTATACCAACTACCAGGGTGACATCGAGGAATACAGTCAGCCACTGGTGCGCCTGGTGGATGTCATGCTTTCCGATGCGGTCAAGCGCGGCGCCTCGGATCTTCACTTCGAACCTGAAGAAAGCTTCCTGCGCATCCGCTACCGGATCGACGGCGTGCTGCGCCAGATTCGAAGCCTGCACAAGACTTACTGGGCGGCGATCGCAGTGCGTCTCAAGGTTATGGCAGACATGAACATCGCCGAAACCCGTGCGCCACAGGATGGTCGTATCTCGCGTACCATCGTGGGCCGTCAGATAGACTTTCGCGTTGCCTCGCAACCGACGATTCACGGCGAAAATATCGTGCTCAGGGTGCTTGACCGTGAAAAAGGCGTTATTCCGCTGGAAAAACTCGAGCTGCCTGCGGAATCATTGCGCACCCTCAAGATCATGATGTCACGCCCCGAGGGTATCATCCTGGTTACCGGTCCGACCGGTAGCGGTAAAACCACAACGCTCTATTCTCTGTTGAACTTCCTCAGTAGCGAACAGATTAATATCATGACACTGGAAGATCCTGTCGAATATCCTTTCCCGTTGATCCGACAGACCTCGGTTAACGATGCCGCCGGGATGGATTTTTCAAATGGAATCAAATCGCTGATGCGCCAGGACCCGGACGTTATCCTCGTGGGTGAGGTGCGTGACGAGGAAACGGCTGAAATGGCTTTTCGCGCCGCCATGACCGGTCACCAGGTCTATTCGACACTGCACACCAATTCCGCCATCGGCGCGCTCCCGAGGCTTCGGGATATCGGTATCATCCCGGAAATCATGGCGGGTAATATTATCGGCGTTGTCGCCCAGCGCTTAATTCGCAAACTTTGTAAGTACTGCAAGGTTGCTCACGCGCCGAGCGAGGAAGAGCTGCGCATGCTGAGCAATAATCGGGGAGAAATACCAACCAAGATTTACCAGGCCAAGGGTTGTACCACCTGTGACAATACCGGTTACAAGGGGCGCATGGCTTTGCTCGAAATACTGAAAATGAATTCCGATCTCGACGACCTGCTCGCGCATGGAGCAACCACCAAGGAAATCAGGGATGCAGCCTACAAGCAGGGATTCTTTACCCTCGCTGATGACGGGATTCGTCACATCATCGAGGGTATCACCTCGATAAAAGAGGTCGCTCGGGTTGCCGACATGACCGAGCGGATGGATTAGGCATGCCACTTTTCCAGTACAAGGCCATTGATCCCGCCGGTAAATTCATCTCGGGTAGCCTCGATGCCGGCAATAGCAATGATCTTGAGGTGCGCCTCGAAAAAATGGACCTGGACCTGGTCACGTTCAAGCAAAAGACCCCGGGTACCGACATGTTCGGCCGCAACAAGATCGGGCGCCGGGATTTAATCAACTTCTCGTTTTACCTGGAACAACTGACCCGGGCCGGCGTGCCAATCCTGGAGGGACTTGCCGATCTGCGCGATGGCGAGGAAAATCCGACCTTTCGCGATATTGTCACTGGCCTGATTGAAGCGATTGAAGGTGGTAACTCTTTCTCGCAGGCGCTCGAGCTATACCCTAAAGTATTCGATGATGTTTTTGTCAGCCTGATTCGCGTGGGTGAGCGTAGCGGTAAGATGAGCGAGGTACTGGTCGACATCACGGAAACCCTGAAATGGCAGGATGAATTGCTCGGAAAGGCCAAAAAAATAATGACCTATCCCGCGGTTATTGGCACCCTGGTAATGTCGGTAATCCTGTTCATGATGATTTTTGTGGTGCCGGATATCATGGACGCTATCGTTTCGCTGGGCGGTAAAATTCCACTGGAAACGCGATTGTTGATGGCGACATCGGATTTCCTGATCAATTACTGGTACGCGGTAATTGCCGCACCGTTCGTGATTTTCTTTACCCTCAAGTATTTCTACAACTCGAGTAGCAAGGCGCGGTTCAACCTGGACGGAGTGTTGCTGAAGCTATGGGTGATCGGCCCGGTTAGTGAAAAGATCAAGATTTCGCGCTTTACGCGTTATTTCGCGCTGATGTTTGCCTCCGGTATAACCGTACTCGATGCCATCGACCTGAGTAAAGCCGTGGTCAGTAATGCCGTTCTCGAGGACGGGATTGATCGCGCCTGGCAGCAGATTTCGGAAGGTAGCAGTATTAGTGAGGCGTTTAAGAATATCGGGATTTTCCCGCCGCTGGTCGTACGCATGCTGCGAGTTGGCGAAGCTAGTGGCCAAATGGACAAATCTTTGAACAACGTGAGTTACTTTTTTGACCGTGACATCAACGATAGTATCGAGGCAATGGAGCCGGTTTTGCAGACTGCGTTGATGGCGACCATCGGCATCATCGTTCTTTGGCTGGCACTTTCAGTGCTTGGTCCGATTTACGATACCATCGCCACGATCGATTTTTAACGGAATTGAAATGAGAAGAGTTCTATATTTTACGGGTTACAGAATGGTCGCGCAGGAGTGGTCCGGGCGTAAGCTAATGAGTAGCGTCTATTTCGAACCCGATGACCAGGGACTGGACTTGTTCAGTTCCTATTTGCGCTCGTTCTCCAATGAGCCGGTGCGCCTTTTGGTAGACTTGATTGAAGAAGAATTCCGTCAGATAAAGGTCCCGTTGTTACGCGGCTCCGACAGGCAGGCTATCCTCAAGCGCAACTTTGCCAAGTATTTCCGAACTTCAGAGTACCGCTTTGCGATTTCACAGGCGGTGGAAAAGAAAGCTCGCAAGGAAGAAAAGCTATTGCTGATTGGTCTTACCAATCAATCGTTACTTGAACCCTGGTTGAACATTGTTGAAAAAACCAGAACGCCATTGTCGGGCATCATCAGCTTGCCGTTATTGTCTGAAAATTATATCAAGGAACTGCAGTCTGAACACAGGGCAGTCATACTGGTAAGTCAGCAGGTGCCCAGCAACCTGCGCCAATCGGTTTTCGTCGATGGCAAGCTGGTTCTGAGTCGCCTGGTGCCTATCGCGAGCTTTTACCAGGGCGATTATGCCTCCGACGTGTTACGTGATGTCGAATCGACACAACGTTACCTGATTAGCCAGCGTATTGTCGAACGCTCGGAAACCGTGGCGGTCCACATCCTGACCAACAAGCGACATTTCGATAAACTGACGAAGCGCTGTGAACAGGAAAGTTATTTCGATTTCAAAATATATGAAATCAACCAGTTACTGGAACGTGAAAAAATTGACGTTGAGGACGAGCAGGATTTTAGCTCGGGGCTCTATTGCTACCTGGCGAGCAAGAAAATGGTGCTCAACCATTATGCCAGGCCGAGTGAGCGTCGCATCTTTCGACATCACCAGGCTGGCATGGGGTTGCGCGCTGCCAGTATCGCGTTGATTGCGCTTGGCCTGGGGATAGCATTGACCAGTGGCGTCAAGGGATTTCTTTACCGGGATACCATCGCTGATACCACGCTGATTGAACAGAAATACAGGGCCAAATTTAATCAGCTTAGCGAGAATCGCGTCGACGCTGCTACCTCGACCCTCGGCATGCAGCATATTGTGAAAACCGTGGATTCCCTCGAGAACCGATACTTGCGTGATCCGGAGGAACTGCTGGCTTTGATCAGTAACGATGTCAGTATTTTTCCTGATATCCGCATCAAGAAGGTTGACTGGTTTGTTTCCAACTACTCGAATAGTGCCGGTATTAACGATGTTGACTGGGTCAAGCCCAAGCGGCCCAAGCGCAAGAAAAATCAGGACAGGAACGCTCCCAAGCCCAAGAAAGGGTATTTTGAAATTGCCCAGGTTGAGGGCGAATTTCTCAACTTTGACGGCAATTATCGCTATGTGCTCAGCGCCGTTGACGATCTCGAAAAGACGATGGCTGAATCGGGTAAGTATTATTCGGTTGAAATTACCAAACGCCCACTAAATATCGAGTCCGACAATCGTCTGAGTGGCGATGCCGGTACCGCTAGTAAAAGTCGCAACTTAGCGGCGCAGCTTGGATTTCGTGTCGTCAGGGAGGTGCCTAAGAGTGAGTAAGATTGATTGGCGCTTCTTGTTACGGCCACTTATTATGCTTGGCGTGGGGATTCTGGTGTCTGCGGCCCTGATCGTCGTCGGCTACCAGTATGAAGCCGCGCAACGGGAAGACTATGACAAGGCTGTTGGCGAGCTCCGTGCGACCCATAAGCGCTACAGTAATTTAGTCAGAGACCTCGAATTGATTGAGCAGTACCGTAGCCTCTACAACGAATACAAGGCTTCCGGACTGGTAGGCAAGGAGCGTCGACTAAGCTGGGTTGAAAGCCTCCAGTCCGCCAACCAGGTGCTGCGTCTGCCGACCCTGACCTATAACCTGCAACCGCAGGAAGATTTCAAGCGTCCGGACTTCAAAGTCAGGCGCGATGTGGTGGTGATGAGTTCACCCATGGATTTGACGATCGGTATGCTGCACGAAGAAGACTTGTTTGCATTGCTGGAAGTTTTGCGTCAGTCGATAAGAAGCCTGTTCACGGTGGATAGTTGTTCGATGACCCGCAGTACCCCTATCGGTCGCTCGCTGGATACCAAAAAACCGAATCTGCGCACAAGATGCACTATACGTTGGGTGACAATCGATGCCAAGTAGTCGTGTAACAATAAAGCTAGTTATCGGATTCCAGATTTTACTGTTAACCGGTAGCCATGCGGCCGCAGCCGAGTTATCGACACTGTTCACGACCCCGCAAGAACGTGAACTGATCGATTCGAACCGTTACGGGAGTGGTGACAGCAAGCCCAAGGTTGTGGTCGAAGACACGATCGAAGTTCCAGTGCAGCAAATATATCGGGAGGAAGTAACCCGGCAGTACAAGGTTTCCGGCATCACCATCTCACGGGACGGGCCACATACCGTCTGGATCAACTCGACTGCTTACGAAGATGGCGCAGAACTCGAAGACAGGAGCAAGATCAAGGTCATGATCGGCGACGAGATCAGGGTCAGGATTACCGCGCCGGATGGCCAGAATTACTACGCTACCAGCGGCGAAACCCTTGAGGTCAGTTACCTGGCAGCTGTTGGGGGCTAGTTATGAAAACCTACCCTCGCAGGAACCAGTCTGGCTATGCACTATTGCTAGCAGTGCTCGCGTTCATGGGGCTCAGCGGTGCCGTGGTTGTCGGATTTTCCCAGCAAGCCAGGCAGGATGCGGAGCAAGAGCGATACCTGCATAACAAGCGTGTGCTCGTGGAAGCCAAGCGAGCTTTGCTGCAATATGCCTACAATTATCCGGGAATCAGTCTCGCCGCCACCGGTACGGCCCGGGGGCCGGGCCGCCTGCCCTGCGCGGATACGGATAACGACGGGAGCTCTAATACAACTTTTGGTGATTGCGACGACGTTGGCCGGTTTCCGTGGGCTGAACCCGCGCTGGGCCTTAACGATCTCAGGGATGCCGATGGCCAGCGTCTCTGGTACACGGTATCAAGCAGCTTTGCCACCAACACCAGCACCATTGTCAACAGCGATACCTCGGGAACCTTGTCGGTCAGAGCCCCCGGTGGAAATATTATGTATGATGGTTCCAATCCCGATAGCCTGATCAACTATGGCATCGCCGCGGTAATTATCGCCCCCGGCGCCGCCATCGATCGCAATGGAACCGCGCAGGATCGCAGTGCCGGCATCGAAGACCCGTTCGATACCACTGCGGATACCGAACCGGGCATTATCAATCCGGTCAACTATCTCGACCTGGTTGCCGGCACGGAGGATAACGCGACGGTGACCCAGGGGGGCGCCGGGGACGGTTTTATTCTCGGGGGTAACAGA
>CAMYLU010000037.1:3030-34645 GCA_947259485.1 uncultured Gammaproteobacteria bacterium | reverse complement strand
CTATACGTCCGCTGCCCACAATTTTCGGGGGAATAATATTAATCAACCACCAAAGCAGACGCTCAAATTGTATTGATCAGCGGCAGCAACCGACCCGAAGCGGACTCTGACCAAACTTCTACTAACGACAGTGGAGGGTACTTTGCGGACATACAGCGGCTTCTTTCTTTGCCAATAATCAAGTGCATTTCAAGACCGATCAAGGTGCATAGCTATGCAAGTACAATAATTTTCGACAATAGGCTATACACGACTACTAGCCAATAACACACCCACGCTATCAGGTTAAGTTTAGGGGGCATCCCCTTTTTCCCTAGTACTCGATAACCAACATAATAAATAATCGGCACCACTAAAATGATAGCGAAAAAAAATGCAATTCCAATCAAAACACTTAACATGAATATGCTAATGATATCCATAGTATGACCTAGACCTAGTGATTCTTGATGAAAGACTAGATCGATTGCATAGACTAGACCGAATGCAATGCAGGCAAGAAATAAATTCTTCCTTTTCAGGGTGTCTGGTTCGCGGTGCTTCACCATCTTGTTTAACTCCACCAACCCAACTAGTGCTACCTCTGACTCCGGAGTATTAGGAAAGTCATCAACCACATTGCAGATATACAATAACTCAACGGATGAGCTATTTTGCCGTCAAGATGCATCAGCAACCCTCGAAATTCTTCGCCACACATTCTCGGGCAAGCCTCTTTGCTTCCTTGACAGTTGCAGGAGGTAGAAGCTTTTGCAAACCATCTCTCTTCTCTATGGCATGACTTAGCCCTTGCGAAGCTGCTATATCCCACCACATATAACAACGCAGAAAATCCTTGGTAACGCCTTGCCCCGAACCATATTTCAAACCCAGCAAGAACTGTGCCTCGGCATATCCCTGTTCGGCAGCTAGCTTGTACCACTTAAATGCTGCTTTGTGGTCCTGGATTACACCTTTGCCATCGGTATATAACCATCCCAAATTGAATTGAGCCTTGGCATGCCCCTGTTCTCCGGCGAGTTTGTGCCACTTGAATGCTGTCTTGAAATCCTGGGTGACACCCTCCCCATTTTGGTACATCGTTGCTAGAAAGAACTGTGCCTCGGCAAACCCCTGTTCGGCGGCTAGCTTGTACCACTTGAATGCTGCTTTGTAGTCCTGGGTTGCACCTTTTCCTTGGTCGTACATCATTCCTAAAAAGAATTGGGCCTTGGCTTCCCCCTTTTCGGCACGTATTGTCCATTCCTTCATAGCAGTCGCATAGTCCCCACGTTGATAAGCTTCGAAAGCCTTATCAGTATCGGCGAGCTTTGCCCCAGCTTCCTCGAGCAATTGAACAATAGCCTTATGTTTAGATCTTTTCGCAAACCTCAGCGCTGTTCCACCACGATTGTCTTCCATATTCACGTCAGCGCCATAGTTAATTAGTGTTTCAACTGTACTAAGATGACCTTCCTCCGCTGCAACCATCAAAGCTGTCGTGCCAGCATGGTTTTTTGCATTCACATTGGCACCCTCTTCAAGGAGAAGCCTCACAATATCGGTATGCCCTCCAAATGCCGCATGCTCAAGGGGTGGTTGTCCCTCAACTGATTTGGCATTAACGTCAGCGCCTTTAGCCAACAAGGCTTTTACGATCTCCAGATGCCCTTCTTGTGCTGCAAATAACAAAGCTGTCCCACCAAAAGACTTGGACTTTGCATTCACATCAGCACCACGTTCCAGTAAAATTTCAACAAGCTCTGTTTGCCCCGACATGGATACCCCCATAAGAGCTGTAAGATCATCATCATTTTTCGCGTTCACATCTAAATCTATGGCCAGCACCAGTGCTTTCGCTATATTGGGATTGGGATGACCTTTAGATAACGCATACATAAGTGGAGTCATATTGTCGTTGTCTTTTACGTTCACGTCCGCCCCAGCTGCAAGCAGTGTGTTGACGGTATCTGTGTGACCGGCCGATCCAGCCGATGAAGCACGCGTAAGGGTCGTCCCACCCGTTTTATCTTTCACATTCACGTCAGCGCCTTTAGCCAACAAGGCTTTTACGACCTCCAGGTGCCCCTCTTGTGCCGCTAATAACAAAGCTGTCGCACCAACAGACTTGGTTTTTGCATTCACGTCTGCCCCAGCTACAAGAAGTACCTGGACGATATCAATGTGACCATTGTATGAAGCGGAGATAAGAGCTGTAATACCATCATCATTTTTCGCGTTCACATCAAAGTCTTTGTCCCGCACCAGTGCTTTGACGGCATCAGTTTTGCCATCCCCTGCTGCAGTTATTAGCTCGCTTTGTGTTGCGGCACATCCAATGGCAAAGATAGTTAAAATTACAACCAGTAAATATTGATTAAGTTTGTATTTCATTTTAATTATCTCCTTCTGTCGTTGGCTTATCGCAGGACGCTGGGCTTGGTTATGTAAAGCTGTTTGCTTGCCTTCCTTGGAACAGCTTTTAACTTTGTTTAGCTAGTGTTAGGCGGATAATTTTCAAGTCGAGGGAATTGATCCAGATCAATTTTCAAACGATTAACTGATCAAATTTTTTGTATCTCGCCGAAGAGGATGGAAAACACTGGTGTCTGCTTATGGACGAAGATTTCCTCCTAACAGGTTTTTATGAGGACCTGCTTACGAGAGAGCAGACCCTCGTACTCGATGAATCAGCAGCGATAAGCGACCCGAGTCGGTCATTAACTTGTTATTAAGTTTTCTTCGACGATACTCATCAAAGTTTGGATAAGCCCTATTGAAGTTATTGATACAAATCAAGGGCGCTCGCCAATAATAATAGATACTGAAAATGTTCTTGTTCTAGGAAAAACAAAATCAAAACTTCTCTACTGATAGCCATCGCAATTATGCTGACTGGTTGCGCAATTGGCTTGGAGGAAACTGCTGATCCAGATACTGCAGTCGAATCACTAGGCAATAAAGTCCTGATATTTGGCCGACTTCGATGGATTGAAAATGGCGCTTTAAGAGACGTATATAAAAAGGGCGGGTTGGGTTGGAATATTTATCCCATGATTTTAAATATGTCGAGCATGGAAAAAAGAACCTTGCCGGTCGAACCCGATGGACGTTTCTATTGGATATTACCGAAAGGCACCTATATGCTCTACCGCTTATCGTGGTATGACCCGATTGATGGCCAGCATCGATTGGAATCAAAAATTGCATTCCAGGCTGTCGGTGAAAACCAAGGTTATTATCTCGGAGTCCTTGAAATAAAGATTGAAGGTAAGCGTGACTTTCTGGGTGGCCTTTGGATCAAAAGTGTTACAGCGCAAATCTGGGATGAGGCTGAACAAGATGTTCTAGCCTTCCGGGAAAGGCATAGCGATACTAACCTAACATTGGCGAAGTCTCTGATGGTTATTGACGATCGACTTCCCAAGGACCCGAAGCTCGAACAGAAGGCTAAACTCGCAGAATTATTACAAAGTATTTCCTTTGGTTTATTAATGACCATTCAGTACTAGTGTCTCACACGACATAGTACCAGCCTTAACTTTATTTACTGGTTGTCTGCATCTGGCCGAAGTTTGTAGTCTATCGCTGGTAGCGACGAAACCCGAGGACAGTGTTCAATCCACCAAAAGCAAAAGAATTACACAATGCATTTTCAATGGACAATGCGCGTGCCTCATTAGGCACATAATCTAAATCACATTCCGGATCAACAGTGGTAAAATTCATAGTCGCCGGAACTTTTTGTCTTTGCAGGGCCGTTATAACAGCTAATGATTCGAGAGCAGCTGCAGCTCCTAAGGTATGTCCATGCATAGACTTTGTCGAGGACACAGACAACCGAGGGGCCTCCTCACCAAATACCGCTCGTATAGCTCTTGTTTCGGTAATATCATTTTGTCGGGTAGCCGTACCATGAGCATTAATGTACTGGATATCAGAGCACATCAGGCGCGCATCTTCCATGCACATTCGTAGAGCACGTTCTGCCCCTGCCTGTAGAGGTTGAACAATATTGTAGGCATCGGCACTCATTCCAAACCCGATAATTTCCGCATAAATCTTAGCATCTCGAGAAAGAGCATGTTCTAACGTCTCCAATATCAATGTCGCAGCACCCTCTCCAATAACCGTGCCACTACGATTCTTAGAGAAGGGTCGACAAGTGTCATTGGATGTTACACGCAAAGAATCCCAACCCATCATGGTTCCAGGTGTAATACAAGCCTCACCTCCACCAGAAAGCGCCACGTCAACCATACCTTGTCGAAGCATCATGTATGCCAGCCCTATAGCATGCCCAGCCGACGAACAAGCTGTAGCAGTAGTGAAAGACGGCCCGGTAATACCGAATTCAATCGATATGTGGCTACAGCCAGCATTAGGCATTATCTTGGGAATCGTAAATGGATGAACTCGTTTCGCCGAGCACGCGTATATACTATGGTAACTGGCTTCCTGAGTATTCTGACCACCAATTCCAGTTCCGTGAACCACAGCAGTTCGCTGAGCGAGCTTCTTAGTAAATCTCAGTCCAGCATCAGCCACAGCTTCACGAGTAGCGACCAATGCAAATTGAGCAAATCTATCCAGGTAATCTAACTGGGGTTTATCGAAATGATTTTCTGGGTTGAAGTCCTTTACTTCAGCGGCTATGCGTGTCCGCACTTCTTCAGATTGAAACTGACTTATTGGGCCTATTCCGTCAGTTCCTTGCATTAGTCCTTTCTGGAATTCCTCTACGTTGTTCCCGAGTGCAGTAATAGCTCCTAAACCAGTTACTACCACCCGTGACATTATGATTTCGATTCAATTAAAGTGGACACTGCCTGAATTATATCTTTAATTGTACGAAAATTGAGATCGAGATTTTCAGCCTTGCCATAGTCAGGAATGGTGATATCAAAATGGTCCTCAATGTCGAAAATAATCTCTATGACATTAAGAGAAGTAATGCCCAATGAGTCTAATGTAGTGGTTGGATTTACACTTTCAGCAGCTTCTTCGGCATGTTTACTAACAATTTCTATTACAATTTCACTGATATCAGACATATTGAATTTTGAAGCTTGCGCACTTAACGAAAGGAATACAAAGTGTATTTATTAACATAAATTAATGTCGACCCAATTTATCTTCTTACACCGAAGTTACCTAGATTTGCTGTGCCGATCGGCCTAGATTTTTGTAGGTAATGATGAAAAGCACTATAAATACAAGATCTGCCCACGCCCAGGGGACCCACATTTCAGGGATAACCGATGTAGCCTGGTACCAGAACACCATAGAACAATACGAAACTTTCAAAGCAAGGCCGTACAGAATTAAACCCCGATTTTTGACTGGGTCGCTTGCTACCTGAAAGAACATTACGGCAAAAATTATCAACAGCAGTGCGGGAAACTGCACGTAAGCTTCGTGATTTGGTGGCTCAACTTCATACATTGCAAAGATGGCCAACGGGAATAGCAAAAACGCTATACCCAGCATGCCATCATAAACACCTGCAATTATATACAACGGCTTCGTCATTTTATCATTCATCTTGCACCCTCCACATTTGAGTAAGTTGGTTCTCTGAGCTCATGGCAGTACCGTTTAAAACTCTCCCAACGAGACCTTGTCATTTCTGCGCTGTACAGTTGTTTGGCTAGATGCAGAAAATTATTTTCTAGCTCCTCGACCGTCATACCGTCTGGTTGGAAATTCACATCAAACAACGTGCATAATTCCCACGCCGTTTCATTGAGTAATCGTCCCGATTTTTGTAACCTGTCTTGACGAAATCGAGGACCTGTCTAAAACTCTCGGGCCCGGTACCATCCAGTCCCAGCACGAAACAACCATTGACGCTGATACCATAACCTTGGATCTTTTGAATTGCCTCAAAGTAGTAATCTAGTTGCTTCGCCTTCCAGTTTGATTTTTGTTCGACACCGTTTAAACCCTCTCGTGTCGTATTCTCTAGTCCAATCAATACCTGCGCACATCCACTGTCCCTCATCAAGGCCAACAACTCGTTATCGTGGGCAAATGAAATATCGGATTCGGTAAACCAGCGAATATCCTCAGGAATGAGCGCACGAACCAACTGCTTTGCATGTTTCTTGTTCGCAAAAGTATTGTCATCGGCGAACTCGATGAACGGTTTAGGCCAAATCTCCTTGATACTCCTGATCTCTGCGATAATCTTTTCCACGGGTTTAACGCGAAAAAGTGGTGACAGACGTATCGATGATGCACAGAACTCACAATCAAACGGACAGCCGCGTTGTGTCTGTACCGTCAACCGGTTGTAGGCTTCTTGTTCGAGTAAGTCGTAGCGTGGCATGGGAGCGTCTGCCAGATCGAACGGTATTGCGCGCGAATCATACCTGTCTTGCAACTGACCGCGTTTCAGATCAGCCACTAGCTGTGGCCATGAAGGCTCGCCCTCACCGATAATTATGCTGTCCGCATGTTGCAGCGCCTCGTCTGGCCGTGCAGTAACATGCAGACCACCAAGAATGACCCGCACACCGGCAGAACGGAATCGGTCTGCCAGCACATATGCATCCTTGATTTGAGCTGAGAAAGAGGATATCGCCACGACATCGTAGTCGTCCGGTAATCCATCGAACCCTGCAAGATTCTCGATCTCGAAGTAGCCCAATTCGATATCGGCTGGCGTCATACCCGCCAAAGTCAACAGACCAAGGCTTGGTAATGAAGCGATAACCTTATTGCGCTCCACAAATCCTGGTAATGTCAATCCCAGTCGTGTGAGTTCCTCGTTATAAGCACGCAATCCACTCATTGCTATGAGGGCCATTTTCATGACGAAGGCCATCCGATCAGGAGCGGCATTATTCCGGCGACCACAGCAAGTACAGGAACCGGAAACAGGTGCCGGAATGGCATCTTCCATGCAGTAAGGAAGCAATTAAGAGGCATGGATATGACCGCGACCAAAAAACCCGTGGAAGCTATGCGCTCGTAAGTCTCGGGAAACGTTACCAATGAGAGGGTTAATGCAAAGAGAAAATTTAGTATGCCGATACCAAAAAAGGAAATGTGCCCGAGACGCAGCATTCGACGTCGAAATGCGCCGTATCCTCCTGCCCAATCTTCACGATAGAAAAAAAGACCAATGATGGCACCAGACGTAGCCCCTAGCAGCATTGCGATCCATCCAACGAATAAATGCAGACTGCCCGTGCTCATTCCCGCTCCGCCTGTTTGGTTACTAAACGATATAGGTTTGCGCTTATGCCAACAGACGCGGCGATCAGGGGGCAATTACAAAGTAAAAGGTGCCAGATTCGCATGCTTTTTGCACCACAGAAAATCTAAAGTCTGTGTATCACGTTTAATAATAATGGAGAGTATTAGTGGTTGTTCTTGATCCAGGACACTAAAACGATTCGATGAAGTGCCCCCGAGCTCTAATTAAACTTCTCCTGGATTTTGAGGGGGATAAAAGTGATTGCGATTTTTCATAAAAATTTGTGCTGCTGAACCGAGTGTCCGTATATGGACTCCTCCTCGTTTGCAAGTAATCGGTTTGTGGCAGCTGGCTCGACTGCATACGTATATCCGGCCTCTTCAGATGGCATACGCTGATGCCGGGCCATAATGGGGTTTTCGCGCACCGATTCCCTATTGCTTTCTCGTATTGTTACACACGCGGACACTCCCGGGTTTTATCGGTGCCGGTTCGACCTGTTTGCCATTAACCGCTTACTTCGCAATCGTCAATTGAATAGACTCACCTCGTTACTTCTATTTAGCTCACTGATGCCGCCGCTAAATCCGGATCATAATCAACACCCCGAGTCATCATCACCCAGGCCATTCGCGCCATTTTGTTGGCCATCGCTACTGCAACCACATTACTATGCCGTCTCGATTGCAGGTTGACGATCCAACGACTCAGTCGGTCCTCTTTATCTTTTGCAGTGCGCACCGCGGAACGGGCACCGTGCACCAGTAAACATCGCAGATAGGCATCACCCCGCTTACTGATCCCGAGTAGTTTCTCTTTTCCACCAGAACTATGCTGCCTTGGAGTCAGACCCAGAGCCGCCGCCATATCTCTACCTTTACGGTACTGCCTCCCATCGCCGATCGTTGCTACCAGGGCAGTTGCGATCAACGGGCCCACGCCACGCAGCTGTAGTAAGCGTCTCGCAGTCGGTTCTTCTTGTGCTATGACGGCGATCTGTTTATCCAACTCGGTCATGCGCTGATCCAGCGCATGCAAGTCTCCCCATAATCCCTGAAGCAGCTGTCTGAACAAGAACGTTAAGCCATTGTCGGCATCCTCCAGCCATTCAGGGATCGCTTTACGTAATGCAGGTAGTTGTTGCGGCGCCACTAACCCGTATTCGGTGACCAGGCCCCGGATCTGATTGGCCTTGGCAATACGATGACTTTTAATCTCATCCCGGATGCGATGGATCGCCTGGAGATCCTGTTGTTCAACCGTTTTTACCCGGACTGGATGCAGGTTGGGCCTGCCCATCGCCTCGCAGATTGCCTGCGCATCATTGGCATCGTTCTTGTTGCTCTTGATGAAGGGCTTTACGAACTGCGGTGCAATGATCTTGACCGGGTAACCTCGCTGCATCAACTGTCTGCCCCAGTGGTGGGCGCCGGCGCAGGCTTCCATACCGATCTCGGTCCCCGGCTCAACCGTATCGCACAATACCTTTAACCATTTACCCCGGGATAACCGGCGCTTCCAGACGGCTTTACCTCTGCAATCTGCACCATGTAACTGGAAAACATTTTTTGCCAAATCTACACCAACTCGATTAATCTTCATCGTGGACTCCTCCTTCTCGTTAACTGTTAAGGACACTATCAGTTTGGCACATCGATGCCGGTAGAGTGAGGAGGAGTCCATCCCATTGCTTTAGCCTATTCTTTCATTCAAACTTTGACGCCCGGTAACCGGTATGCATCTGGTCAGAGGCAGAACCTGCAACCCTGTAGTCATCTCACGGTTTCCAGGTTTCGGGAGTCGGCTCGGTAGCCTTGCCAATTTCGATGCGTTTGCGGGTACCCTCACGTTGCAACTGGTTGCTTGCATCGGGTAATTCCTGTGCGAGTTCGGCAATACGCAAACGTTCGGTTTGCGGCACGATACGCCCGGCGTCCTTGAGCCCCTGGTGGCGTGCCCAGGCCGCGTATTTCTTGTTGACCTGGTGTGGTTGATAAACACTGACCGTATCCGGAACAATATCGTATTCAAGCGTCAGTGCGCCGTCAGCCGCGGCGGCGGCGATTAACTCCTCTCCAGCCCCGGTCCGCGCAATAATGGCGTTGGTGCCGGGGTCGTCGACGCTACCTTCTCGTGTTGGCGATCCTCCAACCCAGGTATCCAGGGCAGCGACGTCAGCCGCTTCGCCAATCGCATCCGGACAGATTTTGCAGCGAAACGGAAGCTGCCAGGTAGTCTCGTCCTCACCCCAGTAATCGATGTAGTGAAATTCCTGCGCCTTGTCTCCGGTCTCGACCCGGGTCGGACCCGGGCAGCCGCGACCACGGTAGCGCAAGCCGGTGACCTGGTCCGGATCAATACCCATGCGTATATAAAACGCTACCGTTCCCTTCGGTGTGCCGTATCCACCGCATACCAGTGTCAGCCAGTACTTGACCAGTTGGTCGACGCGATCATCCTGTTTGGCATAGTTCCTGAGCGCGGAGATATCGCAGGGTTTACCGATAAAGGCAAAAGGCTGGTTGCGATCGAGCACCTCGCTAATATTAATCAATGGCGCCGCCGGTCCATAGCGCGAGCCCGCGGCCTCGATCACATCGGCCTCGCTAAAACTCAAGGCGCATTCACCGAAGCTCGGTTCGGTGCTCGATGTCTTGACATGCAGGATAAAATCGACGCGTTTCGATGCAAGCAGATAAACCCCGAGTGCGGTCAGCACCCCGCCGGTAGATCCTTCAAAGCGTATTTCAGGATCACCCGCCCAGGCGCGCACCATGCGCCGCCAAGGGCCCCAGATATTGTCCTTGTGGGTATCCTCTTCGACCAGTCGCTCGGGCAGCCCTTCGATTCGGGTGCCGGGGCAAACCGCGTAAATCCGGTCGACAGTTTCATCATCGAGTTCACTTTCGACTACCGGTGCCAGGTAACCATTCAGGGTCTTTACAACCCTGACCTGGTCCTTACCAGCCACCGACTGGCATAGCCCACAGCCGATACAAAGCCCCTGTTCGACAATCGCGTACAGGCGTTCGGTCGGCGTTTGAACATCACTCATTGTCCGCTCCCATGGCATCGCGCCAGAGCTGCTGAATGGCTGCCACGGCATGTTCGGAATATTGTGATTTTTCTGCATCGATCATCAACGGCCCGGATTCGTAAGCGCGACTGCTCAATCCCTGTTGCACCAGTGCCATGACCGAACTGTCTTCGCGGAAGGTGGTTGCCGCGTGATGTCGAATCAACTCTCGTTCCCAATCGGCCAACTCCGGGCTCGGAAAATACCAGTCGACCGTGAGATGGGTTCGATCGACAGCAAGGGGCGTCCAGTTCCAGCAATGCATGCGACCGCCCGGGTAACTCTGGAATGAAAAATTCGGCCATAGCCACCAGGCGACAAAGTCGGTTGCGCTCGTATCCTCGAAAGCGTAAACCCGCTTCTCCCCCGACTGCGAGCCCGACAAATGCTTCTGCGACTGTGCGAAATTCTGAATGCGGTAGGAATCCATATCGAGGACACCCCCGGTTAACTCCTTGTGAATCAGTTCGCAGTGGTAACACTCCGCGTAATTTTCGATCGCGACTTTCCAGTTACACTCCAGCAATGCCTCGGTACGATGAACAAATGTCAGTTCAGGCAGATGGGGCGCGAATGCTTCGAGATCGGACAGCATCTCGGGCGCCAGTTGTTTCAGTAACTCAGCATCGTCATCCAGGTTAACAAACACCAGGCCATGCAATGTCTCAACCCGGCAGGCCTTGAGTCGGTAATTGGATATTTCGAAACCGGCAACATTTTGCGCATTGGGCGCGGAAATCAACTCGCCGCGGGTGTTGAAAGTCCAGGCATGGTAGGGGCAGGCAATGCGTTTCTTGCAGCCTTCCGCTTCGAGCAGGCGTGAGGCGCGGTGCGGACAAACATTGTAAAAGGCGTTGATCGTGGTGTCGTTTTCACGAATCAGGATAATACTCTCGGTTGCGATTTCGCAGACCAGGTAATCACCTGGCGAGGCCAGCTTTTCAACGTGGCAGGCATATTGCCAGGTCGAGGCAAATACCAGGTTTTGCTCGGCTTTAAATATTTCCGGATCGACGTAAGCATGTGCGCCGAGGGCCTGAATTAACGCCGCTTGCTGCTTGCTCATGTCCCGCCCCCACCGGGTGTGTTATCGACTTGACGTCATCGCCTGCATCGAGCGTAGCCAGCGTTTTGCGCCCGACGCCAGTTTGATTCACGCCGCCACGGGACACGGTATCACTATTCGAGGTTTAATGCTCAGGAGGCCGCTTTTTGCTGATACAACAGACGACGCCGCTGCTTGATCCACTCGTCTCCCTGTGCGGTCCCATCGTGGTAGGTGCTAAACCATTGGTCCCAGGGCGTTTCGAAGGTGCCGTAGTTGCAATCGAAGTAGCGGTGATGCAGCTGGTGGAAAAAGTCCCCCATGCGAATCTTGAACTGCTTGCCGAGCAGCAGGTTCTCATACCCGGTGTGCGAGGTTACCGCGGTCAGGGCATGAAACTGCAAAATGAAAATCGCGTGTATCGGGTGCGAAAATATGAACAGGAATATGAGCACGTCGGTCAGCCAGATAGAATGTTCGAGCGGATGCATTGCCGGTCCCGACCAGGGGCCGGTATTGGTATTTTTATGATGCCAGCTATGCGCAATTTTGTAGAGGAAGGGAACATGCAATAGCCGATGTTGCCAATAGAAATGAAATCCGGCCCACCATGGCGTAACAAATAACAGGAAGATGAACCAGGCCGGGTTGTCGGCGAATTCGAGGTAAGGTGCGTAACCATTCGCATAAGCCCACATCATCAGGACTTCGTAGGCCGTCCAGAAGCCCACCGCGCTGGTCAGCACCCAGAACATGTTGTCCCAGACCTGGTTATTAAAGTGAAACTGCTTCGAGTTTCGAGCCAGGTCACGTGGATCGTACTTCCCCTCGTCACGCTGTTTGCCAAAGGTGTAAAGGTAAAGGTGCAAACTACCGGCCACTGCCAGCATTATAAGCAGGTTGCGCAACCAGATCTGCGCGATCCAGTCAAAACCGAATTCGCGACAACGCTCGAGCGCAGGAGAAAAATAAAACCAGATAAAAATAGACAGGCCGAGAATATAAATGCGCACGCTGAACGGGCCCCAGGATGCCGCGATATAACGCAGGGTTTTTCCAAGCTGCGGTGGCCACTGGTAAAACGGCGCCATTTGTTCAGCCAGGCTTGGGTGGAAATTCCACTTGCGCCTGCCTTTGGCCTGGTCGGTCGTGGCAGCTTCAGTCATGGCTCTACCTCGGTTCCTGCATCATTAACCTGCGCGGCAGTGTGATCAAAACAAACCTTCGAATCCAATCATTTTTTTCGATCGGGTGCCCTCGAAAAATTGATTTCAGCCAGCGCTCATATAAGGTGCCGCCGGCTCGCCCTCAAGCATATCGAACAGCGCAATCTCCCATTCCAGGTAGGCGCGGTTTTCCGCCATCAGGGCTTCATGATCAGTATAGTCGCCAGGATCGAGATCGCGATCTTCCACTGGACTGGCAATATTACCCGCTCCGAATTCCAGGTTTTCCTTGTCATCGTCGAGCGAGAAAACGAATACGCGTCGCAACCCCATGCGCCGCAACCAGACCGCGGTGGTAACTGCCCTCACCCGGTCACCATCAATTAGTATTACCGTGGCATTGTGAACCACCAGGTAGCGATCGATATTTTGCAGCAAATGCCCGCCCGGCACGTGTATAGAGCCCTTGATATGTCCCGCCTCGTATTCCTCGCGGCTGCGAACATCGATCAGGTAACGGTTGCGATCCGCCCGCACCGGGATCGAGCTGACGCGATCGATATACCAACGTGCGGCCAATTGCTGCGCGGTGGCCTGAATCGTCGGCAGTGCGGCTTCATCTGGTTCAGGTATTGCCGACTCGTTACCATGTTCCAGTTCAAGTCCTTCGAACTGCCAGGCCATGGTGCCGTTTTCGAGCGCGTAGACTCGTTTGCAGCCGGCATCGATCAGGGTTTGGGCACCGATGATGCTGCGTGTTCGTCCACCGCAATGCACCACAATTTCGGTGTCTGAATCAGCCAGGGGAAGTACCCGGTAATGCAGCTCGGCGCCCGGGCATAGCTGTGCCCCCGGAATGCAATAGCTGCTGTGCTCCTCTGCAGTGCGCGAATCGATCAATAACAGTTTTGCGCCACGTTTTTGCCGATGAAATAACTCGGCCGCTGTCATCGACGGGGTTCCACAGACCTTTTCGACAAACTCCCCAAATGCCTTGCCGGGCACACTGACCCCGGAAAACAGGGCACCACCCGATGCCTCCCATGCGGCTGTACCACCGTAAAGAATCGCCACATTCGAGTAGCCAATAGATTCCAGTAATTCAGCCGCCTGCCCTGCCTCACCACCACCGGCGTCATATAGAACAATCAGGGTTTGTGAATGCGGCACCCCAAGTTTAACCAGCTGCTCGAGCTGGTTGAGGGGCTGATTACTCGCGGCCAGCAAGTGTCCCTCCGTAAAATCCCTTGCATTGCGCGGATCAATGACTGCGAATTCAGTATCGCTTCTAAACAACATCCGAAACTTGTCGATTGATATTTGTTCCATCCTGTCCTCACCGTTCGTCTTTCCGTGCAAATGCGGCATTAGCCTGCGAAATACGCCCGAAATTTATCAAAATCGAGGCCAACTGGAATAGCTCCGATTTGCAATGGACGCCGCGGTTCATCGCATCGGTTCGAAAGTCAACCTGAGCGACATTATAAACTTAGTGACTCTGAATTCACCTTTAAATACTATTCCTGCTTTCAGATTAGATTTATCAGATGGTGGTTGCAGCAACAATGCGGGCAGTGGTTCTGGCTGGACATGGTGGCCTCGACAAGCTCGAGTACCACGAAGATTGGCCGACGCCGATTCCAGCTGATAACGAGGTGCTGGTCCGCGTTGGCGCCTGCGGCCTTAACAATACCGACATTAACACCCGCACCGCCTGGTACTCCAAAACGGTAACTGAAGGCATCACCGATGATGCTGGTAAGAGTGGATTTGCCTGCGCCGATGCCGGGACCGGCAGCTGGGGCAATACCACGATCACGTTTCCCCGCATCCAGGGCGCCGACGTTGCCGGTGAGATTGTCGATGTCGGTGCCGAGGTGGAAAAATCGCGCATCGGTGAGCGGGTCATTCTCGACCCCTGGATCCTCGCCAGCGGTGACTGGCTCGATCCATCGCGATCCCTGTATTTCGGTTCTGAATGCGATGGCGGTTTTGCCGAATACACGACCATACGCAGTGAAAACGCCCTACGGGTCAACACACTGCAAAGTGATGCCGAACTGGCGACCTACCCTTGCGCTTACACTACCGCTGAGAATCTGACCGCACGTACCGGGTTACAGCCAGGCGAGACGGTAGTGATTGCAGGGGCCTCCGGCGGGGTCGGCTCCGCGGCGATCCAGCTATGCCGTTTACGCGGTGCACGAGTCATTGCTATCGCATCATCATCCAAGGCCGATTTACTCAAACAGCTGGGCGCCGATGACGTTATTGATCGCAATGTCGAAAACCTGGAGCAAGCAATTCACGATGCAGCTGCAGGCGCAATCGACGTTGCACTCGATGTCGTCGGCGGCTCAACCTTCATGCCCCTGCTCAACGCGTTACGCCAGGGCGGACGTTATTCCAGCTCCGGGTCAATTGCCGGGCCGCTGGTCGAGTTTGACTTACGTCAACTGGTGTACAAGGATTTACAATTGACAGGTGCAACTATCGTACCACCGGGTACGATGCAGCGACTGGTCAGCCTGATCGAACAGGGTTTACTGAAACCGCTGTTGGCACAGACTTTCCCGTTGCATGAACTCGGCAAGGCACAGCAAACCTTCCTGCAAAAGAAACATGTCGGTAATATTGTCGTCGAATTATGAAAATCACCTGGAAAGTTTCCGATTGTCATCATCTGGCTATATTGGTGAACCAGTCTCAGTCTAGACGTAA
The DNA here is from genome assembly GCA_947259485.1 of uncultured Gammaproteobacteria bacterium. Taxonomy (GTDB): domain Bacteria; phylum Pseudomonadota; class Gammaproteobacteria. The sequence continues at coordinate 19,454 of CAMYLU010000037.1, read as the reverse complement.
TGGAGTAACCTGAAGTGGAACAATTTGCAGCGATCGACCTGGGCTCTAACAGCTTTCACCTGCTGGTCGCGCGTGAAGAAGAAAACGTGTTGACGGTAATTGATCGCGAACGTGAAATGGTACGACTCTCGGCCGGGCTGGATAAAAAAAATCTGATAACCGACAAAGCCAGCGCGCGGGCACTGGATTGCCTGGCACGATTCGGCGAGCGCTTGCGCGGCCTTAACCCGGACAATGTGCGGGTGGTAGGCACCAACGCCTTGCGCAAGGCAAAGAACTCAAAGCAATTTATCGCAAGCGCCGAAAAAGCGCTTGGATTTTCGATTGAAATTATTTCCGGTGTTGAAGAGGCACGCCTGGTTTACCTCGGTGCCGCGCAGACCTTGCAAGGGGATCGCGGCCGACGCCTGGTGGTCGATATCGGTGGCGGCAGCACCGAGATCATCGTCGCTGACAAAAATGAACCGCTCTTTCTAGAAAGTCTGTACGTGGGCTGTGTTAGCAGTAGCGAGAGATTTTTTCCCGATGGCCAATACGATCAAGCACGCATGCGCCGCGCGATTCTGCGCGCGGAGCTGCAACTGGAACCTTACATCGCAACGCTGAAGTCGCTTGACGCCAGGGATGTTATCGGAACCTCGGGAACCGCCCGCGCCATAGACAATGTACTGCGTGAGAATGGCTGGAGTGAAACCGGCATATCTCGCGACGGCCTGGATAAACTGGTCAACAAGATTATCAAGGCAGGCAAGCTTGAAAAACTCAAGGTCAACGGGCTCAGCGAGGAACGCCGACCGGTATTCGCAGGCGGTGTCGCCGTGATGATGGCGATATTCTATTCCCTGGATTTAGAACTCATGCGAGTTTCCGACGGTTCATTGCGGGAAGGCGTGCTGCATGACCTGATCGGGCGTGTGCTTTACGAAGATCGACGCGCGGTTACCGTACTCGACGTGATGAAGCGGCATCATATCGATGCAGAACAGGGTGAGCGGGTGCGTCAAACAACGCTGATGCTTTTTGACCAGGTCCGGGAACAGGGTCTACTCAAGCGTGAACGTCGCTTACTGGGCTGGGCAGCGCAATTACACGAAATCGGGCTGTTGATCGCCCATAGCCAGTATCACAAGCATGGCGGTTACGTGTTGGAAAATATGGACTTACCCGGATTCTCCCGCCAGGAGCAGGGTGCAGTGTCAATCATGGTGCGACTGCACCGGCGCAAGTACCAACCCGAATTGATCGAAGGCAATGTCTATGTGCGCTCCGAGGCGCTGAGCCTGATGACACGACTCCTGCGTCTGGCGGTGTTACTCAATCGGGGACGTGGTCCGATCGAACTGCCCCCGTTACGGCTAGAACTCAATGATGCGCAGGATATGACGCTCGAAATACCCGGGCCGTGGCTGGAAAACCATCCCCTCACCGACGCCTACCTGGACCAGGAAGCCGAGATGATAGCCAAGGCAGGTTACGAACTGCGAATTATAAAGAGTTGATCCGCCCGGCCGCGATAAGCTCGTTACTGCAGGCAGTGGCAATCGTGGCTATCGGCAAGTTTCTATTTGCAATCCAGGACGTGATCATCAAGGAGATGAGCGGCGGCTACCCGGTGCATCAAATTCTGACGATCAGGGGCCTCGTCGCTATCCCGATACTGCTGGTGCTGATTCATTTCACCCATGGCCTCGGTAGTTTGCGGCACCATCATCCCGGTTTGCACCTGGTCCGTGGTACTTTGATGCTGGCCGCGTTCACCTGTTTTTATATTGCGCTTGCGGGTATTTCACTCACCACCGCGACGGCATTGTTTTTCACCGCGCCGTTTTTCATCACCCTGCTTTCAATTCCACTGCTCGGTGAGCAGGTCGGCTTGCGCCGCTTCATCAGCATCACGATCGGTTTTGTCGGGATGCTGATCGTACTGCGACCCGATACCGAATCCTTCAATTTATTCAGCTTGTTGCCGATCGTGGCGGCTTTCTTCTACGCCTGCTGCCAGCTCATGGTACGCGTCGCCAGGATGACCGATCCACCCGCCGTGATGTCATTGTATGCAAGCGTTGCTTTCGTGGTGCTGGGCAGCCTCGCTGGCTTGCTTTTAGCGGGGATTAATCCCTCTGAGAACGCCGATGTCAACTCGCAGTTCTTATTGCGAGCCTGGTCGATACCCGGCACTTTTGACCTGGTACTACTGGCGATGACCGGCTTGACCAGCGCACTGGGTTTCATGTGTTCGAGTAACGCCTATCAGCGCGAGCCGGCTTCGAACATCGCGCCCTTCGAGTACATCATGATCGTCTGGGTAACCCTGCTGAGTTACCTGGTCTGGCGGGAAATCCCGGATTTATCGACCGTGGGCGGGATCGCCTTGATCGTCGGATCCGGAATCTATGTACTCAGGCGGGAGGCAAAAAAAGAGGCAGTCAAATCGATCGCCTATGCCGGTCTGACCCGACGCTGAAGCGCCAATCATCATCTCCTGCCTCATCAGCAACAGGGCCGATCTGATATGCTAGCAAGCGTTATTCCCAGGTTCCAGGAAATTGCCTAGATCGGGCACACCAGGTTGCCGAGCTTTTCGGTGAGTTTCATATTTTCCGAGTAATCGACCGGGCAGTCGATCAGCACCACGGTATCGTCGGCAATGGCCTGCTGCAGGGTTGGTAGCAGCTGCGACGCAGATTCAACACGGTAACCCTTTGCGCCGAAGCTTTCCGCATACTTGACGAAATCCGGATTATTGAACTCGATCTGGGTTTCACGACCAAAGCGACGGTCCTGGTGCCACTTGATCAGGCCGTACTTGCTATCGTTCCACACCAGGATTACGACCGCGACGCCGATGCGCAAAGCAGTTTCGATTTCCTGTGAATTCATCAGGAAACCTGCATCTCCGGTCACGGTGACGGCGGTTCGATCAGGGAAAGCAAGTTTCGCTGCTATCGCGCCCGGCAGCCCGATACCCATCGCCGCAAATCCATTTGAAATAATGCAGGTATTGGGGCGCTCGGCCTGATACATGCGCGCTATCCACATTTTATGCGCACCCACATCGGATACGACAATATCGTCTGGATTCAGTGCCTTGCCTAAATCCAGAATAATTCGCTGCGGTGTGAGCGGAAATGCATCATTATTTTCATGCGCATTCAATTCGGCGACGATGGTTTCGCGCAGGACCTGAGCCTTTGCTTCCGTCTGCGGTTTAGCCTCGGCCGCTATCGCCGTCAAAGCGGCACCGATATCGCCGATCACGCCGCATTCGAGAATATAGTGCTCATCAACCTCGGCGGCGCTCATATCGATGTGAATAATCCGGGCTGTTTTCTGCTGGTTCCACAGGTACGGATGATACTCGATCATGTCGTAACCGACGCAGATCACGACGTCGGCGCGGTCGAAACCACAGGCAACATAATCGTGGGCCTGCAAACCCACGGTGCCCAGCGAAAACTCATGTGAAAACGGTATGCTGCCCTTGGCCATAAAGGTGGTTGCTACCGGAATTTTGAGTTTTTCAGCGAAACTTACCAGAGCTTCGTTCGCATTGGCTCGCACGACACCGTTCCCTGCCATCACGATAGGATATTTCGCATTCGAAATAATCCCGGCCGCCTGGCTGATTTTTGCGGCCGGCGGAACCGGCGGCCTGGGGCTTTGTACCTTGAGAGGCTCCTTACCCTCGACTTCCATTTCCGCCACGTTTTCCGGGAAGTCGATAAAACTGCCGCCAGGCTTTTCAGCCTGGGCTGCCTTAAAGGCCTTGCGCACGATTTCGGCCACGATTTCAGGCTCACGAATCTGCACGCTGTACTTGGAAATCGGCGCGAACAGGTTAACCAGGTCGAGCACCTGGTGACTTTCCTTGTGCATTCGCGTGGTCGCGCCCTGACCGGCGATACCGATGATCGGTGCGCGATCCATATTGGCGTCAGCGAAGCCGGTAATCAGGTTGGTGGCTCCCGGCCCCAGAGTCGAAAGGCACACCCCGGCCTTACCGGTCAGGCGCCCATAAACATCGGCCATGAAGGCCGCGCCCTGCTCGTGGCGCGTGGTTATGAATCGAATGCTGCTGCCGATCATCGAATCCATGACATCGAGATTCTCTTCGCCCGGAATACCAAAAATATACTTGACGCCCTCGTTCTCAAGGCAACGCACAAACAAGTCGCTCACTTTCATAAATATTCCTCTCCAGGTACTTGCTTATCTTTGAACATACCGATCTCAAATATGGTTAATCCGTCGAGACGAAAGATCCTGTGACCCTTCATCTTTCAGAATATATTTATCGATTGCAAGAAACCACTCCAAAAATGCATCCACAAGTGGCACAATCTCGCGCTTTGAATTAACGATATCAATTAACAACAGGAGAAATCATGGAAAATATAATAACCTGGGTATCCGAAAATGCCCTCGACTGGGGTATCAAGATCGGTATTGCGATTGCGATCTTTATCATCGGTAAAATCATTGCGCGCATGCTCAGCAACCTGGTGCAAAAGGCCATGACTCGTGCCGGCACCGATGCCATATTGGTTGGCTTTCTAGGCAACATAACCTACGGAATACTGCTGGTCGCAGTTGTACTCGCCGCCGTCGACTCGCTCGGAGTGAACGTAACCTCGTTAATGGCGATCGTTGCCGCTGCCGGACTTGCCGTTGGCCTGGCGCTTAAGGATTCGCTGGGTAACTTCGCTGCCGGGGTGATGATCGTTATTTTCCGGCCGTTCAAGGTCGGTGATTTCATTACCGCCGGGGGTGCCGACGGCGTCGTCGACGAAATTGGCTTATTCTCAACTATGATGCACACGGGTGATAATCAGCGCGTTATCGTACCCAATTCATCGATTATAGGTGGCAATATCACTAACGTCAGCGCGCTGCCCACGCGTCGAATCGATCTCGTGTTCGGGATTAGTTACGATGACAATATCGGCCAGGCGCGCGATATCATCAACAATGTTCTGCAAGCGGAGGAACGTATTCTTGACGACCCCGCCCCCGTGGTCAGGGTCGGTGAACTCGCCGATAGTAGCGTCAACATACAGGTTCGACCCTGGGTTAAAACCGACGACTACTGGGGTGTGCGCTGCGATCTGCTCGAGGCGATCAAGGTCGAGTTTGACGGGGCTGGCATCAGCATTCCGTACCCGCAACAAGATGTGTATATGCACGAGGTTAAGGCCGCTAGCTAATCCTTCGAGCGCGGCAGTCCTCAGGCTGCCGCGGCTTGCAGCCCTACCCCATCGATCGTGATGCGATGCATCAAGCGGCGTTCGCCGTGATAGTCGTTGAGCGCACAATGGTGCGTGGCGCGGTTATCCCAGATTGCCATCGAGCCTTGCTGCCATTGGAAACGGCAGGTGAATTCATTCTGACACGCATGGGCATACAGGTAATCGAGCAGCGGTTGCGATTCCGCCTGCGTCCAGTTCTCGAACTTCACGGTAAAGTCGCCGTTAACGTATAGCGCTGGCCGGCCCGATAGCGGGTGCCTGATAATGACGGGGTGAATCGAGTCCTGGGTTGCAGCATCCGTGTTACCAAGCCTGCTGCCCAAATCGTCCAGGTCACGATCACCATAAGCCACTTCGCCAAAGACATGACGACTGGAATGCTCGGCATTCATGGTCGAAAGCATCTGCTTGAGCCCGTCGGAGAGTGCGTCATAAGCCGCGTACATGCTGGCAAACAGCGTATCGCCACCCACTGTCGGCACTTCGCGCGCATACAGTATCGATCCCATTGCCGGAATCTCGTCGTAAGAATGATCGGTATGCCATTCGGCACCGATATTCTTTTTCTGGTCAGCTTCCTTGCGCACCTCGGCTATGATCGGGTGGCTGTCGACCGCCTGGAAAAACCGGTTTACGTTGATCTCGCCCCAACGGCGCGCAAACTCGATGTGCTGATCGGGTGTTATCTGCTGGTCACGAAAAAAAATTACGCTGTAATCAATGAATGCCTGGCGAATCTCAGCAAACTGTTCGTCGCTGACACCCGCGGCAATATCGACACCCGAAATGATACCGCCCAGGGCCGGGCTCAAGGGAGAGACTTCGATGGTTGCAAATTTTGTCGTCATGACTTTAAAACCTGGCCTTTACGTGGAATGACTTCGGCACCTGCGGCCTCGGGTTCGAGGTCGGTAAGATACTCCGGGAAGCCGGGAGCACGCAAGTTTTCATCACAGGCATCCTCGAGGCGTTTGACCACCATTGCGGACCAGGCTCGCGGACCATATTTCGCCAGTCCGTCGCGCATGATTTGCACCGCGAGCGGCGACATTTCGAGCGGCACCTCGAGTTTTTTACCAAGATCGTCAAACAGGGCCAGGTCCTTGACCTCGTGATCCATGGTGAAATTGATATCGTAACTGCCGTTCAGAATCAATTGACCCTCGGTTTCGTGCACGAACGAATTCCCCGATGAAATTCGGATCGCCTCGTAGGCGATGGCAGGCAGGTAATGACAACATCGCAAAGCTGCGCTATTTGCCGACCCGACTCACCCCACTGCGCGCCTCGATCGAGAAGCAGCCGGGCGGCTTCGCGATCAGTGTCGCGAACTACCAGGCCAAACTCGTTACGCAGCAGTTAGGGGCTTCTGATAAGTGTCAGCTCTGCGTTGTGGCTTTTGCCAATGGAGTAACCATTGCCTTCAAGCCACGCCTTTATCTGACACTTATCAGAAGCGCTGAATGCGATATATAGTGTCGCCGGGATAATAGTACCTCACAAGTAATCCAGCTCGAACGGGTAATCCGATAAAACCACCGTACCGTTCGCACTGAGCCAGACCGGTTGCTCCAGTTTCACACCCTCGTGGCCGCCGAGTTCGCCGACGTAACATTCGATGCAAACCACCATGTTTTCTTCGAACACGCCATCATAGGCGCCCCATTCCTCGTCTTCGCGATACCAGATAAACGGGTATTCGACACCGAGCCCGCAACCGTGCGCCACATCGGCGTAGCGATTCGGAACACAGGATTCGGGTAACTGGTAGCTCTGGTCCGAGTACTCGAGAAAGCCCATTCCCGGTTTGAGCAGCCCGGTATTGTGCTGCATCTGCTCGTAGGCCAGGGCATAGAGTCGGCGTTGCGCACTGGTCGGGGGTTTGTCGCCGACGACCCAGCTGCGCGAAATATCATTGTAGTATCCCATCGGTCCGACCAGGTCGGTATCGAAAGCGAGCAGGTCACCATTTTCGATAACCCGGTCCGAGGTTTCCTGGAACCAGGGATTGGTTCTCGGCCCGGTCGTTAATAACCGGGTTTCGGGGTATTCGCCACCGCGCTGGATACTGCCGTCGATCAGCAGGGCCAGTGCATCGGCTTCGCGCATGCCGGGTTCCAACTTTTCGCGCATCGCCGCAACGCTTTGTTCACAGGTTTGTAACGAGCGGCGCAAAGCCTCGATTTCATCGAGCGATTTTATCGCGCGCGCCTGTTCCATGATCGATTGCCCTTCAACCAGTTGCAGCGAACGGCGCTGGCTTTCCAGCACCAGGGTTAAATCGGCACGATCTATCGCCAGCTTGTTCTCGTTAATTCCCTTCTCACGTAATAATGAAATCATCGATTCGGCCCAGCGCCGGCCCATTTCGGTAACACGGTTGCCGACCGCCATGAAATCGGTGGTCAACGCGGGTCGTATATCCGCCACGGTGTCCCGTGACAGGTGTGCCGAGCTGTTCAACTCGAATAAAACCGATTCACCGCTGGCGAAAATCACGGCGTAACGACAGATGTTGTGCATGGTCCAGACCTGCATATTGCGCGTGCCGGTGGCATAGCGAATATGCACCGGATCGAACAGCACTATCGCGGGGCAATCGGCTTCGATCAATCTTTTACGGACCTGTTCGACGCGATAAGTCTGGATCCTGCCCTGGGTTTCAGTGTCGACGACCCTGGTGAAATCTGCACTCATTTTCGAGTAAAACCTGAGATATAGAACAGGGAGAATAATACAGGCGGGGACAAATAAATCGACATTTTTGGTGACGGGTGACGAATCAGCCTGATCGGCGTATTCTTGTCGCAACAATAACAGTGCAGCGAGGTGGAACATGAACCTGGAACGGGTTGTTTTTGGGTTTGTTATTATTCTGGCGCTAGCCTTCACTTTCGCCTTCGTAATGGGGGATATCGACAATGCCAGCCACCACAATGTCTGGTTGCTGACGATTGCAATCCTGATCAACCTGATCGCCACCGGGCTCAAGCTCGGCGACCGCTCCCAGGTGGGTGCGTTGTTACTGGCGAGCAGCCTGGTCGTCGACGTACTGCTAATCAGCGCACGCGTCATCTGGGTCATCGATGAAAACCAAACCGCGCTTGGACCCAGTCCTGAGTCGATGGCCAATATCGTTTCACTTGCCGGCGGCGCACTGCTAGCCAGTATCGTCACCGTCGTCATCCTGGTTAGCGATACGCTAATGTCCCGACGCTAGCAATATCATGGCGACTACCTCAGAACTTGACCGGGTTTCGATGGTGGTCCTGCGCTATATGCGCGGACCGGTTTTCGTATTGATTGTCGTATACGCGATCGGTATCACCGGCATGGCGCTGATCCCGGGCCGGGATGCAGACGGCAACGTCGAGTACATGAATTTGTTTCATTCATTTTATTTTTTCACCTATACAGCGACGACTACGGGCTTTGGAGAAATACCTTCCGAGTTTACCGATGAACAACGCCTATGGGCGATTCTCTGTCTCTACATGGGAGTAGTCGCCTGGCTATATGCGATAGGCTCCACTTTCCACCTGTGGAAAAATCCGCATTTCCTGCTGGCGCTCAACGAGCATCGATTTGCCAAGAAGGTACGGCGTATCCATCACCCGTTCTTTATCATCTGCGGCTTTGGTGATACCGGCAGCTTACTGGCCCGGGGTCTTAGCGATCACTGGATGCGTGCCGTCATCATTGACATTAACCCGGAGCGCATCAAAGCCCTGGCTTTGCGGGATTATCGAGTCAGGATGCCGGGCTTGTGCGCGGATCCCGCGGTTCCGAAACACCTGGTGGACGCTGGCGTGCTCATGCCCAACTGCAAGGGCGTTGTCATTCTAACTGTTGACGACGAGGTCAACGTGCGTATCGCGGTCATGTCCCGGTTGTTAAATCCAGATATCCATATCCTGTGCCGTTCCACCAGAAAACGACATATCGAGCACCTGTGTTCGCTTGGAAACGTCACTATTATCAATCCGTTTGAAATCTTTTCCCAGCTGATCAGCATGGCGATCACCGCACCGCGCTTGCACAATCTGAATGCCTGCCTGGTGCATAATCCGAAAGCCAAACTGGGTGAGCCAATAGCTGTGCCAACCGGCAACTGGATTATTTGCGGGTACGGGCGCATGGGTCGATGGCTATACAAGCAATTTGTTCGTAAAGGCATCAAACCGGTTATTGTCGATCCTAATGCAGGTAATGTAGAGGGAGCGGCCAAGGTGATTAATCGGCATGCTAATCGCGAATCTCTCGAGGAAGCGGGTTTGGAGCATGCCGCGGGGGTGGTGGCCGGTACCGATAACGATCACGATAATCTGAGCATTCTAATGAGTGTAAAATCATTAAATCACGACGCCTTTACCATCGTACGTCAGAACCGGCATGAAAATCAGATTGCCTTCGATGTCACCGATGCGGACCTGGTATTGCAATCCAGCCTGACCACGGCGAGGCGGGTGCTTAAACACCTGATTTCACCGCAGGTACAGCAGTTTGTCGATTACCTCCGCGATCAGGGCGAAGATATTTGTGCGCTGGCTGTGCAGCGTCTGAAATCGATGATCGGCGACGAACCTCCGCATCTATGGCATTGTTGTGTTAACAGCAAGGAAGCCAGTTCGGTTAGCGAGTATCTGGACAGCGGCAAATCACTGAGCCTGGGCCAGCTTAGACGAGATCCACACGATCTTGATGGTTTGATCGCCTGTATGCCATTAACGATCAAGCGTGGCGAGGAATGCATGATGCTGCCTGGCGATGACGAGCCAGTCTTGCCCGGTGATGAAATATTATTCTGTGGTACCGAGCACAGCGAAGTCATACTCTCGGCGACCATGAATAACGACTATACCCTCGATTACCTGATCAGCGGGCGCGACAAACCACGGGGCTATATCTTCCGCTGGTTCGAAGAACGAGGTGACACCGCGACAACCCCAACATGATGATGCTGTTTTCGGGCCTGACCAATGCCCTGTCGCTGCTAACCGATTATCGAGGTTTGTAAGCGACGCACTCGATCTCAACCAGGATATCGATTAGAAATTCGCTGACCAGGGCAGACCGTGTCGGCGGTTCGCTGGGAAAGTACTCCGAATAAACCGCGTTAAACCCCGCAAAGTCTTCTCTCTTTTTGAGCCACACCATGGATTTTACGACGTCCCCGAGATCACATCCGGCTTCGGCGAGAATTTGCTGCAGGCTTTCGAGACAGGCACGGGTTTGATCCTCGATATTACCCTCGGTCATCGGCTTGCCGTCGTGCATCGGAACCTGTCCGGTTATAAAAACGAAATCCCCGGCGCGCACGGCTCGAGAAAGCGATAATGTCTGTCCATCGATTTCCAGCGGTGCTCCTATAATCTCTTTTCGCGACATGCTATGCACTCCCGGTTATGTTTTGGGTTAAATCTATGGGAAACTTGACTGTAAAAATGATCACTATTCTGGAATCTAGATGAGCCTGACACAAGAACTAATCGCCTTGATCCGCGCCAAACCGGTTTCACACCGGGACCTGCAACAAGCCGCTTTGTTCAGCCTTGATGCGATCGCCTGTGCCTATGCCGGCAGTGCCACCGGAGTCGGTGAAATTTTACGTGGCTGGGCTGCACAGGGAGACATGGACGGCAAACGCCAGGCCCTGTTCATGGGTGCACTCACTCATATCACCGAAACCGATGACCTGCACCGGGCCTCGGTCACGCATCCCGGTTGTGTCGTGGTGCCAGCGGTATTATCCATGGGAGCAAGGCTGGGATCGAGCAATGAACAAATGCTGATCGCGATTTTGCACGGATTCGAAGCCATGTGCCGCATCGGCGCGGCAGTGGGCCCGAGCCACTACAAGGTCTGGCACAACACCGCGACCTGTGGCCCGTTCGGATCGGCGATGGCTACCGCCACGCTGCAGGCACTCGACGACGAGCAAGCCCTGAATGCCCTGGGTAACGCCGGCACCCAGTCCAGTGGCTTTTGGCAATTCATGGAAACCGGCGCCATGAGCAAACACCTGCACGCCGGTCGTGCCTGTGAGTCGGGCATGCTCGCGACCGAACTCGCAGCGCAGGGTTTTACCGGCTCGCCAGAAATTCTTGAAGGCAAAAAAGGATTCTTTGCGGCGATGTGCGCAGACCCAAAGCCACCAAAGATACTCGATGATCCCGAGGCGATCTGGCAGCTGCGTTTAACCTCGATCAAGCCCTGGCCATCGTGCCGACATACCCACCCGATTATCGATTGCGCACTCGAGCTCCATCGCCTGCTCGACGGTAAACAGGTTCAAAAGATTAATATTAAAACTTACCAGGCCGCACTGGATGTGTGCGATTACCCGGAGCCTGAAACCGAGTATCAGGCGAAGTTTTCGCTTTATCATACCGCCGCCATCGCATTGCTCGACGGTGAGGTCGGGCTGAATTCATTCAATCCCGAAGCCAGGGCGCGCAGTGCATCTTTGCGCCGTCAAACCAGCGTCTCGATTACAGATCCCTACGCTTCGAGTTACCCGGTATCCTGGGGAGCCGAGGTAATTGCGCTTAGCGAAGCGGGTGAAAGCTTCAAGAGTTCGCGCAAGGATTGCAAGGGAGATCCCGAACTGGCGCTGGATAACGACGAAATGCGCGACAAGGCAATAGGCTTGCTGCATTACGGCGGGTTAAATAAAGAGCAGGCTACTCAACTATGCGACAGCGTACTTTCAATGCCCGGCAACATGAACCCCACCAGCCTGTTTTCCGATTTCATCAAGCACGTCCTGCGTTAAATGATCCCGGGTCAAGCGCGGGAATGACGAGGAGAGCGCAGCGAAGGTTAAAGACGCATCACGACCTTGCAGGCTTCGCCGGCATTCAGTCGCGTAAATCCGGTTTCGAAATCCTCGAAATCGATGTGGTCGGTAATTACCGGGCTCACATCGAGGCCACTGCTCAGCATCGCCACCATCTTGTGCCAGGTTTCAAACATTTCACGCCCGTAAATCCCTTTCAGACTGATGCCCTTGAAAATCGCCCGGTTCAGGTTAACCCGCGGGCTATTGGGATAAATCCCGAGTAGCGCAATCTTGCCGCCATGGTTGATGATATCGATCAAATCGTCCAGCGCGTTTTCATTACCCGACATTTCGAGCCCGACATCGAAGCCTTCGAGCATGCCGAGATCTTCCATAACATCGTGTAAATCCTCCTGCCCTGCCCTGACGGTGCGGGTCGCGCCAAACTGGTTCGCCATGCTCAAACGCTTTTCGTTGACATCGGTGATCACTACATGACGCGCACCGACATGCCTGGCGACCGCGGTTGCCATCAAACCGATGGGGCCGGCGCCGGTAATCAGCACGTCTTCGCCCACCAGGTCAAAAGACAGCGCCGTGTGCACCGCGTTGCCCAGCGGATCCAGTATCGATGCGATATCGTCGCTGATTTCTTCGGGGATCTTGTAAGCATTTTCGGCCGGGATACAGACATACTCGGCGAAGGCACCCGGGCGGTTAACCCCGACGCCACGCGTATCGCGACACAGGTGACCACGACCGGCGCGGCAGTTACGGCATTCGCCGCACATGATATGGCCCTCTCCGGATACACGGTCACCGACCTTGACCGAATGCACTAACTCACCGACCTCTTCGATAATACCGATATATTCGTGTCCCACGGTCATCGGCACCGGCACATGTTCCTGTGCCCATTGATCCCAGTTATAAATATGCAAATCGGTACCGCAGATAGCAACCTCGTTGATCTTGATCAACACATCCTCGGGACCGAGTTCGGGCTTGGGCACGTCCTGTAGCCACAGGCCGGGTTTATCGTGGGCTTTTACCAGGGCTCTCATCTCAGACTCCTATTGGATTAATCCAATCTGTTTGCCGACGACAATAAAGGCATCGATGGCTTTATCGATTTGTTCGCGACTGTGCGCGGCACTCATCTGGGTACGCACCCGTGCCTGTCCCCTGGGCACTACCGGAAACGAGAACGCCGTGACATAAACACCATGTTTCATCAGCTCGCTCGCGAGTTGTTGGGCCATCACCGCGTCACCGGTCATGACCGGTGCAATTGGATGCTCACCGGGAATAACATCGAAGCCGGCATCCTGCATGCGACCGCGAAAATAAGCCGTATTTTCCACCAAGGTCTGGCGCAACGATACGCCCTGCTCGAGCAATTCGAGTGCATGCAGCGTGGCGGTAACGATGCTCGGCGCCAGGCTATTTGAAAACAGGTAGGGTCGTGCGCGCTGGCGCAGCAAATCTATAACTGCCTGTGGCGCGGTAATATAACCACCACTGGCGCCGCCCAGCGCCTTGCCAAAGGTTCCACTGGTGATGTGTACCCTGCCCTCGACACCATGCAGTTCCGGGGTGCCTGCACCGCGTTCACCGACGAAGCCGATTGCATGGCTGTCGTCAACCATCACCAGGGCATCGTATTGTTCGGCAAGATCGCAGATTGCCGGCAGATTGGCATAAGTGCCATCCATCGAGAATACCCCGTCGGTGACAATCAACCTGAAGCGGGCTGATTCAGCCTCGACCAACCTGGCTTCAAGTTCACCCATATCGCTGTTGGCATAGCGCAGGCGCTGGGCCTTGCACAGGCGGATACCGTCAATAATCGAGGCATGATTGAGACTGTCCGAGATGACCGCATCCTCGGCACCGAGCAGCACTTCGAAAATGCCACCGTTGGCATCGAAACAGGATGAAAACAGGATCGCATCGTCCATTTTCAGGTAGGCTGCGAGCTTCTGTTCGAGCGCCTTGTGAATATCCTGGGTGCCGCAGATAAACCGCACCGAAGCCATCCCAAGGCCGTGACTGTCGAGCCCCTGGTGCGCCGCCGCGACCATCTCGGGATGATTGGCGAGGCCGAGATAATTGTTGGCGCAGAGGTTGATTAAATCGTTATCCCAGTTCTGCGCATGCACGCTAGCACCCTGCGCGGAATCGAGGGGTCGCTCCTGCTTGTATAGTCCCTGCGCCTCGATCGATTCAAGTTCCTGCTGTAAATGGGCGATGAACTGCTGAGACATTGCTGTTACCCCAACCTGAGAATCAGGTCCATAGTCTAACCAAATTCAGGTCGTCGTGGCTGATTTTTGTGCGACCAGGTAAAGCGCAAGACCCGTTAAAGCGAGCAACGACAATCCCGGCAATACCAGCTCGTATCCACCCCAGGACCACACCAGGGAACCGATAAAAGGCGCCGATCCGGAACCCGCCAGGAAAACCAGCGCCAGCGCGCCCGACTTGGCACCGAATTGGCGTTCGCCCAGCAGTTCAAGGGCGATCACGGGGCGGACAATGCTGACCATCCCCCAGGCGCCACCAAAAAATATCACGAACGCGATCAGCAGGGCCGGGGTTGCGTCGGCGCCAATTAACATAACGGCCGAGAGAGCCATCAGCACAAAACAGCTGATAGCAATTCCGTGATTGGACACATGACGTTCCGCGGCAATCATCGCCAGGCGACCCGCGACCTGCATCGGCCCGATAAACGAAATCGCAATCACCGCGACTTCAGGGTGAATACTGCGTTCATCCAGGATCGGTAACAAATGGTGCAAGGCGATCCCGTGCATCAGCGCGGTCAGGCCAAAGCCGATTGCAAGACACCAGAAGACCGGTGAATAGAGAAATGATCGTTGCGTCGTGGAAGGATAAATATCGGCGATACGGCGCGCGTTTCCGTCTCGCTCGACCGCGCTTGCACCGAACCACATAATCGGCGCCACCACCAGGATTGCGGTCAGGCCGAACAGGCCTATCGCGCTGCGCCAGCCGAACGCAACCGCCATGCTATGAGCGACCGGGAAACTGATGGTGCCGGCAAAACCCGCAATCAAAGTGACCATGATAATGGCGCGCTTGGCATGCTCACCCCGGGCGCGCGTAATCAACGCAAAGCAGGGTTCGTACAAACTGCCCGCCATGCAAACCCCGATAACGCCCCACAGCAAGTAAAACTGCCAACGGAATTCAACCTGGGTGAGCAGCAACAGGCAACAGCCCCCCAGTATCGCCGCCGACGTCATCATTACGGCTCCCTTACCCGCATCGATCAGACGCCCGTAAAGTGGCGAACAAACTGCAGATACAAATACCGCCAGTGTAATTGCCGCAGTCAGGTCGGCACGGCTCCAGCCGAGCGCCTGCTCCCAGTGCAACAGCAGCGCCGGGAAACTGTAATAAAGGCAGGCCCAGATCAGCGTCTGCGCCGTGGCGAGCAACAAGATCGGTCGGTCTTTCACATTACCTTCAGTGTCAAATCAAGCCAGCTAATATTTCGCACTCAACATGGAAACTTACTTCTCGGTCATAGTTATTATGTAAGAATTATCGGATAACGATGCTGCATTGATTCGCTGCCGGCACTGCTTAAAGTAAAACCGTGAAGGGCCGTCGTGGGGAAAGCTTTTCAATATCGATTTGAATTGTTTGGACGCCTTTTTCCATTCAGTTTTCATGAATAAATCCAATCCCGCGGCAAACCTTTCGCAGACTTCAGTCTCCTGCGCGGTCGCATCCGTCGTCAGGCTCAGTATTTCGATGATCGGCAGGGGCTCCGTTTTGCCGACGAATACAAACTGACCGAGCGGACGCAACAGTAAATCATCCATGCCTTCGATAACCGATTCAGAGGCGAGCACCTCGGTACTCAAGTGCTTGTTCAATCCCTCGATGCGTGATGCGGTGTTGGCGCAGTCTCCGACAATGCTATAAACAAAATGACCGCCACCACCGGAATGCCCGATATAAACTTCACCGGTTTCCAGGCCAATGCGCAACGCGGCTTCAAACGCATCGTGCCTGGCCTTGAATTCCTCGATCGCATCGGCCGCTTCCAATGAGGCCAGGATGGGTTTTCTGCGCACTTCTATATCGGAGGGTTGCCCAGTCCACGCGCACATGATCGCATCGGCACGAAACTCGGTCACCGTTGCATCATGATTGCGCAGCGGTTGCGCCAACGAGTCGAAGTAATCGTTCAGGAATTCAGCCAGCTCGCCGGGATCCATTTTTTCGGCAAGTGTCGAAAAGCCCTGCATATCGGTTGCGAGGCAGGTGCTGAAGCTGACCTGGTCGATGTTCTCTGGTTTCAGGTCCTCGTTTGCCAGGGCTTTCGATACCGTATCGGGAACGTAAAGCTTGATGGCCTC
>CAMYLU010000037.1:1363-2960 GCA_947259485.1 uncultured Gammaproteobacteria bacterium | reverse complement strand
CATTAAAAGCCCGAAACCGAGCAGGATAGCCAGCGTAGTTAAGGCATCGGGAATTTGCAGCGACTGATCGTGCAGCAGGTTGCCAAATGCAGTCGCCGCGATTTCGACGCCGCTCAAATCGATACTATTCTCATCGGTGAATACGGTGTAAAAGCGATCCGGTTGACCGGGGTCGTAGAGATCGGAAAACCCGACGAAAGCAACCTTGTTGGTCAGGTTTAAATCTTCTGCAGAAGTATTGGCATCTGCACCCTTGATCACGGCGTGAAATGGAATCGTCTTGATCGTGCCCGGTGGCCCATAAAAATTCAGATAACGCTCATTATTGCCCAGGTACATTGCCACCAGTGAATTGAGCAGGTGACGAGTTTCAACAGATTCGGATAAAACCCAGGGTGCATTCAGTTCCTGAACCAAATTGCCAACCAGCACCGGCTGTGCAATTAAAATCGCTCGAATATCGGTCATCAGCTTGCGCAGATCCTCTGCCGACTTTAGCTGGGTGTCGGATTCCGGTAATTCCAGATACCGATCGACGCCACTGTTTTTCAATAATCGGTAAAATTGCTTATAAGCTTTTAACGCATGTAACTGGAAACCGACCGCGGGCATGGTTGGTGCTTCTCGTGCGCTGCTTTTAAATACCCAGAATTCATAGACAGCGGCATCGATTTTGGGTAACGGGAAGGGTCCCAGACCCCGCGCCGCATTGGTCAGTGCCGGAATGGGCGAAACGAGTTCCTCGACCCAGACACTACCCACAACCTTACCGCTGGTATCTTCGACCCGCTGACCCTTGCCAGTGAGATGCTGAAACAGGACGACACGATTAGAACCCTTGACGGCTTCGGCAAAAATCTTCTCGTCTACGGGCGATCTCGCTCTCTGGAAATCAATATCAAAAACAATTGCGGATGCACCATATTTGACCAGCGCATCGACTAGTTCTCCATGAATCGAACGCGGCCAGTTGCGCGGCAATTCCGGAATATCGAGCCTTGCGCCCGTCGTTCCATCGATCGCGATCACGACCACTCCGGATGGTGGATTAATCGCGCCGCGAGTGCTGAATAACCAGTCCAGACCGATGCTTCGCTCAAAAACGTTACCATACGGCGATAAGCCCAGCAGGCTACCAATCAATCCTATCATCAAGCCCAGCAGTAGACCTTTAACAGCGCGCCGCATGATCAGTTCTTATTTTTCAAGGGTCGTTTCAGTCGCATCGTTCACAGCCGTTGAATCTACCTCAAATGCGAATTTTATTCAGCGTTAAAGTTTTCCCGCCGAAGAAAGTTGACCTCAGTCCCCTTGGTCAAATCGGTTAGATTTGGACAACTTAACAGCAATTTCTACGCTCTCCTTGCGCTCTCTCATTTGTACTTGATTGATTGTGTTATCTCTGCAATGGGTATAGGATGTTGCTCTAATAATAAATATCAATCAATAACTTAGAAGATCAAAAAATGATTGATGGATAATAACTATGGGGTGGCATGCAATCGCGGAAGAACTATTTCGGGTTCGTTCGAAGATTCCTATCCTGCTCTTTATTACCCTGATCGCCTCATCATTGCCCAGCCAGGCTAGCGCTGAC
>CAMYLU010000037.1:0-1358 GCA_947259485.1 uncultured Gammaproteobacteria bacterium | reverse complement strand
TTGCCCAGCCAGGCTAGCGCTGACTGTGACGTACCCGTGGGTCGATTCGTCGACATCCATGGCCAGGTCGAGACCCAGGACGCTGACGCCGAGAACTGGTCAAACGCCAGCCTCAACACCGCCTTGTGCGAGGGCAGCTCGATCCGGGTCGGTGCAAAGAGTCGTGCCGCAATCACCCTGGTTAACGACGCCGTTTTTAGGCTCGACGAAAACACCACCATGCGCCTGGTGAACATCACCGAGGAAGAAGAAGAACAATCATTGCTCGATATCATCAAGGGCGCGTTGCACTCGTTCAGCCGCAAACCCAAGAAACTGATGGTCAACTCGCCCTATATCAACGGCTCCATCGAAGGCACCGAATTTGTTTTTCGCGTCACCGACGATCAGTCCGAATTAACCGTTTTCGAGGGCACGGTTGTGGCGTCGAATGACCAGGGCGATGCCTCGGTAACCTCGGGTGAATCAGTCATCGCTCGGCAGGGCCAGGCACCCACAGCACGGGTACTGGTAAATCCAAGGGATGAAGTCACCTGGGGTTTGTACTACCCCAAGATTCTGTTTTCAAACGATCAATCTGTCGATCCGCAGATTATAGAAATAGCCACGCTGCTGGAAAGCGGACGCGTCGACCAGGCCCGGCAAAAGCTGGAACCATTATTATCGGCTGGAGACTCAGGCCTGGCATTTGCGCTCAGCAGTGTCATCAACGTCGCGCTTAATCAAACGGCGCAAGCCCTTGAAGATGGAGCCAGGGCAATCGAACTAACACCATCACCCCCCAGTTTTATTGCATTGTCTTACGCACAGCAATCGAACCTCGATCTCGAGGCGGCCCGGGCAACCGTGGAACAGGCCAACCCGAATAACGCCCTGGTGCTGGCAAGACTGGCGGAGCTTAACCTGATGTTGGGAGAAAGAACGCTCGCCGTCGAGTTGGCGCAACAAGCCTTGTCGATCGATAGCCAGATCGGCAATATTCAACTCGTTTTGGGTTATTCCGCGTTGGCAATCTATGATCACATGACGGCCGGCACCGCCTTTGGAACAGCTATTTCACTCGATTCCGCCAATCCGTTAGCCCACCTGGGCCTGGGCCTGTCAAAAATCAGTGCGGGTAATCTGGTCGAGGGGCGCAGGGATATCGAAGCGGCGGTCGCGCTGGATTCCAACGATGCAATAATCAGAGCGTACCTGGGCAAATCCTATTTCGAAGAGAAACGTTCGGACCTGGGTGAAGAACAGTTCGACATCGCCAAGTCGCTCGACCCGAACGATCCGACAGCATTCCTTTATAGCGGCCTCCTCAAGCAATCCGAAAACCGACCAGTCGAAGCGCTCGATGATATTCAGCAGTC
>CAMYLU010000036.1 GCA_947259485.1 uncultured Gammaproteobacteria bacterium | reverse complement strand
GGCGCTGATCGCGCCGATTGCGATGGAAGATGGCCTGCGCTTTGCGATCCGTGAAGGCGGTCGTACCGTGGGTGCCGGCGTCGTATCCAAGATTATCGAATAGGCATTATTTTTGCATTGCATCGGGGCGGGAGATGGGCTACCATCCCCGCCCTTTGCTCGTTGGCAGGAGCGATGTCCTGTCACCAGATTAGGACAGTAGCTCAATTGGCAGAGCAGCGGTCTCCAAAACCGCAGGTTGGGGGTTCGATTCCCTCCTGTCCTGCCATTATTGTGGAAATTCGAGGTATTTAGTGGTCACCAAGACCGAACAATCAACATCGGCGATCGATACATTCAAATTAATGACAGCCGTGCTGGTACTTATTGCCGGTGTGGTCGGTTTCTATTATTTCGAAGAAGAGTCGCAGTTGCTTCGCGTGCTGGGTATGTTGGCGGTTGCCGTGGTTGCGTTTTTGATCGCTGCAACCAGCGATGTAGGACGACGCGGCCTGGGTTTCGTCAAGGACGCCCGTGTCGAAGTGCGCAAAGTTGTCTGGCCGACACGCCAGGAGACCTTGCAAACCACCGTAGCGGTATTATTTATGGTTATCCTGGTCGCAATCATGTTGTGGTTGTTTGATATGTTCCTCGGATGGGGCGTGAGCAAGTTACTGGCATAAGGAAAATGGTAGACGAAGAAGACAAAGTTGAAGACCTGGTGATTGATGCTCCTGAAGCCGAGACGGCCGAGGCACCCGTGGTCAAGGCGACTGATGCCGAATCAGCTGAATCGCCCGCATTAGAGGCTGACGAGACCGGGACAGCTGAAGCACCTGTGGTCGAGGCTACCGAGTCCGAGGCGGACGAAGCACCTGTGGTCGAAGCTACCGAGTCCGAAGCGGCTGAAGCGCCCGTGGTCGAAGCTATCGAGTCCGGGGCGGATGAAGCACCCGAGGTCGAAGCTATCGAGACCGAGATGGCTGAACCTGTGGTCGAAGAGATAGAAGTTGAGACCGCTGAAGCAACTGAAGATGAGTCCGTAGTTGCAGAAGCGGACCTGGCAGCGGTGACTGAAACATCCGAACCTGCGCCAGTCGAGGCGCCCGTGGCCGAAGCTACTGAAGCGCCGTTGGCTGAAGCTGCGGTTGCGGCAGTTAAAAAGAAACCTGCCTCGAATCAACGTTGGTACGTGGTTCATGCTTACTCAGGATTCGAGTCCTATGTGAAAAAGGTCCTCGAAAGTCGTATTGCCACGTCCGAGCACAAGAAAAAGTTCGGCGAAATCATGGTGCCGACCGAGGAAGTTGTCGAGATGCGTGAAGGCAACCGGCGTAAAAGTGAGCGTAAGTTCTTCCCGGGCTACGTGCTGGTACAAATGGAGATGGACAGCGACACCTGGCACCTGGTCAAGCAGGTTCCCAAAGTTCTGGGGTTTATTGGTGGCACCAGTGACAAGCCCGCACCGATCAGTGAAGCGGAAGCGGATGCGATCCTGAACCGTGTCGAGGAAGGGGTTGATAAGCCGCGTCCGAAGGTATTGTTTGAAGTGGGCGAAGTAGTACGTGTCAACGATGGCCCATTCAATGATTTCAACGGTGTGGTCGAAGAGGTTAACTACGAAAAGAGCAAAATGCTCGTTTCGGTACAGATTTTTGGTCGTTCTACACCGGTCGAACTAGCTTTCGGCCAGGTCGAGAAAGGCTAATAGAGAATTTCCGATTTATCGGATTGTTTTATTAACAGAGGTAATTTTAAAGCGTCGCGAGCGCAGCAGAGGCAAGGCAAAAACGACCATAGGTCGTCCCGGAAAGTGCGTTGCACTTATCCGGGATCTTGAAATGGTGGCACCGTTTCAAGATCCCCGCTTTCGCGGGGATGACGTGAATTGTGTGGTCTTTTAACGCAGGATCTGCAAGCGCAGCAGCTTTAAACCTCGTAACGGGGAGGGTTAGCTTGACTAATCCGTCTGCACCCGGGAGATAGCGTTGTGGCTAAAAAGATAGAGAACTACATTAAGTTGCAGGTGCCTGCGGGTGCCGCAAATCCGAGTCCGCCAGTTGGACCCGCGCTTGGCCAGCACGGCCTCAACATCATGGAATTCTGCAAAGCGTTCAACGCGCAGACCCAGGACGTTGAAAACGGTATGCCGTTGCCGGTAATCATCGCGGTTTATACCGACAAGAGTTTCACCTTTGAAATCAAGACACCCCCGGCAGCTGTATTGCTGAGGAAAGCGGCGGGTGTCTCCAAGGGTAGTGGTACGCCAAACACTGAAAAGGTTGGCACGGTTACCCGGGCGCAACTCGAAGAGATTGCAACCACCAAGATGGCAGATTTGAATGCCAACGACATGGATGCTGCAGTGCGCATCATTGCTGGTAGCGCCCGCAGCATGGGCCTCGACGTGGAGGGCGTTTAGCATGGCAAAAATGTCAAAACGTATGGCTGAAATTCGTAGCAAATTTGATCGAACCCAGCAATATTCGATCGACGATGGTTTAACGCTGCTGAAAGAATGCAGTACCGCTAAATTCGACGAAACCGTGGATGCAGCGATCAATCTCGGTGTTGACGCGAAAAAATCGGATCAAAACGTGCGTGGCTCCAGCGTGTTGCCAAACGGCACCGGAAAGCAGGTTCGCGTTGCTGTATTCACCCAGGGCGAAAATGCTGACAAGGCCAAAGAGGCCGGTGCAGATACCGTTGGCATGCAGGAATTGGCTGACGCGATGAAGGCTGGCGACATGGATTACGACGTCGTAATTGCAAGCCCGGACGCGATGGGCATAGTGGGTCAACTGGGACAGTTGCTGGGTCCGCGCGGATTGATGCCCAATCCCAAGGTGGGCACTGTTTCGCCCGATGTCGCAACCGCGGTCAGGAACGCCAAGGCCGGGCAGGTGCGTTACCGCACCGATAAGGGCGGGATCATTCACTGTACGATTGGAAAAGCGAGTTTTGAAGTTGCGCAATTGCGAGAGAACCTCGAATTTCTGCTGACCGATCTGAAAAAGGCTAAGCCGGCTTCGTCGAAGGGTGTTTACCTGCAGAAAATTTCGATCTCGACCACGATGGGGGCGGGATTTGCCGTTGACCAGGCGTCGCTGACGCTTAAGTGACGATTGCTACGCAATCGTCATCCCCGCGAAAGCGGGGATCTAGAGACGAATGGAAGATTCCCGCTTGCGCGGGAATGACAAGACTAAGGAGCGTCATCCCGGAAAGTGCGCAGCACTTATCCGGGATCTAGACAGAATTGCAAGATCCCCGCTTGCGCCGGTCCGACGCATCGGGGGATGACGTTTGAAAGAGCGTCAGGGATTTGCAAGATCCCCGCTTGCGCGGGGATGACGATTTAAGGAGTCATTTCCGCTGTTGCGGAAATGACAGATAGTAAGAATCTTTGAGGCAGCCTGTCGCAGACAGGCTACTCGTCAAAGACCGTGGGTGACTGGCGTTGGCCAGTCTTAATTTCCTGCGTAGACGACCTTCTGAGACAGGGTTACCTGGTTAAGAAGTCGTAGGGAGCACGGTAGCGATACCGAACAGGGATAGAGGTCCGGGTGTGAGCCCGGTTAATTAACTTAATCAGGAGAAGTCATATGCCTTTAACTCTCCAGCAAAAACAGTCTGTTGTCAGTGAAGTAGCCGAGGTTGCTGCACAGGCGCATTCTGTGATTGCCGCCGAGTACCAGGGCTTGACTGTTGGCGAGATGACCGCGTTGCGCGTCAAGGCTCGTGAGTCGAATGTTCAAATGCGTGTGGTCAAGAATAGCCTGGCCAGGCGTGCGTTTGAAGGGACGGACTACGGCTGCATGAGTGAAGCGTTACAGGGTCAGATGGTTTACGCATTTTCGATGGAAGAACCGGGCGGAGCTGCCAGGGTTCTGAAGGATTATTCGAAAAACAACGAGAAACTGGTCGTCAAGCTTATCGCCTTTGGTGGTGAGTTACTTGATCCTTCGGAGATCAAGCGACTGGCATCGTTGCCAACCTACGATCAAGCAATCAGTACGCTGATGGCCGTTATGAAAGCACCGGTAGAGAAACTGGCGCGCACCATGAATGAGGTGCCCGGAAAGTTGACTCGAACCGTTGCCGCCATACGCGACCAGAAGTAAACCTATTTAAAATTCTGTATCAGGAGAAAATCAATGGCAGTTTCAAAAGAAGATATTCTGGAAACTTTATCTAGCATGACCGTCATGGAAGTCGTCGATTTAATCGCGGCGATGGAAGAGAAATTTGGCGTTTCTGCCGCTGCGGCTGTTGCTGCAGCTCCGGCTGCTGCCGCAGGTGGCGATGCCGGTGGCGAAGCCGCTGCAGAGAAGGACGAGTTCGACGTAGTGCTGACCGGTTTCGGTGACAAGAAAGTGGGTGTCATCAAGGCGGTTCGTGCGATTACCGGTCTCGGATTAAAAGAAGCCAAGGACATGGTTGAAGGCGCACCGACCAGCATCAAGGAAGGTGCCTCGAAGGACGAATCAGAGGAACTGAAAAAGCAGCTTGAAGAAGCTGGCGCAACTGTAGAACTCAAGTAGTTCGCAGTTGTTGGGTACTCGCCTGCAATTCTCGCCGCCCCCTGGTTTGTGGTCGGCGAAACTTTGCCGCGGTGCGGACGCTTTGACGTGCGCACATTAATACGCGGCGAGCTATGCAGGCGAGGTGTACCCGTTACTTTTAAGCTCGGGCTGATGACTGAAAAGTCATCGGCCCGCGCGCGCTTCCCATTGCAATGCAATGCCTGGAAGTGAGATGAAAACGTTATTAGTGGTGACTATAGATGGCATACTCCTTTACTGAGAAAAAACGAATTCGCAGAGATTTTGGCAAGCGGCCTGCTGTGATCGACGAGCCTTACCTGCTCGCAATTCAAACCGACTCATACAAGCGTTTTCTAAATCCCGTTGGCGAGCAGGAAGGCACGGGTTTGCAACGTGCTTTCGAATCTATTTTCCCGATAGTGAGCTTCAGCGGCAATGTCGAACTCGAGTACGTGAGCTATCGTATCAGCGACCCGGTTTTCGACGTCAAGGAATGTCAGATCCGTGGACTGACATACGCCGCACCGCTACGAGTCCTGGTGCGCCTGGTTATCTATGATAAGGAAGCCTCGGCCAAGAACCGTTCGGTCAAGGATATCAAGGAACAGGAAGTCTACATGGGCGAGATGCCGCTGATGACTGAAAACGGTACCTTTGTCATTAACGGTACCGAGCGAGTTATCGTGTCGCAACTTCACCGCTCGCCGGGTGTGTTCTTTGACCATGACCGTGGCAAGTCACATTCTTCCGGCAAGTTACTGTTTTCAGCACGCGTCATTCCTTACCGCGGATCCTGGCTTGATTTCGAATTCGATCCAAAAGATTCGCTGTTTGTGCGTATCGATCGTCGCCGCAAGTTGCCCGCCAGCATCCTGTTGCGCGCGCTAGGCTTTGACAATGTGCAGATGCTGGAAACATTTTTCGATCACAATGTATTCAAGTTTACCAAGGCCGGCATCAACATGGTGCTACATGCCGACTGGCTGAAAGGAGAAACCGCGACTTTCGATATCAAGGTCAGGAACAAGGTACTGGTGCAGCAAGGCCGTCGTATTACCGCATTGCACATCAAGCAGCTGAAAGCCTCCAAGATCAAGCAGTTGGCGGTTCCCGAGGATTACGTGATCGGCAAGATCCTGGCCGAAAACCTGGTCGATCAGGAAACCGGTGAGATATTCGCCAACGCCAATGATGAAATCACCGAAGAAATGCTGGCGATGATCCGGGACAAGGGCATCAAGCAGGTCAGCACCATCTTCACCAATGAAGTTGATCGTGGGCCCTATATTTCGAATTCCCTGGCGCTTGATCCCACCACTAACGACCTGGAAGCCAAGGTTGAAATCTATCGCATGATGCGTCCGGGTGAACCGCCAACACGTGAATCGGCCGAAAACCTGTTTCAAAACCTGTTCTTTAACGCCGAACGCTACGATTTGTCGGAAGTCGGCCGCATGAAGTTCAACCGGCGTCTGGGCCGCGAAAGTATCGATGGCGAAGGCATTTTGTCGACCGAAGATGTCGTCGACGTGATGAAAGTGCTGATTGATATTCGCAATGGCAACGGCAACGTCGATGATATCGATCATCTCGGTAATCGCCGCATCCGTAGCGTTGGCGAAATGGCAGAAAACGCTTTTCGTACCGGTATCGTGCGTGTTGAACGCGCAGTGCGTGACCGCCTCGGCCTGGTCGAGTCAGAAGGCCTGATGCCCCAGGACATAATCAACGCCAAGCCGGTTGCAGCAGCGGTCAAGGAATTCTTCGGTTCGAGCCAGTTGTCGCAATTCATGGACCAGAACAATCCGCTATCCGAGGTTACTCACAAGCGCCGTGTTTCTGCGCTTGGGCCAGGTGGTCTGACGCGTGAGCGCGCAGGATTCGAGGTGCGCGATGTGCATCCAACCCATTATGGCCGCGTATGCCCTATCGAAACGCCTGAAGGCCCGAATATCGGCCTTATTAACTCGCTTTCGGTTTACGCTCGTACTAACCATTACGGTTTCCTGGAAACCCCGTATCGTAAAGTTACCAACGGTAAGGTCACCAACCAGGTTGAATACCTGTCGGCGATAGAGGAAAGCCAGTACCAGATTGCGCAGGCGAATGTCACCCTCGATAAGAGAGGTGTCATGACCGATGACCTGATTCCCTGTCGTCATCATAATGAATCGATCCTGTCTACCTCTGACAAGATTGACTACATGGACGTGTCGCCGAAACAGATTGTATCGGTCGCGGCCTCGTTAATTCCTTTTCTCGAGCACGACGATGCCAACCGGGCGTTGATGGGTTCAAACATGCAGCGTCAGGCGGTCCCCTGCCTGCGTGCGGAAAAGCCGCTGGTTGGAACCGGTATGGAGCGTGCAGTCGCAGTTGATTCGGGCACGACGGTCAAGGCATTGCGTGGCGGCGTCGTCGATTCGGTCGATGCCAGTCGTGCCGTGGTACGGGTTAATGATTCCGAAACCAGTGCGGGCGAACCCGGTGTCGATATTTATAACTTCACCAAGTACACGCGTTCCAACCAGAATACCTGTATCAACCAGAAGCCGCTGGTCAGGCCGGGCGATGTTATCGAGCAGGGCGACGTGCTTGCCGATGGCGCCTCGACCGATCTCGGCGAGCTGGCACTGGGGCAAAACATGCAGGTCGCGTTCATGCCCTGGAATGGTTACAACTTCGAGGATTCGATCCTGCTTTCCGAGCGCGTGGTCAAAGAAGATCGTTTTACCACCGTGCACATAGAAGAGTTGAGCTGTCTCGCGCGCGATACCAAGCTCGGTGCGGAAGAGATTACCGCCGATATTCCGAATGTCAGTGAAGGCCTGCTTTCCAAGCTGGATGAATCCGGTGTGGTCTATGTCGGTGCCGAGGTCAAGCCGGGCGACATCCTGGTGGGCAAGGTTACCCCGAAGGGTGAAACCCAGTTAACCCCGGAAGAAAAACTGTTGCGTGCCATCTTTGGCGAGAAAGCCTCCGATGTGAAAGATACCTCGCTACGGATGAAATCGGGCGTAACCGGAACCGTGGTCGATGTGCGTGTATTCACGCGCGACGGCGTCGAGAAAGATGCCCGTGCGCTCGACAACGAACGCATCGAAATCGATTCGCTGAAAAAAGACCTCGACGATCAATTCCGTATTATCGAGGAGAATATCTATCAGCGCGTCAGTCGTCTTATCACTGGCAAGAAAGCCAGCGGCGGACCCGGTGGGATGAAGAAAAATGGCGTGATCACGGCTGACTATCTCGAATCCATCGGTCGCGACCAGTGGTCCAAGATTCGCGTCATCAATGACGCGCTGGCCAAGCAGCTGGAATCTTTAAACGAGCAACTCGATTCACAACGGGCTGAATTTGACAGCCTGTTCGAGGAGAAGAAGAGAAAAGTAACCGCGGGTGACGATCTGAAACCGGGCGTATTGAAGATGGTTAAGGTATATGTCGCGGTTAAACGTCGCATGCAGCCTGGTGATAAAATGGCTGGCCGTCACGGCAACAAGGGTGTGGTCTCAATGATCGTACCCGAAGAAGACATGCCTTATCGCGAGGACGGTACCCCGGTGGACGTGGTATTGAACCCGCTGGGTGTGCCTTCACGTATGAATGTCGGCCAGATTCTCGAAGCGCATCTCGGCTGGGCTGCGGCAGGTCTCGGGCTCAAGATCGGTGAAATGATCGATGCCCAGCGCAAGGTCGAGGAAATGAAAACCCTGCTGCGCAAGATTTATAACAACAATTCCGAGAAGTTGCGAATCAAGGAGCTTAGCGACGACGATATCTGGCAACTAGCCCAGAATTTGCGTAACGGTGTGCCGATGGCGACCCCGGTATTCGATGGTGCCGAGGAAGAGGAAATCAAGAATATGCTGGCGCTTGCAGAGTTACCGGAAACTGGTCAGACCACGCTTGTCGATGGTCGCACCGGTGAAGCTTTCGATCGCCCGGTTACCGTGGGTTACATGTATATGCTAAAGCTCAACCACCTCGTGGATGACAAGATGCACGCGCGTTCTACCGGTCCTTACAGCCTGGTTACCCAGCAACCGCTCGGTGGCAAGGCCCAGTTCGGTGGCCAGCGTTTTGGCGAGATGGAAGTCTGGGCACTGGAATCATACGGAGCCGCGTACACCTTGCAGGAAATGCTGACCGTCAAGTCAGACGACGTGAATGGTCGTAACAAGATGTACAAGAATATAGTCGATGGCGATTTCAGCATGGAGCCGGGAATGCCAGAGTCGTTTAACGTACTGCTCAAGGAAATCCGTTCCCTGAGCCTGAACATTGAACTAGAGCAGGAATAACTATGAAAGACTTACTGAATCTATTAAAGAAGCAGGGTGCGGACGAAGATTTTGACCACATCCGGGTAGGGCTGGCGTCGCCAGACATGGTGCGTTCCTGGTCATATGGCGAAGTCAAGAAGCCGGAAACGATTAACTACCGTACTTTCAAACCCGAGCGCGACGGATTGTTCTGCGCCAAGGTATTCGGGCCGGTCAAGGATTTCGAATGTCTTTGCGGCAAGTACAAGCGTCTCAAGCATCGCGGCGTGGTTTGCGAAAAATGTGGCGTCGAAGTAACCCAGACCAAGGTGCGGCGTGAGCGCATGGGTCATATTGAGCTGGCTTGTCCAATCGCACATATCTGGTTTTTGAAATCACTGCCTTCGCGCATCGGCTTGTTGCTTGACATGACCTTGCGCGACATCGAGCGCGTGCTTTACTTCGAGGGTTTTGTCGTCATCGATCCCGGCATGACCACGCTGGAAAAAGGTCAACTGTTAACCGATGAGGCTTACCTCGAGGCGATCGAGGAATTCGGCGATGACTTTAATGCCAAGATGGGTGCGGAAGCCGTCTACGAACTGCTGCAGGATGTGGATTTGAACCACGAGGCGCAGGAATTACGTGACGAAATCGACAACACCAAGTCGGAAACAAAATTCAAGCGCCTGTCGAAGCGTCTGAAGCTGGTCGAGGCCTTTATCGATTCGGGTAATCGTCCCGAATGGATGGTTATGACCGTGTTGCCGGTGTTGCCGCCCGATTTACGCCCGCTGGTGCCGCTCGATGGAGGCCGCTTCGCGACCTCTGATTTGAACGATCTTTACCGTCGTGTCATCAATCGCAACAATCGACTCAAGCGTCTGCTCGAACTGAATGCACCGGATATTATCGTGCGTAACGAAAAGCGCATGTTGCAGGAATCCGTGGATGCACTGCTCGACAATGGTCGTCGCGGTCGTGCCATAACCGGTACCAACAAGCGTCCGTTGAAATCTTTGTCAGACATGATCAAGGGCAAGCAGGGTCGATTCCGTCAGAATCTGCTCGGAAAGCGTGTCGATTACTCGGGACGTTCGGTCATCGTGGTCGGCCCGACGCTCAAGCTGCATCAATGCGGGCTGCCGAAGAAGATGGCGCTGGAACTGTTCAAGCCTTTTATTTTCAGCAAGCTGCAGTTGCGCGGTCTGGCGACCACGATCAAGGCGGCGAAGAAACTGGTTGAACGTGAGGTTGCCGAGGTCTGGGATATTCTCGAAGAGGTTATTCGCGAACACCCGATCATGCTCAATCGTGCTCCGACCCTGCACCGACTGGGCATCCAGGCTTTCGAACCGATTTTGATTGAAGGTAAGGCGATTCAGTTACACCCGCTGGTATGTACCGCCTTTAACGCGGACTTCGACGGTGACCAGATGGCGGTGCATGTACCTTTGTCAATCGAGGCACAGCTTGAAGTGCGTGCGTTGATGATGTCGTCGAATAATATTTTATCGCCGGCGAATGGTAAGCCGATCATCGTTCCGA
The DNA here is from genome assembly GCA_947259485.1 of uncultured Gammaproteobacteria bacterium. Classification (GTDB taxonomy): domain Bacteria; phylum Pseudomonadota; class Gammaproteobacteria. The sequence goes on along the minus strand of CAMYLU010000036.1, from coordinate 6,038 downwards.
CCCAGGATATTATCCTCGGGCTTTATTACATGACCCGCGAGAAGATCAATGTTCAGGGTGAGAATATGGTATTTTCGGATGCCAAGGAAGTTTTGCGCGCCTATCACAGCAAGGTGGTTGCACTACAGGCCCGTATCAAGTGCCGGGTATCCGAGTTTCATCGTGATGAAGATGGCAAGCGGGTAGGTGTCCGCTCGCTGGTCGATACCACGGTAGGACGTGCAATCCTGAGCGAGATGTTACCGGATGGACTGCCGTTTTCCCTGATCAACCAGACACTCGATAAAAAGGCGGTCTCCAAGCTGATCGACGCCTGTTATCGTGAAGTAGGGTTGAAAGACACTGTAATTCTTGCAGATCAGTTGATGTATACCGGCTATCACTATGCCACCCGTTCCGGTATTTCGATCGGTGTTAACGACATGATCGTGCCGGAAAACAAGGCCGAGTTGATTAAGGCTGCGGAAGTAGAAATCAAGGATATCGAGAAGCAATGGTCTACCGGCCTGGTAACCTCGGGCGAGCGTTACAACAAGGTGGTCGATATCTGGTCGCATGCCAACGACAAGGTGGCGCGCGCGATGATGAATGAAATCGGCAAGGAAACCGTAGTCGACGCCGAAGGTAGCGAGGTTGTACAGGATTCGTTTAACTCGATTTTCGTTATGGCCGATTCCGGCGCGCGTGGTTCTGCAGCACAGATTCGTCAGCTGGCCGGTATGCGTGGTTTGATGGCCAAGCCGGATGGATCGATTATCGAAAACGCGATTACTGCGAACTTCCGCGAGGGACTGGACGTACTGCAGTACTTTATCTCGACGCACGGCGCACGTAAGGGACTTGCCGATACTGCTCTGAAGACTGCAAATTCGGGTTACCTGACGCGTCGCCTGGTTGACGTATCGCAGGACCTGGTCGTCAACACCGACGATTGCGGAACCGAAGAAGGAATCCTGTTACGCCCGGTCATCGAGGGTGGTGATATTGTCGTCGATCTCGGTGAACGTGTTCTGGGGCGGGTGCTGCAGCAGGACCTGAAAGATGACAAGGGCAAGGTCGCCATTAAGAAGGGAAGCCTGCTCGAAGAACGTGAAATTGAGCTGATCAATGAAATTGGCGTCGATGAGCTCAAGGTGCGTTCTGCAGTAACCTGCGAAACACGCCACGGCATCTGTGTACAGTGTTATGGACGCGAGCTGGCACGTGGTCACAAGGTGGGTAAAGGCGAAGCGGTCGGCGTCATCGCGGCGCAATCGATCGGCGAGCCCGGAACCCAGTTGACCATGCGTACCTTCCACATCGGTGGTGCCGCAAGCAGTTCGGCATCGGTAAACAGTATCGAAGTCAAGAACAGTGGTACCGTGCGCTTCCATAATGTCAAGGTCATCAAAAACTCAAGCAAGCGCCTGGTTGCGGTGTCGCGTTCCGGTGAAATCGGCGTGGTGGACGATGTTACCGGTCGTGAGAAAGAGCGTTACAAGATTCCTTACGGTTCAGAGTTTGCTACTACCGATGGCGCCAAGGTGACCGCCGGCCAGACTCTGGCTACCTGGGACCCACACATGCATCCGGTCATCACCGAGGTCGCGGGTAAGGTCAAGTTTACCGACTTTGTCGAAGCCGTTACGGTCCAGCACCGGGTTGACGAAATGACCGGTTTGACCACGATCGAGGTCATGGAAGATTCGATCCGCTCCAACGCGGGCAAGGAACTGCGCCCAACGGTTGAGCTGGTCGACTCCAAGGGACAGGTTCTGTGTTATGCCGGCACCAGTATCCCGGTGCATTACATGCTGCCGGGCGGTGCTTTTGTTAACGTCGAAGATGGCGCCCGCATCAAGGTCGGTGACGTGCTGGCCAAGATTCCGCAGGAATCATCGAAGAACCGGGACATCACCGGTGGTTTGCCGAGGGTTGCCGATTTGTTCGAAGCGCGTAAACCAAAAGAGCCGGCAATTCTCGGTGAAATGACCGGTACGATTTCATTCGGTAAGGAAACCAAGGGCAAGAAGCGACTGGTTATTACCGATAGCGAAGGTGAATCGATCGAAACACTGATTCCGAAGTTCCGTCATATCAACGTGTTCGAAGGTGAGCATGTCGAGAAGGGCGAAGTCCTGGTCGACGGCGAGCTCGATTCGCACGATATCGTGCGTATCAAGGGGGTTCGTGACCTGACCAATTACATGGTTAACGAAGTGCAGGATGTTTATCGACTGCAAGGTGTGCAGATCAACGACAAGCACATTGAAGTTATCGTACGCCAGATGCTGCGCAAGGTGACCATCGTTGATGGTGGCGATACGCGGCTGCTGCGTGGCGACCAGGTCGACAAGGCACGCGTGCTCGATACCAACGACAAGGCGATCGCGATGAACAAGAAACCGGCTACCTACTTACAGGACCTGCTGGGTATTACCAAGGCATCGCTGGTAACCGAATCGTTCATTTCGGCTGCTTCTTTCCAGGAAACCACGCGCGTGCTCACCGAGGCTGCTGTTAAAGGTGCCAAGGATGATCTGCGGGGTCTCAAGGAGAACGTCATCGTGGGACGCCTGATCCCGGCGGGAACCGGTCAGACTTACCATGAAGAGCGTCGCCGCAATCGCCTGAAACCCGCGATGCCGGTTATGCCGGAAATGGATGAGCTCGAGGCTGCCCTGGAAAATGTGGGTGAAGCCACCGAAGGGACCGCCTCGGAAGAGACCGCAGTATCGGAGTAGGACCCTTAAAGCAGTTGACAGGGGGCGGTTTCGCCCCTAAAATTCCGCCTCCCAGATCAGCAGGCTATACGTAATGTATAGCCTGCTGTTCGTTGAGAAACCCTAAATAGATTGATTGCTCGCAGGAGAGTCGAATAGATGTCTACAGTTAACCAGCTGGTACGTAAGCCGCGTCAGTCCAAGCGGACCAAGAGTAACGTACCCGCACTCGAGGCTTCACCACAAAAACGTGGCGTTTGTACCCGGGTGTATACCACGACGCCGAAAAAGCCAAATTCCGCGCTGAGGAAGGTTGCGCGTGTGCGTCTGACGACTGGTTACGAAGTAGCTTCATATATCGGTGGTGAAGGCCACAACCTGCAGGAGCACTCGGTGGTGCTGGTACGTGGCGGCCGGGTCAAGGACTTGCCGGGTGTGCGTTACCACGTAGTGCGTGGCAGCCTGGATACCCAGGGGGTACCGGATCGCCGGCAAGGTCGTTCAAAATATGGCGCCAAGCGCCCCAAGTCATAGGTCAAAGGTAGCCAGATGCCAAGGCGTAGAGAAGTTCCAAAAAGAGTCATCCTGCCGGATCCGAAGTTCCACGACCTGCAGATCGCTAAATTTATCAACATGATCATGCGCAATGGTAAAAAATCCACCGCGGAAAAGATCATGTATTACGCGCTCGACAACGTGGCTGATAAAAGCAGCCTGGATTCAGTCGAACTGATGGAAAAAGCGCTTGAGAACGTGCGCCCGATGGTCGAGGTTAAATCGCGGCGTGTCGGTGGCGCGACCTACCAGGTACCGGTCGAGGTGCGTCCATCGCGACGCAATACGCTGGCGATGCGCTGGCTCATCGAGTCTGCGCAGAAGCGCGGTGAAAAGACCATGGCGCAAAAGCTTGCAGGCGAATTGCTGGACGCGTCGGAGAACAAGGGTACCGCTGTCAAGAAGCGCGAAGATACGCATCGCATGGCCGAAGCAAACAAGGCATTTGCACACTTCCGCTGGTAATTGAAAAAGGATTGATAGGGAAATTACGGTGGCACGTACGACACCGATAACGCAGTATCGAAATATCGGCATAATTGCCCATATCGATGCGGGCAAGACCACGACCACGGAACGGATACTGTTTTATACAGGCGTCTCGTACAAGATTGGCGAGGTGCATGATGGCGCAGCCGTGATGGACTGGATGGAGCAGGAGCAGGAACGAGGTATCACCATTACTTCCGCTGCGACGACCTGTTTCTGGAACGGCATGGACCAGCAGTTCGAGCAGCATCGTATCAATATTATCGATACGCCGGGGCACGTCGATTTCACCATTGAAGTGGAGCGTTCGCTGCGTGTACTCGATGGGGCCTGTGCCGTGTTCGATGCGGTCAGCGGGGTTGAGCCACAATCTGAAACGGTGTGGCGCCAGGCCAACAAGTACCACGTGCCGCGCATGGTCTTCGTCAACAAGATGGACCGCGCGGGCTCAGACTTTTTGCGCGTGGTCGAGCAAATTCGCACCCGGCTCGGCAGTACGCCGGTCCCGGTGCAGCTGAATATTGGCGCCGAGGAAAATTTTCGCGGTGTGGTCGACCTGGTCAAGATGAAGGCAATCATCTGGGACGAGTCGAATATGGGCACGACCTACCAGGAAGAGGAAATCGAGCCGGAGATGCTCGCTGAATGCGAGGCCTGGCGTGAAAAGATGGTGGAAGCCGCGGCCGAAGCCAACGACGAGTTGATGGAAAAGTACCTCGAAGAGGGAAACCTCGGCGAGGACGAGATCCACAATGGTTTGAGGATCAGGACCCTGAAAGGGGAGATCGTGCCGGCATTGTGCGGTTCTGCCTTCAAGAACAAGGGTGTACAGGCAATGCTCGACGCGGTTGTGCGCTACATGCCTTCACCGCTGGATGTGCCACCTATCCAGGGCATAAACAGCGAAGGTGAATACGAAGGCGAGCGACCCGCGGACGACAAGGAACCGTTTGCGGCACTGGCGTTCAAGATCGCGACCGATCCGTTCGTGGGTAACCTGACTTTCTTTCGGGTTTACTCGGGAGTGCTGAATGCCGGCGAAGCGGTGTTCAATTCGGTTCGCGGCAAGAAGGAGCGTATCGGCCGGGTGTTGCAGATGCATGCAAACTCGCGTGAAGAATTGAAAGAGGTTCGTGCCGGCGATATTGCGGCGGCGGTGGGACTCAAGGATGTCGGCACCGGTGATACGCTATGCGACATCAATAACCGGATCATGCTCGAACGCATGGAGTTTCCGGACCCGGTTATTTCGGTTGCAGTTGAACCGAAGACGATATCGGACCAGGAAAAGATGGGTGTTGCGCTGGGTAAACTGGCCAGGGAAGATCCATCGTTCCGGGTACGAACCGATGAAGAATCGGGGCAGACGATTATTTCGGGGATGGGCGAGTTGCACCTGGATATCATCGTCGAGCGCATGAAGCGCGAATTCAGCGTGGAAGCCAATATCGGCAAGCCACAGGTTGCGTTCAGGGAAACGATTCGCAAGACCATCGAGCAGGAAGGCAAGTTTGTGCGTCAGACCGGTGGCAGAGGCATGTATGGCCATGTCTGGTTGAAGCTGGAGCCGCTCCCGGGTGGTTCAGGCTACGAGTTTGAAAATGCCATTGTCGGTGGCGTGGTGCCGCGCGAGTATATTTCAGCGGTCGACAAGGGTGTGCAGGAGCAGTTGGAAAACGGTGTAATTGCCGGTTATCCGCTGGTTGATATCAAGGTAACTCTGTATGACGGTTCTTACCATGATGTCGACTCGAACGAGATGGCATTCAAGCTGGCAGGCTCACTGGCGCTGCGCGAAGGCGCCCAGGAAGCCAGTCCGGTTTTACTGGAGCCGTTGATGAAAGTGGAAGTCGTTACCCCGGAAGATTATATGGGTGACGTTATGGGCGACCTGAATCGTCGCCGCGGGATTGTTGCAGGTATGGAAGATTCGGTATCGGGCAAGATAATTCGCGCCTCGGTACCGCTCGCCGAAATGTTCGGCTATTCCACCGATTTGCGGTCAGCAACCCAGGGTCGTGCGACCTACTCGATGGAATTCGAGAAGTATGAAGAGGCGCCCAGGAATATTGCCGATTCGATCATGAAGGGTCGCGATTAAGGAATTTGGGGGGCAGTATACTTATTTCGCTGCGGGCGAAATAAGTATACTATCCCCGGGTTTAGTTAAAGGCTGTGATCAGTCAAATTATTTGAGAGAAGACGATGTCAAAAGCAAAATTTGAGAGAACCAAACCCCATGTAAACGTGGGCACCATCGGTCACGTTGATCACGGTAAGACGACATTGACC
>CAMYLU010000035.1 GCA_947259485.1 uncultured Gammaproteobacteria bacterium | reverse complement strand
ATACCGAGACAGCCGCCGGCACAAATGACCCCGGAAGCGAAACTCTCGTCGTAATTGGCCTTCAACATGGCGGGAAAAGCGAGCATCCCCATCAGCGTGACCACGGCGCCGATGATTCCCGACGCGGTGGCGAACACGGCGCAGGTAAACAGCGCGGCCACCGCCATCGATCCGGGCAGGTTACGCGCGGCCAACTGGATACTGAAAAACAGGCGATTGACTATGTTGGCCCGTTCGACCACATAGCCCATGAATAAGAAGAGCGGGACGGCCACCAGTACGTCGTTGGACATGACCGAAAAGGTGTTCTGCACGAACAGGTCGAATATTCGATTATCGAAAATGCTCTGCATGCGTTCGGCATCATAGTAGGCGTAGTAACCGAAGCCGAGGCCCATTGCGATCAGGGTGAAAGCGATCGGAAATCCCAGCAAGACCATGAAGATGAACAGGCCAAGCATGGTTACCGCGACGACTGGATCAGACATGGCCTTCTTCCTCCAGTTTACGCAGGTCTTCCTGCTCGTGCATCAGCATGGTTTCGGTTTCCTGCACGTCGTGCAGACGTGGCGGCCAATCTCCGGTCTTTATGCAGACCACGCAGCGCACCGCCTCCGCGATGCCCTGCAATAGCACCAGGGTACCGGAGATCGGGATCAGCGTTTTGAAGAAATAAATTTGAATGCGTGACGGGCTGCTCCAGCTCACCTCCTTGTAAAACCAGGAGTCGGCGGCGAAGCCGTAACCGTAGTAGATCAAGGCCACGGCCCCCGGCATCAGAAACAGGATATAGAGTACGAGGTCGACCTTGGCCTGGGTTTTTTTGCTGAACAGGCGGTAGATTACATCGCCGCGAACATGTGCGTCCTGCGACAGCGCATAGGCGCCGGCCATCATGAACAACGCGCCGTACATTTGTACGCTCATGTCGAAGGCCCATACCGTCGGTGAATCGAGCACGTAGCGCACGAATACTTCGTAACAGGTCGAAAAGGTTAAAATCACGATACACCAGGCGAAGGCCTTGCCCGTCCAGGCGCTCAGGCTATCGATGAAATGAAGAATACGTGTCATGGCAAACCACCAAAAGGGTATTGAGAACCGTCACAAAACCAATCGGGGCGGTATCACGTAACACCGCCCCGATGGCTAGATCATTTGCGTTTGCTTAGAGCTTGCCGAAGTAATGCTCGTAGGCGCCGGCGTAGTTAGGCGAGTTTCTCAACGCGTAAGAACCGTGCCGCTTCGCCCAGGCCATCTGTGACTCGATAACCTTCTTGAAGAACGGATCCGATTTGTTGAATTTCGCGACGATCTTGTCCCAGGCTTTGAGCTGGTCCTGCATGACGCTGTCGGGAGTCTTGTAAACGTTGACGCCATGCTTTTCCTGCAGTACCACCAGGTCCTGCGAGTAACGCTCCATCGCTTTCCAGGCCATGTCGGCGGAGGCGGCTTCGGAAGCGTATTCCAGGATCGCCTGGTGTTCTTTCGCCAGCCCGTCGAAACGTCGTTTGTTGAAGATGATTTCGAAACACTCCTGTGACTGGTGGAAGCTGCCCAGGTGGTAGTGCTTGGACACGTCCTGCATGCCGAAATCCTTGTCCGAGGTCGGGTTGTTGAATTCGGCCGCATCGATCAGGCCGCTCTTCATCGCCGGCTGGATTTCACCGCCCGGTAACTGTACTACCGACATGCCCATTTCCTGCAGTACGTCCGCGGCGAGGCCAACGGTGCGATACTTCAGGCCATTCATCTGGTCGCTGCCCTTGATTTCTTCTTTGAACCAGCCCAGCGGCTGTGCCGGCATCGGGCCCGAGAAGAAGCCGACCAGGTCGAGTCGCAGGCTCTCCATCAGCTCGTTATACAGGGCTCTGCCGCCGCCGTACTGAATCCAGCCCATCAGCTCGTTGGCCGACCAGCCGAAGCAGGGACCGGTGCCGAACAGTGACGCCACCGGGCTTTTCGAATACCAGTACGCGGTAACGAGATGCGCGCCATCGAGTACACCCTTGTGCACCGCGGTTTGCATTTCAGCGGTTTTAACAACCGCGCCGACGCCCAGTAAATCGATTTTCAGCGATCCACCGGACATTTCGTTTACGCGGCGGACGTAGTCCTGGGCGAATTCAAGAAAGATACCACCGCCCCAGGCTGCCTGTACCTTGAGTACGGTGGGGCTTTGCCCGACGGAAATATTGGGGAATGCGGCTGCTGCTGCTCCGCCTGCGATCGTGGCGGCTCCGGTGGTTAGAAATTTGCGACGCGAGGTCGTTTTTTCGGTCATAACTGGTTTCCTCATTTTTGGTAATAATTATGCTTGGCGACGTTGGTTTATTGTCAGTTACGCATGGATTCCGGTTCGTGAACAACAGGAATTCGAATCGCCAGTGCCTGTTTTTTTAGCTATGCGGTTAACTGGAACCCGGATTAAAACATATTAGTCGGTATATTGTATACCAGATAATAATCCTGTTACTTTTTTGCCGAGTTCGGTTGCCGCAGTAGTCTTTTTGCGCAGGCCGAGTATATTGTGACAAACGCTCGATTTACAGCGTTTTTTTAATATCGGAGATTGTTTACAGCCGGTATCGACGGATTCAGGCTACGCGGTCGCCGGGTTCTTTGCCGTTAAATATCGCGACCAGGTTTTCGATCGCCCTGAAGCCCATGGCCTCGCGGGTTTCGTGGGTAGCGCTGCCGATATGCGGCAGCAGGAAAACATTATCCAGCTGCCGGTAACCTGGATGAATGGCGTCGGGCTCGCCGTTAAATACATCGAGGCCCGCGGCCGCAATGGTGCCGGTTTGCAGTGCTTGCACCAGGGCATCATCATCGATGACCCCGCCACGCGAGGTATTCACCAGGATCGCGTCGCGATGCAACAGCGCGATTCGGTCACGGTTTAACAGGCCACGTGTCGCCTCGGAAGCAGGGCAGTGGATTGACAGCACGTCGATGTTTTCCAGCAATGCTTCCGCGGTATCGTGATAGGTTGCATCGCCCGCCTGGTCGGGATCCAGCGGATTACGATTATGGTAGTGGATGCTCATGGCAAATCCTCGCCCGCGTTCGGCCACCACCTGTCCGACTCGACCCAGGCCCAGTATACCCAGGCGTTTGCCGGTAACCTGGCGTCCTACCATGAAGGCCGGACTCCAGTCTTTCCATTGTCGATTGCGTACCAGGCGTTCGCCCTCGCTGGCGCGTCGTGCAGCACCCAGCATCAATAACATCGCGATTTCGGCCGTGGCATCGGAAAGCACGTCGGGTGTATTGGTGACGACAACCTGCTTTTGCCTGGCTGCATCGAGATCGACATGATCGACGCCGACCGAAAAGTTAGCGATCGCTTTTACCCGCGCGGGTAATTGTGCGATGGTTTCGGCGCTAAATTTTTCAGTATGGCAGGGCAGAATCGCATCCGCATTTTCGGCCAGCTGCAGCATTTCCGCGGTGTCGTAAAGCCTGTCATCGGGATTGAGTAAAGTGGTGAAATGTTGCGCCAGTTTTTGTTCGACTGATTCAGGTAACTTGCGCGTTACCAGAATGACCGGTTTAGCCGCCATTCGTATTCCCCCTTGCCGTTTTTGTTGATCAGGCGCTATTTAATTCCCGGTAAAGCCTGATTGCCATACGTCCTGTTACGATAGCGGCGATAATCAGCACTGTCCATAGCAGCCATTTTTTCCAGGGCGTTTCAGGTTGCGCTGACAGGCGTGCGGGCCCACCGGCTTCGCGAATTGAACCAAGCGTTACCAATGCTCCCCGTTGCTGGGCCTGTTTCAGATCACCTTTTAATATTCCGTTTAAATCGGTTTTTTCACCATTACCTTCGTAATTACCCCAGGCAAGGGTATAGGGGCCGATGTCATCACCGAGAAAGATAAGTTCGTATTGCGGGTAAATCAACTCCACGGCGGGGGGCTCGATAAGCTCTGCGCGGGAGGTGAACCAGATGCTCTGGTAGGATCTGCGAGGCAGCCCGATCGGTTTGCTGGGTCTGACGTCATCCGCGCTGATATTATGCTGCCGGTAGTCGGTGCGGATCGGTTTCCTGGTTTCATCTTTACCCCAGATCGCAAAAAGATCGCCATTTATCACCCGGTTCGCATCAGTTGGAACAATGCGTATTGCCTCGGCCTTGACTACCGATGGAAACTCAAAAGTATAAAATAGCACTCCATCCTGTTCGCTTGTTTCGGGGTTCAGTTGATAAGTCTGTACCGGTGCGTTTTCAATGTCGCGGTAATGTCCTGTAACGCTTTGCAATTCGAAGCTGGTTACATCGTTGAGCGGGGTCAGGCGCAGGTATTTCTGGTTACGTGGAATACCATTGATGCTGCGCCAGTTGGGATCTTTCGATTCCTGGTTGGTCAGGCTCTTACGTGACTTGATCACGCGCAGCCTGTCGAGTTCATTGCCGACCTCGACCCTGACTTCAAGTATTTGACCTGCGGGTTCGTGTTCCCAGGTCAGTTCGATGCGGTCGAAGAAGGGGGTTTTATCGCCTACCGATAGTTCAATCAGGTAGTCCTTGCGCAATGACTGCACCGCAACGGTTTCAGTAGTCTGCGATTCCGACAGTGAATCCGCCTGTTGGGTTTGCTCGCGCGTTGTTACGGTTATTGAATTTTGTTGCAGGAAACTGTCAAATTCATGAAACGCAAGTTGCGGGGTTTGTTCGATAACTTTTCTCGGAGTGCGCGTAATCGCATGCGGCAGCTGTTTACCGCTAACATTAAAAACAGCCAGGTCGCTGAGATCGGAATGTGTCAGGTTGATAATGACATCCATTGGCAGCACGACACGCTGTAACGCTTGTTCAGCTTCGCTGAGCCTTGCCCGGTAAGCGTAATCCTCCGGACTGATTTCTGCCATTACCGTGCTGGTCAGCGTTAGCAATACCATCGGAAACAAAGTTTTATGCATGGGATGACTCTACCATTTTTTCGTCCGCATCCGCGTATTTTTCCGGGATCGGTGAGAAGTATCCGGTAGCGACCAGCAGGCTGCCAACTACGAGGAAGGAGACAATGCGCTCGACGGTTCCGCTGGCGCCGAGATCGACAAAGAACATTTTTACTAACACCACACCGACTAATGCTGCGCCGACAATCCATAGCGGTCGCAGCTTGTTGCGCGAAGCGAACAGCATTGCGCCCATGCCGATAACAGTCCACAGGATTGAGATTGCGGACTGTACCCGGGTGTCGACTGACATTGCCGACAGGTCAAAACCGATGTCGAGATAGTGGTGCATGCTGCGGATCAATACAGCGGTCAACCAGACGAAGCACAAACCAGCGAGGATGACACCGATATGTTCACGCTGGATTTTCATCGAAGGTTTTACCAGCTTCAAACTGTCCAGCACCAGCACAAAGAAAGCTATCTGCGTTAGATCGACCGGATTGATAAACGGGATATATGGGAGCGGTGCCTGATCGCCACTATTGGTCAGGTTGATGACCAGGTTCCACAACAGCAGCAGGACCGACAAGGTGCCGATCAGGCTCAGCTGCAGGGCAGTCCCGATGCGTTTGATCGCCGGCAAAACTTCAATTTGCGCGACCCGCAGTGCGATTAGCGGTATCACCGCAAATACCGCGTAGTATCCCTGGCCGGGAAGGCCCAGTTTGGTTTCAAAGATCCACACCAGTTCGAATGACAGAATCAGTGTAGTAAATACTACCAGGCCGGTATGCGCCGCAATATTGATCCAGGATGGCCAGGACACGGTTTCGAGTTTCTCGATTATCCAGTAATTCGTCCCCAGTACCGCAATCCAGAAATAAAGATCGGGTATGACCAGGACATGGTCGTTGTCAAACAGCGAATAAAGGGCAATCAGCATCAGTACCGGCAACAACAACGCGGCGTTTATCGCAGCCGGCATCCAGTTCCATTCGCGCAGGCGGTCAAGGTAGACCAGTAATGCTGCGGTTGCGCCAAACAATAATAGCCAGGCGCTGAGTTGATGCTCGGCGTATTCATCGATCTGTACCAGTGCGCTGATCAACCACCAGGCCATTGCCCAGATGTAAAACGGAACCTGTAGCAGTCGCAATTTGAAACCAGGCGCCTGCAGGTAAAGCATGCGCGCAGAAATAAAAGCACCGAGTGCGATGAAAACACCACCGAGAAAAGCTGGGTTGAGCCATGCCGTGTTGCCGACGTCATCGATGTTGCGCATGAAAAACAACACCCCTGATCCAACCTGTAGTACGATCGCGAAGCATTGAGCGTAAAAGCGATTCTGGCGAATCGACACCCACAGGATTCCCGCGGCTTCAAGCGCCCAGGCGGCACTGCTCCAGTGCCCATCGAGCGCGTAAGGTATCGCCAGTGTCGCGAACACCACGCCGATGGCGAGCATCGCCTCGGCCAGCAGGCGAAACTCTTCGCCGACATGTCTCCACGCGTAGCGTGCCAACGCAATATAGTAAAAGCCCATCGCTGCCGAGGCCCCGGCGATGCCGTAGGCGTAATCGTGCAGCATGACCATGAGTAATCCGGAGACGATGACCGGGGTACCGAATACCAGTGTGCCGTCGACCAGCCCGGTCAAGTGTTCGGGTTGGCGCAGCGCGTACAGCACGCCGATCAGGCTGTACATCAGGAAGAACAGCAACAGGAACCCGCTGGTTGGATACAGGTGTTCGGCGCGGTAGTCGAACGCCACCCACAAAACAAAAACGCCGAAGGTGAAAATAAAGCCCAGCAGGTTGAGTGAGCGCCAGGCGCGAAACCATGCGACCGCAAATACCGCTGCATTTAAAACGCTGTAGTAACTGAACAGGCCGATGTAGTTGCCACTGCCGGTAGACGCCAGGAATGGTGCCAGGAAACCGCCCAGTACGGCATAAATCGCAAGCGCTTTCGAGTCCTGCAGAATGGCCAGGGCGACGGTAAAAGCCGAAAAGAAAACCAGTAACACGAAAGTCAGCGATGGTGGCAGCAGGTCAGCGAGCTTGAACGCGGCGAATATCGTGATATAGATGACCCCGATGCCGCCACCCTGTAATAGCAGTCCGTAGATTGCTTTGCTGAGGCGTAACCTCCAGCCGAACACCAGCAGGACCAGGCCTCCAACGGCGGCGCCCATGAAACGGAACTCGAGCGGAATACTGGAATTTTCCGCCGCGTACTTGAGCAGAAACGCGACACCAAAAAACAGAACCAGCAGTCCGATGCGTACAAAAACATTGCCATCGGTAAAATACGAAGTCACCGCGTTACCGACGCGACGTAACAGGTCTTCAAAATGATCAACGGGGTTTTTAGCGCGCGGCTCTGGATCATTGGTAACACTGGCAACCGCTGGCGGAATATTTGAAGCCGCGACCGGTGGCGGTCCCCACTGATCTTCTGGGGAAGCCTCGGGCGATTCCGCTTCTGGCGGTTGTTCGCTGCTGACGGTGCCGCTGGCAGAAATCGGGTCTACAACTTCGTTTTGTGTGTCTTTAACAGCCGCTGCCGGCCCTGCCGCGAGTGCGACGACCTGGATACGCAGTTCATCCAGCTGTTGCTGCAACTGGTTCGTCTTGTTGCGCGTGACCCAGAACATCACGATGATTGCGACCGGTAGCCCTATGGCTAACAGCACGATGGCGGTGATGATAAAACCGAGGAAGTCCATATAAGCTTTTGATTATAGTAGGTTTGCGCAACTATATTGCGATGGTTAAAAGGCTAGCGGTTGTTGCCCAGGATATTAGCCCTGCCATTTGAAATTTTGCGGCCTTGATGACTCAATTCGTCGAGAGCATAGTCGCCAGGGAACATATGGCAATACTTTCTGTTGAATGTACTAAATAGCGGCACCCAAGGTATCGCTTTACGAACTGTATGGCTTTCCTGTTAATAGAGCAGCCTGGAATGTAAGATAGCGCTTCGTCAAAGTGCCGGGCGCAAAAGGGCGTCATTATTAGTGTGCAAAAATCTATCGCCAAGTGGATCGACTTCCTCTATGGCCCGTTTTTCAGAGTTGCTGGATTCTTTTACCGGGTTTACACGGCCAATCGCGCCCGCGTTGAAGCCATCAAGTCGAATGCAAAAGTCTCCGCATTTCTAAAGCTGTTGGCGGTAATCGTGCTGGTGGGGTGGATACTAACCTGGTTTTTGGCCTCGGAGGAGAGTCGTACCCGCCTGGTCGACGATGTGAAACAGAGCATCGGCCTGTCTGACTAGATACCGGGCCAATCATTTATCCGCCTGGCCTACAGTGTCGGTTGCACCCGGGCAACGCTTGCGGTAAGTTTTTCCGCCTGGGCCCAAGGAGCCTGCAAAGCATTGACTAGAGAGCTTAACTACCAGGGTTATACCGAGATTCAGCGCGGTGAAAGCGACGAGTTGCTGGTCAGGACTTCGAGAGGCAGTGCCTGCGGGGAATACCTGCGTCGCTACTGGCAACCGGTAGCCCTGACTAACGAAGTCGAAGACGTCCCGCGGGTCATTAAAGTTCTCGGTGAGGAACTGGTACTGTTTTGCGACAAGGCCGGGCGTTATGGCCTGGTTCACAAGCAATGCCCGCATCGACGCGCATCAATGGAGTTCGGGGTCTGCGAAGAAAACGGAATTCGCTGCTGTTATCACGGCTGGCTGTTCGACGTCGACGGCGGCATTATCGAGATTCCCGGGCAGCCGCAGAAGATTGCCGACCTGGTCAAGCAACAAACCCGGCTTGGTGCCTATCCAGTCAGGGAATACCGCGGGTTGATTTTCGCCTACCTGGGGCCGATCGGACAGATACCGGAATTTCCAATTTACGACACGCTCGAAATCGAGGGGCAGACCCTGGTGCCTTACCGCGCCGACTATCGCTGCAACTGGTTGCAGGTACTGGATGCCATCCTCGATCCGATTCATACCAGTTTCCTGCATTCGCGCATGAGCCGTGCGCAATTTTCCGAAGGCATGGGTGAAATCGGCGAACTGTTATTTTACGAACGCGAAATGAGTTTTCTCGGCGCCAATGTGCGCCGTGTCGATGAGCATATCTGGGTGCGGGTCAACGAGCTGGTACTGCCGAACTATACCCAGGCAGGTGCCGCATTTTCAGCGGATGGCACCCGCGCGATTTATTACGGTCGTACTGCGTTTTCACGCTGGGTAGTGCCAATTGACGATGAAAACAGTACCGCGTTTGCGTGGGCAATCTTTGGTGACCGTGCCGACCCGGAGGAATACAATACGCCCGAGGGTCCCGAGCTGATTGAGCAGGGTGAGCTCATGGACCGCAGCTATGCCCAGCGCCAGCGTTTTCCGGGCGATGCCGAAGCTGTAGAGGGTATGGGCCGTATTGCCGATCAGAAAATGGAACACCTGGTGCCGAGCGACAAGGGTATTATCCAGTATCGCAAGAAATTGCGTAAGCTTTGCCGCAATCTCGAAAGCGGAAATACCCCCGCCCATGTCACCGATTCTTTACCCAACCCGGTGGCGACCTATGGTGGTGATACCGTGCTGAAAATAGACGAAGATGAGACCGATGATGGCCGTCGGCTGATTGAAATTGGTGAAAAAGTCATGCATGCCCAGTTCGACGCTGAAGCCTTGATCGGGTTGGAACGAGTAGAGACAGTGATTAATACACTGAAGTCGATTGAGGCCGAATTTTGCAGATGAGCATCAAGCTGCATATCAAGAATAATCACGCGGGAGCGGATACCTTTCCCTCAACACCCGAAAGCGAACCGGTGTTTACGATTTCGATGGACAAGTATCAACAGGTCGCGCAGCGCTATCCGGAACTTGCCGCGCAACTAGAAGTGTTCGTGGACTGGGATACCGATCATTGGGCCGAGTCGATGCAAACCACCGAGGTATTACTGACCTGGAATTTGCCTACCGAGAACCTGGCCGAGGTAGCGCCGAAGTTAAAATGGATTCACTGCATTGGCGCCGGCGTCGAACACCTGTGCCCGATGGATTGGGTGCCGGCGGGTGTGACGATAACCAATAACAAGGGCGCGCATGCCGACAAGGCGGGCGAGTACGCGCTGATGGCGGTATTGATGCTGCACAACAAAATGCCCGCGATACTAAGTAACCAGCGCAGCGCGACATGGAATTCGCTGTTTTCAACCCCGATCGAGGGTAAGACGGTCGGCCTGATTGGCGTCGGCAGTATCGGTGGTGGTGCGGCCGCGCAGCTCGACAAGATGCCGGTGCATATCATTGGTGTGAGTCGACACGGCAAGCCTCATCCGCATGTGCATGAGATGGTAGCGATGGATCAACTGGACGCGGTGTTACCGAGGATGGATTATGTTTTTGTGTCCCTGCCGGCAACGCCCGAAACCGTTGGCTTGTTTGATCATCAGCGCTTGCAATCGTTGAAGGCCGGTGCCGGCATTATCAATGTAGGTCGTGCTTCAACATTTGATTACGATGCACTTGCCAACTTGCTGGCGAGTGGTCACTTGTCGGGTGCGGTCATCGATGTTTTTGATGAAGAGCCGTTGCCGCATGATTCGCCACTATGGGTGGCACCGAATTTTGTTGTCACGCCGCACGTATCGGCCGATGATGGCGACAACTATGTACCGATCACACTGGAACTTTTTTTTAACAATTTGCAACGTTACCTGTCAGGAGAACCTTTACTGAACGTGGTACGTCCGCAACTGGGATATTGATATGCACAGCATTGAAGAATTTGTTAACTGGTTAGATTCGTTCGAGCACAGAATTTCGCTGGATGAATTAACCCTCCGCCTGGACGATGACTCTATATCGGCGGAGTTGCTGGCAGAGCATATACATTTTTCTGACGAACGCTACAGTCGTAACCTGGTGGCCTACGGACCGCAGTTTTATGCGCTTGTGTTGTGCTGGAAACCGGGCCAGGCGAGCCCGATCCATGATCACAAGGGCGCCTCCTGCGGAGTCAGGGTAATCGAAGGGGTTGCCACCGAAACCAGTTTTGATCGACGCGACGGTCAGCTAGTCGAGAAATCGGTTACCACGATGAAGGCCGGCGAAGTCTGCGGTTCGTTTGATGACGATATTCATGAAATTCGTAATAATGGCGCCGGCAACCTGGTAACGCTGCACGTCTATTCTCCGTACCTGGACAATATAAACCTTTACGATCGAGAAACTGGCGAAATCACCGTGTTTTCCGATCCCATGGTCGCCAGTCTAAGCGCTTAAACCGGTTGACCAGTCCACCGAAGCCGATCGCGATCGAGCCAATCACCATCAGCAACAGGCGTAGCCGTGCCAGCTATCGATCGAATGCGTGGCAGCTTTTCCTGGTTCAGGTAACATGGGGGCAACATAGTTGTTCCAATCGGGTTCGACAAACATGATAAAACTTTTCTTCGTAACCATCGTCCTTGTGCTGTTTAGCGCGTCAGCCTCCGCGATTGGCAAAAGCGATGTCAGGGCGATTATAGAAGCGGCTTATCCAGGCGCTAAGATTTCCGAAATCGAAAAAGAGAAATACAAGGGTCAGAAAGTCTACGAGGTCGACTTCAAGCATGACGGCCAGAAACTCGAGGCCATCATCAGTCTCGACGGTGAAATCGTTAAGGTTGGGATCGACGATTAGACATTGCACGCCGGTAAACGGGTAATACTGCCCGTCGCCACTGTCTGCGAATCATTCGGTCAAAGGCAAATGTAGATAACGGTTGCTAATAAACTTTTTTGTTTGTTATGCTTTTCTCAGATTTTGTGCTTTACCTCCGCTATAATTTCAATAGATCTGGATTAGTCCAGCTGAAAGCCGAAACCTGCCCACACGAGTCTCAAACTTCAGGGACCATGTTAGTTCGCTAACCTGAAGAAAAACTGAGGATCGATTCATGCGAAAGCTTTTTCTAATCATTTTTACCAGTGCCTGGGTTTGCTCTGCAGTGAGCGCCGAAGACGGGTTTCCACTCGAGTACGAATTCCTGGTCAGCTTTGAGTTATCTGAACTGGATGACTTGACTCTTGGCGATGAGCCGATGGAAAAGCGGCTTGAAAAAGAGGAGTATGAGTTCGAGTTCGATTTGCTGTATCAAATCGATGACCATTGGTATGCATTTTTCGCCGGTAGCCTGGTAGATGAAATCGAAACCATCGAGCCTGCTGGTCTTAAGGAAGAGGATATTTCCGGATTCGAGCGCAAGCAAATCGGAATCGGCGTGGAATTCGGTGAAGAAGTCACTTCGGATCTCAGTATTGGTCGAGTTGAATTCCTCAGTATCGGTGAATGGTGGTTGTGGTGGGATGAAGATCTCGACGCCATCAAGCTGGAATCCAGTTATGGTGATTTCGAAGCCTTGATCGGCGTGGCGGAAGAACAGGCACGTGCAAACACCGACGAAGACTTTATCGATCCCGAAGTCGATGAGCTTCGACGTGTACTCGCAAGCCTGAGTTGGGAGATTGCCGATAGTCAGTCATTGCATTTGTTTTATCTGGACCAACAGGACGACTCCTCGTTCTTCATCGACGGCGAAACCATCGATACGGATAAGCAAGACGAAGAGGATGCAGACCTGAGCTGGACCGGTATCAGTTATCTGGGTGAGTTCGAAAACGACACGATGGGTGAGCTCGAAGTCGAGTTACATTACTCCAGGGTTAGCGGTGATGAAACCGTTTACGAATTCGAGGAGATGCCCGGCGGAACTTCCGATGTCGATGGTGATCCCGTGAATAGCCGGGTCCGGGGATCCGCTCGGGGCTTTCTGATCAACTGGTCGCCCGCACAGGCGGATGACTGGTCTTTTATCATCGGTCGCGCACAGGGCGAGCGCGAATACAGACAAAATGGATTGCAAGGTGATTCCGAAGTGTTTGGCGAATTGTTGCAGCCGGAACTCGCCAACCTGGCTGTCAAAACCATCGGGATCGAATACGAGATTAACGAGTATGCCGAGATTGGATTAAAGGCTTTCGCGTACGAGCAGGATAGTGCCGTTGATGAACTGCGTGATGCCACTATCGACTTTGAGCTTAACGGCACCAGCAAGGATATCGGTGAGGAAATCGACCTGGTGCTGACCGTAGAAGCTTTCGATGGTATGGAGTTGAGGCTAGTCGTGGCAGAGTTCAAGGCAGGCAAAGCCTATGACATTGAACCCGGGCGCAATTACGAAGGTGAAACCAGTCAGTTCTGGAAGCTCGAACTCGAGTACGAATTCTAAGGCTTGTGTTGTAGCGCCGGATGTAATCCCGAAATCGTAACCATGAAGGTGTGCTGGTTGTCGAGTTGCAAGCTGACGTCCAGTTTCATGATTTTGGCGAGCGCTTCGACCAGGGTTAGCCCCAGTCCCGAATGACCGTTTTCTCCCTGTATTTTCTGCTTACGCCAGAAACGATCTTTCATATGCACGATATCTTCAGGTTTTAAATCGGTCGAAGCATTTTTAACCTCGAGCACGATATTGTCGTTGCGGATTTCTGCCGCAATTTCAACCTCGGCCTTGTCCGGGCTATAGCTGACGGCATTGCCAAACAGGTTACTGAGTATCATGCCGAGCTTGTCGCGGTCCGTATTGATGACCAGGCCCTCGGGGATATGTTTAACCAGTATTCGGTCACCCGCGTCGCCATTGATTGCGTGTTGCCATATCTCGTCGCAGTAACCCGACAGCTCGATATCTTCCGGGTCGACCCGCAGCAGTCCTGCTTCCGAGCGCGCCAGCTCGAGCAATGTCGTTACCACCTTTTCCATTTGCCCTGAAATTTCCCCGACATCGTTAAAAAATGAAATCACCTGCTGCGGATCGTCCGGCACCATTTTTGCTACTTCGGCCAGGGTCCTCAGTTCGGCGAGCGGGGTGCGTAGTTCGTGCGCGGCATTGGCCGAAAATCGTTTCTCGCGCTCAAACGCAGACTGTAAACGTTCGAGCAAGTGATTGAGCTGGTTTTCGATTGGAGCAATTTCAACGCTCTGATCGCCTTCGTGGGTTAGCCTGGCGTCGAGGTTCGACTCATCGATCGTGCTCACCTGCATGGCCAGATTCGACAGCGGTGACAAACCGTTACCGACCAGTCGCCAGACCAGCAACCCCACGACCACAAGCACGATAATAATAACTCCGAATATAGTAGTGCCGATGACAAACAGAATACCGTCCAGCGATTCGCGCTCCCGGGCATATACCATCGTAACCGGCTTTGCGGGCGGGATTTCAATCCCGTAATCCTCATCTTCAGGATCATCTTCGATTTCGACCCGCGGCATGAAATTAATCTCGATCAGGCGTCCGGCGCGACCGTCCGGCAGTTGCAGATCGGCATACTGGTGATTGCCGAGCTCGGTCTTAAAGCGCGGCAAATCTGCATCCTGCAGCGACGGTGATTTGATCAGCAGGTCAACACCATTTTCCCATAGCTGGTAGTACTGGAGGGATTCACCTTCCTCGAATTCCAGCATGACGCCTTCCTCGGCAAAATCGAACTCGAGGCCTTCCTCGTCCAGCTCAGTCAGTGAGATCAGGGCATGTGCCTTGTCATGCAGGGCCCCGTCAAACACGCTTTCGACGTGACTGGCAACGCGCAGGTAAAGAAATCCCGCCGTTATTGCAAGCACCACGATCATGCTGACCATAATGGTGAAATTGAGCTTGTTGCGAATCGAATACATGAATACTACTCGATCAGGTAACCAAAGCCGCGGCGGGTCTGGACCAGTTTGGGAGCGCCCGCAGAGTTTAAACGTTTACGTAATGCGCTGACGTGCGCTTCGACGGCGTTGCGGGTGACGTAGCTCCCTGCGTCATAGAGTTGATCGATCAGCTGGTCATGCGAAAATACCCGGCCTCTCCGCCGAGCCAGGAATTCCAGCAGCTGGTACTCATGCGGGGTCAGGGAGATTTGTTTTTCATCGAAAAGCACCTGCCGTGCCACCGAATCGACCTTGATGCCGTCGATTTCAATAACCGGGTTCTTGACTCCAGAGCGGCGCCGATTGAGTGCGCGCAGGCGCGATACCAGCTCGTCGAATGCAAACGGTTTCACCAGGTAATCGTCTGCACCCAGGTCGAGTCCTTTGACCCGATCGTCGGTTTGATCGTTGGCCGACAGAATTAATACGTGACAGTCTTTGCCGTCGCTGCGCAGCCTGCTGAGCACGGTCAAACCATCGATTTTGGGCAACATCAGATCGAGAATGATCGCGTCGTATTGATTGACCGCGATATAGGATAGCGCCTGTTCACCATCGAAGGCCTGGTCCACAGCGAAGCCGTGTTTCTTAAGCCCTGTGGAGAGCGAGCGCTGTAACCGCTCCGAGTCTTCTACCAGTAATAGTTTCATAATCAGTTTACAACTCCTGTCCAGTATACTCTCCCCGATCGCATCGATGTATTCTGCGAGGGGCAGCATTTCCCTAATAATAGCTAGCCTAGAAAAACAATCTGAAATTAAGCTGAAGATTGCTGCTGGTTTTGAAAACTGTGATGGGTATCAAACAACACCTGCCTACCGGGGTGTTACGGCGAGGCGATTTTTGCGAGCCTGTTGCTGATCGCCTTTGCAGGCTTCAACTGGCAGTGGCAGGATGTGCAAAGCTGGAACCAGGGGCAGGCCGCGATTGTGTTTATGGCAATGATTGCATTGATCGATATGTACATTTATTTTGAACTGATTCGACTCAAGGGACCGATATACACTTCGCATGCGAAACAGATCTAACTGGAAGCGCCTGGTCACGGCTTTACTACTGGGATTTGGTGGCGCGGTAAACGCCGACGAGTTACCGCTGGTCGATGCGCATATCCACTACAGCCAGGATGCCTGGCAGGTGCTATCTCCCGAAAAGGCCGTAGAATTGCTGCATGCGGCAGGATTGAAAAAGGCGCTGGTTTCGAGTTCCAGTGACGAGGGAACGCAAAAACTTTATCGCATCGCATATTCAAAGCCGATCCCGATGCACTGGTGCTGTGGGCGCATGCGGGCTTCGAATCACCCGAAGTGATTTCAGCAACCCTGCAGAAATACTCCAACCTGTGGGCTGACCTGTCGTTTCGGGAAGAGTTCGCATTTCGGGGCGAGATAGAAGACGAGTGGCGAGAGATGTTTGAGCGCTTCCCAACCCGTTTTTTGCTCGGTTCCGATACCTATGCGCCAGAGCGCTGGTTCTATGTTGGCGAATACGCCAACTGGTCGCGGGGCTGGCTACCGCAACTGCCGCGCGAAGTGGCGGATAATATAGCGTTTTGTAATGCCGAGACATTACTGTCAAGGGTACGAAACTGGGTAATTTGTTCGTCGCATACGTGATTCGCAGGGTATCGGACAGCTTAGACTTTAAATTTATTCTGAAAACATTACCCTGTAACCGATTGCAGTTACAGGGTTCTCATGTCTGATCACAAACCCATCGCCGTTGGCGGCTTTCAACACGAAACCAATACCTTTGCGCCTCACCTGGCGCCATTCGAGGCGTTCGAGCGCACCGACAGCTGGCCGGGTTTAACATCTGGCGAGGCCCTGTTCAATACCATGGCAGGGCTCAATATTCCGTTATCCGGATTTATCGACAGCGCTCGGCAGGCAGGACATCAACTGCATCCACTGTGCTGGTGCTCGGCTGAGCCCAGCAGTTACGTCACGCGCGATGCGTTTGAACGGGTCGCGGATATCATCTGCTCCGAATTACGTGCGGGCGCTTCAGTGGAAGCGGTTTATCTCGATTTACACGGGGCGATGGTGACCGAGCATTACCAGGACGGTGAAGGCGAACTGCTGCGCCGCGTGCGTCAAATCGTCGGCCCCGCGATTCCAGTGGTGATTAGTCTTGACCTGCATGCGAATGTTACCGAGGCCATGGTGGAGCACAGTGATGCAATGACGATTTATCGAACCTATCCTCATCTCGATATGGCCGCTACCGGTGCGCGTGCCTTCGAATTGCTCGAATTTTTGCTTGCCGGCCATAGGCTGCACAAGGCCATGCGCAAAATTCCCTTCCTGTTCCCGCTCACTTCCCAATGCACCGATTTCGAACCCTGTCGTTCGATATATGGTGAGCTGGATGCGATGAGCCTGAAGCCGGGGATGAGTGACGTCGACTTTGCGACCGGGTTTCCACCGGCGGATATCGCCGAATGTGGTGCCGCGGTGGTCGCCTATGGGGTCGATGAGGATACGGTCGAGGCGACTGTTGACCAGTTGTACCAGCAGGTGCTCGACGCCGAGGCGGATTTCACCTTCGAAACATTCTCAGCGGATGATGCGGTACTGCGCGCCATGGATAATGATTCGGACAAGCCGGTGGTGCTCGCCGATGCGCAGGACAATCCGGGTGCCGGTGGCACCGCCGATACCACGGGATTGCTCGAGGCGCTGGTTAGAAACGGTGCAAGGCAGGCGGTGATAGCCGTTTTTTATGATCCCGAGGTTGCCGATATGGCGCATGCCGCGGGTGTTGGCGCGTTACTCGAGGTTGAGCTTGGAACCAAGAGTGGTTTCCCGGGGGTGGAACCTTACAGGGGGCAATTCGTTGTCGAGGCGCTGGGTGATGGTCGTTTCGTTTATACCGGCGCAATGAACCTGAATTCACATGCCGAGCTGGGCAATATGGCGCTGCTGCGGATTGTCGATGACGACTTCGAGGTTCGCGTTGTTGTCGGCAGTGCGCGTGCGCAGTGTCTCGACCTGGCGATGATTCGTCACCTGGGTATCGAACCGACCGAACAGAAAATCGTCGCGGTCAAGAGCACGGTACATTTTCGCGCGGACTTCGACCCGATCGCGGCCGAGACCCTGGTGGTGATTTCCCCCGGTGCGAATTTCTGTGTGCTGGATGAACTGAATTTCGCCAACCTGCGTCCGGGTGTGCGACTGGGTCCGAACGGGCCCGAGCAAACAGGTTAAAGTAGATCGAATTTTGCGAGGTTGGCTGCAAAACGCTCGCGCAGATCCGGGTCGCTGGAGAAGGAATACACGAGGCCATGCCCCCTGACCGTATTAT
>CAMYLU010000034.1 GCA_947259485.1 uncultured Gammaproteobacteria bacterium | reverse complement strand
CAGACTAACGACATCTCGGAATCGGTAAAATATCTTCTCGGCCTCTGCTTCATTTACAACATCCTCCTCTCTATGGTTAGAGATTAGGTGTTGCACTGATCAATTGAAACCGCAACCCTATTGAGACGCTCGCTAACGCCCCGCATCAGCGGTGCGGCTTAACCGAGCCCGACAGCATGCGATTGTTAGGCGATATTCTGCGATTTATGTCAATAGACCGCAATCTGTTCAGAATGGAGTTTCATATTTTAAGATTAGACGTCGAAACTCAGTGAGAATCGAACGTTAAAACGTAAAGTGACAATATGTGATCCCTTCACAAAATCTATACGTATACTTCGCCTTATATCCACATACCCTAGGGCGGCATTCTGCCCCAACAATTCAGGTGCGGTAATCAAATGAAAAACGTTACAGGTTTACTATTGGTAGTGCTCATGCATGGTTCCTTCTTTCATACAGCAATAGCACAAGACGGAAAAACAGCTTTGGTGCCTTTACCTTCGGTCGATGACTTCACCAGAGGTAATGATGGCTGGGCATTCGGACTTGGTCTGAGTGTTGAGTACGAGTCTGCCTACGAGGGATCCGATGAATTTGAATTTGAAGTCGATCCTGCTGGCGCAGTGCAATGGCGAAACGGAGATGATATTTACTATTGGGCGGGCGAGGCGCTCGGCTGGCGGGGGCTTCGATCTGAAGCCTGGCTTTTTGACGCGGCTGTGGCTTTCGATGAGGGTCGTGAAGAAAGTGATTCCGATGACGGTCGTTTGGATGGTCTCGGTGATGGAGATGAGGATACTGAACTCGTGCTGCAAGTGCGTCGTGCTCTCGATGCCGATTGGCGCTATTGGCTGGATGGTCGAGTTGTAACCGGTGATAACGGAAGTCTTGGCCTTTTTGGAGTGGGGCGCCGCTTCGGCGACCAGAACGACGGAACCGGTCATGAAATTGCAATCGCTGTGGTATTTCACGATAGCGATTATGCCAATAAAGATTTTGGTATAGACGCTGAGCAGTCAGCTGCATCGGGACTGGATGAGACCGATCTGAGTGGAGGATTTCGCTCGGTTGGGTTCAATTACAATTATCGTCATTATATTAACGAGAATTGGCAGATTTTCGGCGAGGCGGTATATGAGCGGTATAGTAGCGACATTGAGGATAGCCCAATCGCACGCAACAACTATGAAGCCGAAGTAGGCGTCGGATTTATTTACGTATTCTAGACCGCCTAACAGTTGGATTATAAGGATTTTGGCCCGATAAAATATTATCGTGTCATTGCTGGGCGTCTGAAAGTGGCCGTTTCCCGATTCTTACTCAAGAAATCTCAGTGTCTGCTTTTGGGGGAGTTCGATTCCACCCCTAGAATCCTAAAAATCTCAAGGGGTAAATAACTAATATTCGGCGCGAAAATGATTGACCCTGTAACGCGTGCAGTCTTAGTCTATCATTTATATGCAATTTCAAAATATTTCGATTGGACTTTGTAGATTTGAGCAGATCATTGTATCCTCCGCCGATCAGTTTTTTCATTCGTTCCCATAGAACGAAGTTAAAATTCCCTGGTCCAACGATCCGTCAGCCTAAAAGATGATAAATTTGACCCGAAAGCGATTCACAACAATTCTTTGCTGTTTCCTGGCATTAAACCTTTCGCTCGCGCCTGTGGTAAATGCCTCCGTTGGCATCTTTGGGTTATCCAGTAATGAAGTTGTCGACGTGGACCACAAATGTGCTCAGCATTCATCGGATCTCATGGATGGTTCAAATTTGCAGCACCAATTAGCAATGAAAGAAATGCAGGGTATGGACTGCGAACATGGTACTTCCTGCAAGATTCTCTGTAGTATTTCATTTTTAGCCTTGCAATCTGGGAGCGTCGAGGTATTTGAATTTAACCAATCAGATCGATGGCTTTTAATCGATATCTCCTCATTTGAACCTTCATATTTGTCCCGCCTGAAAAGACCCCCAAGGCTTTAAACCTCATCGGTCTTTAGAGACCTTTTGCTTGGCTTGAACTAAGCCATTTAGGCTATTTGCGCCTGAACAATCAAGCTGATTGATTCATCTGGATTGGCGCACAATTCGATATTTTATTTGAGGTTTTTGTTGTGAACATGAATCGACGTAATAGGTCCATTTCGACCTTATGTATTTTGATTTTTCTGGGGCACATATCTTCCGTCAAGGCGCAAGCACCTTCGCCATTGGATGTTGAACAACATCCAACTTCACCCCGGTATAAATCAATGTTCCCCGACCAGATCGTACCACTCGATACCCAACTTTCCTGGAAAAACCGGTTTGTTGGCGATGAGTCGTTCAATATTGAAGAATTATTACCTCCGACAAGTCCTCTGCTCGAACAATTGTCGATAAGCTCCGGAAAGAGTGATAGCACGAGTTCGAGTGGTTTTGATACCAGCGGAGTCGTTAAACAAGTCAAGCTGTCCGAAGGAAAGGTCAAGATCGAGCATGGTCCGATCGAACGGCTTGGAATGCCTGCGATGACTATGATGTTTCGAGTAGAAGAACCCGACCAGTTAAAGGGTCTCGATAAGGGCGCCGAAGTCGTATTCAATGTCGATAACACAGATGCCGGCTTTTCAATCACACATCTTGAATCGAGCTCAGGCAGCTTCGATGCGACGGGAATTGTGAAGCAGGTCAAAAGCTCTGATGGGAAGGTCAAGATCGAGCATGGCCCGATTGAGCGGCTCGGAATGCCAGCGATGACAATGATGTTTCGTGTTGAAGAAACTAGTCAACTCGAGGGTCTAGGAAAAGGTGCCGAAGTCGCTTTTAACGTCGATAACACGTCGGCAGGATTTTCAATAACACAAATTGAACTGGTTGGTGGGAGCGATAGTAAGCGCTTCGATGCCAACGGTATGGTCAAGTCAATTCGAACGGCGCAAGGAAAGATTAAGATCGAGCACGGCCCCATTGATCGGCTTGGGATGCCGGCCATGACCATGATGTTCAAAGTTAAAGATCTGGATGACTTGAATGCTCTCGAAAAAAATATGCAGGTGGAATTTGATGTTGCGAATGGGCCTGGTGGTTTTGAAATCACTCGTATAAAGCCTGTATCGGAGATGAAACCGGAATCGGCAATGGCCAAGGTTGAAAGCCGAGTTTGCTATACCGTAGGTCCTTTTTATAAAAGGACGAAAGTCGATCTGGTGAATAGGCGATATCAGGAAAATGGCATTGTGACAAAGCTGAGTTCGACCACCGACCGTGAATATGTCGGCGACATGATCTACATCGAAAGTCAGGAATCTCGGCAAGCCGCCCTGGATATTGGCAACAAGCTCAAGCAAAGCGGCATAAGTGACACCATGATTTTGAATGAGCCCGGCAAGAGGAACGCATTGTCATTAGGTGTCTATAGCCAAAAGCAAAATGCGATGCGCATCAAGACTGAGGTCGAAGCCATGAATATACCAGTCAAGTTCGAAGCAAGATATCGAACTCGAACCTTGTACTGGTTACACAACGAGCAATTGGATCCGAAGGGTCCACTAGACCTGTTAACTGCCGACGACATTGAGTCTGGAATCAGACAAACAATAAACAATTGCAAATTTGGGGAGGGTGCGTGATGAAACGACCAGGTTTGGCAAAATTATTTTTTACAGGAGTCGTGGTGCTTCTCGGCGCATGTACCAGCATCCCGGATGACGAGGGCCTGGGCGAAGTCCAGGAATTGGTCAACGAGCAAATCGGCAGCAATAACCCGGCGGCTCAGCTTCAGCCCGATAAAGAACTATCAGAGGAGCAAATATCTGGAATGCTAAACGCCCCGATAGCGGTGGACGATGCCGAGCTACTGTCAATGCGGCTTAATCCTCAGGCTCAGGCTAATCTTTTACGAGTCGGTATAGCTGAAGCCGATTACGCACAAGCGGGTCGAATTCGCAATCCGGGATTCACCTACGAGCGAAGCGAGGAGGGAGAGTATTCTGCCTCGCTGTTATTCGATATCGGTGGACTGCTTCTGATGCCTCTGCGCCGGGAAGTTGAATTGAGGCGTTTGGAGGCGGCGCGCTACGAAGCTGCGGGTGCGGTGATCGAGCATCTTGCGGATACGCGTATTGCATGGATTAGGGCTGTGACCGAACAGCAGCTAACCGCACTGGTAGAACGCTCGCTCGAATCGGCTGCAGTCGCCAACGACATGATACGGCAAATGTCGGCCTTAGGGCACAGCTCGACTTCCGATTCAGCCGAATCGGAAATTTTTCTCGGTGAAATGCGTTCTGCTCTGACCCGCCAGCGGCTTTCCGAGGCTGCCGCCCATGAGGCGCTCGTCCGCCAACTCGGCTTGTGGGGAGAGTCCGCACGCAAATTGCAAATTCCGCAACGACTCCCGGAATTACCCGGGGTTTTGCGAGAGTTCGATTCGGTCGAGGGCGAGGCTATCGAACGACGAATTGATGTGCAGATCGCCAGCGCCAACCTGAAGGCAATGGCGAGTAATTACGATTTAACTCGTCGAAATCCGTTTCTGTCCTCGATCGAGCTTGGCCCGACGGTGGAAAAGGGCGACGGTGACAGGGAATACGGCTACGAGCTTGAGTTCGGCATTCCGATTTTTGATGCTGGTGGAATTGCCAATCAAAAGGCGCGATTTCTGTTCGAGCAATCACAGGCCAATGCACAGTCGGTAGCCATTGCCGCGGCATCCCAGGCGCGCGAGGCATTGCAAACATATCGCAGCTACTGGGATATCGCACGGCACTACCAGGATGTCCTGTTACCGCTTCGACAGCGTGTCAGTGAAGAAATGTTATTAAATTACAATGGCATGCTGATCAGCGTCTTCGACTTGCTCGATGACGTGCGTGCAGCGGCCGAAATCGAAGCGAGCGCGATTCGGGCTGTTCGCGATTTCTGGATTGCTGATGCCCAGCTGCAATTCGCGCTGACCGGCGCTTCGGCCGGAATTAGCATGCCCGAGGCGGTTGCATTGCCTTCCTCCGGCGCTGCCGCGGGACACTAGAGGATTATTAAAATGACTGATAGAAGAAATTTTCTCAAGGGAGTCGGGGTGGCTGCCGCCATGGGTGCCGGACTGGTGTCTCGTTCTGCGCTAGCCGCTTTGCCGGAGTCGCCCAGCTCGACTACAACTACATGGGAGGTTCCTCCCGAACCCACAACGGGACCCTGGTTTAAACCGGTGGTTACGCTGAATAGTTGGTCACTGCCCTGGCGAATGAAGAACGGCTGGAAAGAGTTTCATCTGACCGCGGAGGCAGTCGAACGTGAATTGGCGCCTGGCATGATCGCACGGCTCTGGGGTTATAACGGTTCATCACCAGGGCCGACCATCGAATGTGTCGAAGGCGATAAAGTCAGGATTTTCGTGACCAATCGCCTGCCTGAGCACACCACAATTCACTGGCACGGTATATTTCTGCCGGCGGGCATGGACGGTGTCGGTGGGCTCAATCAGCCACAAATCCCACCGGGTAAGACTTATGTCTATGAGTTCGAGCTGAAACAGTCGGGTACTTTCATGTATCACCCGCATGCGGACGAAATGGTACAAATGGCGATGGGTATGATGGGGTCACTGGTGGTGCATCCGAAGAACCCGAACCTGCATCGAGTCGATCGCGACTATTGTTTCCTGATGTCGTCTTACGATATCGAACCGGGTACGATGACCGCGCGCATCAATACTATGCTGGATTTCAACATCTGGACCTGGAATAGCCGTGTGTTTCCAGGGATCGACCACCTGGTTTGCAAACTCGACGAGCGTGTGCGTGTGCGTATGGGTAATCTAACCATGACCAACCATCCGATTCATGTGCATGGTCTCAAATTCGAGGTGGCCTGTACCGATGGTGGCTGGGTACCCAAACAAGCACGATGGCCGGAAGTCACAGCAGATATCGCGATTGGGCAGATGCGTGCGATTGAATTTGTCGCCGATGCGCCCGGCGACTGGGCCATGCACTGCCACAAATCTCACCACACGATGAACCCAATGGGTCATGATGTGCCCAACATGATTGGTGTAGATCAGCGTCGGGTGCAACAAAGTCTGGGCAAACTACTCCCCGGTTACATGGTCATGGGTGAACGAGGTATGGCCGATATGGGTGAAATGGTTATGCCCTTACCGAGCAATACGCTACCGATGATGACGGGCCAAGGGCAGTTTGGCCCAATCGAAATGGGCGGCATGTTTACCGTACTGAAAGTCAGGGCAGACCAAATAGCGGGGGACTACTCAGATCCCGGATGGTATCAATATCCAGAAGGTACAGTTTCATATGAAGTGTAATGACTGTCACCAATCCAAACTTAACAAATAAAGGTAACCACGATGAAGAAAACGAAAACAGTATTTGTGACATCAATATTTACGATTGTTTTTTGCTTTGCACCAATCTCGGTTTTTGCACATGGCGAGGAACATGTGGAGGAGTCCGAATTTGATCCGGTAGAAAATGAGTTCGGTAGTTACGAGCCAAAGTTGAAAATTACCCGAACTATTGAGGTTGAAATGAGCGATCAGATGCGTTTCACGCCCGATACTATCAAAGTAAAAAAAGGTGATGTTATAAAATTTGTGCACACGAACGTCGGTCAAATAATGCATGAATTTGTTTTAGGCACCCCGGACTCACTTGCAGAACATGCCGAGCTGATGAAG
Source organism: uncultured Gammaproteobacteria bacterium (assembly GCA_947259485.1). Classification (GTDB taxonomy): domain Bacteria; phylum Pseudomonadota; class Gammaproteobacteria. Next base: position 51,712 of record CAMYLU010000034.1, on the reverse strand, counting down.
AAATTCCCGGGAATGGAACATTCTGAGCCTTATATGGCACACGTCCCGCCGGGGAAGACAGGTGTCATTATCTGGAAATTTTCTAAACCCGGAGAATTTGCCTTCGGCTGCCTGATTCCCGGGCATTTTGATGCAGGAATGAAGGGCACAATATTTGTTGAGTCCTAGAAAAAGATAAAGCTGAAGTTTAAATCGAGATGCAGACCTCGAGTTAAACGAATGTCCGCTTGTGGCCGAAATACGAAGCTCGGCATGTGCTTTTCAGTGTCTGCTATCGGGAAAGCAGTCGCTTAGGGCTATGGTGATTTTCCGTTATGCGACAGTCCATTATCTCTATTCATCGAGCACGCGTCGCCGTTCCTCAAATTCTTCCTTGTCGATCTCGCCTCGCGCGAAACGTTCCTTGAGGATATCGAGAGGGGTCCTGCCAGGTGGGGGCGGCGGTGCTGTACCATGGGGCCCCCCGAGCCAGCGAAGCATAAGAACAACTGCAGCCACAATGGCCGCGATGAAAACGATCATCATCAGCGGACCCAAAAACATCCACCATCCGCCGCCCCACATGTGTGATCCATGGTACGGCCAGTCCTGCTGCTGCGCCCAAGCAGCCGATGTTACCGTGAACGTGTTGATCGGGATTGCCACCCAAACGAGTAAGTTCTTCATGTTCCACTCCTTTTCACTGAACCTGCTGCATCAGCATTCTGGATAACAGTAAGTTAGCCTGATAAACGATTCTCTGCCATTGATAGCCCGAACAGAATCAGCGTATACGAATACTCAAATATGCCAGAATTAGCCTTAAGGTAATTGACCTGAGACATGAATGGCACTTTCGTGCCGAAAGTAAAAGTTAAGGGATATATTCTGTGTGTCCGCTCATGGCGGAAGATTGCCTCCCACCAAGGTTTTATGAGAGTCTGCTTACAAGAAATATGACGTTCGAAATCCAATAATAAGCGGCGATAAGCGATCCTTCTCAGATTTTCAGTTTCAGCAAGAACTACCTTCTTGAATTGGGGGGCATCTTACGCTTCCGAATGAACAGAAAACGCAACAGTCCCCCTTATTTGGTTTCAATAGAGTGTGGCAAGCCTCGCATTCGTAATAATACTGACAGGCATCCGTTGGCATTATCTCCGTTTTACGGTGGCCACAATTAGGGCAGGTCAGGGTTGATTCTAAGGTTATATCTGACATCTAAATGCGAATACCAGAATCGTTGGAGAACCCAAAATAACATAAATTGACAACGAAGCTGTTACCGACCCCTGATTGAGAGTCTGCTTATGGACGAAGATTGCCTCCTGCTCGTCATCGTCATCGTCATCATCGTCATCCTTCTTGTCCTTTTTCTTTTTTTTGGCCTCTTTGTTCTTCTTTACCTCGTCATCGTCATCATCGCCACTCTTCTTGGATTTTTTGTCTTTCTTTGACTTCTTGTCCTTTTTCTCTTTCTTCTTCTTTTTGTCTTTATCTTTATACTTGTTGTTTTCCTTGGCCTCTCGCGCTTCCATGCCAGTAGCCGCCTTTTCCGAGGCCTTCTCAACAGGGTCGGAAGACTGTGCAGAATCGCTCTGCGCGAGAATCAAGTGCGTATCAGTTTCCTGCATATTCTGCGCGGCCATAATCGGGTTCGCGATAAAGAGTACAAACATAACTGCTAAAAATCGTAATTTCATTTAATTTATCTCTAATTGGGAAAAATTGGATTGTTGGCGGTCGATCATGAACCACCGCTGAATGGAGTAGAGTATATAGTCGATATCGACCTTGCACCGTGAAATACTTCACTTAGCTATGTCTATTCGATGCAGTGAGAATTATCTATGGCGTGGCGACCGTTGAACGACGGCCGCGACAGGCATCCAGGGAGTTAATGGCGCCATCGATTTCCCGACAGACCCGCCGCCATATCAAAACGACGAGAGACCAAGTCGGGTACATCATCGACAGTCATGTGCACTTCGCGAGCGGCCGTTATTGGCCGATTGCCGACTATTTACATCCTAATCTCAGTGTCTGTTTTTGGGGGATTCGATTCCACCCCTAGAACCGGACTTACCCAAAGGATATTCCCCAAAGGCTGTCTCTCAGAAATCCCTAGCGAGCGGCAGATGCCAACCCTTCTCGGGCCCTTAACGCCATCGGATAGTGGTTTGATGGCCCGGCCGCGTGCGCTTGTTATGTGTTTCACGCTCTATATAAGGTATACGTACCAATAACTATGAAACCTATACCTGCGATATAGTGCAAATACTTCTCGTTTATATATTCTGATAGCAGGCTGCCAGCTAAAACTCCTATTGCTGAGGCTACAACTAGTGCCGAAGAGGCCGCTACGAAAACAGTATATTTGTTTACCTCTTTGTCTGTCGCAAAAAGCATTGTTGCAAGTTGTGTTTTATCTCCCAACTCGGCAATAAAAATTGCTCCAAAAATCGTAAGAAAAATTTTCCAGTCCATTATTCATCACTTGGGAAGAAACACATGACAGCTGAATTATAAGGGTTTTGACCCGATAAAATATTGTTGCGTCATTTTTGGGTGGCTGAAAATGGCCGGAATACGAAGCCCAGGTAACTATTTTGAGCGTTTCCTTTAGAGAAAACAGATTCCCAGCAGGCAATTACAGGTTTCCGAGATCGGCCCGAATCGGACCCTCGTCTCTAGTCTATACAGGGATTTGCACTAATTGTCGATACGGGTAAGGTTTAAACGCATTTGTTTAGTGCAGCAGTATGCATTTTTATCGCTCACCGTAACACTCTTGCATTTATCCAGTCAGTTCTCGCGAGAACTGCAGGTATGTGAAAAATCGTTAACTGGCCAAGTACTAATAATTGGCGGGATCAGGTATATTCGAATGCAATCGCAGAACTTCAATCGGTAGAATAAATCCACAGATGCCAGCAAACACCGTCGCTATAGCCGTTATCGATGATCACCCGTTATTGCGCGAAGGTGTCAGCAGTACGCTTCAGTCAGTTGATGATTTCGAGGTCATCGATCAGGGCGAAAGCTACCAGGATGCGTTGAGAATCGCACACGAGGCAATGCCCGACATTATTTTGCTGGATATCAGCATGCCCGGCGGGGGTGTCGAGGCGGCGCGAGACATACACGAGGCCCTGCCCTCGATTAAACTCGTCATGTTGACCGCATCGGAAGACGAAAAGGATGTTATGACGGCATTACAAGCCGGGGCCAACGCGTATATTCTCAAGGGAATAGGTGGTAAGAAATTAATCGAAATCATACGTCGAGTGTCATCCGGGGAAACATTTATCACACCTAGCCTGGCGACCAGTATCCTGATGCATTCGTATAATCAGGAAACCGCACCGTCGCCCAGTTTGCTCGAAAAACTCAACGAACGTGAAAGCAGCATTCTGAAAGCCCTCTCGCGAGGTCTGACGAATAAACAAATCGCCGATGAATTATTCCTCAGCGAAAAAACGATTAAACATTATATGACCAACATCTTGCAGAAGCTTCAGGTAAAAAACCGCGTAGAAGCGGCATTGATGGCTCAAAAGATCAAAAACTAAATCCGAAGCCATGGCTTCAGCGAATCCCAGGAGTCAGCAGTGAAGATAACCGCCTTAATCCAAAGATGGGGACTACTCAGAATATTCGCACTGTCGGGATTTATTTCTATCATCGGTATCAGTATCGTATCTGGTTCCATCTATTTCTCGTTTCTTCAACAAAATCTGCTGGCGCGGGAAATGGCAGTCAGTTCCGAGTTCATCCAGAGCGTATCGCTGATTAACAATCCCGAGGCGTATTTCGAAGGCAGCACGAATATCGAGGACAAGAATGCCGTTGAAGAATTTTTTAATCATGTTGTCGGCATACCCGATGTGTTCCGCGCCACCATTTTCGACGCCGATTTCCGAATCATCTGGTCCAATGACGAACAAATCATCGGCAAGCGGTTTAGCGATAACGATGAATTAAAAATTGCCTATGGCGGCGAAAGCGTCTTCAGTTGGGGCGTGACTGATGAACATGCCAAGCAGGAACACGTCTTCCTGCCTGACGACGTCGAGCAATTCGTCGAAAGTTACATCCCGGTATGGGACGAAAAACACGAGCGAGTGATCGGCGTGGTCGAGCTTTATAAATCGCCGCGGGCTCTTTTCGAAGCGCTCGACAGGGGCCAGCTGCTGGTAGCAACGGTCTCATTGCTCGGAGGCCTGATACTCTACCTTCTGCTTTTCTGGGTCGTGCGCACGGCGCATCAGTTGATTGAGTCGCAACGTACTCGCATCAAACAGGCAAGCAGTCGGGGTGTCGAATTGAACGAGCAGTACCTTCGGCGCATCGGCTCGGAGCTGCACGATGGTCCGTTACAATCAATCGGGTTTGCACTTCTCAAGCTGGACTCTATTTTCAAATCGGGAAGCGATTCCGCGCAGTCGGTCAAGGCCGATTTCGTCGTTATCGATAAGATACAGCGTGCGCTAAACGATGCCGTGCAGGAGCTTCGTAGCCTTTCGGCCGGTCTAACAATACCTGAGCTCCAGGAGCTATCGGCCAGGGAAGCGATTGCCAGGTTGATAGAGAGACACGAAAGCCGGACCTCGACCTCGGTTAGCCATGAGTTGCACAATCTGCCCGAAAATCTCAGCACACCTACCAAGATCTGTCTCTATCGGCTAGTTCAGGAGGGCCTCAACAATGCTTACCGGCATGGAGCCGGCATTGATCAGCGGGTCGATGTGTTGGTGCAGGGTTCGCTGTTATTTTTAACGATTAGCGATGGCGGTCCCGGCATGGACATCGACGATATTAGTAAAAGCAACGATGTCGATCACATGGGGCTGCGCGGCATGCGCGAGAGAGTGGAGAGTCTCGGTGGCGATTTTGAGATTACCCGCACCGGCAAATCTGGAGGCGTCAAATTGATCGCGACCCTCATTATCGACGACTGATCGATAACCAGTTTCCAGGTAAGCTGCCCCGTTTCCCACGAACAATTTTAAAGAAGAATAAAAAGTTACGGAAAATAAGTGCCTGCTGTTTTTTTCAGACTTTAGTCTGAAATCTTTTAGACCAAGGTCCGGTTAAATTAACAACTTCCGTCCGTAGTGGGCCCGGCACTCTTAATGCAGAATAAAATTTTGGGAAATAAATCCCAAAATAGATTTTAGAAATCCGTGGGGATTCGATATGACAAAACACAAATTGATTAATGGATTCAGAGGAGTTGTAGCGATTGGTTTAGTCGGCCTGCTGGTCGCATGTGGCGGCGGCGGAGGCGGTAGCGATGACAGCTCAGTAAGCTCGGAAGCGATCACCGCCAGGGGGATGATTACTCAACTTGGCAGTATCTGGGTGCTCGGCGTCGAGTATGAAACTCCAAACGGCGGTTCCTTTTCAGATGATGATAATGTCAGTTCCGTCGCCAATTACAAGGTCGGTCAATGGGTCAGGTTACGAGGCCGACGCAATGACGATGGTATCTCGGGTACCGCCACCGAAGTCGAATACGAAGCCGAGATTGAAGGTGTAGCAGCGGGTGGTGCCATTAATGGCGTCACTATTATTTTCACCGCCAGTACCAACACAGCGGAGGCCGGAAATATCATTGTCTTGAACAATGGCAGTCGCTACGAGGTTTCCGGCCTATGGTTGGACGACAGTACTATCGAGGCTACCTATATCAAGGATGACGACGATGGCGATGGAATAGACGAAATCAAGGGTTTCGTAGAAGCGGTGATTCCTGGCCTTTCACTCACGGTGCGTGGGATTACTTACAGCTATGGCGGTCCAACGGTGGTCGCTATAGGAGACTTCGTGGAAATCCATTTCAACGGTACCACGGCTTCCAGAGTCGAGCTCGAGGACGACTTTAATGACCAAAACGAAGGTCAGGAAGTCGAGTTCGAAGGTGCTGTCAATCTGGATCCTGCCGATCTTGCAAACTGTCCGACAAGCGCCGATTTTCTGATCGACGCAACCTGCATTGATTGGGATTTAGTGCCATCGAGTGGTTGGATGGATGGACTCTCCGGTCCTGGTGATATGGAACAGGGTCTGCGTGTCGAAGCCGAGGGCCACTTTAATGCTTCTGGCTTGTTAATTGCCAAAAAGATCAAGGGTCGTGGTAACCGAGTGCGTATCACCTCAACTGCATCTAACGTCAATGGCGGCGCGGGAACCTTTGATCTGTTCTTCGGTGATATTCAGGTAACAACCATGAGTGGTATTACCGAATTTGACCTGGATTCGGGAACAAGTGTAAGCGACATCAGCAATGGCGATGGATTAGAGGTCAGGGGCATTCGCACAGGTACTGCATCGATGCTGGCCCAGCGCATCAAGAGTGAATCGGTTAATGCCAACAGGCACGAACTGCGAGCCGAAGTTGATCTCAATGGTGCCGATGCATCGACCAATTCCATCACCGTGATGGGTATCAGTTCCGTCGCCGATTCTGACACAGAGCTGGAGATCGAAGATACCGTGATTGCGGCCGGTAGTGGTTCCACCTCGGAAGCCGACATCGACTCGTTCCTTAACATGATTGACGATGACAATGTCGTCAACAGCACCAACGGTCCGCGTGATGTTGTCGATGTAAGGATTGACACTACTAATAGCGGTAACGGCTCTTTCGGAAGCCCGTACCTTGCAGACCAGATCGAAATCGAACTGGAAGACGATTAGCAAGATGTCAACTAACCCTCGCACGACCTGTGAGGGAGGCTCTTATGGCAGTGAGAACATCTAACAACAATTTTACAGGGCGGCTCTTCCGGTTAGCTTTTTTTACCACAGTCCTCGGAATTACCGTCGTCCTGAGTTCCTGTTCCCCGGGCAGTGGTGATGGTCTCGATGACAACGGACGACCCCTGGGAGAAAGTGGAGCGGTAGAGCCTTTGATCGCAGAGTTTGGATCAATACAGGCCAATGTCCTCACACCTACCTGTGCCACAGCCGGATGCCACGTGGGTGCAGCCGCGCCGCAGGGCCTGAAACTTGATGCGGCAAGTAGTTTCGCATTACTGGTCGGAGTTCCGAGCAACCAGGTTCCGGCGTTGCTGCGAGTTAACCCAGGCGATCCTGATAATAGCTATCTCATCCAGAAGATGGAGGGTACGGCAGCCGCTGGTGGACGTATGCCTTTAAACGGACCTCCATTTCTGGATCAGGCGACCATTGATGTGATCCGTTTATGGATCAGTGACGGCGCCCAACCTCCTGCCAGTGGTACGCAACCACCCCAGGTCGTTTCCATCGAACCGGTTGACGGAGCAATCGTGGATCAGCTACCAACAGAAATCACGATCGTATTTAGCCAGGATATGGATGCCGGATTACTGAGTAGCACGACTGTAATGATCACGCGCAGCGGTGGTGATGCTACTTTCGGTGACGGCAATGAAGAAATCATTCTACCCACTGGCCTTGTGCTCGACCCGACGAACTTGCGCCGTGCAATCATTGATTTGACGGGCATCGTATCCGTGGTGGACGATTATGAGATTCACCTGGTCGGTACCGGCGCTACCGCGCTTGCCTCGTTAGACGGTGAAATACTCGACGGAGATAGTGATGGCCAGGCAGGTGGTGACTTCATCAGCTTGTTTTCCGTCGCAGCGGTAGCATCGACGCTACAGTCGATACAAGACACCGTCTTCACACCGACCTGTGCAATTTCTGGCTGCCATGATGGACCGGTCGGTCCAGGACTACCGGCCGGCCAGGATTTAAGCTCGCTCGCCAGTAGTTTTGCGAGCCTGGTAGGCGTCGCCAGTGTCCAGGTGCCCAGCCTGCTGCGCGTAAACCCAGGCGATGCAAACAGCAGCTATCTGGTACAAAAGCTGGAAGGTACAGCAGCATCAGGCAGCCAAATGCCATTGGGCGGAAGTCCATTATCGCAGGCGACAATCGATACTATTCGTGACTGGATTAACGCCGGGGCGGCCAGCGGGGGTTCCGATATCAATCCGCCGACTGTTAATTTGCAGGCGTTGGCTTCGCCCGTAAGCGGCAATGTGAATTTGAATGCAACCGCCACGGACGATGTAGGCGTGGTGCAAGTATCGTTCTTCGTGGACGGCACTCTAATTGGCTCGGCAACGACAGCACCTTACCAGGTCACCTGGGACAGCACGACCGTCACCGACGGCGATCATGTCCTTACGGCCGAGGCCCTGGACGCTGCCGGTAACGTGGGAGTCTCTGCGCCACAAACCATCACGCTCGCCAACGGTATAGACACAACCCCACCACAGGTCAGCCTCAATGCGCTAGCGTCACCACTATCCGGCACGGTGACTGTTTCGGCATTGGCGACCGATGATGTGGGTGTCACACTATTAGAGTTCTTTGTTGACAGTGTGCTTATCGGTACCGATACCGTAAGCAACTTCGAAGTCCTGTGGGATACGACCAACGTAACCAACGGGAGCCATGTGCTGACCGCCCGGGCACATGACGCTGCCGGTAACATAACCGTTTCTTCGCCGCTTACCGTGACCGTGGCTAATGACAGTCAATCACCAGGTGTGAGCATCACCAGCCCTGAGGATGGTGATGATGTAACTGGACAGGTACTGGTGAACATCGCAGCAACGGACGATATCGGCGTTACCGAGGTCAGGCTTTTGGTAAATGGTGCCACAGTTGGTACCGACGCGACGTCACCATTCGAAATCATCTGGGATACCACGATCGTCACGGATGACAGGTATGATCTCGTGGCGCAAGCGCTGGATGCCGCCGGCAACATCTCTAATTCGGAGATCGTCAGAGCCGATGTCGATAATGCCGCCTGTGCCGATGATCCCAATCCGCCTGCGATCTCTTTGACCATGCCGGCACCAGGTCCCGTGGGCGGCGTGGTAACGGTAAGCGCAGATGCGACGGACGATGTCGGTGTGACCTTTGTGTCGTTTTTCGCCAGCGGTCAGCTGATCGGGACGGATTCGACACCTCCATACAATATCAGCTGGGACACTACGGCATTCCCCAGCGGGGATATTAACCTGACGGCAGAGGCCACCGACGGATGCAATCTCACGGTCTCGACATCCGTGACGGTAACCGTTAGCAACGTAGCGCAGATATTTGCCCTTAATACATTAAGTCCCAGTGAGGGGGCAATCGAAGTCGATTTCCCGTCCGCGATCACGGCGAATTTTAACAGCATCGTCAACGCTGCGACGATTAATTCGTCCACTTTCGTGCTGCAGCGCAGTGGCGGCGATGGCACCTTCGGCGACGGTAACGAGCAACAGTTGAGCGCGCCAATCTCTGCAAGTGGGAGTCAGGCGTCTATGAATCTGACTGGCATCTTGCCCAGTTTTGAGGACAGCTATCGAGTCACGCTTAGCGATGGGATTACCGATCTCGGGGGCAACCTGCTGGACGGTGACGCAGACGGCATTGCAGGTGGAAATTTCATTGCGACCTTCCAGACGAATCTGACGACCTATACCGACGATGCTCAGCCAATCTTCCTGGATAAATGCGATACCTGCCACACCGGTGCCGGACTTGGCAATCACAATGTAGGCACGGTCTACGCGGATGCTCTAAAGCCTGCAGATGACGGTAATTGCTCGGGTCTTACTGTTGGCCAATGCACGATTGTGCTCATCCAGGCTGGCGATATGCCGCAGGGTGCTGGCTGCTCGGGCAATCCCTCACAGGATGGGGGAAACGCGGCCTGTCTTACCCAGGCGGAACAGTCTGCATTGCAGGAATGGATCGATGATCTTTTACCCCAATAACAGTGCGTCGAATCGATTGAGTTTTGCACTTTTTAACAAGAACGAGATAGCGGTATGAAAACGGGACAACAGGTTGTAATTTTGTTCATTCTTGGACTGCTGACGGTGTTCGTCAGTCCGCTCGCACTGGCCGAACCATATTTCGCCATCATGACCAATCAAAGTTGCCAGGCGTGCCATGTCAATCAGACTGGCGGAGGTAAGCGGACGGTGTTGGGAACTGCTTATGCGCAGACCTTATTTACGGCACGGCCAACCGACAAGTACTGGGATGGTAAAGTCTCCGAATACCTGGGTATCGGCGGAAATTTTCGATCATCTGCCACCGCCACGGAAACACCTAATCAGGATGATGAGTTCGAGTTCGACCTGGATGAAGCTTTGTTTTTCATGGAGGTGCCCGTAATCGCGGATAGTCTCACCTTCTACTTCGATCAGCAGTTTGCGCCTTCCTCCAGTAATCGAGAAGCTGTCGCGCTATTGCAGTTCCCGCAGCAATCAGCCTATATCAAAGTGGGAAAGTTTTTTCTGCCACATGGATGGCGCCTCGAGGACGACACGGAATTCGTGCGTCAGGCGACCGGTCTCAACATGGAGAACTCGGACAACGGTATCGAGTCTGGCATCGTCGTGGGACCTGCAAACCTGCGCCTTGCGATTACCAACGGTACGGCAGGGGGTGGAGAAGTAGATACCGGTAAGCAATTCAGCCTGCACAGCACTTTCATTTACAGCGGATGGCAGATTGGCGCCAGTGCGAATATCAATGATGCGGAAGACGCCGAACGAACGGTATGGGGACTGTTCGGCGGGGTAAGAACCGGTCCGGTAAGCTGGTTAGGGGAAATCGACCATATTGACGATGATGCACTCGGACCGACTGGTCGCAAACAATGGGCGGCCTTCGTCGAGGCAAACTGGTGGATTCAGCAGGGTCACAATCTCAAAATAAGCTACGGGTATTTTGATCCCGACGATGACCTGGACGAGGACGAGCGTAATCGATACAGCGTGGTGTACGAGTACTTCCCTATGGTCGCCACTCAGCTGCGAACCGGTGTCCGATTTAACGACGGCATTCCACAAAACGATGCCCAGAACTCTGACCTGTTTTTTATTCAGTTAAATGGATATTTTTAACAGCTGCGACCCAAGGTCACAATCGTAAAGTAACGAAGATGCCAAGTTGCTTTTATCTTGAAATCTGTGAAGTTAAGCGGCAATAATTTAAAAAACGAGTTCCTGGAAAGCTTCAAAGCTGTATGGTTTGCTGAATTATTATGGGAGCAACATCAGGTTCCCTGACAGGGCCAGTAACCTTGACCTGGTGAAGGGGAAGGCATATTTTGATCCTCGCGATGTAAAATTCGATCACCGACCTGGATTGTACATTCGGTATGATTAAATGTTGTCTTGAAACTGTCTCAACAATTTATCTACAAAATGGAGATTACGATCATGAATAAAAAAATTAGTGTTCTGGCATTTGCCGTAACAACATTATTTATTTCGTTTATAACGTTTGCCGAAGACAGGCCAATGGGTTTTTTCGTCACCAGTGTTGGCATGGGAAATGGTGCTGATTTGGGCGGACTGAAAGGTGCGGATGCGCACTGTCAGAAACTGGCTGCTGCAGTGGGTGCGGGCAATCGCGACTGGAAGGCTTACTTGAGCACCGAGGAACCGAACAAGCGCGGCGTGTTTGCGAGACACCGTATCGGCAATGGTCCCTGGTACAATGCACGTGGCATTTTGATAGCTACCAACCCAACCGACCTGCATCTTTACAATAAAACCATCACCCTGGAAACTGCACTTGACGAGGCCGGTAATCGCATTAAAGGCCGCTATGATAAACCCAACGAACACGACATCCTGACTGGGTCCCAGGACGACGGTACCGCTTACTTTCCTGATGATAAGGATCACACCTGCAATAACTGGACTAGCAGTGATGAAGGCAGTGCACAAGTAGGCCATCACGATCGACATGGGGGTGGCAATCCGTCCTGGAGCTCGGCCCATGCGAGTCGAGGTTGTAGTCAGGAGGCGTTAACGAAAACCGGTGGTGCTGGAAAGTTCTATTGTTTTGCAGCTGATTAGATAGTCAATCGAATAATCGGGAATTCGTCGAACACCAGGCAGAATCTGATTACGTGTTAAATGGTGATTCCATTTCTGGAGTCGGACGACATTCCCTGTTGTTTAGCCTCTTCTTTTGTTTTGCGGTGACTGCAATGGGTACTACGCATGCGAATGAATCGACTGTCTCGTTAGCGGCGCGATTCCAGGCCGCGGCTGCGGAAGACGATGCGGCTGCGGTTCAGGAGATGCTGGCACAGGGGGTTGATATCGAAACTCGGGACGCAAATGGTCGTAGCGCCTTGTTACTCGCCACCCATCACAATGCGATCAATGTTGCGCGCGTCCTGATCGACGCAGGTGCCAATGTAAACGCGATGGATAATATTACCGACTCGCCTTTTCTCTACGCGGGTGCCGAAGGCCGACTGGAAATCCTGAGAATGACGCTCGCCCACGGTGCGGACCTCAGCAGTGTCAATCGCTATGGCGGTACCGCTTTGATCCCGGCAGCCCATCACGGTCATGTTGAAACCGTGCGCGTGCTGCTCAAAACCGAAATAGACATCGATCATGTCAATAATCTGGGTTGGACCGCTCTACTGGAAGCCATCATTCTTGGCGACGGTGGTCCGACTTATATCGAGATCGTACGATTGCTGATCGAGGCTGGTGCCGATATAAATATAGCTGATGAAAACAATGTTACTCCGTTAGCCCATGCAACAAGCCGCAACTATACGGAAATTGTCGATATGTTGCTTACAGCGAGTGAAAACAAACAGGACTAAACGAACAGTAAGAGTACATTTATTCTATAGATACAAGTGTCCGTTATTGGCCGAAGGTCGTCGCTGAGATCTAAAATCAGGGCGTCTGCTTTAGAAAGCGAACTTAGTTTGACGTTTGCGCCTCCAGGATTTGTGTGAGTAATGACTCGATTTTCGCCAGGTGCTGTTCCATTTTTTCCATGTGCTGCATACGCATTTGCATCATCTGTGGATTCATCATCATATTGCCCATGCCATGACCCATCATCGGCCTGCCATAGCCCTGTCCGTATCCCATGTGTGGCATTTGGTTCATCATTTGTGGATTCATCATCATGCTACCCATGCCGTGACCCGGCATCGGCATGCTTTGGCCATATCCCATGTGCGGCATCTGGCTCATCATCTGTTGCATCATTTGCGGATTCATCATCATGTTACCGCCCTGGTTCATCATGGGCATAGTTGCAGATGGCTTGGCATCGTCCTGGGGACCGGCCAGAGCGGCGGTAGAAACAACTACTCCAATGACCAGAATTTGCAGTGTTTTTAAATATTTCATGTCTCGTTCCTCGTTAAGTTATTAAACTGGTACAACGTGAATTTATAACCACTATTGTCGACAATCTTCCATAGATTCCCTCGCTTTGACAAATGTTTTCCATGGTTATATTCGCGTTGAGCCAGGGCATAGTAGATTTACGGTTAACATATCCGTCTCGGTTTCACCTTTGGCCACGTTTACGACATGGATCCAATGGAAATTTATAATTAGTTTAAAGGCTGTAGACACTACAGACGCAAGTAACGTTCCACGCCCGACTTGATCTGTATCAACTAAACGGATCGGCATGTCATAAAAGAGGCTGAATTTAGCTGGAAAGCGATTGCAAAAGGCAAATGGGCAGTACGTTAAGTAGCTGAGTATCGGTATACCAGGCAAAAGAAGTCGACGATCTGCCATAAATTTCAGAACTGTGCTAAGTTTGCTGTGTCTGATGTGGTAACGAAAAAAGAATAGCGCAGGGTTTTCAATTGTTAGTAATGGTCTGCAAGAGAAAATTGATCCATTGTCTGTTGATACTATCAATCGGGCTAATGCCCGCCTTGATTCAGGCTTCGAACGAAATGCACCACATGGACTCCATGTCCACCAGCCCTTTCGATTGCGATTCGATGAAAAAGGCTATTGATCTCTCTTGTGAAAATGAAAACTGCTTGTCGACGATCCACGCTTGCGGTGCGAATTCCGGCACTGGATTTATCCCAGTAAGCATCTCGACTAAATTTAATTCAGTGTCGCGACTAATTATTCATCCTCCGGACAAAATCAATTATCGATCCCGTCTGGCTCATTCGATATACCGACCACCGATTGCCTGAATAAAGCCTGGTCACGCAGACGACTGCGTGTGTATTCACTTTTTCAGGAAAACCAATGAAATCTCTACTTTTACGCTTAGTCGTAGTTTTTGTTCTCATGCCGGTTTCTGCCGTCCCGGCGTTATCGGCGGAAGAAATCAAAATTCCGTTCCATCTGGCTAAAGGGCAACTGCTATATGAAAAATACTGCAGTTCATGCCACGGATTACAGCTCAACGGTTCGGACAAAGGTCCTCCCTTAATCCATCCGTTTTATAAGCCCTCACACCATAATGACAAGTCGGTTTATCGTGCCGCGTTGAAGGGTGTTAAACAGCATCACTGGAATTTTGGCGACATGCCACCGGTGGTCGGAATGACGCCCGGAAAGATGGACAGGGTCGTGCCTTACTTGCGCTATTACCAGCGCCAGAAAAAACTCTACTAGAGAGGGCAGTAATGAAAACACTAAATTTTTACATCGCAGCACTAATGCTGGCTACTGGTCAGGTAACTGCTTCCGCAAACGAACGCTGGTACAGCGACGAGCAAGTTACCCAGGGTGAGCAACTATTCCGTCAGAACTGCGCGTCCTGCCACGGTCAGAATGCCGAAGCTACGCCGAACTGGAAACAAACCGACGCCAACGGCAACTATCCGCCGCCTCCTTTGAACGGTTCTGCGCATGCCTGGCATCATGATCTGGAACTGCTGCGCCGTACGATTCGAGAAGGTGGTGCCAAGATTGGAGGGCAGATGCCGGGGTTCGAAGACAGCTTGAGCGCTTCGGAGATCGATAGCATCATCGCCTTTTTCCAGTCCAAATGGCCGGACGAAATATATCAACGCTGGTCCGGTCGTTTCGCCTCTTCGGATCTGCCATCACTAGACGAGGCCTTGGCCGTGTTGAAGCAGCCAGTCACCAGGCTATTAAGGCAGCGTATCGGCAACGCAAAAATCGACGATGTCGCGGAAACCTCGGTCAAGGACGTCTGGCAAGTACGGATCGGGAATCGTTACATCTATCTTTTGGAGGGCGGTAAATACGCCCTGATGGGTGACCTGGTCAATCTCGAGAACGGCCGTAATTTGACCGAACAGTCTCGTCGCGTGGCAGTGGTCGAAACGATCTCCGAGTTTGATGATACTGACCTGGTCATATTCGAGGCTAATGGTGAGACCAAGGCAACGCTGAATGTATTTACCGATACCTCCTGCCCCTATTGCCAAAAATTGCATAGCGAGATCGACAATCTGCAAGAGGCTGGAATCACGGTTCGCTACTTTCCCTATGCCCGCGGCGGTAGCGGGGGGCCCGGGTATAACCATCTGAGGTCAGTCTGGTGCGCGGAGGATCGGAGCCAGGCGATGACCGATGCCAAGAATCAGCTTTTCGACGACTTACCACCAGGTGATTGCGACGCAGCGGCAATGATCGATCGCGGTTATCTTGCCGGTAACAAGATTGGAATCAGCGGCACCCCGGCATTAATCAAAAGTAATGGCGAAAAGATAGAAGGCTACCGGCCTTATCAGGAATTGATTCCGCTTTTACTACAGCAACCTTAAATTTAATCGAGTGAAGATAATGAGATTCCTTTTCGCATCCGTACTGATTGCTGGATTGTTTATATTTTCCGCGATTACATTGGGACATGGAACCGAGAGTCACGCCGAAGAGATCCAGAAAGTCGATCAGTTACCTGCTGAAAGTCCCGAGGTCACCACTTCTTCAGATGACCAGTCAGTCGAGGCGCAGCAGCCCCGGATGGATGAACACCCAGAGGACGTAGATGAACTAACTCATGAAAACAATGATGCACAACCCTTGGTGGAGAATCCGGCGATGCCACAAAAAGCCGGCCCCGTGTCGAGGCTCAGTGAAGCCATCGAGGATTGATGATTTTCCAACCCTGCATCCCATGGTCGTGCACGTGCCGGTGATTATGATCCCCTTGGCGTTCCTGTTCGGATTAATCAGCATCTTTTTCACAAATCGGTATATCGTGGCACTTGCCCTGGCCGTTACTTCGGCTGGCGTACTTGGGGGTTTTATTGCAGCATTCCCAATGCATCCGCATACCCGAGGGCTGTCCGAAGCAGCGGCCATGACTCTTCAACAACACGACTTTTTTGCCTACAGTACTCTCGCTATAACGGCATTTTCAGTTATGGTGGGTGTAATTGCTCTGCTTAAGCCGAACTATTTAACCAAAGGTTTGCTTGCATTAACACTTCTACTCGCAACTCTAATGTGTGTCTGTGACTGCACATTACGGCGGCACTCTGACCTACGTTCATGGTGTTGATGTTAACGGCAATTATCTTGACGCTCACTAGGGGAAATCGAGCTTACGGACGTGTACTCAATCGATTTTCACAACCAGGCACGACGGTTGCTTCTTTGCCTTAATTAGAGGGTCCGCTTTGGGTCGGTTTCGGCAGCTGACATGAAAAAAATCAGCGTTGGCTTTTTCAATCTTATGTAAAGAAAGTTGATATATAGGCAAGAGCCACGATAACGCTGATTATCACTGATTTTTGTTGGTATAAATGTTGTGACTATTTGATTATTGGAATATATTTCGATATTTAAATCAAAGAGTTAGCGGCTAGGTCCGATTCCGCCCCTGGGCACCATTTAATTCTGCGACTTCTTAGGAACAACTGACAGGATGCAAGGTTCAGCAGTCGACGATTACTCTTCGGGCACACCGGCGAGCCGCAGACCCTTGACCACAAGATCGAAATCTTCCTGACGTTTGAATGCCGGCCTCGAACTTTGGATATATCCTGCGATCGAGACATTCGGCACTGTCCGTTTGTATTCATCCAGGGCCTCTTGCGCTTTCTCGAATTCGCCATCAAGCGCAAAGGCGCAAACCATATTTCGATTAGCGCTGAAAAAATCAGGGTTTCTCTGCAGCGCCTTTTGAGACCACTCGATTGCCGCGTCGTTGTTACCAATGATGAACTCGGCCGTACCTCTTACTCCGAAATAGATCGGTAACCACGGATCATTCGGGCTCAATCGGATTGCACTATCCAGACACTCAACCGAACGTTCATAGGTGTCTGCGCCGGAATAGGCGTAAATCAGGCCGAGAACCCCGAGGGCTTGCGCGAAGTTTGGATTGATGCCAAGGACTGTTTCGCATGCCTCAATCGCGGCATCATGTTTACCGCTCATGAAATTGACCAATGCCAGGTAGGTGCGGGCAGCCTCATCGTCCGGATCGATCTTTATGGCGATGCGGGCGGCTTCCGCCGCATCAGCCCTTAACTCATCCGGTGACCGATCCCCCCACCAGCCGAGAGCATGCTCAATGATATTAATGAAAGCCAGCAGGCTATGCGCGTGAACGAATTGCGGGTCACGCTCGATTGCGGTCAAACATATCTCACGTGCTTTCGCAGCGCTTTCCATGGTTATGCGGTCTATTTGCCACTGGGCATGCGCCACCAGGTCTCTGACCCTGAGGTCTTTCGTGCCACGTCGAAGGGCGCTTTTCGATTCCGCTACGCGGACTTGTTGACCGACGGTCGACGCAACCAGGGCAGTAATTTCATCCTGGACTTCAAAGATATCCTCCAGTGAACGATCGAAACGCTCGGCCCACTGATGATTGCCGCTCTCAGCTTCGACTAACTGAGCCGTTATTCGCGCGCGTTTTCCTGCAATACGAACGCTGCCTTCGAGAACATAAAGTACATTGAGGTCATGCCCCACTTGCCGAACATCTACGGATTGCTCGCGATACTTGAAGGAGCTGTTTCTGGCAATCACGAGTAGATCGTGAAACCGCGATAAAGCCGTGATGACGTCTTCGGCAATCCCGTCCGCAAAAAACTGCTGATCGGGATCTCCGCTCATGTTGGTAAATGGCAGAACCGCGATTGACGGTTTGTCAGAACTGCCGTCTTGCGTAGTGCTCATTTCTTGACAGCGTTCGTCGGGAACTTCAACGTTATCCATGACATGGACGGCATAAACCTTGACCGGCTCGCTGAATCCTTTGAGAACTTTCTCGCCCAGATTTGTGTACGAAAACGGCAGTCGCTTCGGCATTGTTTCATAAGCCGCACTTTGAACGCATACACCGCCGGACTCGGCAAGTTGCTCCAGCCGCTGCGCCAGAACAATTCCTTCGCCCGTCACGGTATTGTCGGCAATCACTACTTCTCCCATGGCAATGCCGACTCGAACGAGTGGAACGACCTTATCCGGAATTTGTTGGTTGTGCGTCGTGTTTGCCGCCTGGAATTCAAGCGCTGCACTGACTGCATCGGATGCTCTCGAGAATTCGGCTACCAGTGCATCCCCACGAATCTCGTGGGCGATGCCGCCGTGTGTAACAATGATGTCGGCAAACCGTTGGAAAGCATCTCTTATCCGTTCGTGTGCCAAAGACTCATCCAGTTGCACCAGGGCGGTAGAGCTAACCACGTCGGCGTGAAGTAATACTGCAAGTTTGCGAGATGGTCGTTCTGCCATCGGTCAGGTTTGTCCTCTTCGGTGAATGCTTTTCACCCATGTTACAGAATAGGAATCGGAGGACAACAACAATAATCCAGTGTGTCAATTTTGTGCCCAATTAACTGCCATTAACTGGCGTTTACTGGCACTAGCGGCAATGGAATGCGTCGTAAGAAACTGATTCTATTAAGTTGTAAAAATTAAAGTCCGACTGAAAATCCTCGTGTCGGTGCAGTTGTAAAAATTAAAGTCCGACTGAAAATCCTCGTGTCGGTGCCGAGCGCGGACCGCCGAGTGCGGACCACCGGTACGCCGGCCGGTCGATTCCGCCCTGGGCACCTTTCCCTTCATTTAACCCTTACGTCTACTGGTGTTCATTCGGGGCAGTATAATGGTTGAAATCGACCTGTCTATTTGGTGCCGCAGAAAACGGTGGTCTGTCCCTAATCCACTTAGGAGTCCAGTGTGTGACCGGTTTCACAGTGTGACCCCCATCACAAAAAATCGGGGTTTCTCACCCTGAGAGCCCGAAAAATAACGGTTTCAGCCCTCATAAGCTTCAAATTTGAACTATAAGTATTCTCCTTTACGTTAACTCGTACAGAGAACCAAATTGGCCAATTCTGCTTTGCTGATCATCGGCGCAGGCCATTTGGCGGACAAAAACACTCCGGGTCTGCTTTCCACTCCGGAACTACTCAACAAGCCAGGGAGGCTTAAGCCAAAGAGTTTGCCACGCCAAAGCCTGCAGCAACCATCGCTCGTCGCTGGAGACTGAGTGATGCACGACGGTATTTATCTAGGTTATATCGGCCTCAGCGAACTCGAAGCCAAGGTACTGAAAAGTATTTTTACGCTGGCACCGCAGCTCAAGGAAAACTTTGCTTTGCTTCCACCCGAGCAGATCCACATGGCCGATCTGCTGCTGGTCAACGCGGACGATCCCGAAGCGGTTCGTCGTTGGAGCGAGTTGCGCGCGAGCAACCGGCTGCTGTCGCCGTTGATCCTGACCGATAACGTCAAGATGGCCTGGTCCGAAACCACCATCCAGCGTCCCATCCGGGTGCAAAAGCTGGTCGCTGCGCTCGAGGGTATAATCGAGGCGACATCCCTCGAATACGACGACGGCGAAGACAAGACTTCGGCGCTTGACATCCTTGTCGTCGACGACAGTTTCCCGGTACGTAAATACATGGAGTACAAGCTTGAGGAGCTGGCGCAGTTTCCAGTCAATCTTAGTTTTGCGTCGAACGGCGACGAGGCCTTACATAAGACCTCGAAGCACGATTACGGTCTGATCTTCCTCGACGTCATGATGGAAGGCATCGATGGCTACAAGGTCTGCAAGCAAATCAAGTCGAACAAGGACGCTTACGTGGTCATGCTGACCAGCAAGAAATCGCCCTTCGACAAGGTCCGGGGCACGATGTCGGGTTGCGATGCCTACATCACCAAGCCCCCGGAGGACGAAAGGCTGCTCGAGGAACTGCGCAAGGGCCTTTCACGCAGCAAAGAACACTACGTCGATATCGCCCAGGCGCGAACGAGCTGAATCGATAGCGATGCAAAACAGGTAGTTTCCAACTATATTTTTTAAGGGAGAGAGCAATATGGCAATGCAAAAAGTACTGGTAGTCGACGATACCGCTGCACACCTGCAGCAACTCAAGGAAATCGTTTCGGATGCCGGCTATCAGGTGATTACCGCTATGTCCGGTAAGGAAGCGGTCGAAAAAACCCGCGCCGAAAAACCGAGCATGGTGTTTCTCGATATTGTCATGGACGATCTCGATGGTTACGGCGCATGCCGCGAAATCACCCGTAACGAGGAAACCAGCGATATCCCCGTGGTTTTCGTCAGCACCAAGCATCAACGCGCCGATCACATCTGGGCCGAGAAGCAGGGCGCCAAGGCGCTTATCAGCAAGCCGATCGACAGTGACGTGATCGTCAAGCAGCTGAATACTTACATCTGACCCTGAAATGAGCTCCGCTTACGCAAAACAGGAACACGACATGCAGCCCGGCAAGGCCCTGAAGCAGGGGCTCGAGGTGGGCGACGATCTGCTGTTCGACCTCGAAAGTGCGCTCGAAGAGGACCAGGGCCTGCAACGACACACGGTCCTGGTCGGTAACATCGGGCTGGTATTGCCAGCGGACGAAGTTAGCGAGCTGATCGAAAAAGCGGCCGTATGCCAACTGCCCAACACGCAAGCCTGGTTCAACGGTGTCACCAGTATCCGCGGCAACATGATCCCGGTGTTCGATTTGCACGAGCTGTTTTCGATCGAACCGCCGGTCGCCAACCGACGCCTGATCGTGGTCGGGCAAAACGAGGCCGCGGCCGCATTCTGGGTAGACGATTTTCCGCGCCTGCTCGTGTTCACAGAGGAGGAGATCACGACCACCGAACCGTCGGTTCCGTCGCTGGTGCGCGAGCATGCACGGCAGTATTTCCTGAAAGACGGAGCGACCTGGGTTGAGTGGGACTTCAAGTCTTTTTTCGCGATCCTCGGCGAGCAATTATAGATCCGGCAAACTATTTAAAGATGCAATCAAACATCGACCTGGAGAATTGAAAATGTTTCGAAAATTACTTTTTACCTACCTGCTGGTGATCCCCGGCCTCGTACTGGCCCAGGAATTTAGCAAGGAGGAGCTCGCGGATTTGCTCGAGGTCAAGGTACGTTATGCCAGGCATATGGCCTTTAATCCGAGCATCGTCCGTGCCGTAGAAAGCCAGAATGGACAACAACTCGCGCTGGCTGAAATCAAGCGCCGCGACGAGGAGTGGAAAAATGCAGGTGACAATCCTACGGCTCTGGTCAGAGACATCACCGGAAATTCCGTGGCGCAGTACTTTCAGCGCCGTGTCGAAAACAATAGCGCGATCGATGAGGTGTTCCTGACCGACAACCAGGGCGCCAACGTGGCCGCGTTTCCGCCCACCAGTGACTACTGGCAGGGCGACGAGGAAAAGTGGACCGCCTCCTACAACAACGGCGACGGGACTGTTTTCATCGGTCCACTCGAGTTTGACGAGAGTACTCAGAAAACCCAGGTACAGATCAGCGCACCGATTGTTTCGCGGGACAGGACCATCGGTGTCCTGGTGCTTGGCGTTTCGGTCGATTATCTGAAAGGCAAGCAATAGGCGAAATTCGAAAACCAACCAGTTTTAGTTAAAACACAGATTCATGGGGTCATAAAATGTTTAGTAACAGCAAAATCAGTCGTCGTCTTATCGTACTTATCGGTGCGATGACGTTGACCATTATCTCGATCGGCGGCGTTACCCTGTTCGGTATGACCGGGATGGTCGCCGATACCGCGACCCTTAATGCCAAGACAGCAGAAGCGACTGCGTTCTCCAGGATTGCCGGTTCGGTTCGCTATCACATGGTGGACGTAGCGCAACAGCTTTCCTCCGAAGCGCTCGGCTGGGACGAGGCAGAACGTCTGCTCAAGTCCGGCGCCGAGGAATTCGAACAGTTGTGGCAGGCCCAACGGGCGAAAGTCGCGGCCAGTCCGGAAAATCTCGAGTTCCTCGATGACACATTCAGCATCGAGATAGGGCAGGTACGCGAGGGATATGCCGCCATGTCCGAGATTGTTGCTACGCGCGACATTAATCGGCTGGTGGTCTGGGTTCTCGCTGACATGCGCGGTTATTCCGACCCGTTCCTGAACGCGGCGGATGCACTATCGGCACTGAGCTCGGTCGAGGCACAGGCTATCTTCGAGGAAAACGAAAGGCTCTCGCATATATACCTGATGCTGGCTGCGCTGGTAATTATTATCGGTATGCTGGCCGCCGTGTTTCTCGGTTCCAGGGTGTATGCATCGATCACCGGCCCGATATCGATCCTGTCGAATACCGTGAAAAAGGTTGCCGGGGGCGATCTCGAGGCGCGTGCGAAATTGTCGACCCAGGACGAGCTGGGTGAACTCGCTGATGCTTTCGATAATATGCTGGACGAGCGGGTATCGTCGATGGCCAGGGCGTCGGATGACAACGATAAACTCAATGACTCGGTCATCACGCTGCTCGAAGCGGTATCCGAGCTCAGCAATCGTGATCTCACCGTGCGGGTTCCGATAGCCGAAGACGTGACCGGACCTGTAGCAGACGCAATGAACATGCTGACCACCGAAACCGCCCGGGTTCTGGGCGACATCCGTCAAACTTCGAGTCGGGTTGCGGAAACGGCCACCATGGTCGAGCACCAGGGTAGCAAGATCAACCAGCTTGCCGACGAAGAGCGCGTGATCATCGAGGACACCATGTCCAAGCTGGACGAGGCGTCGAAGACGATGGTGCTGATCGCGCGGCAGGCGAAGGCGAGTAACGAAATCGCCACCCGCGCTACCTCGTCGACGCAGGAAGCACTCGAGGCCGTAGCCCAGACCGCCCACGGCATGAACGAAATCCGTGAAACCATCGCCGAAACCGAGAAGCGCATCAAGCGCCTCGGCGAGCGTTCGCAGGAAATCAACAGCGTGGTCGAAATCATCAACAACATTGCTGAACGTACCCATATCCTGTCGCTGAATGCATCGATGCAGGCCGCGGCGGCCGGTGATGCGGGTCGCGGTTTCGCGGTTGTTGCGAACGAGGTACAACGGCTGGCCGAATCGTCACGTGATTCGACTTCGGAGATCGCGGGCCTGGTCAACAATATCCAGGCGGAAACCGCCGAGACCATGGCCGCGATGAACAAGGCCATCTCGCAGGTGGTCGAAGGAAGTGATCTGGCGCAGGCATCCGGTGTCAAGATGCAGGCTACCCAGGAGACCACCGCCGAGCTGGTAGAATCGGTAGAGTTGATCGCCAAGCGCTCGATGATGCAGGCCCAGTTCAGTAAAGTACTGCGCACCAAAACCGAGCAGGCGCAAAAGAGTACCGAGGAAACCAACGCCGAGCTCAAGCTGCAGGCTGACCAGACCACTAACCTGGTGAGTTTCTCGCGGCAATTGCTCGACTCGGTTAACGTGTTCAAGCTGCCCGAGGCTTCCTGATCGTTTGGTCGAAGCGACGGCCCGCGATGGGCTGCCGATTCCGCCCTTTCCGATCTGGCCTCTAACGGTAAACCGGCAAAGCTATGACAGACGATACCGCTGAAAACCTGGAAGCGTTGCTGACGCTGCTCGACCTCGCGCATTCGGATATCGCGAGCACCGGTGACGGGGACAGCACGTTGAGCAGCGACGAGCTTCGCCAGTCTTGCACGGGCCACCTCGAAAATATCCTCTGGGCCTGCCAACAGGCCGGGCAGACCAACCTGTACCTGGTGACCGATGCGCTGCTGGCGCAGCTGGGTGACGAGACCATCGAGATCGATTCCAACTACACCGCGCAATTTCTGAACTGGTGCGGCGATGCGCGCATCTATGCCGAGGCGCCCACTGCGGACTCGGCAGTGCTGCTGCTCGGCCCGTTACCGCAAGACATGCAGGAGAGCCTGTTGCCGCTGTTACAGGATGAAGGCGACGCTGCACCCGCATCCGTAGCGGAGGCGCAGGCCGCTGACTCCCCGGAAGCCGAGGCTGAAGCCTTTACGGAAACCGAGGTGGTCGAATGGCCCGAAGCGGAGGTCACCGAAAACGCGCCTGCCGCGTTCTCCGGCGAACCACCGTTAGTCGATGATGCGCTGCCAGAGATTGCCGATGACGACATGCTCGGGATGCTTGCACTCGAATTGAAGGAAGTCGAACCGCGGTTCGACGAATATGCACAGCAGCTGGCAGTGGCCGAACCGGGTGCAGCGTCGGCGCAGTGCGTCGAGTCTTATCTCGAATTTCTCAGTCGCGTTGAATCCATTGCCAACGAGATCGATTTGCAGGGTTTGGCCTTCGTCTGCGCCTTTCTCAACAAAAACGTCAAATTAATTGCGGACCAGTCAGGGGACGAGCGACTCGAATCGGTCGATATCCTGCGCGGCTGGCCCGCGGTGGTTATCGAACACCTGCTGCATCCCGAGGACGACAGCCGCTGCGTCGCGGTGGTTGACCATCTCGAGACGGAGACCTGGCCGGAGCCGGTTTCGTATCGCGACCAGCGTACGCTGATCGAGGGTCTTGCCAAATCGATCGAGGTCCGCAGCGAGTTTGTTGCCGAGGCCCGCCAGATCGAAGCAACCCCGGAGGATGTTTCGCTGGAAATGTCGGCCGATACCAGCCCCGAACTCGTCGATGCGTTTTTTGCAGAGAGCCCGGGTCACGCCGAAACCCTGTCCGCTCTGACCGAGGCAATCAACCGCGGCATCGACGTGCAAAAAAACATCGAGGCCGCGCAGCGCATTGCGCATACGCTCAAGGGTTCCGGTAACCTGATCGGAACCCGGGGTATCGCCAACCTTTCCCATCATCTCGAGGATATCTTCGAGTACATTGCAAAGCACGAGATTCGACCGCCCGCACCGCTGGCCCACTCCATGCAGGAGGCGAGCGACCTGATCGAGGCGATGATCGAAGCCCTGCAAGGGCTTGCCCAGCCGCCGTCCGAAGCACAACGCGTCCTGCAGGACGTGCTCGACTGGGCCAACAGGATCGACAGCGGCGGGATGCGTGAGGCCGATTACGACGACGAGGCCGCGGGCCGAGAAGTAACGGCACGACACCCGGCCCGGCCTGAGCGACGCAGCAGCGAGCCGGAGGAGCCGGCCGCCGCACCTGTTGCGGAAGAGTTCGTGCGCGTTCCGCTCAAGCTGCTCGACGGCATTATTCGTATCGTCGGTGAAGCCGCGATTACCGCGGGCCAGATCCAGGAGCGTCTGAACCGGCTCGAAGACGGCGATAAACTGATTCGTAACAACGACGGCCACCTGCAGCAGCAGCGCTACGAGCTCGAAAGTCTCGTCAGCGTGCGCAGCATGGCGGCCAGGCACCGCGGTCCGGCCACTGGCAACGACGGCGAATTCGATGCCCTCGAGATGGACGAGTACGACGAGTTTTACAGCGCGACGCATGCGTTTATCGAGGCCGTCGCCGACTCGCGCGAAATCCAGCGTGGATTTTCGGGCGAGGTCTACGAGCTCGATTCGCTGTTCCTCGAACAGCAGCGTCTGAACAAGGAACTGCAGCAAATGGTCATGACCACGCGCATGGTTCCGGTCAGTGTTATTGCGTCGCGCCTGCGGCGCGTGGTGCGCCAGGTTTGCCGTTCCACCGGCAAGGATGCCGAACTGACCATCCTAGGCCAGGACTTGCTGCTCGATGGTGACGTATTGAACAAGCTCGCCGATCCATTGATGCACCTGTTGCGCAATGCCGTCGACCACGGTATCGAGGACAGCGACGCGCGCACGGCCGCCGGCAAACCGCCGGTGGGCCAGATCGTGCTCGGATTCGTGCAAGAAGGTAACAACGTCGTCGTCGAGTGCAGCGACGACGGCCGCGGTCTCGATTACGCGCGCATTCGCGAAACCGGGATCGAACGCGGCCTGATCCAGGCCGAAGACAAGCGCGACGAAGCGGAACTGACGAAACTGATTCTGCACCCGGGGTTTTCCACCAGCACGCAACTAACCCACGTGTCGGGTCGGGGCGTTGGCATGGATGTGGTAAACAACACCATACAATCGCTGAACGGCACCATGAAAGTCGGCGACGGCAAGGACTGCGGCACCCTGGTTTCAATGCGCCTGCCGATTACCCTGCTGACCAGTCATTGCCTGCTGGCCGGTATCGGCAAGGAAAACCTGTACGCGATCCCGACCCTGTCTCTAACCCAGATTCTGTCTCCGGGCACGGGTTTCATCGAAAGTCTCGGCGACGGGCTGAGTTTCCGCCTCGAGGAGGAGACCTACCCGGCCTATACGTTGAATTCCCTGGTCGGCGCGGCCGACCGGCACATGCACGACGATCTCGACCGCTACAATGTCTTGCTGGTCCAGACCGCCAGTGGCGTCATCGCCGTGATCGTCGAACGCGTCGTCACCAGTTACGACCTCGTGGTCAAGAACATAGGCGCTTACGTGAAGTCGATTAGCGGAATTGCCGGCGTGTCGATGCTAGGTAATGGTGAAGTGGTGCCCGTGCTCGATCTCGCGGCGATGCTGCAGATCCAGGAAAATTCCGATCTGAATCCCGAACACATCAAGGCCGACTGGGCCGAGGCCAAGGACCCCGGTCTGCCGAAGGTCATGATCGTGGACGACTCGCTCAGTGTGCGCAATTCGCTCTCGCAACTGATGCGCGACAGCGGTTACGAGGCAGTTCTCGCGCGTGACGGGCTCGAAGCCATCAACCTGCTGCGCGCCGAGGAGCCGGATATCGTGCTAACCGACCTCGAAATGCCGCGCATGAACGGTTTCGACCTGATCAGTTACATTCGCAATACCAGCGAGTGGCGGGATTTGCCGGTTATCATGATCACCTCGCGCAACATGGCCAAGCACCGGCAACAGGCGGAAGCAGCCGGCGTCAATCTCTTCATTGCCAAGCCGTTCAACGACGACGAAATTCTCGAATGTATCGAGAACGAGTTGTCGGTCCCGTCATGAACGGCGTCAATGGATTGTCGGTTCGAAAGCCGATTTCCGGCAGGTTACGATCCGTTTTGTCGCTGACAAACGGGCAAATTCCTCCTATATAAATAGTATTAAATGTTAACCAGCGATTTAACCCATGAATACCAACGACATGCACGATAAAACAGCGACCGGCCAGGAGGAGGTTAACGAGAATGCGGCAGGCCTGTCGATGATGGAACGACGTGTCCTCATCCTGATCAACGGCGAAAAGGACGTCGAAAAGCTGGCAAAGCTTTCCCTGTGCGACGACATCGAGGCCGTAATCGATCGATTGCTCGAACTCGAAATGGTCGAAGTCACCGAACCAACCATCATCCAGGCAGAAGCGGCGAACGATACCCCCGCCTCCGACACTGAAACTGACGCGCACACCGTCAGCGCGCGCGAGTTCATGTGCAATACGCTGAGTACCTTCGGTAACCAGGTACGAGTTGCGCCCTTGCACAAGCAAATTGCGGAAACGACGGACCTCGAGGCCCTGAGGCAACTGCTCAAGCCCTGGTATCAATCGATCTCCGAGACTCCTGGCGGCATGTACCAGGCGGACGATCTGCGCAAGGAAGTGCTCGAAATGATGCACCGCGAGGAAGTTAACGCCGCTTGATCCAGCGGGGCCTGACTGTTACGTCGATCAGTTGAAATCGCTGGAGAAAAGCATCACCAGGTTGGTATGCCAATTTTGTGCCCTAATAACTGCCAGTAACTGGCGTTTACTGGCACAAACGGGAATGGGAAGCGTCGTAAGTAGCTGATTTTGTTAAGTTGTAAAAATTAAAGTTGTAAAAATTAAAGTCCGACTGAAAATCCTCGTGTCGGTGCCGAGCGCGGACCGCCGAGTGCGGACCACCGGTACGCCGGCCGGTCGATTCCGCCCCTGGGCACCATTTTTTCTGATTTTCAACGAGTTATATCATGAGTGACATGGGGACTTTTGATCCCGGTGTCCAAGGCATCTATGTGCTCCATTTTCTCAATTTTTGTCAATGTTCGCTAAGAGTTTGTCTGCGTTGATCGAACTCGCATGACTGGCCAGTTTAAATTAGCTGTCATATTTAGATACTCTTCTTGCCAAGCGATCCAGTAAGAATCGCACTAATAACGTAATATGCGATTTGGCATTCTTACACTTCGAGTCGGCGAGGTGGGAACATGAGAGTGATTGAAACTTCTTCCTACACGCATGATGCACTCAAGTTGGATTTCTGCCGGCAGACATCCGCAGTTTGGTTGTCGCGAAAACATTTGGGATGGTTAGTCTGACATTGTAGAATTGGGCTGCCTATTGGTCGGGGCCAGGAGCCTGTCGGGTTATAGATAAATCGGCGGGCTCCTGGTACAGATTGGCACTGCGGTGCGTAACGTATGGAGAAAATATATGAGGATTCTGGTGGCATTAGACCTTTCCGAACCAACAGAATTAATAGTGAAAAAAGTGGAAGAATTAGCCAAGGAAATGTCAGCCCAGGTATGGGTTCTGCATAATGCAGAGCCAGCGCCGGACGTCCTTGAATTCAGAGCGGACCCACAAGCTGCTCGAGATTCGCTTGCGGAAAAATTCCACAGTGAGCATCGCCAGATCCAGGAGATAGCAAAGCGATTACGTAAAGAAGGTCTGGAAGCAACGGCCCTCCTAGTGCACGGGCCAACGGTGGAAGTAATTCTCAAGGAGGCCTCGGATCTGGACGTAGATATGATCGTTGTGGGTTCTCATGGACGAAGCGCGGTCTTTCAACTTCTTATGGGAAGCGTCAGCGAAGGGATTCTCCGTGAATCCAGATGCCCGGTCCTCATTGTCCCAACACGCAAAAATGCCTGATAGAAAAATGGCTTCAGATCTAATATCTTGACACTTTGCTCCGTCGTCCGAAACAGGTTACTTTTTTATGACAATGGCCGGCCTGACCAGGCTGGTGATTTGGAGTGTAAAAAATTAGATTTTATGGGTTTTGGGCAAAGCGTTTTAGAGGTCACTGGTTATCAGCACTATTATGGCGTTGTTTGTTCCTTCTGACTAACTCCCGGTTGCCGATGGGAAAATCCGGACAAGAGTATTTGAGACTATCGGCTTGACGAGTCCAGTGGGAAGGGGTGCTGCAGCCGCCGAAATGCTATTAAGATAAGCAGGGTTTTTTTCTCTGTAGAGTTACTTTGGGCGAAAAAAAATGAATAAATACTTATGCTGAACGTAGTACTTGCAATTATCGTAGTCATTGGACTGATGTGCATGTTCCATCCCCGTTTGCTAAAAAATCAGTCCTGGCAGGCAACACTCACGCCCCTGTCCTCCATAATTGGCAGCGGATTTCTGATCATAGCGCCAATGCTTGCGAGCGTGATCGGTATTTATTCTCCAATCGCAGTCACAGGAATCGTTATACTCGCCTATGCCATCGGCGGCGTGATACGTTTCAATATAATCCATGCCGAACCCCTCCTGCACGATAAGAACGCTTCCCCGTGGATATACAAATTCGATTTTGTTGCCAATGCTGCGCTTTCCCTTGCTTACGTGACCGCGGTCGCATTCTATCTATCGTTGCTATCGTCTTTTTTACTCAACTATTTGGGTTTTGTGGATGAGTTTGGTTGGGAAAGAGCCCTGACAACGGTCATCATAATTTTTATTGCGGCAATCGGTTTCCTGCGCGGGCTGGGTGGGCTTGAGAAACTTGAAGCATTTGCAATGTCTATCCAGTTATCTATTGTTGCGGCGCTGCTGATTGGCGTATCTGTATACGACTACAACTTCATACAATCTGGACAATCCCTTACCTTTGATATTCAGGAAAGAAGCTGGATGACCAAAGCCTTTATGCTGGCCGGTATATTGCTGGTAGTGCAGGGGTTTGAGACATCGCGGTTTCTGGGTGAAAAATATCATGCCGAAATGCGTGTACGAACCATGCGTCGGGCGCAACTGATATCAGGCGTACTGTATGTGATATCAGTGATTGTATTGATGCCAATAGTGCAACATATAAACCTGGCGCACATCCGGATTGCAGATATCGTGACTGTAACCGGGCTTGCGGCATCCGCATTACCATTGATGCTTATCGTGGCCGCAATCATGAGCCAGTTTAGTGCCGGTGTTGCCGATACTGTCGGTGCCGGAGGCCTGGCGAGTGAAACCAGCAGGGGGAAATTATCGTCCAACAAGGGTTATTTGGTGGTAGCGGTCTTTGCCATCATATTGGTATGGACCGCTAACCTGCTCGAGATTATCGCCCTCGCTTCTCGTGCTTTCGGACTGTATTACTTGTTGCAGTGTGTGGTCGCCCTCATCGCAAACCGCCATCACTACGAAGGTAAAGCCTACTGGCTGCGATTCACAAGCTTTTCCACGGTAGCGGTCTTTCTGTTATTCATCGTGTTATTCGCAATTCCTGCCGAATAGACGGATTGCAGTGATAAGGTATTGATCAACGCCATCCAGTATGGCGCTTATCGAGGTATAGGGTCGAAGGGACACATGCTCAGTCACTAGTAAAACAGCCCCCCGGAAGGAGACGATTGTCTTGAACTGTTAAGCCGCTGGCCCGCGCCTTATCCCTTCGTGATAATCGTCTCACGGTAAGCGTGCCAGGTGGCGTAACCGAGCACTGGGGTTGTGACCGCGAGACCGATCAGTGCGGTCGCGATTCCTGCAGCCGTAAGCACGAAGATCAGCAACGCCCAGAGCGCCAATACCCGCTTATTTCGCAACACCGCATTGATGCTGGTTAATATCGCTGTCGCTCCATCGGCATCCTTGTGCAGAATCATCGGTAGCGAGAACGCGCTGGCGCAAAAGGCCAGGCCTCCAAAAACCATGGCGATCAACAAAGACGCCATCGCATAAGAGCCTGTACTCTGCCCGAATACCGGCTCTATCCCGACCATTATCGATAGCACGATGATCAGGAACACGATCAACATGCTCAGCATTATCGCAATTAGGCGCTCGTGCCTCATTTCATGGAAAGCCTTCTTGCGCTGGTGACGGAAGGTAGGTTTGCGGTTCTTTTCGAGTTGATGGCTGTTGTCGTAGAGACCGAAGCAGAGCACGGGCCCCATGATCAGGAAGCCGAAAAGAAGGCTGACGATCAAGGCATTATTTTCATGGGCCCAGGCAAGATAAAGAAGCAGCCAACCGAAAAACACGAATACCAGACCGTATGCCAGGCTGTGCCAGGGTATGCGCTTGAAATCCTGCCACCCCATCTTCAACCATCTGACGGGATCGCCGATAGAGAGCTTACGGCAAGGTGCATAGAGAGGAACTTTATCCTCGGTGGAGCCCCCTGTTTGTGTTTGCATTCCGCACCTCCTTTTAGATAACTACTCCGAACACCCTTTGCAGTAAATACAGTGAAAATGAAGTTTCAAAGCCGATCAGTGAGATTCATAGGAGTAAATCCTAAATATGTTAGCTTTCGCCAATAATTCCTGGCGCATGTTTTCAGATAACTTAAACTGACTGGGTGGTACAGGCAAGTCCTGATTTATATCAGATTCCTCAGTACCAGCAGGCCTGGAAGATGACATCGCTAAACGCATGTGAAAAAGTGCCATTGATTCGAGCGCTGTGCCAAATTTGTGCCCCAATAACTGTTATTAACTGGCGTTTACTGGCACAAATGGGATTGGAATGCGTCGTAAGTAACTGATTTTGTTAAGTTGTAAAAATTAAAGCCCGACTGAAAATCCTCGTGTCGGTGCCGAGCGCGGACCACCGGTACGCCGGCCGGTTCGATTCCGCCCCTGGGCACCAACTTTTTTATTGGCGTAGGGCGGTTTATTCCGGCGACAGTACGATATCGAAGCGTCCGTACTTGATGGTCTCTCCTTTCACGTCGGATTCCTCGAGAAAAATCGATGTGCCATCTCCGAAGTAAACGCGATCCGCGCTCGTATTGTCTTCGAAAACGATCTTATCGTCGAAGTACTCCCAACCATTCTGGTACACCACGAACTCGACGTGCGGATCGCCGCAATAGTTGCTCACCGGCACAACCGACGCGAACTGGTAGCGTCCCCTGTCATCGGTGGTTAATGTGGTGCGGTACTGCTCGGTCCAGTGGCCCTCGCCATCCGGCTGTCGGATTTCGATCGATATCCCGGCCAGCGGCGTCCCGTCCAGGCTGGTGACCCGGCCGCGGATATTCATGCGCTCACCCGAGTCGCCGGGTTTCCACAGGTCGACCAGTTTCGTCTTTTTCTTCGCCTCGGAAGGCAAGGTTTCGGAACTTGCATCCATCGCCTCGACGGCGAAAGACAGGGTTGCAATCAGTAAACCGATAACTGCCTTCGACAGGGTAAATCTCGATTCGTGTTGTAACATTTTCACCTCCTTTTATGGTTTAAGTTTAACCGCAACATGGTTACCGGGACAAAGACCAGCCGTCATCGGGATATTCACTGCTGGCTCAATTTTCGGAAATAATCAGCGACCATTTCCTCGTAGTCTTCGGGTAACTCGGTCGGCTCGGATATCAACAGCTCTGGGAACTCGGGTTGATCGAATTCGCTGCGCAACTTGTATTCGAGCTCCATCAGGGCGCGTAGCGCGAGTTCCTGCTGCAGTGTGGACGCCGCTAGCGAATCGGCATTCTGTTCGCGTGTTAACTCCTCGATCGTCGCAAGTACCGGGTCGATGTCACCCGCTGGAACACCCTGGTCGAGCAAGCTATTGCCGAGCTGTCGCGTTCGTTCAGCGATGCCCTCGAGTTCGCCGCGCCGGATTGGGCCGCCGTCGGCGTCAATGCCTCCCGAAGCGCTGGCGTCCGCGCCTGGGCCGTTGGCGGTCCCCGAGCCGCGTCGCCTGAGGTTACGCAACTCTCGCGTCAGGTCGCGCAGTTGCTCGAGGGAACGCTCGAGTTTGCGAGTGCCCGGTTCGCCGACATTCTCGAGTGCGGTTTCGATATGTTCGCGTATCTGCCCGATGCCTCTCTGGATTTCGTCTTCGTTGTCGAGCGCGTGTCCTTTTTCATCCAGCAGGATCATTTGCCGGGTGCGGCCGATTCGGTCATGCAAACGATACTCGCGCGATGTCCGAATCGCCTGTTTTAACGACTGGCCAGCCTGTGGCTGCTCTTCCTTCGCGCTTGTCGTCAACTTGCTGAGCTCACTTTCAAGTCTGGTCAGTTCTTCCGATAGTGCCTGCTTGTTGTGGTTGAGCTGTTCCAGTTGTGCTTCGAGCTTATCGCCCCATTGTTCGTCCAGCGCCGACACTTCCTGTTTGATGGCGGCCTGTTTCTTCTCCACCAGCTCGGCCCGGCGCAGGCTGCGCTCGACCTTTTCACTGAACTGTCGCACTCGACCCTGGTCCAGCAGGCGCCTGGCTTCGCGCAGGTTTTGCGCTGCCTGGCGAGCCTGGTCGACGCCTCTCGTTCCAGCGGTCGTCGCTGCGCCGCGCATGGCTGTCGCTGCATCGCGCATCTGTTTGATTGACTGCTGTAACTGTGGATTTGGCTGTGTGCGTGAAAGCCGTTCCAGCTGTCTCGCCATCGCTTCCAGTTCTTCGGCCAACGCGAGTTGATTTTGGCTGGACCCACTGCTCGACATCTGGCCCTGGCGCCGCATGGCGCGCTCCACTTCCTGTTGCTGGCGGCGCGCAAGATCACGTAATTTTTCCAGGGTTTCATCGATGACCTCGCTCGGCGGCGGCTGCCGGGCACCCCGCTGCACGGTCTCGTATTGATTACGCAGTTTGTCCATTTCCAGCTGAAACAGGTTGGCCAGATCTTCGAAGCCGGTGTTGTTGCCGGCGCCGCCGCCACCCCGGTTGGCCAGCGAAACGTTGATATCCCGGAATTCCGCGTCGGCTCTTTGCAGGTGCTTGAGGGCGATCTGCGCATCGGCGAGGGCCGGTTTGACCTCGGCTTCTTGCAGTTGCAGCTCGACCTCGAGCATGGCTTCGACCGCCAGCGGCAATTCTTCGAGAATGACGTTATACCTGTCGTTGCTCTGCACGATCGAGCGGCTTCTAATGCGCCTTACGATCGCCTCTACCCGGTCGCGGATACGCGCTTGCGCGGTGGTAAGCAGTTCGAGGTTTTCCTGGTAGGTTTCATCGCTAAAGGTATGGCGGTCGCGAATCATCTTGAAGGTGGCCACGACGAACTGCTTTTGCTGCTCCGACAAATGCCCCTGCTGCTGTCCGCCCTGAGCGCCGCCACCACCGGCGCCGCCGCCTCGCTGCTCGGCGCGCCGGTAATTGTTACGGAAGGGGCGCACCTGGTAAAAGAAGATATCGCTGGTCGCGGTTTTGGTCTCGTCTTCGGGAGCCCGGTCCTGGGCGTTTACGTAATAGGCAATCAGGTCGCCGGGGCGCAGACCGAGATCCTCGAGGTAAACGATATGCTCGGCGTCGACCTGTTGCCTGGCGTCTGGCTCATCCGCCGTCGGTAGCAGTTTGATGCGTTGCTCGGCTTCGCCGTTGACCGACAGCACCAGTTCCAAACTGGCGATGCCCTGGTCGTCGCTGGCGCGCACTTTTAACACCGGCTCTTCGATCACGCTGACCTTGGTGTCCCGGCCGGGGCTGGTGATCGATACGTTAGGAAAGCGGTCGTCGAGCACGCTGATACGAAACTCGGGCGAGGCATCGACCGGTATGCCGCTTGCACGCTGCAGGGTCACCTGGTAGGCGCCGTCCTGCTGCAACGTGATCTCTCCCGTCCAGGTCGCGTCGTCTGCGCGCCGCAGGTCGATCTGCCGGCCGTCGGCGAGCTGTAACGTGCCGCCCGGGATATCGATCGTTGGCTTGATCAGCACTTCGACGCGCGTGCCCCGCAGCGCGGCAATATCGCCGGAGCCCTGGCTGGTTTCGGGCGGCAGCATGGTATAGGCCGGGAAGTTATAACGCAGGCCGATCGATTCGATCGCCGGAATGTCGGCCACCGCGATTCGATGCGTCGGGGACTGCCGGCCCGCGCCGGTGACGTAGTAATCGGTATCCCGGCCGACATCGAAAACAAAGGATTCGTAGCGGCCGTCCTCGCCGGCGGCGGTCATCGTCGTTTGCCGCCAGGATTGGCCGTCGTCCATCGAGGTGAATAACAACACGTCGTCGCCGCCGAAGTCGGCAATCGTGGCGCTGATCAATTGATCGTCGCCGCGCGCAATTTCGATATCGCCGGGCGTAAGCTCGATGCGATAGGGAGAGACTTCGCTCGCGCTGCTCCACAGCTGCAGCAATGCCGGGGCGCCGGTGCGCAGGAATGCAGGCGGCCACAGCGCCAGGCCGACAATAACGAGTAACGCGATCCCGAGTTTCGCGCCAGCATGTTGGAGTTTGCGCCGTTCGACCGAGTCGCCGTATTCGACCTGGCCCAGCGTGTCGAGCGCGCGTTCCACAAGCTGCTCGACCAGTTGCGCCGATAAGGCCCGGGCGTCCGCGCGCCGGGCGTCGACGGCGCTTGGAATAATCGAGTTCAGGCCTGGCTCGTGCTCTTCCAGGTAGAGTGCTACCTGCAATTCATCCACCTTGCGGCGCAATGGTTTGACGCAGAAACGCAGCACCAGTGCAACCAGGGCGAAAGTGCAGATAAAACGTAACACCCAAATCGTGGTTGGGGCAAAATGCAATGCGTTTAATAGCCAGGCCGCTACCAGGATAAGCAGGGTCGCGAGTGTTATGGTCCAGAGCAGACCGTCGGCTAACAGGCGCAGCCGCCAGCGCTGTCGAACGCGCTCGATGACTGCGGACAGCGTGGGCCTGTCGCCGGTTCGCGACTGCCAGGCAGGGCTCAGCAAGGCAAACAGTCTGATTCCGATGTTGTTACGCGTCGTGTTCATAGCTTTTCGCCGGTTAGCTTGCTCCCCGGGTGCGCATGGACTGCCTGATCCCGATCCAGTTAGCGGACAGGGCCTCGATTAACGTTAACGCCAGCACTACCAGCAAAATCGCATACGCCAGTCGCTGTTGCTGCTCGTATTCGGCGGCCTGTCGCCTGTTCAGGGTCTTACCCGTGGCGGCAGAGTCGGCTGAAGTCCTAATTTCCTCCACAAATTGGGTCACGTCAAGCATCTCCTGGTTTGCTTCGTGTGGATCGACGTTCGCTGCCAGGGTGATTTCCACCCCGGGCGGGGTCGTGTGATGGACCTGGTAAAAACCCGGCTGTGCGAGGGTTAACAGCGGGGATTGCCGGCTGATGCGAATTTCGCCGGCTTCTGGCGACTCCACGATCAGGGGGCCTTTTGCCCTGGTGGCGACGATGGCATCGGCGCCCGCGAGCGCGCGCGCGTAACGCATCACGTCGGTGATACTGCCAACTGCAGATTGATTCGGATAGGTCTCGAAGGCGGTCAGGTAGCGCAGACTCTGGTGTAGAAAGGGCAAAAAGGCTGGCTGCAGCACGATGTCGTTCCAGTGCGTATCCAGCGTCGTGGTCAGCAGCAGAACGCGACCCAGACCGATCTGCCGCTCGAGGAGCGCGGCTCCGCCATCGTTGTAGCGCGCTACGACCCGATCGTCCGCCCCGGGTTGCAGTTCGCGATACTTGAAAACGCGCGCCAGCGACAGGTCGATCGTATTGCGCACACCGAGATTGGTGCTCAGCGGATGGTCGGATTCGAAGTCCGTCATGTTAAAGGCGTTTGCCCGCCTTGCTTCAATCCCGCTTCCCGGGATGCCCGGCAGCAAAGCCGTAGGCCAGCTTTGCTGCGCCGCCGTTCCCGTGGCGAACAGTAAACCGCCGCCCGCGGCTACGAAATCGGCGAGCGCGTCGGCCAACACGCCCGTGGGCATCGAAACATCATTCATGATAATCACTGCCCAGGACTTCAGATCTTCCGGTTTCAATGTGGTTATAGCCATACGTTCGACCCTAAAACTGGGGTTGCGCGACAGCCCAAGAGCGTTGTGCAGGAAAACCGACTGGTTGGCGCGTGGGGCAGTGGCTTCGACGATTAAC
The DNA here is from genome assembly GCA_947259485.1 of uncultured Gammaproteobacteria bacterium. Lineage (GTDB taxonomy): Bacteria > Pseudomonadota > Gammaproteobacteria. Next base: position 14,836 of record CAMYLU010000034.1, on the reverse strand, counting down.
AGCGGAACTTGTTGTTTGCTCGAGTAGACGAAGAAGTGCTGGTTATCGAGGATGAGCGCATCGTCAGCGAGGCTGACGATGCCGCGCAGTAAATCGTCGCTAACGCTCAATCGATCGAAGGTTTCAGTCATTGTCGATCGTGGCGCCAGCCTAAGCTTGCGCCGGGACAGCTCACGCCCGTCGAGCCTGAGCGAGACTTCCTGTTCGAGCGGTATTGTGGCGCGATTCATGATCTCGACGCTCAATGAGAATTCTTCGGAGGCCGCGCGTGACGAAGCTTCGATATCGACCGATGTAATCGACGCGTTCGCTGCCCGGGTCACCTCGACGGGCAGGGCGGTAACTTCGATATCTTCGGTAATCCTGGCGACCGCGGATACTGCGGAAGCCTGAAAATCGGAGACCACGTAAATCTGCTTGCGGCTGGCGTTGCTACCCGCGAGCAAGCGCGCCGCCTGTTCGATCGCGAGCGGCAATCGTGTCGCTTTGAAGCCGGGTGTCTGATTTCTGAGCACCACACGCAGGTCGGCTGCGCGGGTTGTCAGGTCGCTAATAATCTCGGTCTCGTCGTCGATCAATATGATGCCGATACGGTCTCGTGCCTGTTTTCGATTCACCAGCTGTAGCGCTTTGTCGAGCGCCTGTTGCCAGTGGTCGGCAATGCGCATGCTGTAGGAACGGTCGAGCACGATGATGCTGTCCTGGCGCTCCGGCTTCAGGCCTACCGCCCCGCTCGGGGTGTTGAAGAACGGGCGCGCAAACGCGAGTATGATGAGTAGTAGCAGCAGACAGCGCAACGCCAGCAGCAGCCAGTGTCTGATTTCGAGGCGGCGTTTTTCGCGCTGCGGAATTTGTTTTAAAAACATCAGCGAGGGGAAGCGGGCGCCCTGGCTATGCTGTTTTTGTACCAGGTGGATCAGCACCGGCAAAGCCAGCAACAGCAGGCCGGAGAGGTAAAGCGGGTTGATCCACGACAAGCCCATCAGCGGGTTCGGTTCTGGCGTTCGCGGTCGGACAGGTAGCGGAACAGGATATTATCGAGCGGCTGAGAAATGTCGGCGAAGATATAATCGATCTGGTTGGCGCCCAAACGCCGCTCCAGTTCCGCCTGGTGATCGCGGATCAACTGTCGGTAGCTGTCGCGATACTGGGCGGCGGCGATCGGCAGATTAACACCCGATTCCAGGTCTTCCACACTGGAGACGTCACCCAGCTCCAGGCTCAGTTCCAGCGGGTCCAGCAGGTGGAACACGATCAGGTCGTTGCCGCGGTGGCGTAACTGGCCGATCGCGCTCAACAGCCGCTCCGGCGTGTCATATAAATCCGAAATCAATACCACCACGCTGCGTCGCCTGAGGTTCAGGGCTATTTTTGCGAGCGGTTCGTGGTAATTGCCGGCACCGCCGGCACACACGCGGTCAAGCGCATGCAACACCGTGTTGAAATGTTTGATTGACGGAGGAATCGTCTCGATGATTTCGCTGTCGAAGGTGATCAGGCCGATACGATCGCGCTGACGGCGGGACAGGTAGGCCAGGCTCGCGGCGAGAAATTTCGCGTATTCGAGCTTGGTTACCACGCCGCTGCCGTAGTCCATGGAACGGGAAACATCGAGCAGCAGGTGCAGATTGGCGTTGGTATCGGCTTCGAACTCCTTGACGTAGAGGCGGTCGGTACGCGCGAACAGCCGCCAGTCGATGCGGCGCACGTCATCGCCGGACATGTAGGCGCGATGTTCGGCAAAGTCCACCGACATGCCGAGCATCGGCGAGCGATGCAGGCCGCTGATGAAGCCATCCACCACGCCGCGCGCGATTAGCTCCAGGTTATCGATACGGGTGAGTACTTCCGGGTCGATGAAGCGTTGCCCGGGTAACTGCGCCTGTGGTTGCCGGCCTGTCAGCATCGTCCTGCCGCTACATTCCCGAGCTCGGCAACGGCACCGCGTCGAGCAGGCGCCCGATGAGTTCATCGGTCGTTACTTTTTCCGATTCAGCGTGAAAGTTGCGTAACACCCGATGCCTGAGTACGGGTTTGGCTAGCTGGACGATATCGTCGAAATCGACGTGGTAGCGGCCGTTGATCAGCGCGCGTGCTTTGCCGCCGAGCACCAGGTACTGCGCCGCGCGTGTGCTGGCGCCGTAATCGACCCAGTCATGTACGAAATCGGGCGCGTCGTTGCTGCCTGGACGACTATGGCGCACCAGGTCGAGGGCGTATTGGCACACCGGCTTCGAAACCGGCACCTTGCGCACCAGTTGCTGAAAAGCGCTTATCTCCGCGCCGCTCATGGCGTATTCGAATGCGATTTCGCGCAGCGATGTGGTTTGGCGCACCACCTCGAGTTCTTCCTCCGCGGATAAATAATCGATAATAATTTCGAACATGAAGCGATCAAGCTGTGCCTCGGGCAACGGGTAGGTACCTTCGAGTTCGATCGGATTTTGCGTGGCGAAGACGAAAAACGGCTCTTCCAGCACGTAAGTTTTTCCCTGTACCGTGACGCGGTGTTCCTGCATCGCTTCGAGCAACGCGGATTGTGTCTTCGGCGGCGTACGGTTGATTTCGTCGGCGAGTACGATATTGGCGAAAATGGGGCCTGGAAGAAAGTTGAGTTCGCGTTTGCCGGTGTCGGGGTTTTCCTGCACCAGGTCGGTGCCGGTGATATCCGACGGCATCAGGTCGGGGGTGAACTGGATGCGTGAAAATTTCAGATCCAGTACCTGGGCAATGGAGTGGATCAATAGCGTCTTGGCGAGGCCGGGCACGCCGACGATCAGGCTGTTGCCGCCGGCCAGTATAGTCAGCATGACCTGTTCGACGACCGCATCCTGGCCGACGATCAGTTTGCCCAGTTCGCCGCGCAGCTTTTCGTATCGCCGGATCAAATCCTCGGCGAGTTCGATATCGTCGGCGGCCTGCAGGGATTCTGTCTGTTGCATGTGCTCATCCATCGGTGGACCTCTTGTGCCGTTTGGGATCTGCCTGGCCCGGTTGGCCGACGATGCGATCGATTGGTCTCATCGGCTACTGTGCCTCCGCTGCGGCGGGCTCCGCTGCGCGCAAGGCGAGCAGCAAATCCTGCGCGCGCTGGAAATTAGGCGCGATCTCGAGTGCATATAGTATCTGCTCGCGTGCCGAAGATCGATTGCCCGCGCGCTCGTAGGCAAAGGCCAGCTGGTAGTGCGCTTCGGCCTTGTCTACCGGGTCGAGCGCCAGCAGCGCGCGGCGCGCGCGCGCAACCCGCTCCCAGTTGCCCAGAGAAGTCTGGTAACTGGCCAGATCCTGGTGAAGTTCGAGGTCGTAGGGGTAGATGTAAACGGCGCCTTCCAGCGCTGCCGCGGCGGCGGCTATGTCACCGCTTTTGAAGCGCAGTTTCGCAAGCTCTAGCTGTGCGGGATAATGCTCGGCGTTGATCGCGATCAATTGATCCAGCTGTGCTTCCGCCTGCGCGTATTTCTCCTGTTGCAGGTAAAGCCTGGCCAGCAGCCAGTAGCTGCTATCGTTACCCGCGTATTCGGGGAACAGCTGTTGCGCTTTTTGCAGAAATAATTCGGCCAACTCCAGGTTGCCCTGCTCATAGAGCAATTGCCCGAGTTTGAGCTGGTCAAAATACTTGTCGGGTAGTGCGGTTTCGACTGTCACCTGCGCCGGCGATTGCGAGGGTGCAGATTGCTCACCGGGTTCCACGTCCTTGCTCAGGGCCTTGAGCGCGGTGGCGTAGCGGGTTTTCAGGTAATCGTCGAACATGGCGTCGAGTGCTGCGCTTTCCAGTTGCAGATGCTGCAATAATACTTCGTCGGGATTTTTACTATCGCGGTAGGCGTTCAGGCTGGCCCTGATCACGTCGAATCCCCAGCGCTGCTCGATGAATTCGAATACCAGCGAGGCCTGGAAATAGGAATGGATGACCTGTTCCGGGTAAGTAGGCCGAACAAATCCATTGTTCAGCTGGCTGACCGGTAACAGGCGTCCGTCGAGATAGGCGAGCAGAAAATCCGGGCTGACGTCGGCTCCCCAGCCGGGACGGGCAACCCGTTCCTCGTAGACCGCGAGCCCCTCGCTGAACCAGCGCGGTACGCGGTTGTCGGTCATCGATAAATGGAATACGTGGGCGAGCTCGTGCCACAGCGTGGAGCCCCAGTTAAAAGCGCCGCGCGAGCGCGCTGCGGGCGAGTCCATCGCCACCACCGGTCCGAAGCAGACGCCGAGCAGCCCAACCCCGGCCAGCCCGACCGAGCGTACCGAAAAATCGGCGTGATCGGGGTACAGTTCGATGCGAATCGGTTGATCGGGTTCGTGCCGGTAGCGCGTTTTCATGCGCTGGTAAGCCTGCGTAGCGAGACCGTGAATATACTGGCCGAGCAGCGCGTTCTCCTGGCCGTGCAGAACGACGCTGAAATTACCCTGTTCGGTCTGCACGTAGCTATTGAAGGTGTCCGCGAGCTGCAGCGTGTTTTTAATCCAGACGTTGTACGGATCCCCGGCGAAGGAGCGCTCCAGGCTGGCGCGTCCGGCCTCGATCTGCCCAAGCCTCAGCTGGTTCATTCCCAGCAGGCCATGGCCTCGCCATGACTGTGGATCCAGCTGCACCGCGCGCTGGGCGAATTTTTCGGCATCCCGGTATAGCCTGTTTTGCGCCGCCAGGTCCGCCAGCGTGGCGTAGAATTCGGCATAACGCGGGTTCAGCGCCATGACCTGTCGTTCTATGGCTTCGAATTGTTCCGCGTTGCGTTCGAGATGATCGAGCACGCCGAGCATGGTCAGGGCCTCGAGCGACACCGGGTTGACTTCGAGCGCGAGTTCCGCCTCGTGCCTGGCGTCGCTGTATTGCTCCAGCTCGATGAACAGTCGCGCCAGGAAAACCCGGGCAGGTACCAGGTTAGGGTTGATAAATAACGATTGCAGCGCGGTCGTCACCGCCTGTGACGAATAATCGAAGTGCTGGCTGCGCGCCAGCCCCAGCAGAGCGCGTGGATGTTCGTTGTCGATCGCCAGCAGCTCCTTGAACAGTGCTGTCGCTTCCTGGTTATTGTATTTTTCCAGCAGCAGCTCGCCCAGTGCGATACCCGCGTCCAGGTAGGCCGGGTCCTTGCTGCTCGCCTGATCGAACAACCGCACCGCGTCCTTGTAAAGCTGTGGATCGGTTCGACCCAGATGGCGCGTGGCGCCGGCAATCGCAAACAGGTCGCGGGCGCTTAAACTTGCCTTGGCTTGATAGGCATGCCGTATATCCCGCCACAGGGTTTCGGCATCCTGCCATTCACCCCTTTGCCAATGAATTTCGGCGAGATTGAGTTTCGCCATCAATTGGTCGGGACCGCTCGATTCCAGTGCCTGGCGGAAGCGCGCGGCCGCGGTCTTCAGCGCTCCCGTTTCCAACCGAAGTTCGCCTAGCTGGTTCAATAGCTGGCTATTGTCCGGCTCTGTCGCAAGTTCGGTCTGGGCGTGCTCGATCGCGGCAGGGTAATCGCCAGCCAGGCGCAATGCGTGGATTCTATCCAGCCGCGGGTCGGTGGCGGCGGAACAGAGTTGGGAAAGGCCAAGCAGAACCATTGTGAACAGATATTTCATCTATCCTCCCTGTGCCTTGATTTCGCGACTGAGCAGGGCAAGATCGACCAGTAATGTTTCAAGCCGAGCGTAATAGTCGGTGCGGGGGAGGCTCTCGCGCTGCCGTTTCAAGTCGCTGATCGACTGCTCGAGCTCTTGTTTGCGCTGCATCATTTCGACCAGTTGCGCGGAAGCGCCAAGCGCCAGCGTTGGCTGCTGCTGCAGATAAACGCGGTTCGCCAGCGCGCCATCGGACTCAAACTCGCCTGGTTCCCGGCTGCCCTCGCCATCGCCGTTATCGTCCAGCAGGGCGTGCTCGGTGGAAAGTTGCTTTTCGTTATCGTAGGCGCGCTGGGTCTCGCGACGCGCGAACACGAATGCCTCCAGCATCGATACTCGCTCGTCCTTGTCAGTGTCCGCTCCGCCCCCGGCAAAGGCGGCAACGAAGTAATCGCCGAATAGCGTCGCATAATACTCGCGGCCGCTCGATGTTGCCGTGATGATAATGCGCCCGTCTGCGGAGAGCGCGTTGATGAACGGTCCGCTGGCGGAGGCCGTGTTGACGATGACGAGCAGTTGGTTTTCCAGCCCGACCAGGGCTTCGGCGAATTCCGATGCCGAGATATCGGGGCCCGGCAGGTTGAAGGCGGCGTTGTTACCGCGGGGATTGCCGTGGCCGATCAGGATTACGAAAATGCGGTCATTGGCCTGCGCCCTGTTGCCGATATCCCGCAACACCTGCAGAATCGTCGGTTTGTCCGAGGGCCGGTGCGGTCGCGATGTATCCGGCAACGCCGCCTCGCTCAGCAAGGTGATATTGTGTTCCTCGATGCCGGCCTCGATGGCGGCTTGATACATGCGCGCCGCCCTGCCCGCAAACAGTTCGCGATAGGCGTCGGTCCCACCGATCCCGCCGATAATCAGCAGGTGATTTTGTGCCGCCTGCGCGAACGGGACTGCGCACAGCCAGAGCAGCAGGATAGCGCCGGTTTTCATACCAGGCCCCGCCATCGACGATACCACCACTCGGCGCATAACAGGGTGACGAGTAGCAGGAACAGAACCGGCATATCCCATAACTCGAGGCGCAGCACGGTGCGCGATCCGCGCGGATTGCTATCCAGGGCATCGACCAGCTTGCCCATATCCTGCGGTCTGAAAAATTGACCGCTGGATTCGTCTGCAATCCGGCGCAACAGCGTTTCATTCATCTCCGAATTGAAGTATTCGTCGCCGGCACGGGTTACCAGCAAACGGGTGTCGGCGCTACGACTCACCTGTCCGGCTTCGTTGAGTTCCACGTGCACCAGGTAATCCCCGGGTTCGATAATCGATAGCTCTGCCTCGTAGGCACCGGGCTGTGAGGGATTGGGTTGCAGGCTGATAGCCCGTTCTCCGCCGTCCGGCGCGGTCAGGACTGCGCGCGGTTGTGCCTCGTGCTGTGCGTCAAAATCGGTTTGTAGGACTTCACTGCGTATCCTGATTACGCCTCCAGCATGAATTTTCTGGGCCGACAGGTTCAGGCTCAATCGTTGCGGCACGCTTTCGGTCAGCCAGCGCAGCATTTGCCGCCACAGCATTTCGTGGGTCTGGTCTTCGAGATCGATTTCGTGGTGCATTTGCCAAAGCCATGAATTTTGCACCGGAAACGCGATAACCTTGCCGCGGCCGTAGCGATGCCAGGCCATCGCCACGTAGGAATTGTCCTGATCGTTAACCGGGCCGCTCAACAGCAGCGTTGCGCCGGGTTTTACCCGCCGGATCGGGTTGACCAGGGTTAGCGGGGGCAGCGTTAGCCATCGGGCGATCGATTTTTCGCTGCTGTCGGCGATGACCAGCGCCGGGTGGACCCAGGCCGCATCGGTTGGCTGAATCTTGATCTGGCGCTTGAACTCGGGCTCGGCCCGATCCGGCATGACCACGGGTGATATGTCGTGCAGCACGGAAGCGCGATGGCCTCCCTCGGTGAAGGCATGACGGCCTCCGAGCATAAGCAGGCCGCCCCCACGCTCGCCGACAAACTCGGCGATCATGTCCTGCTGCTCACGGCTGAGTAATGAGTTTTCGACGCTGCCCAGTATGATGGCGTCGTAGGAAAATAATTCGTCACGGGTGATCGGGAAGCCGTTACGCAGTTCTTCGCTGGATTCGATACCCACCCGGTAATATTTCGCGTCGGCGGTCCTGATCAATCCGGTAACGCCAAGGTTTTCATCGTCGGCAACCGCGCGACGGACGAACTTCAACTCGAAGCGGGGTTCTCCCTCGTAGTAGAGAATCCGGATTCTACGGTCATCCACCGTCAGCATGGCCTGCCGGCTGTTGTTGGCAGTGATTTCCTCATCGGCCATGGTGGCCAGGTGAAACTCGAGCTGGCGCGCCCCGGATTCTTCAGTGGCGAGCGGAATCCGAATCGACTGCATGCCAGGTTTGAGCCGTATCTGCTGGCGGTGCAGGATCTGGCTGTCGTCCTCGATCACGAGTTCCACCAGCTGGTCGTCATAACCCTGCTGTTTTATGGCAACATCCGCCATCACCCGGCTGCCGTTCAAAACCGCGTCCGGCAACCGAATGTGGCTGATTGCGATATCGCGCGCGTAGCGTCGCTCGCCCAGGCCGACGCTGAATACCGGTATAGCCGACGACTTTAGAGATAACAGCAAGGCGTCCAGCGGTTCGTCCGGCTGCAGGGCGCCGTCGCTTATGACCACCAGGCCAGCGAGCGGCTCACCCTGCAGGCTCGCCCGCGTGAAGCTAAGCGCCCGGGTCAAATCGCTGTCGCCGTCGTTGAAATCGAGAGCGTCAATGTCGGAGATCGCTTTTGTTTCGGCGCCAAACTTAAACAGGCGCACGTCGAAAACTTGTTGAAGATCGCGCAAAAGGTCGCCGGATTCGGTATCGAACTGTTGCCGTATAAAATCGCTGCGCGCGTTTCGATCCGGACCCTTTAGCCCCATGCTGATCGAATTGTCGAGCAATACACCGACCACGCCTGGTTGCTGCAGTTGCGCGGTAACTTCGAGTAATGGCCGCGACAGGCTGAAGAAGATCAGGCCTAGCGCCAGGCCGCGCAGCAACGAGATTGTTATCCGATCACGGCTGCGGGTGCGCCCTTGTAGTCTGAAGTAGCCCAGCACGACGAAAGCGAATATCGCTATGGCGAGTGGCAGTAGGGCCAGTTGCCACCAGGGCAGGGCGGTTATTAACTTACCCTCTGCAAAATACTCGGCGGGGTACTTAAACAGGAATTCGAACATGCTTCGGTCTGACCACGCGTAGCGTTAGTGGGTCATGCCATAGATGACGAAATTGATTCCGATTTCAAAGGCGTAGGTCGAGAATTTGAGTGGGTAATCGGGATCGTCCGCCCACTCCCACGCGTCTCCAAGGTCGGTATTCCAGTTGATCAGAACCATCAGGCGGCCGTCGTCGTCGAAGATGCCACGCACGTGGGGTACGATGCCGTCATACTCGTGGGTAGGCCCGCCGTACTGCGAGCCCCAGCCCTGGCGAATGTTGGGCACCTGTATGACGCGATCGATGTTGTAAAACACATGAAACACGGGATGTTCCGGCGGCACCTCGACGATCGCGCGGTCGGGGAAGACCCGTTGCATTTGCGTCACGAACTGATCCCAGGCCCAGCTGCCCCAGAAGTCGTCGATCACCAGGAAACCGCCGGCCAACAGGTAATTTCGCAACGCCAGCGCTTCCGCCTCGGTCAGCGACATCGAACCGACTTCGACGGCGTAGAGCAGCGGAAACTGCCGCAACCCGGGATCGGTCAATTCGACCGCATTGTCTGATCCGTAGGCATCGACGACACTGAGCCGTTTCAAGGCCACCAGGAACTGGTGATCCGCTTTTGGATAATCGATAGCCCAGCGTCCACCTTCGTCGTAATCGTCGAACTCCCCGCTATAGATTCCGCGGGTAAAATAAAATTCATGCGAATTACCGGGCGGGGCTTCAGGGGCGCTTATTGCTGGCGCCTGATCGTCTTGCTGCAGTGACTGGGCAGTCGTCACCGGTGGAAACAGGCAGGCAATCAGCAAAAGAAGAAACAGCTTCTCGTATTTCATGGTTTTTCTATCGATTCCGTGACGGCGTAGGTTGCTGCGCCGGGACTATTCCGGGGTGAGCACGATATCGAAACGGCCAAACATAATGGTTTCGCCTTTCACGGTAGATTCCTCCAGAAAAATGGCGGTGCCGTCTTCGTAGTGTTCGTCCAGGTTCGGATCGCCCTTGAATAGAATGCTGGTGTCGAAGTACTCGAAACCATCCTGGAATACGGTGACGTGAACGTGTTTGGCCCCGAAATAGTTACCGGGCACCACCGAGCCGAACTGATAACGCCCCTTGTCGTCGGTTTCCAGGGTAGCCCGGTAGTTGTCGGTATAATCGCCATCTCCGTTTGCCTGCCGCAGTGATATCTGAATACCGCCGAGAGGCGTGCCGTCGATGCTGGTCACCCGACCACGGATATTCATACGCTGGCCCGTGTCTCCGGGTTGCCACAGATCGATTAGTTTCGATTTTTTTTCTGCACCCGGGGTTGAGGTATCAGCCTGAGCAAATGTTAAATCGGAGGCGATTACAGCGTTGGAAATCACTAGACATGTTGCTGTCATGAATACGGCAAGCATAAATCCGTGTTTGCACATTTCAGGTCCTCGCAAGAAGAGTGGTTTCCCAAAAAATATATACTATTTATCTCCAATGCATAAAGCAATCAAAGACCATTCGTACCTTTTCCCTGGCAATAAATTAAGGACGATTGAGATTCACGATTTCGTTGTCGCGAAAAAATTGCTGCAGCAACCTGGTAATTGATGCAGGCGAAAATAAATAGACCCAGGTCCTAATTCTCTTCCTGGGCAAGTTTCCTGGAGAAGAGCTGGTTATCATGAGTAATTTCCAGCGACCATAACCGGGAGCGAACCATAACATGAAGGTTGTGCCAAATTTGTGGCCCAATAACTGGCGGTAACTGGCATTTAATGGCACAAATGGAAATGGGAAGCGCGTAAGTAGCTGATTTTATTAAGTTATAAAAATTAAATTAAAGACCGACTGAAAATCCTCGTGTCGGTGCCGAGCGCGGACCGCCGAGTGCGGACCACCGGTACGCCGGCCGGTTCGATTCCGCCCCTGGGCACCAATTATACTCGAATAAAACTCAGAATCTCTTGCCCAAGACGTTGATATTTTTGCCCAGTTCTGCAATTAGTAAAGCATTTCACATTTGATCTAACTTTCATCGGAAGTGGCTTGATTTGTATTAAATTTGGGAATATTATCCCATAACTATAAACCGTAATTCCCATGGAGATAACAATGAAGTCTAAGAAAACCGAAGCCGACGAGGTCGAAGCAGAAATTGACGAGAGCCGTCGCAAAGCGCTGTCGCGGCTGGGGCTAGTCGCGTCGGTGGCTTACACCGCGCCGATACTGGCGACTCTAAGCCAGTCTGCACACGCAACCAGCGATCCGTCCGATCCCTCCGAACCGAGTGAACCTTCACAGCCGAGCGAACCCAGTGCGGCGAGCGAACCTTCGGAGCCGAGTGAGCCGTCCGAACCCTCAGAGCCCTCGGGACCCAGTGAACCGTCGGACGTTAGTGACGCTTCGCAACCAAGTGAACCCAGTGCTGCTAGTGAACCGTCGGCACCGAGCGAACCCATCGCCTAATCCGCGACGGGTTTGAATACATCTAGCAAGCATGGGGTCAGGTCCCGAAAGGATCTGGCCCTGTGCTTTCCCAATCTGTCGCGGCCGATCGTTTTTCACGATTGTGAGCATCTGCGTCGACATCTCCCACTGATCTTCGGTGGCTGGGCGATCGATTCGATCGATGATGATCAGATGCCGTTGGTCTCGGTTTCACGACTGGGAAATGGACGTTATCGGGTCGAAGCCGAATGGATGGACGACGGCGTTGAGTTCGACGACCCGGTCGATACGCTTTGTAGCCTGGTTGCCAAAGTGGTGCGCGCGTGGACTATGGAGCAGGACAATCTGTTGTGTCTGCACGGCGCCAGCGCGCGCATTGGCGGCGCGCTGGTCGTATTTCCAAATCGTTTTCGCGCCGGTAAGAGCATTCTGACCGCAGCTCTTGCCGTTCGCGGCCATGATGTATACGGTGACGACGTGCTGCCGATCAGTCTCGCCGAGGGTCGTGGTATCGCCACTGGCATTGCGCCGCGGCTACGCGCCCCCTATCCCGACAATCTCGATAGAGTGACTCGGGAATACATCGAAACCCATGCAGGATTGAAAGGCTCCCGTTACCACTATCTCGATTTGCGTCAGGAACGGCTCGCTGCTTTAGGTAGCAGCTCTGAGATTGGAGCATTTGTGCTGCTTGAGCGCGATTCCGGGACCACTCCTCATCTGGTTCCGGTACCGCAGGCCGAGGTGTTGCGCTGCGTCGTCTGGCAGAATTTCGCGCGCGAGGTAAATGCACCTAGCATTCTCGAGCGGTTGTCGCAGATTGTGAGCAGCGCGAACTGCTATCGCCTCGTCTATGATCGGGTCGACGACGCTGCCGACCTGCTCAGCGTCAGCCTGGTTGACCAGCAAGTCAGGCCATTGGAACGTTTTACCGGCCCATCAAGCCCGAGCGGGATTCGAAAAGACGCTGATAACATTCCGCACGGACACTTTCGACGCCGTATCGGCATTGTCGAGGTCAGCCGCGACGGCGAATCTTTTCTCGCCGATGGCGATGGTGCTTCGATCCACCACCTGAACCCGGTGGGTGCCGCGGTGTGGACGCTGCTGAAGGAAGCGATTTCTCCGGGACAGATCATTGACATCTTGCAAACCGCGTTTCCCGAGACTGGTCGAGACCAAATCGAGACCGACGTCTACGATCTGCTGAAATCGCTACAGCGCAAACAGCTAATCATCAAGAGTGGCGATTGCACGAGTTTCCAGTAATGTTGACATGCTCATTACGCGGCTTGTTTCTGCTGCTATTCGCTATGCTCTTGTCGCCAGCACCTGCGTGGGCCCTGGATTTGTCGCTTTCGGCCGAGGGTGGGCTAGAGACCAACCCCAACCAGCTTGCCTCGCGCCACAATCCAGATCCCGACCTGTTTACACACGCTCGGCTCCGATTCGACCACGATTTCGAAAGTGGGGCTTTTGTTGGCCTGCGCGCCGAGTCGATCCTGTTTCTCGACGAGGAAGACGCAGACCAGGATCGCGACCGGATCAGTGGTGGGTATCGCTCGACATTTACCACCGATGCTCGCGAGCTCGATTATGAATTGGCGCTGGTGCGTACGACGCGGGACAAGACTTATGTTAGCCGCAGCACTGGCGAGGTCGCGGTCGATAACGGCCGATCGATTCCCGACCGCTACGACTACGAGCAAACCAATTTCAACGCGAGTATCTCGTGGTACACCGCGAACAAAACACGCCTGCGGGTACGTTTTCAACATCGGCAAAAGGACTACGATGAAACACCCGGTCTGAGCAACCTCGATTATGAACACAATCGCATTCGCTTCGATACAGAGTTCCGGCTATCCGATCGTAACCGCCTGCGCGCAGGGTTTGGCCTTACCGAGCGGGTCTTCGATGACCGCCGGATCGACGATGAAAACGGTAACGACATTCCAGGAACCGATCTCGAGTACGACTATACCAATTATTGGGTTGAAACCTATTTTCGTCCCGACCAGGCACGCCGCGTTAGCCTGCGTCTGTCGACCCAGGACCGCGACGACAACGGAGTCGGTTACAAGAATACGCAATACGATACGATCTCTGTCGGCTATCGCCACAAGCTAGAGGATGGATCGCGCTGGTTAGCCTCTTGGCGCTATTCCGACCTCGTCTACGACAACCGCGCGGTAGCGGATCCACTGGACGAAGAGGGATTCGACAGCACAGGTCACCGCCTGCGACTTCGCCACGAACGACCAGTGTTCGGAAGGGAAAGAAAAGTGACTCGTTTGCTGAGTATCGAATATGAGGATTTCGACAGTTCCGACCCCGACTACCGTTATGATGACTTGATTCTGTCGGCCGGGCTTCGAATCGAATTATTCTAACTGCCTCCAGGATCGCACAGACAGTCGCGCTATCCGTAAAATTGTTTAAAGACCGACTGAAAATCCTCGTGTCGGTGCCGAGCGCGGACCGCCGAGTGCGGACCACCGGTACGCCGGCCGGTTCGATTCCGCCCCTGGGCACCATTTTATTCCTTTTAAATCAATTTGATACGATCAGCTTGAGATTTTTACTCTCGCTCGATTGTGCTAAAATTGTGCCCTCGATCCTCGATGCCGCCGACTGTAAGTGATCGGCCGCGAGGTGTGCATACCGCAACACCATCTCAAACGTAGCCCATCCTCCGAGCTCTTGTAGCTCCCGGAGACTGATGCCGTGTTGTTCGTGCTATTGGAAATCGTCGATACCTGCGGGTCAATTGTCGGCATTCAGATCTTTTCCGCCTTACACATCGTCATTGGCGAACAGGTACCGCAGACGTTAGCAATTCGCATGGCCGACTGTATCTGCGCTTAAAGTCACCCGAAAGAATAAATTGTGACTTTTGAAAATACGTGTCGTCTATGTGTTAATCATAAAGGAGAGACTCATGAAAATAGCGCTTTTGTCCCGTAACCGGAAACTTTACTCGTCGCGGCGTATCATCGAAGCTGCCAAGGAGCGCGGGCACGAAATTGTCGTTATCGACGTATTGCGTGCCTATATGAACGTCGCTTCGCACAAACCTTCTATTCATTACAAGGGGGAGGACCTGAAGGGATTCGATGCCGTCATACCGCGAATCGGCGCGTCGGTGACGCATTACGGCGCCGCGGTTCTGCGCCAGTTTGAAATGATGGGCGTGGTTTCACTAAACGAATCGGTAGCGATCACCCGTTCGAGGGATAAGCTGCGATCGCTGCAATTATTGTCACGTAAGGGCATTGGAATGCCACTGACCGGCTACGCCAGCAAGCCCGACGATATCAAGGACGTGATCAAGATGGTCGGTGGTGCGCCGCTGGTGATTAAACTGTTACAGGGCACGCAGGGCATAGGCGTGGTACTGGCGGAAACGCAAAAGGCGGCCGAAAGTGTCATCGAGGGATTCATGGGTGTTAAGGCCGATATCCTTATCCAGGAATTTATCAAGGAGGCCGGCGGCTCCGACATTCGTTGTTTTGTCATCGATGGAAAGGTGGCGGCGGCGATGAAGCGCCAGGGTGCCGAGGGTGAATTTCGCTCTAACCTGCATCGAGGCGGATCTTCCAGCTTG
>CAMYLU010000033.1:33975-60400 GCA_947259485.1 uncultured Gammaproteobacteria bacterium | reverse complement strand
CAAGGCTTCAACCCGATTGATGATTCCGAGGCCATGTTGCATGGTACAGGGGGTGTGTACCGCGACGCGTTTAGCTGGCAATTTCGAGGGATTCACCGGTTCGACTTCAGCTTCCACCAACTCGATCAGATCGCAGTACAACGAACTCACCTTTTGGGCTTTGTCGGCATACACAGGATCATCCGCAAGCAAGCGGGCGTAATCCTTGACGCTTGCCCCGCAACCGGTTGCGGTGACCACGATTGCCTCGACCCCGGCCTCGATATGCGGCCACCAGCTATCGATCAGCTGTTTCACCTGGCGCATGCCGTACTCGGGCTCGGAGGTGTGGAAAGCGGCAGCACCACAACACAGGTTTCCCGGCACTTCGATAACCTCGATTTCGAATTTATTGAGCAGGTTGCTGGCGCAAGCGTTGGTATTGGGTGTCAGTGCGGGTTGCACGCAACCCGCCAACATCAATACCTTGCGCGCATGCGAGCTGTTATCACGTTCTACCGGGGTTTGCCGCTGCGGCACTGACGCTTTCAGTTTCGCCGGCAAGATCCACGCAAAAGCCTGGCCGATACGAATCGATAACGCGAACAGCCAACCCGAATTGATAAAGCGCACGATGCCCCAACGTCGGGCCCGGTCCCACCAGGGACGCGGCAATTCCTGCTCGATAGATTCCTTACCGATTTCGAGTAAATGACTGTATTTAACCCCCGAGGGGCAAGTGGTTTCGCAGGCGCGGCAGGTCAGGCAACGATCGAGATGCTTCAACATTTCAGCGTTCGCGGGCTCGCCCTCGAAAAACTGTTTCATCTGGTAGATTCGGCCGCGCGGGCCATCGAGCTCGTCGCCACGCAACTGGTAGGTTGGACAGGTTGCGTTGCAGAATCCGCAATGCACGCACTTGCGCAGGATCGTCTCTATTGCCTCGGCATGACGGCCCTGTTTAAATCTTGGTGCGAGATTGGTCTGCATGCTAGTGCTCTAAAGCCCGGGGTAGATTCTGCCCGGATTAAAAATACCGGCCGGATCGAAACTGGACTTGATGCTGCGTTGCAGCTTCAGCATCGCGGGTGGCAGCGGATGAAATACCGCGACATCGGCAGCATGTCGTCTAAATGCACAGACACTGCCGCCCACACCTTCCGCCATGGAGCGAAGTGCCGGGATATCGACCTCGGCGCAAAGCCAGCGCTGCGCACCACCCCACTCGATCAACTGGGGGATATCATCCAGTTGGTCGGTAGTCGCGGGCGGTAACGAAATCCGCGTTAATGGTTGTGCGTCATCGAAGAAATCCAGGGCTTGCTCCTTCAACTCATCCCAGCACGGTTCCGCGGTCTCGCCGCCAAGCTGCTGCGCTGCATATTGAACACCCTGCACACTACCCGAAAGGCGCAACAGGCTGCGTCCGGCGACCCATAATGAAGCAGAAATCGGCCAGGGTTCAGATCCCAGTTCATTAATCCAGCGGATATGCTTATCGGCGCTGTCGTGTTCGAAGGCAAGCGTCAACTCGGTTTCATAGCTCGGAATCACCCGGATTGAAACCTCGAGAATTACACCCAGGGTGCCCAGCGAACCGACCATCAACCGCGACACGTCAAAGCCCGCGACGTTCTTGATCACGCGTCCGCCAAATTGATTAATTTCACCGTGACCATCGAGGATCTTAACCCCCAGCACGAAGTCCCGGATACCGCCAGCAAACGCCCGGCGGGGGCCGGCCAGCCCGCTTGCGACCATGCCACCGATGGTCGCATCCCGGCCGTAGCAAGGTGGCTCGAAGCCGAACATCTGTCGATGCTCGGCAAGCAGCGCCTCGACCTCGCTCAATTTGCAACCCGCGCGCAGGGTAATGACCAGTTCCGCGGGGTCATAGTCGATAATCCCGCTATGCCCGGAAACGTCGACCGGCAGGGCTTCCAGTGATTGACCATAAAAACGTTTGCTGCCGCCGCCGATAATTTCAATTTCGCCACCGGTCGCGGCCACCGAAATGATCTGGCTGGTGAGTTCGGCCTCGATATCGACTTCGTCAATCGAGTTCATTAAAAGCGATCCAGTTCCGGGAACGGCAGCTTGCCTTCGTGCACATGCATCGCGTTGAATTCGGCGCAGCGGGCCAGCGTTGGAATTGCTTTTCCTGGATTCAGGAGTTTCGATGGATCGAAACACTCGCGGATGGCGTGAAACTGCTCGCGCTCAGTTTCGCTGAACTGCACGCACATCTCACCGAGTTTTTCGACGCCGACACCGTGTTCACCGGTAATCGTACCGCCATGATGAATGCAAAGCTGCAGGATCTTGCTACCGAGTTCTTCGGTCTTTTCGAGTTCACCCTCGTTATTCGCGTCGTAGAGAATCAACGGATGCAGGTTGCCGTCACCCGCATGGAACACGTTAGCCACCGACAATCCATATTCCTCCGAGAGAGCGCGCACGCCACTCAGCACCGCGGACAACGCCTTGCGCGGAATCGTGCCATCGATGCAGTAATAGTCGGGTGAGATACGCCCAACCGCGGGAAAAGCCGCCTTGCGACCGGACCAGAATAACAGTCGTTCGGCCTCGTCCCTGGCGAGACGGGTTTCAGTCGCACCGCCGTTTTTGAGCAATTTTTCCACGAGTTCGATTTGCGATAACACTTCTTCCTCGGTGCCATCGAGTTCACAAATCAATATCGCTTCGGCTTCAACCGGATAATCCGCGTGAACAAAATCTTCGGCTGCACGAATCGCGGGATTGTCCATCATCTCGATTCCGGCCGGGATAATCCCTTCGGCGATGATTGCCGCAACGCTATCACCTGCTTTTTCTACCGAGTCAAATACGCCCATGACCACGCGTGCGCAACGGGGGATCGGTAATAGCTTCACCGTCACTTCGACCACGATACCGAGCATCCCCTCGGAACCCACCAACAGTGGCAGCAGATCATAACCGTCAGATTGCAATGAACGCTGATCGATCTCGAAAATCTCACCCTCGGAACTGACCAGTTTAAGCGCCAGGATATTATGCAGCGTCAATCCATATTTCAGGCAGTGAACCCCACCTGCATTTTCCGCAACATTGCCACCGATGGTGCATGCGATTTGTGAAGACGGATCCGGCGCATAGTAGAGACCGAGCGACTTGACGGCTTCCGAAATCGCCAGGTTACGCACACCCGGTTCGACCACGGCCAGGCGCGATAATTGATCCACTTCCAGTATTCGATTCATTTTGGCCAGGCTAAGCACCACGCCTTCGGCATGCGGCAGTGCGCCACCGGAGAGACTGGTGCCCGCACCACGGCTGACCACCGGCAGGCGCTGCTCTTGGCAAACCCGCATCACCTGCTGGACCTGCTCGATATTTTCGGGTAACAGCACCAGTAACGGCTGTTGCCGATAGGCGCTTAAGCCGTCGGATTCGTAAGTGTTAAGCGAGGTTGGTTGATCGACCACATTCTCGGGAGCCAGAAATTCCCTGAATTTGGCAGCTAGTTTTTCGCGGCGGGTCTGTGACATGGAATCTATGCTAGCATTTTGATTTATTATTAAAAGATATAACTACAAATGACCCGCATTGTTTTCCTGAACGGCGATTACGTGCCCGAAGATGAAGCGAAAATTTCGATTTTCGATCGCGCGGTCAATTTTGGTGACGCCATCTACGAGGTTGCGGGGGTGCTCGACGGCAAACTGATTGACTTTGAACACCATATGCAGCGTTATTTCAACTCGCTCGAAAAACTCGCCATCGAGTCCCCGCTCGAGCATGCGCAAATCCTCGAAGCCTTTCGTCGGCTGGTCGAACTCAATCAAGTCGATGAGGGGCTGGTTTACATGCAGGTTACCCGCGGCGTCGCCGAACGCGACTTCGTCTGGCCAAAGGACATCACACCCAACGTGTTCATGTTTACCCAGCCCAAGGCGTCGATCGAAAACAGCGCGGCCGAGACCGGTATTACGCTGGCCAGCACAGCCGACATTCGCTGGGCACGACGCGATATCAAGTCGGTAAACCTGTTGGCCCAGGTGCTGGCCAAGCAGGCAGCACATGAAGCCGGCGCTTACGAAGCCCTGATGGTCGATGCCGAGGGCTACGTGACCGAATGCGGCAGCACCAGTTTTTTTATCGTCAAGGACGACCTGGTCCTGACGCGTCCTTTAAGCAACGATATTCTGCCGGGCGTAACCCGCCGCGCGGTGGTAGCGCTGTGCAATACCCACGGTCTCAGGCTGGTGGAAAACCGGTTTACGCTCGATGATGCCAAGGCCGCTGACGAGGCTTTCATCAGCGGTGCGTCGACTTATATACTGCCGGTAGTAAAAATTGATGATCAGCAAATTAGCGCGGGCATTCCCGGGGAACTAAGTCGTCGCCTGCGCGAGATTTATATCAGCTACGCGCGTGCTTCGCTGATTTGAAATCGAATTTAAATGTCAAAAAATATTCAATGCAGGACGCTGCAAACCCGGATCCATTTACGCGGAGGCAGCGAAATCCTCGAGTTTTTCGAGCAGTTCGAGCGGTACTTCGACACCCTCGGTTTTGGCTCGCAACCTGGCCTGGTGACGACGCGCCCCCGGTAACCGCACCCCCGGTTCATTAGCGAGCGCACTCAGCATGGTATCGAGTCGCTGGGTATAGGCGCTGTCTCCACCGGGCGCAAAGCTCCCCGGGGAGATTGCAATAAAAAACTGGCCAACCTTCGGTTCACCACCCGTATTATTCTTGAAAACCGGTGCTTGAAACGAACAATGCGGACCGCTTAAAACACCCGCGAGCAAATCGACCAACAACCCCAGCAACATCCCCTTGTAGCCACCGGCAGGTGCCAGCGCGCCACCGTTGATCACAGCGGCCGCATCGGTGGTGTCGTTACCATCCTTGTCATAACCCCAGCCGACCGGTATCGACCTGCCTTCCGCGGCGGCTTTCTTGATCGTTACCAGGGCAACCTGGCTGGTCGCCATATCGGCAATTATCGGCTCCTGGTCGACTCGAGGAATCGCAAATGCCATCGGATTCGTGCCAAAGAACGGCTGCGCGCCCGGCGCCGGGGCAACCGCCGATGGCGAATTGGCAAATCCGAGTCCGATCAACCCGGCGCTTGCCATGCGCTGCACAAACCAGCCCACCACACCCGCCGAGTAGGAATCGACAATCGACAGTGCACAGATGCCCTGCGACCTGGCCAGTGCATAAAAATCAGACTCACTAGCGGCAAAAGCAGCGTGAGCGAAACCACTATCGGCATGTGCGCGCAGCGCAGCGGGTGCGATTTGGGCGTGGGAGGGTCGCGCATCGCGATTGATCTTGCCGACCTGTAAATGTCCACAGTAAAGCGGCAGGTAACCAAGTCCCACGGTACGAATACCGTCGCATTCGGCGTCCACCACCGATTGCACGGCAAGGTCCAGTTGGTGACCGTGGGCACCGCAACCAGCCAGCGCCCGGCGCGCCAGGTCGTCGACCTCGGCCAGGGTCAGGACTTTACTTTGTTCGGTCATGTCAAACTCCTAATTTCAAGTTCCCGGTTCTGGGGCCGGGATGACGCCTTAAGGCGTCAGTTGCTGCAATATTTCCTGGGCACCCTGCGTGACGAAGCCCGCGTCGACGCCGGCACAAATGAGTTTGTAGCCTTGATCGATATAGGGCTGTACACTCTCCACATCGACCCCGAAATAACCCAGTGCGACATCGTTCTGTTGGCATGCCCGGGTGACTTTATCAATCGCGGCGACTACCTCGGGATCATTGACCTCACCCATTTTATTCATGCTGGCAGACAGATCGTAAGGACCGATGAATACTGCATCGATACCCGCTACGGTTGCGATTTCTTCAATATTGTTGACCGCGTCAATATGCTCGGCCTGGATGATCACCGCGATATCATCGTTCGCCGATTCCACGTAACTGGCGAAATCAAGCCCGTATCCCTGTGCGCGTGCCAGGCCAACGCCACGCACACCCCGGGGCGGGTATTTGCACCATTCAACGATGCGTTGCGCCTCTTCGGCAGTGTTGACCTGCGGCGCGATAATACCATCGGCACCGATATCGAGTAGCTTCTTGATATCCTGCTCGGTTTTGGCAGCCACCCTGATAATGCCGGCACTGCGCCCGGCAACCGCCTGCAGCATGCGTTGCCATTCGAGGGTTGATAAGGGGCTGTGCTCGCCATCCATGAATAACCAGTCGAAGCCGCATTTGGCGACCATTTCCGCAATCTCGGGCGCAGGGACTGTCAGCATAGTGCCGAGAAGTAAATCATTGCGTCGTAAGCGTTCGCTAAAGTTCATGTCGTTAAATCACATTGTTTCGGGTGATCCCGAGATTAAGCTCCAAATCCCTTCGCCAGTAACGAGGCGCATAACATGATGCCGCCGATTAACACGAGTTCCCAGTGAATCGCACTTTTCAGGCGTTTCACCGCTGCCGTGGTCAGGTCGGGAGCAATGCCCTGGCCGAGCTCGCTGTTCCAGCGTGTGAATTGAATTGTCGGGTAAAGTGAAATTAGCGCGGCGATGACGAACAGTCCCAGCTTGATGAGGAAAAACGTATTGCTGAAATAATAATCACTCCCCTTTTCAAAATAGAATACGCGCAGCAGACCGAACACCAGCACCAGGGTCGCGGCAATGCCGACAACTCGATCGGCACGCTGAATTCGTTTTGCAGTTTCGACACTCATTGATTCGGCAATCAAGGCGAGTTCAAGTACCAGGGCCGCAGCCAGCGCAAAGAAAGCCAGGAAATGGCCGAAAGCGACAAGTGCGGCAGCGATCATTACGGAGAAATACGTTTCATGGCCCAGCCACTTTCTAGCGGGGTATAGACAATTCGATCATGCAGCCGATTATCCTGTCCCTGCCAGAACTCAAAATACTCAGGTGATAAACGATAACCCAGCCAGGCATCGGGACGCGGAACATCGCCATCGGGATAGGCTGCGCGCAGTCGTAAAACCTCGTCTTCGAGGTGACTTCGGCTTTCGATGTCGGCGGATTGCCGTGATGCAGCTGCGCTGAAACGGCTGCCCTCCGGGCGCATCAGGAAATACTTCTCGGCTTCGTCCGCGGGCAATTCCTTGACCTTCCCGTGTACGCGCACCTGGCGGCTTAAATCTCGCCAATGAAACAACAGGGCCGCCTGCGGGTTCGCATCAATCTCCTGACCCTTCTGGCTGCGCGTATCGGTATACCAGCAAAATCCGTCGGCATCGACGTGCTTAAGCAGAACAATCCGGGCCGACGGCCTGCCGCCGGTATCTGCCGTGGCCAGCGTCATTGCCGTGGCATCGAGCAGTTCCAGGTCACGTGCCCGTTGCAGCCAACGCCCAAACTGTACCAGCGGATCGGGATCCATGTCCTTTCTGGAAATACCGTGCGCTTCGTAATCACGGCGTACATCGCTCAGGTCTATTTCGATTGCCATTAGAATACCTGGTTGAACAGGGCTTGCAGTGCTTCCCAGGACTTTTCATCGGCAGACTGCTGGTAACCCAGATCAATGCCATATTTTTCAGCGTTTATATCCGCTTGCGGATTACTGAAGCCATGCTTTGCATCTGCCAGCAACAATACTTCGTAGTCGGCCTGCGCGGTTTCCATTTCCTGCTTGAAACCCTCGAGGTCATCCATCGTCACCATCGAATCGGCCGCGCCATGACAGACCAGGATTTTCGCCTGGATACTGGCGGGTTCAGCGGTATGAAAAGACCCCAGCGCACCATGAAAACTCGCCACCGCCGACAGCGGCAGACCGATGCGCGCCATGTGCAGAACCATCGCACCGCCAAAACAATAACCCATCGCAGCTGTGCGTTCCGCATCTACCCCGGGTTGACTGAGTAATAACTCGTAACCCGCCTTCAGTGCTGCAGTACCAGTATCCATATCGTTCAAAACCCCGGTCATCAGTGCCCCGGCCTGATCGGTATCCTTGGCGATTGCTCCGCCACCATACATATCGATCGCGAGTGCAACATAACCGAGCTCGGCAAGCATGTGTGCACGCCGTACGATGTAGTCGTTCAAGCCCCACCATTCATGCACGATTATGATGCCGGGCTTGGCGTCCGCAATTTCATCGTCGTAGGCCAGGTAACCCTGGTGGGCCGAATCACCAACCGTGTACTCGATTCGATTAGTCAGAATATTCATCGGTTCAGCTCACTGAAAATTTAGGAACCGAAATTCTAACCCGTAAAACTATTAACCGGTAGCATTGTGATCTAACATATCGGCATGAACAATCTCGACCATATCGTTATCGCCGCCAGCTCGCTGCAGCAGGGCGTCGATTATGTCCGTTCGACGCTGGGTGTCGAAATTCCACAGGGTGGTGTGCATCAGACCATGAGTACCCACAACCACGTAATGCAACTCGGTAACGACGCTTACCTGGAAGTCATCGCGATCGATCCTGATGTCACAGCACCATCGCATCCGCGCTGGTTTGGACTCGATTCAGGGAGAATACGCGATGCCATTCAGCAGCAGCCGAGACTGGTTACCTGGGTTATGAATACCCCTGATATCGATCAACTGGTCGAAGCAGCTGGGTTCGATCTTGGCACTCCGACGGCATTGAGCCGGGATAACCTCGAGTGGGAAATAGCGTTGCCGGGTGATGGCCGCTTGCTGGCCGATGGCATGCTGCCATATTGCATTCAATGGCATAGTAACCCGCATCCATCGCAGGACATGGCCGATTTGAATTGCCTATTGCAGTCTCTGACGATCCATCACAACCGCCCACGCTGGATGGAAGACCGGCTCGACGCAATCGACGCCAGCCACCTGGTGGATGTCGAGGCGCTCCCCGACAGTGAAACCGCTTACCTGTCTGCCGTCATCGATACACCCGACGGCCCAGTTACGCTTACCTAGCCCGCAAACTCGACAGCAACCGGAAAATCACCTTAACCAAATTTATCGACCCTATTGAGCGTTTGATCGATCGTCTGGATGAACTCCGTCACTTTTATCGGCTTGGTGATATAGGCCTGAAATCCGGCTTTAAGACCCCCTACGATATCTTTTGGCATGGTATTGGAGGTAATCGCGATAACAGGGATGTCCTGGGTTTCCCTGGTTTGTTTTAAACGTTTCAGGGCCTGCAGGCCATTCATGCCGGGCAGGTTGATATCCATCAGGATCAGGTCTGGTCGTTTGCTGGTGGCGAGGTCGAATCCAATGGTAGCGTTTTCGGCGGTTAGCAACTCGATATATCCGAATTGACCGATAATCGCTTCAACCAGGTGCACATTGTCCGGATTGTCTTCGATATAGAGTACCGTACGAACTACCCCCTCATTCTTGTGGCGCTTGCTGTTCAATGCTGGCGTATCTGCCGCGTTGATTTCCTCTTCAAGCGGCGACTCTTTGTTGCTTAGGGGAATATCGACCCAGAAGCTGCTGCCTTTATCCTCGTCACTTTCGAAACCGATCTGTCCACCCAGCATCTCGACGATCTGCCTGGTAATGCTCAGACCAATACCACTGCCGTCGATGTTGCCGAGTTCATGGCCCAGACGCTCGAACGGCTTGAACAGGTCATCCTGTTGCTCTGCCGGGATTCCGATACCGGTATCGGTAATTCTGATGCGTAACATCTGCTCGGGCACTTGCTCACAACCTAGCGTCACTGTGCCGCCCTTACGGTTATATTTGACCGCATTTGTCATCAGGTTGAGCAGCACCTGAATTAACCGCGTGCTATCAGTCCACAGCAGCGGAAGCTTCCCTCCCCAGGTCTGGTCTATAATCTCGACCCTTTCATGATGCGCACGTTCCCGGATCAGGTACAGGCTTTCATCTAAAACATCGCGAGCCGGGATATCTTCCATCTTAAGGGGTAGTGTTCCTGCTTCGATCTTGTTCAAATCCAGCATCTGGTCGATCAGTTCCAGCAGGTGGTTACCATTCCTGAGAATGTGCTCGATAGCCGACTTCTGATTTTCGGTCAGGGGTTCCTGCGTGTTCATTTCCAGCATTTGAGCAAACCCCAAAACGGCGTTCATCGGGGTACGCAATTCATGGTTCATGGATGATATGAATGCAGACTTATGGTTGCTTGAACTAACTGCCTCGTGCGCGAGGTTTACGAGCACGGTATTTTTTCTGCCAACGTCATCGATCATCTGGTTAAAGGATTTTTCAAGCTTACGAATTTCGATTGGGCGCGGATTGGCAGAAAGGCCCACTTTCGATGACAAATCCCCCCGGGCTACAGCTTGCGCTGCATCGGCCAGTAATTGCATCGGTTTTGAAAGAATGCCTGAAATCCACCAGCTCAGAAAAGAGGCTACAAAAACTCCCAGTATCGCTATTGTGAGCGCGGCTTTTGAAATACTTTCTGCATGCAAATATATTTCCGATTGCGGCTGCGGCACCATGACACCCCAACCTACACCAGGCACTGAATTGAACCCGGCTACCATGTCGGCCTTTACCGCGGGAGAGTAAAACCGGGTAACCCCGTTTTCACCGTTTAACATCTTTTGTACTACCGAGACTCTGGACAGGTCTTTCATCGAATTCATCCAGTCTGGTTTCGGGTGCGCAATCACCCTGCCGATATTATCAACAATTGCTGCATGACCTTTTTCCCCGAATGCAACCGCTCGTTGTAATTCAATGAAATATTGCGGTGAAACTTCACCGATGGCAGTGTTACCGTCTGCCATCACTCTCACCAGGTAGATCGCCGGCTGCTGCTTTGGATTGTGGGTAATATGACTAAAATGAATTACTCCCTTTTCATTTGCCGCCGCCTGCAAGGTTTGTCTTATTGATAACAGCACTGTTTCAGAAAACTTTTCAGCTGCCGGACAAGCCATCGCACACTGCAGTTGCTGGATATTTCCACTGGCATCGATCAAACAAACGTGTTGAAAATACAGCTCACTGAGATGCCATTCCAGGCCCTCTATCTCGTTCGGATTTTGTAAATTTTCAGTGGTAAGTTGAAATGCGGACCGCAGGTCAGTGGCATACCGGTCCAATGCAATGGTCAGATTCTTGGCGATGACCTTGTGTTGATTCTCAACCACCGAGAATTCATTACTGACAGCGGTTTGTTGTTGCCAATACGCAAGAATTCCGACCGGTAAAACAGATACCAGCAATAAGGCTCCAAAGATCAGAGTTCGCAGTTTCATCAGAAGATATATGAATTACCCTGGATCGTTGTTCTAACAACGGCACTTAACTCGAATAGCTACAACAAGTTATAGGCTAAATTTAAAGTATACTCACTAGCAATTAGGGACCGCTGCCGTTCGAAATACAAGTTTAATTTGCAGTTGGCCGAAAACGACAGCAGATTCAACTAAGACGTCAGCGATTATGGAGCCATTCACAGGGACCGAACGGATCGGGCCGGAAATAACAGATCATGCGTCCGTCCGGTCCCGCCTGCGCGCCATTACGCCAGGCTGCCATGCCGTGTAACACCAGCCGATGTGCAAGAAAGGCTTCACCCGGTTTCGCATGGATCTCAACCCGCTTACACATGGCAAAAACCTGCTCTCGCGCGTCGTGATAAATCTCGGTTACATCCTCCTCACCCCACTGCTCGGCAGGTATTCCGGCAAAGCGTGCAGCGAAGATATCACGCATTATTTCATGTGAACCTTCCCAAACGACAAAGGGTGACGCTTCACTGTCAAACTCCACCATCGGAAGTCCGAGAATAAAACCGTGGTGTTCGCGTAAGTGTCGTCGCTGCTCCTCGCCTTCGGGCAACAAGCCATCGACGTGTGCCGCGTCTCGCTCGCGACGATAACGCGTCTTGGCCGGGGATTCGCCTGCCATCGGTTGTGGGTACCCTGGGTAACAAACCGAAACCTGGGCGGGATCCCAGGCAAAATTCTCAAGTTGTAGCTCGCGGGAGATGAAATCAATTACCCGGCCCCGCAACGGGCCACTGCCGCCAACAGCACCTTGTTCGTCGTTGGGTAAAGCATTAACACCGGCGAACCAGGTTCCCTGGTAGCGCAGCCATTTTGCCTGTTGCGGATCGTGACGGGACGCACGGGCCGGCGCCAGCGCCGCGTCGATCCAGGCGCTTATCAAAGGATCGTGATCGAACTGGCACCAGCCCCTGGTAAAGAAATGCTTCGCGAGATTGCGCATGGTGATGCCGATGCTATCATGCCTCGATCCAGACTTTGAGCCAGCCAGATCATGAACGATTCAACCAATATCCGTATTGCTGGCCTGCCCTGCTGGCAGGGCAGGGTCGATATCGAGCCCTTAAGCGGGGGCATGACCAACCTCAACTTCAAGGTAACCGATGGTGCCAGTCAGTATGTCGTGCGTTTCGGCGAAGATGATCCCATTCACCTGATTTCACGCCGCAATGAAATCGCAAGCAGCCAGGCCGCTTTCGATATCGGCGTCAGCCCGGAACTGGTACACCACGAGAAAGGTATCCTGGTGGTCAGGTTCATCGATGGCAAAGTGTTCGACGAATCCGACGTGCGCATCGATCACAATCTTGAGCGCATTGTTGAACTGTTAAAACGTTTTCATCACGAGTTGCCGAAAAGATTTAACCAGGTGGCGGTGATGTTCTGGGTATTCCAGGTATTACGCCACTACCATAACCTGCTAGCGCAGGGCGAAAGTTCTCACGCCGCGCGACTACCCGAACTTGCCAACATTAGTGCCGAGCTTGAAGCGGCGGTCGGCCCGGTCGACATCGTGTTTGGTCACAACGATTTACTGCCGGCCAATTTTATCGACGACGGTGACAAGATCTGGCTCATCGATTTTGACTATGCCGGCTTTAACAGTCCGTTGTTCGACCTGTCAAACCTGGCGTCGAACAATGAACTGAGTGACGCGCAGGAACGGACCATGCTGGAGCAGTATTTCGGTAACCCTCCCGACCACGCAAAACTGAGCAGCTACCATGCAATGAAATGCGCCTCGCTGTTACGCGAGACGATGTGGTCGATGGTGTCGGAGCTGTACTCGCGCGTGGAGATGGATTTCGCCGACTACACGCAAAAAAACCTGGCGCGTTTCGAAACGGTTTATGCCGAGTATAAAAACAACTACCATTCAGACAATTAACCGGAGCCCGTTTATGAAACTCGACATCGACTATGTCAGAGCACAATTTGATCAACTCGCAGACGATCCCGAGTTTACGTTCGCCTCTAATGCCGGCGGCAGCTATGTCTGTAACCAGGCCAACCAGGTACTCGAACACTACAACCACCATACACGTGTCCAGCCATACTCACGCTTTTCGCCCTCGGCCGAAGCGGGTCATGCCATGGATCGTGCGCATGCCGGCTGGGCAGAGGCACTGAATATCCGGCCCAGTGAACTAACGATAGGTCCTTCGACGTCGATGAACACTTATGTCATGGCGCAGGCGATCGGTGATATCTGGAAACCTGGTGATGAAATTATCGTGACCAACCAGGACCACGAGGCCAATAGCGGTGTCTGGCGGCGTAAGGCACTTGAAAAAGGCGTCACCATCCGCCAATGGGAAGTCGAGCCCGACACCGGCCTGCTGAATATCGAATCACTGTTCCCGTTACTGCGCGATAACACGCGCTGGGTATTTTTTACGCATTGTTCCAACGTCATCGGTACGGTCAACCCGGTGGCCGCAATCGTCAAGACCATCAAGTCCCGCAGCAACGCCTGCGTGTTTAACGATGCGGTGGCCTATGCGCCGCACCATATTCCAGACCTGAAAGCGCTTGGCGTTGATGGCTACGCGTTCAGCCTGTACAAGGTTTTCGGCCCGCACCAGGGGATGCTGTATGTAAACAAGGATATCCGGGGCGACCTGACTTCGCAGGCCCACTATTTCAACAGCGGCAATCCTGCCAAGGATTTCGGTCCTGCGGGTCCACAACACGCGCAGATCGCCGGCTGCGCCGGGGTGCTGGATTATTTCGATGAGCTTCACCAGCATCATTTCGGTGACAGCGAAAAAAAGCGCAATTCTAAAATGGAAGATATCCACCAATTGATCGTGCACCATGAAAACCAGCTGGCGGCGCCGCTGCTCGAGTTTCTGCATCACCACGCTGACGTGCGCCTGCTCGGCAAAACACATACCAACGATAACGACCGGGCGCCGACCATTGCATTCCAGCCGCTAAAGCAAAGCGCGAAGTCGGTCGCCCACAAGCTGCAGGACGAAAAAATCGGTACCGAGAATGGCAATTTTTATGCCCATCGACTGATTAGCGACCTCGGCATGGATCCGGATGACGGCGTGGTACGCCTGTCGCTGGTGCATTACAGCAACCAGGACGAAGTGAATCGAATTTTACGCGCGCTTGATAGCGCACTGTGATGTAACGGTGACTATCTCGGTACCGTACCGTCGTACTCAAAAATGACCATCCGCTTGCGCAACCTGATCCTGTTAGTGAGCACCTTCTGTTCGTTTATGGCAGTCGCACAAACGCCCCCGAACAACATCGAGATCGAAAATTATCGCGGTTTGTTTCGCGCCGTACTGGAACACGACACCAGCAGGCTCAAACAGCTATTGAGTTCGGGCGTGGATATCGATCAGCGCGATGGCCATGGCCGCAGTGCGCTGCATGTTGCCGCTTACTTCCAGAATCACGAAGCCATGCGTCAGCTGGTGGCAGCCGGCGCTGACGCGAATGCCCTCGAAGGCGATTTTTATGACATCGTTACCATCGCGGCAGTTGCTGATGATCTCGCAACTCTTAAACTGGGGCTCACACTGGGATGTCGGTCCGACAACGTCACCAGCCGCTATGACGGCACCGCATTGATTGCCGCAGCACATCTTGGACATTTCGCTATCGTCAGGACCCTGATCCAGGCCGGTGCGCCGCTAGACCATATCAACAACCTCAACTGGACTGCAGTGATCGAGGCGATCGTGCTTGGTGATGGCGGTCAGAAACACCTGGCAACGCTCAGGGCCCTGGTCGAGGCTGGCGCGGACGTCAACCTTGCCGATGGGGGAGGCAGCACTCCACTGCAATTGGCACGCGCGCGTGGTTATCAGGAAATGGTTGACATCCTGTTGGCCGCCGGTGCGAAATAGCAATCAAATTGCAGGGCGTTGGCTA
This sequence comes from uncultured Gammaproteobacteria bacterium, assembly GCA_947259485.1. Classification (GTDB taxonomy): domain Bacteria; phylum Pseudomonadota; class Gammaproteobacteria. The sequence continues at coordinate 45,315 of CAMYLU010000033.1, read as the reverse complement.
ACCCGGGGATGATGCCGCGGCCTGAGTTTTATCGCGCCGCTCGACCATTGCCTCGCGATGCGTCAGGTAACTGATCGCGCCCACGATCATCAACGCACCGGTGATGACCCAGTTATCCGGAATCTCGTCAAACAACCAGTAGCCGATAATAATCGCCCACACCAGCTGCAGAAATGAAAGCGGCTGGGTAACCGTCAACGGTGCATAAGCGATCGCACGTGTAATCGCATAGTGACCGGCGGTGGCAAATACCGCTACCAGCGCAAGCCAACTGACTTCGACCCAGGTCGGTTCGCGCCAGAAGTAGATGGCGCCGGGCAACAATGCCAGGGTACAGAAAATTGTCAGCATCACCAGGATATCGCCCGAGCTCTGGCTGCGCGTCATTTGCTTGGCAAACAGGAAGGAACCGGCAAAACAAAATGCCGCGATCAATTGCGCCAGCGAACCGGCCTCGATGGTTTGAAACCCGGGCCGCAAAATGATCAACGTACCCACAAATCCGGCAAGTATCGCCAGCATGCGGCGTATCTTGACCTTTTCATGGAATATCAGGATCGCACCGAGTGCGGTAAACACCGGGGTTGAAAAACCGATTGCTGTCACTTCTGACAAGGGAATGCGAGCCATTGCAAAGAACCACAGCATCACGGCGACACCGTGCAAGATGCCACGATAAAAATAGAGTTTGAAACTGCCGGGCCTGATACCGCGCCAGCGCATCCGCCACAGCATCGGCAACACCAGGATGACGCCGATCGCATAACGGATGAACGCCGCCTGCACCGCCGCCATGTCAGATCCCAGGTGGCGCACCAGCACGGTCACTGCGACAAACAGCAACCCACCGGCCACCATCCACAGACAGCCCAGTAAATTTGATTGTTGCGGCATGCGCGCGATTGGAACATTATCACACTGGAGATTGCAATCTTTCCCCGATGATTCGATTATGACCGCGACCTTACCCCACCACTATTACCACGATGCCGCAGTTTATGCCTACGAATGTGAACATATTTTTCGCCGGCACTGGTGGTTAGTCGGAGTTGAATCCAGCCTTGCCGAAACGGGCAATTACCTGGCATTGAACTTGATGAAATGGCCTCTGGTAGTGGTGCGAGACCAGCAGTCGAAGTTACGCGGATATTACAACCTGTGCCGACATCGGGCTGGTCCACTGGTGCTGGAGGGAACAGGGCACTGCCGGGATTTCGTTTGTCGCTATCACGGCTGGCGCTATGCCTGCTCCGGAGAATTACTAAAAACCCCAGGATTCGAAAAGGGCGAAATAGCCGACCCGGCAGAGATGGGACTGTTACCTGTGCGAGTTGACAGCTGGAATGGCATGGTTTTCGTGTGCCTCGATGAATCCGCACCCGACCTGAAAACATGGCTTGGAGATATCGTATCAATTTCGGCAGGGTTTGATGAAACCGCAGCCATGCATTTTGACGGCGATGTCATCAAGCATGCGGCCGCCAACTGGAAGACTTACGGAGACAATTCCTGCGAGGGATACCACGTCGGCATGGTGCACAGGGCTCTGGGTTCGTCGATGCTGCGCGAATCAGTCGACATAGATTGTTATGACAACGGCGAGTTTGTCGGTTTCGATGTCAGCTACAGCTCAGGACAAGATCAAAGCCGGGCCGGTAAAGGCTTCTGGGTTTACAAGTTTCCCGGCCTGTTACTGCATTTTGCGGACTATGCGTTTAACGCCGAAACCGTGCTCCCGCTCGACCCAAATGCGATTCAGCTACAACGCTGGTTCTGGTCTCATGCTGAGAAGGCCGCCGACAACAATATCGATACCGAATTGATTCGTCCTAACTCGGAGAAGGTAATCGACGAAGACATCAACATTTGCGAACGAGTACAGCATAACCTTGGCTCCGGCGTCTATCCCGGGGGCACCCTGTCAGCAGGACAGGAACCCGGCACGATTTATTTTCAACAGTTGGTGCAGCGCGCGTTAAGCGGGTTTGCCGAGCCTGAAGAATCCGGCACAAAGGGCTGAGATTATTGCGATTACAGCAGCGATTACCATGGCCAGTCCGTAACCCGCACGCAGGTCGTAAATCAACCCGGCGCTCCAGGGTGCGACTAGCCCGGCAAATCCCCAGGCAATAAACACCTGGCCATAAGCCTGAGGACCTCGTTCATCGAAGTGGTTCGATATCGCGACCGGGTAAACCGCGATAATCGATCCGTAAGAGAGTCCCACCAGGGCAAGTAATGCAACCACAATGACAGCGCTGTCCGAGATACTTATGGCCAACAGTGCAACCGCGGATAGCAGTGGCAGGCCAACCAGGAAACGATTTAGCGGCCAGCGATCAACCAGCCAACCTACGAGAAAACCGCCAACGGCACTGCCGACACCAATCATGACGGCTGCCAGCGTGGCAAGCTCGGTACTGGCATTTTTCGACAGGGCTATGCCGGCGGCATGACCAATGGCCATCAATCCCGCAAAAACACTCGCCATATAGGCTATCCAGAACTGCACGACCTTGCGCCTGTCGATAGCTGTACCGTGACTAACATCAACCTGTGCCGCAGCATAGCTTACACCGGCAACACGCAGCATGATTGCGGCGAGCGTCCCGCAACCAATCACGGCAAGTGCGATTGAAACCAGTGCGGCCTCCAGTGACACCAGTTCAATGCGCCAGGCAAATACTCTCGCGAACACGATCGAACCCACCGCATAAGCTGCGGTAACCGCACCCATCGCAAAGCCCTTGATTTCCGGCATAACCCGGCCCACCAGCTGTAGACTGAAGCCGTAACCGATACCGTTACTGAATCCGAACGCGACGCTATACCCAGCAAAAAGCAGCCACCAGCTGGTCGCATTCGACGCCAACAGCAAACCTGCAGCCGCAACCAGACAGGTAGTCAAAACGAGCCACCAGGCGGGCAGCAAACTGTAAACTCGATAACCCAGCAATACTGCCAGCGTGATTGCAACCAGTGCGAACGAATAGATCAGGCTGATTTCAGAACGCGGTAGTTCGAGCAACTCTTCTAAGGATACGATAAATACCGAAAATGCATGCACCGAACCCAGCACGAAAGTAACCACCATCGATGCTAGCAGCGTTAGCAAGCGCTTACTCAATGACGAACGGCCCCATCTGATTTATCTGCTTGGGTTCGCTTTTGTCCGCGTACGAAGATAAATATTCCGCTTGCGGCGATGACGCCTGCGCCAATCCAGGTCGTCAGCACCGGCACCTCCCCCCAGAACAAAAAGCCTACTATGGCAGCGAAAACCATGGCCAGGTATTCAAACGGCGCCAGCAGACTTGCCTCCGCGTAGCGAAACGATACGGTTAACAGCCATTGTTGCATTCCACAGCCCAGTCCAAATCCAAGGAACAACAACAAATCGTCACCACGCGGCGTCAACCACCCCGAAAGCAACACCCAGGCAAGGCAAACCAGGCTGCCCAGGTTATTGTAGAAAATTCCGATCGTGACCGACCTTTCACTGCTGCTGAGTTTACGCAGCCAGATTACCACCAGCGCACCGGTAAAGGCGGACCCGGCCGCTGCCACCACCCCGATATCCCAGGTACCTGCCCCGGGCCTTGCTATCAACAACACCCCGATGAAGCCTGCAATCACCGCTGCCCAACGTCGCAGCCCAATCGCCTCGCCGAGCAGGAAAATGGATAACACGGTTATGAAGATAGGCGCGGCGTAAGAAATTGCGGTGGCGTCCGAAAGTACAGCAGCCCGAGACTGAAGATGCCGCTGATACTGCGAATGGCATGATCGAACGGGCGCCGGGTCAAAAGCCCGGCTAGTCCGACCGTCGACAGAAGAATAATCCAGAAAAAACCACTCGCGAACAGGTAGCGAAACAACAACACTTCGCTCAATGGATAATCGCGGTTGACCAGTTCGCGTACCGCGGCACTGAGTAACGCCATCAGCAACAGGTTCCCGACGAAGGTCGCTATCCCGAGTGCGGGATGATCGCGGTGTCCGCCAACCAGGCTGGAAGATAGCGCCATTTCGTGGTCTCAAGTCAGGTTCGGGTGCCTATCGATAACAAGGGGCAAGCAGCGCAGTATACTTAAACGGGATCAGCCTCGATACATCAGTGCGTGTTAACGAGGTAAAACTGATTATGATTTAGACAGCTTCTTCAGATCTGAAAAAGCCGAAATTATTTTTCCCCCGGCGCTTGATCTGGTACATCGCTTTATCGGCCGAGCGAATCAAGTCTTCGGCAGTGGCGCCGTTTTCAGGGTAAAGCGAAATGCCAATACTTGCGCTGACCGTAACCTCGACATTCTCGACACGAATTGGTTGCACGATTTGCTCGATCAGTCCGGAAGCGATGCGCTCGGCAACCTTGAAATCGGGCAGACTTGAAAGAATAATAATGAACTCGTCACCACCTATGCGCGCAACGGTGTCGGTTTCGCGGATTTCAGCCTTGATCCGGAGCGCGGTGGCCTGCAATACCAGGTCGCCAAATTCATGACCATGTTCATCGTTGATTTCCTTGAAACCATCCAGATCCAGGAACATGACCGCCGACATCTGGCTGGTGCGACGGGCTTCGGCGAGCGATTGATCAAGCCGGTCCTTGCACAGTCGCAGGCTAGGTAATCCGGTGAGCGCATCGTGGTTGGCCAGGAAATGCAATTCAGCGGCAATTTTTTCACGCTCTTTAATTTCTCCCTCGAGTTGCTTTACCGTTTCTGCAAGTTTGCGGGTACGGCTTTTTACCATTGCCTCCAGCGAATCACGCGAATCGCGTAAATTCTGTTCGGTGACGATTTGCTGAGTGATGTCCTGTACCACGCCAATCGATCTCAACTCGCCACTCGGGGAGCGCAACGCCGTGCCCTGCTCTCTTATCCAGCACATCTCGCCATCGGATCTGTGTATTCGGTATTCCACGTTATAGTCTTCACCATCCGCATCATGCTTACGGTAAACCTCTATCAGGTTTTGCTGATCCTCGGGATGTACGTCCTCAATATAATCAGCGCGCGAAGTAACCATGCTCTGGTACTCGTCGACCGCGGCACCATGGATCCTGGCCACGCCCTCGCTGAGATCATCGTAGCTTGCGGTAGTCGGAGCGTAAGTAAAATGACCGATATCGGTAATCGCCTCGACCTGTTGTGCCATGGCATCCCGGTTTTCCAGTTTTAGCTCGTAGTTTTTGCGCTCGGTAATGTCCTGCAGCAGGCAGAAGGCGGACTTTATATGACCGTCTTTATCGGTATCGACAAGCCCTATCTCGTAAATGTGCCTGACCTTGCCGTCATTGCGCTGAATCCGATATTCGACTTCGTAGGAACCCTCGTTTTTTCGTAATTCGTAGGATTGGGTATAAAACGCCCTGTCTTCTGTATGCAAAACCTCGAGCATCAGGTCCCAGGAATTCTGGGACTGCATTATTTCTGCAACGGTCTGGTTGAAAATTGCTGCGTAACCGTTAGAACAGGATTTAATAAGCCCGGTTTCGTAATCCCATTCACAGTGCCCAATGTGGGCGGCCTGCTCGGTCGCATCAAGAAACATTTCCTGGTGGCGTAATCGTTCGAGTTCGGCTTCGAGCTCCGAAGTGTCTAGTAAACTTTTCATTTCAGTGGACACGTTCAGACAGATCCTGCTTTGGTTATATGGTTTTTTTTCATGTGCACTCTAAAGACCGGCAGAATTTACGAAACCGAAACTGTTCTTGCCCTCGCGCTTGACCTGGTACATCGCCTTATCGGCCGAACGGATTAATTTTTCGGCAGTTGTGCCATGCTCCGGATAAAGTGAAATTCCGATACTCGCGGTGATTTCAACTTTGATTTCCTTGATTTGCAAAGGCCGCGCAACCTGTGTGATCACGGTCGCGGCAATTCGCTCGGCAATAGCCGTTTCAGGCAGGCTGGAGAGGATGATAACGAACTCGTCGCCACCAATTCGCGCGACCGTATCCGTTTCCCGAATTTCCGCCTTGATCCGATCTGCGGTCATCTTTAACACCATGTCGCCAAAATCATGTCCGTGCTGATCGTTAATTTCCTTGAATCCGTCGAGGTCCAGGAACATGACTGCCGAGGTTTGTCGATTACGCCGCGCCTCGGCCAACGACTGGTCGAGGCGGTCTTTACACAGGCGCAAGCTTGGTAAACCGGTAAGCGCATCATGGTTGGCCAGGAAATCGAGTTCGGCGGCAATTTTTTCACGCTCCTCAATTTCGACCTGTAGCTGTTTGACCGTGTTCGCGAGTTCACGGGTGCGTTCGACCACCTGCTGTTCGAGCGTATCCCTGGCATCGATGATTTCCTGCTCCGAGTTTTTGTGCGCGGTAATATCCTGCAATACGCCAATCGTTTGTTCCGGAATTCCATGAGTGATCAGGTAAGCCTTACCCACTTCACGTACCCAACGGACCTCACCATCGTTACGAATCAGGCGATACTCAATCTGCCACTCACCACCATTGGCCATGAACCTGTCATAGGCCTTTTGCACACGGGCGCAATCGTCGGCGTGGATCGTCTGCAAATCCCCTTCCCTTGATCTGATCCTGGTAATCATTTCTTCGGCGCTCATGCCATAAATACTGGCCAGGCCCGGGCTGACAAACAGGTACTTCTGCTTAATTTCATCGTAAATGAAATGCCCGATATCGGTAATCGCTTCAGCCTGGTTGGCCAGTGCATCCTTGTACAGCAATTCCTGCTCAGTTTTTTTCTGTTCGGTAATATCCTGCAACACGCCGATAGTTTGCTCGACCTGTTCGCCATTTCTTTTATGCGCTTTGCCCACTTCCCGAACCCAGCGTAATTCACCATCCGGACGTCGAACACGATATTCAACTTCCCAGTCGCCGTGATTTTCTAATACATCACGATAAGTCTGCCGTATCATTTCACGGTCTTCTTCATGGACCAGCGTAAAATAATCTTCGTTAGATCTTATCTTGCGCAAATACTCATCAACCCCGAGACCAACAATGCGGGCCTGCCCCGGGCTCACGAACAAATGTTGGTCCCTGATTTCATCAAACAGGAAATACCCGATATCCGTGATTGCTTCCGCCTGGCTGGCCATCGCATCCTTGAACATCAAATCCTGCTCGCGTGCGACGCGCTCGGTGATATCCTGTATCACCCCCAGGGTCTGTCGCACCTTGCCATCCTTCACCAGCTTGGCTCGAGTCAGCTCCCGCACCCAGCGTACCGTGCCATCGGGGCGTTTAATTCGAAACTCCAGCGCACAATCCTGCCCGGTCTCGATATAACGCCTGTACTCCTCCGCTACTCGCTTGCGATCTTCTTCGACGATATCGGAAAGATCATCTTCGATGCTGACTACCTTCTTCTTGTATTCTCCTGCCGTGGTGCCGAAAATGCGCGCGCAGCCGTCACTCAGAAAAACATAACATTCGTCATCCTCGTCATAGATAAAATGGCCGATATCGGTAATGGTTTCGGTTTGACGCGCAAGATCATCGCGATACTCCAGGCCACGCTCGTGCCTGACCTGCTCGGAGATATCCTGAAGGATACCGAAGCTGCCGCACTCGACCCCGTTTTCGTCAGCCGTGATAACACTAAATTCGCGGATATGTTTTATCGAGCCGTCGTCAAAAAGTAGCCGATAATTAACATCCAGCGCCTTGTTGTCACGCAAGGCCTTCGAGGCAATCCGATAACGCTCCCGGTCATCCGGATGGACTTGTTGCACCGTTTTTTCCCAGTTGTCCTGTGCAACCATCACCTGTTCGACAGTCATGTTGTAGAGGTTTGCATACTCCATTGAACAGGATTCAAGCCGATCGAGCTCATAGTTCCATTCGTAGTGCCCAATCCCGGCAGCTCTTTCGGTCGCATCAAGCAGCGTTTCACGACGGCGCAATTTTTCCAGTTCGGCTTCGAGCTCTGCCCTGGTCAAACCAGAAAATTCTGATGTCGATGGATTTTGTGTCTGCGCTACTGCCAGCGCATCAATTGTTGGCATTTAATTAATCGGTTAACTTTCATCTGGCATAAGCTTTGAGTATAGGTGCGATGGCCTATTTTTCCATGCGAACGGCAGGGCCGGGGATGACGTCGAATTGGTTAAAATTACCGCCCTGTAGCATAATTCAGACTGACTTAAGTTACCGGTAAGCAAACATGAACCATCCGGCGGCAAATATTTCTGATCTGGCATCCCTGATAGATCAACTGCAGTCAATCCTGGGAGAGCGAGTCAGCACCAGCAGCTCAATACTCGAGCAGCATGGACACGGTGAATCCTGGCATCCAGTGCAGCCGCCCGATGCGGTCTGTTTCCCGCAAAGTAACGAAGAAGTGGCCGCTATCGTAAGGCTCTGTGCCGAGACTGCTACGCCAGTTATCGCGTTTGGTACCGGTACTTCGCTCGAAGGTCAGGTGCAGGCCGTCAAGGGCGGCATCTGTATCGACCTTAGCCAGATGAATCAAATCCTTGAAGTGGGTAACGAGGACATGGACTGTCGCGTTCAGGCTGGTGTCACGCGGCGACAACTTAACCAGTACCTGCGCGATACCGGGTTATTCTTTCCCATCGATCCCGGTGCCGATACCTCGATCGGCGGCATGGCAGCGACGCGTGCCTCGGGAACCAACGCGGTACGCTACGGCACCATGCGGGAAAACGTGCTTGGACTGACCGTGGTCACGGCCAGCGGTGAAATCATTAAGACGGGAACGCGAGCGCGCAAATCGGCAGCCGGCTACGATCTTACCCGCCTGTTTGTCGGATCCGAGGGCACGCTAGGTATCATCACCGAGGTCAGTCTCAGGCTATACGGCCTGGCCGAGGCTATTTCTGCCGCCATCGTCAACTTCCCGGACGTACGCTCGGCCGCGGAAGCCACGATTCAGACGATCCAGATGGGCATTCCCATGGCACGTATCGAAATTGTCGATCGCGACTATATGAAAGCGATTAATGCTTACAGTAAGACCGATTACGCGGAACTCGACACCCTGTTCCTCGAGTTTCATGGCACCCGCGCAGGCGTTGCCGAACAGGTGCAGATGTTCAACGAGATTTCGCAGGAATTTGGCGCAACCGGGTTTCAATGGGCAGAGCACGAAGAAGACCGCCATCAACTCTGGCGCGCGCGTCATGACGCTTACTACGCGGGTCTCGCGGTTCAACCGGGCTACCGCGGTTACGTGACCGACATTTGTGTACCGATTTCTCGGCTCGCGGACTGTATCGCCGAGACCCAGGCGGATATTGCCGATTCAGGCCTGTTCGCACCCATCATCGGTCATGTCGGCGATGGCAACTTTCATTCCACCATGTTTATCGATCCCGAAAATGAGGCAATGCTCGATAAAGCGCTCGAGCTCGATCATCGCATGGTACAACGCGCACTGGATATGGGCGGTACCTGCACCGGCGAACACGGTATCGGTTTGGGTAAGTTAAAGCATATGCGCCACGAACACGGTGACGGCGCGGTCGAGGTGATGAAGGCGATCAAGGGTGCACTGGATCCGCAAAATATCATGAACCCGGGCAAGGTCGTCGACTGCTAGATCGACTCGATTGCCTGATCGGCCACGTGCTGCTGCAGCTGAGGATAAAATTCGAAGAACCCATCCCGGATCATTTCATGATGGCGCAGTAAGTCCTCGATTGCATTGTCAAACTGGTTGGCAAAACGGATACGGCTGGCGACGCGATCGAGCGATTCTGCAACCGCGTCGATATGACGGTAAGAGCCAAACCAGTCGTATTCGACCATGCGCCGGGTCACACGCCGCATGTTATCGCCCGGCATCAATTCCTGGCCGTCAGACATGCGTTGATAAAATCCTGAAATCAGGGGCCCGAGATCCCGGTTTTCGAACTTTTCCCAGTGACTGATCAGCAGGTGGTCAAAATAGATATCCAGCGCAATACCGGCAAAACGGCGTCGCTCACGACTGAAACCATGCTTCATTTCCCCTACTAACGGGTGCGTATCGGTAAACCTGTCGACCGCGCGATGATTATTCAACCCTGCCCTGACTGCTACGGGTAGCAGATGCGGATCGATGCCGCGTGCAAAATCACCCAGCAGGTTACCGACGGTCGATTCAATCGTCGGCTGCGACAATACCAGGTGAGCGAAATGATTCATGGCCACTACTATAAATCAAAATCTTGCATAACTGCGATCGAGAAAAATAGATTGCCAGCTTCATTTTCCTGCGCTTTAATCGTTGGGAAGTCCCGCAATCAGGAACGCACCATGCCTATTTCAGCCGTTGATAACCGTTCTGTCACCCCCGATAGCGACCCGCATTACGAAGACCGAATCAACCTCGCCGCGGCGTTTCGCATGACCGCCCGACTCGATATGCACGAGTCTGTTGCTAACCACTTCAGTTATGCCGTGTCAGATGACGGCAGCCAGTTCCTGGTCAATCCCCTGGGACGTCATTTTTCCAATGTCCGTGCCAGCGAACTGTTGTTGCTGGACGCAAACGATGATTCGACCATGGACAAGCCCGGCGCACCCGACCCGACCGCCTGGGCAATTCATGGAGCGATGCATCGTAACGTACCGCAGGCACGCTGCGTGCTGCACGTACATTCAAAATATGCAACCGTGTTGGCATCGATTCAGCAATCCGGCTTGCCCCCGATCGACCAGAACACGATGCGTTTTTTCAACCGGGTTTCGGTGGATGACGGTTTCGACGGCATGGGCCTCGGTGACGAGGCAGAGCGATTGACTACTACCCTGGGCGATAACCGGGTATTGATCATGGGTAATCATGGCGTCATGACGGTAGGCCAAACCATCGCCATCGCATTCGACGAGCTTTACTATTTCGAGCGCGCCTGTGCAAACTACATTACCGCGTTATTGACCGGTAAACCTTTACGCATCGCCACCGATGAAGTTGCCGAAAAAACCGCACGACAGTGGGACGATTACATCGACCGTTCTCCTTACGCCGAGGTCCATTTGCGCGAAATCCGCGAAATTCTCGATCGCGAAGAACCCGACTACAAACTCTAGCCAGCAATAACAAATGCGGCGTCGTGATCGACAACATTATTAGAGAACTCTTCCTCGCGGCGCGGCCGTTGGGATGTTCTTGCGGGATCGCCGTAAATACGTCCATGTAGGCTCGCGCGCAACATCCCTGTTGCGCAGCGTCCCGCAAGAACATCCCAACGTCCACGCCTCGGTAATCGAACCATCCCAATAAGCAGACTCTTCGGATACCTCTTTGCTAAGTAGCCATCAAATTATTGAAGAGGCAACCGAAGGCAGGCCTTGTGACGTAAAGACTGGGTGCTGAAAAGGCAACGATTTTGGAGGGTCAGGCC
>CAMYLU010000033.1:0-33900 GCA_947259485.1 uncultured Gammaproteobacteria bacterium | reverse complement strand
CACCCAGTCAGTCACAAGGGCTGCCTTCGGTTGCCGTTGTTTAGAGTATCGATGCCGAATATGGGAACTAGGTGAAGATCTGCGAAGAAATGTTAAGCCTATTGCCAGTTCGCAAGTTCGTGGTAGCTGTCTTTGAAGTTTTGGTTGTCGGGGTCGAGGGTGAGGGCGCGGTTGATCGCGTCGATGGAGGCTTCGTGTCGGCCCAGTTGCGCCAGGGCGTAGGCGAGGTTATTCCAGGCTTCCGCCTTTTGCGGATCAATTTGCAGCGCGTCCCGATAGGCCGATTCGGCAATTGCGTATTCGCCCTTTGCGTAGGCTGAATTTCCACGGCCGATGTGGGCCAGCAGGTTTTCGGGCCAGCGTTGCAGGGCGGTGTCATAGCCATTGAACGCGGTGTCAATCCTGCCTACCTGCTCCATCCCAACGACAGCATCAAGATAAGCATTGGCGTCTGCCGTCGGTGGAATTGAATCGGGGCGAACGATCGCCAATGCCCAGTGCCCTGCACGCTGCCAGGTTTTTTCAAACAGGGCGAAAGATCGGTACGCGCGCGGTTTGGTCCCGGAGCGCATGATCAAAATTCGTTCGTCAAAATCGTAGCCGACGACAACTTCGTAATGCCACACCGGGACCAGGTCCAGGCCCAGGTTCTGCAACACGAAAATCGGGTTGCCCGCGGCAATCTCGCGCAGCAAGGATTCGAGCGTGCCATCGAGTTGGACCGGCAGCAATTCAAATTGTCGGGCTGCGGCAACCACCTCGACCTGCAGGCTACCCTTTAATTGGGGCACGTAAATCAGCTTTACGATCTGGTCAGGCTCCACCGGGATGCCCCGGTAGGAGATGATGCTGGCCAGTGATGCGGGACCACAATGATATTCCTGCTGCGGGAAAAACGGTACTTCGGTCAGTTCGACACGGAGCGGAATATCCGGGGGGTTATCGAGCAGCAGCCGGGTTTGCGGAGAAGTTGCACAACCGCCAAGAAAGGCCAGTAGAATGAGCGTGCACGCTACCAGGCGTGCACGCTTGTATACAGAGTTCAATTACTCGGAAGCAGGCCAGTTGGGGATGATGTCGGTATAGCCCATCAATTCGGTAATCACCAAAACCAGAGCGATAATGATCAATGCTTCAGCACCACCCGCGGGGGATTCTTGAATACGCTGATGGATTTGAACCACCTGTACATCGGTCATCGCGGCGACGCGCGACGCGGCATCTTTGGCTTCGACACCACCAACAACCAACTGCTCTTCTATCCAGTCTCGTTTGGCTGTGATACTGCCAAGATCAACAGTCAACTGGCTGCTTTGCATCTGTGCGGTGCCGACCATTGCCGCCTGGCTCGGCAGGCTAACTGCGAAGGCAGCAAGGGCAATAAGCAGGCAACGGGTTAATTTTGCTATCAACATGGTGATCTCCTCGTGTTTAGGGGGGTTTGTGTTACGTCTTGAGTATAGCCTAGTTTCGATCAGGCGAGTTTCGTGCCGTTTGGCACTTTGCTATCGGGACGTGCCAGCACCACGGCGCCATCTTCACGATGAAACCCGGTGACCAGGCATTCCGATCGCACCGGTCCGATTTGCTTCGGCGGGAAGTTTACCACGGCAACAACCTGGCGTCCGACGAGGTCTTGTTTCGAGTAAATGTCGGTAATCTGGGCACTCGATTTGCGCAGGCCAATTTCATCGCCAAAATCGATCTTCAGGCGGTAAGCCGGCTTACGCGCCTCGGGAAAATCCTCGACCTCGACAATGCTGCCAACCCGCAGCTCAACTTTTTCAAAATCATTCCAGTCTATAGTTTCCAAATCTGTTCCCTCAGGAAAATTCGTTGCGAATCGCGTCGCTATGCTCGCCGATAGTGGGCACATTACGCGGCTTTTCGGTTTCATTAGAGCGTATCGCAGCAACCGCTGCCACTTGCACCTCCCCGCTCGGCGTATCGATCTTGACGCGGCGCAGTTGGGGATGCGCAGACAGTCCGGCAATATCGTTAAGTTTTCCATAGGCGATTCCCGCCTCGCGCAAGCGCTCGATGGCCGAGGCTTGATCCAGCCGAGAGAATACCTCGCCGATCAACTGATCGACATAATCGCGGTGCACAACCCGTACCTGGTTGGATTGGAGCCGGGAATCGTCTACCAGGGTTTCATCGCCCAACACTCGCGCACAGAAATTACGCCACTCGCGCTCGTTCTGGATCGCAAGAACGATATCGAGACCGTCGCGGCAACGGTAAGCTCCGTAGGGTGAAATCGTCGCATGATTGATTCCGACGCGCGCCTGTATCTGGCCGGCATAATCGTAATGCAGTAACGGTACCGCCAGCCACTCCGCCATGCCGTCGAACAACGAGGCCTTGATAATACAACCCGTATTACTTTGTTCACGCTCGATCAGGGCCTCGAGGATTGCGGCATAAGCTTGCTGCCCGCAATTGATATCGCAGGCCGAGACCCCGATACGACCCGGAGCCTCCGGTGTTCCGGTGATTGAGGCCATCCCCGATTCGCACTGCACCAGTAAATCGTAGGCCTTCATGGTGCTGTATTCGCCCTGCTCCCCGTAGCCCGAAATATCACAACAAATTAGACCCGGATAGCGCTCGAGTAATTCGTCGCTACCAAGGCCGGCACGCTGTGCTGCCCCGGGCGCCAGGTTCTGGATGAATACGTCAGCCCGGGCCAGAATGCGATGCAGCAACTCGGCATCGGCTGCCACCTTAATGTCGAGCACCAGGGACTCTTTACCCTGGTTCAGCCATATGAAGTAAGCCGACTCGCCGTGCACGACGCTATCGTAACCACGTGCAAAATCCCCTTCCGCGCGTTCAATTTTTATGACCCGTGCGCCTGCATGGGCAAGCCGATTGGAACAAAATGGCGCCGCCACCGCCTGTTCCAATGAAACCACCAGTATGTCCTTGAGATTCAACATAAAATAAATGTGATGGGTAGCTTAAAAGGATTTGGGTAAGCCCAGTACATGAGTTGCAATATTCGAAAGGATCAGGTTAGTCGAAATCGGTGCGACCTGGTAAAGCCGGGTTTCACGAAACTTGCGTTCGATATCGTACTCGACCGTGAATCCGTAACCGCCGTGGGTTTGCAGGCACATGTCCGCGGCAGCCCAGGAGGCATCGGCCGCCAGTAGTTTCGACATATTAGCCTCCGACCCGCAGACCTCACCGGCATCGAACATGCGGCATGCCTTATCGACCATCAATGCGGCCGCTTCGGTTTGAACATGGGCACGTGCGATGGGAAACTGAATACCCTGGTTCTTGCCAATCGGGGTACCAAAAACCTCTCGCTCGCGTGCATAACTGCTGGCGCGATCGATGAACCAGCGCGCGTCACCGATACACTCGGCTGCGATTAAAATACGCTCGGCGTTCATACCGTCAAGTATATAGCTGAAGCCATTACCCTCCTCGCCCACCAGGTTTTCCGCCGGCACCCGTAATTTATCGAAGAAGAGTTCGGTGGTCGCATGATTGAGCATGGTTTCGAGTGGCCGTACCGTCAAACCGTTACCCACCGCTTCACGCAGATCAACCAGCAGTACCGACATACCCTGGGTCGGTTTTGCAACCTCGTCGCGTGGCGTGGTGCGCACCAGCAGTAACAGCAAGTCAGAGTACTCGACACGTGAAATAAAGACTTTTTGTCCACTGACGATATAGTCATCGCCGTCACGATGCGCACGCGTCTTTATACGCGTGGTATCCGTTCCGCTCGAGGGTTCGGTTACCCCGAAGGCCTGCAGTCGCAGCGCGCCCGAGGCAATATCGGGCAGGTACTTCTGCTTTTGGGCATCGCTGCCATGGCGCAGCAGGGTACCCATGATATACATCTGCGCATGGCAGGCAGCGCCATTGGCGCCACTGCGCTGTATTTCCTCGAGCACGGCGCAGGCCGCGGCCAGGTCCATGCCGGCACCCTGGTATTGTTCCGGTATCAGTACCGACAGGTAACCAGCGTCGGTAAGGGCCTGCACAAACTCGCCCGGGTAAGCCTTGTCGCGATCCTTTTCGCGCCAGTATTCATCGGGATAGTCGGCACAAAGACGCGCGACCGCTTCGCGCACTTCCGGATGTGACTGTTGTTCTGGCATATCAACTCACCCTATCAATAGTCGGTACCCCGACGCGTCGGGATGACGATGCTTATGCAGCGATGATATTGTGCTCGGGGCCGTAGGGGAAGCCGGTAATGTTTTCCGCCCCGTCTTTACCGACCACCAGGATATCGTGTTCACGGTATCCGCCGGCCCCCGGTATACCCAGTGGCAGCGTTAGCATCGGTTCCATCGAAACCACCATGCCGGGCTCCAGCACGGTATCGATATCTTCGCGCAACTCGAGTCCTGCCTCGCGGCCATAATAATGTGACAGTACGCCGAAGGAATGTCCGTAACCAAAAGAGCGATACTGCAGCAGGTCTTTTTCTGCAAACAGGCGATTGATTTCGGCGCAGATCCCCGAGCAGGTCGCACCGGGCTTGATCAGCGATAATCCGAGTTCGTGCGCCTCGACATTGGCCTGCCAGACTTCAAGCGAGGCAGCATCGGGCTCACCGAGAAACAGCGTACGTTCAAGCGCGGTATAATATCCCGATATCATCGGAAAAGTGTTCAGGCTTAAAATATCCCCGACCACGAGCTTCGCCGTGGTCACCGGGTTGTGGGCGCCATCGGTGTTCAGCCCGGCCTGGAACCAGACCCAGCTGTCGCGTAATTCGCTGTCCGGGTAGGCACGCGAAATTTCGAGCTCCATCGCATCCCTGCCAGCCATCGCCACGTCTATTTCGCGGGTACCAACCCGGATCGCGTCACGGATCGCCTCACCACCGATATCGGCGGTGCGCGCCCCACCCTTGATCAGTTCGATTTCTTCAGCCGATTTAATCATGCGCAGGCCCATGATTTGCTGGTTCAGATCGATGGCCTTGATATCGCCCAGAAGATCGTTCATCGCCTGGCGGCTTGCCAGGGTCATGTGATCGCCCTCGATACCAATCCGCCAGCTGTCGGCTATGATGGATTTCACTGCACGCCAGTAATTATTGCGTTTCCAGTCCGTGTAAATCAGGTTTTCAGCGAAGCAGCGGCGCCACGGCTGGCCACCGTCAATATTGGCCGAAACGGTAACACAGCGTTCAGCGGTTACCACGCAGGCGTAGGGGCGACCAAAAGAACAGTAAAGAAAGCCAGAGTAGTAAGCGATGTTGTGCATCGAGGTCAGCAACATCGCATCAACACCCGAACTGGCCATCAGTTGACGCAGTCCGGCAAGGCGGTTTTCATACTCGGTATCGGAAAAGGATAGCTTTGCTTTCGAACCGTTTTGCAGTTCGAAAAAGTCGGGCCGTTGGGTTTGAGACATTGTACTCACTCCGAAAAATATCCGGGCGTACAGGACCTGAATAGTCGCTTTGTCGGCACCGACGCCATCGCTGCCAGCGGGCTGCGATTTTAGCCATCACGACGACGCCAGGCAAGATATAATTAGCCGGTTTCCAACCAACCTGGACTACCCCGATGGCGTCACCTGACTATCAAGTAAGACCGGTCACTGAATCAGATCGAAGCCAATGGAATCCGCTTTGGCAGGGTTACCTGGAATTCTACCAATCGAACCTGGCAGACGAAATTACAGATATGCTATGGCAGCGGATTATGGATCCTGCGCATGAAATCCAGTGCCGAGTGGCGGCAAGCGATGACGGCAAGCTGGTCGGCATGGTCCACTTTTTCCCGCATGCGCATACCTGGTATGCGCAGCCGGTGTGTTATCTCAACGATTTATTCGTGCTGCCGGGTATCCGCGGTGCTGGGGTCGGCAAGCTGCTGATCGATACCGTTGTCGACGCTGCAAGGCAACAGGGATGGGCCGAAGTCTATTGGCAAACACAGAGTCACAACTCGGTAGCACGCAGCCTGTATGACAGGATCACCGGGGGTACCGATGGATTTGTTATTTATGCGATCGACGTGAACACCCAGGCTGCCAGCTAATCAGACGTAGCTGCAGATAATCACGCGGCGGTACTGTTACTATCGTCCGGTAGCGTAAACCAGAAAGTGGCACCCTGCCCTTCACCTTCCGACTCGATCCATATTCTACCACCATGAACTTCGATAATACGCTTGATCAGGGCTAGCCCGACACCGGTACCTTCGACCCTGGTATCGAGTCGTTCAAACAGCTCAAATACCCTGCCCTGGTACTCCGACGCAATACCGATACCATTGTCCCGTACGAAGCAGTGAACTTCCCCGTTGTCGCGATGCGCCCCGATTTCAATACGCGGCGCTTGCTGGCTGCCCATAAATTTGATCGAGTTGTCGATCAGGTTCTGAAAAACTTCGAGCAACCGACCCGGGTCGCCAAAAACCGTTGGCATATCGGGTGCAACCCGGACCTCGACATTTTGCTTTTCAATTTGTATCGCAACGCGCGCGAGGGCTTCCTGCATCAACTGGTTCAGGTCCAGGTTTTCCGGGGCGTTTATTTGACGACCTATACGGCTTAACTCGAGTAACTCTTCCAGCAACTGGCCCATCTTGTCTGCGGCATCACCGATCTGTTCTGCATCGCGCTCGATTGCTTCCTGGTCCTGTGCGTTTATATCTTTTTGCAACAAACCCAGGAATCCCTTGATGGTAACCAGCGGTGCCTTGAGGTCATGCGATACCGTGTAATTAAAACGCTCGAGTTCGGCATTCTGGCCCTGCAACTCGATGTTCTTGGCCTCTATCTCAAACAGCAATTGTCGCTGACGGTAGAAAAAAAACGTCGTCAACCCAATCAGCAGGGTTGCCAGCGCGGCAACTGAATAGTGATTAAGCCTGGAATGCGCGATCGAGTGCTGAAAATCATCGACCGATAATCCGATCGCAACGATGAGCGGAAACCCGGGTACTTCGCGGTAGGCATATTTACGCGTTACGTTGTCGACGACGCTGGTTTGCAGATATTGACCGGTCGGACTCTCCTCGAGTCGCGTCCAGATCTGCGATCCACTGATATTCTGGCCGGGCCCCCGGGGTCCGTAGGAGGACCTCGCGCGAACGAACTTGTCTTTACCAACCAGTGTTGCGGAACTCCGAGGACCCATCTGCATGGCGTTGAAAAAATCGGTAATATGATTGGCCTCGAGCGCAACAAACATGACACCGCCAAACTCACCGTTTGGCTTGTGGTAACGGCGCACTAGCCTCACGATCAGCTTGCCGCTGTTGCGCCCCCGGTGCATCTTTGACACCAGCAGTTCGTCGCCCTTCGCATGCCTTTGAAACTGGAAGTAATCGCGGTCTCGGGCCGTCGTTCCAGCCTTGATTTCGTGACCTGACACCAGCAGGGGGGTGCCATTTTCGTCGATAATCGTGATATGGGAAGCGATCGAATGGTTGAGCGGAACTTCGGCCATCAATTGCTCAATTTTCGCAAGGTCATAGTGCCGTACATATTCTCGGCGCACCAGTTTCAGGTAGGCATCGCCATACTGGAAAATTCCTACAACATGACTTTCGAAAAAAACTGCGATCTGGTGGGCCTGGGCTTCAGCGTCTTTAAAACGTTCTTCTTCTTCCATTACGATGAAGTTATACGACACAATCCAGACCAGCACCGATAGCATCGCGCCCGTGATCAGGTAGACGCTACCTGGTGATCTGGCAATACCTTTTTCGTTAGCCCTGGACATACGTTTTTAGTTCTAATCGGTCTGCACTTTGACACCCCTGGCGTCAAAAATTATTCGTATGGTTAAGCGCCAATATAGCCTGAATCGTGGAATCTTTCGCTGTTTTTCTGGCGCATCTGTGATTGACTATCACTAATTTGCTGTTCGTTCAGGCATGTCGTTTATATGCTCTGGCAAGTCGTTTACCGGTTGACTGCAATCCCTGCATTCTGTTTAAACTGGTCGCACACATTGAATATGAAACCTTGCCGGTAAATTTGCTGGCAATGGGCGGCTGTCACCGGGTATTCTTTACGTAGCCTCAATCAATAACAAGCTTATGCATTATTCAGGATTCAGCCTGCTCAAACAGGCACTCACCGGGAATCGCGGCTGGACCAGGGCCTGGCGCAACCTGGAACCGCGCAAACGCTACGACGTCGTCATTATCGGCGGCGGGGGTCATGGTTTGGCCACGGCTTATTACCTCGCCAAACTGCACGGCATAACCGACGTCGCGGTCGTGGAGAAAGGTTATATCGGTGGTGGAAATACCGGCCGCAATACCACTATCGTGCGCTCCAACTACATGCTCAACCCGAATGCACAGTTCTACGAGCATTCGATGAAATTATGGGAGGGCCTGAGCCAGGACCTGAATTACAACGTAATGTTCAGCCAGCGCGGTGTATTAAACCTGATTCATAACGATGCCCAGCGCGACGCTTTTGCGCGACGCGGTAACGCCCTGCGGTTAAACGGCATCGATGCGGTCATGCATGATCTGGACGGCGTCAGGAAACTGATGCCACACCTCGATTTCTCGAAGAATACGCGTTTCCCGGTGCAGGGCGGCCTGGCGCAGCCACGCGGCGGTACCGCGCGCCACGACGCGGTGGCCTGGGGTTACGCGCGTGCGGCCGACCGGCTCGGTGTCGAAATTTTTCAAAAGTGCGAAGTCACCGGCATCAAGCGTAAGGGTGACCAGGTCATCAGTGTCGAAACCACGCGCGGCCCTATAGAAGCAGGCCAGGTTGGCGTTGCTGTCGCGGGCAACTCGAGCCGCTTGTTCGACATGGTCGGCATGAAACTGCCGATCGAATCACACGTGCTGCAGGCCTTTGTCACCGAGGGCATCAAGCCATTGGTAAACACCGTTTGTACCTTTGGTGCAGGCCACTTCTACATCAGCCAGTCGGACAAGGGTGGCCTGGTTTTCGGCGGTGATATCGACGGCTGGAATACCTACGCGCAACGCGGCAACCTGCCGACCTTCAATCATGTTGTCGCCGGTGGCGTGACCATGATGCCCTGCCTCGCACGCCTGCGCGTATTGCGCCAGTGGGGTGGCGTTATGGATATGTCGATGGACGGCACACCGATCATCGGTAAGACACCGATTGATAACCTTTACCTGAACGGGGGCTGGTGTTACGGCGGCTTCAAGGCTACCCCGGCTTCTGGCTGGGTATTTGCCCACACCATTGCAAATGACAAACCGCACGCACTGAATGCCGAGTTCACGCTGGAACGGTTTCGCGAAGGTAATATCATCGACGAGAAAGGTGTTGGCGCCTCACCCAAATCACACTAGGAGGTATTGATATGCTAAGGATCGACTGCCCCTGGTGCGGGGTACGCAACGAAGACGAATTTTCCTACGGAGGCGACGCCACGGTCGAGCGCCCTACTGATTACGCGTCCCAGGACGACTGGTATCACTACGTTTACACGCGTCAGAATCCAGCCGGGCCGCATCGCGAATACTGGCATCATGTCAATGGCTGCCGCGCCTGGCTCGTGGTCGAGCGAGATACTGTTACGCATGAAATTTTCAGCACCGCCCCGGCCTCCCCTAACCTCCCGGATCCTGACGGCAGGACTCGATAGATATGGGGCAGCAATTTCGTACCAGCAGTAGTGGACAAATCGATCGAGGTCGCATATTGAGCTTTACCTTCGACGGCAAGCCCTACCAGGGTTACGAAGGTGATACCCTCGCCTCGGCATTGCTTGCCAACGGTGTGCGCCTGGTTGGGCGCAGTTTCAAGTATCATCGGCCGCGCGGCATTCAGACCGCCGGCTCGGAAGAACCTAACGCCATCGTCGAGTTGCGCACCGGTCCGCGCAAAGAGCCGAATACTCGAGCGACGACGATCGAACTGTTTGACGGCCTGGTTGCCAATAGCCAGAATCGCTGGCCCTCATTGAGTTTCGACATCATGTCGATCAATAACCTGTTTTCACCGTTGTTATCGGCCGGCTTTTACTACAAGACCTTCATGTGGCCACCTTCATTCTGGACCAATGTCTACGAGCATGTCATCCGTCGCGCCGCCGGTCTCGGCAAAGCTTCCACCGAACCCGATCCAGACTTTTACGAACAATGTCATGAACACTGCGATGTGCTGGTGGTTGGTGCGGGACCTGCCGGGTTATCGGCCGCACTTGCCGCGGCCCGGGCGGAAGCACGCGTCATTCTGGTGGATGAGCACCCGCGCCTGGGTGGATCGCTCAACGATGAAAACTATTCCATCAACGGCAAGGCCGGCAGCGAATGGGTGGATGAAATCCATGCTCAACTCGAGGAGATGGACAATGTCCGCGTGTTTACCCGCACTACTTTGTTCGGCTATTACGATCATAACGTGGTCGCGGCGATCGAAAAGGTTAGTGACCATATGCCAGTTCCGCACCAGGGTCATCCACGCCAGCGCATGTGGACCTTTTACCCGGGCCGGGTTGTAATCGCGACCGGCGCCACCGAGCGCCCATTGGTATTTGGTAATAACGACATGCCTGGTGTAATGCTTGCCTCGGCCGCGAGAGCCTATGTGAATCGTTACGGCGTCAAACCCGGCAGGCGGGCCGTGATCGCAACCAACAATAACGACGCATACCGGACCGCGATCGATCTACATCACGCCGGAATCAATATCACCGCGGTGGTTGATTCTCGCATTCAACCGGATGCGGCGTTGGTAGAGGAACTCGAAAGTCTCTCGATCCGTTTATTAACCGGCAGTACTGTTGGCTCTGCCGAGGGTCATCAACAGGTAAGCTATGTCCAGATTGTCACCACCCAGGGAGACACCCTCGATCCCGAGCGCATCGATTGCGATTTAGTCGCCTGCTCCGGTGGCTGGAATCCAAATGTTCACCTGCATAGCCAGTCGGGCGCAAAACCGGTTTACGATGATTCGATACTGAGCTTCGTACCGGGTAAATCACGCCAGTCGGAAGTGTCGGTTGGTGCCGCAAACGGCAGTTTCAGTCTGCAGGACTGTCTCGCGCAAGGTGTCAGCGCGGGAACCCAGGCCGCCAGGCAGACCGGATTCAAGTCCAGAAAAATGGCCGTGGCCAGGGCCGACAACGAAGGCGACTACGCGATCGAAGCTTTGTGGATTTCACCCACGCCTTACAACAAGAATTACAAGCAGTTCGTCGATCAGCAAAACGATGTCAAGGCCAGCGACGTGGTGCTGGCTTCCCAGGAGGGCTTCGATTCGGTCGAGTTACTAAAACGCTACACCACCCAGGGCATGGCGACCGACCAGGGCAAGACCAGCAATGTCAACGCGCTGGCGTTACTCGCATGCCAACGCGGCGAGCCGCTTCCCGAAGTCGGCATAACGACCTTCCGCCCTCCCTATGTGCCGGTCGCGATGGGCGTTTTTGCCGGGCATACCGTCGGCTACGAT
Organism: uncultured Gammaproteobacteria bacterium; assembly: GCA_947259485.1. Lineage (GTDB taxonomy): Bacteria > Pseudomonadota > Gammaproteobacteria. The sequence goes on along the minus strand of CAMYLU010000033.1, from coordinate 22,506 downwards.
TTCATGCCGGTGCGGCGCACCGCGATTCATGACTGGAATACTAAACAGGGTGCCGTCTTTATTGAAGCCGGCCTGTGGCTGCGTGCACGTTATTACCCACAACAACCGGGTGACACGATGAACGACTGTTACATTCGAGAAACCGAGGCGACGCGCAATAATGTCGCCATCGTCGATGTAACCTCGTTGGGTAAGATCGATATCCAGGGGCCCGATGCCGCCGAATTTTTGAATCGGTTGTATATCAACAACTGGCTCAAGTTACCCGTTGGCAAGGTGCGTTACGGTGCGATGCTGCGTGAAGATGGCATGGTTTTTGACGATGGTACTACCTCTCGCCTCGAGGAAAATCATTTCTTCATGACCACGACCACCGCCAATGCCGCTTCGGTACTCGCGCATATGGAACAGTATCACCAGATCGAATGGCCCGAGCTCGACGTCGTGTTCTGCTCGGTCACCGAACAATGGACCGGGATTGCGGTCGCCGGACCCAACAGTCGCAAGCTGCTGGAACAGGTAATCGATATCGACATCAGCAACGAGGCCTTCCCGTTCATGAGCGTCGGCGAATGCATGATGAACAATATTCCCGCACGCCTGTTCCGGATTTCCTTTTCCGGCGAGCTCGCCTATGAAATCAACGTACCCGCCGACTACGGCGAACAAGCCTGGCTCGAGTTACTCGAGGCGGACGAGGAACTGGAGGTTTCGGTTTACGGTACCGAGGCGCTCGGCACCATGCGTATCGAGAAGGGTCACGTCGCCGGCTCCGAACTCGACGGCCGCACCACCGCGCAAGACCTTGGCCTCGAGGGCATGGCTAACCGTGCAAAGCATTTCATCGGCAAACATAATTCTGAGCGTCCGCTGCTGGTGGGCGAGGGTCGTTTGCAGGTGGTTGGGCTTAAATCGCTTGAGCCGGAAAGAAACCTGCGCATCGGCGCGCACCTGGTCGATCCCAGCGTCAAGCTGGAGACCGTGAGCCAGTCACAGGGTCATGTGACCGCGACAACCTATAGCCCGCAACTGGGCTGCGGCATTGCACTCGGCCTGTTGCGCGATGGCGCTTCGCGGCATGGAGAGCAGATCGAAGCGGTGTTCCCACTCGACGATGAGACGCTCAAGGTCGAGGTTTGCCACCCTGTATTCATCGATCCCGAGGGGGAACTCGTCCGTGCCTGATAAACAAGACTTGCCGGTGCGCGTATCGCCACTGTTACCGAGCAACGGCGATTTTATCGTCGACTACAAGAATGTGCGCCTGAGTGAGCGCAAGGCGCTGACCGCGATCCAGGTACTGAGCTTCAATGGCAAACACGCGGATGCAGCCGCGGCTATCGCTGCGGCACTCGGCATAAAATGTTCGACCCGGCCCGGCATCGTCAATTCGGATGGCAAGACCCAGGTTTGCTGGAACGGGCCCAATAGCTGGCTGGTCGTGTGCAGCGACGCAGAAGCGGGACGCGCGCCCGGTGAGTTATTTAAAGTGCTGCAAGATGCGATGGGTGAACTCGGCGCGACGGGTGATCTCGGGACAACAGGTGATCTCGTGACGACGGGTAATCTCGGGGCGGTGGTTGATCAAAGCCACGGTCGCTGTGGTTTACGTCTGAGCGGTTTGCATGCGCGCCGGGTGATGGCGAAAAACACCGCGATCGACCTGCATCCGCGCGCGTTTGGCCCGGGTCAGTGCGCGATGACTTCGGTAGCGCACATGAACGCCACCGTAATCCAGGTTGACGATACGCCGACTTATGATTTATTCGTGATTCGCAGCCTGGCGCGCTCGTTCGCACATGCCATCGAGCACGCCTGTCACGAATTTGAAAGCGAGCAATAGCTAGTTTAACGCAGCGCTTTCAGGTTGGAAATCAATAACTTGGTCTTGCGATCGATTTCTTCCCTGATCTGATGTGCCAGATCAAGTTCGGGTCCACAACAGTTAGTTGTCGTCTCGTGGTAATTCTTGGTTGTTTTTTCAACCGTCTCCACCAGCAACTGGCTTACGATTTTTGTAATCTGCTCTTTATCCGAGTCTGACAGATTATGATCCGCCAAAGCCGACATAATGGACGCGGTTGTATCATCGATGGAACTTTGTACTGACATATTCTTTCCCCAGGTTTTCAGAGCATTTCCAGGCTCTGTTCAAGATCGTCTATTAAGTCCTGGCAATTTTCAATACCAATTGACAGGCGCAGCAAGTTCTGCGGCACTTCACTGTGCGGACCCTCCACGGACGCGCGATGCTCGATCAGGCTTTCAACGCCTCCCAACGAGGTAGCGCGCACGAACAGGCGGACATTACCGGCAATCCGTTTCGCTTCCTCGGCACCTCCATTGACCAGCAATGATACCATGGCACCGAAGCCATGGGTCATCTGACGTTTGGCGATCTCGTGCCCGGGATGACTTTCGAGACCGGGATACAGCACCCGCTGCAGACGAGGATCATTTTCAAAGTGTTGTGCCAGCCGCAAGGCGCTTTGTGATGCCTGGTTAAAACGCACAAACAGGCTGCGCATACCGCGCAACAGTAACCAGGCCTCAAATGGCCCCAGCACGCCGCCCATCAGGGTCCGCACCAGCTTGATTTCCTCCCAGCGCTGATTCAATTCCCGGGTCACTAATATGCCGGCAACCACATCGCTGTGACCATTGAGGTACTTGGTTGCCGAGTGAAAAACAATATCAGCGCCATAATCAAGCGCGCGGGTCGTCACCGGCGAGGCAACGGTTCCGTCAACCGCGAGTATCGCCCCCGCCGCGTGCGCGATCTCAGCGGCAGCGGCAATATCAATGATATCCCAGGTCGGGTTTACCGGGGTTTCGACCCATACCACGGAGGTTTTCCCGGGCTGCATCGCCTGCCGTAATTTCTCGATATCGCCGGCATCGAAGAAGCTGAGCCCAATCGAGCGCTTTTCCGAAATACGGCGCAGCCAGTCCTGGGCGCCGTGATACATGACCCGCGGCGCCACCACGTGTTCCCCGCTATTGACGGTTTCGAAAAAAGCGCAAACCGCGGCCATGCCCGAGGCAAAGCATTTGGCTTCGGCCCCACCATCGAGTTCGGCGCAGACTTGCTCCAGTACTTCCCACGACGGATTACCAGAGCGGCTGTAGCTGTAGTCACTTAAGTACTCGTACTCGGTATCCCGGGCATAGGTCGTCGCAAACTGCAGCGGTGGGCTGATACCGCCGCTCACCGGGTCAATATAGTCGCAGGCGTGCGGCAGGCGCGATTCGAGTGACGCTTTTTTGTTTTCATTCATTGGCGACGACCTGTATAAATATGACTAAACTCATTAAAAATGATTTATCTTAACACCGCTAATCCCTTATTCTTGTAATAATTCTGTTACATCTATCGAGATTCATTAATGGCCGCAAGCCCTTATTCCATCGACAGCTCGAATCGCAAGATCGATCCCTATCGAAATCCGGATTCCGCGCTAAAACCTGACGGCACGCCGGACAATAATGACCGCGTGGAAATCGGTCCCACCGATCTCGCTTTTGCCGAGTGGGAAGCGCTCGGGCTCGAAATCCCGCACCTCGATACGATGCGCGAGTTCCGCCTGCAGCGCCTGGTGCAGGAGTTACAGGCACGCGACTACGGCGGCATCGTATTATTTGATCCGCTCAACATCCGTTACGCGACCGACTCCACCAACATGCAGCTGTGGATCACACACAACCCGGCGCGCGCCTGTTTTGTTTCTGCCGACGGTTATATCGTGCTGTTCGATTTCCATAGCTGCGAACACCTTTCCGATCATTTGCCGCTGGTCAAAGAGCGTCGCCATGGCGCGTCGTTTTTTTACTTTGAATCAGCGCAGCGTGGCGAAGAACACGCGATGCATTTTGCCAAAAACATCGATGAATTGATGCGCAGCCACTCCGGTAAAAATAGACGCCTGGCGGTCGATAAGATCGAGATCTCGGGACTACGCGCACTCGAAAAAATGGGCTTCGAGGTTTTTGAAGGCCAGGCGGTTACCGAGGAAGCTCGCGTAATCAAAGGCCCCGATGAAATCAAGGCGATGCGCTGTTCGATTGCGGCCTGTGAAGCCGCGATGTATGAAATGGAAGACGCCTGCGAAGCCGGCAAGAGTGAAAACGAAGTCTGGTCGGTACTGCATGCTGGTAATATCAAGCGCGGCGGCGAGTGGCTGGAAACGCGGATTTTTTCATCCGGGCCACGCACCAACCCGTGGTTCCAGGAGTCAGGCCCGCGCATCATCAGTGACGGTGAATTGCTCGCGCTTGATACCGACATGGTAGGCACCTACGGCATATGCTGCGACATCTCGCGTACCTGGCTTTGTGGTGACGTGGAGCCGACTGAAGCGCAGAAACGCATCTATCGCATCTCACACGAACATATCATGACCAACATGGAGTTGTTGAAACCAGGGGTCACATTCAGCGAAATCACGCAAAAAGCGCACCGTTTACCGGATAACTGTATTCCCAACCGCTACGGAGTGGTGATGCATGGCGTCGGCCTGTGCGATGAATACCCGGCAATTCGTTATCGCGAGGATTACGAGACGCACGGCTACGACGGCGTGGTTGAGCCGGGAATGGTTTTTTGTGTCGAGGTTTATGCCGGCGAAGTCGGCGGCAAGGAAGGCGTAAAGCTTGAAGACCAGGTACTGATCACCGAAGACGGTTACGAAAACCTGATCACCTACCCGTTCGAAGAAAAACTGCTGAAATAAAGATCACACCATTCCAGTACTACATCGTCATTCCTGCGCAAGCGGGAACTTAATAACGCAGCATCATTGCAGGATCCCGGCTCAAGGCCGGGATGACTCTAGACCCTGTCATTCCCGCGCAAGCGGGAATCTTATAACGCACCATCATTGTAAGATCCCGGCTCAAGTCCGGGATGACTCTAGACCCTGTCATTCCTGCGCAAGCGGGAACTTATAACGCAGTATCATTGTAAGATCCCGGCTCAAGGCCGGGATGACGCCAGTCTTTCAAGGTCCCCGCTTTCGCGGGGTCGACCGCTACGGCGTCGGTTCGAGGTTTGGTTCCTGGCCAGCCAGTTCTTCCTTGCGATGTGCCATGTAGGCCTGTAGCGCTTCCTCGATCGCAGGATCGACTGCCGGGGGTTCAAATTCTTCGAGAATTTTCGGCCACAGTTCGGTAGCCCGCATGGTGGCATCTTTCGAGCCTGCCATGATCCAGTTTTCGCTGTTTTGCCAGTCGCTGATAAAGGGTTCGTAAAACGCGTTCTTATAGCGTTCCATGGTATGCGCGCAACCGAAAAAATGCCCGCCCGGTCCGACTTCGTGCATCGCTTCTAGACCGGTTTCAGCAAGATCGATTTTAATTGGCTCGAGCATCTTACTCATGTGTTGCAGCATTTCACAATCGATGACGAGTTTTTCAAACGAAGCGACCAGCCCGCCCTCCAGCCAACCCGCGGTGTGATAGATCAGGTTTCCGTGACCCATGACCGCACCCCACAATGCCATCTGGGTTTCGTAAGTCGCCTGCGCATCGACAGCATTCGAGGCATTACAGGCGCTGGTGCGGTAAGGCAGTTTGTACTTGCGCGCCAGTTGACCACCGGCGATATTGGCAAGTGCGTTTTCCGGGGTGCCGAAAGCCGGCGAGCCCGAACGCATATCGACATTTGAAGTAAAACCGCCGTAAACCACCGGCGTACCCGGGTTGGTCAACTGCAACAGTGCAATGCCGACTAGCGCTTCCGCATTCTGCTGCGCTAGCGCGCCAGCCATCGTCGAGGGTGTCATTGCCCCCATCAGCGTAAACGGGGTTACCGTTACCGGCTGACCAAACATCGCCATTTGCATCGATCCATAAGCCATCGCATCATCGAGCTTGCGCGGTGAATTGACGTTTATATTGGTCATAACGCTCGGGTTGGTTTTCATTTCTTCCATGCTCAATCCCCGCGCGATCGCGCTCATTTCGATCGCGTCGCGAGCACGTCCCCCACCAATTCCGGTGGCAAAGAAAGGTTTGTCAGAAAGCGTCAGGTTAATATAGGTGGTATCCAGGTGGCGCGAATTTGCCGGCATATCGGTCGGTGCGGTTGCCTGGTTACCAAAAAAGGTCAGCACATTGAAATACTGCCCAAAACTAATGAGCTTCTTGTAGTCTTCGTAGTTTCCTGCCCGCCGCCCGTTGATATTGTCGTGCACGTTGGGCGTTCCCGACACCAGCCCAAAATTGATTACGTCACCCCCCACCGACAGGGTTTGCTGCGGATTGCGTGGGACTACTTCGAAAGTCTCCGGCGCCCTGGCCACGGTTTCGAGTAACAATTCCCGGTCCATGCGCACCACGCCCTGCTCGTCTACGCTGGCGCCGGCCTTGCGAAATAAATCCAGTGCCAGATCTCCGAGCACCTCGATGCCCTCCTCTTCGACAATGCGCAGCGAGATATCGTGAATGAACTCGAGTTGCTCCTGGTCCAGCGGTTCCAGTGGCGCGAATCGGCTATGCAGGACTTTACGATCGATTTGATGGACTGCTACCTGCGACTCGGTATGAGCATTGCGATTACGCCTGCGGCGTGTTCTGGTCATAGCGTTTGTTTATTTTGGATTATCGGGTGCTTTAAACAAGTCAATCTTATATGATCGTTGGTTCATTATCGATCCAGATGATTTCATATATTGGGGGAAGCAATATGGGTAGAAGCGCCAAGGTTCGAGGATTATCCGACATTCTCACTTTCTTTCGACGTAATGAAACGCCGATCTTTTTCGTCTCGCCGACTTCGTTCAACCTGCTGGGCCTCGAGAAATTCGTCAACCGATTCTTTCATATCAATTATTTTGATTCTTTCGACGGCCAACACCCGCGTGTTTTCGTGCCCTCCGAGAAAAGCCACGCGGAATTCGAGTCGATGGAGGACGTGTGCAACTACATGTTGATGCACAAGGAAGTGATCGATCGAATCAAGAAGGCCGGCAAGGGGCCGGCGCGGCTACTGTTCGTCATGCTCGACGAAAAGACCGAGGAGATCTGCGACGAACTCGGGGTAAAAATAGCGCTGCCACCAGTCGAGATGCGCAAACGGCTGGATTCGAAGATCGAACTAACCAGGCTGGCCAGTGAAGCCGGCATCGACAGCGCTCCTAATATTCTGGTCAAAAAGGCAGACAGTTTCAGCGAGCTAATGGCTGCAGCAAACAAGGCAAAATTGGGTAACGATCTCGTGGTGCAGACGCCTTACGGCGATTCCGGGCGCACCACATTTTTTATCAAGTCGGAGAGTGACTACAACAAACACGCCAAGGACATGAAGGATGAGCAGCTCAAGATCATGAAGCGCATCAACCACATGCCCGGCACGATGGAAGTCTGCGTTACGCGACACGGCACATTATCAGGACCGATACAGACCGACATTACCGGCTTCGAGGAAATTACACCCTACAAGGGCGGCTGGTGCGGCAACGACGTCTGGCCCAAGATTTTCAATGCCAAAATTCGGCGCGACCTTCGCAATATGGCGGCCGGGCTCGGGGATCGGCTTTACCGGGAGGGGTACAAGGGCGTGTTTTGTATGGACTTCCTGCTCGACACCGATGACGGTACGCCCTACCTGGGCGAAGTCAATCCGCGCATCAGTGGCGCCAGTCCCCTGACCAACCTGATTACGGCGCACTACGGTGGCGTACCGCTGTTTCTGTTTCACCTGCTTGAATATCTTGATGTCGATTACGAGATCAATCTTCGTAAAATACAGAATCGTTGGAACGAATACGATTTCTGGAGTCAACTGGTACTCAAGCAAACCGAGGACAAGGTAAAGCTATTAACGCATGCGCCGAGAAGCGGGGTCTGGTCAATGGATAACCACGGCGCTATTACCTATGACCGGTCCGATCTTGACTGGACCAACGTCATCGATAACGACGAGGCTTACTATCTGCGGGTTTATCGAGAAGGTGATTACGTTTACAAGGGTGCCGATCTCGGTATTATCGTTTCGCGAGGGCGCATGCAGACCGAGCAACGCGAACTGCGCGAACGAGCCAAACTCTGGACCGCAGCGATCAATGCCGAGTTTCACGGCTCCGAACCAAAAGCGGTGCCCGAACTATACCAGGACCCGTATCGCTCGAAATTGTTTTAGGCGGTTTGTCCCAGCGAGCTATTCGCGGGTGTGACAATCGAGTTGTCCCAGCCGATGAGCTTCTCGATTTCTTCGGCGACGCGCAACACCTCGTAGTCGCTGCCCACCGGCCCCAGGATCTGCAACGACAGCGGCAGGCCTTCGTCCCCCAGTCCCATTGGGATCGCGCAAGCGGGCATACCGGTCAGATTGGCGTCGTAAAGAAAACTGGCCCAATCGAGCCAGGGCATTTCGATATGGGTATCGTCGATCTTGTGCGGGTGGATAGCACCGTGAGGAAAGGCCTCGCAGCCTAGCGTCGGCGTGACCAGGATGCGAGCGTTGTGGCGCTTGAACATCTGCTGGTAGTGGCCACGGATCACCTTGCGCTGTTTCTGGGCCGCGGCAAAATCTGCCTCACTGAATTGCTCGCCGAAATCGATGAATCCCTTGGCAACTTCGCCCAGGTAATCGATGTTGTAGGCGCTGCCCCGAGCATTCTCGGCGGCGTCATAGCAGGCGGTTATGGCCCAGGTTTTAACTGAAGAGGTCAAACCCGGGTTATCCTCGATCATCTGGAAATCCGCCTGGCGCATGCTTTCGATCACCGCGCGGAAAGCATCGCGCACGTCGGTATTAACTGGCGCAAAACCAAGATCTTCCGAGTAAATAATGCCGCGCTTGTTCAAGCGAGGATTGGTATTACCCTCAAAATTTTCACCGATAATATCTAAAAACAGGCGTGCATCGGCTACGCTTCGCGTCATCGGTCCGTAGGAAACGATCGATTGCCAGGACGGGAAACAAGGTTCACGCGGCACCACCCCGAAACTGGGTTTAAAGCCGACGATACCACAAAATCCAGCGGGAATACGGATCGACCCACCGCCCCGGACAGGTGGTCTTGGCAAAGGTTATCGCACCCTCCTGTTCCATCAATTCGATCGCCCGGCAAGTTTCGGTCGGCACGAAATCGCTGAGTACCTGCGAGCCATTAGCGCAGGGATAACCCGCCAGAAACTGGGAATCCTTGATCGTAATCGGCAATCCACACAAACGCCCAAACTTACCGCTGGCGCGTTTCTTGTCGGCTTCGATGGCGGCCTGGCGCGCGCGGCCGTAGAGTTTCAGAGCGATAGGGTTGAGTATCGGTGCGAGCGCTTCAGCACGGACAATGGTCTGCTCGAGTAAGTCGACGGCGCTGGTTTGACCCGACGCGAGGGCTTTTAACTGTTGCGCTGCGGACAGCGATATTTCTTGCATACGGGGAGACGCACATAAGCGGGCCGAGAATAATCCCGGCCCTGACTAGGTGAAACAAATGCGCGTAGCTTAGACAGCAACATGCTCGTCTGCAAGTGTTTCCTCGGTTTGCACCATCTCGAACGCTACTTCAGGCTCGGGCGCAGTCTCTGTTTCGACCGCATACCAGGCCGCGGCGCGACGGGCGATCTCTGCTTGCGACAAGTTTTCGATCTTGCTTGCGATCGACCACAGGTGGCCGTTGCCATCTGCCAGGATTGCGCTTCGATCGCCCCAAAAGCTGTCGTAGAGTGCTGTATGCACCATCGCACCGGCCTCGAGTGCGCGCTCCCAGCTGGTATCAACATCATCGACGTAAAGATGAACCTGACCGATGCTGACACCGAGGCTTGCCGGCGATAGTACGCCCAGCTCGGGTGCCTCACGATTTAAGGCTATAATGCTGTTGCCGATTTTCATCGTGGCATGTAATGCTACCGATTCGTCGGCACCAGCCAGGCGAGTCAGCAGTTCGGCACCGAAAGCGGCCTGGTAAAAAGCAACGGCGCTGTCGATATCGTAAACTGTCAGGCAAGGGGTAGCGGTGCGGTAACCGCGCGGAATGGGGGATACTTTCTTATTCACAATATGCTCCATAATGTGGGATGGTGAAATAAAGGATCAAAAATATTTTTGATTCCAGTAATGTAGTAATGATCAATTGCTCTCAACTACATCATGAACCATAATGTAGTTATATAATCAACTAAAGTCAACATCATGAGTCAAGATGTAGAACTAGGAATCACCGGATCGGTCACCCAGGCGGATCTGGCGCCCCTGCGGGACAACGCCAGGCTGGGTGAATTTGCCGTGGTTTTTCGCGTCGAGCGCATGCATCAGGGCGGCGGTTACGGCGATTCGGGTAAGCATCCACTGGCCTGGGCAGTGGCGGTTTACGTCGATAACCAGCTTTGCCGTGTATATAACGCACGCGGCACGGGCCGCGAGTGGAACAGCATCGACAAGCTCGGCACCTGGTTGCGCGAGCAGGGTTTCTGGTACTGGTGGACCCGCAATGACCTGGAACCCGTCGGTAACGCAATTGCTGAAGACGAAGATTCTCCTGAAATACCGTCACCGACCCTCATCGACCCACCCTTTTCGCCATTTTGATGTCCGCCGCGACGCACATGAAATTCACCTTCCGCGCCTTCGCGGAGGAACAAGCCGGTCCGATTTGGCAGCACCATTTCAAACGCCTTTGGCCCGCCTACAAGCGATGGTTTCTGCGTTATGGTGAACGCGACCGACCAACCTACTTTGAATCGGTGAAAGCGATAAAGCAGTATATTCCCGAATTCGTGCCAGTTTACGAGGCCATGGTCGACCTCGCCGGCGGCGGCGATCACGCCGCGCGATTCCTGTCTCAATACTGCCCACCGCCGCTTTTTCGTGGTTGCTCGCAGGCGATATATCCAGCCGATGAAGTCGTCATGGTGCGCAGTTACGATTATTCCCCTTATGTTTTCGATGGCTTGCTGATGCAAAGCAAGTTCAATCGTCGGCAGGTCATTGGCATGCTCGACTGTATGTCCGGTTTGCTCGATGGCATCAACAGCGATGGGCTCGCAGTATCAATGTCATTTGGTGGACGCGAACAGTTTGCCGACGGATTCGGCATCTCGCTAGTGATACGCTGCTTGCTCGAGTTTGCCGCTGATGTCGACGAGGCCGCCGAATTAATTTGCCGCATTCCGGTTCAGGGAGCTTATAACCTTATGCTGCTCGACCGCGAGGCAAACCAGCGGACGGTTGAGCTTACACCCGGGCGCGATCCGGTTTTTTACGAGCATCATATTGCGACTAACCATCAGGCTGATAGCGACTGGCCGATTTACGAGGACAAGGTGGACAGCCGTGGTCGTTTTCGTTACCTCACCGACGTTACTGCCAGCGGAGTTCACACGGCACGGGATTTCGCGCGGGAATTTTTACGCGCGCCACTGTATCAGACTCAGTATGCACGGGGCTTTGGCACCTTGTATGATGCGGCCTTTTATCCGCAACATGGTGCCTGCGAATATTTCTGGCCGGAAAAAACCTGGGCCTTCGATTTCGACTGGTTCGAGCCGCAAGAGTACCAGATCGATTTTGTCGATCCCGAAGGCTACCCGAAAAACAGCAGAGCCTACGGCGAGGTTTACACCAGTAAACCCATTCCGGTGCTGCAATTTTAAGAATTGTTGCCGCGCGACACTAAAACCCGGGATCGAGAAATTGCCGAAAAAGTTCCCTCCTGGGTATAACGGCTCGGGATATCGCGCTTCGAACAGCGTTGGTCTTACTCAGCGCTGCAGTTTTGCCAGCATTTCCTCGGTAAAAAGCTGCAAGCCGATTTCGGGGTTGTAACCATGGATTTCCTTGACATCCAGCGCGCGCATGAAGGCCAATATCTCCTCGCTCACCACCTGTCCCGGAACCAGTATCGGAAATCCCGGCGGGTATGGTGTCACGAAACTGGCCGATACCAGCTCCCGTCCCGACTTCATCGCGGCACCGATGGTATCCTCGTCGATGGTCATATATTCGCAGTTTTCCTCGTCATAGGCATAGAAAAAAGCGCTCCTGATATCGCCATCAGTAGTCTTAACCTTTTGCTGCGAGCCCGGGCAAAACGCGGCGTGAAAGTAACTGAAATCCGGTAATGGCGGCAGTTCTTCCGACATTGATTTCACGCGTTTCTCGATCAACTTGCGCTCTACCCGGCTGGCGTCCTCGCGCTGCTGATCGAGCTCGGTCGCAATTTTCACCAATACCTCGATCAGAAACGCGACCGAGCTGCGCGTGGTGCCGATATTGGTCATGAATAAAACGGTGTTACGCGAAGTCTTGTTGATCTGGATACCATATTTATCCATCAGGTACTCGTTCTTGAAGGTATCTCCGTCGATGCCGGTTTTGCCAACATAAAGCGTCAGTCGGGTTAAATCGATGACAAAATCATCTCTCTCCCAGGCTTCTTCCATGCCATTGTTTCGCCAGCCTTTTTCCGGGCTGAAATAGCTGTCGATTCCGGAAGGCCGGTATTCCGAGGGAATCATGTCCTTTGCCTCGAGAAAGGTGAAATAGCGGCTCAGCAGCGGATGCGAAGCCACGCGCTCGCGAATCACCATCGCCAGCTCGATCTGCTTTTGCACCAGCTCGAATCCTTCCAGTTCGACCTGGCGCCGGCCAATATCGAGCGAAGCCAGAATCTGGTAATTAGGCGAGGTCGAGGTGTGGGTCATGAAAGCCTCGTCGAACGGTTCCTGCACCTTATGGTTAAATTCCTGGTCGTAAACGTGGATCATCGAGCCCTGGCGCAGCGAGGTTAGCGATTTATGCGTCGACTGGGTGGCATAGGCACGTATACGTACCTTATCCGGATCAGGCAGCAGTCGCTGCTCGAGCAAATCTTCATCCTTGCATTTGGCAATGCGTTTCTGGTACTCGTCGTATTCTTGCCGGTATGCCTCGCTTCGATATCGCCCGCGTAACCGGTTGGCGGTCGCCATTGCCGCGCGCCGCCGGTAGGTCGGTGTAAAGCCGGCAAATGCAAACCAGGCCTCATCCCACAGGAACACCAGGTCCGGCTTGATCGCCAGGCACTCTTCCATCAGCCGCTCGACGTTGTACACAACGCCATCGAAGGTGCAGTTGGTCAGCAACAGCATCTTGACCTTGTGCAGCAGGCCGGCCTTCTTGTACAACAGCAGCTTGCTCTTTATTTCTTTTAGCGGTACCGCACCGTACATGGAGTAATCGTTCAACGGGTAAGAATCGAGGTAGCAAACCTGGGCACCCGCCAGCACCATGCCATAGTGATGCGACTTGTGGCAGTCGCGGTCTACCAGGATGATATCGCCCGGCTTCACCAGTGCCTGCACCACGATCTTGTTGGCGGTGGAGGTGCCATTGGTCACAAAATAGGTGCGCTTGGCGCCAAAAGCACGCGCCGCGAGTTGCTGCGCTTTCTTGATTGGCCCGTGCGGCTGCAGCAGTGAATCGAGCCCACCCGAAGTGGCCGAGGTTTCGGCGAGAAAGATATTCATACCGTAAAACTGGACCATGTCCTTGATCCAGTGCGACTTGGTGATCGATTTACCGCGCGATATCGGCATCGCATGGAAAACCCCGGTTGGCTGCTGGCTGTACTTGCGCAATGCGGTAAAAAACGGCGTTTCATAGCGCGCCTCGATGCCGCGCAAGATATTCAGATGCAGATCGAGATAGTCTTCCTGCTGGTAGAAAATCCGCTTAAATTTCTGCGATACGTTACCGGCGATATCCTCGACCGCGGCATCGGTCACCAGGTACAGGTCCAGTTCCGGACGCACCTCGGCCAGCAGACTCCCCAGCAGTGGCCCGCGCGTGGTGTCAAGCGAGTCCTCGTATTCGGTCTCATCTATCTTGGCGAGATAACGCTGTAAAATTTCGAGGTGATTCACCGAGCGTAACGGGAAACCATATCGAATCACCGCAACCTGGATATTGTAGTTAAACAGTACCGCGATCAATGCGTCTTCAAAGCTCGGCACGACCACGATATCGTAGATGAAACGATCTTCCGGGCGCCTCATTTTACGCAGGCTATCGCGCAATAACTTGACATCATCCGGCCCGCTTTCGTCGACGAACAGGACTTCGAAATAGGGCCGCTGCTGATGCGACAATTCGTCATGATGATGACTCGCTTCTCCACGCTCGTCGAGTTCGGAGGCTGTGCGCAGATTGATTTGCCGCGAGCGATAGGTACCGCCGGTGAGAGCACGCACGATTCGCGTGACCATGCGCGAAAGCAGCTCGTAATCTTCATCGTTGAACAGTTTCCACAACAGATCAAAATCTTCCTGGGACGGGAATGCACTATAGTCTTCAAAGGTATGCAGCAGGCTAAGCGCTTCGCGAATTTGCTTGACCAGGCTCGCGACATCAGCCTTGCGCAGATGTTTCGCGCTGAGACGGTTAGCATGCTCGTCGAGGCGATTCCAGGTATCGAAACGCATCTGGGTCGGACTGTGGTAAAAATCCAGGTTGGTGCGCTGGTTTCTGTTTTTTGGGGCTCCGGTGTCAGGCATTTCGATTCCTAAATGAGCTTTCGAGGTCCCGATTCTAACATGGCGGGCTCCTAAATCAGGGCAATCTTTCAGCGATATGGGCTGATTATCATTGTTCCCGATAGGTGAAATCGTTATGCTTCTCGCCTTTCCGGCAATTTTCTTGGAATCACGCAAATGAGTATTCAAATAACCGACCAATCCCTGCTCAAAACCAGGGCTTATATCAATGGTGAATGGGTGGACGCCGACAGCGGCACAACCGTGCCGGTCACCAATCCTGTCAATGGCGAAGTCATCGCCGAAGTCGCCAAATGCAGCACCGCGGAGACGCGCCGCGCGATCGAAGCCGCCGAGGCCGCCTTCCCCGATTGGCGTGCAAGAACCGCCAAGGAACGTGCCGCCTGCATGCGCAAGTGGTTCAACCTGATGATGGAAGCACAGGAAGACCTGGCGCTGATTATGACCACGGAACAAGGTAAACCGCTGGCCGAGTCACGTGGTGAGATCGCCTATGGCGCCAACTATATCGAATGGTTTGCCGAGGAAGCCAAGCGCATTTATGGTGACACCATCCCACAGCCTTCCAACGACAAGCGCATCATCTGCATCAAGCAACCGGTCGGTGTGGTTGCCTGCATCACCCCGTGGAATTTCCCGAACGCAATGCTGACGCGCAAAATTGCGCCGGCACTTGCCATCGGCTGCACCGTGGTTTGCAAACCCGCCAACGCGACCCCGTTATCTGCCTATGCCTTCGTCGAACTGGCCGAGCGTGCCGGTATTCCTCCGGGGGTCATCAACATGGTGACCGGTGAAACCGCGGCCATCGGCAAAGAACTTACCTCGAATCCCATCGTGCGCAAACTGACCTTTACCGGGTCGACCCCGGTCGGCAAGCAATTGATGGCCGAATGCGCACAAACTGTCAAACGCACCTCGATGGAACTCGGCGGTAATGCGCCTTTCATCGTCTTCGACGACGCCGACCTGGATGCTGCCGTTGCCGGCGCACTGATCAGCAAGTACCGAAATGCCGGCCAGACCTGCGTTTGCGCTAATCGTATCCTGGTGCAGGCGGGTTGCTACGACGCTTTTGCCGACAAGCTGGCGACTGCCGTTAGCGGACTCAAGATGGGTGATGGCACCCAGGAAGGCGTAACCGTCGGTCCCTTGATCACCGAAGAGGCCGCCAACGACATGGAAGCCTTTGTTGCCGATGCGGTCAGCAAGGGCGCAAAAATGGTTGCCGGCGGCAATCGCTCTGAACTGGGAACAAATTTCTTTGAACCTACCATTTTGACCAACGTTACGGGCGAAATGCGCGTTTTTCGAGAAGAGATTTTCGGACCGATCGCACCCCTGTTCAAGTTCGACACCGAGGACGAGGCCATCCAGATGGCCAACGATACCGAGTTCGGCCTCGCCTGCTATTTCTATTCCCGTGATATCGGCCGCATCTGGCGCGTTGCCGAGAGCCTCGAGTATGGCATCGTCGGCATTAACGAGGGCATCATCTCTAATGAAATGGCACCCTTCGGTGGGGTCAAGGAATCCGGGCAGGGTCGTGAAGGCTCAAAATACGGTCTCGATGACTACACTGAAATCAAGTACATGTGCCTGGGAGGAATCGACAAATGAGCACTGCTAAATTGAAAGTATCCGAATTGTCCGGCACCTCCAACCAGGAATGGCAGGCGCGCAAGGATGATGCCATCGCGCGCGGTGAGGGCAATATAGCCCCGGTCTATGTAGAGCGAGCATTGGGATCTGAAATCTGGGACGTGGAAGGCAAGCGCTACATCGATTTTGGCACCGGTATCGCGGTTTGCTCGGCCGGACACAGCCATCCGAAAATCGTTGCCGCGGTCGCTGAGCAACTCGAAAGATTCAGCCATACCTGCGTCATGGTAACCCCTTACGACAGCGCGGTACGGTTGGCCGAAAAGCTTAATGAGCTGGCACCGGGTGCCTCGAAGAAAAAATCGATATTCGTAACTACCGGTGCCGAGGCGGTCGAAAATGCGGTCAAAATTGCGCGCGCGCACACGGGTCGACGCGGCGTCATTGCCTTCAACGGTGGTTATCACGGCAGGACCAACCTGACCATGGGCATGACCGGCAAGATCACGCCCTATAAAAATCTGTTCGGTCCTTTTCCGGCAGAAATTTATCACGCACGATTTCCGATCGATTATCACGGCATTTCAGTCGAGGATTCGCTGAACGCAGTGAACGATCTGTTTCTGGCTGATATTGCACCCACTGATGTCGCTGCGATAATAATCGAGCCGGTACAGGGTGAAGGTGGCTTTTACCCGGCGCCGGTCGAATTCATGCAGGCACTCAGAGCGCTGTGCGACCAGCATGGCATCGTTATGATCGTCGATGAAATTCAGACCGGTTTTGCACGCACCGGCAAAATGTTTTGCAGCGAATACGCCGATATCGAGGCCGACCTGATGACAGTCGCCAAGGGTATGGCCAACGGTTTCCCGATTGCCGCGGTGGTGGGTAAAGCCGAGATTATGGACGCCGCACTACCCGGTGGAATTGGTGGCACCTACGCCGGCTCTCCGCTCGGTTGTGTTGCTGGGTTAGCGATGATTGACGTCATCGAGGAAGAGAACCTGATCGAATCGGCGAGTCACGTGAGCGAAGTGTTTGCCCAACGCCTCGAAGCCTTGCAGGCGAAGTTCTCGAACAACATCGGACACCTGCGCACCAGCCACGGCGCGATGATGGCAATGGAGCTGGTCAAGAACGGAGATGCCGAGCATCCGGACCCGGAGCTGACCAAAGCATTGGTCGGACGTGCCTACGAAAACGGCCTGGCCCTGCTCAGCTGCGGGGCACGCGGAAACGTTATTCGCTTCCTGCCGGCACTGAATATCAGCGACGCGCTGATCAACGAGGGCATGGATATCCTCGAAAAATGCCTGCAAGAACTGGTTTAGTTAATGAATCCGCCCCGCAACACCCGGGACGGATTCTCTACGGTGCATTGTTGAAACACGCTACTGGCATGGCGATAAAGTCAGCTTCAACAGGGCTTCCAACTCGGTTATTTGAAACGGTTTAGTCAAAGTTCCGATGATTGTATTGCCTTTCTCGGTACCTACAGTAGATGCATGCTCCATGTAGTTTGGATCATATCCACTCATTAGAATAATGGGTGCCAGGCATTTACGCTCGGATAACCACTTAAGCAATTCAATCCCGTCCATATCGGGCATAATAATGTCTATTACTACTACCGTTGGATCGTGATCCTGCCAGGCACCTTGAAACTCCCTGGCACTGTTTGTTTCAATGACATCAAACCCACCCAGCTCACCAACCTCACTAACGATGCTAGTCATCATTGGCTCATCGTCAACAACGAGTATTGACGGTTTTGTCACAACTTGACCTCCTCATCGAGCACGCTTCGAACTGCAGTAGCGAGGCTGGATTTGGCATAGGGTTTATTGAGGAGGTTAGCAGCCAGCCTGGAATAGTATTTGCTTTCACCGTTGACATAATCATCGTGTTTTTTGGTGAACCCACTGGTTATCAATACCTTCAACGACGGATGTAATTCGCGAGCTGCCAGGGCCAGTTCGTAGCCATCACTCCCTCCCGGCATGATTACATCGCTGAACAACAGATCAATTGCCGTATTGCTCTCAAGTACTTCCAGGGCCTGTTTACTATTATTGGCTGTTACGGTTGTATAGCCCAGGTCCTGAAGGTACGAGACGGCAACATCGACCAGGGCTTTTTCGTCATCGACGATTAAAATTGTCTCGTTACCGCGCTGAAGATCTGCCTCTAAAGGTATATTTTTATCTGCTTCAATCTCTTCGTAAGCTCGTGGCAAGTAAATCCTGATCTCCGTACCTTCACCCTCCTTGGAATAAATTTTTATGAGTCCCCCAGAGCGCTTTACGAATCCGTAAACCATGCTAAGACCGAGTCCAGTTCCCTGGCTTTCCTCCTTGGTTGTAAAAAAAGGTTCCATTGCTTTCTTAACAACTTCCGGTGTCATGCCCTGCCCAGTGTCGCTAACCGAAAGCATCACGAATTCCCCGGACTTCACCTCCGGATTAAAATCAACATGGTCTTCATCAATAACTTTATTGGCTGTTTTTATTACAATTTTCCCACCGGCAGGCATGGAATCAAGGGCATTAAGTGATAGATTCAACATAACGTCTACCAAATCACCTGAGTCTATTTTGACTGCCCAGAGGTCTTCTTCCAATAACATTTTCGTGTCGATTGAAACGGTCAGGGACTTTCTGATCAGATCTTCCATACCCTCTATGAATTCGTTCAAGGAAACGATTTTCGATAATCCTGCAGTCGTCCGGGAAAAGCCTAGGAGTTTCCTTGTCAGCTCCTTACCCCGGCTAGCTCCCGTATAGGCAGCTTCAAGCAGGGGAAGTGCCTTTTCATCCTTCGAAACAAGGCGCTTCATGAGCTCCAGGTTACCCAGGACGATGCCGAGTATATTGTTGAAATCATGAGCGATACCTCCAGTCAACTGGCCTATCGCATCCATCTTCTGGGCACGACGTATAGTCTCTTCCATCTGTTTGCGTTCGGTTATGTCGGTCACTATCGCACCCAGACCATCGACCTCTCCGTCGTCATTGAATACTGGAAACTTTATCGTTAACAAGGTATGAAATTGACCATCATTGACTAGCCTGGCAAGCTCTTCGCGTTGCTCGACTTTCCCGGAATTTAAAACGAATAGGTCGTGGTTTCGGGTAGATTTAGCCAGTTCGGGATCATGCACATCGGTTGGTAACAAACCCACCAGGTCTTCGCTTTTTACGCCGAATATTTTTTCGAATTGCTTATTAATCCTGAGATAGCGACCTTCACGGTCTTTCAGGTACACCTCTACCGGTGCATTGTTCAATATTGCGTCGAGTTGCTGCTTGTAGACGAGGAGTTCGCTATTGGTTTGAACCTGGTTTTGCAGTTCCTCGCGAAGGCTTTCAATCTCTAAATGAAGGTCCTGCCTGTTCCTCGATTCGTCCATTTGATTACTATTTTTTATTAACTGGCTGCATATGATTCAACAACAATTATGAACAAAATTGCTGCTATATACCGCCTGGCCCCCAATCAGAATGATTAGAATGTAACATAGATTGATCCTCGCGACTGCTTGATTTGGCAATAGCCAGATTGAAATGCCCTTATTTCCGCACCCTGATGGGACCTCGATCAAATTGCGCAGCCCGATAGCTAGAACTAATCTATCCGCAATCAGCCCTGGATCAATCCCGGTGGCGAGCAATGAAATTTGAGGACCAGCTTTCTTCAAATGAGACGCTCAAGCAACTAGGATGGGAGGCAATCTTCGGCCAGAAACGGACATTGGTTATTGTTCCAATATAAGTATCTTCACCCCCTCTCTTTGTCGCCAGGACTTTATGGTTTAACGGTTGTCCAGTTCTATGAGAAGGAGATAAACATGGCTTATATTGATGCTCCGATAAAAGTAGCGGTAATTAGATTGGAATTTTATCGCGTGCCGAGTTGAGCGACTGTTCCAATATCAACATCAAATATATTTGATGTATCATGCCATGCACACAATCCGTTAAGCAAACCCTGGGAGGCATCCTGTTATGATTCGAATTGCGCTCTTTTTAGCCACCAACGCCGCCATACTGGTGCTGATCAGCATCGTATTCAAGGTATTTGGATTCGAAGGCATCCTCGCAGAGAATGGCGTCGACCTGAATCTGCAGGCTTTGCTGGTGATGTCTGCAGTGATCGGCTTTGGCGGTTCTTTTATTTCACTTGCGATGTCCAAGTTCCTGGCGAAACGATCCATGGGTGTAAGAATTATTGAGCAACCGGCCAACCAGGCCGAGCAGTGGTTGGTCGGAACGGTTAAACACCAGGCGAAGCAGGCGGGGATAGGCATGCCGGAAGTCGGCATCTTTAATTCTGCGGAACCCAATGCTTTCGCGACCGGCATGAGCCGCAACAATGCATTGGTGGCCGTCAGTTCGGGTTTACTGCAAAACATGGATGCTGACGAAGTAGAGGCGGTGCTCGGTCATGAAATTACCCATGTCAGTAATGGTGACATGGTTACGATGGGATTGATCCAGGGCGTCATCAATACTTTTGTTATCTTCCTCTCCAGAGTGATCGGTCACGTGGTTGATCGCGTGGTGTTCAAGACCCAGCGGGGCTATGGGCCTGCCTATTTCATTACCTCCATCGTCGCGCAGATCTTTCTGTCGATCATTGCCTCGGTGATCGTGATGTGGTTTTCACGCCGGCGTGAATTTCGCGCCGATGCCGGTGGCGCATCCCTGGCGGGGCGTAAAAAAATGATTGCGGCGCTGCAGGCGTTGCAACGCGGTAACGAACCAAAAGACCTGCCGGGTGAATTTGCAGCCTTTGGTATTTCTGGCGGTCTGGGAACTGGCATCAAGAAATTGTTCATGAGCCATCCGCCACTGGAAGAAAGAATCATCGCCCTGCGTGAAGCCAATCAATGACAGCTTAATGTTCTCCGTAGTGGGCCAAAGGGATCGGTGACAAATGAAACTCATTTGCATTTGGAATCAAACTCCTAATATTCCCTAAATTCGATCCTAAGCAAACATCAATATCTTTCAGAGTCCTGCAGCCTGATCCTGCAAATTTCTGATTTTCCCCTAAAATACATAGATATTGCGAACATATCCCTGCCAGTTAAATATCCTGGTTCAGAACCATTCTCACACGGTAGCAATTCACATGATTTCAAAAATAGTAGCGCCAATCATCATTTTATCCAGTCTTGTTCTAGCCTCCTGTGGAGGCAGCAGTGGCGGTAGCGACAGCGATGCCGACGAGGGTATTATTTACACTGGTCTGAAATCTCCAGCCACCGTCGATGCCGGCAATGCCGAAGCACTGGCCATCGCTTCGACCGGCGGAGCGAATCAAGCGATTGCGGCTGACACCGCCAACAATGCCAACCCGATATCACCGCGTGGAAGTGTCACTAACCTAGATCTGGTGTCGATTATAGCCGGGCAGTTGGAGTTAATGGCCGCCACTGAGAGCCGAACCGCCCAACAACCTCTTCCCATATGCGACACGGGTTCCGCGGAACTGGATCAAAACACCGACGGTACAGAAGGCACTATCCTGTTTACGAATTGCCTGGTTACCGGTGGTAATGGCGCGAGTGTAAGCGGCACGGTCACTTTTACCGCCACGATAAGCGGCGCAACCCTTACTTCGCTCAACATGCGATTTATTAGTTTCAGGGTAACTTATCAGGGTGAAACTCAAATAATCGACATGACCGTTTCATGTGGCGGTGGGCCACTAGTCTGTACTCTATTTTCCGATTATGCCGGCGTTGACGGCAGAGTCTATCGCGTCGTCATCACGGTCGTCACAAATACCGCCGGAACATCTTTTGACGTGGATGCCACGGTTTACGATCCGGATCACGGGTATGTCACGATAGACGCCTCCGTCAACTATAACAATTGCCCGGGAGGCGTACCGGAAACGGGGAATATAACGATTACAGGCGACGCGGCGACCACCGCCAGCGTCGTATTTAACGATTGCGACGGTTTCACCGTCACCCACATGGGAGTGCCAACCGACTATTTATGGGTAAATATTCTCTAATCCGCTCCCTCCAGTCTTACCTTAATCAAAAAGCAAAAAGGGGCGGTGACAAATGAGTTTCCTTTGTCACCGACTCCTTTACTCCCCCTGACCGGGTATTTGATATGGTTCGCTGATCGCTACTGATTAACCTAATCTGAGGATCTGTTTTCTCCAAAGGAGACACTCAAATGCCTGGTGTGGGAGGCAATCTTCGGCCAAAAGCGGACTCTGAAAACCGCTAACTGGGCTTCCGAGAACGGCCAACAGCAGACGCTAAGTAGTGGTCAACGAGTTCGGAAAACAAATTAATTTTTTCTTTTTAGTGCCTTGTTGATTTGGGGGCATTAGTTCCGTGTCTTCAGAATTAGAAGTGATATTTTTTGAAGCGGAATAGACGCCGGTAATCGCTAGCAG
>CAMYLU010000032.1 GCA_947259485.1 uncultured Gammaproteobacteria bacterium | reverse complement strand
CCGGTGAATCCCTCGAAATTGCCAGCTAAACGCGTCGCGGTACACACCCCCTGTACCATGCAACATGGCCTCGGAATCATCAATCGGGTTGAAGCCTTGTTGGCAAAGGCAGGTTACGAAATATGCGCGGTCGAAGACGTACACCTGTGTTGTGGTTCGGCGGGAACTTACTCGATGCTGCAACCCGCGCTGGCCACGCAGCTGCACACCAACAAGGTCCGGTCACTGTCGATCAATCAACCCGATGTTATCGCCACGTCAAATATTGGTTGCCAGGTACACCTTGCCCAGGACAACAAGACCCCGGTTGTTCATTGGATAGAGCTACTCTAAAAATTGTTTCAATTCAAAGAGTTAACAAGCTCGCTCCGATTCAGGAAAAATCTCTTAATGTCATCGATTTGTCACATGGCTTTGTAATTATTGCGATCACTGCTTTTGCCCTGGTAAGTTATGTAAAGCCACAGTTCATTTTATAGTTGAAATATTAGCGCTGGTGCGACTTGCAACTTTTACGAACTGGGTATACCTTTGATCGCCTGTACCACGCTTTAAGATGTGCGGCAGACGAAAACAAGAAAAGCTGTGGCATGACAACAACCGAAAACTTCCTGAGGACATCAGTAATGAAACGTTTTAACTCTAAAAAATTAGGGCTGGCCGTGTGCGCAGGATTTGCGCTCTCGGTATTACAGCTTGGACTCGGTTCCCAGGCTTTTGCCATGGACTGTCCGGCAGCCACGGTAGCCGATCCAAAAGGGGTCCCCGCAGGGAAATACCCGCAACAGTATGACCTTGCCGAGTTCGAATCACTTGCCAAGTGCAAGCTGTCGTTCAAGGCGAATCCCGATATCGAAAAGTTTAACAAGCAAATTCGCGGTAATCCCGATTTACCGCCGCTAGAGCAGCGTATTCCTGAAGATGCGCTGGTAGTAGCACCCTACGACAGTATCGGTAAGTATGGCGGTGTTTTCGATGTCATGTCGAACGCAACCGAAGCCGGTACTTCCGACTTCCTCGCGATTCGCCACGTCAACCTCGTGCGTTACTCCGACGACCTGCAGACCATCGTGCCGAACGTGGCCAAGGACTGGGAGTGGAACGACGATTACACCCAGCTGACCTTCTTCTTTCGCAAGGGCCACAAGTGGTCCGACGGTGAACCGTTTGGCGCGCGAGACGTCAAGTACTGGTACGACAATCTTTCGTTGAACCCCAAGGTAATCGAAAATCCGAAAGACTACGTGCTGGTTGCCGGGGAACGCATGACGGTCGATGTCATCGATGCGCAGACCGTGCGTTTCAACCTGCCGGCGCCGAAGCCGGGGCTGTTGGTGCACTTCGCCAACACCTTCGCACAGGCCTTTCAGCCCATGCACTTCCTCGGCCAGTGGGATCCTGAGCTGAGCCCGGACGCCGACAAGAAGGCGCAGGCGATGGGCTTCAAGGACGGATACGAGGTCATCTCCAACTATTTCGGCAACTCCGACTGGACCGATACCCCGTCGCCGATGCTGCGCAGCCCGGCCAAAGTCAAAAATATGCCGAAGGACACCATGCCGACGCTGGAATCGCACATCCTGATCTCGGAGTCCACAGAAGGCCGTCACCTGGTGGCAAACCCGTATTTTCACCAGGTCGATACCGCCGGTAACCAGCTGCCTTATATCAGCGAACAGGACGAGATTTTCGTCAACGAAGACGAGGTGCGCCTGCTCAAGCTGGTCAACGCCGAAGTAGACTTCAAGGCGCAATCACTGCAGTTGTCGACCGCGCCGCTGCTGCTGGAAAACCAGGAGAAAGGCGATTACACGGTTGAACTGCGGCCCGAAGTCACCATCGCGGCCTTTGCCTTTAACATGACCCATGAAGATCCGGAAAAACGCAAGGTTTTCAGTGACCTACGCTTCCGCCAGGCGATGTCCGTTGCGATAAATCGCGATGAGATAAACGAGGTCGCCTTCTTCGGCATGGGTGAAGGCAAGCAATACGTTGGTTTTACCGATTCACCCCCGTTCATCGAGGAGAAATGGAAGCAGTATTATGCCCAGTACGACCCGGCGCTTGCCAACAAGCTGCTGGATGAGATGCGTCTGAAAGACGTCGACGGCGATGGGTTTCGCGATTTGCTAAACGGCAAAAAACTGGTCGTCAACCTGCTGTTCTCGGTGCAGGGCGCACCGGCAGCGATGGTCGAACTGATCGGACAGCACTGGGCTGCGGCCGGTGTCCTTACTACGGTTAAGGAAGTCACTCCGGACGAATACCGCTCAGCACAATCCGCCAACAAGCTCGATGTCGCCAACTGGCGTAACGGGCAGCCGCTCGCAATCGTGTTGGGTACCAACCAGATCTGGGTCCCGCCGTATCACGATTATTTCACCGTGCGTACCAATATGCTGTGGGCTGAATGGGTGGATTCTGGTGGCGCCAGCGGCGTAGAACCGCCGGATTACGCGAAACAGATGATGGAAGACATCAACGCCTTCCAGTCCACCCCCGTGGGCACGCCCAAATCGGACAAGATCGGTGCGCGCATGGTCAAGAACCTGGTCGAGAACCTGCTGTTTATCGGCACGGTTCAGGTGCCGGCACCGATTTACCATCGCAACGTGCTGAAGAATTTCGTCACTTACAAGACGCATTCGTTCGAATACTATCGTTCCTATCCGTACCGGCCCACGCAATGGTGGCTGGACGAGTAAGCACAAGTAGTAAGTAATAATGGCTGCGGGCTATCTTGCCCGCAGCCATAATAATAAACGCCTATTGGGTTGAACAACCAAAATAGGAATACCTAAGGGGGAGCACCAGAGTCACCGATGTTTCACTTCCTGCAATTCGCTGCCACGCGAGCCACGCTCGCGGTCATCACGCTAATCATGGTGTCCTTCATCGTGTTCAGCCTGATGGAACTGGTGCCGGGCGATTGCGCCGAGCGCTATCTCGCCTTTAAAAACACCCAGGGTAGTCAGATATCGATTGCCGATATCGATGCAGAGCGTGTCCGGCTCGGGCTGGATAAACCCTATATCGTGCGCTGGGGCAAGTGGATCGTAAACGCCTTTCAGGGAGAGTTTGGCGATAGCTGTATTTTGCGCGTCAATATCGCCCAGTTGCTGGGCGATAAATTCTGGATTAGTCTCGCCATCTGCCTGACCTCGCTGCTGGTGGCTTACCTGATCGCAATTCCCGTCGGGATTATTTCGGCTACTTCGAAGAGTCCAATCGTCAACAACAGCTTGCGTTTCGTCAGCTACCTGGGCCTGGCGATGCCGAATTTCCTGCTGGCGTTGATGATCATGCTGTTTTCTACCGTGATGTTCGGTGACAGTTTGACCGGCCTGTTTTCCAAGGAATATCGTGACGCCGCCTGGAACTACGACAAGTTCATTGATTTTATTTCGCGTGCCTGGCTGCCGATATTTATCCTCGGCTGGTCGGCGACCGCGTTTGCGATTCAAACCGTGCGCGCCCTGATGTCCGACGAGGTTGGCAAGCTCTACGTGCTCGCCGCGTCGGCGCGCGGTGTTTCCGGCCGACAGTTGCTGTGGCGCTATCCGGCACGCCATTCACTCGGACCGATCATCAATTCACTGGGTTTCGATCTGAACCGTATTTTCAATGAATTGCCGATCGTCGCACTGATTCTGACGCTGACCGAGGCGGGAGCGCTGTTGATCGAGGCGCTGGCGCGTTCCAACGACCAGCAATTGGCCGGCGCCATCATCTTTATGTTAACCGCCAGTATCGTCGGCATTAACTTCGTCACCGATATCATACTGGCCATAACCGACCCGCGGGTTCGCCGCAGCATCCTGGGATAAGCGCGATGACCGATACCGCAACAATGGAAAAAGGTGACAAAAACGTAGACCAGAGCGCCAAGGAGGCCTATTTTACCGCCGGGCAGGGACAGTTGATCTGGACCCGTTTCAAGAAGCAGCGCGCGGCAATGATCGGCGCCGGGGTATTGATCTGGTTGATCCTGTCGGGGATCTTTGCGGACTTTCTGACGCCCTATAATCCTACCATCACGGGGCGCAACGCCGATTATCAAAACGGTGCACCGCAAATCCCCAAATTCTGGGACGAAAATGGCTTTTCGCTGCGGCCATTTGTATACACCTATGAACGTACGCGCTCCATCGAAACCAATTTTCGCTGGGTCAGCACGATTAATCGCGATAAGCGGCGTTACATGGTTTTCTTTACCGAAGGCGACGAGTACGAGATGTTCGGAATGAAGTTCAATACCCACATTTTTGGCGCCGATGTGGGTAAGATTCACCTGTTCGGGACCGATGGCACAGGCAAGGATATTTTTTCCAGGACCTTCCACTCGATCAACACGTCGCTGGCGGTCGGTACGATTGGTGTGCTCATTGCGTTTGTGCTGGCGTTGATCATCGGCGGTATTGCCGGTTACTACGGGGGCTGGATGGATTCCATCCTGCAGATGATTACCGATGCGGTGCGAACGATTCCCGCCATCCCGCTATTCATGGCCATCGCGGCATTTATCCCGGCGGAGATCAGTTCCGAAGGCCGATTTTTTATCATCTCGATTATTCTCGGCTTTATCGGCTGGCCGACATTGGCCAGGCGGGTGCGTACGCATTTGCTGACCGAACGAAACCAGGAATATGTGCTGGCAGCACAGTTATGCGGTGCTTCGCCGGCCCATATTATCGGTCGGCATTTGCTGCCCAGTTTCACCAGTTACATCATCGTCGATTTGATCATTTCATTCCCTTACATGGTGCTTTCTGAAACGGCGCTGAGCTTTATTGGTCTGGGTTTGAAAGAGCCGGTCAACTCGCTCGGGGTCATGCTACAAAACGTGACCAAGGCGGATGTGCTGCTCAATTACCAGTGGAATTTCATTCCCGTCATATTCTTCATCGTACTGGTGCTCGCCTTCGTGTTTGTCGGTGACGGATTGCGTGACGCTGCCGACCCCTATGCGGATACCAAAAAATGACGAGTCCGCTGATTTCCGTTAAAGATTTGACGCTACGCTTCAAGACCGATGAAGGCCTGGTCACCGCGGTCAACAACGTGTCCTTCGATATCGCACCGGGCGAAGTGCTAGGGCTGGTGGGTGAAAGCGGCTCCGGTAAATCGGTGACCGCCAAGTCGTTGATGATGCTCAACGCCGAGAATTCGGTTTACGATGACGTCAGTCAAATTACACTGCGCATCGATGACGAGGAAATTGACGTACTGTCGCTTAAACGTCCCCGCGACCAGATGGTCATTCGTGGCGGCGCGATCTCGATGATTTTCCAGGAACCGATGGCGAGTTTTGCCCCGGCGATAACCATCGGTGATCAAATGGTCGAACAATTGTTAATCCATTCGGATATGACCCCGGCAGAGGCCAAAGATGTCTCGATCGAAATGCTGACCCGTGTAGGTATTCCGGAACCGGCGCAGCGCTTCGGCCAGTATGCATTCGAGTTTTCCGGTGGCATGCGCCAGCGTGCGATGATCGCGATGGCATTGTCGACCAAGCCCAGGCTGCTGATCGCCGATGAACCGACGACCGCGCTCGATGTCACCATCCAGGCACAGGTCATCGAATTGATGAAAGACCTGGTCGAAGAATTTCATATGTCGATCCTGTTTATTACCCATGATCTCGGTGTCATTGCGCAAACCGTGGACCGGGTCGCGGTCATGTATCTCGGCAACCTGGTCGAAACCGGCACCGTGCGCCAGGTCATTAATTCGCCGGCGCATCCCTATACGCGCGGCCTGTTGAATTCGTTACCCAAGCTGGATGATCTCGAGGCGCCGCTAACCCCGGTGCCGGGTGATATCCCTTCGCCGCTGGACCGCCCCTCGGGTTGCGTGTTTCACACGCGCTGCGTTGAATCCGGTGCAATCGCTGAAAAATGCCGTAACGAAATTCCGGTTTATACCAGTGATAGCGCTAATCACCAGGTAGCCTGCCACCTGGCGACGCAAGGAGAGCAGTCATGAGTAACGATGTGTTGATCTCGGCGCGCGACCTGTCGGTGCATTTTCCGTTGCGCAGGCTGGGATTTGGCGAACGCCCCGTGGTGCGTGCCTGCGAGGGAATCAACATCGAAATCGAAAAGGGCAGCTTTTTCGGTCTCGTGGGTGAATCAGGTTCGGGCAAGACCACGCTCGGCCGCGCCATGCTTAAAGCGGCACCGATCAGCCTGGGCGAAATAACTTATTCCGACACCGATGTCACTTATGACCTGGGTTCGCTGAAGGGCCTTGAGCTCAAGGAATATCGCAAGCGCGCGCAGTTGATTTTCCAGGACCCCTACGCGGCGCTTAGCCCGAGGATGACGGTGCGCGACATCATTGCCGAACCGCTCGAAGTCATGGGAATCACTTCGAGCCGGGCTGAAACCGACGAAAAAGTACGTGAAATCGCGGCCAAGTGCCGACTCAACCTCGAGCATTTGCGACGTTTCCCGCATGCGTTTTCCGGTGGCCAGCGCCAGCGCATCTCGATAGCCCGTGCACTGGTATCGGATCCCAAGTTTATCGTCGCCGACGAAAGCGTCGCCGCGCTGGACGTGTCGATCCAGGCCGACGTGCTGAACCTGCTGAATTCAATACAGGAGGAAAGTGGTATCACCTTCCTGTTTATCAGTCATGACCTGAGCGTCATCGCACACACCTGTAATTTCGTCGCGGTCATGTACCTCGGGCAAATCGTCGAAGCGGCACCCACACACAAGCTGTTTTCAGAAACCGCGCATCCTTACACGCGTGCTCTGCTGTCGGCAATCCCGTCGCTCGATCCCGATGTTCGCGGACATGCGCAAAAACTCGAAGGTGAAATTCCGAGCCCGATCAATCCGCCGCCGGGCTGTCGTTTCAATACGCGCTGTCCGCACGCGCAGGAACGCTGTCGCAGCGAGGTGCCCGAATGGCGCGAGATGAGCAGTGGACATCATGTTGCCTGCCATTTCTCGGAAGAGCTGAGAGCAGAGTTCGGTACCTGATTCCATAAGGGATATTTTTTAACCCGCAGTTGCAGCATGAACATCGATCCCATCCATCCGGAGTTTGGTGCCCGTATCTCGGGGGTTGACCTTTCGCAGCCATTGGACGAACCCACGGTTGCCCAAATCGATGACGCGATCAATCGTTATTCCATCCTGTTGTTTGAAGATCAGCACATGAACGATGCCGCGCACCTGGAATTCACGCGACGTTTCGGACAACTTGAAGAAGAGCACGTCAGTTATTACAGCCGGGGTGAAGTCACCTACATTGGACGGGTAGGTAATATTGACGACGAAGGCAACAAGGTTTCGGTGCGCCAGGTCAAAGCGTCAACCGGTAACGAAATGTGGCACTCGGACAGTTCGTTTCGAGAAATACCGGCGATGTACTCGATACTGTGTGCCTACGAGGTACCCGATGAGGCCGGTGAAACCGAGTTTGCCAGCGCGCGTGCGGCCTACCAACGCCTGGATCAAACCACCCAACGGCAAATCGAGGACCTGGTCGGTATCCACGATTACGTATTTTCACGCACCAAGGTTGGAGAAGACGCGGTGACCGAGAATCAGAGAACTTACATGCACCCGGTGCGCCAGCGCCTGGTACGACAGAACCCGGTGACGGGTGAACGCAATGTCTTTGTCGGTTCGCATGTCAAGGAAATCGAAGGTATGCCGGAGGCAGAGGCGAGGGCATTAATCGACCGTTTGATCAACGAGATCACGCGGCCCGAATCGGTATATCGCCATAGCTGGCGGGTCGGCGATTTCATGATCTGGGACAACCGATGCATCCTGCACCGCGGTTGTGGTTACGATGCCGACAAGTATCGGCGGCGCATGCACCAGACCCGCGTGCGGGGGTGCTGCCCGTCGATAGCCGAAACGTTGAGCTAATAAAGAGGACCGTGTGCTGCCCCCCATTTATGGTTAGTCTTTATCGCCGTCCGGTACCGGGCGCGGACGTCCGTCCTTGCCGAGGGCAACAAACCTGAACTTGGCCTCGGTCACCTTGACCGTGTTGCGCGAACGATCGCGTTGTACCCAGGCCTCGACGTGAATATCGATGGAAGTATGGCCGACGCCCTGGATATCGGTGTAGACACAGAGCACGTCGCCAATCTTGACCGGACGGATGAAGTGCATACTGTCGAGTGCCACGGTTACGGTGCGGCACTGTGCGCGTTCGCTCGCGCTGATCCCCGCGGCAATGTCCATTTGCGACAATACCCAGCCGCCAAAGATATCCCCGGCCGGATTGGAGTCGGCCGGCATCGCGACGAGGCGGGTGGTCAGTTCACCGGTAGGTTTCTTAGACATGGCTTTCTCTTAGTAGGACGATACAGAGTATTATATAGTCCAGTGCACGCAGAAACCGCAGGTTTGTCGGCTAAACGGCTATCGCTAAATTCGACAGGCCAGGTAAACGCCAACCCGGGAACCCAAACCCACCATCGCCGCCCAGCAGCGTCCAATCAGGCCGGGAGCCGCGAGCTGGCTGCGTGCCTCGTTGCGATGCATCACTTCATCGGCACAACATTGCTCTAGCAGGCTGCATAATTCACGGTCCTCTGGACGCTCGCGCAAGCGCTCAATCTGCTCGGAGTAATGCAGTTCAACAAAGGTTTCAACGGCGTCGATGGTGCGATAAACAGCGCTTGCCCCGAACAGGGCGGGCAGCGCGCCCGTTATCCAGCCGGCAATACGCCAGACGCCCAGAAGCCGGCTGCGATGCGTCGACGGCACGAGCTGCTCCATGATTTCAAGGTGACGTTCCTCGGTAGCAAGATGGTGTTGCGCAAATTCTCGCACCGAATCATCACGCGAGAGCGCGAGTATACCTCGATAAATCGCTACGGCGCCGGCCTCACCCGCGTGATCCGAGCGTAGTGCCGGAATCATGTCTGCAGGGACAGCCGGATGAGGCGGTTCGACAGGCTGGTCAGCGGTTTGGAGATGTTCGATTGATCTGTACCGGTTGCAAAGTCGTATTATCATTACGGTATTATCGGGCAAACGGTTTACCGGTGGAGTCGATATGCAGCAGATGAATAGTCATGGTTGAGACAGCACCGATGGATGGGTCGAACGCGGAGCCGGTTCGCGAACGCCTTAACAGCGAGCCAACCCTGTTCGACCGCGTGCGCTTGCGAATCGGAAAAGCCGCTGATCTCGGTTCGGTCAATTCGCTAATCCAGTCCGCAATCGCTACCTGGGAGCTGCCCGAGCGAGTGAAGCGCGTTAGCAAACCGCTTTACCACTACGACGAAATCGACCTTCAGTTTCAGCAATTGCTGATAGCACAGGCGGATGATGGCGACATTATCGGGACCGCGGCCTGGGAGCCGGCTGATCCGGTGGACGCACCGGCAGGAAATTCTGCGCTGCTGTTGCACGGCATTTATGTCGCGCCGGGTCTTCACCGCCAGGGGATTGGATCACGCTTGCTAAACGCCGCCGAAGAGGTGGCGCGATCGGGTAAACTTGACGCGCTGCTGGTTAAGGCTCAGGCCGGTGCGGAACTATTTTTTTTAGCGCGCGGATACCAGAAATTGCCTGTGATAGATCCCCGGCGGGATTATCCACATCGTTACTGGAAGAAAATATCTGCCAAGGGATCGGATTGAAACTGCAGCGTGGGTCACGACATGTGGAAGTCAGGGTGCAACGCTCAGGGAGTTCATGCGAATGCCGAGAGGCCCACGCGCCAGGTAGAACTCCATGGCGCGGCCGTCCCGATCTACCTCGACAGAGACCGTATTACCGACAGTGCCACTCGCGGTGGCGTCGCGCAGATCGCGCCAATTATAGATACGCTGATTGTCATAGCGAATGATTTGGTCGCCGGGCTCGATGCCCGCTGTTGCGGCCGGGGCACTTTCCAGAACGCTGGTTACGGCAACCCGGTTCGTCTGGCCCGAGGCGTAGAGATATGAGTCGTATTCGGATTCGCTCAATTGGTTCCTGAGCTCATCTTCACTGTCGGTGAGTGCCTGCAGGGCCTCGCGATACCTGTCCCTGTCCCAGTCTTCGCGAATCGACTGGTCGCGCAGGTAAAGGCGCTCGAGCTCCAGCTGCTCGAAGCTGATCTTTAGTTCACGAGCCTGACTTTCACCCATGCCAGTTGCGATAAGTGCCTGCTCGTTGAACCATTTTTGATCAGAGCCGGGAAGACCTGATTCATCTTGTTCCTCGTCCATTGCCGCGAAATTTTTCTCTGCGGTTAGTTGAGCATTACGCTCCCATTCAATGATTTTACGATTGAGTTTGGCCAGCTTATTCTCGAGTGCTTTACGGGCCCTGATCTCCTGGTCGAGTCGCCGCTCCAGTGCGATGAGGCTATCACCCGCCGGATCAGTGTTTAAAACTTTTTCGCTTGTTCGACCCGATGCAACACTAGCCCGATCCTGTTCGGATACCGATGTGGTTACATCTGGCGTATCGGTCTCTAGTTGAACGGAAATGCCGATAACGATGCCAGTCGCCAGGGCCAGGCCTGCAAGAACTAAGGGATATTTCATATTTCAGATCCGGGAATTTCAACATTAAAAAATCAACCAGTGAGTCCAGTAGACTAACAGATGAATTTATAGTTCTAGGCAGAAGCGCAGTGAAAAGGTATTTGTCGATAAAAGACCGGAGATCGCTGTGTAACGTTTATTTATATCCTGTGCCGATATATTCCCGGTTTCACACCTTATATTCAGTTTTTCTTCAGGTTCGGCTTTTAACATGAGTTTCCGAACATCTCACGATGCAATGGTGATCGTTTAATTCAATCACTTCCCCCGGGAGTATCCAATGCTAAGAATCGCCCTGTTGGTAATGCTGGTATTTGTGCTGCCCCCTGTTATTGCGCAAGCCCCGCAACTGAATGGTAAAACCGAGTTAAGCCTTCATGGCGGATTCGATTATCAGGGCCCCAATGGAGACAAGATTGATCTCGAGGTGGGTTACGGCTGGTATCTGCGTGATGACTTGCTGGTAGGCGGAGAATTCCAGTGGGCGCTGCTCGAAGATATATCGTCGAAAGGAGGCGATTACCGATCCCAACAGGCCAGCATGGTGGCGGTAATGTTGTTTATCGGCGACAGTGAGCTGGTGCCTTATGCTGGTCTGGAAGTCGGCTTCCGTAACTCCAAGTTCGAAGATCTCGATGAATCGAGTCTGATCCTCGGGGGCCGCGTGGGCGCGCGCTATTTTTTAACTGAATCGGTTTCCATCGATGGCTCGCTCAGCTGGCTGCTGGCCGACAAGGAAGTTTTCATTGTCGATTTTGAGGCCGAGGATCAATATATCTATCCCAGCATCGGAATTAACGCGGTATTTTAAGGCCGGATAAATAATAAAACTGGATCGAGTATTTTGTATAAATGCTGGTGTCTGACCTGCAAATACGCGGCGTTGCGAAGACAATTTAGATTTCGAATTCCCCATCCAGCGGAAATATTGGTCGTTTCACGTTTCGGTACCGCATTTTTTGATAATCGGGCGTGCACAGCGCGCCGCTGTCACAGACGATTACCTGGCCGGCAATAGGCTCGAAATCAGCACGGAAGTGCTGCATCGATTTGAGAGCGATGGTTTGTTTTGATTCCGGGATAATCCCGAAACTCTTGAATTGTTGCAGATCAAGCATTTGCTGCGCGATCGTGGTAATTAAAATTTGAATACCCCCGGCACGTGCCACGACTGTCGGGCCGAAACTGCGCTGCAGCCCCCCCATCATTGCGCCACCGCCGGTATAGGTTCCGTCATTCTTGCTGAGCAATTCAACGGTCAGATCCAGTGGCCCGCCCCCGAACGCGGAATCGGTTTTGCCACCCAGTTTGACCGGGACTGATGCCCCGATCTCGTGCTGGTAAAGTTGCTCAACGGCCTCACCATCAACCATCGGACCGAAACAGGCATCGGTGACACCGGCGTCGAGCAGGGCGCGCAGCAGGTTGGTGGAATCTCCATAGCCGCCGCCACCCGGGTTGTCGGCGTAATCCGCGATCACCAGCGGTCCCTCGGCCGAGTTGAAATGCCGTGCGATAGCCGCGGCCGAGTCGACATCGAGATAGTGGTTTAATACCTGGTGACGGCGCTTCCAGATATCATCGGCAAGGTTCTCGGCAAACACCCGGTGCGCATCCATTTCGCCCTCCGCGGTAACCAGCACCGTGGGACCGACCTCGGCGATATCGGCGCTGGCAAAACCGGCGTTGATGCTGACGGCATAAGCATCCGGGCGAAGCTCCCAGGCCTTTGCAGCTTCGACCCGTTCGATCATCGGGCCCACGTCGGTACGCCCGCCATTGACCTCCTCGAGCATTGGACGGTGTACGCGAATCGTGCGCGGACTGATTTCTCCGGTGAGGCTGCGCTGCAGGATTTCACCAGCCTGGCGCGCGCAGTCGCGCATGTCGATGTGGGGATAGGTTTTATAGGAGACGATAATGTTGGCAAGGTCGCACATCTGCCCGGTGACGTTGGCATGCAGATCCAGGGTTATCGCGATCGGAATTTTTGTGCCCAGGACAGCGCGCAGCCGCTGCAGCAATTCGCCTTCGCCATCCTCGCAAAAGTCGGTCACCATCGCGCCGTGCAGTCCCAGCAGTATGCCGTCGTACCGATCGGCCTCCAATGCGGCAACGATGGGGTCGACCAGCCAGTCAAAGGCCGCGGTGGTTACCTTGCCGGAAGGGCCGGCGTTGGCGCTCAGAATATGATCAAGCTGCCAGTCGTATTTTTTGGCGATATCCAGGAACCCGGCGAGCTCGGTGTTGTGGTCGCCACGCGCCGCGATGGCGTCGTCGCCGACGAAGAAAAAGCCATCGCAAAACGCCTGCTCGTCGGTTGCAATACGGCTGAAGGTATTGGTTTCGTGCGCGACTTCCGCGGTCAGAACTCTATAGCGCATCGCTTCGTGCCGATCCAGCATTAGGTCGTTTTTCGTCGGCGCAGAATATCATGACCCAGACTAAATAGCCGGGGAAGATCAAGCGAAGTGGATCTCGAGCCACCCGTGCAGCGCACCGGTGGCTCGAGCTATGCTGGAATTTATCGCTTCAGCAGGTCGCGAATTTCGCCCAGCAGCATTTCCTCGTTGCTGGGGGCTGGTTCGGGTTCCGGCTCGGGCTCGGGTGCCGGCTCTTCTTTTTTCATCGAATTCATCGCCTTGACGACGAGGAAGATCGCGAACGCGATGATGATGAAATCGACCACGGTCTGGATAAAGGATCCATACTTGATCATTACCGGAGCCGTTTCGCCGACGGCATCCTTCAGCATAATTGCCAGGTCGCTGAAATTAACGCCACCCATCAACAAACCGATTGGCGGCATCAAAACGTCCGCAACGAAAGAAGATACGATCTTGCCGAAGGCGCCACCGATGACGATACCCACCGCCATGTCAACGACGTTGCCACGCATGGCAAAGTCTTTAAATTCACTCATCATACTCATGTTATTGTTCCCCTTTTGGTATTATTTCCGCGGCTAGAGCCACTGTTGTTTTGAGAGCCGATTGGACCTCATTCGTGTTACAAAATTAACCGCTGAGTCACAGCGCGCGCAATGATCCAACAATCAGTTGCGTTTTGCAACAAATAGAATTGATGTGGCTGCAATGATCATCAGGGTGACCGCCTGGATCGGTGCCCAGGCCCGCTGCCAGCTGGTGGCGGCGATCGATTCGCAAAATCCCATCGATCCGAATGTCGTTGTTTCCAGTGCGGAAAGGATCGGAATGACCGCCAGCGGCAAAAGTATGATCAATGGCAGTGCCAGCCACTTCAGGTAGCCCACGACCGAGGGTAACTTATGCGCGAGTCCGAGCAGCAGGGCGGCGCCAATCGCGACCGGGCTAAAGCCTAATGATAATCGATATAGTTCATCGCCCTCAGGACCGCAGACGATCTGAGGAATGACTGCCAGCCAGATGCAGTGACTGTATATGATCATCCAGCCAACCAGGTTGCATCCCAGTCTCAATAAAACTTCTGCAAATCGCATCCTGGTTCTCGTACTCGCCAGTGGTGTTTGGCAACCGGCCGAAGAATAGTGACATGCTCTACAAAAGTCTATCTTTAGAAAAAGTCCAGCGACCGGGATCACCGATGCTAATTCGGACGGGTGCATCCCCTTTTGCCACGGAAACTGTCATCATGGACCTGTTGCGCAACAGGATATGGGAGGTCGCATGATCTGGCTCGAGGCATTAAGTTATGGGGTGACCATCCTCGGTTTTCCGATAGCGATAATTGTTTTCGTTTATGAGCGAAGGCGCAGCATTCAAAATGAGGAAAGCGAGCTGCACCGGCATCTGTCAGAGGAGTACGATAACTTTCTGAGACTGGTGCTGGATAATGCCGATCTGCTGCTATTGAGAGTCCCGGCTGCGCCGGTAACGCTGTCGGAGGAACAGCTCGAGCGGCGCGAGATTATCTTCATGATGCTGGTATCACTGTTCGAGAAAGCATATATCATTCTTTACAACGAAAACATGAACAGGGATGCGAGGCGTCGCTGGATGTCCTGGGAAGACGATATGAGGGAATGGTCGAGGAGAGAGGAGTTCGTGGCCTTGCTTCCAAAGCTGCTGCAAGGCGAAGACGACGCCTTCAGTCGACACTTTATGCAAATCGTTAACCGTGTCGATATGCCCGGAGAACCTGTTGCAAACGCCCAGGTATAAGCTGGACGTGGCATCCGGCGCTACCGGTTTTGCACGGGATGTCGCCGCTCAAACAAATCAGCCCTGGGTGTCGGGACTGATGTCTTCATCAAACCAGACATAAAACTCGAGTTCTTCGAGTAATTCCAGTTCGTCTTCGCTGACCAGGATCGCAAGCTCGTCAGCCGCAACCTGCGGCAGTCCGACGTCGTTGACACCTTGATAAAAAAATGTACCAGCGACAACCAGTGTAATACTGGCCAGTGCCGTGGCGGGTATCCAACCCGGCAACGGTTTGCGCGAACCGTGATCGAGCGCGGAAAGCCTGGCCGCATGCAGCGCATCCCGGGTCTCGGCACTCAGGGTATGTTGTTCGAGCGTGTTTTTCACATCGTTTTGAAATTTCGTGTCTTTATCCATCAGATTCTCCCAGTAGCTGTCTGAGGCGATGCGTTGCCCGGGCATAGTGCGTTTTAACACTATTTTCAGAAATTGACAGCGCGAATGCTGTTTCGCGTGTACTGAACTCCTGCCACGCGCGCATCAGAAATGTTTGTTGCTGGCGCAAGGGTAATTGCCGCAGCGCGTCCATAACGCGCACCAGTTCGTCGTCCAGCAACGCCTGGTGCTCGGCTGATGCTTCAACTTTATCGCCCGCCGAATCGGCTTGCCAGGGCATCAGGCCCAGCAGAACCTGGCGAAACTTTTGTTTCCTGAACCAGTCTTTTATCGTATTTTGCAAGATGCGGTAAAACAATGGCCCCCACTCGTTCGACTCGCGATGGCTGTACTTTTGAACCAGTTTCAGCATGCTCTCCTGCACCAGTTCGAGCGCCTCCTGGCGATCATGGGTAAGCGTGATTGCCATCAGGTAAGCCTTCTGCTCGGCTTCACGAAAGAAGCTATCCATCGCCAGGCGAATGTTTGGGTCCATAATGCTAAAGCACCCATCGCAGGCCCAGCGTTAATCCAATGCTGTCCCCCGGTACGGGTATGGAGGCCGCGAACAGGTAGCCAAGCTGCTGACTGGACCAGTGTTGCCAGCTCAGGAGCAGGGTTTCTGCCTTGCTGTCGTCGATAGCGGATTTATCCTGGTATATTGAAATCGAGTAGTCGTTATCGTAATTCGCGTGACCGAGCAGCACCGAGGTGCTGCGAGATATCAGCAGGGAACTCTGCGTCAACGCCGACGACTTGAAGATAAACTGGGCAAAAAGGCTACTGCCCAACGGGGTCAAATCCTCCTCGTAATCGAATTGCTGATAGCTGATTTGCCAGTACCAGGGATCAACCTGCCGGCCAAGCGCCAGCGCGTATCCGGAAACGCCGCTGTCAAAACGGTCAGGCACGGATCTCTGCAGAAAGTCGCGGATATCGTCGTTCGTGAAAATAAGCAGATCGCCATCCTCGAGCTGCACCCTAAAGTTCCAGTCTCCCTGGCTAAAGGCCAGTGACATCCCGAGCGTTTCTTTTTCCAGTTCGTCGATATTGCCCTCGAAGAAATGCTGAACTTCAAGCTCAATCAATTGTGAAAGCTCGAACCAGATCACGGTTGCCAGGGTCAGGCTGTCGAATTCCTGTCCGTCATCAGAAAGCTCTTTATTGCCGTAGTAACCGTAATACCCCGCACTATCGCCAAGCGGCAGACTCAAAACAAATGCAGCACTGAAGTCTTCCACTTCATCCTGACCCAGGTCAAAGCCGATTAAGATCGGTTGCTCCGGTTCCAGTCCGAGCCAGTCGTCGCTTGCCGTTCCTGATCCGGAGACCATAGTGAGCAGGAGCACAAGGGTCCCGGGTAGTTTCATGAGGCATCATTGCGTTTGTCTCTGAAATGCTGCAGCCAGCGTTTTCGCTGTGCCGGCGTCATGCGTCTCCACTGTGCCCTGAATTTTTTGCGCTGGTCTGCAGGCAGGCCCTGGAAACGTTTGAAAGCCTTGCGTATGCGGGCCTTCTGATCGGGTGACAGCGTTTGAAACTTTTTAAAGCGATTCTTGATCGCATCTCTCTGCTGCTGGGTCAGTTTCTGCCAGCGATTGAAGCGCTGTTTCATTTTTTTGCGCTGCTCGGGGGACATGTTTTGCCAACGTTCGGCACCGCGTAACAGGCGGCTGCGTTTATCCTGATCAAGTGCCGACCATTGCTTCTCAAATGGACTCAGGATTTGCTGTTGTCCGGGAGCAAGCTCGTCCCAGGTCTGTGCGGTCGCCGAAAAGGGAATTGCCATCAGCGTCAGGACGAGTAATTTGCCCGCAATATCCCTGACAAATTTCGCTAATAAATTCATTCGCTGTTTACCTCTTTGTTTTCTGCCACGTCTTTGAGCGCGTGATGTTCGAGCAGCCGCCAGGTTTCTTCGTCCACGGGTTCCAGGTCTCCGAGAAACTCAAGCATTTCGGCCGAGGGTAATTCGGGATCAATGCCGGACTGGTGTGAATCTGCCTGCGCCGTTACAGGACAACCTGCAGCCAGTATTAACATCAAACCTAATCGCAAAAACAATTCCCCCATACCAGGACGGGGGAATTGTAACGCCGGGGCTACAGTATGCGCTGTGATCTAGTTACTCCTTAAGTCTGGTGACGACCTGGCGTGCCGAGAGCAGCAACTCGGCTGCACTGTAGCTGCCCTTGGCAATGACGAATACCACCTTTTTGCCATTACTCAGTCTGTCGTTCAAAGCTTTCTGGTAAGCATTCCAGTCGAGGTAGACCTCAACCCGTCGCCCCTGGCTGATTGCGTAAAGACCCATGTTACCGCCGGGCTCGATAAATGGTACCTCTGCGAGCGTGGTGATGTCGGTGATTACGCCACCCTGTTTCAGGTGGTGGCGTCCGGTGGCCGAGGCCAGGTCGAGTAGCATGCCGTTTTCATCGAGACTGACAATGGCGGTTTCGCTGCCAGTCGCTCCATAGGACATTAGCATCCTGGTCGGCAATTCGCTCAGGTCAATGATAGTTTTAGCGCTAAAGTCGGGTGGCGCCGCGCCAAACGGGGTTGGAAATCCGAGCACCCGCACTGGCTCGGCGAGTCCCAGGCTATCGAGGCTGAGCAAGCCGTTATCGATCTCGTAGTAATCTGGGTCCGCATCGTTGGCGGGCGTAACACCGGTGCCGGTAAAGTCGAAGCGCGCGACCATCCTTCGGTTAACGTGCTGCAGATCGACCGCAAGCGGGGATACCGATGCGATCAGCCCCGACACGTGGCTGTAACGCATGCGCACCAGGCTGGCTTTTAAAGATTTACCATCGTCGGATACCTGTCCCAGCGCGGTGATCTTCTGGCCCACGCTGATATCACCGATTCGGTGAAAATTGCCCGGATCACCCTGTTTGGTGACTCGGGTATTCTCATCGACTAACACCTCGATCTCGTCATTGAAGCTATAGTGGCCATCATCGAATTCGATGGTTGCGCCGAGCACGGTCAGGGTATTGCCGCTGCGCGCAATGACGCTGCCCTTAAGGGCATCTTTTTCGCCCCAGGGCACACTGCTGCCGGCATAAACCTGGTGTGCGAGGAAACGTCGGTCACCGTAGTTAACCGTTCCCAGCGCCACCAGTGGCGTGATACCGGTTTGTTGCGCCAGTACTTCGAGCCCTTCGAGCTGCCGATAGGCGACACCATCGATCTCGAATACCGTTTCCTGGTTAGTGTGTGCGGTAATTTTGCCGAAATCGTGGTGTCGGATGCGAAACGGGCGTAACTTGACGTTAAAGGTTTCCCGCTCCAGATTAACGCCGGCGAGCAGTCCCCGCAGGCGCCGTGTCTTATCGTCTTCGATACTGGTATTGGCAATCAGGATTGGATTAACGACGATGGTTGCCGAGTTGCCATTAATCGTAACCTGGTTGGATGCCTCGAGATCGAAATCGATGATCAGGGCCGCCGGCTTTCCCGGCGTAATGTTGAACCCACTTTGGTCATTAATCATGACTTCCAGTTTAATGCTGCCCAGCTCTGCTCCATCCTCGTCAAAAGCCTGCGCCGGAATCGAGTTGCCGTTTTCGTCCTCAACCGTGATGGCGGCATTGTCGTAATCGAGCGTAATCTCAGCCTTATTGTAACTACCCACCGGTACCGTCGCGGTCGACAGGAATTCAGTCACTTCGACATATTGAGAAAAGTCCAGGCGTGCAGTATTGGGTAAGGTTTGCACCACCGCGCCATTGGCCTTGTATAAATTGATGCTGACGACGTCGATCGTGTACTGGTTGAAATC
Source organism: uncultured Gammaproteobacteria bacterium (assembly GCA_947259485.1). GTDB lineage: Bacteria > Pseudomonadota > Gammaproteobacteria. The sequence continues at coordinate 1,917 of CAMYLU010000032.1, read as the reverse complement.
ACCTGCAGCATCGGTCAACGAAATCGTCAGATCGCCAAATTCCTTGTCGCTATTGCTGCTGCCACTTGAGCCACCACCGCAGGCCCCAAGGGCCAGTGCGCCCATGGCGATCAAGAAAATCCAGATTCCCTGCCTGATATTTGCGAAAGTCATAGTTATACCCGCTTGTTGGTTATCGATACCAATTAAAACGAGTGACTCGAGATTCGGTTGACAGGATGGTTAAAAAAATCCACGAAAAGAGCAAGGACCCAGCGGGTTTTACCGGGTAATGTCAGTTGTTCGGCGATCGTGATCGGGATATGACGTTTCGCCCGGACGGGGAACAGGTAGCCGGCAGTCAATGCGGGTGTGATCGCGATTGGCGTCTTACCGGCGTATTCGACAGGATGCGAGACAGCACGCCACAGCCACGGGGGTATTTTCCCGTTTACTCGTCCTCGGCCAGCATCGCCAGGTCGTGGGCGGCCTCGCGCAACAGCGGCAGGTAGCGGTCGCTTTGATTGACGGAAATGCGTGATGCCGGCGCCTGGATCGCAAGCGAGCTATAATATCGGCCCCGCTTGTCCTCGATCGGTACCGCGATGGCGATAACGTCATCGTATAATTCCTGGTTGTCGATGGAGACCTGTCGCCTTTCAATATTGTCGATTTCGGCCAGCAGAATGTCGGGGTCGGTAATCGTGTTTTTTGCGTGGGCCTCGAGCTTTAGCTTGTTTATTACCGCCTTGCGCCGGGCTTTAGGCAGCGTGCTCAGATAGAGTTTGCCACTGGCGGTACAGTAAAGCGGAACCCGCATGCCGATCGAAAACTGCAGCCGCAATGGCGCCTTGGTTTCGACGCGATCGGAATAGGCCATGTACAGGCCATCGGGATAGGCGATGTTGCAGGTCTCGCCGACCTTCTCTGACAGCTCGGTGAGTATCGCATGGCGCGTGGCACTGAAGCGAGAGTTGGCCAGAACACCCACGGCAACATCGTAGAGGCGGTTGCCGGGCTGATAACTTTTACCGTTGATTCTTTTAAGCAGGTATCCCCGCGCTTCGAGCTCGGCGCAGAGCCGGTGCGCGGTGGCCTTGGGCAGATTCAATACTTCATTGATCTCAGTCGCGCTGAGAGGTTTCGGCGATGCTGCGACGGTTTCCAGAATGTCGAGCACTCGTTCGATGGTTGAGCCGCGCTCGCGTTTCATAGGAGTCGGCCTTTGCCAGGACAGATATCAGCATGCCGGGTACCTGCCCATGACAAGGTATATCGAAGGAGGTGCATCATATTAAGCCGGCGACATTTATTGTCGCCGGGTTAATAATTTACCCACCAGACATTACTCTGGGTAACCAAAGCACCATTTGCGGGAAGGAAAACAGCAGGATGAGACCGACGAGTTGAATCATCATGAACTGCATCATGCCGAGGTAGATGTCCTTCAGATCCCAATCCGGTACGACCCCCTTCAGGAAGTAGGCCGACAAGGCCACGGGTGGGGATAGCCACGCTGTCTGCAGGTTCACCGCGACCAGAATGCCAAACCAGACCATCAGGTCGTAGCGACCCAGCCCGTGGACCTCCAACGCCTCGACGGTCGGCAGCAAAATTGGCACAACGATCAGGACAATAGGCACCCACTCCAGTGGCCATCCCAGCAGGAAAATCAGTGCCATTACCAGGATCAGAATGAGGTAAGGCGACATTTCGAGGCCAAGTAGCAGCTCAGTCATCATCTTGGGCGTGCCCAGGGCACTGAATTGGGCGCCAAAGAAGTTCGATGCGGCAACCAGGAACATGATCAAAACCGTGATCTCCAGGGCTTTAACCAGGCTGTCAAAGAAACTGGGAAAGGTGAACTTGCCGTAACCAAGAGATAACAGGATGGCACCGAAGGCGCCCATCGCCGCGGCTTCAGCCGGTGTTGCGAAG
>CAMYLU010000031.1 GCA_947259485.1 uncultured Gammaproteobacteria bacterium | reverse complement strand
GGCGCTGATCGCGCCGATTGCGATGGAAGATGGCCTGCGCTTTGCGATCCGTGAAGGCGGTCGTACCGTGGGTGCCGGCGTCGTATCCAAGATTATCGAGTAATTATTATGGCTACCAATCAAAATATCCGTATCCGTTTAAAGGCCTTTGATCATCGTCTGATCGATCGCTCGGCGGCTGAAATAGTTGAAACCGCGAGACGCACAGGTGCGCGGGTCAAGGGTCCAATTCCCCTGCCGACGCGTAAAGAGCGTTTTACGATCCTGATTTCACCCCATGTCAACAAGGATGCACGCGATCAATACGAAATTAGAACGCATAAGCGGCTGATGGATATTGTTGACCCTACCGACAAGACGGTCGACGCGCTGATGAAGCTCGATCTGGCAGCCGGGGTCGATGTGCAGATCAAGCTGAATTAGGGTTATCCCGTCGAACGCCCGGGGGCGGGATTGCCCTCCGTGCTCCAATGGGCACCCCGATGTGCTAAAGCACATCGGGTTTGGCCCGATCCCGCGGCTGTCCTGCCGCTAGTCGCACGGATGACAATCCCGCCCCCGGGCTTCAGTTCTGACTGGGATACCCGGGGTCAGACCTTTAGCTCTGACCTCCTCGAAGGGATTTATAAGCAGATTAATCGATTACCGCGCGGCCGCTGCAATGACGGGGCCAAAATACTTTTAATTAATTAAATGAAAGGGTTAACTTCCAGAAACTAATCTGGTATAGTGCGCGCCCTCGCGGCCCGATACGGACATCCTGTATCGGGCCGCGCGTTCGAAAGCAGGGTAGTAAATCATACGGCGATGTTGTGACATCGGCCGCTGTAAAGGGAATTACAGGCGTTTCCGATGACAAGCAAGTCATTGAAAACGAAAGAAAAATATAGAAGGCTGATATTTTTCGTCATTTGAAAATTCGCGGATGAATTAATCAAATGCAACCGCTAATTATTTTTGAGGTTTGACAATGTCTCTCGGTTTGGTAGGACGAAAAGTCGGTATGACCCGAGTTTTTTCTGACAATGGTGCTTCGATCCCGGTAACGGTTATCGAAGTCGAGCCCAATCGGGTCTCACAGATCAAAACAGTTGAAACTGACGGCTATGTTGCGGTACAGGTTGTAACCGGTACGCGTCGTGCCAATCGTGTCACCAGGCCGATGGCCGGACACTACAAGAAGGCAGGTGTCGAAGCAGGACGAGGCGCCTGGGAATTTCGCGTCGATTCGGTCGATGAAATCGAACTTGGTTCGGAATTCAAGGTTGACCTTTTCGAGCAGGGCCAGATCGTTGATGTTTCCGGCGTTTCCAAGGGTAAAGGTTTCCAGGGCGGTGTAAAACGTCATAACTTCAGTATGCAGGATGCCACTCACGGTAACTCGATTTCCCACCGCGCCAACGGTTCCATCGGGCAAAACCAGACCCCGGGACGCGTTTTCAAAGGCAAGAAGATGTCGGGCCACATGGGAGCAGCAAATACCACCGCTCAGAACCTGGAAGTCGTCAAGGTCGATACCGAACGTAACCTGCTGTTAATCAAGGGTGCTGTGCCGGGTGCGAAAACCGGCGATGTCATTGTTCGCCCGGCATCCAAGCAAAAGTAACAAGGCACTCCAGAGCCAGAGAAATAGAGATAATAAATGGACATCGCGATTCATAATTCGAAGAAAAAGGTATCCGTATCGGATGATGCCTTTGCCGCCAGCTTCAATGAAACGCTGGTGCATCAGCTTGTCGTGTCATACATGGCATCAGGCCGCGCCGGTACCAAGGCGCAGAAAAGCCGTTCAGAAGTCAGGGGTGGCGGCGCCAAACCCTGGCGTCAAAAAGGAACAGGCCGTGCGCGCGCCGGTACCATTCGCAGCCCGATCTGGCGTTCAGGCGGTGTCACCTTTGCGGCGACCCCGCGCGATTACGGCAAGAAACTGAACAAGAAGATGTATCGCGTCGGCATGCGCAGTCTTGTGTCCGAGCTGGTACGTCAGGATCGCCTGATATTGATCGACAAGCTCGGCGTTACCGAACCAAAAACAAAACAGATGCAGGCGCGTTTGCAGGAACTGGGTGTTGATGACGCGCTGGTGTTGACCGACGGGCTCGATTCAGCGGTGTACCTGGCGGCACGCAATATTCCCAACATCCAGGTGATGGATATCGCGATTGTCGACCCGGTCAGCCTGGTCAGGCAGGAAAAGATTGTCATCGACGAGGCAGCGCTGAAGAAACTCGAGGAGCGTTTGTCATGAACCAGGAAAGAATTTTCCAGATATTATTAACCCCGCACATTTCTGAGAAGGCAGCCGTGCTGGGTGATGCCGCCAATCAGGCGGTGTTCCAGGTCGCGAACGATGCAAAGAAGGCCGAAATCAAGGCTGCCATCGAGCAATTGTTTAACGTCAAGGTTGCCAATGTGCGCACGGTCAACATGAAAGGTAAAACCAAGCGACAGGGCCTGCGACGTGGCACGCGTTCAGACTGGAAGAAAGCATATGTTTCACTCGAACAGGGTCACGAAATTGACCTGGCATCCATAGGTGGTTAAGCATCATGGCACTGATTAAAGCAAAACCAACCTCTCCGGGTCGCCGCTTCGTCGTCTCGGTCAAAACCCCTGGCTTACACAAAGGCAAGCCGTTCGCCGGACTGATTGAAAAGAAATCCAAGACAGGTGGTCGCAATAATGGTGGGCGGATCACTACACGTCACATAGGTGGAGGTCACAAGCAGCGTTACCGCGTTATCGACTTCAAGCGTAACAAGGATGGAATCGATGCAGTCGTCGAGCGTATCGAATACGATCCCAATCGCAGTGCCCATATCGCACTGCTGAAGTACATGGACGGGGAACGTCGTTACATTATCGCTCCGAGGGGCATTGCCGAGGGTGCAAAACTGCGCTCCGGTGAGGATGCGGGTATCAAGAACGGTAACAGCCTGCCATTGCGCAGCATCCCGGTGGGTTCGGTGGTGCACTGTATCGAGCTTAAGCCGGGCAAGGGCGCCCAACTGGCGCGCTCGGCCGGCACTTCGGCGCAGTTTGTTGCGCGTGAAGGTGCTTATGCGACGTTACGACTGCGATCAGGTGAAATGCGTAAAGTGCTCGCCGACTGTCGTGCCGTAATCGGCGAGGTCGGTAATGGTGAACACAGCCTGCGCTCACTGGGTAAAGCAGGTGCGACCCGTTGGCGTGGTGTTCGTCCCACCGTGCGCGGCGTGGCGATGAACCCGGTCGATCACCCGCACGGTGGTGGCGAAGGGCGGACTTCGGGTGGCCGTCATCCGGTTTCACCCTGGGGCACCCCGGCCAAGGGATTCAAGACACGTTCGAACAAGCGCACTGACAATCTTATCTTGCGCCGTCGGAACAAGAGGTAATAGTAGATGCCACGTTCACTGAGAAAAGGCCCGTTTATCGATCAGCACCTGATGAATAAAGTGACTGAGGCGGTTGCCACCAATAACAAGCGTCCGATCAAGACCTGGTCGCGGCGTTCCATGATTGTGCCCGAGATGGTTGGTCTGACCATCGCAATTCATAATGGGCGGCAGCATGTGCCGGTATTGATAAACGAGAATATGGTCGGCCACAAACTCGGCGAATTTTCGCTGACGCGAACCTACCGCGGCCATATCGTCGACAAGAAAGCAAATAGATAGGTAACGGACATGGAAACCAGTGCTAAACATCGTCACGCCAAGATTTCGCCGCAGAAATGCCGCCTGGTCGCGGACCAGGTGCGGGGACTGCAGGTCGAGAAGGCGTTGACCCTGCTGACTTTCAGCAACAAGAAAGCCGCGGTATTGGTGCGCAAGGTGCTCGAGTCGGCGATTGCAAACGCCGAGCATAATGATGGCGCCGACATCGACGAACTCAAGGTTTCGTCGATCTTTGTAGACCAGGGACCCAGTATGAAACGCATGCGTGCTCGGGCCAAGGGTCGTGGGAATCGAATTTTAAAGCGTACCAGTCACATTACCGTGACTGTTGCGGACAGTTAAAGAGGCCAGCATGGGACAAAAAGTTCATCCAACAGGGTTTCGTCTCGGGATTGCCACCGACTGGACCTCGAAATGGTATGCGGATACATCGCAATTTGCCGATTTTCTCGCCGAAGATCTCAAAATCCGTGAATTCCTGAAAAAGAAGCTGGCGCAGGCAGCGGTCAGTCGTATCCAGATTTCGCGTCCGGCGAAATCGGTTGCAGTAACGATTCATACTGCGCGTCCGGGCATCATCATCGGCAAGAAAGGCGAAGACATCGAAAGGCTGCGTATTGAAGTAGCCTCGCTGGTTTCGGCACATCTTAATAATGTCAAAATCAATATCGAAGAAATCCGCAAGCCGGAGCTGGATGCCCAGCTGGTAGCCGAGGGTGTTGCCTCGCAGCTGGAGCGCCGCGTGATGTTTCGTCGGGCGATGCGCCGTTCGGTCACCAATGCCATGCGGATTGGTGCCGAGGGTATCAAGATTAATGTTGCCGGCCGTTTGAACGGTGCGGAAATCGCGCGTAGTGAATGGTATCGCGAAGGTCGCGTGCCACTGCATACCCTGCGCGCAGATGTCGATTACGGTTTTGCCGAAGCCCTGACTACCTACGGTATCCTTGGCGTAAAGGTCTGGATTTACAAGGGTGAGGTTTTCGATCTTGAAACCAAGGACGGCGCTGGCAAGCCTGCGGCCAAGTAAGAGAATCAAGTTATGTTACAGCCTAAAAGAACAAAATTTCGCAAGCAGTTTAAAGGCCGCAACCGTGGCCTCGCAACTTCCGGCGGTAAGGTCAGCTTTGGTGAATTTGGTCTCAAGGCCGTTGAACGCGGCAGAATTACCGCGCGCCAGATCGAGGCAGCCCGTCGTGCGATGACACGTCACGTCAAGCGTGGTGGCAAAATCTGGATCCGTGTTTTCCCGGATGTGCCGGTTTCGAAGAAACCGCTGGAAGTGCGCATGGGTAAAGGTAAGGGTAACGTCGAATACTGGGTTTGCAAGATCCAGCCCGGGCGCATGCTCTATGAAATGGAAGGCGTGGACGAAGGTATCGCCCGTGAAGCGTTTCGCCTGGCGGCCGCCAAGCTTCCGTTTAAGACAATATTTGTTTCCAGGACCGTAATGTAATGAATGCTGCAGAACTACGTGGAAAGACTGAAAAGGAATTACGTGAGGAGTTGCTGGCGTTACGGCGCGAGCAGTTCAACCTGCGCATGCAACAGGGTATTAATCCGGATGGTGTGCGCAGTGATCGTATTACCAGCGTGCGTAAAGATATCGCGCGCGTAAAAACCGTTATGAATGAAAACCGAGGTGGTAAAGAATCATGAATGAAAAGGTTTTAAGAATTCAAACCGGCTCGGTTGTCAGCGACAAAATGGACAAATCCGCGGTGGTTATGATCGAGCGCAAAGTGAAGCACCCGGTTTACGGCAAGTTCATGAAAAAGTCGACCAAGTTCCATATTCATGATGAAAACAATGAATGTGGTGTTGGCGATACCGTTCAGATCTCGGAATGTCGCCCGATTTCCAAGACCAAGTCATGGAAACTGGTAAAGATTGTTGAGAAGGCAAACTAGAGCGCGCAGGTAGCAAGCTATGATCCAAATGCAAACAGTTTTAAACGCCGCAGACAACAGCGGTGCGCGCAAAGTACAGTGCATCAAGGTGCTCGGTGGCTCCAAGCGCCGTTATGCCGCGATCGGCGATATCATCAAGGTCAGTATCAAGGATGCTATCCCGCGCGGTAAGGTTAAAAAGGGTGAAGTTTACAATGCCGTCGTGGTACGCACCGCGCAGGGCGTGCGACGCCCGGACGGGTCTGCGATTAAGTTCGACGGGAACGCTGCGGTAATCTTGAACGCTAACCTGCAGCCGATTGGCACGCGTATTTTTGGCCCGGTAACCCGCGAACTGCGTGGTGAAAAGTTCATGAAAATCATTTCGCTGGCACCTGAAGTGCTCTAGGTATCGGGATTAAGAGTTATGCAAAAGATTAAAAAAGGCGATGAAGTGATCGTGATTGCGGGGCGCAGCAAAGGCCAACGCGGTAACGTGCTGAAACGACTCGATGATAGCCGTTTGTTGGTGGAAAACGTCAACATGGTCAAAAAGCACGTCAAGGGTAACCCGCGTAGCGGTGAAGCCGGTGGCATCATAGATCAGGAATCCCCGATTCAGATTTCTAACGTAATGCTTTTCAACCCGCATACCCAGAAAGGTGATCGGGTTGGTTTTAAAACCCTGGAAGACGATCGCAAGGTCCGTTACTTCAAGTCTAACGGCGAAGTCGTGGATATTTAGGTATAGATAATGACCAGATTAGAACAACATTACCGGGACACTGTAACCAAAGATCTGCAGGCGCAGTTTTCTTACAAGTCCTCGATGGAAATTCCGCGTATCACCAAGATCACCCTTAACATGGGTGTCGGTGAAGCCTCGCAGGATAAGAAGATCATTGAACATGCGGTCGAAGACATGACGCTGATTGCCGGTCAGAAACCGGTGGTAACGCTCGCCAGGAAAGCGATTGCGGGCTTCAAGATTCGTGAAGAAATGCCTATAGGCTGCAAGGTAACGCTGCGTCGCGACAAGATGTATGAGTTCCTGGACCGACTGGTTAACTTTTCAATTCCGCGAATTCGGGATTTCCGTGGTCTTAGTCCCAAGGCGTTCGACGGGCAGGGTAATTATAACCTGGGGATCACCGAGCAGATCGCATTCCCGGAAATCGATTATGACAAGATTGACAAGCTGCGTGGATTGAATATCAGCATTACCACCACTGCGCGTAACGACGATGAAGGACGTGCACTGCTGGCGGCTTTTCAGTTTCCTTTTAGAGGTTAGACGAGTTTAGATTATGGCAAAAAATTCCATGGTACAGCGTGAATTGAAGCGGAGTCGCCTGGTGGCGAAGTACGCTCAAAAGCGCAGTGAGCTGAAGGCGACCATCGCCAGTAGTGATTCGACCTACGACGAAAAGATGGCCGCGGTTGAGAAGCTGCAGAAGTTACCGCGCGATTCATCCGCGGTACGCCGGCAAAACCGCTGCCGTGTCACCGGAAGACCCCATGGTGTTTACCGTAAATTTGGGCTGTGCCGTAACAAGATCCGTGAAGCCGCGATGCGTGGCGATATCCCGGGCCTGGTTAAGGCGAGCTGGTAAGAGGACAGAAATGAGCTTACAAGATCCAATCGCAGACATGCTGACTCGCGTGCGCAATGCGCAAAAGGCGAACAAGGTTAACGTAATAATGCCCGCGTCCAAGCAGAAGTCGAGAATTGCCGAAGTGCTTAAAGACGAAGGTTATATCAGTGATTACAGGGTTTCGGACGATAAACTGAAGCAGTTGATTATCGAATTGAAGTATTACCAGGGCAAGCCGGTAATCGAAAAAATGCGACGCATTAGTCGCCCCGGCCTGCGCATTTTTAAATCGAAAGATGACTTACCGTCGATTAACGGTGGGCTCGGTATCGCGATTATATCTACCTCGAAAGGGGTTATGACCGATCGCCAGGCCCGCGCCGCAGGTTTCGGTGGCGAAGTCATCTGCTCGGTGGTTTAGGTTAGGGACATGTCCAGAATAGCTAAAAAACCAATCGAATTACCCAATGGCGTTGAATTCAGTGTCAAAGGCAGGGAAGTATCCGCCAAGGGTCCGAAGGGCTACCTGACGCTGACCCTGCATGATGCGGTCAACCTGACCCAGGAAGATAACGTGCTGACCTTGTCGCCAAGGGACGAGCGCCAGTCATCGCTTGCGGTTACTGGAACCATGCGCTCGGTGATCAACAATATTGTCGAGGGCGTTGTCAACGGTTTTGAAAAGAAACTGCAGTTAGTCGGTGTCGGTTACCGCGCGCAGGCACAGGGTAAGCAGCTCAACCTTTCCCTGGGATTATCGCACCCGGTTAACTACCCGGTCCCCGAGGGAATCGAAATAGAAACCCCGGCAGCAACCGAAATTATCGTGCGCGGGTGCGATAAGCAGCAGGTTGGCCAGGTGTGTGCGGAAATCCGCGCATTCAGACCACCCGAGCCTTACAAGGGCAAGGGTGTTAAATATGCCGACGAGCAGATCGTCCGCAAAGAAGCGAAGAAGAAATAGGTTAGGTTATGGATAAGAAACAATCCCGAATCAGGCGTTCGCGTCGCACGCGTGGCAAGATTGCATCCCTGGGTGTGAATCGATTGTGTGTGCACCGTACCCCGCGGCATACCTATGCGCAGGTTATCTCCGGTGAAACCGGAAAAGTGATTGCTGCTGCATCAACCCTGTCGGCTGATGTTAAAAAGGCGATCAAGTACCCGGGTAATGTCGATGCTGCGACTGCCGTGGGCAAAGTGATTGCCGAAAAGGCAAAAGCCGCCGGTGTCGAGTCTGTTGCATTCGATCGCTCGGGTTTTAAGTATCACGGTAGAGTCAAGGCCCTGGCCGACTCCGCTCGTGAAAATGGTTTGAAGTTTTAAGCGCGCCTAACCGGGAGATTCGAATGGCAGAACCCAGAAATACACAGGCTGGCGACGATTTGATGGAAAAGTTGGTCGCGGTTAATCGCGTGGCCAAGGTAGTCAAAGGCGGGCGTCAATTCGGCTTTACTGCGCTCACCGTCGTCGGTGATGGTAACGGTAAAGTTGGTTTTGGATACGGTAAAGCGCGTGAAGTACCGCTGGCGATCCAGAAGGCGATGGAGAAAGCGCGCGCCAACCTGACGACTGTTGCGATTACCAATGGTACATTGCAATATCCCCTCAATGCCCGTCATGGCGCGGCAAAGGTTTATATGCAGCCCGCATCGGAAGGTACCGGTGTTATTGCCGGTGGTGCGATGCGTGCGGTTTTCGAGGCCGTAGGTATACACAATGTACTGGCAAAATGTAATGGTTCGCGTAACCCGATTAACCTGGTGCGTGCGACCATCAGCGGCTTGCAAAACATGAAGTCACCCGCGGATATTGCCGCCAAGCGCGGTAAGACCGTCGAAGAAATTACAGGTTAACGTGATGGCTGACGAAGAAAAAACTGTTAAAAAAGCCGCTAAAAAGACGGCGGTAAAGAAAGCTGCGACCAAGAAGGCTGCGGTCAAGAAGGCGGCTGCCAAGAAAGCTGTCGCCAAGAAAGCGGCGCCGAAGGTTGAAACCGTGGTTGCCAAAGAGGCAACTGCACCGAAAGCTGCAGCTAAGAAAGCGGCCGCACCAAAAGCAGATTCTGCGGTCAAAAAGCTGAGTGTGACGCTGGTACGCAGCAAGCACCATCGCCTGGCCTCGCACAAGGCTTGTGTGGCGGGCCTGGGGCTACGCCGTATGCATCAGACCGTGCAAGTGATCGATACCCCTGAAAACCGCGGTATGATCAACCGGGTCCACTATATGCTCAACGTCGAGGAAGCGTGATGTACCTGAATAGTTTGAAACCTGCGAAGGGTTCCACCAAAGCATCCAAGCGTGTCGGCCGAGGAATCGGCTCCGGCCTTGGCAAGACTGCTGGACGAGGCCATAAAGGTCAGAAGTCCCGTTCAGGCGGTGGTGTGCGCGCTGGATTCGAAGGCGGACAAATGCCATTACAGATGCGTCTGCCGAAGTTCGGATTTACCGCGCGTAAATCCCGCTTTTCGGCCGAGGTACGCCTGAGCGAAATCGAAACTTCTGGTCTTGATAACATCAGCCTGAAGGCACTGCTCGAGGCCAACCTGGTACCAACACAAACCCGCCAGGCCAAGATTTTTCTGTCGGGCGAACTGAAGCGTAAGGTTAGCGTTGACGACAGCGTTGGCGTGACCAAGGGTGCACGCGCCGCAATTGAAGCCGCCGGCGGCAAGGTAGCATAGGCGCATCGTGGCCGGTCCCTCTGCACAACAGATAGCCAGCAGCCTCTCCGGGGGCTCGTTAAGCGAATTACGCAGGCGCATCTTTTTCGTGATTGGCGCGTTGATCGTATTCCGTATCGGTACCTTTATTCCGGTTCCGGGAATCGATATCAACGTGATGCGGGAGATTTTTGAGCAACAGCGGACAGGCATCCTGGGCATGTTCAACATGTTCTCGGGTGGTGCGCTGGAACGCATGTCGATATTTGCACTGGGTGTTATGCCGTATATTTCGGCATCAATTATTATGCAATTACTTACGGTTGCGGTACCGACCCTGGAGCAATTGAAGAAGGAAGGTGAGTCCGGTCGTCGCAAGATTACGCAGTATACGCGCTATGGCACGGTCGTCCTGGCAACCTTCCAGGCGATTGGTATCTCGATTGCGTTGTCCGGACAAAGTGGGGGCGGTGGCGCAGCACTGGTCGTCAACCCGGGCCCGTCTTTTATTTTTACCGCGGCGGTTACCCTGGTTACCGGCACCATGTTCTTGATGTGGCTCGGCGAACAGATTACTGAACGCGGCGTCGGTAACGGTATCTCGGTTATTATCTTTGCCGGAATTGTCGCTGGATTGCCATCGGCGATCGGTGGCACCTTTGAACTGGTACGTACCGGCGAACTGAATTCACTGGTGATCCTGGCGCTGTTTGCCGGCGCACTTGCGGTTACCTACTTTGTTGTTTTTATTGAACGCGGGCAACGGCGTATTACCGTGAACTATGCCAAACGCCAGCAAGGACGCAAGATGTATGCGGCACAAAGCAGTCACCTGCCGCTGAAGTTGAACATGGCCGGTGTAATACCGCCGATCTTTGCCTCCAGTATAATTCTATTCCCGGCCACGTTGGGTAGCTGGTTTGGACAGGCTGAAGGCATGCGCTGGTTACAGGATATTTCTGCAACGCTGTCCCCGGGACAGCCCTTGTATGTCATGTTCTATGCCGCCGCGATCATATTCTTTTGTTTTTTCTACACCGCGTTGGTGTTTAATTCGAAAGATACCGCGGATAACCTGAAGAAGTCCGGTGCATTTATTCCGGGTATTCGTCCAGGCAACCAGACAGCGAATTATATTGATGGTGTGATGTCGCGCCTGACCCTGGTTGGCGCAATGTACATTACCGCGGTCTGCCTGTTGCCGGAATTTTTAATACTGTTCTGGAATGTGCCTTTCTACTTTGGGGGCACATCGTTATTGATTATCGTCGTCGTGACGATGGATTTCATGTCACAGGTGCAGGCACACCTGATGAGTCATCAATACGACGGCTTGATGAAGAAATCTAATTTTAAGGGATATGGCGGCGCCGGTGTGGTGCGCTGATTCCCGGGATTAAGGTAGGACCATGAAGGTAAGAGCTTCAGTTAAGAAAATGTGTAAAAACTGCAAGGTGATTCGTCGCAATGGTGCAGTACGCGTGATTTGCACCGACCCGCGCCACAAGCAGCGCCAGGGTTAGTCGTGCACGTGGTTGATTTGTTGATAGATTTATTGAATTTTGGGCGCTCGAAGGCTAGAATCTGCGCCCATTTTGGCCTAACGGCTTAGGAGAACGATTTTTTATGGCTCGTATTGCAGGCGTAAATATACCTGACCACAAGCATACAGTGATTGCATTGCAATCAATTTTTGGTATCGGCGCGACGCGCTCTGCCAATATCTGTAGCGCGACCGGTATCGACCCACAGACCAAGGTGCGTGAGTTAAACGAAGAGCAGCTCGAACAGATTCGAGCCAGTATCGAAACCTTTACCACCGAAGGCGATCTGCGGCGCGAAATTTCGATGAATATCAAGCGTTTGATGGACCTCGGTACCAACCGCGGGATTCGCCATCGTCGCGGTCTGCCGGTGCGTGGTCAGCGCACCAAGACCAATGCTCGCACCCGCAAGGGACCGCGTCGACCGCTGAAGCGATAATCCAGGATTAACAGGTAACAAAATGGTTGATACAGCACGTACCAAGAAGAAAACCAGGCGCGTCGTTTCTGACGGCGTAGCTCATATTCATGCGACTTTTAATAATACTATCGTGACCATCAGCGATCGCCAGGGCAATGCTTTGACCTGGGCTACCGCGGGTGGTTCGGGTTTTCGCGGTTCGCGCAAGTCGACGCCGTTTGCGGCACAGGTCGCGGCAGAACGCGCGGGGCAGGCGGCACAGGAAATGGGCATGAAAAACCTCGAAGTCATGGTCAAAGGTCCAGGACCGGGGCGGGATTCAGCAGTTCGTGCTCTGAACGGAATCGGATTCAAGATTTCGCGTATTGATGACGTTACGCCGATTCCGCATAACGGTTGTCGTCCTCCCAAGAAACGTCGTGTGTAGGCAGGTTTTATAATGGCAAAATACATCGGACCAAAATGCAAGCTGATGCGTCGTGAAGGCGCGGACCTGAGCTTGAAATCTTCACGTCGCGCGGTTGATACCAAGTGCAAGATCGACAATCCTCCCGGGATGCATGGCGCAGGTACGCGTAAACCCCGGCAGTCGGATTACGGATTGCAGTTGCGTGAAAAGCAAAAGTTACGCCGTATTTACGGCATTCTCGAGCGTCAATTTCGAAACTATTACAAGGAAGCATCGCGTTTGAAAGGCTCTACCGGTGAGAACCTGTTGCAGCTACTGGAGGCCCGGCTGGATAACGTGGTTTATCGTATGGGTTTCGGTTCAACGCGTGCGGAAGCCAGGCAACTGGTGAATCACAAGTCGATCCAGGTGAACGGTAAAATCGTTAATATCCCGTCGTACGTGGTCGCTGCCTCGGATATCGTCAGCGTACGGGAAAAATCCCGTAAACAGGCACGTATTTCCGAGTCACTGGCATTGGCCGAACAAATCGGTTTTCCGGACTGGGTCGATGTTAACCAGAACAAGTTTGAAGGTACCTTCAAGGCGCTGCCAGAGCGCAGCGAATTGCCGCCTGATATCAACGAGCAGCTTGTCGTTGAACTTTATTCCAAATAATTAGCGGGTTATTTATGTCTAAAATGTACTCTGATTTACTGAAGCCGAAGCATGTTAAAGTCGAAGAACAGGAGACCTACCATGCGAAAGTTTCAATCGAACCGCTGGAACGCGGTTTTGGCCATACCCTCGGTAATGCGCTGAGGCGTATTTTGCTGTCTTCGGTGCGTGGTTGCGCCATCGTTGATTGCCGCATCGAAGGTGTGCTGCACGAATACACAACGATCGACGGTGTTCAGGAAGACGTGATCGATATCCTGCTCAACCTGAAGGGTGTCGGCATCATCATGCATGCCAAGGACGAGGCGACCCTGACCATATCCAAGAAAGGCCCAGGAGTTGTCACCGCGGGTGATATCCAGCTCGACCACGATATTGAGATCGTCGATCCGGATTACGTAATTGCAACCCTGACCAAGGCCAAGAAATTTGAGATGTCACTGCACGTGATGAAGGGCCGCGGTTACCAGCCGGCCAATACACGTCAGACTTCGGAAGAAGATGCAGCGCTGGGCCATCTGCAGCTTGATGCATCCTTCTCACCGGTGCGCAAGATTGCCTACAGCGTTGAAGCAGCGCGCGTTGAACAGCGTACTGACCTGGATAAGCTGATTATCGATATCGAAACCAACGGAACGATTGATCCGGAGGAAGCGATTCGTGTCGCAGGCAGTATCCTCAAGGATCAGCTATCGGTCTTCGTTAATCTCGAAGGTTCGGACGAAGAAGTCGAGCACGAGCCAGAATCACATATCGACCCGATTCTGTTGCGCCCGGTCGACGATCTCGAGCTGACTGTACGCTCGGCTAACTGCCTGAAAGCAGAGAATATTTACTACATCGGCGATTTAATTCAGCGCACTGAAGTCGAGTTGCTGAAAACCCCGAATCTGGGTAAGAAGTCCCTGACTGAAATCAAGGACGTGCTGGCGTCTTATAGCCTGTCACTGGGCATGCGTCTCGAAAACTGGCCTCCTGCCAGTATCGAAAACGACAGCAAGTTAGCGAGTTAAGAGGTTTAAACAATGCGTCATCGCAACAGTGGGCGACAGCTCAATCGAAACAGTTCACATCGCAAGGCGATGTTCAAGAACATGGCTGCTTCCTTGATAGATCACGAAGTGATTCGCACTACCGTGCCGAAGGCAAAAGAATTACGTCGTGTTGCCGAGCCCCTGATTACGCTCGCCAAGGAAGACAACGTGGCTAATCGGCGCGTGGCTTTTAGCCGTCTGCGCGATAAGTCTGCCGTGGGCAAGTTGTTTGCCGATCTGGGCCCTCGTTACAAGGAGCGTCCCGGTGGTTACATGCGTATTCTGAAATGTGGTTTTCGTCCCGGCGACAAGGCTCCCATGGCCTACGTCGAGTTAGTGGATCGACCGGATGTCGACTACGACGACGAGTAAACCTCGCTCAAAATCAAAAAAGCCAGCGTCAAGCTGGCTTTTTTTTTGCCTGCTGGAGGGGACCGGCCCGATTGTTGCGCTGAATCTGGTTCCCGGGTTTCGTCAGGCTGCCAGGTCGGTAGCACGACGCCCGGCGATATTGCGCCTGTTTATTCCGAGATTCGGCAGGAATTCGTCCAGTTTACCCATCTCGACGCGACGATCGGTGCCGCTGCGCCGATCGTCGAGGAAAATGTAGTGACAGCGGCAGTCTTGCTCGGTGCAGTTTTCAAGTGGCAGGGACGGCGCTTCCTGCGACAGGAATATTTGATCGGCTATACCGGCGACACGATCACAGGCAATGAGCCCAGGGCGTATTTTTACCGAACGCCACTTGGTGTCTTCTGAATTTTTCTTGCGCTGGTCCGGGTTTTCGACTTTCTCAAAACGCTGTACGTTTTCACCATAATCGTATGGCCTGAACACGAGCATGATGATTGCGACAAGCATACTCAAGATAACGATAGCAAAGAGTATCGAACTTATACCAATCTCTGAGATCTGGCTTAAAAACGCTTCCATCTTACCAATTTAGTTAATTTTAGCGAGTTGACCCGGTTTTTCTACGGGTGAAAAAAAAGCCAACTATTGTAGTTGGCTTTTTAGTTTCACTCTTTTTATTAACGATGTCTAGCACCCACCAGTGCATTTGCCACGGCTATCGAAGCTCATGGTACGACCACTAATGGGCACATGGACTGGCATTTTACTCAGTTTACTAAAGCTATCGACGCGCGTGCCCGCAATTACCTTGCCGTTGCGAGTCGATGGCTGGTTGGCGTGAGAGGCGATAACGGAATTGGGTTTTATCAATTCGTTAACGACCCATGCCGCCTCAGTCGGTCCGGTGGTGAAGGTATCGCCGATATTCATCACCACCAGTTTTGCATCATAGTGGTCATTGACCACGGTCTCTTGTTCCGCGGTAATACCGGTGTCGCCGGACAAATAGGCAACCAGGCCGTTCGAAAAGGTCAGAACATAACCTGTCGGTGGACCGGCGTAAGCGGTCAGCCCCGCGGCATTGAGCATGTCACCAAGCTCACCGCCAATCATGTGGCCCGAAATGCCGTTGGAATGCACTGCCGGCACCGTGGTAATGGTGACGCCACCAATCATTCGGGATGCGCCGAAACGAACCAGCTGTGAATTCTTGGGATCACTACCCAGGACTTTCAACTTGGAGGCGAAAAATTTGGGCATTTCGCTACCGGTCACGATCTTCGCTCCCTTGGCGTGGGCGATGTTGGCGGTATTGGTATTCGGCAACACCTTTACCGGGAAACTCGTGCTTTTACAGTCGCTATCGCCGGGCGCTTTAATGTGCTTATCGCCGACATGATCGCCATGCATATGGCTGACGAGTATTACGTCGATTTTACCCAGTCGCGGGTCTTCTGCACCGGCAACAGTGCGACCTGGATCATAGAGAATTCGAGTTCCATCGGGGTCTTCGAGGACCAGGGCCCGATCGAGCTGACAGAATTCACCTTCCATACTGCCCAGCGGGGTGATTTTTACGTCTGCCGCCGATGCGGACTGGTTGAATAGCAGAGCCGACAATGCGACGGCGACAAAGTAGGGCAGGGTTTTAGCGGGTTTCATTTGAACCTCCTATGGTGATTTATTCTATCAAACTATGTTGTTTATCAGATCGAGGATTTCGTCTCGGCGCCTTTCCATCAGCGCGTGATCGCCACGGGTCTCGACATTCATGCGCAACAGCGGTTCGGTATTGGAAGCCCGCAGGTTGAAGCGCCATTCTCCGAAATCCATACCCAGGCCGTCGGTGCGATCGATTTGGTGAGGCAGCTCGGCGTATTGCGCTTCGACTCTTTTTATTACCATCGCAGGGTCGGCGACCGTGGTGTTAATCTCACCACTAACCGGGTAACGCTCGATACGTTCGTCAACCATTTCGGCGAGCGATCGGTTCTGGGTCGAAATCATTTCGCTCAGCAGCAGCCACGGGATCATGCCACTGTCGCAATAGCCGAAATCGCGGAAGTAATGGTGGGCGCTCATCTCCCCGCCATAAATGCCGTTGACCTTGCGCATTGTTTCCTTGATGAAGGCATGCCCTGATTTGCTTTGCACTGGTTCGCCATTGCTTTGTGATACCAGGTCGATCGTATTCCAGGTCAGGCGAGGGTCGTAGACGATACGCTCGCCGGGATTTTTACTGAGAAGCTGCGCACCCAGCAAACCGACGATGTAGTATCCCTCGATGTAACGCCCGTTATGATCGAACAGGAAACAGCGGTCGAAATCCCCGTCCCAGGCGACCCCCAGGTCGGCACCATGCCGTTTGATCGCTTCGATGGTCGCGCCGCGTCCCTCGGGCAGCAGCGGGTTGGGGATACCGTTAGGGAAGGTGCCGTCAGGATTATGCTGTATCTTGATAATCTCGAAGGGCAATCTTTTCTCGAGCCGGTCGATGATCGGGCCCGCCATGCCGTTACCCGGGTTGGAAATGATTTTAAGCGGCTTGAGATTATCGAGGTTACCGATATAACCCAGCAGGTGATCGATGTAGTCACTAGACAAATCGGTCGCCGTAATGCTGCCCTTGTGTTCGGATTCGCTGAACGATTCTTCCTCGGCAATACGACGAATGTCCTCGAGCCCGCTATCGGCGCTCAGGGGTTTGGCGCATTCGCGCACGAATTTAAAGCCGTTATAGTCAACCGGGTTGTGGCTTGCGGTGATCATGATGCCACCGTCGAGCTCGAGATGAAAAGCGGCGAAATAGACCTGTTCGGTGCCACACAGGCCGAGATCGAGTACATCGACACCACTGTCGGTAAGCCCACGGGCCAAGGCTTCGAATAGCTCATCACTGGTCAGGCGCACGTCGCGTCCGAGCGCAACCTGTTGCGGTTTGATGAATTCGGCATACGCACGCCCGACCCGGTAGGCGATATCGGTGTTCAGTTCATCCGGTACCTTGCCGCGTGCATCGTATGCCTTGAAGCAGTTAATTGCCCCGCTCATGCGGATGCCTTTTGCGAATCGATGCTGGTCAGAATGGGTTTCAGGTACTGCCCGGTATAGGAACGCTCCACCATCGCTACCTGCTCGGGCGAGCCGGCAGCGATGATTTCTCCACCCTTGCCACCGCCTTCGGGGCCGAGATCGATAATCCAGTCCGCGGTCTTGATGACATGCAGGTTATGCTCGATCACGACGATCGTATTGCCGTGGTCGCGCAGCCGATGCAAGACGCCGAGCAGCTGTTCGACATCGTGGAAGTGCAATCCGGTTGTGGGTTCGTCCAGGATGTAGAGCGTGCGCCCGGTATCGCGCTTGGAAAGTTCGCGCGACAGCTTGATGCGTTGAGCCTCGCCCCCGGAGAGCGTGGTCGCGTTCTGGCCCAGGGTAATATAGCTCAGACCCACGTCCATAAGCGTATCGAGCTTGCGCTTGATCACCGGGATGGCGCTGAAAAACGTGGTTGCTTCTTCAACCGTCATTGCCAGGACCTGGTGGATCGACTTGCCCTTGTAGGTGATATCCAGGGTTTCCCGGTTATAGCGTTTACCCTTGCAGATGTCGCAGGTGACGTAAACGTCGGGCAGAAAGTGCATCTCCACTTTGGTCACACCGTCGCCCTGGCAGGCTTCGCAGCGTCCACCCTTGACGTTGAAACTGAAGCGACCCGGTTTGTAACCGCGCGAGCGTGCCTCCTGGGTACCAGCGAAGAGTTCGCGAATGGGGGTAAACAGCCCGGTATAGGTCGCGGGGTTGGAGCGCGGGGTGCGCCCGATCGGGCTTTGATTGATATCGATGACCTTGTCGAATTGATCGAAACCGCTGAAGCTCTCGTAATTACCGGCACTGAGATTGCTGCCGTAAATCTCGATCGCGGCAAGCTTGTAGAGGGTTTCATTAATCAGGGTCGACTTACCGGAACCCGAGACCCCGGTAATGCAGGTAAACAGGCCGACCGGCAGTTCCAGCGCCACCGATTTCAGATTATTACTGGTTGCCCCGTTAATGCGGATCAGTTTCTTCTTATTGGCGGTGCTTCGTTTGTGCGGGATTTCGATGCGACGCGCACCGGACAGGTACTGGCCGGTAACCGAATGGTCCTGGCTGGCAATTTCAGCTGCGCTACCGGTAGCGACAATCTCGCCGCCGTGCACGCCGGCGCCGGGACCAATATCAACGATGAAATCTGCCGCCTGTATCGCATCTTCATCGTGTTCGACCACGATCACCGTGTTGCCGAGATCACGCAAAAAGTTCAGTGTTTTCAGCAGGCGTTCATTGTCGCGTTGATGCAGACCGATCGAGGGCTCGTCGAGGATATACATGACACCGACCAGGCCGGCACCAATCTGGCTGGCCAGGCGGATGCGTTGCGCTTCGCCACCGGAGAGCGTTTCCGCGCTGCGACTTAAGGAAAGGTATTCAAGCCCTACGTTGACCAGGAAGTTCAGGCGTTCTCGAATTTCCTTGGTAATCTTTGCTGCGATCTCGCCTTTCTTACCGCTCAACTCGAGCGTGTTGAAAAACTTGAGCGCCTCGTCGATTGGTAGTTCAGTAATGCTGGCGAGGTTGCGCTCGGTGACAAACACGTGGCGTGCGGCTTCGTTGAGCCGTTCGCCATTGCAGGTCTGGCATGGCTGGTTGGACATGAACTTGGCCAGTTCTTCGCGTACCACGCTCGACTCGGTATCGCGGTAGCGACGCTTGAGGTTTGGCAAAATACCTTCGAACGGGTGTTTTTGCACGCGCTGGTCACCGCGCTCGTTGCGATAGCTGAATTTAACCGCTTCCGGCGAGCCGTTGAGAATGACATCCTGAATGCGTTGTTCTAACTGTCCAAACGGTAATTCGACGTCGAAATCAAAATGTGCCGCCAGCGATTGCAGCATCTGGAAGTAATAGCCGTTACGACGGTCCCAGCCGCGAATCGCACCGCCGGCGAGACTCAGTTCGGGGGATTTGACGACCAGCTTGGGATCGAAGAATTGCATCGTGCCGATACCGTCGCACTCGGGACAGGCGCCCACCGGGCTGTTAAACGAAAACAGGCGTGGTTCTAGCTCGCTGATCGAGTAACCGCACTCGGGACAGGCAAAGTTAGCCGAAAACCGCATTTCCTCGAAATCGGAGTTCGCATCGAGGCTGGCGACCTTGACGATGCCATCGGACAGATGCAGTGCCGTCTCGAGGGACTCGGCCAGGCGCAGTTTCAGGTCCGGGCGAACCTTGAAGCGATCGACCACGACGTCGATGTTATGTTTTTTGCGTAACTCCAGTTTGGGTGGGTCGTCCAGTTCACACAACTCGCCATTGACCCGGGCACGAATAAATCCCTGCTTTTGCAGGCTGTCGAATAACTGCACGTGTTCACCCTTACGATTGCTGACCACGGGCGCCAGCAGCATCATGCGCTCGTCTTCCGGTAGCGCCAGGATCTGGTCGACCATCTGGCTAACGGTGCTGGCTTCAAGCGGAAGGTCGTGGGTGGGGCAGCGCGGTGTACCGACGCGGGCATACAACAGGCGCAGGTAGTCGTAGATCTCGGTGATGGTTCCCACGGTTGAGCGCGGATTGTGCGAGGTCGTCTTTTGTTCAATCGAAATCGCGGGTGACAGGCCCTCGATGTGGTCGATATCGGGTTTTTCCATGACCGACAGGAACTGACGTGCGTAGGTCGATAACGACTCGACGTAGCGTCTTTGCCCCTCGGCGAATATGGTGTCAAAAGCGAGTGATGACTTACCCGAACCCGACAAGCCGGTAATCACGATGAGCTTGTCGCGCGGCAACGTGAGATCGATATTCTTGAGATTGTGGGTGCGCGCACCGCGAATTGTAATGGATTCCATTGCCAAGGATCAGTCAGGCCAAACCCCACATTATAACGACTTGGGAATAATATTTCGCGCCTCAGCCTGAATTAGTTTTGATTGGTTCCCATCCCCCGGCCGAATCGTTAGAATCGCGCCTTTCCATTGCGCCATACTTCCCCGGCTGATGCTAGAAACTGAAAAAAGAGCCGCATTTTCCCTCGCGCTGGTATATGCCCTGCGTATGCTCGGCCTGTTCATGATTCTGCCGGTGTTCAGCCTGCATGCCGATGATTACTCGGGCGCAACGCCGGTGCTGATTGGACTTGCAATCGGTATCTACGGGCTTACACAGGGTTTGTTCCAGTTACCCTTTGGTTACCTGTCAGATCGGTTTGGACGTAAAACCGTGATTGTTGCAGGGCTGCTGATTTTTTGTGCCGGTAGTATCGTGGCGGCGGAAGCCGAGTCGATAACCGAGGTTATTGCCGGACGTGCGCTACAGGGTCTAGGCGCGATAGCAGCTGCGGTAATGGCGCTTGCGGCAGACCTGACGCGCGAGGAAGTCCGCATCCGGATCATGGCGATAATCGGTATGTCGATTGGGGCGAGCTTCATGATATCGATGGTGATCGGACCGGTTATCGCGGCCGAATTTGGTCTGCGCCTGTTGTTCTGGATGACGGCAGGGCTTGCGATACTGGGTATCCTGGTGATTGTATTCGTTACCCCGAAACCACCCAGCCAGGGTTTTCATCGTGATGCCCAGCTGTCGATCCAGGATGTCGGCCGAATTATCGGCGATATTGAACTGCTCAAGCTTGGATTTGGCGTGTTTGTATTGCACCTGGTACTGGCCGCCACGTTCGTTGTGTTCCCGCTGGTATTGCAGCAAAGCCTGATGATTGAGGAATCCCTGCACTGGCGGACCTATCTGCCGGTATTTGCTTTGTCGGTGGTGTTGCTGTTGCCGATGGTTATCGTCGCCGAGAAATTCCGCAAATCCCATGCCGTTTTCCTGGTCGCGGTATCGATGCTGGTGCTGGCCGAGATCGGCCTGGCCTCGAGCAGTACCTATTTCACGGCCTTCGTAATGCTGGTGCTGTTTTTTGGCGCGTTCAATTTTCTCGAGGCGATGCTGCCGGCGACGGTTACCCGCATTGCGCCCGCCGATATGAAAGGCACCGCGATGGGCCTGTTTTCAAGCGCGCAATTCCTCGGCGCATTCGCCGGGGGATTACTGGGCGGCATCTTGCTTGGCTCGGGCGACTACGCAACCACGTTTGCATGGCTTGCGGCTATCCTGTGTGGCTGGTTCCTGGTCGCGCTGACCATGAAGACACCAAAATACCTGCAATCCAAAATCGTGTCGCTGAAGGAGCTCGGACCGGAGGAGTTCGATCGATTCGTCGAGCAAGCGTCCAGTATCGAAGGCGTGCATGAAGTTTCCGTCTATGAAATCGATCGCGTGGCTTACCTCAAGGTCGAAAAAGGCTTCGACGACAGCGAACTGCAGGCACTAATAGCCCGCTAGCGCATAAAGTGTCATTCCGAGACGTCAACCCCGCGTGCGCGGGAGAGGAGGAGCCGCGAAAGCGGTTCCCACGAGATCCTGTCATCCCGCGGCTCGACCGCGGGATCCAGCTTTATATTCAATCACTATCTTCTGACTGGATACCGCGGTCAGGCCGCGGTATGACAACTTATTTAGCCTTAGGAGGGCAAGGTTTTATTTGAGTATCGAGGTTCCCCAGGGCGGTGGAATCAAAGTTTATTAAAATAATAGTTGCATATTGAAACTGGGTCAGTATTATATGTCCTACAGACTGACAGTCTGTAAGGGAGCCTGGAGGTTTCAGGCTAAGGAAAATGTCCAACTGGACTGAATAGTTACAAGGAGTAACCATGAAAACCATCAATACACTCGCAGCGCTTGCTGCACTCGTTATCTCATCTGTCACCTCGGCCGCCCCGGTCAATATCAATACTGCTGATGCTGCGGAAATTGCCGCGGCGTTAAACGGTGTTGGATTGAACAAGGCGCAGGCCATCGTTGACTACCGCCGTGCGCGGGATCGGTGAAGCGACTTATGAAAACAACAAGAGCGATATTCTTGTTAAGTAATTAGTCTACAGGGATGAATGTTCGGCAGGGAAGCCGACTCTGAACTTTAAACTCAAACCATTGCAGGGAGCAAAAACATGGGCAGGGGGATCAACAAGGCCGTTATCGTCGGTACGCTGGGTACAGACCCGGAAATCAGGTACGCGGAAAATGGTAATGCCGTGGTTAGTATCAGCGTTGCAACCAACGAGTCGTGGAAAGACCGTGAAACCGGCAAAGCGCAGGAACGTACCGAGTGGCATCGCATCGTTCTCTTCGGCAAACTCGGCGAAATCGCTTCGCAATACCTGAAGAAAGGCTCACAAGCCTATTTTGAAGGCAAAATCAGAACCAGCAAGTGGCAGGACCAGGCTGGAGTCGATCGATACACCACCGAGGTCATCGCCAACGAGATGGAAATGCTGGGTCGGCGCACCGATGCCGGGTCGGGAACTTAGCCAAAATTCCAACTCGCATATTGAGTTGGGTGCAAGTAAAATACCGGCATTCCTAGCGGACTCATTATTTACTATCGGAGCGTGGTATGGCCAGAGGTGTAAACAAAGCAATTATCGTTGGAACATTGGGGCAGGATCCCGAAATGAGGTATACCGCAAACGGCAGTGCCGTGGCCAATATCAGCGTTGCGACCAACGAGAACTGGAAAGACAAGCAGACCGGCGAAGCCCAGGAACGCACCGAGTGGCACCGTATCGTGATGTTCGGAAAACTCGCCGAAATCGCCCAGCAATACCTGAAGAAAGGTTCGCAGGCTTATTTCGAGGGCCGCATTCAGACGCGTAAGTGGCAGGACAATAGCGGTAACGACCGTTACAGCACCGAAATCGTCGCCAATGAAATGCAAATGCTGGGTGGTCGCCCTGGTGGGGGCGGCGGTGCGCCGATGGAATCCGGGGGCCAGTCGCAGTCTAAACCGGCACCGGCGGAAACCGCACCCATGGACGACGGTTTCGACGATATCCCGTTCTAGCGATTGGGTATTCCAATGTTTACTGCCATCCATCGACCAGGGAATGCCATTCCACACATCGGGAATGCCATCCCACACATCGGTAATGTCATCCCGCGGCTTGACCGCGGGATCCATCATTAGCGAAGTTAATCCCGATTGGCCTGTTACGACGTATTCAACGGCGATGCCGACGGCATCTGCGCTCTGCAGCAGCTCCGCTTGCAGTTTCCACGTGAAGCACAGCGGATCAGTGGGCTAAAACGCGATATCGACCTGTTGCAGCGAGTTGATGCCAGGGCAGGCGACGAAATCACCGTGCTCGATGTTTCCCTCGATAAGAACCGCGATGCCCTTGTTGATTTACTCGCCAGGGGTGCCAGCGTATTCTATGCCGACCACCACTATCCGGGTGATATTCCCGAGAGTGAATTACTCGATTGCCACATTGACGTTGCAGCGAACACCTGTACCAGCCTGATTATTAATAAGTTGTTGGACAACGCGCAGGCGAGATGGGCGGTGGTCGGCGCCTACGGTGATAATTTTGATCAGCCGGCAAGCGAGCTTGGGACCTCACTTGGTTTGAGTGCTACCGTTCTTGCTAATCTACAACAACTAGGTATCTGCCTGAACTATAATGGTTACGGTTTCGAACTTGAGGATCTTTTGTTTCATCCGGTAGATCTGTTTGCGCTGGTGCACCCATTCTCCAATCCCATCGATTTTATTGAAGACGAACCCGCTTATGCCGACCTGTTGGCACAATACCAGGACGACCTGTCGCGGGCAAAGAATACGCGCGCAGATTCCGAATCGAAAGCGGGGGCCGTTTACATGTTGCCCAACGAGGGCTGGGCGCGACGTATTGTCGGGGTGATGGGCAACGAACTCGCTAAACAGTACCCCGATCGTGCGCATGCGCTGCTGGTCGATATGGGTGACGGCCATCACAGAGTTAGCGTACGTGCACCCTATAATCGGAAAGATGGCGCCGACGAGCTTTGTCGGCAGTTCCCGTCCGGCGGGGGACGCAAGGCCGCTGCGGGGATCAACGCCCTTGATCAGGGTTCGCTGGCGCAGTTCATTGAAAAGTTTAATTCCCAGTTTGGTAACGCAACATGAGTGATCAC
>CAMYLU010000030.1 GCA_947259485.1 uncultured Gammaproteobacteria bacterium | reverse complement strand
GCGGCTGAGATTTTGGTAAGTATTTTCATCGGCTAGGCTCTACTAATCTACAACAAAGTGAAACTATATAATAAGAGCATATATCGTGCCAAAAAATACAACTAGTTGATTACTTTGAATTTTTAATAAAAACGCATTTGACACCAGCCAATAAGTGTAAAATTTTTTTACAACTTATCAGTTGCAACTGTAAAGATTCTTTACAGTGTCCGCTAATGGCCGAAGGTCGTCGCTTGTTTCTTTTCATTGAGTGTCTGCTTTGCGGAAGTTTCAGGTAGGATTTGGCTTACAGAACTACACGGAGGGATCGCTATGAGCCGCTTCACCGAACCATTGGTTGTCACGCCTTGCCCCGACGGTCACACCTGGATTTTGTTGTGTGATTTTGGCTATGAAATCGGTCAGCAGGGTAGCGATGATGTAATCGATGTTCCGATCGGTTTTTACACGGACTTTGCTTCTATACCCCGCCTGCTTTGGACTTTCCTGCCGCGGTGGGGCAAGTACGGAAATGCAGCGGTAATTCACGATTATCTATACTGGGACCAGTCACGAACCCGTAAAGAAGCTGATGAAATTTTGCTTGAAGGTATGGTCGTATTAGGGATTGGTTATATCAAACGGTACACAATTTACTGGGCCGTTCGATTAGCGGGTTGGTGGGCTTGGTGGAGAAACCAGTCCCGCAGGAAGAAGCCAATGTGATAAACAATTATTTTCAGACTATATACGAACGCCCGTTTTTGCCCGAAGGTCGTCGTTGAACTCGACATTGCTTTGGCTGCATTACACGGACCCATCGCTCGGCTACCTGGGGAGCACTACTACTATGACTCGCGCGCCGATTGGGTAGAAATTAACGACGATCTGCCCAAACTCGGTGGTGCGGACGGCATGCAATCACTCGATTGAGGTACCATATTACTTCTTTGTATAAGGAGTCCCAGGTGTCAATAGAAAAAGTAGAGACGCTCGTTGTTGGCGGTGGCCAGGCCGGTTTGGCCATGAGCGAGCATCTGGGCAACTGTGGCGTGCCTCACCTCGTTCTGGAACGGCAGCGGATTGCGGAACGCTGGCGCTCGGAAAGGTGGGACTCGCTGGTTGCCAATGGTCCGGCCTGGCATGATCGATTTCCGGGCATGGAGTTCACCGATATCGATCCCGATGCCTTTGCTCCCAAGGAGAGCGTTGCGGACTATTTTGTCGGGTACGCAGAAATGATCGATGCTCCCATCCGCTGTGGCGTGGAAGTAAAGGAAGTGCGCAGGAATGTCGGTCGCCCCGGCTTCCGTGTCGAAACCTCGAGTGGCGTGACCGAAGCCAACAGCGTGGTTGCTGCCACCGGACCTTTCCAATGTCCTGTCATCCCGGACATGGTTCCTGAAGATGCAGGAATCACGCAGATCCATTCAAGCGCCTATCGCAATCCCGACCAGTTGCCCGGGGGTGCAGTGTTGGTGGTCGGGGCAGGGTCTTCGGGTGCGCAGATCGCTGATGAACTGTTGCTCGCGGGAAAGCGCGTTTACCTCTCGGTCGGCCCGCACGACCGACCACCGCGAAGCTATCGTGGGCGTGACTTCGTCTGGTGGCTCGGGGTTCTCGGCAAGTGGGATGTCGCGGCCCTCGAGCCAGGCATGGAACATGTCACGATCGCGGTGAGCGGTGCCCGGGGGGGCCACACGGTCGACTTCCGGCGTCTTGCCATGCAGGGGATGACACTCGTTGGCCGGACAGAATCATTCAAAAACGGTGTGATGCACTTCGCGACAGATCTTGCGGACAACCTGGCGCAAGGGGACTTGAACACCCTGTCGGTGCTGGACGAAGCCGATGCTTACGTTACGCGCAATGGTCTCGAGTTTCCCGAAGAGCCTGAAGCCCGGGAATTCGGATCGGACCCGCAGTGCGTGACCAGCCCGGTTCTCGATTTGAACCTGGCAGAGGCTGGAATTACCTCGATCGTCTGGGCAACAGGCTTTGCCGTTGATTACAGCTGGTTGCAGGTTGACGCGTTCGACGAAGCAGGCAAGCCGAAGCATCAGCGCGGTATTTCGGCAGAGCCCGGGGTCTATTTCCTGGGATTGCCGTGGCAGTCGCGACGGGCGTCCTCCTTTATCTGGGGCGTCTGGCACGATGCCAGGTTCCTGGCAGACCATATTTCCACGCAACGCAAGTACCTGGCTTACAGTACTTCCGCGCAACGCGAATCTGGAAAGGCATAATCCTTTGTAGCTTTAAAAATCGACGAAGGTTTTTCGCACCCGGTCCTCGAGTAATGGTATTGCCTTTTCGAGCACGTATTCCTTGAAATGGGCCGTCTCCTGGTGCGCCTCGAGACCACCCACGTCATGGTATTTTTCATAGATGAAAAACTCGCGTGGATTGTCCGGATCGACATGTGTTGTGTAAGTAATCACGCCCGGTTCCTGTCGCGACGCTTCACCAAGGATACCCAGGATTTCATGAATCTCCGCCTCGTGACCTTCTTTTGCAGTCCAGTTCACCGCCAGTACATATGCCATGTTTTTTCTCCGCAATAAATCGATGGTTTCACCCCGGAGGGAGATTAACCCAAATCGCTTGCCTGTTCAGGACAAAAATGAACAAACATCATGCATGGTGACGTCGAAGGATCAAGCGGAACAGGATAGATCGGATACCTCTGGATTTGCCGAAAACAAGTGTTTATTCTTCACCGCATTATTCTTCCTTTCGGTAGCGTGAGATAGCATTGCTGGGCGCATTCCGACACCAGGTCGGGATGTCACACGGAAAATGTCGGGAACAGGTTAGTAAGTGAAACAACAGGCACGCGTAGTCGTTATCGGTGGTGGCATCGTTGGTGTCAGTATTCTTTACCACCTGGCCCGGGCGGGTTGGCAGGACGTGGTGTTATGCGAACGTCGCGAACTCACCGCGGGTTCTACCTGGCATGCCGCGGGATTGTTGCCACTCTATCATCCCAGTTTTTCAATTGGTCGCATGAACAAGTACTCGGTCGATTTCTACCAGGACCTGGAGGCGGAAACGGGCCAGGCCGTCAGTTTTCATAAAACCGGCAATTTACGTATTGCCTCGAGCCAGGATCGACTCGATGAATATCGAGCTTATTGTGATACCGCTAATACGAGCGGAATTCCGTTTGAAATTATTTCTCCCGAGCAGGTTAAAGCGCTTTGGCCGTTTATGCAGACCGAAGGCATTATCGGCGCGTTATATCATCCAGACGACGGCCACATCTCACCGGCCGATGTTACCCAGGCGATGGCCAGCGGCGCGAGGGCCCTTGGTGCAGAAATCTATCGACAAACCGAAGTGCTGGCGATGCAACAGCGCGGTGGCGGTGACTGGCAGGTTGATACCAACCAGGGCAGAATCGTTGCCGAACACGTGGTCTGTGCCACCGGATTTTATGCCCGGCAAACGGCACAAATGGTCGGTCTCGATATTCCCTGTATTCCGGTGTTACACCAGTTTCTGGTCACCGACGCGCTCGAAGAACTGGTGGATCGCAAGCAACAGGGCTTGCCCGAGTTACCCGTGTTGCGTGAGGACCGTACCCGATTCTACTTACGTGAAGAACGCCAGGGCCTGATATTCGGTCCCTACGACCCACATCCACCGGTCTGGGCGGAAGATGGTGTTCCCTCCGGATTTGGCCAGGAGCTGCTGCCACCGGATATGGATCGCATGATTGACCAGTTCGAGGGGGCTTCTGAAATAGTCCCGTTGCTGTTGAAAGCGGGAATTAAAGAAATTGTCAATGGACCGATCGCGCATACACCCGACGGTGCACCATTGCTTGGACCCGCAGCGGGGTTACCAAATTTCTGGCTGGCAGAAGGCAACACCTTCGGCATTCTGCTCGCGGGTGGCGTCGGTTATTACCTGTCCAGGTGGATCATCGAAGGCGATGCCGGTATCGACATGTTCGAGGTCGACCCCCGGCGCTTCGGAGCTTACGCGGACCGTGATTACACCATCGAAAAGAATATCGAAACCTATGGCCACGTCTTCGATATTCATTACCCGAACCTGGAGATGCCGGCCGCCCGTCCACTGAAGACTTCGCCCTGTTATCAACGCATGTGCCAGCTGGGTGCCGTCTGGGGTCAGAAATACGGCTGGGAGCGTGCCAACTGGTTTGCGCCGGAAGGAGTCGAAGCTGCCGATGTTCATAGTTTTTATCGCAGCAACGATTTTGAATTCGTCGCTAGCGAGTGCCAGGCAGCGCGCGAAGCCGTTGCGCTTATCGACTTCTCGCCTTTCTCGAAATTTGAAATCTCGGGTTCCGGCGTTACAGAATGGCTGGACGGGTTAGTTGCCAACCGATTGCCCGGAGTCGGGCAGGTAAGGCTTGCACATATTCTCACCCGTCAAGGTGGTATCCGTAGTGAATTGACCATTACCCGCCTGGACGATGATCGTTTTTACGTGGTAACTCCCGCCTGGGCGGAAAAATTCGACGAAGATTTTTTAGTCAAGGCCCTGCCGCTTGATAGCGCTGTCAAAATAAAGAATATATCCACCGACATGGGCTGTTTCGTGATTACCGGCCCGATGTCACGCAAGCTATTGCAACCACTGACCGATACGGATCTCGGCAACGATGCGTTCCCGTGGTTTACAGCGAAGCAAATTGTTATCGAAGGCATCGGCCCCGTGCGGGCAATTCGTGTCAGTTATGTTGGCGAACTCGGTTGGGAGTTACACCATGACCTCGACCAGCAAAACGCATTGTTTGATTTATTGTTCGACAGGGGTTCGAGCCTGGGCCTGAAGCCCATTGGTATGCGTGCGATAGATTCGTTAAGACTGGAGAAGTCCTATCGTGGCTGGAACCTGGACTTAAGTAGTGAATACAGTCCGCTCGAATCGGGACTGGATCGATTCGTGACCCTCGACAAGGGAGGTTTCCGTGGACGGGAGGCATTGGTAGAGCAAAATAAAAACGGCATCAGGCAGAAAATGGTAACGCTTGAAATCGATGATTGCGAAGTTCAGCCGATCGTTAATGCGCCTTTATATGAGCACAACAGGATGGTCGGCAGAATTACTTCCGGCGGTTATGGGCACACTCTGAAAAAGGTGCTGGCATTAGCTTACCTCGACATCGATTGCACCAAATCGAAACCTTACCAGGCCGAGATTCTCGGCCAGCGCTATCCCGCAAAAATTATTGCCGATTCGCCTTACGATTCTGAAAACAAAGTTCAGTCTGTTTAATCCCTGGCTACCGTCACCGATAAGCCGGTATCCGGGCCTAATCTTGAAGTATCTTCCCCTGGCAAAAGGTCAGCGAGTGTCAGTTGCTGCTCAGTCAGGGTAATGCTAAATCGATTTACACGTCGAATCGTCCTTGAGGGCGCACAGGCTCAGGTCGTCAAAATAGACCCCCTGGGAGATGTCGGAACCGGAGAAGTCGACGTAAAGCGTGAAGGCCTGAATGGTCGCGGTACCTGCAGGAGCGGTTGCGATGCCAGTATCCAGGAAAATCCATTCGCCGACCGGCGTCTGGCTGTTCACCTTGTTCGAAGTCCTGGCCAGGGGCTTGGTGTTGCCCGCAGTTTCAACCGTTCCGAGGTCATTGCCAAGAGCGTCGAAGAACGACACTTGAACGATACCGAAAGCTGGCGTCCCCCGGAGTCCAGTCGGTGTTGCACCGTAACCGGTCATCCGCCACCGCGAGCCCGGGTCGGCGGGAAACTCCTGGAAGCTGCCGGACACGGTGCCTACGAAATACGGAGGATAAGGCACGCTCCGGCTAAAGCCCCAGTTGAACATAGACTGGCTGCCGCTATGCGCTTCATCCTTCGAGAACATACTTTCGTCAAACAGTATCCAGCCACCTTGATCCGGCGGCAGCTTAAGCTCGAAGCTCGTGTCCTTGAGTAGATTGTCGACGTCTGCAAGGGCGGCCGGTGAAGCAGTGACGAGCAGGGTGCTAAGTAAAGCGGCGCAAAGAACTATTGTTTTTTTCTTCATGGGTTGACCTTTTACGGGTAAGCAACTCCAATCGGGCATGAAAATTATGACAATACTCTCTACAGCCCCTGGTTGGTCCGTCAACGCCGATCGCAGTCATGTACAGGAAGTATAATCGTGCTGTTTCTCACAGGCAATCCGACATAACCGGTTGTGATTTGCCGCTTGATGCTGGTTTCAAAAAAAACTGGGTTTAAGCTGGTTACAGTAAACAGGTATAATGTCGCCCGATTTGCTTGTGTTTAACCCCGAACAATTTGGAAAATTTCCAGGTTTAATCGTGAATATCGAATCAGAGACCAAAAGAATTCAGGATTTTGTCGACAAGGGAAATTACCACGCGGCCTATAATATTGCCCTCTCGGGTTTAAATGCCTGTCGTCGGGCCAATGATCAAGCGGGAACGGACCTGTTCATCGATATTATCAGGAGCGTCGTCGACTCGCTTGCCAGGGAGTTTGGCAGTCAGCCGGCGTCGAGGTAAGGCCCACCGAGCAGTAAAACCGCCATGCCGGTACCCGTTGCCAGCACCACGTTGTTAGAGCGCCACATGATTAACACCACGCAGGTCATCGCAATGATTTCACTGATGCTGCCCTGTCTGACTGCTGGTGCCAAAATCGCCATGAAGGCGCAGCCGGGGAGTGCTTCGAGTACGGGTTGTATGCCGCGAATATGGCGCAACTGCAGACCGATGAAATAACCCGTTATCCGGGTCAGGTATAAAATCGACGCCATCATTGCGATCGCGATAAAAGTGGCGTTAGTTTCAACCATAAGCACGGCGCACCTGGATGATTGCGACGATCATGCCTGCAACGACCGAGCCGAGTAAGACCAGGTAGTCTGCCATCCCGAGTTCAAACAGGATTAATGCAACTATGCCGGCCACGATCCAGGGTATGGGTTTCGTTTTCGAGTTCTTGAAAAACAGCATCATCATGGTCGCCAATACTAGCGGGCCGGCGAAGTCGACTGCACCGAGATCGAGAGTGGCGAACAGGTGGGCGGCGTTTAATCCCAGGAAGGTCGAACATAGCCAACTTGTCATCATCGACACACCGTAACCGGTGACATACCCCAGGCGGTCGACATCGTCGTCCATGCGAAAACTGTTGACGACGCCGGGATCATTTAGCAGGAATAACAGGACCAGGCGTCGACGCAGGCTATGACCGTCGAAATGATGTGTCATCGCCATGCCCAGCAGCAGGTTACGTGAGCTGACCAGGGTTACCGAAAGCGCGATCGTGCCCAACGGCAAGGGCGCCTGCCAGAATTCCAGTGCTGCGAATTGACCCGAAGCGGTGAAAACCGAAGCGCTCATTAACATCGCATGCCAGTTTTCGATGCCGATGGCGGCCGCGGCAATACCGAACATCACACCAAACAAAAAGGTCGAGATGAAATAATCCCCCGAAGTTCGAATGCCGAGTAACGCGCTTTGCCAGGTAGACATCAGCCGGCGCGCACCGGGATTTCAATCGGAAGCGGGAGGAACGCCACGCCAACAGGGTTGCGCGACATCAGGTTCGATGTTGTGGGCTGGCTGCTCAAATCGGGAGTCTCGTTGTTGTTGACTGTTTTTCCGCAGCGACGATACCACAGTCGTTGCCAATTTTAGTGAACTTATTTTGCGTCGGTTAAAGGGGCAAATTAGATATACTGTGGCATCGTCAATCGAGCAGAAAACTGGGAGAACCGGGGATGCATAAATACGCTAAAGATGATTTGCCAGGCGGGCTAGAACCCTGGCCGTTCGATAATCCGGCATCGAATTACAAGATCCTGCGCGGGGCTCCGCATGCGTCGGGTCGGCTCGATCACGGTGCCAATCAAGGCCCACATCGCCTTGGTATCTGGTCCTGTACCGAGGGCGCGTTCGAATGCACCGAGCTCGGCGACGAACTGCAAACCATTATTCGCGGGCAATTGACCCTGACCCGGGTGGGCGGTGAGTCAATCTCATGTGGTCCGGGGGACAGCATCTTTACCCATAAAGGGGAACGTGTTATCTGGGATATTCATGAAGATGTGACCAAGGTGTTTTTCAGCGATTTAACCTGACTGGCAGATGTTCTCTGAACCAAAGATGGAAACATGATGTCAGACAGTAATCTGTAACCCTTGCCGGGAACCTGCTATTTCAGGAAAAAATTGATTTGAATCACCATTTAATATCGGCGCTCATGATTTGATTTCATAATGCTGCGACAAGTTCGAAAATTTAACCTGGTCATAATTGTAATGGCGTTACTGGGTGGTTGTGCGAGTAAGCCACCTACGGCCATCAGCAAGATTCCACCCGAAAATCCATCGCTGACGAGAGTGCGAATGGACATAGATAGTTTTATCGGCACGGAGGTGCGCTGGGGCGGGGTGATCAGCAAGGTAGAGAACAGGGCCAGTCATACCTGGATAGAGCTGGTTCGTCATAAACTACGTGAAAATGGCAGACCAAGGACAGACGACAGGAGTGACGGTCGCTTCATCGCGAGTTTTGAAGGTTTTGTCGATCCGGTTGTGTACGAGGTTGGCCGGCCACTGACCGTGGTCGGCACTATCGAAGCAAAAACCGAGCGGCCTATCGGTGACTATGACTATTTATTCCCGATTGTTACCGTCGAGGGCTCGTTTTTATGGAAGGCTGCTGCTAAATATCGTGATCCCTACTACCCGCATCCCTACTGGTATTATGATCTCCGGTTTTACCATCCCGGGCCTTACCACCATCACCATCATCGATATCACTGATAAATTCCTTTTATCTGCTAACACGGCAATAAGCCTATTTACTTTGTTGGTAAGAACTGCCGGGCGTATACTTATCGGTTCAAGTGTGCCGGCACCCAATGGGGACAGGTACCTTGCGAAACCGCTCCTCATTGGAACTCCGGTTACACCCCCTGTAACCTGATATGAGGAGACTGTTATGTCGATGCGAGAACAATTTGACCAGCTCAACAATGCATACGCTGGCGCCACCGAGGCAGGAGATGCGGAGGCTTTGTCCCGTTTGTTCACCGAGGATGCGATACTCCTGACACCCGGAAATCCGCCGGCCAGTGGACGACAAGCCATCCAGAAAAGCCACGAAAGGGAACTGGAAGAAACGCAAGGGGGCTACAAACTGATGATCAAAGTTCTGGACTTCCAGGAGCTGGGAGATACCGCACATGCAGTGGGCACCTGGGAAACTGAAGATGAAAGCGGTAATTGGCTGGATGTGCTTCAGCGCCAAAGCGATGATTCATTGCTGTACCGCAGAGTGTGCTGGAACGTAAATTAATCAGACAGATTAGTCAGGTTGCCGTAGCTGCAATTTAAGCTCATCGTTGACGATTGCTTCAAGTCGCTGTTTTTCTTGCGTGCTGGTAAAGCTGGCCTCGATCGCATTAAAAGTGAATTGTGAAATTTCCTGGACATTCATTGAATGTGCGTCGGCTACCGCCAGGAAGTTATCGGTCATGTATCCGCCAAAATAAGCCGGATCATCCGAATTGATCGTCACACAGAGGCCCTTGCGCAGCAATTCGACAATATTATGTTGCGCCATGGTATCAAACACGCGTAATTTGATATTGGATAGCGGGCACACGGTTAGTGGTACGCGCTCCGCAATTAAATGCTCTACCAGTGCCGGATCCTCGACGCAGCGGACGCCGTGGTCGATACGGGACACTTTCAATAATGACAGGGAGTCACTGATATAACTGGCAGGACCCTCTTCCCCGGCATGGGCGACCGTTAAAAAACCTTCTTTAAGAGCACGTTCAAATACGCGTTGAAACTTTTCCGGGGGGTTACCTTTTTCCGACGAGTCCAGGCCGACCGCGGCAATTTTATCCCGATGCGGCAGCGCCTGCTCCAGTGTTGTGAAGGCAGCGGATTCATCCAGGTGACGCAGGAAACACAAAATTAATCGACTGCTGATTTGAAGTTCGACTTCGGCCTGTACCAGTGCCCGGTGGATGCCATTTATGACCGTATCAAGTTCGATACCTCGATCAGTGTGAGTTTGAGGATCAAAAAATATCTCGGTGTGAATGACATTGTCTTGCTGACAACGCAGCAAATAGGCCCAGGTGAGATCGAAAAAATCCTGTTCCTGTATCAGTACATTGGCGCCCTGGTAGTAAATGTCCAGAAAAGACTGCAAGTCCGTGAACTCGTAAGCTTCGCGAACTTCAGTCTCGGACTCGAACGGAATACGAACGTTATTGCGTTGCGCCAACTCGAACAGGAGTTCGGGCTCGAGCGTTCCTTCGATATGAAGATGGAGTTCTATCTTGGGTAAAGCCTGAATGAAATCTCGCATACAGAAATCGGCAAATCGCCCGGCCCAAGCGGGCATTTTAAGATCGGAATTATGGTTGCGTAATCAAGCTAGACTCTTTGATCATCGATGATGACAAGGTTGTCGGTTTCGTAGCCGTCTGGTTCGCAACTGCCATTCATGCCTACTGTCTGGCCGATAGCCGGCGATCCATCAGTTGAAATTATACTGCCGCCATCAGTTATGATTACCGTCAAGATATCCAGGTTCGCTGCCAGGCCAACCACAAGTTGGCTTGTTGGCGGCTCGCCACAAACAGAAACAGCTTCTTCGAGATCTAAGGTCAGAGAATTAACTTCAACCGACGATATTGTGCCTGTTACCTGCTCAGTACTGAGTGCGCTCTTATCGACGATGACTAATGCGGCATTCAATTCGGCGTTACTCAATAGCAGGACGCCATCCACCTGTACCGGTAAAGGTTCTCTGACATCGAGGGGGTCCAGTAATTCACCGGATTTGGATACGACCCGCGTGCCGTTAATATCACCCACTGTCTGCTGGAACACCACTGCGAGTGCATCGCTGGTAATAATCGGGCTGCCCGATGAAACTGTCATAGAAAACTGGCTTGAATCTGAATCCACAGACACTGTCCCCTCGACTTGCAGAAAACCACCTAATTCGGCGACCAGTGCATCCAGTTGCATCAGCGGATAATGCTCAGTATCTTTGTCTTCATAGATATCTGGATCGTCCCAAAAACTGGGCCACCCCACGACGGTAATCTCCAGGCCCAGATCCTTGGACAACAGTTCATCAATCGAACGAGGCGCACCGTCGTAATTTTGATTGTCGAAAAATGCCGCGTTATCACCGAAATGGATCTTGACGCAACCCAGGTTATCCATGTTTTCACTGGGGATGGCATCGCAAAGTAACAGCGATCGCTTCTCGGTGTCGATTTTAGCGATTTCTCCAGTCAGGCGAACCAGCTTACTATCGAAACTCTGGTCGACGACGTCGACAAAAATGACCGGGCGAAATTTGTAGCCATTATTATTGCCGACCACATGGATGGATTTACCAGCGTCGATATCCAGTTGCAGGGTTGACACCTCATCGGTCACCACGTTGAAGCAATCACGTGCCAGCAGGTCCAGCTTGCCATTACCCGGCAGGTTGGGGTGGTAAGAGCTGCCGTCATCAGCCAGGATCAATTCAAGATCACTAAGAATCAGCCGTATCTTGCAGTATTTTCCGGCAGGCACATCGTCCTTGAAAGCCAGGGGGATTGCCTCATTCCTGAGTCTGAGTAAATCAAATGTCTGGGGTGCCCCCGAATAAAGGGTTACGCGTCCATTGTCATCGGAACCCAGCAGTTCCACCTTAACGATCGAAGCATTAATTGAATCAAATAACGCGGGGTCAGCAGGCATATCGGTTAACAAGATGCCGACGGTACCTTTACCCTGTGTGGAGGTATCAATTGAATCTCCATTCCCGCTACCCCCGCCCCCGCAAGAAACCTGGGTTACGATTAGTCCTGCACCTAGAAAGAGTACCGCGATGCGTTGCATAAATTGAGTCATGAGAATTCTCGACTAAATGAAAGTTAATTTGGGATTAATATACCAAATTTAGTAAGGTCAAGGAACAAAATATGCCTTGAAAAGTCATTATTTTGACTATCGGCTGTATGGATTGCATTTGGACAGCAAAAAAACAAGTGTCGGCTTATTACTTTTCCTAACCCTGAAATCTGGCATTTGCGCGTTCGCTATTGGTAAAAACACGTTCAATATCAAATTGTTATAATGCGGTTCCAGAACAAAAATATCGGGAGTCGGGAATGTCTGGCAATAAGGACATCGAGTATACGGCCGAGTTTATTACCAAGTTACAGGTTGCCTTTGGGAAAGGGTTTCTATCACCCGGCGGAATGGAGGAAGTCGCCAAGATACTGGAAGGTATCGACCTGGGCGGTAAAGAGGTGCTCGACATAGGCGTGGGAATAGGGGGTCCCGCCTGTCTCCTGGTAACCCATCACGGTGCCGGGAAAGTGACTGGCATAGACGTGGAAGAACCGGTACTCGAGGAAGCACGGGCAACGGTTTCTGCGCAGAATCTCCAACATCAGATCGAATTGCAACTGGTCGAACCCGGCCCGCTACCTTTTGGCGCCGCCACCTTCGACATTGTCTTCAGCAAGGATTCGATTATCCATATTCCTGACAAAGAGGCACTTTTCGGTGAAGTATTTCGCGTGCTCAGGCCCGGTGGATGGCTGGTCATGAGCGACTGGTACTGCAGCGAGGCGCCGTTTACCGAGGAGATGTCGAGCTGGGTAGAGAGAACCGGATTAAGTTTTGCGATGACACCGATTGCAAATGACAGTTCGTTACTCGAGAAGTTGGGGTTTCTGGAAACCGCCATACTGGACCGAAACGAGTGGTTTGCAGATTTTTCGACGAAACTGGTTAGTCAAATGGGCGGACCAGGCTACAGCTACGTGGTCGCCACCCTGGGACAGGAAGGCGCAGATGACTGGTTATCCCGGGCAAAAGCGAGAGCGGTTGTCTCGGCCCAGGGTCAGCTGCGTCCGGGTCATATCCGAGGGCGCAAGCCGACATGACCCGGACCTGATAAACGAAAAATCCTGTTTATCCGATATGAACCGGTGGACATTTATCTATTCAAGATTTTCGTCGATAAATGAGTTGAGTCCTTGAATGTAATTTATTCCACTGACCATAAATCCATCATTATGTCCGCCACGCATCTCCAAAAACTGCTTGGCCTCGGGTGCGGCATCGAAAATTTCAAGACCTTCGGCGAAAGGAATGATGTCATCATTCCTGCTGTGTGCAACCAGGACTGGACAGGAAATGTCTTTCACGTATGCCTTCGTGTCATACCTGAAAACAGCCAGCCAACGCACCGGTAAAAAAGGGTAAAGGCGTTTTGCCATGGATGGTACCGAGGAAAAAGCGGATTCTATAATCAATGCCGCCGGGGTGTGCTTGCTGGCGAGCCAGGTAGCGATCGATGCGCCCAATGATCGACCAAATATGATGATTTCATTGGTACTGATGCCACGGGTCTCAGTCAGGTATTTCCACGCCGCCCTTGCATCGCGGTAAGTGCCTTTTTCCGAAACTTTTCCCTTGCTTTGACCGTAACCCCGGTAATCAATAATAAAGACGTTGAGCCCGAGCTTATGAAATAGTTTTATCGACTCTAATCGGTGAGAGATATTGCCGGCATTGCCATGAAAAAACAGCAGGGTACCTTTTGCAGATTCATTTGGAATAAACCAGCCGTGCAAATTGATATTATCTTCGGTCAAAAATTCTACATCCTGGTAGGCGAGACCGATTGCCCCGGGTGTTACCTCGAGTGTTCTTCCCGGCAGGTTCGGGTAATAAATCAGGCTCGACTGCCTGAAATAAATAAAAGCTGTCATTACGGCATAAATACAGACGCCGATAAGTAACAGTCTCCAGATGCTGGCCATTTTAATATGTATTTAACCGGGTACCTCGGCAATAGTATCCGAGAAAGCTGTCAATTAACCAGTTTAGAACGGCTTCAATGAACCTGCTTGCAGGCTTTTAAGTCTTGTTACTTCGCGGTAATTGCCTGCTTACTGCAAGCAGACACTGGAGTATCATTGAATCAACGCAGCACCCACTGATATCAGATCACCAGGGCGGACCGATGCGAATCTGGACTCAAGCTAGTGAAATGGCGGCGCAGACACCGCATCAGCGGAATCGGTATGTTGATTTCCTGAGGGCGGCCTCGATCCTGATCGTTATTCTCGGTCACTGGTTGATTACGACCGCTTATTTCGTCGACGGCGAGTTGACGAGTGAGCACCTGTTTAAAATTCAACCCCAAACACAGTGGCTTACCTGGATATTCCAGGTTATGCCGATATTTTTTATTGTCGGCGGTTATTCGAACGCAGTTTCTCTCGAAAGTGCGCAACGTAAGGGCATTAAATATGGAGGCTGGCTGGCCGGGCGCCTGCAACGGCTGGTCACGCCACTGCTGGTATTGCTTGTTGTATGGGCTGCTATTGCAGTAATAATGAGTTACTTCGAGGCCAGCCCGAAGCTTATTCAGCTGGCTTCGCGAGCCGCCCTGATACCGACCTGGTTTCTCGCAATCTATATCATGGTGGTCATACTTGCTCCGGTTACCTACCGCTTATGGCAGCGCCTGGGCTTCACTTCATTCTGGATCCTGGTAGCGCTCGCGGTGCTCATGGACGTCGCTTTTTTTGGCGCCGGTCTGCGCTGGCCAGGCTGGAGTAATTACTTCTGGGTCTGGCTTGCGATCCACAACCTGGGTTTTGCATGGCGCGATGGACGCATGGGAAATCCCGGCCAACTGCTGATAATGTCGCTGCTTGCACTTGCGACGATGTGGGTCCTGGTTTTTCCGGGTCCTTACCCGCTGGCAATGGTTGGTTCTCCGGATCAAACCCTGTCCAATACCACACCGCCGAAAATTATCCTGTTGGCGCTTGGGATATTTCAGTTTGGTTTGTTACTGGCGATTGAGAATCCGATGCGGCGCGCCTTGATGAATCTGCGTTTGTGGACCGCGACCGTGCTGGTAAACAGCATGATCATGACCGTATACCTGTGGCACATAACGGTAATGATTGTGTTCATCGGACTGCTTTACCTGGCGGGTGGAATGGGACTGGGTTTAGAGCCGGGCACGATAAGCTGGTGGTTTTCGCGTCCTTTATGGATGGCGGTTCTGCTTGTATTGTTGCTGCCACTGACCTTGCTGTTATCGCCGCTGGAACGAATTTCCCGTAGCGCCAATTTATCCAACACCTCGCCGCTGCGCCAGGTAGCCGGTGCCATGATGATCTGCCTCGGTATCGCGCTGTTGGCATTGTTTGGCTTTGGCGGGGGGCCACTCCCCGGGCTCGATCTCGCCTCTATGGCGCTGATTGCCGTTGGCTCAGGGATTAGTGGCGTGCTACCGGGTTTGCGCTAGCGCCACTATCACACTGGTAGCTGTGAGCTTGCGTTTAAGTTATGCCTAAAAGCGGAAGTATCCGTTGACGTAGGCACCGTCGTACTCGATATCGGTATCGAGGTCATCGGCGTCGTCCAGGTCAAGCGAAAAAGTCTTGATACCGCCTTCGATACCCAGCCCGATACCTGATTCGTAACCTAATTTAACGGTTAATTCATCTGCGCTACTGTCGTCAATACTAAAACTACTGATATCAGCGCCGACGTAGAAACCGCTAAACGGCAAATCAAATCGGGCAGACAGGTAAAGCAACGGCAGGGTCTCGTCTACCTTAATGCTGCTGGTGATCGTATTGGTGCTACCGACCATCGACACTTCTCCGTCAAATTTTTTCAGGTCGAGCCCAATATCGAGGTTTACCCAGTTGTCCATCACTTCGTAATAGAGAACAATGTCGTCATGCGATAAATCGAAGGTTGTGCGGACAGTGTCACCCGTCAGGTAGGGTTGTCCTTCAAACGTAATACTATTGCTCAGTGTGCTTCTGCCATCGCTATCAAGATCGATGCTCTGGTACCTGATATTCGGTAACAACGGTATCGGGTGTTCGAGGCTTAAAACCAGCGATGATTGTGAAGGATCATCGATGTCGAGATCGTCAGACAGGTCAATATCGGACTCACCGTCACTGTTAAAGCTGCCGGACAGGCTTGGCGCCCAGTAGGAGGCTCCAATATTGAGCCCGACGAAATCCGCGTGGACCGGGATAGAGAATTGCAGCGCTAAAGCTGCTATA
This sequence comes from uncultured Gammaproteobacteria bacterium, assembly GCA_947259485.1. Classification (GTDB taxonomy): domain Bacteria; phylum Pseudomonadota; class Gammaproteobacteria. Next base: position 12,224 of record CAMYLU010000030.1, on the reverse strand, counting down.
GCCAGGATGTTGAAGGGTGATTTCATTTGAGAAGGTACCATTTGATTAATTCGATTAATGACCAATTCAAATTATAGCTAAGAAAACGGGTAATGTTTATTCAGGATTGGTTACGGCCGTCAAAACCTGATAACGATGCTGATTATAACCTCTGCGAACACGCTTCTCCTCGATTTCTTGATAGTATTCGATACTCGTAGTCGCATTAATTATCGATTACCTGAATTAAATTTATTGAGTTATTGGGAGGCGCCGATTTGGAAAATCACGAATGCAGGGCGATGGGGCAGATCAGCTGGGTTTATACCGAAGACCTGGCATCAACCGCAGATTTTTACGCTGAGCTGCTCGGGCTTGAATGCAGCCGGGATGAAGGTAGCGCTCGAATTTTCGCCACCAGTACCGATGCTTTTATTGGTGTCTGCCAGGTATTTGCAGAGCGCGTGGTCGAACCGAAAGGGTGTATGATTTCTATTATCACCAACGATGTCGACGCCTGGTATCAACGACTGGTGGATAAAGGTCTGACAGTCGAGCCACCTCATCGACTCGAGCAGTTCGGCATATATACTTTTTTTGTCAGGGACCCGAACGGTTACCAGATCGAATTCCAGCAATTCGACGCGTGATCAGGCGGATAATCGATGCTGGTGAAGATGCTGGTAGTGCGGCAGCACGGTATCGTAAATTTCCCTGACCCGATCCGGTGCCTCGGAGATGTCTATGTATCGCCTGGGCTGCGCCTTCAGCCCGTCGGAGTCACGCAGGTTGGCATGCCACGAGCCACCATCATACCAGCTTACCTCGTCGCGTGCGCCGGGGTCCCAGCTGAGCGCGGACTCGATATAGGGGATGCCGACCGCATTGCAGTAGGCCTCGACGATTGCATGCGGGTTTTCGAGCAGATCATCGCTGTCGATAACCGGTGGCGTGTGGCCAAGCATGTCGGTGAGCCGATCGAATAGTGCGCGTTGTTCGACAATAGCAATTTCCTTGAGCACGAAGTCGGGCCAGTGTTTGTACATCGAGGTGGCGACCTTGGCCGGGTCGCGGATCAGAAAACTGTGATTGAAGTGACCGAGAAATTCATCGCTCCACAGGTGTTCGATGTAGTGCGGGAAGTCCTTCGAGAAAGTTGGGCCCCTTGCGGCAGCCGATTTCAATTCCTGCCAGACGCTATCGAAAGTGAGGCCCTGTGTGCGTGGCGTATCAGGCTTGATACGCGGCCAGCGCGCATCTTCACCCTGGTACCAGGCTTCACCGAAGGGTTCGTGGAAACAGGTCATATCGCCGCGCATACGCATCATCCATTCGAACGCGGTCGAGGTGGAACGCGGCGTGGCCCAGAGTGCCAGTATCGTGTGCATAAACGCAGACCTATTGCAGGGAGGAGAGCAATTGCCCGTGATTACCAATCGGAGCCGTGCCGAGCGATTTGTAAATGCGCCAGTAAAGCGCGGTATCGGAAGACACGATCGGTTTGTCGACTGTGGCTTCGAGATCACGGTCCAGCGAGACGATGCGCTGCGGCAAGCCGTCGGCCCGGCGAAAGTTTGGCATACCGTTAACCACGATTGCATCGACATCGGGTGCCTGTTCGACAACATAATCCATCGACCTTTGCGCCAGGTCACCGTCGAAGATCCAGATGCAGTCGTTGCATTCCTGCTGGGTTTTGAAGAATCCCATGTCGGTAAAGTTGGCGTAGTAAACCAGGTCGAACCCGGCTTCCTGCAAAAAGCGGGCGTAACCGTCGCGCCAGTCGGGCCAGTAGTATACCGAGTTCAGGGCAATTCTTTCAGCCCCCATGTCACGCAGTGCCTCGACCACGCAATAGCCTGCCATGTGGAACGGGGTTTCGTAGCTGTCGCCGATACGGTTACAGATATCGTTGATTTCATCCGGGGTCGTACCCTGGCAATGCACCCAGTTAGTTCCGACCTGGCCGCAGACATCGGCTCCATTGTTCGACATGCAGTGCACGAATTCATCGAGCAGGTGAAAGTTATCGACGCGTTGCTTGAGTTGGTGTTCGTATTCAGGGACGTGCAGCATGCGTCCATGGGCACCGACATTGTCGGCACTGATGCGCAGAAAATCGCTCGGCGCTGCATCGAAATCATGCGGCGGCGAGGTGAAGCCCACCTGGTAGGTGAAAAGCTTGTTTTGCAGATTTTTCCAGCGTTCCGGTTTCATTATGTAAACACCTGTGATCTGTTAAGCGGATGATTTATATCCCCGGGCCGCGACCGGGGCAAGACATTTTGTGCGGAAATAAAAAAAGCCAGGTTGGTTAGCCTGGCTTTTAATCAGTTCTGATTTACCGGGTTGCCCGGCAATTGAACTAGATAGGAGTGATATTCTCAGCTTGCGGACCTTTCTGGCCGTCGGTGACTGTGAATTCAACTTGCTGTCCTTCTGTCAGGGTCTTGAAACCCGTACCCTGAATAGCACTGAAATGTGCGAAAACGTCGGGGCCTGATTCACGCTCAATAAAACCAAAACCTTTAGCTTCGTTGAACCATTTTACTTTACCGGTTGTCCTGTCAGACATAATGTGTACCTATTTAAAAATAATAATAAAAAACCTTTGTACAAGGCGATGTCGCCAGAAACCAGGCTATAACTTTATTGACTACAGTACGAGAAAACACGGAATTACTTCGAAGAGAGGGAATAAACTTTAGACATAGATTCAAGCTGAACCGGAATATATACGTAAATCAATCAATGTCAACCTGTTTATGGGGTCTAATTCGGTGATTTTCTATTTGCTGTAGTCGCGTTCTACCAGCGCGATGCGCGTCATATAGTTCGAATACCATTTATCCATACCTAATCTTTGTGCCTCGAGGTGTTCTGCGTGCGCCTTCCATTTTTTAATCGACTCGAGGTCGGACCAGTAAGAAATCGTAATGCCCAGCTCTTCGCGTGCCGATTCGACCCCGAGAAAACCGGGTTGCAGAGCTGCCAGCTCGACCATGCGGGCGGCGGTTTCGGTATAGCCTTCGATATCGTCGTTGCGCAGCGATGAAAATATTACCGCGTAGTAGGGCGGCTCGGGGGTGTTGGCAATCAGGGTCATGATGGTTACGGTAGGTAAGGGATTAACAATCCAGTAATTCGGCCAGGTGTACGATGCTGGTTGCATGCAACGTATTCGCGGACCACGGCGCGACGTTCTTGGGTTCTTTGCGACCGTATTCGAAGGGGCGTTCGATGTAGGCAGTTTCGAGCCCGCAGGAGCGCGCGGCTTCGAGGTCACTATGGTGAGCGGCGGCGAGCATGACTTGTCCCGGATCGGTGGCAAAGGTGCGTGCCACGCCAAGATAGGTGTCGGGATGCGGCTTATACTTGCTAAAGTTCTCTGCGCTAAGAATACAGTCCCAGGGTAATCCTGCATGCTTGGCCATTTCGGTTAACAGGCCGATGTTGCCGTTTGACAGTGAGCAGATAATAAATTTCGATTTCAACCGGCCAAGACCTGCAACCGAATCGGGCCAGGGATCGAGTCGATGCCATACCCGGTTCAAATACTCACGCTCCGCTTCGGCAAGTGAATCGAGTTTAAAATCATCGAGCACCTTGTCGAGAATACGACGATGCAAAGCATCCAGGATAACCCATTCACCCTTATCCATGACCTCGCGCATCGCGGGCTTGTAACCGGCACGCCAGGCAAGTGCGAATTCATCTGGATCCACGTCGAGGCCCATCGACGAGACCTCGCGCGAGACGGAACCGTGCCAGTCGACCACGGTGCCGAAGATGTCAAAGGCAATGACTTTGACCTTTGCCGCAATATTACTCATTCCGCGTTGTCCCATTTTCTTTCTTCGATAAACTTGATTTCGGCAATGATCACCGCTTGGGACGGGACCTTGCCGGGAATCCCGGTTTCGCCATAAGCCAGGTGTGGCGAAATTTTTAATTTACGCGTACCACCGATGCGCATACCCTCGATTCCCTGGAACAATCCGGCAAACAGGTTTTCACGATCGACGCGTAAATCGGTCAACAGCGTTTCACCGTCGTCTTCGAGTCGAGCGCGATCGACCAGGCCCCAGGGGTGCTCCCATCGAATCGGTTCGCCTTTATTCAGCCACATTTTTAAACGAACCTGGTAAACATGTTGGCGTTCGACCGGCGCGCCGTCTCCTGGCGTATCTGCTACAACTTCTATTCCCGGTCGGCCCACGAACAGCTATCCGAAGCTCGAGGTCTGGCGCAGGTCGCCCGCCTGCCACAGGTAGTAAACCACCAGACTTTGATCAGTGGTACGAAATCCGTGTGGCATATTCGACTGGACGTAAACCACGTCGCCCGCGACGTGTCGGGTTTCGTCGTCCACACCAATTTTAAACTCGGCCGCCCCGGCCAGAACGATATATATCTCTTCGGCCTGGTGCTGATGGCGGGGGTACAGGATATCTGGCCCCCAGATGCCCATGCCGGCGCGAATGCGGTCGCTGATGAACGGACCTCGTTTGCCGATAATTTCGGCAAAGGCATAGCCTTCGAGCATCGCATCCGGAACCACATCATCCGCTTTTTTATAGCTTTGTTCCCAGTGCATGCGGTTCTTATGCTGCGCGAAAGTTTCAACCAGCGGGCGGGTCTGTTGGTCTGTGTTAGCGATGGCTTCAGCGAGAAAATCGGCAGCGGGCAGATAGGTGGGTTCAATCGAGACCCAGTCGTCGCCCCAGTTTTGCATTGAATCGCTGAACTTTTGCACGGCGGGATGCGAGTGACGAAGTGCAAAATCGCGCACCGCATCGAGCAATTCCAGGTCATTAATTTGCACGCTCATATCCACCCCTGGGTTTTCAGCAACAGGGTAAGCCCGACCGCAATCATCACGCAAGCCGCGAGGATATTTATCGCGCGAATCGCGCGCTTGTTTTTGAAAACCGTCCTCGCCCGGTCGGCGAGGTAGGCATAAACCAGTTTGGCGCCACCGACTCCGATTATCGCGATCAAGATAATGATCAGCGTGTCGGCCATGGTCATGCGCGTGAGGTCTATAAAAGCGGGAAAAAAGCCGAGGTAAAACAGGATTGCTTTCTGATCGCCCAGCGTGATTAGAAACCCGGTTAAGAAACTTGAGCTGCGCGAGGATTGCTTAATTTCATCAGATTTATGTGCTTTAGCATCTGCGCGCCATAGCGATACCCCCAGCCAGACCAGGTATGCGCCCCCGAGATATTGAACCAGCTTGAATTGCGCGCCCATCAGTTCGGCGACCAGGGCAAGACCATAAACCGCAACCAGTATAAAGAGGATATCGGCCGCGACGATACCAAGCGCGGTGAGTACGCCATGAGTGAAACCAAATGCCGCGGAGCGTGCGGTTACGGCGAGCACACTGACACTTGGAATAATAGCCAGCACGACCAGTGCTCCGAGCAAAGCGCTAATGCTGGCCAGCGATAGAGTCGATTCCAGCTCGATACTCCTGTACTAAGTTGTTTTAACGGCACCCGTCCCGGGTTTGTCCCTAGTCGAGGCGGGTCATATCCTGGCCACAACACATCGGGGACTTGATCATGCCATGCCCGTCAGGACACTTTGATACCTGTATTTCGTCACCGCTATCGGCGGTAATACTGCCGTGTTCGAGTTCCCTGTCGCAGCTGCCGCAAGTCATGGTGCCGATAGTCATGCCGCAGGCTTCACATTTATAGACTGCCATTATGCTTTCCTCCGTAGTTTTGAGTGTTAGAGTTTACCAGTTCAGACCACCGATTACCGCTGCCTGGCGGAGAATTTCGCAGTGGAAATAATTGATCCCTCAAGATCAGCCATGCCGCGTGATAATTTTATCCAGCTGATCGGCAAAGGCTTTGCGGTCACTATGGTTTAAAGGTGCCTGCCCACCCGAATCGATGCCGCTGGAACGTAACGATTCCATCAAGTCCCGCATCGTCAGCCGCGCCTTGATGTTATCGGTGGTAAACAGCTCGCCACGCGGGCTCAGCGCCTGCCCTTTATTTTCGATGATTTCGGCGGCCAGCGGAATATCGCTCGTGATCACCAGGTCGCCTGCAGTAAGGCGGTTGACGATTTCATTGTCTGCGACATCGAATCCCGATTTTACCCTGAGGAAGCTAATGTGGCGCGATGGCTTGATCGGTATATCGTGATTTGCGATCAATGTCAGTGGGATTCCGGTGCGTTCGGCGGCGCGGAACAGGATTTCCTTGATTGGATTCGGGCAGGCGTCGGCATCAACCCAGATTTTCATGTTGACCCCGATTACTTGATTCTGGCGCTGTCACGCCCGGCCTCGTACTGGGGCAGGCTGTCTTCAGGATGCGCCCATTTTGCGCCAGAGGCAACGTAGATGTGGGCGTCGGGGCGCACCGGAACCTCATCGTCGAAGCATCCCAGCGAAATTTCGACCAGGTCCGGGTCCGCGTTGGGGCTGGCAAACATGAGGCTTGATCCGCAGTTTGAGCAGAACGAGCGCGTGGTTCCGTTGTCGGCGGTATAGCCCTTGAGTAATTCCTCCCCGACAATCCAGCGAAAATTTCCACGCCGCGCTTCGGCAAGGGTCGCAAATGCAGCACCGTGAAACTTGCGGCACATCGAGCAATGGCAGTTGCCGGTCTGCGGCTCGAACTCATCGACCTCGAATCGAATCGCATTGCATAAACAGCTTCCCCGGTAAGGTCCTGGCATTAGTTCCTCCTCATGGATTGTATAGTTCCGCGGGATCGACGATTCCGAGATAGAGCTGCGTATCGTACTCGAAATCGATTCTGCCGTTGAGCGCAAACTGGTCAAACAGGTTAACCAGTTCGGTAACCAGCGGGATGTATTGTGGTGAATCTTCAGCGGGGCAGTAGGACGACGATTTTAAACGGCCGATCAGTCCGGCCAAGTCGAGCGACTGGCTATTGTCGAAGTGCAATAACTCCATGCTTCCAGCCTTAAAAAAGCCTGCAATGTCGTCTGCATCGAGATTCATATGATTTACCTGGTCATATTCGGGTGCGTATTCGCGCAGGATGGCATCGTAAGCCTGTTGAAAGGGTTCGCCGACTGCACGCTTGTTCCAGATCAGTGCAAGCCTGCCACCGGGCTTAAGAACTCTCTGGAGCTCGGTCTTTGCTGCCGCGTTACAAAACCAGTGCAATGCCTGTGCCGCTGTAACCAGTTCGATTGAGTCGTCTTCCAGGCCGGTTTGCTCGGCCGCTCCATCAATACTGGTGAACAGTGAATAATCTGAAAGTGCGGCTTCCGCGGCAAGGCGCATGTTGGTGTTGGGCTCGACGGCAGATACTCGAAGACCCTGATCGAGCAGTAACCGGGTAAATATGCCCGTCCCCGAGCCAACGTCGGCAACTACAGCATTCACGTCGAGCTCTGCCTTCTCCAGCAGGGACGAGACCAACGCCGGGGGATACCCGGGTCGATACTTTTGATAGGCTTCGACGCGTTGCGAGAATCTCCGGGTTGAATCAGTCATCGATAGGTCATGTCGTTTGAATGGGCCTTGTTTCAGGTCTTACCGCGCTCGATTTGAGCCAGCAATTGTCGGGCTAATTGTTCCATGCGCTCGAGTCCGACATCGGCCTTTTGCAGGAACTCGACGTCGAAGCCGTCCGGATCGGCCCAGTATCGACCCTTGATGTCACAGCGCTTGGCAAGTTTCAATAATCCGAGATCGGTTAGCTTGAAACTAAGCTCGGTCCACATTTCGCTCAGTGCTGCTTCCTGCTTGTGATCTTGATTCTTGGTGTCATTCAGCAGTCGCACGTAGGCTTGCGTGTGACGGGCGGCGATGACGACCGCGCGCAATGCTTCTATCGACCGGCGTTGACGTGCGCTGTTGGCACGATTCAGGTTGATAAGCCATTGCTTGAGGTGCTTGATGAGCTCCCACAGGCCAATGTCAGTGATGACAGCCATGTCAGATCCAGACCTGGTTATGTTTCATTTGAATGCCATTCGTTAAAGACCTGGTTGATCAAATTTCCGGGTTGGTTACGCAAGCGATTCTGTACCTTGTTCGAGGCTGATATAACAGTCTTGTCGAAACGGCGGTGCACATACCGCGTAGAATATTAGATCCCCTTTGCCGGTGTTGGTAATTCTTTGCGCGACGTCAGCCGGTATGCGAACCACGTCGCCCGGTAACACATCGATTGGTACCAGGTCATCGACTTCAACCCGCCCCTGACCGGCAACGATTATATAGCGTTCCGATACGCGATCCAGTTTATGCCAGGCAGTGGTCACGCCTGGTTCGACCCTGGCACGAGCAATTGAAACCAGCTCGTCGCCCGGGTCGTTTGCAACTTCGATAATATGGCAGCGCTCGTTAGTTTCGAATTCAACAGCTGCACTGGCTGGTTTCACTTCTGGCTGCATAGGTACCTCCATCAATGTTGCTTGTCAGCATACTGATTGTCCCGGCAGATTTGCAATACTTATCATTTGCAGCCTGCCCGCATTATCTGGATACTCGCATACAGAACTATCTGAGGAGATTTAGGTGACAACCAGGCCTGGATTAGTGTCGGGGAATGAATTACGACTGCAGCTGTCCGCGGTTATACCCGATGAGAATTGTTCGCTCGGTATCCCACCGGCCTGTTATGCAGACGACCAATTGCTGGCTCTCGAACAGAATGCTGTTTTTCATCATGGTTGGGTCGGTCTCGGTCGGGCGGATTGCCTGGCCAATGCCGGGGACTATTCTGCCATGGATATCGCCGGGGTCCCGCTCATCCTGTTGCGCAGCAAGTCGGGTGCGTTAAAGGTATTTGCCAATTCCTGTCGGCATCGCGGTAGCCAGTTGCTGAGCGGAAACGGCAACTGTAAAAAGATCAAGTGCCCGTTTCACTGGTGGACTTACGATCTCGACGGTCGACTCAAGGTTTATCCGCGCATGGAAAACGCGGTGGATTTCGATCCCGATGAATTTGGGCTGGTCGAGTTTGCGGTGGCGGTCGAACACGGATTCGTGTTTACCAGTTTTGAGGATCAACCCCCTGCTATTGCTGAATGGTTGGGTGACTTTGACAGGTTTCATCAACCCTGGGGAATAAATCACTGGAAGACGACACGAGTGCGTGAATTCGAAGTCGACTGCAACTGGAAAACTTTCATTGAAGTGTTTAACGAGTATTACCATCTCCCAATGGTGCATCCTGAATCCATCAACTGGTTGTATCCGGAGCCGGATTCCGTAGACGCGGTAAGCGGCCAGTATGTGACCCAGTTCGGCGCAACTGAAGGTGCTGCGGCGCTGATGCAAGATGCCCAGCAGTACGCTTTGCCGGCCGCACGAGGACTGCAGGGTCGCGAAGCCAGGGGCACGCGCTATACCTGGATTTATCCCAACCTGACTTTTGCCTTGTCGCAGGACTCGATGTGGATGTACCAGGCGTTCCCGTTATCGGCTAATCGCTGCCGGGTGATACAGACTATTTGCTTTCCAAACGAGTCGGTAGCGCTCGACGATTTTTCCGAACGTGCTGAATATTATTATCAGCGCATCGATGCGGCACTCGATGAAGATCTGCCGTTTCTGCTGAGACAGCAACTCGGGTTGAATTCGAAGTTTGCACAACAGGGTCGGTTTGGAGCCCTGGAGCCGAGCGTCGGCAAGTTTGCCTACTGGTATGCGCAGCAATTACTGCGAGAGTTGAGGCTGGGCTGAATGTCGAACCGGGAGGTCCGACCGCAGGCCGCAAAAACGCGCGAGTCGGTTAAACTCCGCTGTCAGATTTTCTTTCTTTTTCCTGCTGCAGGCCTTCCTTCGCCGATTCGTAAAAATCGGTGCACAGCATTATGCCGACGATAACCACGATCAGGATAAAAGGTATTTCGCCGATTGATTCGGCCAGGCCGCCAGCAAATGCCAGAAACATGGCCACTGCTATTGCTCCGGTGATGATGTTGTCCATAGCTTGTTCTCGAGGTTGATTCGTCAGTATAAATAAAATTAGTCGTGCAGTACATCCAGCAACCAGCGCGCCGTGCGAAACAGGCGTGCATCGTCGTCCCTCGCGCCGACGACCTGGACGCCGACAGGCAGTCCATCGGGGCTTTGCAATAACGGCACATTGAGCGCGGGTGTGCCACAGAAGGTCCAGATCGTGTTCATTACCGGGCTGCCCGTGGCTTCGAGGCCGGCCGGTGCGGGACCCGGGGTCGCCGGCGTCAGGATGGCATCGTACTCGTCGAGAATTTCCTGCAGCAGGGCGCCGTAATCGGCCTTCCTCGCGATTGCCTTGTCATAGTCGCCAGCGCTGACCCGTTGACCACGTTCTATCATCTCGCGCAGTACCACGCTCAAATCTTCCTTGCCCCGGCTGTATTCGTCGGCAAAGTTACGCGCCAGATCGGCTTCCATGACCTTGCGGTGATCTTCGTGAAGCTCGTCGAAGGCTGGCGGCAGATCGAGGATATCGACGGTTTTTTCCTGGCGTTGGTTGACTTCGTCTATGAGTTCGCGAAATCCGTCCTTGGTAATCGCTTCGACCTGGTCCCAGACCGGCGTGCGTACGAATGCAAAATGCGGATTGGCCGGCACCTTCTCCGCCAGAACGCTGGCGATACCCGGTGGGGCGACGGGGGCCATGGCCCCGTCCTGAGCGTCAAAACGCATCAATACGTCGGCAATCATCGCCAGGTCTTCAAGGCTGCGCGCAAACAGTCCAATCGTGTCCAGCGGTGGCGACTGCGTCATCACACCGTGGCGGGATATACGTGCGAAACTCGGCTTGAATCCGTAGACACCGCAGTAGGAGGCGGGGCGAATAACGGAGCCATTGGTTTGTGTGCCAACTGCGAAGGGCACCATCGCGGCCGATACCGCGGCCGCAGATCCGCTGGAGGATCCTCCAGGCGTATGCTCAGGGTTGTGCGGATTGCGCGTCTTGCCAGGCGAATATACCGCCAGCTCGGTGGACACGGTCTTGCCGAGAATGATTGCGCCGGCTTCCTTAAGCAACGATACCAGCGTCGCATCGCGTTCCGGCCTGCGTCCCTGGTGTAAGACCGTGCCACGCTCGGTGGGGTAATCGACGGTATCGACAATATCCTTGATGCCCACGGGCAGGCCGTGTAAAGCCCCCATCGGCATGCCGCGGAATCTAATATCGTCGGCCGCACGCGCCTGCTCCAGGGCCATCGCCTTGTCGAGGTGAGCCCAGGCCCCGATTGCATGCTCGAGCTCGTCGATGCGCGCGAAGCAGGCTTCGACCAGGTCCTTGGAACTCAGCAATCCCTGGCCGATGGCCTCGCGAGCGTCACGGGCGCTCAGCAGGTTCGCCGAGCCGAAATTCAATTGATCAATTCCCACCGGGTCAGGCAGCACCGAACAGGTACACCGGCAGCCACAGCGCGATCCCGGGGAAGTTATACAGCAATACCATCGACAGTAGAATGATCAGGAGATAAGGCATGATTCCCCTGAAGATGGACATTAACTGGATATGGGGTGGCGCTACGCCTTTCAGGTAATAGGCGGCCATCGCCATCGGTGGGGTTAAAAACGATGTCTGCAGGTTCAGCGCCACCAGGATACCGAAAAACAGCGGATCGACATTGAAGGTGTCGAGCATCGGCAGGAAGATCGGTACGAAGATAATGATGATCTCGGTCCATTCCAGCGGCCAGCCCAGCAGAAATATGATCGATTGCGCGAGTATCAGGAATCCGACCGATCCCAGGTCCAGGGAGATCACCCAGTCGTGGACCAGGTCATGGCCGCCGAGATAGGAGAACACCGCGGCAAAGGTCCAGGAGCCGACGAATAACCAGCACACCATGGCCGAGGTTTTGGCGGTCAGGTAAACCGCTTCCTTTAGTCGTACCCAGGTGAGCGATCGATAAATTACCGCCAGTACCAGGCCGCCGAAGGCGCCGACCCCGGCAGCTTCGGCGGGCGTTGCCAGGCCCATCAGGATCGCGCCGAGCACGCTCATGATGAGCACCGCGAGCGGAACGAAGGAAGTCAGCAATTCCCACAGGATCTTGCCGAATGGGGGTACGTCTTCTTCTCTCGGTTTTGGCGCCAGGCTGGGATTTATTGCCGCGCGCCCGACGACGTAGACCATGTACATTCCGGCCAGCATGATACCCGGGAACATCGCGGCGGCATACAGGCGCAACGGAGATATTTCGGCGATTGCCGAATAAACGATCAGCATGATCGAGGGTGGAATCAATATACCGAGACAGCCGCCGGCACAAATGACCCCGGAAGC
>CAMYLU010000029.1 GCA_947259485.1 uncultured Gammaproteobacteria bacterium | reverse complement strand
GGTAACCTTGAGCTTCACCGCGACGGCGACTGACTCGGATTTGCCGGCCGATACGTTAACCTTTAGCCTGGATGCGGCATCAATAGCTGCTGGCATGACCATCGATGCCAACACCGGTGCCTTCGCCTGGACGCCATCGGAAGGACAAGGCGGATCGACCCCGTCCGTGACGATTACGGTCACCGATAGCGGCACGGGCAACCTCGTCGACAGTGAGACCTTCACCATCACCGTGAATGATGTCAATACCCCCCCAGTGCTGGGTGCGATCGGCAACCAAAATATCGATGAGCTGGCGACCTTGAGCTTCACCGCAACCGCGACGGACTCCGATCTGCCGGTAGACACCCTGACGTTCTCATTAGATGCGGCATCGCTTGCCGCCGGCATGACCATCGATGCCAACACTGGGGCGTTCTCCTGGATCCCGACCGAAGGCCAGGGCGGCTCCACGTCCTCGGTGACGATTACGGTCACTGATAGCGGCACCGGCAACCTCGTGGATAGCGAGACCTTCACCATCACCGTGAACGATGTCAACACGCCCCCGGTTCTGAGCGCGATCGGTAATCAGACTGTCGATGAATTAGCCACACTCTCTTTTACGGCGACGGCAACCGATAGTGACTTACCGGCCGACACCCTGACGTTCTCTTTAGATGCGGCTTCTTTGGCAGCCGGCATGACGATCGATGCCAATACGGGTGTATTTAGTTGGGTACCAGCAATGGGTCTAGGCGGAACTGCGCCATCAGTGACCATAACAGTAACCGACAACGGTACTGGCAATTTAATCGACAGCGAAACCTTCGTGATCACCGTGAATAATTTCAACAATCTGCCGGTGATCGGAGGGATAGATACAGGCTTTGTGATCGAGGATCGAGTCGACTCCACCGGTAAGCTGACTACTGCAGGTGCTTTGACGATTTCGGATGCCGATATCGGGCAATCAAGTTTTGTGGCCGAGACCATCCAGGGGAACTTTGGTGACCTGGCGATCGATGCGGCGGGAAACTGGAGTTACACCGCCGACAACAGCCATGCCGAGATTCAGGCGCTACAGGCGGGAGAATCAATGATAGAAATTCTCACGGTAACAACGGCTGATGGCAGCACGCATGACGTGGAGATTGTTATCAACGGGACCGCCGAGGCGCCTCCTGCACCGCCACCTCCGGAAGAGCCGCCACCCGATGAAGAGCCTCCTGTCGACGAATCACCCGATGAAGTTCAGGAAGAGCAGGGTGGTACTGGTGAAGACCTGATACTGGAAGAAATTATTGCAGTACCACAAGCCGCAAGTCCCCCTGTTCCTGACGAAGCTCCGAGCTTTGCACAAACGGATGAACCGGAGGGTGATCCGGTTAATTACGGTCCGGAAAGCGAGAAACAGGCTGCAATGATCCCGGATCAACCGCGGGCAGTGAATCCTCAGAGCCTGAATATCGATTCGCTAACCCTGCAGGTTAGCGATGACGAAGCGCTTAATGAACAGTACGAGCTCGAACTGCTTGGCAGAATCGATAGCATGCACCTCGGCATGGACGACGAGGCTGCGCAGCAGAACGCTGATGATGTCAATGTTCAGATCTTTGTGGGTTCCACTGCCAGCCTTACCGTGGGTATCGTGAGCTGGGTGTTGCGTGGCGGCGCCCTGTTGGCGAGCTTCATGTCTACGGTCCCCTTACTCAACCGATTCGACCCGCTGCCGATACTTAAGAACAGGGAAGACGAGGAAGAGGTTGAACCTGATGACGATGACGATGATAAGACGGTGGTCAGGGAGCATGCCAGGAAAGTGGATAACATGTTCTCGGGAAAAGGGGATTCGCAGCAATGAATTCGCAACCCGATAATTGGCTAAGGTTGGAGTGAGATCAGGATTTATTGATGAATAAATTACGTAAATCCGTGGGCGTCTTATTTCCGGCGATGCGCATCAGTTTTGCGCTGGCGATGCTGACGGCCTGTATTCTGCTCGGTGCCGAAATGGTCGGTTTCACGCCCGATGAAGACAAAATGCGACTGGAGACGCGCAAGCAAGTCAGTGAATCGCTGGCCATCCAGTTTGCGACTATGGATCCGACGCGTGACATCAAAAGGCTGGAGCGCCTGGTGAACCTGGTGGCCAAGCGTAATCCCAGCATCCTCTCAACCGGAATCCGTAAGGAATCGGGTCAGCTCGTTTTTAAATCTGCAAACCATGACAAGTTATGGCAGGGATTTACAGGTAACAAGTCGACTTCGTCTCATGTACTGGTGCCGTTGTTGCAGAAAGGGAAACTGTGGGGCAACGTCGAATTGCGCTTCGAGGCGCTTAAAAGTGACTCATTGTTTGGTTTTGTCGAAAAGGGAATCTTCAAGCTGGTCCTGTTTTGCCTGCTGATCGGTTTTTTCGTTTACCTGGTGTTCATGCTGAGGACGCTGCGCCAACTCGATCCATCGGCGGTTATCCCGGAACGCGTCAATGCTGCATTCGATACCCTTTCCGAAGGGGTCATGATCGTCGACGAAGACGAGCAGATTCTGCTCACCAACAAGGCTTTCAGCGATAAAATCGGTCGCGATCCGTTTTCATTACTTGGCGGCAAGGCCTCCGAGTTGAACTGGGAACGCGTTTCGAAACGGAAATCCGGGACCGAGCTGCCCTGGCTCGATGTTCTCAAAACCGGCAAGGCGTCTATCGGTGCCCAATTTAATCTCAAATCTGAAGACGGTAACACTTTCAAGTTTGCGATCAACGCTTCGCCAATCCTTAGCCCGGAAGGGAAAGCTCAGGGCGTGCTGATTACCCTCGATGATATTACCGAGATCGAGGAGCGTAACGTCCAATTGCAGACAATGGTGCAACGCCTGGAAAAATCACAGGCACAGGTTAACGAGCAAAACAAGGAACTGTCCTATCTTGCAACCCGGGATTCGCTCACCGGGTGTCTGAACCGGCGCGCATTTTCGGAAGAATTCGAATTACTGTTTAACGCATCTCTTGCGGATGGCTCCGAGCTTTGCTGCATCATGGTCGACCTCGATCACTTCAAGCTGGTCAACGATAACTTCGGGCATGCCACCGGTGACGAAGTGATCAAGATGCTTGCCGAAATCTTGAAGGCGAATACTCGCAAGGATGATCTCGTTGCGCGTTATGGTGGTGAGGAATTTTGCGTGGTGTTGCCGGGCATGCCGGTCGATATGGCGATAAAAGTGGCCGAGCGCATACGTCTGCGGGTAAAGGATGAATCAACCAAGCGCTACGAAAACGGACCGCGTGTCACCGCGAGTCTCGGCGTTGCCAGCATGCATGACAATCCGACAGATCAGGGCAATTTGAATCATCTTGCTGACGAAGCACTTTATGCCGCCAAGCAAACCGGGCGTAACCGGGTTGTCAGCTGGGCCGCGATGGCAACCGATGAGGATCAAACTGAAATGGTGGTTGCCGAAAATCCACAGGAATCCGAGGCCGGGTCGAACGTCGCGAACCTGCAGCACCGCATTGCTGAACTTGAAAACATGGCGTCCGAGTTTTCATCCGAACTCGAATACAGTAAAAGCTATGACAGCCTGACCGGGTTGCCCAACCAGGTACTGTTTTACGACCGGATTCACCAGGCGATCGAGCGCGGTTGCCGTCACGATCAACTCGCTGCAGTCCTGATTATCGACATCGATATGTTTAGCCAGATCAACGCGACCCTGGGCAGATCAGGAGGCGACGAGTTGCTGAAGAAAATCGCTTACCGGTTGAACTCGATTGTGCGTAAAACCGACGGCGTTTCGCGCTTGAGCGTTTCGCGTTTTGCCGGAGATGAATTCGCGGTGCTGTTTACCGATCTCCCAGAAAAGGAACAGGTAACCTGGGCCGTAAAAAGGGTGATGGATATCGTCAACGAGGAGGTCGAGATCGATGGCAATACCATATATCCCACCAGCAACATCGGTGTCAGCCTCTACCCGACGGACGCGGACAGTGTTGAAGAATTGCTCAACCATGCGATGAGTGCCAAGCAATATAGCAAAAAACATAAGTCGGATATCGGGTACCAGTTCTTCGATCACCATGTGCAGGAGATTTCGATTAAACATCGGCAACTTGAAGCTGATCTGCGCCAGGCAATCGAAAACGAGGAATGGGTACTGCAATACCAGCCGAAACTGGATATCAGCGAGCAAAAAGTCGTCGGTGTCGAGGCGTTGATCCGTTGGAATCATCCCACCCGTGGCGTGGTATCGCCCTACGAATTTATTGAATTTGCCGAGCAGCGCGGGTTGATCCTGCAGATCGGCGACTGGGTTATCAGGCAGGCTTGTCAACAGCTACGCAGCTGGCTCGATGACGGCATCCACGATTGCAAGATCGCGATCAACCTGTCGAGCAAGCAATTGATCCAGTCAGACATCGTGCCAAAGATTCTGCAGTACCTGGAAGAATACAAGGTTCCGCCGCGGTTGTTCGAGGTTGAAATCACCGAGACCGTCCTCATGGAAAACATGCAAAAAGCGCTCGAGTCGCTGGAGCGGTTGAATGCGCGGGGCATTTCGATTGCGATCGATGACTTCGGTACCGGTTATTCTTCGCTGGGTTACCTGAAGGCGCTGCCGATCGACGCGTTAAAAATTGATCGTGGATTTATCCGTGACCTGTGCGCCGATGAAAATGACCAGAAAATCGTGCAGACGCTGATATCGATGGCACATTCGATGAACCTGAAAGTGATTGCCGAGGGTGTCGAAGAGCAGGCGCAATTCGACCTGCTGGGTGAGTATGGCGTTGACGAGATACAGGGTTACCTGTTGAGTAAGCCGACCGAAGCCAGTGCGCTCGAGGCGATGATTCGCAACCCGCAACAACACCTGGGGTCTCCCGCTAACGTGGTGCAGCTTCGTCCCTGATTGCCGGATTTTGGTTCAAAACCCGGTTTGAAATCCTAACTGCTGTATTAGTTCAGCTGGTAAACCAGAATCTTGCTGCTGCACGATAAAGCGCTCGTACTCAAGTCGATCGGGGTAAACACGGCGTAACGCGTCGAAGTGCCGGGCAAAAGATGCCTCGTCGAGGTGGCTTCCAGCAGTAAGGGCTTCGTGATCACGCCAGATATCGAAGTGCTGGCAAAACAGGTCTTGCCAGGCCGATGCGTTCGAGTCCGATGCCTGGATATTCAGTTTTCGATCTGGCGGAAGCTGTTGCGTCATGTGCCAACGGGACGAGAGCTTGAAATACTCGGAGACTGCATCGAGCACCATCTGTGTACCGCGCAGACGCCCCTCGACGCTGTAGCCGGCGATATGCGGGGTAGCGAGGTCGACTCGAAGCAGCAGCTCGCGCAACAGGTTCGGTTCGTTTTCCCAGGTATCCAGGCAAACGAGCAAATCGTCACGCTGCTTTAACACGTTCAGTAACGCCTGGTTGTCGACTACCTCACCGCGGGCGGCGTTAACCAGCAGACAGCCGTCAGCCAGGCGCTGTAGCCGTTCGGTATCGAGCAGGTGGAAGGTGGGATGCCTGCCTACACTCGTTAATGGCACGTGCAGCGAGATGAAATTACATTCCTTGAGGATGGTATCGAGGTTGACAAAGTTTCTTCGGGTGGTGCCGGATTCCTGCAGCGGCGGGTCACAAGCGAGGCATTCAATGCCGAGTGAGTCGAGCTTCTGATATAGGCGGGAGCCGACATTACCGAAACCGACGATACCGGCTTTCAATTGAAACGGATCAAATCCTTTGCGTTGCGCCAGCGCGAACAGGCCACTGATCACGTACTCCGATGCGGCTTCAGCATTACAGCCTGCCGCGTTACTACAGCCAATACCCGATTTTGCCAGGTAGTCGAGGTCGATGTGATCGGTGCCGATAGTTGCGGTAGCGACAAATTCGACCCGGGTATTATCGAGCAGGGACGCGTCAACGCGGGTTACCGTCCTGATAACCAGGCACTGGCAATCGTCGAGATGTTCGCGCCTGATTTCGCGCCCGGGCATCAGCGTGACCTCGCCGAGGTCCTGGAAGGCGTCTGCGACACAGGGGATATTCTGGTCGGCCAGTATTTTCACGTCATGCAGAAACGGTCGATCAGGTCCTCGAGCATTTTTATTGTCGGGTCGATGTGCGCCAGCGGCAGGAATTCGTCGGGCTGGTGTGCCTGGTTGATCGAACCGGGTCCGATGACGATGGTTTCGGTTTGCATCGAATTGTAATAGGGCGCCTCGGTGCCGAATGCCACGCTGCCGGTCTTTTTACCGGTGATATGGGTCAGGTACTGGGCGATTTCGCTGGCCTCGTCGGTGTCCATCGCGGGCATGCCATCGCCGAAGGTCTGCGTGATGATGCTAAGGCCGCGGGCTTCGGCCACTTCGGCCGCGAGTTGTTCGAGATCGGTCTGCAGTGTTTCGAATGACATCGCGGGCAAAAAGCGGATATCGATCAGCAGCGTGCAGGCACCGCAGATCCGATTGGAATTGTCACCGCCATGAATATGTCCCAGGTTCATCGTCGGCGTCGGAATGGTAAAGGCCGGGTCATTGTATTGCTGCTGGATTTTATCGCGGTAGGCATAGAGGGCGGTCATGAACTGGTACATGCCGTCAAGCGCATTGTTACCGAGCCCCGGATCGCTTGCGTGCCCGGATTGACCCACGAACTCGACCGACATGGTCAGGTTGCCCTTATGCTGTCGAATTGGGGACAGACCCGTGGGTTCGCCGATAACGCAAAAGCGTCCCAGTTTTTTTCCGTTATCGGCGATCAGCCGGGCGCCGCTCATGGTGGTTTCTTCGTCGGCGGTTGCCACCAGGGTGAGGGGCCTTTTGAGGTCTTTAAAATTAATCCCGCTACTTGCCTTCAGCGCGAGTGCGAGAAAACTCTTCATATCGCAGCTGCCGAGCCCGTAAATCCGCTCGTCTGCCTCGCGGGCGGTGAATGGATCGCTGCTCCACAGGGACGGGTCACAGGGCACGGTATCGCTATGGCCCGAAAGCACCAGCCCGTCACTGCCGCTGCCGGCACGCGCAACCAGGTTGTATTTATCATTGTTTACGGACTGGATTTCGATCTCGAAACCGAGACTTTCACTCCACTCGGCCACCCGATCGATAACGCCGCGGTTACTCATATCCAGGTCGGCATGCACACAGCTCACTGAAGGGGTCGCGATCAATTCCCTGATCATTTCGCGCGTGTCTGGAATTCGATTACTCATGGTTCGTCATTCCGGCCCCCGAGCCGGAATCCAGCGACCCTTACCACGTCATTCCGGCCTCCGAGCCGGAATCCAGCGTTGTATAAACTGTGTTTGCCAGGCATATAACCCACTTGAAATGGATCCCGGCTCGGGGGCCGGGATGACGGTTTTGCGTGTCTGGGATGGATCCCGGCTCGGGGGCCGGGATGACGGCTTTGGGTGTTATATGGCGCACCCGGGATAACGATTGGTGAAGGATATAGTGATGGCTTGTTAATTAGGACCACTCCGGTTACTCCGGCAGGTCGGTTACCGCGCCTTCGGAAGCGGAGCTGACCAGGCGAGCGTACTTGGCCAGTACACCGCGCTTGTAACGAGGTTTCGGTTGTTTCCAGGCCATGGCGCGGCGCTTGAGTTCGGCCGCGCTCAATTTAACGTTAACCTCACGTTTTTCGGCGTCGATAGTGATAATGTCGCCATTCTTGAGTAAAGCGATGGGTCCGCCGACCGCGGCCTCGGGCGTGACATGACCCACCACGAAACCATGTGAGCCGCCGGAAAAGCGGCCGTCGGTCAGAAAGGCGACATCCTTGCCGAGGCCTTTGCCCATGATCGCCGATGTGGGCGACAGCATTTCGCGCATACCGGGACCGCCCTTCGGGCCCTCGTAGCGCACCACGATGACATCGCCTTTTTTAACGGTACCGTCGAGAATCTTCTTCAGCGCCTGCTCTTCGGAGGCGAAAATGCGCGCTTTACCGGTGAAATGCAGTCCTTCCTTACCCGATATCTTCGCCACCGAACCTTCGGGTGCCAGGTTACCGCGCAGGATGACCAGGTGACTGTCCTTCTTGATCGGGTCATTCAGCGCATGCACGATATCCTGGCTTTTGGGGTAGGGTTTTACCCCGGCCAGGTTTTGCGCCAGGGTCTTACCGGTGACAGTGAGGCATTCTCCGTGCAGCAGGCCGGCATCGAGTAGCATTTTCATCAATGGCTGAATACCGCCGATTTCGATCAGTTCGGACATCATCGCCTTACCGCTGGGTCGCAGATCGGCGAGCACCGGCACGCGCTTGCCGATGCGGGTGAAATCGTCGAGCTTGAGGTTAACCCCGATAGACGAGGCCATTGCCAACAAGTGCAGCACCGCGTTGGTCGAGCCACCCAGGGCGATGACCACCGTGATCGCGTTTTCGAATGCTTTTTTGGTCATGATGTCGCTGGGGCGGATATTCGCCTTGAGCAAACGCATGGCCGCCTTGCCGGCCTCGATACAGTCCTTGGTTTTATCGTTCGAAATCGCTGCCTGCGCGGAGCTGTTGGGCAGGCTCATTCCCATCGCCTCGATCGCGGAGGCCATGGTATTTGCGGTATACATGCCACCGCAGGAGCCCGGTCCCGGGATCGCGGTGCATTCGATATCCTTGAGCTCCTTCTTGCTGATCTTGTGCTGCGCCTGTGCGCCGACCGCTTCGAACACCGAAACCACGTCGGTGCTTTTGTTCTTGTGACAACCCGGCATGATGGTGCCGCCATAGACGAATACCGAGGGTCGATTGAGGCGTGCCATGCCCATCATGCAGCCGGGCATATTCTTGTCGCAACCGCCGATCGTAACCAGCGCATCGAATCCCTGGCAGCCGGTGACCGCTTCGATTGAATCGGCGATGACCTCGCGCGACACCAGCGAGTATTTCATGCCCTCGGTACCCATCGAAATGCCGTCTGAAATAGTAATGGTATTAAAAACCACCGCTTTGCCGTTGGCAGCGTTGGCGCCCTCGGCGGCCTTTAATGCGAGCTGATCGATGTGCATGTTGCACGGTGTCACCATGCTCCAGGTCGATGCGATCCCGACCTGCGGTTTTCTGAAATCGGCGTCGTCGAAGCCGACCGCGCGCAGCATCGAGCGACTGGGTGCGCGATCGACGCCATCGACGACCAGCGACGAGTATTTACGCGGATTAGCCCTGCGTGATGCGGTTTTTTTAGTAGCCATAATGTGATTAATTTCTGCAATTTGAGAATCGAGGTAGGTTAGGCAAAGGCGGTAGGCGATGCAAGCGAATAAATCGGCTCTCAAAACCCAATAATCCGGATTCTTGCCTATACTCCTTCTAATCCAGATTTAAGCCGATTGGTTCATGTTCGAAACGATTTTGGTAGCCATACTTGCCGCGCTGATCAGCGCAACTCTGACGTGGTACTTGCTCAAGGGTTTCGCGGCAAATCGGGCCCGTCGGCAAAGGCAAAATCGTAAGGATAGACTGCATGACCTGATCGAAGGCACGGTCGGAACCACTGGCGAAACCTACTTTTATGCCCTGGTCCGGGAATTATCCCAGTTCCTTTCAATTGATACGGTATTCCTGGCTGCGGGCAAAGGCGACGAGCAGCAGGAATATCAGAGTCTTTCTTACTGGTGTGACGGCGGTTACACCATGAACCACAGCGTTTCCCTACTAGACTGTCCCTGCGCCGAAAGTGGTGCCTTCTGGTATCTCGAAAATTCTGCCTGCCAGCTATTTCCCGATGCGACTTTTTTACGGGAACGATTCGGTGCTTCCGGTGTGTTTACGGTAAAGCTGCAGGATACGTCCGGTCGACAGATCGGGGTGCTGGCCGGTACCAGCCGCACCAGGTTAGACCTTGAAAAAAGTGATATCCACGTGATCAAGTTGTTCGCCGCGCGCGCCGCCGCCGAACTGGAGCGAAAGCTCGCACTGGGTGAGACCTTGATGGAAAAGGAACGTGCGCAAGTCACCCTGCACTCGATCGGTGACGGCGTCATTACCACCGACAGCAAGGGTTGCATCGACTATATGAACCCGGTGGCCGAGGCCTTGACCGGTTGGCGCTTCCACCAGGCGATGGGCTTATCGATGGAAGCGGTGTTGCATCTCGAAGACGAGCAGAGCGGGAAGGTGATTCCGGACCCGGCACAACGCTGTCTGAAAGAGAAAAGAGTGATTGCGCCGAAAACCGATAATGTCCTGATATCCCGCAACGGTGATCGCTACTCGATCCAGGGTACCGCGGCGCCGATGATCGACGGCCAGGGCAACAGCATTGGCGTGGTGCTTGTGTTTAAAGATGTGACCGACTCGCGTCGCATGCAGAAAATGATGGTGCACCAGGCGACGCATGACCCATTGACGGGCCTGGTCAACCGCACCGAGTTCGTGGAGCGGCTGGAACAGTCCCTGCAATCGGCCAAGGATTTCGAAAATACGCACGCTCTGTTGTTTCTCGATCTCGACCAGTTTAAATATGTGAATGACAACGCGGGACACGTGGCCGGCGATGAGTTGCTGAAGCAGATTTCATCATTGCTCGCGGGCCAGTTGCGCGGTCGCGATACCCTCGGTCGTCTCGGCGGCGACGAGTTCAGCGTGTTACTGGAAAATTGTCCGCAAACCAAGGCCAGTAAAGTCGCTGAAATGCTGATCGGCGTGGTCCGTGAATACCGTTTCACCTGGGATCAAAAGACTTACCAGGTCGGGGTTAGCATTGGCATTGTGCCGATAACCGCGGAAACGACGACCTGCAAGCAGTTGATGCATGATGCGGACCAGGCCTGTTACGTCGCCAAGGATATGGGTCGTGGACGTTATCACGCGCACAGCAATGCTGATTCAGGCTTGCGTCTCAGCCCGGGTGAAAAACTGCAACGTAAGGATATCCAGGATTCGCTCTCGGACGGGCGTTTTCTATTGCTGTACCAGCCAATTATTGCGCTCGATCCGGAGCCGGCCCGATTGCATACCCGTGCCGAGATCCTGTTGCGCATGCTGGACGAAGCCGGTAACGTGATTACGCCCGGTGCATTCCTGCCGGTTGCGGCGCGCTGCGGCCTGCTGGCGCAAATCGACCGCTGGGTTATTGAACGGGTATTCAGCGCTTATTCCCACATTTTTATGCAGAATCCTGGCCTGGTGCTGAGTTTGAACCTGTCGGCGCCATCCATTGCCGATGAAACTTTGCTCGATTATATTTTGCTGATGTTTGACAAATCCGTGGTCAAACCGCAGCAAATCTGTTTCGAGATATCTGAAAGTACGCTAAGTCACAATCTCGCGAACGCGAGTAGACTGGTTAAACGTTTACGAGACCTCGGCTGCAGTTTCGCGCTCGACAATTTCGGCAGCGGGTTGGCCAGTTTTGCCGCGCTTAAGGATTTGCAACTGGATTACGTCAAAATCGACGGCAACCTGATCCGCGACATTTGCACCGATGAAATCGATCACACGATGGTTGAGTCGATCAATTCCATGGCACATTTACTGGACATCAGGACGATTGCTGAATGCGTCGATGGTGAGGCAACTTTCGACAAGCTGAAATCGATTGGTGTCGATTATGCACAGGGATTCTACCTGGGTGAACTGACGGGACTGGATGAAATAGACAGTACCGATCAGGATCAATCCCTCTCCGAGATCCAGGTTAGCTGACCCGGTCACTAAATGCGCAAGCATTTAGTGACCGGGTCATCCCCGCGCAAGCGGGGATCTTTCAAACCTACCGTCATCCCCGCGCAAGCGGGGATCTTTCAAACCTACCGTCATCCCCGCGCAAGCGGGGATCTTTCAATGGTGGCTCGTTATGAGATTCCCGCTTACGCGGGAATGACGCTTACTTTGACGCGGGAATGACCTAAATTTGCGCGGGTATGACATCAATACTGCGAGTTATCGCGATTAAACGCCGACTTTTTTAGAGCGTCGTTCCATAATTAAAGTGTTACGCCAACGACCGTCGCGCTGGGCGATACACTCGCGAATGCCGACTTCGCGAAAACCGTGTTTCAGGTGCAGTTTCAGCGTTGCCTGGTTTTCGGGAAAAATGGATGAATAAAGGCTCCAGATGCCATTACTCTCCGACTCTTCGACGAGCCGAGCCATCAGCTTGCTGCCGATACCCTGTCCAGCAGACTCCGTGGCGACATAGATACTGACTTCGGCAACGCCGCGATAGCAATCCCGGCCAGACACTGGCGCCAGGGCCGCCCAGGCCCGAACTTTGCCGTCTTGCTCCAAGACCAGTCGGGAATGACGCAGATATTTCTTTTGCCAGGCTTCCCAGTCCGGCACCTCGATTTCGAACGAGGCTTCGCCAGTATCCAGCCCCTGCTGGTAGATTTTAAGTACCGCCTCAGAGTCGGTATTTCGCAGTTTTCGGATCATCAGTTGGCTTTATACTGGGATCTGGGTGTCGGACGCAATATGCACTATTCAGTAAAAGCGGTTCTTAAGTAAGCAATCTATGCCTTGGCTGAAAGCTATTGTTATGTTACTTTTCCCTCACGGAGCAATATTAGAAGACTCCTTAATCTGTCGTCACGGTTAAAACTAAAGGGTGGGAAAGCCCCGCAAACCGCGCTGACACTTCATTAAAGTAATAACAATTGGAGAGAGTGACCAATGAAACTTTTTAAAACGCTGGCTGTATCTGCAGCTGTAGCGCTTGCCTCAACTTCTGGTGCTGCGACTGCGGGTACGCTACAAGATGTACAGGCCCGTGGTGAACTTAACTGCGTGGTAACAACCGGTGTAGCCGGATTTGCTGCACCCGATGACGCGGGTCGTTGGGCGGGTTTTGACGTTGACTTTTGTCGTGCTACGGCCGCTGCTGTACTCGGCGATGGTAACAAGGTCAAATTTATTCCGACTACTGGTAAGACTCGTTTTACCGTGCTGAACTCGGGTGAAGGTGATCTGCTTTATCGCAATACTACAATCACGATGAGCCGTGACGCAGACCTGAAACTGACGTTCCTGGGCGTTAACTATTATGACGGCCAGGGCTTCATGGTACCGAAGGCGCTTGGAGTAACTTCAGCCAAGGAACTCGACGGAGCTTCAATCTGCATCCAGACTGGTACTACTACCGAGTTGAACCTTGCTGACTACTTTCGTGCTAATAACATGAGTTACGAGCCGGTAGCGATCGAAACCAATGAAGAAGGGCAGGTAAATTACCTCGCCGGTCGTTGCGATGTATACACCACTGATGCATCGGGTTTGGCGTCTACTCGTGGAACCTTCGATAGCCCCAACGCGCATATCATCTTGCCGGAAATCATTTCCAAGGAGCCGCTGGGACCAGCCGTTCGCCAGGGCGATGATCAATGGGCCGATGTTACCCGTTGGGTACTGAATGTCTTGATCGCGGCCGAAGAAGCGGGCCTCACCCAGGGCAATGTCGCGGGTCATGCCGCAAAAGCCGGAAATAACGTCGATATCAACCGTATGGTCGGTACCGAGGGCGATTTTGGTTCGATGATCGGACTGGACAAGCAGTGGGCGGTACGCGCAATTTCTGCGGTAGGCAACTACGGCGAAATTTTCGAGCGTAACATCGGTGTCAACACCGGGCTGGGTCTTGCTCGTGGTCTGAACGCGCAGTGGACCAATGGCGGAATCCTGTATTCTCCACCTGTTCGTTAAACTGTAGTAATGAAGCGGCGGTCTTACGACCGCCGCCTCACTTAAGTCATGGCGATTTGGCATGACTGAAATTTCGGGGGCTAAAAAGAATGGCGGCAACAGAAACGTCCAGCAGCAATCCTTCACTTTTCTATCGCCTGTTTTTTGACAAGGAACTACGTTCGGTCACGATACAGGTCATTACCATGGCCCTGATCTTCGCATTTTTCTTTTTTATAGTTAACAACGCGATCACCAACCTTGAAGCCATTGGTAAGGGATATAGCTTTAGCTTCCTGTGGGATGCGTCAAATTACGATATCAATCAAACCCTGATCGAATACAATTCTCGCAGCCCGCACTGGCGAGCTGCTGTCGTCGGCCTCATCAACACCCTGCTGGTGGCGGTAGCCGGAATTATTCTCTCGACCATTGTCGGGTTTCTGCTCGGCGTGTTACGCCTGTCCAGTAACTGGCTGATCAACCGGGTCGTTTATGTTTACATCGAATACGTACGCAACGTACCGGTGTTACTCCATATTTTATTGGTTCACGGTATCGTCGTGAATACCCTGCCGATTCCAAAAAATGCATTGATGGCCTTCGAGGGCACATTGTTCCTGACGAATCGCGGCTTCTATACACCTAAACCCTTGTTTGAACCGGCGATGTGGGCGGTACTGATAGCCTTCGTGATTGGCGTCGGATTCACTATCTGGTTTAAAGGTTATGCCAAGAAAATCCAGGACGCGACAGGCAAAATTTACCCCGTTCTATGGATAAGCCTTGGCGCCATTTTACTCTTCCCAATCATCGTATTTTTTCTCGCCGGTTTGCCGGTAAACTTCGAATATCCTGAACTCAAAGGCTTTAATTTCAAGGGTGGGCTGGTCTTGAGACCCGAGTTCGTGGCACTGTGGCTGGCGCTATCGCTGTATACCGCCGCCTTCATCGCGGAGATCGTGCGTGCCGGTATCCAGGCCATCAGCCACGGCCAGACCGAGGCCGCATTTGCGCTCGGCATCAAACCGAGTCGCACCATGTCGCTGGTCATCATTCCACAGGCACTACGAGTCATTATTCCTCCGCTCTCGAGTCAGTACCTCAATATCACCAAGAATTCGTCGCTCGCGATTGCGATCGGCTACATGGATATTGTGGCGACCATCGGCGGCATATCATTAAACCAGACCGGACGCGAAATGGAATGTATGACCATCGTGCTGGCCATTTACCTGGCATTCTCGTTGATGATTTCAGCGTTTATGAACTGGTATAACAAACGCATGAAACTGGTGGAGCGCTAAGATGAGTACTGAACGATCCCACGCAGTGGGCGAACATCCGGAACTGCCACCTCCCTCGACTGAAGTCGGCATTATCGGCTGGGTTCGCCACAACCTGTTATCTTCAACCACCAACATCGTTATTACGGTGCTGACGATATATTTTCTCTACATCATAGTCCCGCCGATGTTGAACTGGATTTTCTTCGACGCGGTCTTCTCTGCCGACTCGCGCGATGATTGTCGAGCCATTGCCAAAGCGGCTGGACACGAGATGGGCGCCTGCTGGGCTTTTATCGGTAAACGTTTCGAAATATTTGTGTATGGCTTCTATCCCGCGGAAGAACGCTGGCGGATCAACCTGTCGTTCATCCTGATGCTGGCCGCGCTGGTCCCGGTGCTGTTTGACCATGTTCCTTTTCGCAAACCGGGATTATGGTTCTCATTAGCTGCACCTTTTATCATAGGCTGGCTGTTGCTGGGTGGCATGGGCCTGGAACCGGTACCAACCGACAAGTTCGGCGGCTTCATGCTTACACTGGTTATCGGTGTCACCGGTATTGTAGGTTCCTTGCCCATAGGGATTGCGCTCGCGCTCGGGCGGCAATCACACATGCCGGCGCTGCGCATGGTCTGCGTCGCGTTTATCGAGTTCATCCGTGGTGTGCCGCTAATCACACTGCTGTTTGTCGCCTCGACCATGCTGAATTACTTCCTGCCGCCAGGTACGACCTTCGACCTGTTGCTGCGCGTACTGATCATGGTGACGCTGTTTTCGGCGGCCTATATTGCCGAGGTTATCAGGGGCGGCTTACAGGCATTACCCAAGGGTCAGATCGAAGCCGCCGACTCGATGGGATTGAAATACTGGCAATCAATGCGTTTAATTATCCTGCCCCAGGCGCTGAAGATTTCGATCCCCGGGATCGTGAATACCTTTATTGGCCTGTATAAAGATACCACGCTTGTCATCATCATCGGCCTGTTCGATCCACTCGGTATGGGACGTGCCTCGCTGGCCGATACCAAGTGGCAGGGCCTGTCGACGGAGATTTATGTGTTCGTCGCGATCTTTTTCTTTGTATCCTGCTTCTCGATGGCACGATATTCACTTTATCTAGAAAAGAAACTCTATACCGGACATTAAAAGTTAACCAAGGTACAAAATTATGAGTAGCCAACCAGAAGAAGCAGCCCCTGATCTTCAAGTATCCGACGAGCTGATCATCAAAATCAAGGACATGCACAAGTGGTATGGATCCTTTCATGTTCTCAGGGACGTCAATCTCGATGTTTACCGGGGTGAGAGAATCGTTATCTGTGGACCTTCAGGTTCCGGAAAATCAACCTTGATTCGTTGTATCAACCGACTGGAAGAACACCAGCAGGGCGACATCATTGTCGAAAATGTTGAGTTGACCAACGATTTGAAAAATATCGACGCGATTCGTCGTGAAGTCGGTATGTGTTTCCAGCATTTTAATTTGTTTCCTCACCTGACGGTACTGGAGAACTGTTCCCTGGCCCCGATCTGGGTCAAGCAAGTCCCACGCAAGGAAGCCGAAGCAACGGCTATGAAGTACCTGGAGCGCGTAAAAATTCCCGAACAGGCTGACAAGTTTCCCGGGCAACTGTCGGGCGGCCAGCAGCAACGGGTTGCGATCGCACGCTCGCTATGCATGAATCCAAAAATCATGTTATTTGATGAGCCGACCTCGGCACTCGATCCGGAAATGATAAAAGAGGTTCTCGACGTCATGGTCGAACTTGCGAAGGAAGGCATGACGATGTTGTGTGTGACTCACGAAATGGGATTTGCCAAGACCGTTGCCAACCGGGTCATATTCATGGATGGCGGCCAAATCATCGAAGAAAATAATCCGCATGAATTCTTCGATAATCCACAACACGAGCGTACCAAGCTCTTCCTCAGCCAGATCCTCGCACACTAGGGATACTAACGTCTGAAACCTATCTGTCATCCCGTGGTTAAACCACGGGATCCAGGGTTTCCTGAACATTTCGTATATTGCTGGATACCGCGACCTACGCGGCCCGGTCGAGCCGCGGTATGACAGTCCAGCACACTGATCCAATTGCGGCTTATTTGAGATCTTGCAGGTTCAAGGTGGATAAACTATCGTGCCGGGAGTTGCGGGTAAACTTTCAAAGCTTCAGTGATACCAGGTGATAATTGGCGAATGACAAATCTTTTCATTGATAATGC
Source organism: uncultured Gammaproteobacteria bacterium (assembly GCA_947259485.1). Taxonomy (GTDB): domain Bacteria; phylum Pseudomonadota; class Gammaproteobacteria. The sequence continues at coordinate 35,626 of CAMYLU010000029.1, read as the reverse complement.
AGGCTGGTTGCAGTCGGTGGAAGTAATTCAGTCCCCTAATTTCGATGCCAGGCCGGCCGACAGCAAAATTAAACTGGTCGTCGTGCATGGCATTAGTTTACCACCGGGCGAATACGGTGGTGGTCATATTAAAGATTTTTTTTGCAATAATCTGAATGTCGACGAGCATGAGTACTTTGTTTCGATTTGTGAATTGAAAGTCTCGGCCCATTGCCTGGTCGAGCGGGATGGCAAAATACTACAATTCGTGTCATTCCTCGATCGCGCCTGGCACGCGGGTGAGTCGGAGTGGATGGGCGAGCAGGCCTGTAATGATTTTTCGATCGGGATCGAGCTCGAGGGTTGCGATGACCAGGCTTATACCGAGGATCAGTATTCAAGCCTCGCAAATCTTATCGCAAGTCTGCGTAGCAAGTACCCCACTATCGGTAAAGATGCCTTCGCCGGACATAGCGATATAGCGCCCGGTCGTAAAACCGATCCCGGTTTGGCATTTGACTGGAAGAAATTAAGACGGCTGGTCTAGCGCGACCCACTGGTCGGCCAGGTAGGCCTCGAGCGGTTTATAGCGGCGCTTGTAACTCATTTTATTGCAGTCGCGAATCCAGTAACCGAGGTAGAGGTAATCAAGATCGCGCAGGCGTGTTTCCTGGATCTGGGTCAAAATCGCAAAATGGCCCGGACTGCGATCGGAATAGTCCGGATCGAAAAAAGTATAAACAGCGGACAATCCGCTATCCGTTATGTCGCAAACCGCGACGGCGATCAAAATCCGGTTGCATCGATATTCGAAAAATAAGGTATCGGTCCAGTCGCAAATCAGGAATCGGTGATAGTCGGATTTGCTGGGATTGGCCATACTGCCATCGCCGTGTCGGCTTTTAATGTAGCGTTTATAAAGGTCAAAGTGCTCATCCCGGAAACGCCCGGGCACAATGTTGATTTTCAGATCACCATTGCGCTTGATGGCGCGCAGTTCATTACGCGAATAAGCATGTTTCCTAACCGGTACCCTTACCGAAATACATTCCTGGCAACTCGGGCAGTGCGGTCGGTAGATATAGCCCCCGGATCGACGAAAACCGTGCTGAATTAATTCATTATAGGTTTTCATATCCATATCCATATGGGGGTTAGCGAAGGCACTAACAGATTTACGATTGTCCAGGTAACTGCAGGGCTCCGGGGTAGAAGCGAAGAAATTGATTTTTACCTGGTCATTCATAGTTTAAAACCGTTAGGCTTAAACCTAAGTTTAGAACGGATAACGGAAGATGTAACCAGTTTTTCGCCTTAAATTAACCTGCTTAATGCCAGTAATACGGCGCGCGGACCGCGGCTCGAGGCCGATTGCGTCGTGAACTAGAGTCCGAAAAAGTTTCGGCTGTTTTGCAGGGTTTGCCGGGCTAACTGCTGAGGAGACTGATTCCGGTGGTAGGCTACGTTCTCGAGAATATGAGGTAGATACGCCGGTTCGTTGATGCGACCCGAGGGCTTAGGGTCGAGGTTTCGCGGCAACAGGTAAGGCGCGTCGGTTTCCAGTAACAGCCGATCTTCAGGTATCAGTCGCACCAGGTTTTGCAGTTCCAGGCCTCTGCGTTCGTCGCAGATCCAGCCGGTAATGCCGATATAACAATCGAGGTCCAGGCAGTCAATCAAGGCCTCGCGTGTGTCGGTAAAACAATGAACTACCAGCCGACTGATATCGTCACGGTATTCGCGCAGCATTTCGACGAAGCGCTTATGCGCGTCCCGTTGATGGCAAAACAAGGGCATTTTCAAGGTCACTGCCAGTTCCATTTGCTGCTGAAATGCGATTTCCTGGGATGGATGTGGCGAATAGTTGCGATTGAAATCCAGTCCGGTTTCCCCGATTGCACGCACGCAGACGTGCTGTGCGATGGACTTAAGTTCGTCAAAGCTGTTTTCGTTCCAGTCGCTGGCGTGATGGGGATGGACACCGCAGGTCGACACCAGGCGGTCGGGATATTGATTACAGAGCTCGACAGCCTGTCGACTTTCTTCGATCGAAGTACCGGTTACGACCATCTGTCTGACGCCGGCATCCTGGGCACGTGTTATCACCCCATTCAGATCATTCAACAGACTCTTGTTGGTCAGGTTAACGCCAACATCGATCAATTCCATCACTGGCGGATGCCGGTTCCGCGAGCCAGCAGGGTTAAACTGACGCTAAACAGCAAGGCAATGAAAAACAGGATGACGATTATCGCGGTTAACAGGTCGATATCGCTGGTGCCGCGAAAGCCGTAACGAAAACTGTTGACCATGTAGAGTATCGGGTTACCCAGTGAAACCTGCTGCCAGAATTCGGGCAGCAGCTTGATCGAGTAAAAAATTCCGCCGAGATAGGTCAGTGGAGTTAGCACGAAAGTCGGGATTATGGTGATATCGTCAAAGCTGTTGGCAAAAATTGCGTTGATCAGTCCGGCGAGCGCGAACAGGCAGGACGTCAACAGCGCAACCAATAGAACGATTAAAGGGTTATGAATACTGAATTCAGTGAATAATAGGGACACCAGAGTGACCGCAATCCCGACGCTGATGCCGCGCGCGACGCCACCGGTCATGAATCCGAGCAGGATCACGATATCGGGAACCGGCGCGATTTGCATTTCCTCGATATGACGTGAGTACTTGGCGCCGTAAAACGACGATACGACATTGGTGTATGAATTGGTAATGATCGACATCATTACCAGTCCCGGCATGATGAAATCAACGTAGAGCATGCCATCCATTTCACCGATGCGTTGTCCGATCAGGTTACCGAAAATAATGAAATAAAGCGCAACCATCACCACGGGCGGGATAATGGTCTGCACCCAGATACGGGCGAAGCGCATGATTTCCTTGCGCGTGATGGTCAAGTAAGCGACCCAGAAGCGGTATAGCATCAAGCAGCACTCGCGTCGTCGGTTTTAGTTGTCATCTTGACGAATACTTCCTCAAGCCGGTTGGCTTTATTACGCATGCGCTCGACGACAATATTCTGCGTTTCAAGTTCGTGGATTAAATCGTTTATCGAAAGGCGTTCCGGGACTTCAACTTCGATGCTGTGATGATCGAGCCTGATGATTTTATTAAAGCTTTCGAGTTGTGGTGCCTGTTCCAGGTCGTCACGCAGGTAGAGTACAAAGGTTTCATTATTTAACTGCTTTAGCAGCTTCTTCATGCTGCTGTTCAGGATGATATCGCCCTCGTCGATAATGGCGGCGTTGCGGCACATGCGTTCCGCTTCTTCCAGGTAATGCGTGGTCAGGATAATCGTGGTTCCCTGGTCGTTGATTTGCTTCATGAAATCCCACATCGAGCGTCGTAACTCGATGTCGACGCCGGCAGTGGGTTCATCCAGGATTAAAAGCCGGGGTTTATGCACCAGCGCGCGTGCAATCATCAGGCGTCGTTTCATACCACCCGACAATCGCCGTGCTTGCGATCTGCGATGCTGCCAGAGTCCAAGTTGTTTCAGGTAATGTTCGGTTTCTTTTCTTGCAATGCGTGCCGGTACGCCATAGAAACCGGCCTGGTTGGTAACGATCTCCTCCACCGGTTCAAAGGTGTTGAAATTAAACTCCTGTGGTACCGAACCCAGCAACGATTTAGCGAGGATGAATTCGTCATCGATGGAGTGACCGAATATCTTGACCTTACCGCTGGTCCTGTTGACGAGACCCGAAATGATACCGATGCAGGTCGATTTTCCGGCGCCATTAGGACCGAGTAATGCAAAGAAATCTCCCTCCTCAACCTGCAGGTCGATCCCCTTGAGGGCCTGCAGACCGCTGGCGTAAGTCTTGTGAAGATTGGAGATTTCTAAAGCTAGCATGTGAATTGCCGGTGCTCAAACAGCCGACAAGCTTATGCAATTGCTTTTAAAAATCAAGCGCAAGCCCGTTCCCGGATAAATTACCTTCAAATGGTGGTAGTCAACGGGCGATGTCGTGTTAATCTTTTTAACCTATGGATAATACCTCGATTGTTTATATCCTGTTTCTGGTCTTTTGCGGGGCAGCTTTGCTGGCGACATTGGCGCTAACGATTCGCCAGTCGTTGATCATTGCCTACATCAGCCTGGGTATCGTTATCGGTCCCTGGGGCCTGAACCTGATTTCCGATGTCAACCTGATCCAGAATATTGCCAATGTCGGAATTATTTTCCTGCTGTTTTTACTGGGCCTTAACCTGCATCCACAGGAACTGATCAGGCTTGCCGGCAAAACGACTATTATTACCGGGGTCAGTTCCCTGGCTTTGCTCGGGCTGGGCTACGGGTACAGCCTGGCGTTTGGCTATACCCATACCGAGGCCCTGATTGTTGGATCTGCGCTGATGTTTTCCAGCACGATCATCGGTTTGAAACTCATTCCAACCACGGTATTGCACCATCAGCATACCGGCGAGGTCATTATCAGTATCCTGCTGCTGCAGGATATCATCGCAATCTTTCTGTTACTGCTGCTGGAGGGCAGCGCCAGTTCGGATTTCGGTTGGTATGCCATGAGTAAACCTTTACTCGCGTTTCCATTACTGGTGTTGGCCTGCTACCTGCTGGAGAGATACCTTCTGTCGAACCTGATCAGGCGCTTTGACCGCATCCAGGAGTACATATTTCTACTCGCAGTGGGATGGTGCCTTGGCGTGGCCGAGGTTGCCGAACAAATCGGGCTGTCTTATGAAATCGGCGCATTCATTGCCGGGGTATCGATCGCACGCAGCCCGATCGCACTGTTCATCTCGGACAACCTCAGGCCACTGCGTGATTTCTTCCTGATTATTTTCTTTGTCGCGCTCGGTGCCAATTTTAACCTCGGGATTCTACCTTCGATATGGCACGAAGCGTTGGTATTAACCCTGATAGCAATAGCGGTCAAACCAGCGCTATATCGCTTGCTGATGCGCCTCAACCATGAGGGCCCCGGACAATCAACCGAAATTGCCATGCGCCTTGGTCAAATGAGTGAATTTTCGTTGCTGATTGCGGTCATGGTGACCGAGCTTGCAATTGTTCGAGCAGAGGTATCCTACCTGATCCAGATTGCGACCCTGGCCAGTTTTGTTTTCTCTTCATACTATGTTGTGGCACGTTATCCGACTCTAATCACTGCGTGATTTCCGGGATGACGCCTGTCGGAGTCAAATACGCGGGAACGAACTCTGGTTGGGAAATAATTCACAAAGAAATGGGTCGTTAAGCTTGTTAAGGCTTGATTCAGTAAGTTCCGCCTATATTGCCTGCGATACTTAATAAAAGTAGGAGACAGGCATGAAAACTCTACAAACAACCATTGCTGTTGTGATCCTGATATTCGCCGGCTCAGCCGGTGCGGGTCATAAAAATCACGGCCAGAAGCAGTATCGCGAGAGCCCCCGACAGGATCTATTCGAATATGCGAAAGTGGTCGATGTGCGCCCGATCTACCGTGAAGTGCAGGTATCCAGGCCAGTGCGCGAGTGCTGGGAAGAGCCGGTATATCACACCCGTGATCATTACCCCAAATCAGCCGGGGGTATGCTTGCCGGCGGCCTGATTGGCGGTATTGTTGGGCACCAGTTTGGTAAAGGAAGGGGTAATAAAGTTGCCACCGCTGTTGGAACACTCATCGGTGCGCAAATCGGTCACGATGCGGTCAACGGGCACTCGCAACAGCACGACAGTACAGTTGTCGGTTACGAGGAGCACTGCAAGACCCGGCACCAGGTAAGCTACGAGGAAGTTGTCGATGGTTACGACGTAACCTATAAATATCGTGGCAGGAAATATCACGTCGAGATGCCCTATGATCCCGGTAAGCGGATAAAAATGCGCATTCAAATTACGCCTGTGATCTAATATTTATTACGAGATATGCGAGAAATCATATGCGAGCGATAGTCATAGAAGATGATGTCGATATCCAGCAGCAAATCGTCACACGTTTGAAATCCGAGGGTTTTGCGGTCGATAGCGCTGACAATGGTGCCGAGGGCCTATACCTGGTCCAGGAATATCCAGCCGATGTTGCCATTATTGACCTGGGTCTACCCAAAATGTCCGGGCTTGAAGTGATTAACCAGATTCGCGACCAGGCCAACAAAATACCGATCCTGATCCTGACCGCCAGGGGGCGTTGGCAGGACAAGGTAGAGGGACTCGATGCAGGTGCCGATGATTACCTGGTCAAGCCTTTCCACCACGAGGAAATGATGGCGCGGATTCGTGTACTGATCAGGCGTGCTTCCGGATGGTCGGATTCGCGCATCGTCTGTTCACCGGTGAGCCTCGATACCGCGGCCCAGCGAATCTACGTCGATGAGCGTGAACTGGATTTAACGGCGTACGAGTATAAGGTGCTGGAATACCTGATGCTGCATGCCGGAGAGGTGATCTCGAAAACAGTTTTAACCGAGCATTTATATGATGATGAATCGGACAATGACAGTAATGTCATTGAAGTGTTTATTCGCCGTTTACGCCAGAAACTGGATCCTGACGAAAGCCTGAAGCCGATTGAAACCCTGCGTGGACGAGGCTATCGTTTTACACTGCAGCGTGCGGAGCAGACCTAGACTAGTGCTCTTTCAACATTATAATTGCGAGTTCAGTAAGCTTGTCAATGTTCACGGCAAGGCGCGCCTCGCAGATAATGGCCCTTGCGCTTGGCACTGCGCCTTCTTGCGAAACAGCACAGGGACGCTGAATCCGTAATTATAATGTTGAAAGAGCACTAAGGTGAAATCGATAAAATCCAGGCTGACACTGGTATCGATGGTGGTGCTGGTTGTATTCATGGTGCTCACCGCGATTGCGCTGGAGCGTGCCGTCGTAAAGCGCGCCCTGCAGGCGGAGGAAGATGGGCTGCAACTGCTGATATACAGCCTGTTGGCAGCGGTCGATCAGGATAGCCGGGGTCTCAGTATTACCGTATCTGAAGATCGTCTGTTTGAACCGGGCCTGGTGATTCGAAATTCGGGGCTGTACGCGCTTTTGTACAACCGGTATAAACGGGAAATCTGGCGATCCGAGTCGATTACCGTCAGTTTCCCGGCAATCGGCGGGATCGATCCCGGGGAATGGGATTTTCAAACAGTAGAACATCTTGCGACACCATACTTTCGCCTCGGGTTTTCACTGCAGTGGCCGGACGTCAACAACCAGCTGCAACGCTATGAAGTAGTTATCTGGCGTAACGCGGTCGATTATTTCGAACAGCTCAACCGGTTCAGGCAAACGCTATGGGCCTGGCTGATCATAACCACGATGCTGCTGTTGGTTACCATGTATCTTGTCACCCGCTGGAGCCTGCGACCACTGCAGCAAATCGGACTCGAAGTTAAGGCCATCGAAGATCAAAAGCAGTCAGGTTTCGAGCAGGATTATCCCGCTGAGATCGCTCCGCTAACCGAAAACCTGAATATCCTGTTGAAACGGGAACAATACCAGCGCCAGCGTTATCGCAATGCGATGGATGATCTTGCCCATAGTCTGAAAACACCGCTCGCGGTATTGACCGGCTTGAGTGATCAGAATGCTATCGATCAGGCAAATATCGAAACCCTGCGCGATCAAACCGAACGCATGAACCAGATCGTTTCCTACCAACTGCAAAAAACAACCGGTTCGTCCGATATTCGCATTAGCAAACCGGTTGACCTGATCAAGATTGTCGACAAGCTCCTGTCTGCGCTGGAAAAGGTTTACCAGGAAAAAGGAATTGTTGTCGAACGCAACCTGCCTGCTCAAATACTGCTGCGTATGGATGAAGGGGATTGTCTCGAAGTAGTCGGAAATTTACTGGATAACGCCTTCAAATATGGCAAAAAAAGAATCTTGATCGAAGCCAGCACAAGCGAGTCCAGGTCGATGATACTGGCAATTGAAGATGATGGCGATGGCTTGCCCGGGGAAGAAATACAACAGATTCTGAATCGAGGTACGCGTCTTGACCAGGCCACGGAAGGGCAGGGCATAGGACTGGCGGTGGTCGCTGATATTGTCGAGTCTTACAATATTGAGTTGAATTTCAGCGCCGCAAAATTAGGTGGCTTGAGAAGCAGTCTCGGATTCCAGACGATCTGAACCAGTCAGACGTTTAGCGACAGCCAGAGGCCGTAAAGCATTACCAGGGCTCCGGGAATATAAATGAGCCGGTCCAGGATATGAAACCAGAGGTTCATGTTTTTATTGTCCGGGTGGTAGACCTGCCTTTGCATCGATGTTCTCCCGAAACGGGCTTAATCGTTACCCGCGCTTATACCATCAGATAGCGTTTCGTATCCGCAGCAGGTGCTTCAAAAGACTCGTTCGATTCGTTGCTGGCGGCTTCAAAAACCGGCTCCGATGAAACGTGTTCGCTGACGCAAATACTGCAGCGGTAAAAGGTGACCTGGCTTCTTGCATTAGCGGTTTCATCAGTAACAAACATCTGAGATTTGCAGTTGGGGCACTTCATATGGCGGATCCCGGTTGAGGTTCACGGTAGTATAGCCATAAAATATTAAATCACAATATCTTGCGGTATTTATTATTTAAACATACAATATGTAGTGGTTGTGTCGATTTCACAGGGACGTGATTTTTTTAGTTAGTTGTCAGTAAATTACACCAACAAGCTCAGAAACCACTTCACGAAACCTTGTTAACCAGGGCACATTTAAAGCGCCTTGAATCCGATATCGGTGCGAAAATATGCCGATTCCCAGTCGATTTTCTTAACCAGTTGGTAGGCGCATTGTTGGGCGCCGCGGATGTCATCTCCGAGGCCGACCGCGCAAAGTACACGACCCCCGTCCGATAAAATATTACCGCTGGCATCGGTTCGAGTTCCGGCATGGAAAACCTTGGCTGTTGGCGATTCCGGGGGTATGTCTTTTATTAAATCCCCCTTGTCGTAACTATCGGGATAGCCATTCGCAGCCATCACAACACCCAGGCTTGCGCGTTCATCCCATTGCGTGGATTTGGTATCGAGTTCTCCGCTGCAGGCGGCAAGGCAAAGGTCGACCAGGTCGGATTTCAATCGCATCATGATGGGTTGTGTTTCAGGATCCCCGAAACGACAATTGTATTCGACTACCCGCGCAATCCCGTCAGCCCCGATCATCAATCCCGCGTACAGAAATCCCCGGTAGCGGTTGCCCTCGGAATTCATCCCACGCACCGTGGGTAATATAATGTCCTGCATCACCTGGGCTTCAATTTCGGTGTTGACTACCGGGGCCGGGGAGTAGGCACCCATACCACCGGTATTGGGCCCAAGATCACCATTGTCACGTGCCTTGTGATCTTGTGAACTCGCCATGGGCAAAACCTGCTCGCCATCGACGATGCAGATATAGCTTGCTTCTTCACCCGGCATGAATTCTTCGATTACGACGCGGTGGCCGGCTTCGCCAAACCGGTTTCCCGACAACATATCCCTGATAGCAGACTCTGCCTCGGTTTGAGTCTGGGCGACGATCACCCCTTTGCCGGCGGCAAGGCCGTCTGCCTTGATTACGATCGGACTGCCCTGGGTTGCGCTATAGGCACAGGCTGCGTCGACATCGGTAAAACTCCGATAGGCGGCGCTCGGGATCTGGTGGCGAGCGAGAAAATCCTTGGTAAAAGTCTTTGAGCCCTCCAGTTGAGCGGCCCCGGCACTGGGACCGAAAATTGTCTGCCCCTCAGATTCAAAACGGTCGACGATACCGGCAACCAGCGGTGCCTCGGGACCGACAATGGTGAGTTCAATATCATTGCTGACGGCGAATTCAAGCAGGCCGTCAATATCTTCGGCGCCAATATCAACGTTTTTAACACCCTTTTCCAACCCGGTACCAGCATTTCCGGGCGCGATATATACCTGCTCCACTTGCGTTGATTTTGCTGCTTTCCAGGCCAGTGCGTGTTCTCTGCCGCCACCACCAACGATTAAAACTTTCATCGAGTCGTAACCATCACTAGTGTCGAAAATGTCGCATTCCGGTAAATACCATGGCTATGCCATGTTCGTTTGCGGCCGCGATAACCTCATCGTCACGCATCGACCCGCCGGGTTGGATTACCGCGCGAATACCGACATCGTTAGCCGCATCGATACCATCGCGAAACGGGAAGAATGCGTCCGATGCCATGACCGAACCAGCCACTTCGAGGTCGGCATGCCCGGCCTTGATGGCCGCGATACGGGCGCTGTTAATACGCGACATTTGTCCAGCACCCACACCGATGGTGCGCTTGTTGCGTGCATAAATTATGGCGTTCGATTTGACAAACTTGGCGACCTTCCAGGCGAATACCATGTCCTGCATTTGCGGGTCATCCGGTTTGATCTCGCTTACCACTTCGAGACCCTGGTAGAGCGCCTGGTCGGCGTCCTGCACCAATATGCCGCCGTTAACGTGTTTATAATCAAACCGGGTTGCCGCTGTATGCCATTGCCCGCAGCTGAGCAGGCGCACGTTTTCCTTGTTTGCGACTACCTTGATTGCGTCGTCCTCTACCTCGGGAGCGATAATAACTTCAACGAATTGCTGTTCGACTATTGCCTCCGCGGTGCTCGCGTCGAGAGGGCGGTTAAAGGCTATGATGCCGCCGAAGGCGGATTCGGTATCGGTGCTGAAAGCATTCTGGTAGGCATCGTGGATATTGTCTGCCAACGCGACACCGCAGGGATTGGCATGCTTGACGATAACGCAGCACGGTGCTTCGAACTGCTTGACGCACTCGAGCGCGGCGTCGGTATCGGCAATGTTGTTAAATGAAAGCGATTTACCCTGGATCTGCCGGGCGCTCGCAACACTGGGCTCCTGATTTTCGCCGCTGACGTAGAAGGCCGCGGACTGGTGAGGGTTTTCTCCGTAGCGCATCGCCAGGGCATGTTGAAACTGCAGGTTTAAGGTACGCGGAAACGCCTGTTCTTCAGGTGACTGGACCATGTGGCCAAAGTAATTCGCAATTGCGCCATCATATTGGGCGGTGTGCTCGTAAGCCTTGATTGCCAGGGAAAAACGCGTCTTTTCGCTGACTTCGCCGTTGGCCTCCATTTCATTCAGCAGCAAGGTGTAATCTTCGGGGTCAACCACGATCGTAACGCTGGCATGATTTTTGGCTGCCGCGCGCACCATTGCGGGGCCGCCAATATCAATATTTTCGATCGCGTCTTCAACACTGCAATCGGGTTTGGCGACGGTTTGCTGGAAGGGGTAGAGATTGATCACGACCAGGTCGATGGGGGCGATGTCGTGTTCCTGCATGACCGCATCGTCGATTCCCCGGCGTCCGAGAATGCCACCGTGAACCCTGGGGTGCAGGGTTTTAACACGACCTGCCATCATTTCGGGGAAACCGGTGTAATCGGAAATCTCGGTAACCGCGATTCCCTGCTCGGCAATAATCTTGGCGGTGCCACCGGTGGAAAGCAGATCGACACCTTTATCATGAAGCTTCTGAGCCAGTTCGACGATGCCGGTTTTGTCTGAGACGCTGATCAGTGCGCGGCGAATAGCTTGGGGCATATTGGGTCCGTAGCGGTACTTAAAGAGACGGCATTATATCTGATCGAGAATCCGTCAGTATTAATGTTCGATATGGTATTGCTTAAGTTTCTTGCGTAAGGTGCCGCGGTTGATGCCAAGACAGGAGGCAGTTCTGGACTGGTTGTTATCACAATGTCGAAGCACGGTTTTGAGCATCGGTTGTTCGATTTCGGAAATCACGGTGTCGAACAGGTTGCAGGGCAGCTCACCGTCAAGATCGTTTAGATATTTACGTATCGCCCTCTCTACCGACTGCTGCAATAAGCTTGTATTTTTCTTTTTTATCACACTCACTAACCACGTTGCGCCCTGGGCTATCTTCATGATGCCCTGTCATAACTTTTCAGGTAGCAGTCGTTTAAGTAAGCTTCGATCGTTTCCAGCTGCTGCGCCGCTGTACGTGCCTGCATTAGCAGAGGCTTGACGATGTAATAGTTCTTTTTGTGGCCAAGCTGCCAATTAATATGCTTACGCGCGATCTGCACCCCCTGGTGCTCACCGTAAAACACATGCAGATTCTGTAAATGGTTAATTAACCATTTCTGTTTTAATTCGTCCGGTGGTTCTTCGGGCTCGTTGCCGGTGCTCAGATAGTGTTCAACCTGGCCAAATATCCACGGACGTTGCTGCGCAATACGGCCGACCATAATAGCATCAGCAGCTGTGAAGTCCATGACCATTTGTGCTTTTTTCGCGGAATCGATGTCGCCATTTGCGATTATCGGAATTCGAACATTCCTTTTGACCTGTCGAATTGTCTCGTACTCGGCTGAGCCCAGGTACTTGTCTTCGCGTGTGCGCCCGTGTATGGTCAGTGCCTGGATTCCGCAGGTCTCGGCAAGGCCTGCGACTTCAATCGCGTTGCGCTTATCTCGCGACCAGCCGGTGCGGATCTTGAGCGTTACCGGTACCGAAACCGCGTTCACAACCGCGCGTAAAATAGATTCGACCAGACCGGTATCCTTCAGCAAGGCAGAACCTGCATCGACCTTGCATACCTTCTTCGCCGGGCAGCCCATGTTGATATCAATGATCTGGGCACCGTGTTCGACATTGTAGATCGCTGCCTCTGCCATCATTTCCGGGATGCCCCCGGCAATCTGAACCACGATTGGCCCGGGTTCACCCTCGTGGTCCATTCGTAACCGGGTTTTACGGCTGTCACGCAGGTCGGGACGACTGCTTATCATTTCGGATACGGTCATCCCGGCACCGAGCCGTCGACACATTTGACGGAAGGGACGATCGGTGACCCCGGCCATGGGCGCCAGCACCAGGCGGTTATCGAATTTATATGGACCTATGGTAAATGACATGTCACTTATTCAGCGGCATCCGCTTTCTTGTTCCCGACCGAACGGCATTCGAGAAAAATTCGGTGTTCGCAAGTCTCGCAGATATTTTTGTCGAGGCGTTCGAATATAGCAGGAATAGCCTCCGCCTTGGCGTCAAATATATTAGCGTCGCCAATTTCCTCGTGATAGCCACCGCGATCAAATACCTTTGACGCGGTATCCCTGAGCCGATACATGTAAAGGTCACCACCCACGGTGCGTCTTTCGCGTGCCTCGGTGACCAGCAATTCAGCACCGGCGACGTCGACCTGGGCGATACCCTTGGTCAGCAGCAATAAATGTTTTTGCTCCGGGTAATGTTCCCGGTAGCGGCGCAATAACTCACCCACGTGGGCAACCGAGCCAAAGTAAAGTGAGTCGTCGAGGCGCAGTATTTTGAGCTGCGGGCATTCGGGGTGGGAATGCCCATATATGAACTTGCGGCTTGCCGACTCCGGGTCGGGGACCCTGGGGGATAACCTGGGACGTGAAGTCTTACGCAGGAAAATCATCAACGATAAAATAACGCCAGCCAGAATCGCAAATTCGATTGAGAAAAATACCGTGCCAAAGAAAACGACTCCAAGAATCACTGCTTCATTTTTATCGGAGCGCAGAATTTTACGAATCTGTTTGAAGTTGATTAAGCGCCAGGCAACCAGAAACAGCAATCCGGCCACGGCTGCTTTCGGCAGAAAGGCTGTCAGCGGGGCCACCAGCAACACCAGAACGACGAGTAATACGCCTGCCAGTGCCGCTGCCATCGGGGTACGTGCTCCGGCATCGTAATTGGCACCGCTGCGGTTGAACGACCCGGTCGCGACATAGGATGAAAAGAAACTGCCGACGACATTGGATAGCCCCTGTCCTATGAATTCCTGGCTACCCGCGATTGGCTGACCCGACTTTAGTGAAATCGAGCGCGCGATTGATACAGCTTCGGTCAATGCAAACAGCGTCATCGCCAGCGCCAGCGGCGAGAGTTGACGAAAAGTTTCGAGCGTAAACTGTGGCATCGACAATGGCGGCAACTGTTGTGGTAGTGCCCCCACCATTTGAATACCGGAAGTCTCTTCCCCGAAGGCGAGGTTAAACAGGGCCGCCGCGAGACCGCCAACCAGGAGCGCGGCGATCATACTCATACCGCCCAGGCGGCGCTGTGTCAGGATTCCTGTCAGCAGGGTGATCATTGCGACCAGCATTACCAGTGGATGCAGTTGCTCCAGGTTCAACCATAGAAACTCGATCGTATTGAGCAGGTGGATGCCGTCGGGAATGTCTATTCCCAGAAACTGCTCGCCCTGCTTTGCGGCGATCAGGCAGGCCGCGCCGGCGGTAAATCCGACCACAACCGAGTGAGATATAAAATTGACCAGGGCGCCGAGTCTCAGCATACCCATAATGAGTTGCAGTGCACCGACCATGAAGGCAAGCGTTATTGCAAGTGCGACGTACTCTTCGCTACCGGGCGCAGCCAGGCCGCTCAGCGAAGCAAACATGATGACAGAGGCCGCGGTGGTGGGCCCGGATACAAGGTGCCAGGAAGAACCGAACAGCGCCGCGATAACGGCAGGTACCATGCTGGTGTAGAGGCCGTACTCGGGGGGCATCCCGGCTATCGCCGCAAAAGCCACGCCCTGTGGCAGGACGATAGCGGCACCCACTAATCCCGCCATGACATCTGCTCGCACACTTTGGCGGTCCATGTTTCTGCCCCAGCGTAAAAATGGCAGGAACTTAGTGAGCTGATACTGAAGATTCATAATCTGAATTTTGTTCAATCCCTGGGGGTTTCGAGTGTTGTCAGGATGATTCGAAGCTGCGCAATATACTCCGACTTTCGGCCTACATATAACAGTATATTTGGATGTTGGTATTAATGTGACTTATTTAGAAAAAATAGGCCCCGGGGGTTAGAAAAATTCGAATTCGTAAGTCAGCGCATCGGTCCCGGGATCTATGATTTCAAGCCGAAACTGAATCGGTAGTCCCGGTTTTATGACCCCGCGATTTTTATCCTCGGACAGGTATTCAGTGGGGGTGAAAAGCCGGTTCGCTATCAGCTTGCCCTGGAGATCAAACAGGCTGATCAGCAGGTCGGGCAATTTCTGCGTAAAAGGTGCTCGATTGACAAACGAACCCGTTACCATGAGCGCATTGGATGTTACCGGGTGGGTAAAAACATTACGCTCTACCAGGCGGATTTGGCCAGTGCTGGAGAAATCGGACTCGGCACAGGGTAAAAATCGACACAGCGCGATCACCTGTTGCTGGTAACGCGGATTTTCGATCAGCTGGTAGCGTTGATAATAAACCACCTGCGCTGCACCAACCGCGCTCAGCAGCAATATCCCGATAAGCCAGGTCAAGGGTCCAAAGGTAAATATTGACCTTCGCTCGGAACCGTACATGGCTTCATGCAAACTGAGCTCGGGGCGTTGGTCAAAATCTGATTCCAGGTCAAATTCGGTTACCGGCTGGGTCCCGTCTGCAGCTGAATCTTTTTCCCGATGTTGTTCAACATTGCCCGGGGGTAAATTGCCCTCGTAGTTCTTGAGACCTATAAGCGCGTTGAACAAAGTCCCGCATTCCCCGCAGCGAACCTTGCCGTAAGCCTGCTTCAACTGCTCTTCTGTAAGGCGAAAACGACTCTCGCACTCGGTGCAGGTAGTTTCCATCACGTCGCCTAATTGCGTGCTGCTAAACATCGGTTACCTGTTAAAGCCGTTTACCGCTGACACACACCCATTCGTCACGGTAACTCGCTGGATCAAGTTTGAAAAAGGGCTGATAAGCCAATTGTATATCTTCTAGCTGTGTTTTGAGTATCCCCGAGAGCAATATTTGACCTTCTGCCCTGACCATGGATGCAAACCGCGAAGCAGAATCGATCAGTGGCCTGGCTAGAATATTGGCCATCAGCAGGTCCGCGCTTGTCGATACAGCATCCTCGGGCCGGCACACGAGTATCTGCTCCGTGCCGATTGCATTCACTTCCATATTGGACCGACAGGCGCTCAGGGCCTGTTCGTCTATATCGACCGCGGTGACGTGTTTTGCGCCCAGCTTTATGGCCGCAATTGCCAGGATGCCCGAGCCACAGCCAAAATCGATTACCTGGCTGCCGTTGACATCGCTTGAACCTAACCAGGCCAGGCAGAGTGCTGTCGTTGGATGGGTCCCGGTACCGAAAGCGAGGCCTGGATCTAGCTGTATGATGGTTGCAGCAGGATCCGGTGGCTCCGACCAGCTGGGCACGATCCAGAGGTCCGGAGCGCATTGCAGCGGCTGGAAATGCTGCTTGTAGGCCTGGTCCCAGGCCTGGTCCTGCAAGTTCTCCTGCAGCACTTCGCTGGCCAGGTGAGCCGGTAACCGGTCGACCAGCTGTTGTTGCAGTAACCCGGGGTCACGTCCTTCATCGAAGGTTGCGGTAACGATTGATTCCTGCCACACCGGATTGTCGCCGGGGAGAGGTTCATAGATTGGCTCGTCACCGGCGTCGCGCAGTGAAATGCTGACTGCCCCCAGCTCCAGCATCAGGTCTTCAACCAGTTCAAGTTCGGATGCCTGACAATTTAGGCTGAATTGCCACCATGTCATCGTCAGCAGGGCTAATCGATCCCGAGTTTCTTTTCGAGGTAATGGATGTCGGTGCCACCGACCGCAAAATTCCCATCACTGAGAATCTCTTTTTGCAGGTCGATGTTGGTCTTGATGCCTTCGATGACGATTTCCGAAAGTGCTCCGTTCATGCGGGCTATTGCGGATTCGCGTGAACTACCATAGGTGATTAGCTTGCCGATCATCGAATCGTAGTAGGGCGGTACCGTGTAGCCATTGTAAATATGCGAGTCCATCCGCACCCCGGGACCCCCGGGCGCATGGTAGAGCGTTATTTTTCCAGGCGAGGGCAGAAACGTCTTCGAGTCCTCGGCGTTGATTCGGCATTCGATCGCATGTCCGTGCACCTGAATATCTTCCTGTTTATAACGTAGCGGATTGCCGGAGGCGATCGAGATTTGCTCCTTGATAATATCGACCCAGGTTATCATTTCGGTGACCGGGTGCTCGACCTGAACCCGGGTGTTCATTTCGATAAAATAAAATTCGCCACCCTCGTACAGGAATTCGAAGGTGCCGGCGCCTTCGTATCCCATCTTGATGCAGGCCTCGGCACAACGGGTACCGATTCTATTGCGCTGTTCGTCGGTGATCCCGGGCGCGGGTGCTTCTTCAACAACCTTTTGATGCCGCCTTTGCATTGAACAATCACGCTCCGCCAGGTGGATGGCATTACCATGTGCATCCGCGAGTACCTGGATTTCAATATGACGCGGAGCACCGAGAAATTTTTCCATGTATACGGTGTCATTGTTAAAAGCCGCAGCTGCCTCTGACTGGGTTAGCTGGATCGAGTTCAACAGGCTGCCCTCGGCGTGCACGACGCGCATGCCGCGTCCGCCCCCGCCCCCGGCAGCCTTGATGATTACCGGGTAACCGACCTTGCGACCCATCTCCAGATTTTTACTGTCGCTGTCTCCGAGAGGCCCATCTGAACCGGGTACGGTTGGCACATCGGCTGCCTTCATCGCTTTTATCGCGGCGACCTTGTCACCCATGGTGCGGATTGCAGCGGCGCTGGGACCGATAAACTTGAAGCCACTCGATTCGACCTGCTCTGCAAATTCTGCATTTTCGGAAAGGAAGCCATAGCCTGGATGGATACCGTCGGCATTGGTCAGCTCGGCGGCGCAAATCAGCGCCGGGATATTGAGGTAGCTTTCCAGCGAGGAAGGCGGCCCGACGCAAACCGATTCATCGGCAAGCCTGACATGTTTAAGATCACGATCCGCCGTGGAATGTACCGCAACTGTCTTGATATCCATTTCTCGGCAGGCACGCAGGATTCGAAGTGCGATTTCACCGCGGTTGGCGATAACAATTTTTTCCAGCATCTGGTGGTTTCCCGCCTGCTTACTCAATAACAAACAGGACCTGGTCGAATTCGACCGGGCTGCCGTTTTCAACCATGATGGAACGCACCGTGCCGGCCTTGTCGGCTTCGATCTGGTTCATCATCTTCATCGCTTCGATGATGCACAGGGTGTCTCCAATATTCACCTTTTGACCCGGGGTTACAAAGGGTCCGGAAGTGGGGGAGGCGGCAATATAAAAAGTACCCACCATCGGTGATTTGACCTGGTGTCCACCTGCCTCCTCGGCAACCTCTGCTGGCGCGGTAGCATGTCCTGGAGCGGCGACGACCGGCATTGCTTGCTGTGCCTGTGGTGCCGCGTTCAAGGCAACACTTTGCACGGTAGTCGACGATTGACGGCTGATTCTTACAGACTCCTCGCCCTCCTTTATTTCGAGTTCGGCGATACCCGATTGTTCGAGTAACTCAATTAATTTTTTTACTTTACGAATATCCATTTATTCGGTTTCCTGGTTTGAGGATTGATTGCAATGGATGATGGCGGCCTCGAACGCCAGCAAGTAGCTATTTTTACCAAAGCCACTGATTACGCCTACCGCGAGGTCTGACAGATAGGATTGCGTTCTGAATTCTTCGCGTGCGTAAATATTAGATAAGTGGACTTCGATGAACGGGATGCGGGTCGCCAGAAACGCGTCCCGTATCGCGACGCTGGTATGGGTGTAAGCAGCTGGATTTATGATAATGAACTGAATATCCTTTTCGCCCGCCTGCTGGATGCAGCTAACGATATCGCCCTCCTTGTTGGACTGGTAGGTCTGCACCCTTGCACCGTTCTGCTCCGCCATTTGCGCCAGGCTCTGGTTGATGGAGGCAAGGGTATCGGCACCGTATACCTCGGGTTCTCGTGTACCGAGCAAGTTCAGGTTGGGGCCATGGATGACTAGAATGTTCGCCATTTGGAACTTTTCCAGGTTAGGAATAGTGTTCCGGGATTTTCACATAACGACCAGATAGAGTCCAGTTTTTGCGAGATAAGCGCTAGTTTGGCGAAGTTGTCGACAGTTTCTCTATCGTCGGGGTAGTCAGATTCGCTATAACAGGGCCTCGAGCTGTTCGCGTAGCTGGTTGGCGCTGAGTTCACCATTGTGTCGAAACAAGATGCGGTGATTCTGGTCAAGCAGTGCGGTAAAAGGCAAGCTACCGCTCTGGTTACCGAAGGCAGTGTTGTACATCGCGGCACGATTCCCCGCCAGGAACATCGGGTAATTGATTTGATAGTCAGCGGCGAAGCGACTGACCTGCGGTTCGTTATCGTAAGCAATACCCAGTACGCGAACACCTCGTTGCGCATAATCCTGGTGAAATTTAATCAGGGTTGGCACTTCGCGCCGACAGGGCGCACACCAGGGGGCCCAGAAATTAACGATCAGAATGTTAGCCTTCCAGTCGCCAATAGTGGTTTGCTGACCGCTTAAATCGAAAAGTGGAATCGAATGCAATGCCACCGCAGTTTCCGCGCTGGCAGATGTCTTATTCTGCGGGTCGGGTTGTAGCTGATTGAACAACAGAACTCCGGCCAGCATCGAAACCAGGCCGATGGCGGTCAGCCACAGGAAATTGCGATTCACTGAAAGGTAGCGACGACGTGATCGGCAAATCGGTCGCCCGACATTTCACCGACGACGCGTCGATTTCGTATCTCCTGGCCATTGGAGTCGAAAAACAATATTGCGGGTGGGCCATAAATTCCCAGTGAAGCCATTAGCTCGGTATCGATGTTGTCGTTGTCGGTGACGTCAGCCTGCAACGTAGCGACATCTTCGAGTGCGGCAAGAACCCGGGGGTGACTGAAGGCGTATTTTTCCATTTCCTTGCAGGAGATGCACCAGTCGGCGTAAAAATCCAGCATGGTGGTCCGGTCCTGCTGCACAGAGTCGTTCAAGGCGAGCTGCAGGCCCTTTTGGCCCTTGATCTGCCGAAACGCGAGGTGTTGTTGAGCCTGAACGGTGTTGCCGGCAGACGCGGTGATTCCGCGTAACGGCTGGATCAGATCGTTACTGCCCGCGGCCGCGCCGATGAGATAGGCAACGCCATAAACCAGGATTAACAATCCGAGCGATTTTAAAAGTCGGTGCCAGCCGTTGGCTGATTCACTCAGGCTATCCAGCGCACCCATATATATTGCCGACGCGATTAACAGTGCGGCGATCAGGGCCATGGTAATACCTACCGGCAGAATGCGTTCCAGCAGCCAGATTGCAACCCCGAGTAACACCACTCCGAATACGGCCTTGACAGAATCCATCCAGCCACCCGCACGTGGCAGCAGCTTGCCTGCCGATGTGCCGATCAGCAGCAGTGGCACACCCATGCCGAGGCCCAGCGCGAACAAGGCGAGTCCACCCAGCTGCCAGTCCTGGGTTTGTGAAATGAATATTAAAGCACCGACCAGGGGTGCCGTGATGCAGGGGCCAACAATAATTGCCGAGAATAAGCCCATCAGCCCAACGCCGACGAGTGTGCCGCCCTGTTGGCTATTACTGATCGCGGTCAGACGTGACTGGATCGCGTTTGGCATCTGCAACTCGTAAAAACCGAACATCGACAATGCCAGCAACACGAACACCGCGGCGAAAATGCTTAGAATGATCGGATCCTGAAACCAGATCTGAATGTTAAATTCGGCGCCGTAGTAGCCGACAATCGCGCCTGCAATTGCATAGGTCACCGCCATCGATAGTACGTAGATCAACGAAAGCAAAAAGGCCTTGCCGGTGGTGATTGAAGACCCCTGGCCCGCAATAATACTCGACAGTATTGGAATCATCGGAAACACGCAGGGCGTAAAAGTGAGGCCGATGCCAGCCAGAAAAAATAACCCGACCACCAGTAACAGGCTCTCGTCTTTTAGAAGTTGTGCAAATTGATCCTGCTCGGAAACCGGCGCGGTTGAGCCACCGCTATCGGAATTAACGCCAGGCTGTGAAGTGCCAGTGCCATCGGTCAGCTCCTTGGCTACCAGGATGAGGCCTTCAGCGGCATTAATGCGCAGGTACTTGGTAACTGGCGGGTAGCAAATGCGATCTTCCACGCAACCCTGGTATTGATATGACAATGCCAGCTGGTCACCGGCGTTGGCCTCCGAAATGATCGGTATGGAGACGTCGACCTGGCCATAGATAACTTCCATGGGCCCCAGAAACTCGTCATCCTTCATTTTACCGCGGGGCACTGAAATGGCTCCAAGTGCATGGCCATCGCCGTTAACCATCGCGATCTTGATCTTGTCGCGATACAGGTAAATGTTATCGGCCATCAGGATGTTGGTTTGAATGACGTTATTGGCGTCGAGGCGCGCGGACAGAATGAATGCCTCGTCGGGGTGAAGTATTTCGTCCTCGTCATCGAGCCCGAGGTCTTCGCCGAGCGCCTGCAATATCTCAAGGGCGTCGGAGCCCTTCGAGGTTTCACCACTTTGCGCTTGCGGTTCGTTCTCCAGGTTTGTAGTGACTTCATCGAGGAGTGCCTGCAACGCTGCGACATCACCACCTATGCTCTCGCGGTCTGCACTGCTTGCAACCCAGGCCGTCGGCATGACTCGATTACTGGAGGCCAGATTGATTGCCAGGGCTTGCTTGAGGGGTGGGTAACAGACACCGATGTCAGCGCAACCCTGGCTGGTCGCTTTAACTTTCAGGTTACTTGCGGCCGCGTTATCGAAAATCATCGGCAACACGATCCTGACGCTGTTGCGATAGGTCTCCACCTCGCCAAAGAATTCGTCATGCTTGACTTTTCCATCGGGAATGATTGCCACATCGAATCGAGCCGGTGCGTCACTCGAATCGACCTGGAAATCGAAGCGTTCCCGGTACATGTAGTAACCCGGCGCTATCTGGTACTCGGCAACCAGGTCATTGCCTTCGACCCAGGCGCTTAAACGAAACGCCTCTTCCGGGGGCAGTAGTTCTTCTTCCTGCGCCTGCAGCAGGGGACTGGCGATTAGCAGCCAGAAGCCGAGACCGAGGCCAATGATTTGCTTGATGATCTTCATTGTGTCGATTGCGTTATCCATTCCATGTATTCGGGGCTGCCAGAGTCTATCTTAAACTGCAGTATTTCGGCTACGGCATAGGGATGAGCGGCCTTAATTTCCCGCTCTAGGGCGTCTATGCGGTCAGCACTCGTTTTAATAAAAATCTTGTGCTCCTTACCCTGTCGAAGTTCACCCTTCCAATGATATATAGAGTCCATTTGCGGCAAAATGTTTACACTGGCGGCGAGTTTTTTTTGCAGCCAGGCCTGTGCCTGATGCCTGGCGCCCTCGATATCGGGCCAGGATGTAATCACGAGGTAATGCTCCGACATCGGTTTTCCCGCAGACAAAATTGAATAAATGGTATGCTAACCACATATAGTACAAATATCAGTATTACTCTGGTAATACTCCCGAATACTAAAGGATTGGATATTAACCATTTGTTAGCCCTATGTTCCCACTGATCGTTACTGTTTTTCTGCTTGTACCGATAATCGAAATTTACCTGTTAATCCAGGTAGGCCAGGTGATTGGTGCGGGTTGGACTATATTTTTTGTGGTACTTACGGCCGTTATCGGCGTCTGGCTGCTCAGGATACAGGGGTTGTCAACCTTGATGCGGGCGCAGCGTAAACTGCAGGAGAACGAATTGCCGGCGCGTGAAATTCTCGAGGGCATGGGTCTCGTAATCGCCGGCGCATTGCTGCTAACGCCTGGGTTCTTTACCGATGCGGTAGGTTTTTTCCTGCTGTTTCCACCGACACGGATCTGGCTGGTTAGCCGTATTGCATCGCGCATGGTGGTGTCGTCAACGGTTAATATGCACGGGTATCAGGCTCGTGATGAAGACGTGATCGATGGTGTAAAATTTCACCGGGAAGACGAATCCAGCCAAAAACTGAGATAAAAGTTAATTTTTTATCTGAATATCGCTTGAATCCCCGATTTTATCCCCCATTTCGCTTGACTACCAAAAGCCGCTGAATATCATTAGCACTCTCAATAGGCGAGTGCTAACTCGCGGCTAATTAAACAGGCCCATTCCCAGAGGATGGCAAGTCATTAACGAAAACTACGGAGCGTAGCAACAATGAATATTCGTCCCCTGCATGATCGAGTAATCGTCAGGCGTAAGGAAGAGGAACGTACCACAGCCGGTGGTATCGTGATCCCTGATTCAGCCACTGAAAAACCAAGCATGGGTGAAATCCTTGCAACAGGTCACGGCAAGGTCACCGATTCCGGTGATATCCGCGCCCTGGATGTAAAGACGGGTGACACCGTTTACTTCGGCAAGTACTCCGGCACCGAAATCAAGGTTGACGGTGAAGAACTGCTGATCATGCGCGAAGATGACATCATCGCTGTTGTTGAATAATTCGGAATATTAAAGAGGTTTAACTCAAATGAGTGCAAAAGAAGTAAAATTTGGTGACGATGCGCGTGTGCGCATGGTCCATGGCGTTAACGTTCTGGCGAACGCTGTAAAGGTAACCCTGGGTCCCAAGGGCCGTAACGTGGTTCTCGACAAGAGCTTTGGTGCACCGACGGTGACCAAGGACGGTGTATCCGTGGCCAAGGAAATCGAACTCGAAGACAAGTTCGAAAACATGGGTGCGCAGATGGTTAAGGAAGTGGCTTCACAGACTTCTGATATCGCCGGTGACGGCACTACCACGGCGACTGTTCTCGCCCAGGCGATTGTTCGTGAAGGCATGAAAGCGGTTGCAGCTGGCATGAACCCGATGGATCTGAAGCGTGGCATAGACAAGGCGGTTGCAGCTTCAGTCGAGCACCTCCAGTCCATGTCGACTCCCTGTGCGGACACCAAGGCGATTGCCCAGGTAGGCACCATTTCTGCCAACTCGGACAGCAGTGTCGGTGATATCATTGCCGAAGCCATGGAAAAAGTTGGCAAGGAAGGCGTCATCACCGTCGAGGAAGGCTCGTCTTTCGATAACGAGCTCGATGTCGTCGAAGGTATGCAGTTTGACCGCGGTTACCTGTCCCCTTACTTTGTCAACGAGCAGTCAACCATGTCAGCCGAACTCGAAGAGCCGGCGATCCTGCTGTTCGACAAGAAAATTTCCAACATCCGTGAATTGCTGCCGATACTTGAATCGGTTGCCAAGGCCAGCAAGCCATTGCTGATTATTGCCGAAGATATCGAAGGCGAAGCACTGGCGACCCTCGTGGTCAACACCATGCGCGGTATTGTCAAGGTTTGTGCGGTTAAAGCGCCTGGCTTCGGCGATCGCCGTAAGGCCATGTTGCAGGACATCGCGGTGCTGACCGGCGGCCAGGTGATTTCAGAAGAAGTTGGCCTGAGTCTCGAGAAGGCAACGCTGGAAGATCTTGGTTCGGCCAAGAAGGTAACAGTTACCAAGGAAAATACCACGGTTATTGATGGTGCCGGTTCCGCCGAGGATATCCAGGGCCGTATTAGCCAGATCAAATCGCAAATCGCCGAATCGACTTCGGATTACGATACCGAGAAAATGCAGGAACGTCTTGCCAAGCTGGCAGGCGGTGTTGCAGTAATTAAGGTCGGTGCCGCAACTGAAATCGAGATGAAGGAAAAGAAAGCTCGCGTTGAAGACGCATTACACTCTACCCGTGCTGCTGTCGAAGAAGGCGTGGTACCTGGTGGTGGTGTTGCTCTGATTCGTGCGCGTGCCGCGATTAAGGATCTCAAGGGCGACAACCATGATCAGACAATCGGCGTTGATATCACCCGCCGGGCTCTGGAAGAACCAATCCGTCAGATTGTTGCCAATGCCGGTGATGAAGCCTCCGTGGTTACCAATAAAGTCGAGGAAGGCAAAGGTAACTACGGTTACAACGCTGCGACCAGTGAGTATGGTGACATGATCAAAATGGGCATCCTCGATCCGACAAAAGTAGCACGTTCTGCATTGCAGAATGCGGCTTCGGTTGCCGGGTTGCTGATCACTACCGAGGCGATGATCGCGGAAGCACCGAAGGAAGAAGGACCTGCTATGCCTGATATGGGCGGTATGGGTGGCGGCATGGGCGGCATGGGCGGCATGATGTAATTTCGCCTGCTGCGCTTGCATCTGCGGCGTTGGGATTCGGCTCGAGACGCTCACATACGGTATGTATGCTCGCGCCATCTCACCGAATCCCGCCTTGCAGCTACTGCGCTCGCGACGGCGAAATGAGAGTTTCGCTGGACCGATTAGAAAAGCCCCGCTGATGCGGGGCTTTTTTTATGCGGCCTGGTCTCGCAGTGTATGGTTGAAGGTATCCTCGGCCGGGGCTTGGAGTGGAAATAAGCCTAGGTAAAGCGCAGTAGTATGATTCGAAGCAGTATTGCCGGGTGTATTCGATTCACCCGTTGAATACGTACAGATCCAGGGTGTCCGAGTTGGGTTCCTTTTTAAAGCTGCTTTCAAACTCGAAACCCAGTTTACCAAGCAGCTTTCTTGAGGCCAGGTTATCCGGGGTCAGGATAGCGACTATGCGCGATATTTCCAGCCAGGCGCAGCCGTGTTCGAGGACCGCAGTGGCTGCTTCGAAAGCATAGCCCTGACTTCTGAATCCAGGTAGCAAGGCAAATCCGATTTCGACATCAGCAAGTGTTTCACGTTTCAGCAATCCACAGATGCCGATTGGCGTACCGTCTTGTTTGAGTGAAACGTGGTTCAGGCCAAATCCCAGGTTTCGATACATTTCGACGGGACCCGTTTCGATGTAGGTTTTGGCGTCTTCGAGGTTGGAGACATGTTTATCCCCGATGTAGCGGATCCATGTCGGGTCGTTGACCAGGGTATAAATGAATGCCGTGTCGCCGACCCCCAGCCATCGAATTTTTAAACGGGGGGTTTCGATGACTAGCGGCGTTATCACCTGGGGTCAGGAAGGCAGGAAGTCGATCGGATAAGTGACCGTGATTTCAGCCACGCTGGAATTGCTGAACTTGAATTTTTTAATCTTGAGCATCAGTTTGCGTTCCAGTGCTTCGTCTCCCAGCTCGCTGGATAGAATTTTAACCGCGGTTACCTGACCGCCAGGTGCGATTGTCAATTCGACGACAACCTGTCCGGCCAGCGATGGGTTCTTGCGCAATGCGCGATTGTAGATATTAAAAATACCACCCTTATTCTGCTGGAAAACACGTTCAATTTCATCCGCGCTGCGTTTTACACCCGTTCCTTGCTGGGATTTCGTTGACGATGCCTTGGCAAGCTTTTTACTGTCAGCCTCGATTTTACTTTCAACCCGGGTGGTCTGACGCTGTGTTAACTCGTTGGTTTTTATGGTTCGGTTAAGGGTATCTGTTTTAATACCGCCACTGGTTTTTTGAGCGTTCGAGGTCAGCAAGTCACTGGCAGTGGCCACTTTGACTTCCTGCTTACCGCTAGTTTGTTGTGGCAGTTTGACCACATCGTCAAGTGCGAAGCTTTCGCGCAAATCTTCGAGCTCGTCACTTAACGCGATCAGGCCACTTTTCTTGGCGACTTCGCGAGCGTCTGGCTTCTTAACTTCTTTTTTCTTCGGTTTCGGCTTCGGTTTCGGCTTCGGCTTCGGTTTTTCCTTCTTCTTCTCAGGCTCTTTTTTCTTTACTTCCTTGGGTTTTTCTTTCTTCGGTGGTGGTGGTTTAACCTTTTGTTTTTCCAGGATCAGCTTCGCCAGGCGAGGCGATACGTCGACCAGGTTTTTCTGTATGACTTCCGGTAGCTTGATCGTATTCAGTGCCACACCAACGCCTAAAAACAGCAGCAGCGTAACAATCATGATGCGGCGAAATCTGCGATCTTCCTGGTGGTCGACCCAGGGTAGATTCGGTTCCGCTATTGCGACTGCCCGTGCCATCAGGTCTCAGCTGCCTTCTGGTTTACTGCAAACGAAATGTTGGTATATTCAGCGCCAGCACATGTCAGCATGATCTTTTTTAGCAGCAGGTAAGGAATTTCCTGGTCACCCATAATCGTGACGCCCTTCTTGTCGCTAATATCCTTGACCTTTACCGAGGCATTTCTCAATGCAATAAACAGGGGCTTGATCGAGTTCTTGTTACCCTTGAGTGCATCCTTTACGGTGACAATGGCTTTCCCCTGCAGGCGGATGACGCGTTCGTCGACCGCGATGACCAGGTTACGCGAGGGCAGTTTTTCGGCCGCTGCTTCGGGTAATACAATATTCTTGGGCGAGGGTAGTACCTGGGTACTGGTTGCATTGACGAGCAGAAAAAATACCAGGATCGTAAAAATATCCATCAACGACACCATGTTCAGCACGGCGTTCCGATTCTGGCCGCGTTTGTGGTGCTGCTGCATGCGTTTGGCACGTCTGGAATATTTCATTCGGTTATGACCCTGTGATTACCTGGCCGCATCGCCAATCGATATGTCCGGGAATAGTTCGGCGAAGACCCATTCACCGCCAACTTCGGCCCGATAGGAGCGCGAGCTATCCATCGCCCTGATCAAATCGTCGTAACGCGTCTTTTGTTCTGCCAGGATCGTAATGTTGGTGTGCCCCGGGATTCGCGCTTTTACCTGTTTCAGGGTTTCCTTCAATTTTGCGAAATTATGTTCCTTGCCTTTCGATGGTATCCGCTGGATGAGTCCCCGGCGGTTGTCGGACAGCACCAGCATATTCTTGCGAATGGTTATGCGCAGTTCGTAAGGCGGCTTTTTCGGTTGCTTGCTATCTTGCGCACCTGGCGGAGGCAGATTTAAATCGAGTATGGTGATATGGCTGAATACCGCGGTCATCAACAAAAACGGTACCAGTACCACCATCAGGTTCATGAAGGCAGTAATGTTCAGCTCAGCAGCAGGATGCTTGCGTCTGTGTACCCGTTTTGACATGGGAGTACTTACTCGGCGGTGTTTTTAACGCGGGACAAATGATTGACGAACTTGACCACAGTCATCTCGAGACTGTCGACGATTTCAGTCGTCTTGGTTTGTAACACCGTGTAAAAGAACAACAGCGGAATCGCGACAATAAGACCGAATGCAGTTGTATTCATCGCTACCGATATACTGGTCGAAAGAATCTCCGCTTTCATCGAGGGATCAACCTGGGCGACCGCGGTAAACGCCTTGATCAGGCCGATAATCGTACCCAGAAGCCCCAGCAGCGTGGCGATATTGGCAAACATCGCGAGGTAGTGGGTGCGTTTTTCCAGGCGTGGAATCGCTTCCATTATGCTTTCGTCCATCGCCGACTCGAAATCGTCCCTGCGGCGGGCGGACTTGTAGTGCTCGATGCCCTGCAGCAGAATCCGGCTCACCGTCGCGCTTGATTTGCTGGCGAGCTGGCTGGCACTGTTGACCTCACCTTTCGCCACCAAGGGCATCAGCTTGGCGATCATGTGGCGGTTCTTGGTTTTTGCTACGGTGAGGTGTAGCCAGCGTTCCAAGGTGATTGCGAGGCCGATGGCCAGAACAATCAGGATCGGGTACATGAAGGGTCCACCGTCCTGGAAAAACCTTATTAGTGTAATTAGCATTTCGTTCATTGCGAGAGTCTCCGCGGTCTCTGGTCTACTGCCGGTTTATTGCAGTTTTGCCTTTGAAAATATGGCGTCGTGATAGTGAATTTTTCGTTTGAAAGCGGCCCGTTCGATAGGGGTCAGTTTTTGATCCATAATACTTGTTATCGGCGGTGACGAAATCTCGAAACGTTCCGCCGATTTCCATGGAACGATGTATAAAACCCTGGGCAATTCCTTGTTTCCGGTTATCTCGGTGCCTTCCATCTGCAATCTTTCTTGAGCACTCACATAAGCACTACTTGAAATAGCAAAGATTAGGAAAAATGCGAGCGAAAGTTTTCTCATTTACTTATCCCTGGGACTTTGTGGTGGTTGATTTAAGACGTCGTTCAATGTCGACGATCCAGCCGGCTACCTGGGTATTTTCCTCGCTAACCAGGGCCTGGTATTTCTGGTAATGCCGTAATGCCTGTTTCAGGTCCTGCAGGTAAATATCAAACAGGATACCGAGGTTCAGGTGTGCAGATGCATAGCCGGAATCGATCGAAAGGGCGCGCTGATAATGAGTACGGGCTTCATTAAATTGCCCCTTTTGACGCTGCAGGATACCGATGTGATTGTGCGCGACCGCATCCTTATTGTTACGGGCGATTGCCTGCTTGAAGGCCTGTTCGGCGAGATCCAGTTGCTGCAGTTTGAAGTAAGCCAGCCCGAGATTGGTAAAAACATAGGGTTTATCGGGTGCATCGTTGCTAACTTGAAGCAGAATTTTTAGTGCGCGCTCGGTCTTACCGCGCTTTAGCGAAGCCAGTGCCTGTTCATAATATTGCTGATTAGCGTCATCTGGTCCTGATTCAGCCGCAGCTTCTTCAACCGTCGGCGAGGTTGCTACCGCAGGCTTCGGCGAAGGCGCCTTGTCGGGACCACTCTGGCAGGCCCCGAGCAGCAATACGACAATTAATAGCGCTGATCTGTTATTGAATATCGACATAAATATCGGTGCTCTCTACCCTGGCGTAGCGAAACGGCATGAGTTTACCCAGAGCCTGTAAACTCTTTTTCGTGGGTTCATCGTAAGTGCCGTCAGGAATGCGTTTGAAGTTGGCAAGGTGGATATCAATCGCTTTCTCTTCGAATGGAAAGGCCTGTTCCTCCAGCAACAATTCGTACTCTTCGAGTTGCTCTTCATCCAGGCCTTTCGGTCTTTGTGAGTTCATTAACGAACTGGCGAAGTCATTATAAATTTCGGCAATCTGGAAAGTAGCTTCGGTTGTGACCTCCTGGACCTGGTATTTCATTGCCCGGCTGTAGGCATCGATCGATTGCTGCATCAACTTTTTCTTTTTCTTCAGGCTGGTTTTTAACGGTATCGTCAGCCTGGTTTTTTTGTAGGATCGATGCAGCGGCTGGATTAACTCCATGCTGGCGCTGGCGGCGAGATACTTGCTACGTGCGCTACGCTCCGATTTCCCGGCGGCATCCGCGCGGATAATTTCATTAAGCCAGAAATTACGGCTCTTGGTATCGTTTTTGGCACGATAGGATTCGGCAATTTTATGACGCAATTCAATCGAACGCTCAAGCGGGTAGGGATAGGCCTTGACATATTTCTTGTAGATCGCGATTGCCTGCTCCGGTTGACCGTCCTGCTGATACAGTTCGGCAGCACGCCACATCAGGTCTCGCTTGCGTTCGGCCGTGCCGGGAAGACTCGATAAGGCGAGAATTTCCCGGGCCGCCTTGGACTGGTTGCCATTCTTACTATAGGCAAGTGCAAGTTTCTCGGTGACGCCATTATTGAATTTTTTATTCCCGGGATATCGCTTGCGAAAAGCTTCCAGTTGCGCGATCGAGGTTGACCAGTCTTCCAGTTGAATATACGCGTTAGCCGCGTCGTAGTCGGCTACCACGCGCTTGGGTGATTCGGGGACAACCTGTCCAAGCCGGGAGAAAGTCTGTGCCGCGAGCAGGTGATTACCGGCATCACGCGCGAGTTCACCCTGCTTGTAGATACTCGAGGCAATTTGCTCGCGCACGGCTTTTCGCTTCTTGTCCTGTTTCGGCAAAAAGGTCAGCAGTGTTAAATAAGAGGTTTCGGCCGCGGCGTAATTTGCGGTCGAAAACTGCGCATCGGAAAGTATGGTCCAGGCGGTCTGCCGGGTTGGCTTGTCGACGTTCTTGTTTTCAATCAGGCGATTTGCCGACGCGATTGCTTCGGGGTAATCCTTCCATTCGTAGAATTGTTGTGCGCTCTGCAGTTCAACCACCGATATTCTCGAGTCATCGGGATAAGTGGTGGTAAAGCGAACTGCAGACTTGATGCGCTTTTTGCGCAACGCAAGAATGTCGCTCGCATTGGTTGTCTTGAACAGGGCATCAAAAGCGATCAGTGCGGCATAGCCTGCCTCGGCACTATTTTTATGTGGTTCATAGTTATAGGCCGTTTTCTGGTACTCGTCGATTGCCTGCGGATATTGACCGGCATCGTACAGGTTTTCAGCAAGTAGAAAATTAATCTGCGGCGCGCCCGGATCATTGGGGAAAGATCTCAGGAAACGGCGATACCAATCTGCCGAGACCCGGTAATCTTTTGCTTTCTTGCTGGCACGGGCGAGGGCATGAAAATGAGTAGCCAGCTCGGTCATATGCAGCACCAGGGTCCTGGTCAGCGTCTGCTGGGTGCTCTCTTCCTGCAGAGCCCAGTATTCACTGTTTACGTCGTAGCGGTTCACGAACGCGATCTTTTCTTTTAGTACTAAATCCGAATACCCGGCTTGCTGGAAGGTCTGGATGGCGCGCTGGTGAAAAAACGGCGTATGCGAAGAGTAGGGATATTGCTTGGTGTAGGCCAGGAATAGATCCGAGCCGTCAATGATCCGTTTTTTATCGAGGTACAGCTCACCCAGCTTTAGGTAAAGCAGTGGTTCGTAGTCGCGTTCGCCGGTTTCTTTGAAATAACTCGAAATATAATATTTCTCTTCCTGGTAGGAAAAACTGAGCGAGACGACACGCAATACATCGTCAAGCAGTTCCCGATCGGCCCGGGGTAGCGAGGGATTGAAATCAATTTCATTAATTTTATTTTGCGCAAGATTCAGGTCGAGCAATTGCGTATAGCTGGCCAGGGCTTCACGGTAACGACTTTGCTTGAACTGGGTCCAACCGTACTTGTACAGTGCCTTTTCGAAAAACAGCGAATCCGGGTAGTCGCTAACGACCTTGCCGTAGGCTTGTTCCGCTGCCTGGTACTCACGCGCGACGAAGAGGTTTTCGCCACGACGAAACTGGACTTCATCCATGTATTGCGAATCGGGGTATTCGCGAGCGATTCGGTTTAATGCAGCAAAAGATTTTTCAGTCTCCGCTTCGAGCGCGTAAGCGCGTGATAGCTGGTACAGGATCATGTCGTTAGTTTCGCGTGCCGGATACTTCTCCAGG
Source organism: uncultured Gammaproteobacteria bacterium (assembly GCA_947259485.1). Lineage (GTDB taxonomy): Bacteria > Pseudomonadota > Gammaproteobacteria. The sequence continues at coordinate 3,887 of CAMYLU010000029.1, read as the reverse complement.
TATCCTTCGTAGATTCCGATCGCACGCAGGGCGTCTCGCTGCCCCATCTGCTGGGTTGACTCGTCATCCGAGATCCGGTTGTCCAGGCTGGCTTCGAGTTCCAGGTCGGCCAGGCGGCGCAGTTCGTCGCCGGTGCCTCCGCCCTCGGCGGTAATGGCCACCAGGTCGCGAAAGCTTTGAATAACCTGCTGGGGATCGACATCAAAACTGGCCTGCGGTTCCAGTTCTGCAGTCTCCAGCAAGGGCGGCAGATCCTCGAGGTCGGCAATCGTCGGGCCGAAATCGACCCCGTCGTAACCGCATGCGGTCAGTGCGGCGACGAACAGAATGATTTGTAAGCGCTGGGCCAGGATCCTGATCATTGCTCTGCCGCCATCCTGTCGTAAAGTTTGGCCAGTTCGAAGCGGGCATTCAGGCGCAGTTGCACGATATGTTGCTGTTGCCGGCGAATCTCGTTAATCGCCATTTGGTTGATAAGTTTTTCCTGCGCCGTTAACAAGGTGGTAACCCTGTTGCGCAGATCACGGATTCGTTGGGTCTGACCGTTTATTCGATCGTCGAAAAAGCCGAATTCCAGGTCGGTTCGCTCGCTAATGCCACGCAAGTCCTTGGCCCTTTGTTCAGATTCGGATAGTGCTCGATCCAGCAGTATCAATTGCTTTTTTGATTTCCAGAATCTAACCGGGAAATCGGTAGCCAGCTCGTAGTTTAATAGTCCTGACAACAACCGGAACATATCCTGTTGGTAAGCCGTGTTGCGTTCTGGCGCAAGCTTGTCGATTGTCGAGGCAACACGCTGCAGTCGCGACAAATGCTCCTGCTCCTGCGGGATTGCGAGTGCCGCGTAATCCTGGTTCGACTCAATTGCATTAACCTGCGAGGCAAACTGGTTTCTGCGCTCCCGTAGCTGTTCGAGCTGATCGAAACTGCTGGATTTCTGCAAGCGCGGTAAATTCTGCTCGAAACCGCGGCGACGTTCCTCCAGCATCAGCTCCAGGGCGGGAAAGTTAGTACCCCAGTACCTGAGCGAGTTACGGATATCGAGTAATTCCTGGTAGCGTTTGATTTCACGTTGAAACTCGGTCGAAGCCAACAGGATATGCAATTGCGGGGTCACGTCCGAGCTTGGGGGTAAGCGCTGCAGGCTACTGCGATCGCTGAGAATTGCATTTTCACGCAATGCCGCAATTAATCCATCACTCTGTATCGACCTGATCGAGTTATCCAGCACCTGCAGCTGCAGATCAAATTGCTGTGCTGCAATTTGGTAGTGACGCACCGCGAGCTTGTCCTGACCCGATTCGGCATAGTTGGTGGGAATTGCCAGGATCGCTTCCTGTGTCGCCGCATCTACTGCATTACGCTGCAATAGCACCCGCCACGGGATCATTGCCTTGTCGAATTGCTCAAGTCGGTACCATGCCCAGCCGGATGCGAGCAGCGCCTGGTTGCTCAAGGGCCCTTCAAGTCGGACACGGGACAGACTCTCCAGCGCAGGTTCAGGCAGTTCCATGCGCAGCTGTTTGAGCCCGAGTGACAGATTTGAGCGATCGCGCAACGCCCTCAGTTCCGGCGAGTCAATAGTTTTCATCTGTCCGATACTGTTGAGCAAGTAACGGCCAGGTTCGTAGCGATCGTCTTCAATCATTGAAACGCCCAGGTTATAACGCGCGTAAATTTTCCAGATTGATTTCGAACTGATCGTATCGCTCAGATCGGCGGCCTCGTCGTACTCACGCGAGCCCAGGTGAAGATTGGTTAGCAGGTACTTTTTTTCTGATTCGATGCTGCCAGGCAGTTGGTTATTGATACGTGATAGCAGATCACGGGCGGCATCAAAATATCCCTGGTCATAGCGTAACCGTGCGAGATTGAACCAGATTCGATTTTCAATTGAATCTGAAACCTCGGATGTTAACAGCCGCGTGAACAATTCGCGTGATTCCTCGTAAAGCCCGTAGCCGTAATACAAATCGGCGAGTAGCAGGTGGGCTTCGTCGACCTGGTCGCGGGTGCGCGGTCTTTCCTCGGCGATCATCAGATGGGTGATCGCCGACAGCCTGCTGTCCTGGAAAAACTGGTAAAGCGCGCGTCCGTAATCGAGGTCTTCGACCCGGTGTTCTGCAGTTTGCACAGCGTATAGCTGGGTGCAGACACAACTCAGCAGTAACGCGTAAAGCAGGCGTTTTATGCTGCTTGATACACGTCCCGTGTTATGTCGATGGCGTTTATTCCCAAACACGCACATCAAACTGGGGTTGTTCCTTACCGGTATCATCGGCAATCATGAACTCCACGAATTGCGGTTCGGTGGTTTTTTCTATCACTACTGTTTCACCGAGACGGTAGTCTCGACCTTTGGGCCCGACCCCGGTGAATATTATGATGATCTCGTGCTCACCCGAAGGCAGGTTGCCAATATACAGACGCTGCACGCCACCACGCTTGAGCGCAGCCAGTTCACGCTCGGTGTAAAGGTGATTGGCAATGTTCTTGTCATTAATTTTCAGCTGAATAGAATCGAGACTGAACAGGGCGCCGGCATTCATCGACAGGAAAACGCTGAACTGGGTGTTCGACGGAAACAGCAGGTCCTCTTCGAGAATGAACAGATCGCGGTTTAACGACAGCACTTCCTTTTTCAGGGCTTCGATATCGGTATCGAGCGATGTTCCTTCTGACACGTCTTGGTCAGGTGACTCGGCATCCGCTTCGGTTGCTTCATCCTGTTGCGGAATCTCGATTTCGCCCTCGATCAGTTCCGAGGAAGTATCCTGTGCCGAAACAGGGAAGGCGAGGTAGGCAAGAAGGATGGCAGTAAGGCTGAGTGTTTTCATAGGTCTGCTGATTTAATGGACTACTGTAGTTTGGCTTCAGGGTCTTCGAAGCCAGAAGAATAATGAACCTTTCCGGCGTTATCGATAACGATAGCGTCGAATCCTTCCAGGCTCTCGATCATGGCTATACCGTCAATCGCGCCCAGAATAAAAATACTAGTCGATAAAGCGTCAGTTGCCAGTGCATCAGGGCCAATAACGGTGGCACTCCAGCTCGCCGTTGCAGAACGTCCGGTAGAAGGATTGATAATATGGTGCACACGGTTGCCGTTTTCGACAAAAAAACGCTCGTAGTCGCCGGAAGTTGAAATCGCGCTTTCGCTGAGCGGCAGGCGCAGTGCAATGCCCTCGGGATCGCGTGGGTGCTGGATACCGATGACCCAGGGATGCCCTTCACGATCTCCAATAATGCGGCTGTCACCACCCGCGCTGACCATGGCTTTGGCGATGTTACACTGGCGCACGATATCGACTGCACGGTCGACGGCGTAGCCCTTGGCGATACCGCCAAGATTGATACGCACCGAGTCGTTGCCAAACTGAACTTTATTGCCCGAAATCATAATATGATGATAGTCGATAGCCGGCAGTTTCTCCGAGATAGATGCATCGTCCGGCTGCTGACGTTTGCGATAATCGTAGGCATAGCCGATGCTGGCATAGGTGATGTCGAATGCACCGTCGGAAATCTCTGAATAATAAAGTGATTTTTCAATAATCTGCTGCATTTCGGCGCTGATTTCGACGGCTGAAATCGCGGCATTATTGTTAATGAAACTGATCTCGCTGCTGTCCAGGTAGGTGCTCATCAGCGCCTCGATGCGGTGCACCCGCAGCGGCACCGGTGCGACAGCGCCGAAGGCCAGCCGGTAGCGGCGCTCGGGCAACGCCAGCACGGCCAGGTTCGCCTGGGCGAGGTCCTCGCCGGCGTAGCGAGCGAGCTTCAGGAACGCGCCGCCGTGGTCGAGGAGCGGCACGGTGACGGCGAGGGCGATCTCGTCCGGCGCGAGGGCGGTCGACCGGGGACCGACGAACCACTGCGACAGCGGG
>CAMYLU010000028.1 GCA_947259485.1 uncultured Gammaproteobacteria bacterium | reverse complement strand
AAGGTCGCGGTAAGATACAGGTCACCCTCCCCTGACCAAGTTATGTTGTCGTTTAAGTGGAACAAATTGAAACTTGCGATGACACTTCCAGCCGGGGGATAAGTTCGAATCCCCTTGGGGACGCCATTTTCGAGAAAAGAGGACCCGCCAGGGTCCTTTTTTTTCGAAAATTACTTTCTCAAGGCCCGGATAAGAACCCGGGCGCACCTGTAATCCTTTCAAATCTTTCTCGAATATCGCGCGCCCGGTTCGACCAGTTCGCCAGGAGCGAACTGGCGGCGCGTGCAAAGCACGCGGTCCGAAGGACCGAGCGCATGGATGCGCGAGCCAATACCCTGGAACACTATTCCCGCCTTCTCCGAAATAACAATGACCCACTTACCTGTATTTCGGATTCGGTCGAGTCCAAAGAAATCCTCCAACACAGGCAAAGAAAAAACTCATTCCAAGCAGCAGCCCCCAATGGGTCCCGGTCCACCAAAGCGTCAACCAGCTTGCGACCATCATGGCCGTGGCCAGCCATTTGGCACTGAGCGGCACCGCTCCCTGCTGGTGCCAGTCGTTAATCAGGCGCGCAAACTGCGGTTGATCATAGACCCAGTCATGGACTCGCTGAGATCCCTTCGGTGCAGCCCACACTGCGACCAGCAGGAACGGGGTCGCGGGCAACAACGGCAGAAACACACCCGCAATACCCAGGGCGACAGCCACGTAGGCAAGCAACAGGTAGCCAAACCGGGCGTGCCTGCCGGGCATCGGCGCCTCGTAGCTAATCGGATCCTGGCTTTCGTTGTTGGGCATTGTTGCTATCGGTTGGTCGATGCAGTCACTATACCCATCCACATGACCGAAACCAAAACAGACCTTAGAAATACCCCTGATATTGCCGGTTTGATTTGCTGGATGTGAACACTAATTACAAGATCCCTCCGCTTGCGTGGGGATGACCTCCTTACACTGTCATACCGCGGCTTGACCGCGGTATCCAGAAAAGGCTGCCGAGTACCTCTGGATCCCGCGGTTAAACCGCGGGATGACAGTTTGGTTTGCGGGATGACAATTAAGGTTGGGGAAGACGTTTACGGTATCGGGATGTGAGTTGCCGATTAGTGCCGGGTGACGGAATCCGGGACATCGAAATCGCCGTCGATGAGGGCGATGAAGTTGGCCAGGCGTTGTTCGGGTTCGACGGTTTCGAGCAGCATTTGCTTTTCGGCTGTATCGAACGGTAGCGCCATGGTCAGGCTATCGACCAGGCGGGCGACGGATAATTGCTTGAGCATAGCCAGGTCGGCCTCGTAGCCCTTGGCATCGAAAAAATGCTCCAGCGTTTGCATCAGGCGTTCGTGATCACCCTGCAACTGCTCCGTGTGATCGACGTAATCATCGGCGAAGCGCGACCAGTCGGGGACGATAAGCCGGTAGCCCCGGGTCGTCGAGAGCTCCTCGCCGACGTCGAAGCGACATACGCCGGTTAACACCATCTCGATCCGGCAATCACTGGTCTCGCGGAACTGCGTGATGCGGCCGGCACAGCCAGTGCGGCAAACTGCATCCTCGCCCTCCCCGCTCGGGTCCGGCTGGACCATGCCGATCATGCGGTGGCTCGCAATCGCATCGTTGATCATGTTCAGGTAGCGCGGTTCGAATATATTGAGCGGCAGTTCGGCACCCGGCATCACGATCGCCCCGGGCAACGGAAATAACGACAGGGTACTCGGCAGCGAGTCAAACGGGGTGATAAACGGGTTAATGCCCATGGCGGCGCTCCTTCTGAATTAATATATCGACCCAAACCCAGACCGATGGTTCAACGGCTATACTCTCACATGACACAGATCACGAAGAATCAAATTTATCTTGCTGTATTCTGGACACTTTTTACCGTTTGTTATAGTTTGGGGGGTCCACACAACCAAAAAAATGGGGTCGAACGATGTCTAACGAGCACGCATCGGGTAAACAGAAGAAAATTTCCAACAAGGAATACAACAAAGAACTGGCAAACTTGCAGATCGAGCTGGTCAAGCTTCAGGAATGGATTAAGGAAAAGAATTTGAAAGTGGTTTGTATCTTCGAGGGCCGCGATGCGGCCGGCAAGGGCGGCGTGATCAAGCGCATAACCGAGAGCCTGAATCCGCGTATCTGTCGCGTGGTGGCACTCGGTACCCCCACCGAACGTGAAAAAACACAATGGTACTTCCAGCGTTACATACCCCACCTGCCTGCAGCCGGTGAAATGGTGTTATTCGATCGCAGCTGGTACAACCGCGCCGGTGTCGAGCACGTCATGGGATTTTGCACCGATGAGGAATACCAGGAATTCATGCGGACCTGCCCGGAATTTGAACGCATGCTGGTGCGTTCCGGCATCATCCTGATCAAGTACTGGTTTTCGGTCAACGACGATGTGCAGGAAGAACGTTTCCAGGGACGTATCAAGGACCCGACCAAGCGCTGGAAGCTGAGCCCGATGGACCTCGAATCGCGCAAGTTGTGGATCGAGTACTCCAAGGCCAAGGACCAGATGTTCGCGCATACCGACATCAAGCAGGCGCCATGGTACGTGGTCAACGCCGACATCAAGAAGCACGCTCGCCTGAACTGCATCAAGCACTTGCTGAGCATGATCCCCTACGAGGATCTGACGCCGCCACCAATCGAACTCGAACCCCGCGAAAAAGCCGGTGGCTACGTGCGTCCGCCGTTGGGAGACCAGACTTTCGTGCCGGAGCATCATTAACCGAAAAGCAAACGATTAACCATGACCTCATCGACCAATGTCCAAAGTAACCTGTCGGTGGTAGCCGACGCGGCTGCAACCGATTCCGAAGTTGCGCCAGAATCGGTTGCATTACCGGAACCACTTGAATTCGCGGATCTCGACGCCCCCGAGCTGTATCTCAACCGGGAGCTGACCTGGCTTAAATTCAACCTCCGTGTTCTGCACGAGGCGCAGGATGAGAGCAACCCCCTGCTCGAGCGCCTCAAGTTTGTCGGCATTGTCAGTTCCAACCTCGATGAGTTTTTCATGAAGCGTATCGGTGGCCTCAAACAACAGGTTGGTGCCGGGGTCATGGACTACAGCGTCGATGGACGCCTGCCGGCGCAGCAAATCGAAGAATGCTATGTCAAGGTGCGGGAACTCGAAGCGCTGAAATCCCACCTGGTACCGCAACTGTTTGAACAGCTCGCCGAGCACGATATCCACGTCACCCCCTACGAAGCACTCAGTGAAGAACACCAGGGAATTATTCGAAGCTATTACTTCGAAAACATTTACCCGCTGGTGACACCACAGGGCGTCGACTCGGCACATCCCTTCCCGTTTATTTCGAATCTGTCGCTGAACCTGCTGGTTACACTGAAACACGACGACAACGAGGATGAATTACGCGCGCGCGTCAAGGTCCCGGTCGGTCTCGGGATTCCGCGCTTTCTGCAGGTTCCCAATACGCATATCTTCGTCCCGCTCGAGAGCGTTATGGCGAAGAACCTCGACGTGCTGTTCCCGAAAATGAAGATTGTCGATTGCGAACTGTTCTATGTCACGCGCAACGCCAACACCGCCCGTGACGAGGATCAGGCAGATGACCTGCTGGCGGTTATCGAGTCCGAGGTACGCCACCGGCGTTTCGCGAATATCGTCCGTGTCGTGGTGCAACATGATATGGACTCGACCCGTCGTGGCATGCTCGCCGCGGAACTGGGCCTCGACGAGGCCGACGTGTTTGAAAAAAGAGGCCTGTTGGCAACACGCGATTTACTCAGCCTGTGTGATCTCGAGATACCCGCGTTACGCTATGTGCCACATTACCCGATCGATCATCCCAAGCTGGTACAAATGCCGAATATCTTTCACGCGGTGCGGGAGCACGGACCGATGCTGCTGCAGCACCCGTATGAATCATTTTCCACTTCAGTCGAACGACTGCTGCGCGAGGCCAGTCGAGACCCCAAGGTACGTGCAATCAAGATGACACTGTACCGTACTTCAGGCGATACCAAGGTTATCGATTATCTCGTCGACGCTGCGCAAAACGGCAAGCAGGTTGCCGTGGTAGTGGAACTGAAGGCGCGTTTCGACGAGGCCGCGAACATCCGTTGGTCGAGTCGGCTGGAGGAAGCCGGCATCCACGTGACTTTTGGCGTCATGGATTTAAAAACCCACTGCAAGGTCATCCTGGTGGTACGCAATGACTACAGCGGGCTGCAGCGTTACGTGCATATCGGCACCGGTAACTATCACGCGGGTAACGCCCGCCTCTATACCGATCTCGGCCTGTTGACCTGCGATCCGGACATCGGCCGCGATATTACCGAACTGTTCAATTACCTGACCACCGGATTTACGCCAAGACGCAACTATCGCAAGATTCTGCCGGCACCCAAGTTGCTAAAGCGCGCCTTGCTCGACAAGATTCAGCGCGAAATCGATCAGCATTGCACAGAATCACCGGGTCATATCCAGTTCAAGATCAACGCGCTTGAAGACAAGGACATCGTGCGGGCGCTTTACGAGGCGTCACAGGGCGGCGTCAAAATCGACCTGCTGGTGCGTGACAGCTGCCGCCTGCGCCCGGGCATCCCCAACCTGTCCGAGCATGTCCGGGTATTCAGCGTGGTGGGTCGTTTCCTCGAGCACAGCCGCATCTTCTACTTTAAGAATGCCGGCGATCCCGAGTATTACATCGGCTCTGCCGACACCATGAACCGCAATCTCGAGCACCGCGTCGAAGTATTGACCCCGGTCGAAGATCCCGAGTTACAGGAAGAACTACGCGAAATTTTTGACACCCTGTTGTCCGACGAGTACAGCATCTGGCAGATGAATGCGGATGGTTCCTATACGCGCCTGGTGGGCACCAACGAAGAAAACACCAGTAGTCAAAAAGCCCAGATTGACCTGGCCAACGAACGCAGCCGTGATGCCAAGCGCCTCAAGCGACGCAAGGTGCGGAGTGCACGCAGTCGGAATATTCACCAGCGCTAGTGACGGCTTCGCCGGTGGTGCCCTGGCGACGGTGTTATCCCCGGATCACGTCCCCGGACAGGTTTTTCGGATAATCAAAGTACCCAAATGCCGTGTTCTCCCGCGACCAGTTGCTCCATTGGGCGATATCACAGTCAAGCCTGAGCAGGCCCGAGGTCGGCACGTTATCGATACGAAACCCGACCTCGAAAGAATTGGCAAAGTAGGTAATGTCCGGATTGTGAAACACCAGCATTAGCGCCTGTGACTGGTCATCCTGGCCTAGAATGACGTCTTCAATCGATCCACTGCCGAGGAAGTAAAGGTCCGATTCGGTCTCGATATCCTGCGCCGGAAAACCGCAAGCTTCGCAAAACAATTGCGCGGTAGTATGGGCACGCACCGCGGGGCTTGAAATGACCCGGTCGAGGTGCTCTCCACGAGATTGGAAGCGCTCGCCCATCATCGGTGCGTCGTGCAAACCACGCTTGGCGAGTGGTCGTTCCCGGTCGCTGAGCCCGTGCTCGGCCCAGCTCGATTTTGCGTGACGCAGTAAATACAAGGATTTCATGCCAGCCTATGTTACTAGATTCCCGCTTGCGCGTAACCCCGCGTAAGCGGGGGTGACCTAGTATCGTCATCCCAGCCCCCGAGCCGGGATCCATTGACGGCCCTTCCCTGTCGTCATCCCGGCCCTCTAACAGTGTCATCCCGAACCTCCTTAAAGAGTCACCCCGAACCTATTTAAAGTGTCATCCTGAACCTCTTTAAAGTGTCATCCCGAACCTCTTTAAAGTGTCATCCCGAACCTCTTTAAAGTGTCATCCCGCGGCTTGACCGCGGGATCCAGCTTCTCTGGAAATTTCTGGATCCCGCCGGTCCGATGCTTCGGGTCAAGCCGCAGGATGACAGCACCAACGCCGGAATGTCAGTATCCAGACGATGGCAGCGAAAGAATGCAATAGATTGTCGGCCAGAATTTCAATGCTACACTGATAATCACAAATAATAATCTTCGCAAAACATGAAAAAAGTGTTGGTAACCGGCGGAGCCGGTTTTATTGGTTCGCATACCGTGGATATGTTGCTCGAGAACGGGGTATCCGTGTGCGTGCTCGATAACTTTTCTTCGGGGCATCGCACCAATCTGCCTGATTCCCACCCCCTGCTTGAAGTTGTTGCCGGGGATATCACCAACCAGGCGACCGTCAATGAAGCGATGCACGAGGTATCGCATTGCCTGCACCTGGCGGCCCAGGTTTCGGTGGTCGCGTCGTTTGAAGACCCGGCACATTCAGCGATGCAGAATATTATCGGTTTCGTCAACATCATCACCGAGGCTCACAACCATGGCGTCGAGAGACTGGTATACGCATCCTCTGCCGCGATTTATGGACAACCCAGCGAGATTCCCCTGCGGGAAGAAGCCGAAAAGTTACAGCTCTCACCCTATGGCCTCGAAAAACAGGTTGATGAAGAATACGCCGACCTGTTTGCACGGATTCATGGTTTTTCCGCACTCGGGCAAAGATACTTTAACGTTTACGGGCCACGACAGGATCCGAAATCACCTTATGCCGGGGTGATCGCGCTGTTTGTCGATCGTATCGTCGATGGTAAGGGCATTACGGTTTACGGGGACGGCTACCAGACCCGGGATTTTATCTATGTGCAGGATGTCGCCCGGGCTAACCTGGCCGCTCTTGAGGGCAATTTAACCGGCGCCTGTAACATCGGAACGGGTGCCCAATCGACTCTACTCGATTTAATCGAAGTGCTTTCAAAGATTACCGGTACAAGCTCCGAGGTCAGTCATGAGGCTGCGCGAGAGGGCGATATCAAGCATTCGCTCGCCAACGTCACCCGGATGAACCAGCAACTCGGTGTTAAGGCCGAAACCTCGATGAAAGATGGTTTGCAGGCATTACTCGACTACTCGAAGCACTCCAGCTAACAATTCCAGGTGTCATCCCGGCCCAGGATCTGTCATCCCGCGGCTCGACCGCGGGATCCAGCCAGGTTCTGAATTTCTGGATACCGCGGTCAAGCCGCGGTATGACATTGTTAGGGGCTCGAAATGGCGCTATTAGAAGTTTGGGTGAGCACTGTTAGAAATTCGGGATGACAGGGCTTGGACCGTGAGGACAAGGTAAGGCTGGGCGAAGAAATAACTAAAATGACGGAGATCTATTCGTAGATCTGCTGGATGTAGATCTGCACCGGGTTGCCATCAAATATTCCAAAAGTCGCCTGGGCGAAAGGATCATTGTCGAACACACCATCGCCATCCCAGTCGAATCGCAGCCACAGGTGGGCAGCCGAACTAAGATCGGTAATAGTATCAATAAAACCATCGTTACCCGAACCCGGTGACGGAAAGCTGAGATTGACATCACCGGCGGATGCCGGGGCATTGACCACGACTGGAACCGATAAGCCTGGTGGACTCGCCACCGAAACCAGGTCGGCATTCGCTATCGTGGTGCAGGTGTCGAGGATGTTTTTCTGGAAACTGGTGCCGTTCCAGAACTCGGTAAACACCGGCATCAATAATGGATTCAATTCCGGGCCAAACACGTTATCCATGCGCAGACGACCGAAGCGCAGGTTATTACCGGTCGGATCGAGCACGTAAGTGCCAGCTGCATAACTGGTCGTTACTTCGCCGTCCGACACCGCACTGATTTCCGGATTAATATCGGCCACGAAGGGGGCCACCTGGCTATTAGCGGCCTTGCTGAATGTCGTCAGCGGTGCATCCGGACCATAACGGTAGGTGTCTGCGCCGAAGGTATAGGAAACGGTACCGTCATTGTTCACGGTATAGGGCATTACCGCAGGGGTATAACTAACCAGCAGAGGATTTGTATCACTGCCAGCCATAGTGTCATCCTGGCTCGCATCGACACTGACACTGCTATCCCCGAGCTTGGCAAATCCATCACGATATTGCAGCGTGGTCGCGCCCAGCGCATTTTGCGCTGTCACGGTAATCGTGGGTGCCGTATCGTAGTTAAAATCTTGCCCCATGTAAGTGAACACGCTGCAAGCATCACCCAGGATTCCATCGTTGTTAATCGTGACCGCGAAGCTCGCTGGAATGAAGCGACCGACGATAATGTCTTCACCGACAATATCAGCTGTGGGCTCGCCCAAAAAGTCGGTTGCCGATGATTGCAGGGTAAAGCTGCCAACCTCGGTGTACTGCAGATCGGTGACGTTGAAAGAACCACCACCGAACTCGGCTAACAGGACTGTTGCATTATTCAGCACACCCGGCGTTCCCGGCGACGGGGTATAGCTCGCAGCGACCGCCGAAACGCCAAGCGTGGTGTCCCAGGCATAGCTCGGTGCTACAGCATTGTTGGCATAAACCCCGGTATCGAGTACACCGTCGTTATTACTGTCATCCGCGGCGCTCCACAAAACCCCGGCTACGGTTGCCTCGAAGTCGCTGCCGGCACTGGTAAACACCGGATCAGCCGGCGCAGTGCCGCCCGGATTGACGGTAGCACCCGCCATAATACCGGTTACCGCAATGCCAAATGGCCTTACCGTCAGCTGTGCGCTGCTGCCGGTAATCACACCCGCGCCATGGGTATTGGTGATGTCTCTAATCGTTAGCGTGTACTGACCGACATCGTTGGTATCGAGCGTAAAATTAGCCTGCCCCGGGGTTACCGAGAAATCGAGCGAGATGGCACCGAATGGAGGCGGGCCATCGGGAATCGTGACCGCGCCAATGTTCGGATCGTTCGCGCCAGGTAGCACGCCACCGCGATCGATGCTGGCTTCGAGGTTTTGCGGATTGTAGTTGTAATTGGTATCGATAAAGCAATTAGCGCCATCGTTGGTCCACATCGCGATGTTCATCGCCTGCGGACGACCGGCGACCTGTACCGGGTCCTCGGTGATGATAAACACGTTATCGGCGTAACCAATAACAACGCTGGTGCTGGAAACACCGGCCACGGCATCGGCCACGGTAATGGTCAGGGTCTCGGCATGGGTATTGGTTAAATCGAGGATAATTAGCCCCGCGTCAGATAGCAGGTAGGTGTAGTCGACTGCACCGTTATCATCGTTATCCGGATTTGGATTAGTAACGTTATCGGCATCATTGATACTCCAGTTGCCGTTACCGGTGCTAGTGCTGATGTTGATTGTACCGGTATAACTGGTAAGCGGATTGTTCGACGCATCCTCGGCCACAATCGTAATCGCATTGGGCAAACAAGTGCTGGCTGCTGTCGTTGCCGGCGTAATTCTAAAGTGATCGAGAGGCGATATGCAGCCTTGGATTTGAACATTGTCAAAGAAGAAAGACTCACCATTGGAATCGGCTTTCTCGACAAAGGCTATGCGAGTGTTGCTCGCGATAAAAGCGGTTATATCGTAGGTAAAAGGTTGAAATGAACTACCCTGGTCGTCGGCAAAGGTCTGCACCAATGTCCAGCTAGCCCCACCATCGGCGGAAACGTAGATTTCGATTTCATCATCGGGTTCCCAGTTTCCACTTTCGCGATAATCGAATGTCAACGTAGCACTCGTAAAAGTAGACAGATCGGCTTCGCGTTCAACGTAGGGGCCTCCCAGTGCATTGGCCGCCGATCCACCCCCTCTCATTCGTAATGAATTCGAAGCGACCTGGATACCTCCGCTTGACGCAGAAGCGTCGTCGCCGGTTTCATTCCAGTTGGCAGTCCAGTTCAGGCTGCCATCCTGATTCGCGTAGCTAACCGACGAAAACTCATCGCGAAATGTCCCACAAACGAGGGTTGTTGGCGCCGTCGTTATTACCGCACTGGCCAGCACAAACTCGGCGCTGGAGCCTCCGGTGCATCCGTCGTTTCGATAAGCCACGAGATAGACATTGAAGGTTCCGGCTGTTGCCGGAGCGGTAATGTTGAAAGTTTCGGTATAGGTGCCGGATGCGGTGTAGTCCGCATGGTTTTCGCAATTAAGCGGACCCGTGGCATTGGCAATCAGCCACCCGGTCGCCCGCCAATCGTTACTGGCGCCACCACCCGATGTGGTTACCGTAAGCGAAAGTGAGATAGCTGTACCCGCCGGTACCGTCGTGGTGGCACCACCATCAACTGTTGCCGAATCAATCACTAATAGCGCATGCACGTCAATCGCAAGCAGTGAAAATATCAACAGCGCGCTGACCTGTAGGTAGCGTTTAAGGCTTTGATTTTTAATGCCGTTAAGCATACTTAAAACCGATAATTTGCAATGTAATCAAGTATAAACAAGCATCCCGGGGGTATGTTGAGAACTACTTTAGTAATCATTCTAAATGTGATGAAACCCCGATAATCCTCGACAAAAGGCGTGCACCCGGGCCGATATTGCCGTTAAATGAGAGTTTTAAAGAATAAAAACCCGGATTGCAGTTCGAATGTGTCTAGATTCTATAGCATATTCAGGGTTTGTTTTCTATGCTATTTTCAATCTAATCAAATAGTTAGAGCAATGACTGAAAGTAAAGTACAACATATCAGCGCAACCGAGGCCTATGAACTGATCCAGAAAGAACCGAGTACCGCGTTTATCGACGTACGTTCGGACATGGAATACCTGTTCATCGGTCACCCAGCTGGCTCGGTCAATATTCCGTGGATCGATGAACCTGACTTCGTCATCAACCCCGATTTTGAACGCGAAGTGCGCAAACTGATCCTCGGTGGCGTGATCGCCTCGTCGGCACACGACAGTGTCCCGGTGGTGTTGATTTGTCGCAGTGGTAATCGCTCGGAGGAAGCCGGCAACCTGCTCATCGAGCATGGCTTCAAGCATGTTTACAATATCGTTGACGGCTTTGAAGGTGAACTCGATGACGATCATCACCGCAGTACTATCGGTGGATGGCGCTTTGACGGCTTACCCTGGGAACAATGTTAATGCCGGGTGCCGCGGTCGAATAACGGCACCGAGTCACGTTTAAAGAAGGGAATCATTATCGCGCCGGCAATCAAGCCACCGATGTGCGCCCACCAGGCGGTGTCGCCCTCGGCCCCGGTAACAATGCTGAATATTTGCAGGCCGATCCAGAAACCGATGATCCAGTAGGCTGGCAAACGCAATGGCACGCGCATCAATACCAGCACTATAATCTTAACCCTGGGATGCAACATCAGGTAGGCACCGATTACCCCCGACACACCGCCGCTGGCGCCGATCAACGGGCTGATTGAATCGCTCTGGGCCAGTGCATGAGCGAAGCTCGCAATCACCCCGCAAGCGAGATAAAAAAGCAGGAAGCGCCAGTGTCCCATGCTGTCTTCGATGTTATCCCCGAATACCCACAGGAATGCCATGTTGCCTGCCAGGTGCATCCAGCCAACGTGCAGGAACATCGAACTCAGCAGCGTCAACTCCGCGGGCACTAACGCAAGTTCGGACGCCAGTTCGCGGTGGTCAAACAGCACCGCCGGCAGCATGCCGTAAGACAACATAAACGCCTGCTCCTGTTCTCCCGGTAAAAGCTGCTGGTATAGAAACACGACCACGCACAACGCAATAATGCCGAAGGTAACCAGCTGAAACGGTATTATTCGAAGTGGATTCTTATCGTGTAGTGGCAAAAACATATTCTTGGTGTCGCCTCGGAAACCGACCCGCCATCGCCATTAAATCCAAAAGCCACCCCTCTAGACTTTGAAGTCATGCCGATACGTCGGACCGTCTCTCCGCAGCCTGGTGAAACATGGCTAATTTACGGCGCCGAGTCGTCGAATTTCCTGCCGGATGCCGCCAACACTGCGTCGTATAGGCGAGATATTTCTAAGCGCCTCGGGCAGGCCACTCAGGGATCTTCCAGCGGCACTCCTGCTGGCATACTCGCCGTAGACCACGCTGTAGACCTCTGTGCCGCCGGTCAAAGTCTTGAAAACTCTTATGTTGTCGATATCAACTTGCTGGCTAGAAAGGTACTGTAGATATTCGTAATAGGCCGTCGGATCAAAACCGGAGAAGCTGAGTAACAATATTTGTATGGTGCCGGCACTATCTTCCTTTGACTCAATCCAGTCCATCGACAATCGCAGATCCTGCTGAAAACGAGCCATGTCTGTTAGTACTGCCTGCTCCG
The DNA here is from genome assembly GCA_947259485.1 of uncultured Gammaproteobacteria bacterium. Classification (GTDB taxonomy): domain Bacteria; phylum Pseudomonadota; class Gammaproteobacteria. The sequence continues at coordinate 18,945 of CAMYLU010000028.1, read as the reverse complement.
GCTGAGTGGACGAAATTTCCGCACTGGCTAATGCCGTATGGCCTGCTTCCTGCTGGTCTGCTTCCCCAACCAGAACCGCCTCGGTATCGGACGCTGTGCCCGGTTCCGGGCCCATCTGCACCTGCGTATCGGGAGCGCCATCGGGTTTCGTTTCCGCTTCCACTGTCGTCTCCACGGCTGCACTGTCCGCAGGCTCGGGCTCGGCTACAGCAGACTCAGGCTCGGCTGCAGCAGAATCGGGCTCGACTTCGAGTTCATCCTCGCTCAGGGCCGAAGTCGCGGGCTCGAGTTCGGCTACTGTCTCAACCTCGGCTTCAACCCCCGCTTCTTGCTGTACCTCAACTTCAACCACGGGCTCGTAAGTCGCGACAGGTTCCGCTTCGCCGGCAACCGCAGGCACCGTATCCAGCGGAGTGGATCGACTACTCAGGAAATACCAGCCTACCCCGGTGGTAATCGCAAATAGAATCAGTATCGTTATTATGGTTCGGCTGCCTTTGCGAATCGATTCGGTGTCGGTCATTGGCGACGACCCGATCTGGGCGCCGTCACGTTCGGCAATTTCGATTACCGGCCCGACTGCCCCATGGGTGTCCGCGAGTTGCTTACGCAAGTCTGATGGGATAGAAAGCTTGCCGATGGGGTGGTCGGGAAACAAGTAAAAGCCGAGAAAAGCCTCAACTTCGTCCGCGTTGAACGGCATTAGCTCGAAGCTGTGCACGTTCACCTGGTAATGCTGCGAAAGCTGGCGAAACTCTTCGAAGCCTTCAGAACTGCTGGCTACGATCATCCCGATTTTCTTGTCGACTCCATCGGTAGACCAGCTCAGAAACAATTGGTGGCGGGTCTTTTTAAGTGCTGATTCAAAATGGTCGACGATGATAATATCGCCACTATTCGCGGCATCGAAAACCGCCTCAACTTCGGCACCGCCGAGTTGCTGATTTTTTTTATCTGCACTTGCCGCGCTCATATCGATCCAGTGAATCCTGGCACTGGATAACCGGTTTTCACTTAATTCCCGCAGCAAACGAGTTTTACCGGCGCCGTTATCACCATAGAGCAGGAAAAGTGATGCACCGACTTTCAGCTCACGCGCGAAGTCCTCCATCAGGTTCGCGGTTTGACGGGTCAGAAAGAAAGGTTTGCTCACGGACTTATTTATAGTATTTATTAAAGCAAATTAATTGCTGTCGTTTATACTTGTTAGCTGCACAGGATTCAAATTTAAATTCCATACCCGGAGCAGTTTTTGTCCCACAACAACTACGATTATGCCGACCTGATCGCGGTACAGGAAATTATTCGCGACGCGGCTGCCAGCAGTCTGGATATCCACTATTGTTGCTCAACTGCAGACTACAAGGCGGACGGTTCAATCGTCACCGAAGCTGATCTGGCGATGCAACAAGCACTAACGGTAGCGCTCGCCGGGCGCTATCCGGATGTTGCCATGCTCGGCGAAGAATTGGATAAAGAAGCTCAACTGCAGGTCATCCAGAACGAACAGGATTACTGGTGTCTCGACCCGGTAGACGGTACCACCAATTTTCACGCCACCATGCCTTTATTCTCGGTGTCTCTGGGCCTGGTTAGCCACGGAGAAATTGTGCTCGGTATTGTCTATGACCCCAATCGCCGGGAGTTCTTTGGCGCCCTCAAGGGGCAGGGATTCTGGCTGAACGGCGAGACACTGACACGCCCCGATCAACCGCAGACGCTTGGCAACTGCCTTGCTTTCATCGATTTTAAACGACTCAGCAATGAAATGGGCACCGGCCTGGTACAGCATACACCTTATAAATCCCAGCGTAATATAGGTACCTGTGCACTTGAATGGGCCTGGTTGGCAGCCGGCCGGGCCAACCTGTTGCTGCATGGGCGAGAAAGCATCTGGGACTATACCGCCGGGGCCTTGCTGCTCGAGGAAGCCGGCGGTAAATCTGAAACCTTCTACGCCGAGCCTGTGTTTAAACAAACGCTCACACCCCGATCGGTAATTGCGGCGAGTAATCCCGGGCTATTCGAGCAATGGGCTTCGCGGATACGAAGCTTCTGTTAAGCAGACTGAAACGCTGGGCTCTTGTCTCGCTGCTGGTGCTGGTTGCACCGGCCGCCAATGCCGATTCATTGCGCGTGTTAAGCCAGAACATGGATCGCCTGTTCGATGACATCGACGATAACAACAATGAACAGGTACTGCCCGGTAATCGCTTTCAACAGCGAGTAAAAACCGCCGCTAAAAAGTTTGGCAGTGACTTCGGCTTACCGCATATTATCGCCTTGCAGGAAGTTGAAAACCTGAACGTCCTGCAGCAAATCGCGATTGAAATCTGGGATCGATACCAGCAGAAATATCGACTGATACTAATCCCCGGGCATGATGAGTCCGGCATCAACCTCGCCTACCTGGTTCGCTTCGGTATCGAAATAAAGAAAGTCGATCAACTGTTTGCAAACAAGACATTCAAGATGACCGGCAAACCATTATTTACGCGTCCACCGCTCTACCTGAAAGCCTGCTATATCGACAACTGTATCTCGATGCTCAACGTTCATCTGCGTTCGATGCGGGGAATTAACAGCAGCCAGGATGGCGAGCGCGTCGCACGCAAACGCTTACGACAGGCAGAAACCATCGCCTCCTGGAGTAACCGTTTTCAGCAGTCAATGCGGGGAGAATCGTTATTGCTGCTTGGAGATTTCAATGCATTGACCCCGGGCGACACGCATGTCGATGTTGCCGGTATTATCCGTGGCAATCCCGATAATACGGCGGTGCGCCTACCGGCGCGTGACCTGCTGGAACCCGACCTGGTAGACCTCGGCCAATTGATACCCGCGCCAAAACGTTACTCGTTTATATATCGCCAGAAAAAACAGCAGCTCGACTACATGTTTGTCAACCAGTCATTCGAAGCCGAGGTGGAACGCATCAGCTTCAGTCAAATCGACTACCATTTTTCAGACCACGCGGGCCTGCTCGCAGAGTTTAAATGGTAACCCGAATTACTGCAGGCTGTGGGCCTGGGCCAGGTATTCCTGCGACTGCATTTCAATCAACCGACTCGCGGTGCGTTCGAATTCGAATTTTAAGCGCTTGCCGAGATAGAGCTGATCAGGGCGGGCCGCGGCGCTACATATCAGCTTGACGTGGTGATCGTACAACACGTCGATGAGCAACACGAAGCGCCGTGCGACGTCGTCACTGCTTTTGTCCATTTGACGGATATCGGTCAGGATCAGGGTATTGAAAAAACGGGCCAGTTCGAGGTAATCATTCTGGCTGCGAGTGGTTTCACAGAGTTCCGCGAAACTGAACCAGACCGTATCCTCGGCACAATACTGGTGTGCGAGAACCCGCCCATTGATATTTAGCTCCTGCTGTTGGGTCTGCATCGGCGCGACGTGCTGGTCGAGATAATCGCGAATACTCGATTCAATTTCGGCATTATGTGGCACCGAGTACAGGTCGGTCTGTTGCAGGAAGCGCAGGCGATAATCCTGATCACCATCAAGATTGATAACATCGCAATTGCGGGTAACCAGGTCAATTGCCGGCAGGAACCGGGCGCGTTGCAAACCATCGTGATAAAGATTACCCGGTGCCGCATTGGACGTGGTTACCAATACCACCCCCTCGGCGAACAGGGCTTCCAGCAAACCTGCCATGATCATGGCATCGCCAATATCGATAATCACGAATTCATCCAGGCATAGCACCCGGGTTTTGCCAGCAATATCTCGCGCCACCTGTTGCAGCGGATGCTCGATATTGCCGTGCTGCTGCAACGATGCGTGGACGCGATTCATAAAACTGTGAAAATGGGTACGCTCGCCGGGCACTTCTGCAGGTAACGACTGGTAAAAAATATCCATTAACAGCGTTTTACCGCGACCGACGCCGCCCCAGAAATACAGGCCCTTAATCCTGGACCATTTGCCCCGCTTCGATAACAGGCCCTGCCACCAACTCTGTGGGCGTCCATCGAGCACCCGTTGATAGAGATCATCTAGCAGGGCGATTGAGCGCTGCTGCGCGGTATCGACAACAAATCCATCCTGCTCCATCAATAACTGGTAATTTTGCGATGGCTTCACGCGATCACCGGGTTTTCAGTAAAGGCTCTTTGCAAACTGATCCGTGCCTGGTTTCGATAAAAGAATTTCGTAAAATATAACTTCTTTTCAACATCTTATCGTGCTTTTTTAATGTTTTTTGCTAATATCTTATTGAAGCCCGCTGGTGGTGTTGAATTTAATATCAATAACGATATACTTTTTCTGGCGAACAAGTGGCATAAATGCAAAGAATTTTCGGCTAGCGACAAGTTGCCGGCCGAATAAAACAGGTAACTAGACGACGTACCCGAACCGATGGCAGTAGATAACCGAGTCATTAACCCTGCCCTGGCGCAACAGCTGTTCCGCAAAAGCGAAATGCTCAAGCGAAAGCGCGCCGGTGAACCCGCCGCGATCGAATCCTTCCCCCGCGTAGTAAAGACCATCACCGGTTTATGGCGTTACTCGGAAGGTAAAAACTACCTCGAAGAACTAATAATGGTAGAAGGCGGTAGACGGCGTGAAGGATTTCCCGTCGAAGCCCAGGATGAATTGATGTTTTTATACCAACTATTGCTCGATCAGCACCGCATCCTGAGCCTGCGCGGGCAGAAAATCACCGCCAAACGACCTCCCGGGACCAAGTTCACCATGGGCAACAAGGACCTGTAATCAGTCGTCATTCCCTCGATTGTTGTCATTCCCGCGTAAGTAGAACTCTTGCAAACCTCATCTGTCATTCCCGCGCAAGCGGGAATCTTGTAACTACGACACCGTCGCAAGATCCCGGCTCGGAGGCCGGGATGACGAGGGTATTCGCCGGGATGACGCATTAACCTCGAGTCATTCCCACGTAAGTGGGAATCTTGCAACCACGCTATCCTCACAAGATCCCCGCTTGCGCGGGGATGACGAGGGTATTCGCGGTGATGCTGACCTTTTTGCTTTGGTATGCGCAGGATAAAGTCCCTTAAAGTTCTTTACCGGCACGCCATTCTTTCAGTTTGATCACACTGCGCGCACCCAGCGTCATGAAGGGTTCTGGAAACAGGCGTCGCGGTAAAGATTCGGGCATATAATCCGGCACCAGGCTTTGAACACTGCTATCACTGGCCATCTCGGCTGCAACGATGCCGGCGATGGTACCGCGGGTCGTGCCCAGGCCATTTTGACAACAGGCGCTGAACAATCCCGCTTCGAGCTCACCCAGAGCCCAGACATCATTGCGACTCAGGCATAACCGACCGGACCAGCAGTACTCCATCTCGACCTGTTTCAGCATCGGAAAGCGGCGATAGAATGTACGCGCGTGATCATTCACGATGGACTGCAAACGGTCCGCGGGCAGGCTTAAATGCGGCTCGTAGGTGCAGCGATTGCGAATCACCAGTCGCATTCCGCCACTGCCATCGATGCGGCGCACCGTCGAGCCAATCGGGTCCGACGGCGTGAACCCCCAACGCGTATCTCCACCGAGTGCATCGCGCTCTTCGCGGTTGAGTTGACGCGTCATCGACGCGTACAGGTTTATGTGCATCAGGCGATGTCGATAAAAACCGAAGGTTTCAATCAAGCCGTTAACCGCGAGTATTACCCGCTCCGCGGTCACCGACCCTGAAGCAGTAGTGGCAAGCCAACGCTCGCCCTTGCGCGCAAGCTCGCACACCGCCGAGTCCTCGAACAATTGACACCCGGCCTGTCCGACCAGCGCATCAGCCAGGCTGCGTATATACAATGCGGGTTGTAATATCGCGGTCCCCGGTGTCTTCAATCCACCCTGGTAATAGTCACTGCCGCAAATGTCCTGCATCGCGCCCGCATCCAGCATCTCGAAGGGTTCACCCAGGATTTCGAGATGACGCGCATAGGAGGTATTGTGTTCGAGCCCCACCCGGCTTGCGGCCGCGTTGATTTTTCCACAGGGATCGAAGGCCTCGCGTGGAAAGCCGAAGCTTTGCGCACATTCCGCGGCGAAAGCGATGGCCGCACGGTTCATCCTGATGTTACGTAGATCCTGCGAGTTTTCGCCGCCATAACTACCGGTTGCCAGCGCGTGCGGCAAATCGATCATAAATCCGGAATTGCGCCCGGCGGGCCCGGATGCGACCTGCTGTGATTCAAGGATCACGATACTTGCCCGCGGCTCGAGCTGGGCGATACGTCGTGCCGCGGACAGTCCGGCAAATCCGGCACCAACCACCAGGTAATCGCATTCGATATCACGCTCCAGTGCGGAGGTTACTGCGCGCGATGGCAGAATCGCATTCCAGCCGCTCTCACCGAGATCGGCCGGTTTTATTTCGACGCGAATCATCGGCTCGACTAGTCTACCAGGTCAGCGTCGTTACGATCACTCAGGTCAATCCAGATAGTTTTCAGTTCCGTGTACTGATCGTGCGCGTGTAACGAGTTGTCGCGCCCACCGAAACCCGATTGCTTATAGCCACCAAACGGGGTCGTGATATCGCCTTCGCCGAAGCAATTAATGGTCACGGTGCCAGCCTTGATTTCGCGTGCGGCGCGCAGCGCCTGTTTGCCATTGGCGCTAAATACGCTCGCGGCAAGACCGTAATCGGTATTGTTCGCCATCGCGATCGCCTCGTCGGTGGAGCGTACCGTGATCACCGCGAGCACCGGTCCAAACACTTCTTCCCGGGCAAGCTTGTCGGCCGGCTTAACGCCATCGATCACGGTTGGCAGGACGTAACAACCCTGCTCGGTTTTGCCACCGACAATGGCCTTGCCTTTTCTCAGGTAGCTGGACACTTTCTTGAAATGATCTTTATCGACCAGTGCACCGAGGTGGTGACGCGGGTCGAGCGGGTCCCCGGTTTTCCAGCTGCGGGTGCGCGCGATTATCCGTTTCATCAACTTGTCCTTGACCGCTTCATGCACGATCAGGCGCGAACTCGCCGAACAGTTTTCGCCCATGTTCCAGAAGGCGCCATTAACCACGTGCTCGGCGACCAGGTCCAGGTCTTCGGCATCCTCAAGCACGACGGCCGGATTCTTGCCACCGCATTCGAGTACGATTTTCTTGAGGTTCGATTCGGCCGAATATTGCAGGAAGCGACGGCCGGTTTCGGTTGAACCGGTAAACGACAGCATGTCGATCCCGGGGTGCCTGCCCATCGGTTCACCAACGTCGGGACCCATACCGGGAATAACGTTTAGTACGCCTCGTGGCAGTCCCGCTTCGAGTGCGAGCTCGGCAATGCGTAACGCGGTCAGGCTGGTTTGTTCGGCGGGTTTTAAAATAACCGTGTTACCAGCCGCCAGAGACGGCGCAATTTTCCATGCCATCATCAGCATCGGAAAATTCCACGGCAGCACGCAACCGACCACGCCGACCGGTTCGCGCACCACGATCGCCATCGCGTCATCACCCACCGGCGCCGACTGGTCGTAAATCTTGTCGACCGCCTCGGCGTGCCAGATCAGGCAATGAATCGTCTCCGGCAAATCGATGGTTTCACAATCGCGTACCGGTTTGCCCGAATCGATGCTTTCCATGACCGCGAGTTCGTGGCTGTTGCGCTTCATCAGTTTTGCGAGTCGAATCAATACCGCCTTACGCTCGCTCGGATGCAGCTTGCTCCAACGGCCGTCGTCGAAGGCCTCGCGCGCTTTCTTCACCGCGAAATCGACATCTTTTGCATCGCAGGCCGCGATCCTGGCGATCGTCTTACCGGTGGCAGGATTGATCGAGGCAAAAGTTTTTTTGGATCTCGCTGCCTGGAACTTGCCATCGATAAAAGCGTTGCAGGGCAGGTTCAAGTCCTGTGCGATTGCCTGGTATTCGGCACGGGTGAGTAACTCGGTCATCAGCCTTTACCCTCCTGGATATTTGCAAAAGTTGTATTCATTACGCGAATCACCTGTTCCAGCGATCGCTTGTCATCTTTGTTGAGTGGTTGTAACGGCCTGCGTGGCGGCCCCGATGGCAGGTTGCGGCCCGTCATACCGTGCTTGACGCACTGGATAAACTTGCCACCCTGCTCCAGCACGGCCATTAACGGCATCATTGCCGACATGATTTTGCGCCCCTTGTCGAAATCACCCTCGACCGCACAGGCCTGGTAAAGTCCAATGTGAATCTCGGGCGCAAAATTGGACCCCGCACAAACCCAGGAGCGCGCGCCCCAGGCAAAAAATTCCAGCGCCTGGTCATCCATGCCGCAGGACAACTGGATATGGGGATAATCCCGCGCCAACAGGTGCACCCGGTTCGGATTTCCCGAGCTTTCCTTGATCGCGCAGAAATTGGGCGAACGGCCGACACGGTCAAGATATTCTTCACCCATATGCGCGCCCATTCGGTCGGGATAGTTGTAGAGCAGGATCGGCAGGTTCGCGACGCGGTCGATGGCAAGGGCGTGCAGCGCATTCTCACGTTCAGTTGGGAGGGCATAGGGTGGAGTCGCTACCAGCAACGCATCGGCGCCAACCTCGACCGCGGCCCTGGCATACTCGATAGAATCCTCGGTCCTGATTGCCCCGGTACCGACGATGTAACTGGTACGCCCCTTGATCTGCTTGTTGATAAACTTCATTAGCTCGACGCGCTCTTGCATCGATTGTGCGTAGTACTCTCCGGTGGTGCCTGCCGAGATGATGCCATGGACCCCGGCCTCGATCAGGAAATCGACGACTTCGGCGAGGCGCTCATAGTCGATACTGAAGTCTTCCCGGTATGGCGTTATCACCGGGGTGTAAATACCTTCAAATTTCATTGCTGGAATCCTGGTTTATGAATTCGCCGCCGACATCTCAAAAGCAAGCGGATCGGGTTTAACAAAATATTCGATTAAGTCGCGCGACAACTCCCAGTGTTCGACAATCAGATCGACGATACGCTGGCTGTCCCCTGCTTCTATCGCTTCGATCATTTCATCGTGATGCCGCAGCGCGCTATACATGCGTTGTTCCATTTCCTTATCGTGCGGTCGGTAAAAAGTTTGACTGATGCGCGCGTGGTCGATCAGCAAACGATCGTAACTGGGTTTCAGGTACGGGTTATCCGCCATTTCTCCCATCAGGGCGTGAAAACACTGGTTCCAGTAAACCATGTCAGCACTCGCCTTGATCGCAATCGCGACGCGAAATTTTTCCTGGATTTCGCGGATTTGCTGAATTTGCCCGGGTTTCGCATTCTGCGCGGCGAGTTTTCCGATGGCGGAATAAATCATCGGTGCGGTTACAAAAAAATCTCGCAACACCTTGTACTCCATGGAAGACACGTAAGCACCCCGGTTACTGATGATTTCGACACAGCCTTCGCCGGCCAGTCCGCGCAAAATCTCGCGTAACGGGGTGCGCGAGATTTTGTATTGCTCGCTCAGCCTGGCTTCATCGAGAGCAGTACCCGGTTCGAGTTGCAGTGTCAGAATCTGTCTTTTCAGATCGTCGTAGATGGCTTGTTTATCCATGATTTGTCTTTGCATATTTTAGATATACAAATTGTATACAATTTTAAATCAAATGCAACAACAGCTCGATGGCATCAAGAGTCATAAAATCAGGGCAAACGGTAGCAAACTACAGTACCTGGTGTTTAGTTCTCAGTTTCTATCGGTAAACCGAGTAAACATTCAGGCCAGCCGTGTCCCCAGCGCCACGGCAACCCGGTACAGGGTCCGCCCCCGAGGCGAACCGCGGTATGCATCAGTTCCGCTGTGAGATTAATCAACTGGATTACTTCCTGCGGTGACAGTCCTAGTGGAATCGACAGTTGCTCGCTTTGGCTACTTGCAGACTGGCGTACGCATTGGCGGAGCTCCTCGTCGGCCTGCTGACGTTTCTCGAAACCGTTAATGCTTTCACCCCGCCAGTAATGCCTGTCATGGGCAACGCAACAATATTCCCAGGGCGGATGCTGACCCACCTGTGCAGCAAAGTCCGGGGATAACTCTGCCATGTAATTCCAGGTCTCAGACATCCCGCCGCTGCAGCCATCGCTGCGAAAATCATCGATCACGACACCCGGCTTAATCTGCTGCTCGTTCAACCAGCGCATTTGCTGCTGCTCGAGAGCCTCCGCAGCTGCGTCCAGAGGATCCGCCAACAGGTGCACGGGCCATGCCAGAGATGCGAATAAAATAATGGGTAAGCGGATTCTCATGTAGCCCCAAATTAGGACAAGAGAAGCCTGATTTCAAGAAATAGTTGACAACCAACGACAGGGGCGTGAGCAGCCGGTCCGGCGCAGGGGAACACGACTGAACCGAATGAGCGGGCTCGAATCAATGGCGCCTGGCTAGCGTCGCAGGACCGCGAGCCAGCGCCAGAAATTGAGCAGCGTGGCGAGTGAAGCGGCAACATAGGTCCAGGCCGCTGCGCGCAATATCGAACGCGCCGCCGGCATCTGCTTTTCCGACAGGTACCCGGACGACAACAATGGTAATGCCTTTTTGAAACTGGCGTCGAGCTCGACCGGCAGCGTTAGTAAATGCATCACGATTGCAAATCCCATGATCAGGAACGCACCGGCAATATTAAATACCGCGGCAGACGGGGCACGGGATACCAGCACCGCAAAGGGCGCGGCGAACAACAGGAAGGAACCGACCCGCTGTGCCGTAACAGAAATCTTCGCCAACCTCGTACGCAGCATGAACATGGGCTCCGCGGCGGCATGCTGGTAGGCATGGCCACACTCATGTGCCGCCACGGTAATCGCGGTCAGGGTCTTACCTTCAAACTTGTCACGAGTGAGCCGTACCGTGCGCGTCATCGGGTCGTAGTGATCACCCAGGTCCGTTATCTCTACCTTGATTTCCTGTAAATCGTAGCGATCCAGTAAATGGCGTGCGAGTTCACCGCCGGTACCCGGAAAATTTTCTTCCGCCTCGCGGTTATACCGATTCAATACCCACTGCACCCACAGCTGCGGGCCGTAGATCAGAATCAATACGAGGATAATCGCGATTGCATAAACCATCGCCGGTTAGCCTAATCGGTGGCGGCCGGGAATTCCAGTCGCTCAAGGGCTGGTTATTTTCTCGATGCTGGCGCTGACACGCTCATATTCGCGCTGCATGTGCTGCAATTGCTCATCGAGATCGAATTGCTGACGATCACGGTAGGAGTTTTCCATCTGCGCGGCCAGGTGCGCGAGTCGCATCGCACCGATACTCGCGGCAGAGGATTTAATCGTGTGTGCCCAGCGGTGCAAATCATCGCTGGGGGTCCTGAAAGTGCTGTTTTCTATATCGCACAAAAACTCGTCGATCGACTCGACGTAGGACTCGATCACCATCTCGGCGTCTTCACCCATGTCTTGCTTGAGCTGGGCGATTATCTTATCGTCCAGGGTTAGCTGGTTTTCAGGATCTGGATCTATTTTTGCCATCTTGCCAGTTCTGCAAATACAACATCGCGAGTATAGTTCAAGGTTTAAATTTCGCTGTCCACAATGGTTTCAAGGGATTATTTATGCCAGGTTTAAAAAAAGATTTTTACATTATCGGTCACCGGGGTGCCGCCGGAGAGAGGCTTGAAAACAGTCTCGAAGGATTTGAGCATGCACTGACGCTGGGCATCGACGCGGTCGAGCTCGATATCCGCGAACATTTATCCGAGCTCTGGGTTTTTCACGACAGCGACCTCGAACGTCTGACTGGAACGCCCGGCCTGTTCGAGGACCAAACCGATCTATCCGCCATACATCTGAGCAATGGTGAAGCCATTCCGACGCTGAAACAGGTGCTTGATCTTTACTGGGGCAAAATGCCGCTCAATATTGAAATCAAGTCGATAACAAACCTTGAGCTGTTGCTGAAGCTTCTAGATCAGTATCCTGACCTGGAAACGCCACGCGGCCTGCCCTGGATTCTGATCTCATCCTTCGATCACGATATCATTCAAAATCTTGATCAGCTCAATACCCCCTGGCCGCTGGCACCCATTACCGACCTTTATCATCATCAGGCTGCAGCTGATTTCGAGCCAACCATCCCTTACTCGTGGCACTTTGACGACCAGTGCCTGGATTTTAACGCAGTGCAAGAACTGCATAGCAAGGGCATTCCGAGCCTCGTCTTTACCGTTAACGATAGCGCCCGCGCAATTCAACTCAAGCAACGCGGCATCGCCGGGATTTTCACCGACTTCCCCTCGAAAATGGCACAGATCGATTAGACTGAGGCATGTCATCCCGTGGTTTAACCACGGGATCCAGTATAATCGATCACCAGTCGTTCCTGGATACCGCTGTCATTCCCGCGCAAGCGGGAATCTTACAAAAAGCCACCATTACAAGATCCCGGCTCGGAGGCCGGGATGACTCCAGAAAAACCCACCGTTCCTGCTTGCTCGAGGACGTCGTGTAGTACAATCCGCGCATGGCTGAACTTGGACATTACAATACGTTGCCAATCCTCAAGCGTGTCGATATCGGGGTGTTCCTCGACGGCGGCGAGTTCGGCGAAATCCTGTTACCGAAGAGATATGCCCCGGAGTCGATGCAGGTCGGTGCCGAAGTCGAGGTCTTTGTCTACAACGATTCCGAGGACCGTATCATTGCAACTACGCAGAAGCCCAAAGCGGAAGTCGGTGAATGTGCTTACCTCAAGGTCATCAGCACCGGCAAGTTTGGTGCCTTCCTGGATTGGGGTTTGCCAAAGGACCTGCTGGTACCCTTCAGCGAACAGCAAAAGCCGATGCAAAAAGGTTATTCCTACGCGGTATACCTGTTTGTCGATGAATCCTCGCAGCGCATAGCCGCATCGACAAAACTGGAGAAACATCTTTCGCTGGATGGCAGCAGCTTCAAACCAAGACAGGCAGTGGATTGCCTGGTTTATGGCAAAAGCGATCTCGGCTTCAAGGCGGTAGTTGACGATACTCACCTGGGCCAGTTTTTCGAAAGCGAAACTTACCTGCCGTTACACTATGGCGAGCGGCGCAAGGGCTATATCAAGCAGGTTCGTCAAGATGGCAAGATTGATTTAATGCTGCAACTGCCGTCGCATCTGGAACGCGATCAACTTAGCGACGCAATTGTCGAATATCTGCAACAAAACGACGGCGTCTCGGACCTCACTGACAAGAGTCCACCCGATGATATTTACCGGGCTTTCGGGGTCAGCAAGGCGAGTTACAAGAAGGCACTCGGCCAACTATACAAGCAGCGTCGCATTGTGATCGATAAACAGCGGATTACCTTGCTGTGATGATGGCGAGGAGAGTAACCCAGGATGACTTGTCGAGCCATTAAGCTTTAAGGTACCCAGCTCCTGCCTCGCCTGTCATTGACAGGGAATACAACTGGTACCGAAGATTCCCTTCAGGGTGAAGAAAAACACGATGGCCATCACCGCGCCGGCCGGCAGGGTGATGAACCAGGAAGCGACGATATCCCTGACAACTCTCAGATCGACGGCGGCCAGCCCACTGGTCATACCCACGCCCATGACAGCACCCACGGCAATGTGGGTCGTGGACACCGGCAAGCCAGTCTTGGAGGCCAACACCACGGTTGAGGCTGCCGCCAGGGTTGCGCAATAGCCGCGCGTGGGCGTGAGATGGGTGATCTGGCTACCAATGGTGCGCATCACACGATAGCCCAGGGTGGCCAGACCGACCACGATGCCGAAGCCGCCCAGCGCCAGAATCCATATCGGCATCTCCGCTTTTTGCGCAACTTCGCCACCCGTATTGACCAGTCCCACCACCGCTGCCAACGGACCGATGCCGTTGGCGACATCATTGGATCCATGGGCAAATGCCATGGCGCAAGAGGTGAATATCATCATCGGAACGAATGTTTTTTCGACGCTGGCGAAGAGAAACTCTTCGTCTGCCGCCTCATCGACCTTGACGCGATTAATCATAATCCTACCAACGAACGCCAGTGCAAGTCCGAAAAGTATGGCGATAATGAACGTCGTCACGGGGCCAAAATCGAGGTTCAGATGCTTGAGACCCTTGAACATTGTCACCAGGCTGACGATCCAGCCAACCAGGAAAACGTAAACCGGCCCCCATTTTTTGGCATTCTCGAACGGCTGTTCGGTTCGCAGAATCAGTTTTTGAATGCTCATCATCAAGCCAAAGGCAAGGAGCCCACCAAGCAGTGGCGAGACAACCCAACTCGCGACAATCTGCATGATCTTACCCCAGTTGACGGCACTGATACCGATGGCCACCACGGCGAAACCCACCAGCCCACCGATGATGGTATGGGTCGTCGACACCGGCCAGCCCTGCCAGGACGCAAACATCAGCCAGACAGCCGCTGCCAACAGGGCAGCCAGCATGCCAAATACCAGTATCTCGGGTGTCGCGGTGATGGATTCCGGATTGATGATTCCCTTACGGATAGTCTCGGTGACCGACCCGCCGGCGATGAAGGCGCCCGCAAACTCAAAAATCGCGGCAATAATGATGGCCTGCTTTACAGTGATGGCCCCGGACCCCACCGAGGTACCCATGGCATTGGCGACATCGTTGGCGCCAATTCCCCAGGTCATGTAGAGGCCGAATCCGATGGCCAGTACCATAAACACCGTGCCGTATTCGGCTATGATTTCCATTGATTCTCCTCCCGTTTAATCAAGCTTTAGCGTGCGAGTAACAGCCGTGTGCGAATGGCAAGTTTTTCGGCGTAATCCGCCAGATCGTCGATCCAGTTGATCAACTGGTAGAGAAATACGACTGAAACCGGATCCATCTCTTTGGCATGAGCAAACAGTGCATGAGCGATATCGGTACCAATCTTGTCGGCATCGGTTTCGATACCCACTACGTCATGTATTAGTGACTGCGTCTTGTCCATATGTGGACCTTTGAAACCGGTCTCGACCAGGTTTTCGAGCTGCTTGATAATGTGGTAAGCACTGTCGACCGCGTCAGCGACGCGACTGGCAAGACGCGAAATGGACGGTCGCATTTCCTCGGGCACATCCATGGGCAGGTCGATCATCAGGCCTATGATGTCCTCGGTACGATCCGCGATCATCTCCTGCACCTCCAGAACTTCTAGCAGGTCCCTGCGATCTACCGGCAGAAACATGCTTTTCGGCAAGCGGCTCTGCAGCTCCTCCAGAATTTTGTCGGCATCGGACTCAAGCTGGGAAATACTGTACTTGATCTCCTTGAGCGTCTCCTTGTCACCATCGAAAAATGCGGCGACTGCGCTTGGCATATGCATTGCACACTCGTTGGCGAGGCTCATGTGTTTCTTCATCGGCTTGAAGGGGGATTTCCCGAAAAGCTTGCTGAAGTCTATGGTGGTGGGCATGATTATTACCTCTCGGGTTAATAAAGATTAATTTAATAAAGATTAATGGTTTTTAACTCAATACAGCTTTCGCCAGATTATTATGATGAGCCATTTTCCAGGCATCGGTCTCTCATGGCTCCCAGCCTGATTTATTAGTTCGCTATTTTTCATTCATGCTGATTAGGTGTTTTATTGTATTCACGATTGCAGCTACCCACTTGACGCAAATCAATTGTGAATTTTATTTGGAGTTCTGTGGATCAGTAATTTTTTGGCGTCAATCAATCGCCCAATCGCCCTCTTCTGCACCGCTTTTAACATCAAATTTTTATTTAAATTGCGCAGCCTGGTAACAATGGAAGTTGCATTCGATACCGACTGAATTCAGTTTATTATCATTGCATGGTATAAAATCCAGCACCTCGAGTGTATTAAAGGCTCTTCGGCCTGTCTCCATGTTGACACAGATCAAGAAGAGTCCGCTGGTTATACTTAACCGGGACTCTCCGGATGCAAGGCAGATGACAGAAAAACGCTCCTCCGATGATTTTGTCATGATACTGTTACAAAGCATTTATAGGGTGCTATCTATCCTTCGCAAAATGGATCGAGATGAATATCCTGGTAGTTGAAGATGACCGCGATATCCGTGAGCTGGTTTGCCAGTCGCTGACGCAAAACGATTTTAGAACCACAGGCTGCTGCGACGTGCAGGAGGCCAAGCAATCCCTGGCCGAAGTTAATCCTGATTGCCTGGTGGTCGACTGGATGCTGCCCGACGGTTCCGGGGTCGAGTTAATCCGCTGGATGCGCCGCCAGCATCAATACCAGCAAATCCCCGTGTTGATGCTGACCGCTCGATCACAGGAAAGCGACATGATTACCGGGCTGGATTCCGGCGCCGACGACTACCTGACTAAACCAATGTCACTGCGCGAACTCAACGCGCGCGTCAAGGCACTGCTGCGACGACCGGCAGCCTACCAGGCACAGCAGGACATTTTGCAGGTGGGCCCGTTGAAATTGAACTCTCGCACCCACGAGGTTATTGTCGGCGAGGTGCCGGTCGAACTATCAAAAACAGAGTTCAAATTATTGAAACTGTTCATGGAGAATCCCGAAAAAGTGTTCAGTCGTGAGCAGATTCTGGATGCTGTCTGGGGTATGAATGCCTACCTCGGTGATCGCACCGTTGACGTGCATATCTTGCGCTTACGCAAATTGCTGAAACCGCATGGCGCCAACGGCATGATCGCAACCGTTCGCGGAATCGGTTACCGAATTTCCCCAAAAAACAGTTAATCAGGGCATAATCGCGCTATGCAAAACATCTGGTCAACTGAAGCCTGGGCAATTGTTATTGCCGCCTCTACACTTGCCCTGCTTGGGCTACTAACCGATGAGTGGTTTATAACCAGCCTGATCACGCTAGGATGTTATATCGCCTGGTTATATTACCGCCTGCTGAAGCTGGAAAAATGGATCAGGAGGGGCACCAAAACCAGCCAGGTTTATGAAGACAGGGGCTTTGTCGGCATCATCATCCGCCAGCTTTACCAGCAAAAGAAAATTTATAACCAGCGCAAGCGCAAGACCAAACGCATCCTGCGACGGCTGAATCAAAATATTTCTGCACTCCCCGACGCCACGGTGCTCCTCAATAGCGAATTTCAGATCGAGTGGTGTAACGAACCGGCGAAGTACCTGCTTAATTTGCGCTCACCACAGGACCTCGGTTATAAAATCAATAACCTGATACGCGAGCCGGCATTTCTGGCATACCTGGAAAACCCAGGTGACAGGGAACATATCGAAATCCAGTCACCGGTCGACGAAGGCATCAGTATCCAGGTCAAGCTGATATCGTTAGGGGGAAACCAGTCACTGTTGATCGCCAGAAACATAAGTGACCAGAAACAATTGCAGGAGAGTTTAAAAAACTTCGTCGCCAACGCCTCGCACGAGCTGAAGTCTCCATTGACCGTTATCTCGGGGCACCTTGAAATGCTCGATGCCGAAGACGGACTCAGCGACACCGGCAGGCGTTCACTGCAAACCGCGCAACGCCAGACCGAGCGCATGAAAGACCTGATCCAGGGGCTGTTATTGCTCTCGCAGGTTGAAAGCTACCGCCTGGCGCCGGACGAGGGAGACCGGGTTTCAATTACCGAGCTGATGATCAACGTGATGGCAGTGCTCGAAAAGCATGCGCACCAGGACCGCGTGAACCTCGAACATCCAGAAAACCTGTTCTTACTGGGTGTCAAAATCGAACTCGAGGGAATCTGTATCAACCTGGTAGAAAATGCTCTCAAGTATAGCACCCCCGGCACACCCATCCGGGTCAAGTGGGAGGAAAGCTTTCGTGGCGAGTATGTGTTCAGCGTTGAGGACCAGGGACCCGGCGTCGAACAGGCTGACATCCCGAAACTCACCAGGCGCTATTATCGTGGTGCAAAAAGCAGGGCCGAAAAAACCGGTTCAGGACTGGGTCTCGCGATCGTACAGCATGCGGCAAGCAAGCACGGGGCGACATTCCAGATTGAAAGCGAGCCCGGTAAAGGCAGTCGCTTCAGCGTAACCTTCCCCAGCTACCGCTGCTTACACGAGCAAAAACAGACCGCCAGGGTTATTAAACTGGCTGACTACTAGGCACGATACAAAGCAGCGATCCCCGGCAACCCGGCATTGCCAGCGGCCACCAGGCGGCAAAACAATGGTAATCATTCGGCCTGAAATTGATCTGGATCAAGTTTTTTAACCTAAATGTCAAATTTAATGGCTATCAGGCTTTCTGTAACACAAATGTAACATTTATCGAATTAAATGGCGTGACCCAACGGGGGCGGATGTTACGGCTAAACCCTGTAACTGCTTTTCGCCCCAACAATAAAAAGTACTACACGTCAACCTTACAGAGGACATAGAACATGAAAGTCAGACCATTAACCACGTTTTTCGTGGCAACGGCCCTTACTATCAGCAGCCAGCATCTTGCGGCGAATGACCTGATCCAGAACAAGGGTTCTGATACCCTGGTGAATGTAGCCCAGGCCTGGGCTGAGGTATATCCAACTATAAACCCCAACATTACGGTTGCCGTATCCGGCGGTGGTTCCGGAACCGGCATCGCGGCCATGATCAATGGCACGGTGGATATCGCCAACGCCAGCCGCAGCATGAAGGATAAGGAGATGAAAAAAGCCAAGGAAATGGGACAGGATCCGGTCGAGCACGTGGTCGGTTATGACGCGCTGGCGGTTTTCCTGCACAAGGACAACCCGATGAACGAGCTCAGCTTCGAGCAGCTGGGTAAAATTTTCGGCCGCGGCGGCGGTGCCACCAAGTGGTCAGATCTCGGCGTCAGCGTACCGGGCTGCGGCAGCGACAAGATCGTCGTCGTCAGCCGGCAGAACAACTCGGGTACTTACGCCTACTTCAAGAAAGCGGTACTGAAAAGCGCGGCCAAGGCCGGCGTCATCTCCAAGGGCAGCTTCCGCCAGGGCACGCTCGACATGCACGGCTCCAAGGATGTCGTCGACCTGGTCGAAAAGACACCCTGCTCGATCGGCTACAGCGGTCTGGCTTATGCCACCGATCACTTGAAACTGGCCTGCGTCTCGAAAAAAGACGGTGAAAGCTGCGTCAGCCCGAGCGTC
>CAMYLU010000027.1 GCA_947259485.1 uncultured Gammaproteobacteria bacterium | reverse complement strand
ACCTGTCGCGCAAGAATGCAAGATTATTCAGGAAGCGGATTGAAAAAGTGAGACCGGAAGGATTAATTATCTCCTGCGATGCCGAGATTATTGGTGGTAAAAGAGTCGGGTTTTTTAAAAAAAAAGATTTTGGGGTATTGCTCGACTTGCCCATTAAGAAATTGTAGGGAAAGAACAAGGACATCCCTATTCAGGTGCTAACCTTTCCCAGCCAATTAGTTTAACGGCGCTCTCTCTCGAGCGTCCGCTTCTGGCCGTTTAGAGAAGCCTGAGAAACGGATTTCAGCGTCTGCTATTAAGACTTCGTCAGCGCAGTCGATGGTTTGACCGACCGCATGTGCTTGTTAGGCATTAAATATCAATTTCATCCCCATACTGCATGATGCTGCATTCGACACCTAGCTTCTCCACTTCTCGCTTGAACAATTGATCATCTGCTGGGGCGATATTCTTAATCCATAAAAATGGTACGTTATAGTGGCATGGGATCACTGTTTTGGGGGTTATGAGTTTAACTGCTTCAAGTGCATCGGATACATTCATTGTCCACGTATTGTTACCCAACCCGCCAATAGGAAGCATCAGTACATCCGGCTCTAGTCCTGTCCATTCCTTTCGCAGTATCGAATCGCCCAGATTCACAATAGTTTTATCATCCAGTGAGATTTTGAAACCTACAGAACCAATGCCAACTCGTTCTCCTGGTCCAGGTTGCTTTTTTAATCTGAACCACAGGATTGGCACATTGATAGGGCCATGTACGCTCTTGACTGCTTCAATTTCCACATCACCCAATATGACGGACTCTCCAATATCTAACGGATGTGCATTTTTAAATGGTACCCAGGAAGTCAATTCTTTTCCGCGAGGATCTACTAGTAGTGTTTTGCCATCTTCGACTTTTGCTAAATCTTTTCCACAGACAACTGGTGCATTGCTAGCTTCCGCTACACGATCAGATTGCCAGTGATGATCAGGATCACCATGGGTGATTAGAATATGAGTGATACCTTTCCATTCTGTTTTTGGAATCAGACTAGTAAAGTTAAAAATCGAGAAATATTGTCCCGGGTCAATGGCAATTTTGTTCTCACCATTTTCTATGAGGAATGAATTGTAAAGATAGTGTTTGATCTTCACGGTATTTCTCACGCGGATAGAAATTAGTTTGAATCTATCCTAACGCTGCCGAACCAGGTTGATCTGAATCACGATGATCCAATAAATGATTCTCTGTTGGACACACAGGAACTAATCTTTTAATTGGGAAATTGGATACGATTCGAGCGTCCGAAAGTGGCCGAAGATTGCCTCCTGCCTGGGCTTTACGAGTGTCTCCTTTGGGGAAAGCTGACGCTCAAACAAAAATAATCAGGGGCAAAAACCGACCCAAAGCGGACGTTTTTTCATCAAACAATTTGTAGTTTTTTGAGCGGTTTCTTGTTACCCGTAGCGAGATTGAGGCCATCTATCAATTGCCGAAGGGACTCTTCCGAAAGAGAATCGTGAGAGGCTGCAATATTATCCAGATTTGTATTCGGGTCGATACGAAACAACTCCAAAACATGTTTCTTGGCCTCATCTAGTTTTCCTGTTAATGCATAACTGGCTGAGAGATATATCAAGGTATCTTCATTTTGCTTGTGCATACGGTTAAACGCTTTTATTGCATCTGCCAATCGATTAGCCGCAAAACAGGCAATTCCCAGATGCCAGAAATACCACTCGGGATGATGTTTATTGAACTCGATTCCCTGGTGGATAAGTTCGATACCGTCCTCAAACTGACCAAACATGGATAATTCAGTGCCTTTGGTGACTATCAGGTCAGGATTATTAGGATTGATTTCCAGCGCCTTGTCATACTCTTCGAAGCCACGTTCATATTCTTTATCCGTAATAAAAGCCTCCGCCAGCGCCCAATGCCCCATTTCAGAATAGGGGTCAAGCTCGATCGATCTTCGAGCGTCGGAAAATGCCTCAGCCAGTGATACTGTTCTATCATCAGACCAACCCATGGCAATATCTATAATATGAGCCCAGGCCCTCCAACCCAGGGCCTCAGCGCTTTCCGGATCTAGTTCGATCGCTTTATTGAAACACTTATGAGCCTCCAATTGATCTTCAGAGGTAAATTTCTCCTTGTGGTATATTCCCTTCAGGATGAAATCAAAAGCGTTAAAGTCCTGTGCGGGCTTGCGTGAAAGATTATCACGTGCTGCCTGCCGAATTACCCCCCTATAGCTCCAAAGTGTTCCAGTAATCTCTCTCGCAATCTCATCTTGAATATCAATTACTCCGGTTCCACGCCGATCAAAATGTTCGGACCACTTGATTTCGCCGGAGGCCCCGTCCTTCAGTTCCACGAATACTCTTACCTGATCATCTTCTCTTTGAACCGACCCGGCTAATAAGTAGTCGACCTCAAGTTCTTGAGATATTTTTGATAGCGGCGTCTTGTTACTATCGAAGTTAAATCCAGACTTCACCAATAACGATCGAACTCTGGATAAACGGGAACAAATATTGGTCGTCATTCCTTCTGAAAAGTATTGTTGTTTCGGATCGCTCGATAGATTGACAAATTGAAGTACAGCCACTGATGGCTTTTCCGATATGGAATCCGGGTCTTTTAGTACACCGGCTTTATATAAACCATTCAGAAAATGCTCACGATCGCCTGCTTGCTTGAACGGAAATTGATCCAACCATTCTTTCCGCTGCAGGAACTCGCCCCCCAGATCAACGGCCCTGGCTGCAACACGGCGAGCTTCCGATTCACGTCCCAATTGAAATAGACAGGCGGCGCGCAAGGCCTCGGATTGATCAGAGGGATCCGCGACGCGCTCGAGCATTTCGAGCGCCGAATCGTAATTACCTTCGATATAGCGTGCCGTTGCAATTCCCGACAGGCATTGGTCTGGCGCCAACGGATTGAGTTGCAGCGCTTTGGCGCCACACACGGACACCTCGGCGCCGCGACCAGTGAAGGCCAGCAACCAGCTCTTGATACAGTAGGCGTCATAATCGTTGGGATTACAGTCAATTGCGCGATCAAGGTGGGCTTCGGCCAGGTCAAACTTCTCCAGATACATATACGCCCAGCCCATCACCATGTGGGCAAAAGAGTCGAATTCATCGAGTGCAATAGCCTTTTGAGACAATTGAGTGGCCTGAATTAGAGCCTCCTGCCGCGCTGTACACCAGTCCGATTCGAACTCCACCACATAAGTATGGGCGAGACAGGCATATGCGGCGGCATATCGTGGATCGATATCGATAGCCCGATCGAGTAATGCTCGCGCAGCAGCGACCTCGTCTTGATTGTATGAATCCTGGTATTGACGAGCGCGCAGCACACAGTCGAAGGCGCTCATCGAATCAGGCTGTTTGTGTGCGGCCCTGACGACACTTTCATCCTCGATGTGGCTGGCGAGGCTCGAGGCAATCCTGGCCGCGACCTCTTCTTCCAGGGTAAAGACATCCTCATAAGCCCGCTCGAAGTTATCGCCCCAGATTATCTTGCCGGTGGCAGCCTCGACCAGTTGAGCCGAAATCCTGATGCGGTTATCTGATTGGCGAATACTTCCACTGGCAAGATAACGAACCCCAAGTTGACGAGCGAAATTTTCGATGGTTGGGTGACCCTCTCGGTACTCGAATGCGGAATGCGAATCTATTACCAGCAGTTCCCGGTAGCGGCACAAGTTAGTGCTGATGTCCCGGGTCAGACCATCCGCGAAGTAATCGTCAGCACTTTCCTTACCCAGGTTTTCAAACGGCAGGACTGCAACCGAAGGTTTATCAGGTAACGAAGGTTCTAAAGAATTCGAAACCGCTATGGTATGTGTGATATCTAGGTTGGTCGAAATTTCGGCTATAAACTGATAGCCACGGCCGTGAAAAGTTTTGATGACTTCCTGCCGATTACCGCTATCGCCGACTGCCTTGCGGGCATCCTTGATGCGGGCACCGAGTGCCGAATCGGTGACCACCTTGTCCCTCCAAAGATTCTCCAGTAGCTCACCCCGGGTAACGACCCGATCCCTGTTCTCTAATAGATAAACCAGTAAATCGAACACCTGGGGTTCGACAGATATCGGACTACCAGCCCGGCATAGACGATATTGAGCCGTATCAAGGGTGATTTGGTTGAACTGAAAAACCAATTTTTAGACCGTCCCTTATATTACCTAATTTGCATATTACAACAATGTTAATCCGATTTTGACGCTTATATAGCCAATCTTCATAAATCATCATGAAACCTTCATAACTTGTTCAGGCCATCCTCATGTCTGTTTTTCGTGTGTGATCCAAACTTTACCCAACATAAACGAGGCGATAAAGCAGGTGCATTATATGAACGACAAACACATTAAAAACACAACTTATGACGAATCACTTCTGGGATACGCCACCACTACCTTCGTTCCAATGACAAAAAACACAGTTAAGAATAGCCACCCTGAAAAAAGACAGCATGTGACAGAAATCGAAGCTCACGGACAGGTGAAACCGATTAAACGTGAACGGGTTTATCTGCACTCGATTGGTCGATTCAGTAAGCTCAGAAAGCTGCAGATGGGCACTTACGGCGATTAACTAGTTTGTTTGATAAGTGGTGAATGTAGGGAGGGCATTTAATTAGGCCCGAGGGTCTGTTTCTGGCCGAAGGTCGTCACCCGTGAGGAGTTTGTCAGCGTCTCCTTTGGAGAAAGTTCTTAGTTATGGAGTGGAAAATTCTTATACTTTGGATTTTGCGGAAGCCATCGCCAATAAATTCGTCAAAGCAGACGCTCAGAATCTGACTATCAGCGGCAGTAACATGCTCGGAGCTACCGTTAAGGGTTGGTATTTCTTCGACCTGGTTAAGATCCTAGCTATCTTTAATTATCAACGATTTTCTTGCTTCCATTTGCCAGTTTCATGGGGATTTGCTTGGCTCCAAGCATCATTTTCCTTTACCCGCGTCTGCTTTCCTGTTGTCTTTGTTTTTTTCGCGTCATCCGCCAAGAAAAATTCGGAGATTGTTGTATCTTCATCAGCATTGTATTTTCTGAGTTTATAAGCAATGGTTGCTCTCATCGCCAAATCGCCAATGACAGAAGTACCTTTTTTCTTATTCGGTATTAACCAATTAAACATTTCGATCTCCCAAAAGCTTCAAACATGCCGCCATCGAGGCAAGTTACCCTTTATGGCGCCATTTAATATTATAGGTCATCAACCCGTTTCATCCAGGGAATTAGGTCACCTTAACAATGAGATTTAATTTAGAAATGTGAAATTCACTCTTTTCACCTTTAAGAAAAATATAATTGAAATCTGAGGAACATGGGCTACTGAGACTTAATTTCGCCCGCTTCACGCCGAAAGCACTAGTTCTCACGATTCATCTGAATGACTCCAATGTGCCGTAATCAGGAGTTAGGGAATAGATGCTGAGTGTCGGCTCTTGGCCGAAATAGGAAGCCTGAGAAACGCGGGTGAGCGTCTGCTTCTGGAAAAGTGACTATTGAATTCTTAACACCAGTAAACGAAATCAACCCGGAATGTGTTTTTGCTATGAAAGGTAAGGAGCGAGGTCGAGCCCAGCGATTCCCGGCTTAATACGCTCGGGTCGTGAAATGCAGGACCAGGCCTCGATGAAAAGACCGCAACGCGATCCAACCTGTACCTATCCGAGGTCGGGCTCAGTGCTGCGGTAACTTTCGATTTTTTGCATCTGGTTCCACCATTGCTGAAAGCCTGGCACGTCAAATACTTTGGCGGCATCGTCTACCATACCCACGTAAAAACAGGCTGGTGCCAGAAAGAAATCCGCGAGTGAGAGAGTATCGCCAGCGATCCAGTCAGAGTCTCCTCGAATCTTCATTATCAAGGCGAGCAGTTTGCGTGATTGCTCGATCGATTCTCCAAGGAAGTTCTCATCGGGATTACCAATGAAGTCAGGAAAAAGGTAATAGCCCGCGACGCCGACTAACGCGCCGTAACCATAGGAATCAAACAAGCCAATAGCCATGTCCATTCTCGCTCTGTCGCGCACGTTGTCTGGAATGAAGGACGGTCCATCAAGTACCTCATTCAGATAGCGCGTGATCGCGCTGGTTTCCAGAATACGCATACCATCGTGATCAAGCACTGGCACCTTGCCAAACGGATGCCGCTCAAGATGTTCGGGCTGTAGCGGCTCGCCCGCAAGTACATTGACTGGCACCTGGTCATAATTAGCGCCCTTTTCTGCCAGCAGCATTCTTACAGTACGCACGTATGTACTGCCGTCAAATCCGTAAAGAACAATATCGTTAGCCATTTTCGTGCCCCCTTAGGTTGAAGGAATAGAAACTTCATAATACGCCACGTCGAATCAACCTCAAAGGATCACATGGATACTTAATGTGTCATAATCCAAGGGTAGCCGCCATTTGCGGTATTCTCACCGACTTAATTAAGGCTCTATCCAGGCGTCTCTTATTGGCCGTTCCACGACTCCCACGAAGAGCTAACAAGTTTCCATTTTTGGATTTTCCAATAATGCTACAATCGGCTTATGCCGGATAAACAGCATAAAAATGAAAATTCCATCACGGCTTTCGAGAATCTCCGAAAGAAAATCGAAGATGGTAGCAATTTGCTTGTCGAACAACTTACAGATGAAGAATTAGTGGCGATGCACGAACTGCTATTGGAAGGTAAAGCTGAAATAATCAGCCTGGCCTGTAGGCCTTACCTCTCAGCCAAACAGGACAGAATAATAATCTCGCACTGACGAGCGACCGCTCTTGGCCAAAGATTGCCGTCCACTTGGGTTTTATGAGCGTCTGCTTTGGAGAAAACAGACCCTCAGAATTGATTTTTCAGGTGCTCGACCCTTTTTCGGTTAACACCCCCGTCACCATGCCCGATTCTGGATGCCGAGCGCACGTGAATCATCTTTTGCCCGGTATCGATTCTGATTTCCAAGTCATCGACAAACCTAAATATAGAAGAGGTAAAAGTAGCTGCGAGATAATCGGCTTTTTCGGTCTGGATGCTGCCACCCATTTCGCGAATAATAGTTTTTAGCCTAATCAGGATTTGTGCCACATCACCAGCCGAAATAACCATCGGTTCGATATAGTGAACTGCATCCAGCACGAACTCGCTACAGATACAATTAGGTGTATCAGGACATCGCGTCAGTCGACCCTCGACTAACCCATTTGCCTCGCCGGATTGCGACATGTAGCCTAGAATGAAAAGTGCGGCAATCAGTAACAGGACTAGGGAGGTAATGATGATTAATAGGATTTTCAGAATTTTTGTTCCCGTAAAGTTTTGTTGTTCTTGCCGGACACTGAAACAATCTACGCCTCTCGGTCTGCGTTCTCGCAGAATTGCTCGATTTAACGACGAGCGTGCTTTCCATGCAACCTGAAAAATCGACTGTCGGGATTCCCCCTGGCCGACGTAGTCACCGATTTATATCTAGTCTTTTATTCAAATGTCCGTTTCTGGCCGAAGATCGCCTCTGGTAAGCAATATGCCAGTGTCTGCTTTGGGATAAAGCGGCTAAGGTGTTTGCCGGTTCTTGAAACACGAAATAAATACCGATTATATATTGCGCGAATGTTCTTTTACTTGCTGCTGTCGCAAAGCATCCAGATCCTTCTTTCGTTTTGTTGCCATGCTTTTGCAATACACAAAAATTGATCCGGCTGCAATGGTTACCGCATATCGAATCAATGGTGGAACATCGAATGCCCAGACACTGATTAGTATGACCAGCACCAGCATCGTAAACATACCAAAAATTCTTTCGTCGAGTTGGTTGATCGTCCTGTTGTGATTACGCTCGAAGCCTTTGGCATGTTCAAGTTTTCTCTGAGCTGCCTTGGCCTCCGTAATTGCAATTCCCAGTTCAGAATTATCATCCATAGTGCTGGCCTCAATAGCTGGAAGCTGACATCTTAACCCAAGAATCAGCGGAGAGACCAATATCCAATGTCCGATTATGGCCGAAGATTGCCTCCTACCAGGGCTTTTCGAGAGTCCGCTATCGAGAAAGCTGACCATTAAAAACCTCGGAAAGTAAGCCAGATTTCAGTAAATAGGTATACTGTCCTCCAAATGGGCCAACAGCAGTCTATGAAGATCCACCATGAAAGGGAAAGTCATTACAAGACAAAGCCGTCGTCGATTTTTGCAGGTTGCCGGGGTCGCCGCGGCAGCATTGATGATCGAGGGACTACCTCTCACGGCGCGCGCTGCAGATGCTGGCAAAATAAAGATTGGCATTGTCGGTTCGGGCAGGGTCGGCGGCGGGATCGGCAGCGTGTGGGTGAAAGCCGGGCACGAGGTCATGTTTTCCTCGCGACACATCGAGCACGATAAAGCGCTCGCCGCTAAACTCGGGGCCAACGCACATGCAGGAACACCGAGGGAAGCCGCCGCCTTTGGTGAAGTGGTGATGATCTCGGTGCCGTATGGCGCACTGCCCGAAGTCGGTAAGGATCTAGAGGTGCTGATCAAAGGCAAGATTGTAATCGATACCTGCAACCCGTTCGTCTGGCGCGACGGTGAGATCGCAACCTGGGCGCGGGAGAAAGGCGCCGGTCTCGCCTCGGCGGAATTGGTCCCTGGCGCGCGCATCGTCCGCGCCTTCAATGCCATCGGCGCAGCACGGATGAGCACGGCGCACCAAGATCCTGGGCGCATCGGAATGCCGATCGCGAGCAATGATGCAGAAGCTATCGCAGTCGCTTCAAACCTGATCCGCGACATCGGTTACGATCCTGTCGTGATTGGCGATCTCGAGATGGGAAAATATCTGATGCCCGGAACGCCACTCTCGGGCGAACACACGCCGGAGGAAATCCGGAAAATCGTTGCCACGCTAGATTAGTGATGGCGGTGCTAGCTAACGACCAAGTACAATCGAGCCGTTTATTAGTATCGACTGGAATGCATGTTTGCGCGGTGGGCTGTGGTTTCCGATTGATCAGGTCAAATGCTTCTTGAAATGTGCGATGGTGCGCTCCCATGCAATCTTGGCCTGTGCTTCGTTAAAGCGCGGGGTAGAGTTGTTGTGAAAACCGTGGCGTGTGCCGGGATAAACGTAGCTCTCAAAGCTTTTTCCGGCCGTCTTCAGGGCGCTTTCATACCCCTCCTTCATAGCGTTGATCCGCTTGTCATCTTCGGCATAGTGGATCAGAAGCGGTGCCTGAATGCTGCCAACATCCTCCGCCTTCGCCGCCGCACCGTAGAATGGGACACCGGCCTGTAGATCAGCCCCCATATGCACGGCGAGCGCGTTTGTAACCCCGCCGCCATAGCAGAAGCCGGTCGCACCCAGCTTTCCGTTTGACAGTGCATGCGATTTTACGAATTTCGCCCCATTCATCAGGTCGATGAACAGTTTCCCTCGATCCAGGCTCTTCTGCATGACCTTGCCATCCTCGTCGTTGCCGGGATAGCCGCCGATGGGATACAGCCCGTCAGGCGCAAAGGCCAAGAACCCCTCTACCGCGGCGCGGCGAGCGACATCCTCGATATGGGGATTCAGGCCCCGATTCTCGTGAATGACGATGATTGCCGAGAACGGCCCCTCGCCCCTTGGTTGGACCAAATAACCGCGCATTTGTCCGGAATTGCCGCCGGGCGAATCGTATTCGACATATGTCGCCTTGATGCGGGAATCGGTGAACTTGATCATCGCCGCTTCTGCATAGCGCGGCAAAAGCGAGGTTGCCATTGCCACCCCACCCAGGATGCCAAGGGCGGCCGCGCGGGATAGGAAGGTACGCCGATCCATATCTGAATGGCAGAACTCGTCATAGAGATCGAAAATCTTCGGATCAATCTCCATGGGTTCAACCTCGGCACCCTCATCGCTGGTAGTAATGTCGGTCCGTTTTGTGATGGCGTTCATCGATCAATCCTCCAAGTTAAAGTGATGAGATACAATTAAAGTAACTCCAGCACCCCTTCAAATCAAGGCAGGGTAAATTGCAAAAATTTGGTTTGCCGCCGTTCCAGCAAATGTGCGCTTCTGGCCGAAGCTCGCCACTCAACTCTGTATTTTAAGTGTCTGCTATTTATTATGGAGCCTTTCGCTCCGTAAGTCTGGCAAATGCTGCATAACTAAAAAATTGCCCATTTCCTGTCATATACCCTTAATGCAATGTTCGTATTCTTGGTCATGCGCGCCCTAATCGTAAACATGTCGCCTGGGGCCCGATCGATTTATGACTAATCATTTCGAGCGCGGTTCTGACTCCTTAAACTGGCAACTGATGAAATAATTCGAAACGTTAAAAATTGTTAAATAAAGTCACGAGCTATTGTGACTCCAGCCAGAGCTCATTAGGGTTGTATTGTTGAGCCACTGAATCTGGTTGGTTCATAAACATTGATAAACGGTATTGGAGCAGGGCTCAAATGAATAACAGATTGGGCAAGGATTACGGACTCATAGACGGTCAGACTTATATCATAGGCAGAGAAGGTGATGTTTATATAGAAGATCATATCTATATAAATTCCTCCACTGTAAGCAGACGACATGCCGCGATGAAAATTAAAAATGAAAGAATTTGGCTTCGTGACCTAAATTCAACCAATGGCACCTATTTGATAGAAAATGATAGCCTGGTGCCATTCAAAGAAGGATATATGAGTCCCTCTCAACCCATAGCGATAGGCGAAGTAAAGTGCACGATTAATAAATTGCTAGCGATTGCCGGGATCTATTCTGCTTCAAAAAATACTACTATTAAACGTGAAGACACGAAAAATACGCTCAATCAACAAGCCCTAATAAGACAAAATTAACGCACTATTTTCTAATCCCTCTTATCGATAGATCGTATTGAATCCCCTTGTGTATGAGCCATGTTTTTTTGAGCGGTCGATTCAAATCCCTAGCTGGATGAACAGAAAATAAAAGAAATCCTAATATTTAATTAATGCGAAGATCCACTTCTGGCCGAAGATAGCCACTGGTGAGTAGTATTCAGTGTCTGCTTTGCAGAAAACAGACGCTGACATTGTATTTTTCGAGCCGACTAACAACCCTAATTCGACCCTCGCGCTCACGTCAAATAGCAAGAGTCGCGGCAGGTAGTCGGTATGCCAGGTGGCTCAAATCTGGCGAGATCGACCACCGGAAAAACGCGATTTCGCTGCTGTTTTGAATCTTGTTTCCGGTAGTTAGAAGCCGCTGATCGTTCAATCCCCCACAGCAGAATGCTGCGCCTCATGAAACTGCAACGGCAGACGCAGACAAACCCGGGTACCGATATCAACTTCGCTGCTGATATGAATGCTGCCGTGCAATGCCTCGACCAACTGGCGGCATATCATCATGCCGACACCATGACCCTCAATCTCATTCTGCCGGGAACCGAATCGTCTGAAAGGCTCGTAGATCAACTGTAAGTCTGTGGCATTGATTCCCACTCCGGTATCTTCCACCACAATTTCCAGCTCTGCCTCATTAACCGGCAGAGCCGAAACCTTTACCTGCCCCTGTTTTCGATTGTATTTTATTGCGTTCGAGATCAGATTCATCAGCACCTGTTGCAGACGATTCCGGTCTGTCTCCAGTTGCAGGGAGGCACAGTCGGATTCGAGATGGACTTCGCCTTTGCGAGCCTCTGATTGCATTATATCGATACATCCGATGACGACCTGCTCGATGGGCACCGGTCGCACATCCAGTTTCAGGTAATTCTGCTCCAGCTGTATCACATCCATTGACTCATTAACCAGGGCTAGAAGTTGCTGTCCTGACCACAGGATTTTATCGAGCTTCTCCTCGGTTGCCGGATCAGCATTTCTTTTCAGAATACTCGAGAATCCGAGAATCGCATTCAACGGTGTTTTAAACTCGTGACTCATTTTGGCAATAAAATCCGACTTCGCCTGGTTTGCCTTGTCTGCATCGAGTTTAGCCTTGACCAGTGCCACTTCGGCAGCTTCTTTCTCCGCCTGTGCGATGGCCGATGCAATTCTCGCACCTGCGATATTGGCCAGAGATTCGAACATCTTCAGGTCACGTTGATCAAAGCCGTCAACTTTCGAAGACTCTGAATCCAGAACCCCGATTACCTTTGCCTCATAAAGCAGGGGAACCGCAAGCTCGGAGCAACCCTTGAATTCATCCTCTATATAACGCGAATCTTTCGAAAGATCCGGAACATATTCCATTCGGGCATTCAGACCTACCGACCCGACTATCCCTTCACCTAGTTGAATTTTGATCTGGTTTTTGATGTCCCGGGAATTCGGATTTTTCACACCGAAGGCAGCTTTTTGAATCAGCAGATCACCTTCAAGCAGGTAGATTACACAGTCTTCGAAGCCAAGCAGCTCACCAATATTGGACGCCATACTCCACAACAGATCGTCCAGTGAATTTTGTTGCAAAAGCGATATTGCAAACTGATTAATGATTTCCAGATTTAACTTCTCGTCACTCATCAAGTCATATCTTGAGCAGATGCCATGTGATTTGATTATAGGTAATAAAACTCAGGGAGTTCAATATCGGTATTTCGATCCGTGAAGCATGCAGTTGGGCTGTCAAGATCATTGCAAGCATCAAAGACCCTGCGGTGATTAACCAGATACTTGCCCACCTGGAGAGAAAAGCTGAATCAAAACAATTCAACCCGTTGTCCGAGAGCCGAGCGTCCGCTTTGTTACTAAATACCAGGCACAACGTTCAATATGCCCAGCACTTCCATGTCGTACAGCAGCGAGTACTAACAAATAATAGAATGAAAAAATGTTACGTAGCTCAGGTTTTTCACCTCTGCCAAATGGGTATACTGGGCCCATGGATAAAGCAATACCATCAATTCAATACGTGCGCAAATTAGCGGAGGAAGGGAATTCAGGTGCCCAGTTATTACTGGGATATAGATTAAAAACCGGCAAAGATGTAGATCTCGACCTGGAAGCTGCTGCGCGATGGTTTAGAAAAAGCGCTGACCAGGGAAACGCTTGCGCGCAGTACCTGCTTGGATCAGTGTATGAAAATGGTGAGGGTGTCGCGAAAGATGACGCGACCTCATACCGGTGGTATTTATGTTCAGCACAACAAGATAACCAGGATGCGCAACTTCGCCTTGGGCAGAAGTTTCTGCATGGATTGGGTGTTATCCAGAATCGCAGCGAAGGACTGAAGTGGCTGCTAAAAGCGGTTTACGCTGGCTATGACGAGGCCCAGTTGTACCTGGGAATAGCGTATTTCAATGGTCATGGAGTCGAAACTGACTATGCCAGGGCAGGAATTTTGTTCAAGCTGGCTGCGACTCAAGGTAATACCAATGCGCAAGGATTTCTTGGCTGGATGTGTCTGAAGGGCCTGGGCACCCAGCAGGATAAGAATAAAGCAATTCGTTGGTTTTTAAGATCCGCTGAACAAAATAATTCAACCGCACAAATTGGATTAGGCATCAGTTTCATGAATGACGACTCAGGCTCGTTTCCTGACCTGATTAGCAGCTACTACTGGTTCAAATTGGCCAAGATAAACGGGGGTCGAAATTCCGATACCTGGCTGGATTATCTGACCGAATGCATGAGTAAAAGTCAGATCGAACAGGCGGAAGAGCGGGTAAGCGATTGGTTGGCCAGGCAGTCAGAAAAATCAGAATCATAGAATCGGTATAACCGATTCCCGGATCACCACTACCGAGATTGAGGTTCTAGTCCTCCCGGGTTCACCACCTCATTCTGTAATTTCGTCTTTATTCTTTCGTACCATGTGTGAAATGATAGCGCAGGCTCCATCATGACTTTAACCAGTAAAAAATTTCCCACGGATCACCACGGCTGGGCGGAACTCCTGCCCGGGCGCCAGGCAAACCCGTCGCTGCAAGGTGCCCACCGTGAACCCTGGGTCGTCATCGGTGCAGGATTGACCGGCCTGGCCTGTGCCCGTCGCCTGGCTGAGTTGCATCCACAACAGAATATCTTACTGCTGGATGCGCGACGCGTGGGCCAGGGAGCTTCGGGGCGCAATTCCGGCTTTGTCGTTGCCACCAGCCAGTTCCCCGGACGGCTCGACAAGTCCCTGCTTGAAAATTACCTTCGCATCAATCGCATCAACCAGGCCGGGCTGGAACTGTTGAGTGCGCAGGTCGAGCACCACGCAATCGACTGCCAGTGGCGTCGCGAGGGCTTTATTCATACCGCTGTCGATCGAAGGGCGATACAAGAGTATGAAAACTTCCTGCACTACCTGGACACCCTGCAGGTCGAGTATGAAACGCTTGATAATGCGGATTTACATGAGCAACTCGGTACCAGTCTTTACCAGGCCGGTATTCAAATTGCCGACGGCGCCCTGGTTCAACCGGCCGCACTGGTCTATGGCCTTGCCGATAACTTACCCTCGAACGTCAGGCTGTTTGAGCAAAGTCCAGTGCTTAGGATTGAAGATGGAAAGCCGCTAACCCTGCACCTGGCAAACGCAGAGGTCAAGGCCGACAAGCTCATCCTGGCGACCAATTACGAGGCGCCTGCACTGGGCTTCCTGCGTCCCTATATCGTCGGCAGCACGCTGGCAGGCAGCTTCACGCGTAAGCTAACCGGGGCGGAACTCGACAGCCTGGGCAGCCTGGCAGAATGGGGCGCTATTTCACTGCACAGCGGCGGCGCGACCTTGCGCCTGACCCGCGACCATCGCATCAGTATTCGTAACACGGCCGAGTATCACGGCTCCGTTCTGCTGTCGGAAAAAGAGTTGGCGCAACGCCAGGCGACCCACCGCGCTGCCTTTGACAAACGCTTCCCGCAGCTGGCAAACGTGCCTTTCGAATACGCCTGGTCAGGTGTCGAGGGCATATCCCGTAACGGCACCAATTTTTTCGGTCGGCAACGCGAAAGCATTTACCTGGCGGGTGGCTACAATGGTTCCGGGGTTAGTCGCGGAACGGCTTTTGGCACCGCAATCGCCGATTACGCCAGCGGCGAAACCTCGCAAACGGTAAGCGACTGCCTGGCGTCCGCCCCCGGCTCCATGATGCCGCCCCGTCCCCTGCTCGATATCGCGGCATTTTTTACCGTCCGTTCGCGCTTCAAGGGCGTTGGCCTGGATCGCTGACAAAATCTGGTAACATTATAGAACTGGCTACTGGTCGATTATCTGCGCGAAAATATGCGACTGGTTTTTTGCCTGACCGAATCCCAGCCAGCCCGCAATTTCTTCTTCATCGAAAAACGCGTCGCCGAGCTGAAAACAGCTTCAATATTTGCAATAGCTTTTTCGTCGCGCGGATCGACCTCGCCATCAACTTCAACAATGTTACGCAGAAACCCTAGTATCTCCTGCGACATCAGCTTGAAGTTACAGTCCGGGTTCTCACTGGCAAATTCAGCCATGGTCCGAGCCAGCTCCTTGATAGAAAGCCCGCCCAGGGTTGATTCAATATACTGCATTCCGGCAGCCACGAATTTCGGATCGTAACCCCACTCCTCGACGAAGTAGTCGTGGATTCGCTGGCGTTTCGATGCATCGGCTGACTCCTCGACCGCGGCCACCTTAAGCGCCAGTGGCACCAGCAAATCGAACAGCCCGAGCGCCAGTACGTCCAGCGGTGTATTGATAAAGTTGGGAATTACGGTCACGCGGCTCGCCATAGCTTTTTTCAGATGACGCGTGATGCCATACCAGGCGCCCCCGGTAACCACCCCGGCAGCAATCACCCAGCCGACCGGGGTAACCGCGGTACCGATGCCGATCGCCGCCAGAAATCCGGTCGGGGCAAAAAAGGTCGTTGCCACGGCTGAAGATTTCGCCACCACGGCGGCTGTTGTAGCCACGCCGGCTACATCCCAGGCCTGGACCACCGTATTCTTGACCTTCAGCGCGGTATAGGCGTCCTCACCGATAGCCAGCTTCGCCTTAAAACTCAAAGGCGCCGCGACAATCGTTTCAATACCCTCGAACCAGTCAGTTTGGTTTTGTTCGTCCTTCGTATTCTCCATCGCAAGCAGCTTCTCATTGATTTGCAGGCACGAATCGAGCACAGTATAAACCACTGTAGTTTACTAGCGGATTCATTCAATCCTGCCCTTCAGATGATTAATGCATGCCTCAATCATCGATTATCGATGAATTTATACCTGCGGCAAAAGTTCGGCAAGTTATTGATGCTTGAAACAAAGTAGGAGAACCGGGAGATGGACTGGTCACTATTACTATTCATAGTCGTCATGCTTTTTTTCGCCTACCGCGGCTATAAGAGAGGCCTGCTCAAATCGCTTTCCCGGATAATCAGTCTCGTGGCCGGCTATATCGCCGCGATTTTATACACCGGACAATTCTCTGCGGTTTTGGAATCGCAGTACCAGCTGCAGGGAATCATCGGCTTTTTAACCGCCGCGCTGGTTTTATTCTTTGGCGCGGCCATCGCGGTTAGTATCCTGTTCTGGATATTCGCAAAACTGCTGCCGGCGACGGATTACCCCTCGACGGCATCATCCCTGGGCGGGGCAACAGTGGGATTGATGATCGGCGTGATAGTCGCGATCGCCATTGTCTGGACATACGCATTTGTGCGCGATATCCATTTTGCGAAGGATGCCGATGCTGTTGCGAATTCAAAAACTAGCAAGATAGAAAGCCTGGCCAGCAATGTCGCCAGTAAAGTTGTTAATACTGCCTTGTCGATGGGCTCCGCCAGGCCCGAAATCACTAATCTGGGTACCGCCTTGATCGCTTCGCCTGCCGAGATCGCACAACATGCAAAGCGGCTCTCAAGCAGTAACGACCTGAACGAATTATTGAGCGACCCCGGAAACCAGGCCCTGTTAAACCGGGGTGACGTCGCGGCAGTTAAGAACCTCCCTGCCCTGCGAAAACTGGCGAGAAACCCCGATATGCTGGCACTGGCAAAATCTGCAGGGATAGTGGACGACTCGGCCAATAATTCGGATGCGGTGGAAACCGCCCTGGCCAGGCAGTTAACCGATATCTGGGGGCGCGTACATCGAGTCCGAAATGATCAGCGGGTGCAGGAAATATTGAATGACCCCGAGTTTCAGCAAAAAATCCAGTCGGGCAACCCGATAGACCTGCTAACCAACGCCCGCTTGCTGGAGCTTGCCGATATTATTTATGCAGATGAAGCGTTGCCGGGTGATGAGTCCGACAGCATTAAACCCGACAGCAGCCAGCAACCCTCATCAAAAGAGAAAGTTAAAATTTTCAGCTGGGTCGATGAAGATGGACGAATTCACTACTCGGATAGCGAAGACGAGCAGTGAGCAAACAGGATCGCGACAAGTGGAATCAGCGCTACGCAGAGGATAGCTATCGCAAAACCAACCCGGTCACGCTGGTATCCGACTGGTTACCGAAAATTCCCGCGGGTCGCGCACTGGACGTCGCCTGTGGCGCCGGGCGCAACGCCATACTGCTGGCGCAATCCGGCTTCGAGGTCGATGCCATCGATATTTCCCGCGAGGGTCTGAAACGGGCCCGGCAAACAGCCTTGGAACAGGGGCTCAGTATCAACTGGATAGAACACGACCTGGATGAACCCTACCCCTTCGAACCGATTTATGATTTGATCATAGTCATGTGGTACGTCGATCTCGAACTCATCACCCACCTGTGTCAATGCCTGGCACCCGGCGGTTACCTCGTGTGCCAGCAACACCTGGTCACCGACCAGGAAGCCATCGGGCCTACCGGCACAAACTTTCGCGTGGCTCCCGGCACGCTACGTGAAGCCGTTTCAGGCCTTGATGTCTTACTGTACGAAGAATCGGTTGAAACCATCCCCGAGGGTGGGCAGGTCGCGAGCGCCCGCCTGATCGCCAGAAAAGACCAGCGTAAAAACACTTAGCTCGATAATCCTGATTTAAATCAAAATGCTAAAAGCTTTATGATGCTCTACTTAATGGATAAAATTCCGTAGCTTCAATAGGATCAGCAAGGAACATGAAAAAATATCAATTAAAAACCAACACCGATTCAACCCCGGCCCAGAACGGGATTCCCGGCAGAACACAGCTTCGATGGCTGCTAATTTCCCTCTTAAGCGCCGGCGTGTTAATTGGCTG
The DNA here is from genome assembly GCA_947259485.1 of uncultured Gammaproteobacteria bacterium. Taxonomy (GTDB): domain Bacteria; phylum Pseudomonadota; class Gammaproteobacteria. The sequence continues at coordinate 22,834 of CAMYLU010000027.1, read as the reverse complement.
CGCCCAGATCCGTAAGGCTACCTACCCGTCTGATTTTGTTTACCTGGAACAAAACCAGATTAGAAGCGAGATGGCGTTATTGAGTCTCTACATGCGACAAATCGACGAAATTCTGCTTGATGACTCCACTGTCAGTAGTGCGCAACAGGAACAAATAATAAAAATCCTGTCAAAAGTCGACGACAGCGTGGACTCCCTCGGCGCGGGCAATGTCAGGACCAACCACCTGGTTTTAGACGATCATATCGACCAGTTCAAATCCGACGTTACTGTCGCGTTGCGTGACGCGAGCTCAGACCCACCCAATTACTTTGCGCTTGGCAGGCTTTCGGGAGGTTGCGTCGCCTGTCACCAGTTTCGCGATTTCTAACACCGGTCGATTGACCGCAACGGGGCCTCAATGATACCGCTGGATTTAAACGCTAACGAAGCTCGCGTTATCGGTTGCCTGATGGAAAAGTCGGTTACCACGCCGGATCAATATCCTTTAACCCTCAATGCGCTGACCAATGCCTGTAATCAAAAGTCCAGCCGCGATCCCGTCATGTCCCTGGCGCAAGGCATTGTTCAGCATACGGTGCGCGAGCTGGAGCAAAAACATTTACTGCTGGTCGAGGATAATTTCAAGCGCGGGGTCGAGAAATACACGCAACGTTTCTGCAATACTTCTTTCAGTGAGCTGCAATTCGATACGGCTCAATTCGCCATCGTTTGCCTGCTATTGTTGCGCGGCCCGCAGACACCGGGCGAATTAAGGACACGCAGCGGGCGCCTGCACCAATTTGACGACAACGCCGCCGTGGTAGACGCGCTTAATAGTCTGATCGAGCGTGAGGGTGACGCTTTAGTCGTCAAGCTGCCGCGCACCCCGGGACGCAAGGATGCCGAGTACATGCACCTGTTTTGTGGCGAGGTAGATCTCGAGGCCCACGCGAGTAACGCCGAGACCAGAAGGGACGCCGAACCTTCAGCGCGCATCAGTGTTGCAGAATTGGAACAACGCGTTAATGACCTGGAAATAGAAGTCGAAAAATTAAAGCAGCTGCTGTCGTAGATTCAATTGTGTTTAAGGAGCATAATTCAAGCGCGCATCGACGAAAACGGCCTGCCGGCAATCGCGAGCGTGAATTTATACCAAATGATCAAATCCTTGCGCGGCGATATCAAAAGGTAACCACCCATGGCACTAGATAGAATCAGCCAAATTGCCACCGAGTTTGGTGAAAAAGCGAATACCGCAATTTCCCAACCCGAAACTTACACCCAGCTGGGCATAATCATCATAATTTATCTGCTGTCATTCGTGATTGCCGGGCGCATCAGGAAATACGCACCCGCGCTTGATGCCAGGGGCATCGATCCGGCCGCTCACCCGCTACGCAAATTCATCAGCAAGATGGGTAATCTGATCTTTCCAGTGCTGGCTATTTTCCTGCTGCGGATATCGGTTGAAATCAGTGAAACCGCGTTGGACCAGGGCTGGTTGGTACAAACGGCACTCACGATCGCAATTTTGCTGCTGTTTAATTCAATCATCAGTGATTTCATCAGCAACAACGTGGTCGCCAGGTTATTCAGATGGCTGGGCTTGCCGCTTTTATTTTTGCACCTGCTTGGCCTCCTTACTGGCCTTATTGAAATCCTCGAATCCATATCGATTAACATCGGCAATATCGAGCTTTCGGCCTACGGCATTGTCCGCGTGGCCATTTTTGGATCGCTCCTGTTCTGGCTCGGGCGCATCAGCAGCAAGACCGGCCGGGAGATAATAGCCAAGCAGGAAAATCTCGACGTACGCACCCGGGAAGTTGCCTCGAAGCTGTTCGAAGTCGCAATTTTCTTTTTAATAGTCCTGCTTTTACTGCAGGTGATGGGAATCAACCTGACGGCGCTCGCGGTGTTCGGCGGTGCGATCGGTGTTGGTATTGGATTCGGTCTGCAGGCGATCGCCTCCAATTTCATCTCGGGGATTATCATCCTGCTCGATCGTTCGGTCTCGATCGGCGACTATGTCGAGCTTGATGACGGTCGCACCGGTGTAGTGCGTGAGCTCAACATGCGCTCGACAACGCTGGAAACCTATGACGGTAAGGACATCGTCGTGCCGAATGAAAAATTTATCGTCGAGCCGTTCACCAACTGGACCCACAAGGATAAGAGTCAGCGTTACCGGGTCGATTTTTCAGTCGCCTATCATTCGGATATCCGCAAGTTGGTGGAAATTATCAAGCAAGTCGTTGCCAGTCATCCGCAGGTATTTAGCGGCGAGGATGTACCCATCGAAGAGCGCCCTGATTGCGAGATCGACAGCTTCGGCGATTCCGGGATTAACATGTTCGTCGAGTTCTGGATGGAAGGCATCGATGACGGTAAAAACCGTGTTGGTGGCGACCTGCTGTTAATGATTCTGGAGGCCCTGCAGGAACATGGCTTTGAAATACCATTCCCGCAACGCGAGGTGCGCGTGCTGAATAAAAACATTGCGGTGAGCAGCCGGCCCGATAGCGGGCAATAGTGCCGACTCGCAACTACGCGTGTACACCCTTTAGCAGACGGCCCAGGACATCCGCACCGGTGATAATGCGTTTTTGCTCACCCCAAACGATAATAATGTCGTCGTCGATAACCTCGTCGCTGGCGGCTTCCATACCTGCCTTGAATTTGCCGATGACGTCTCCGAGCGGAAGCTCGGTGTCGGTGACTATAATGGGACGATGGCAGTAAGCATAGGGATTGAAATCGGTGGTGTCGGCCTCGGTTGAATCCAGCAGGGCCGCGCGCAGGTAGCCATCCGCGTCCAGCACCAGCAGAGGCTGATCCTTGTCATTGGTCAGAATCACCCATTTTTTACCTGACGCGTTGACCTTTCGCAAAAACGGGTTGGAGACATCTGCCGAAGTATTAGGGAATATTGGCAGGTCAAGTTGAACCGGTAAAGCGATGATGCTCTTGGCGTCAATTGGTTCGCCTTCCCGCGACACCGATATATCATCGATCTGTAGAAAATTCAGTGCGCCAACACCCTCCAGCACATCGAGCTCCGATTCCTCCGCGTCGATGTGTTTTTTAATGACACGATGAAGGTCGCGTTCGCGCAGGTAAGCAATACCCTCCTTCCCCAGCCAGGCATCGAGAACACTCGCGCTGGGTTTGGCCACCGGGTAAAGCAAAAACTGGTAAAAACGCAGCACCGGCGAAAATATTGATGCCATTTTTAGCGCATGCCTCGAGAAATATGCCTGCGGCATAATCTCGCCAAACAGCGTTATAAACACGGTTGAAAACATGAACGCCAGCAAGCCCGTCATCACCGAGTTGGACAAGAGTGCCAACAACACGTTAATACTGACGTTACCCCATAAAATAGTGGTGAGCAGAAAGTTGGCGTCCTGGCGCATGGTTAATACTTTTTTGGCCGCACGGTTGTTCTCCTGCGCGGCGACTTCGAGTTCGAGTCGATTCAGACTGAAATAGGCGAGGTTTAATCCTGAAAACATTGCCGACTGGGTAACGCAGAAAAAAATACCCAGCCAGATCAGTTGACTCACAGAAGACGGTTCCAGATCAGGCATTTCGGTGCAAACTCCTCGGAAATCGAAGACAAGGCCCCGTCTTATACACTAAGGCTTGAGCCAACACTAGCGTCATGATCAGGTTCAATTCAGCTTTCGGTTTGTACCCGGTGAATACGCAGGTCGAGAGGTTTCGATGTGTCGAGGTGAATGTCGCGCTGCGGGAACGCGACGACAATTCCGGCATCATTGAACTTCTTGTTAATCGCCTGGTGCAGCTCGCTGATGGTTTGACGCCAGTAATCCATCGAGCCGATAAAACAGCGCAGCACAATCGTTAGCGAATTGTCGCCAAAGCTGTCGAAGGTGACCAGTGTCGATGGTTCGTCGAGCACGCGTTCATGTTCGTCGGCGGCTTGCTGGACCAGCTGGATCGCCCGGGTCACATCGCTGCCGTAGGCGATACCGACCGGGATCACGATACGCGTCACCGGGTCCGACAACGTCCAGTTGAGCAATCGACCGGTAATGAATTCCTTGTTGGGAACCAGCAGTTCCTGTCGGTCCCAGTTACGAATCGTCGTTGAACGGATGCGAATCCCGGTTACAACCCCATCGGTATTACCCACCGTGACCACGTCACCAATCCGGATTGGCCGTTCGAACAGCAGGATCAAGCCGCAGATAAAATTGGCCACGATCTCCTGCAAGCCAAAACCGATACCGACACCCAGTGCCGCAATCAGCCACTGGATCTCCGACCAGCTACCGCCCAGTAGGTTAAACACCAGTACGATACCGACCGCGACAATCGTGTACTGTGTCAGGCTCGAAATTGCATAGCGACTGCCGGCGGTGATATCGAGGCGCGCCAGCAGCACAAACTCCAGCAACGCCGGCAGGCGGCGTGCGCCGGCGATAATGATCACGATCGCCAACACGCCAAAAATCACGTCTTTTAACGTGACCGGAACCAGTTGCTCCACATCGTCGACCATGGTGCTGTACTGCCACAGCGAGACTCGATCAAGAATGCTCAGGGCCGGGAAGACGTCAGACCAGATGATTAACAGGCCAACCGCAGCAACCAGTACCAGCGCGGTATTAATCAGCTTGGAGGTATCGTCACCGAGCGCCTCGAAATCGATCTCCGGCTCTTCCGGCGGTTGAAGGTGGTCAATCTGACCAGCGGCTGTCTCATCTTCCGCGTCTTCTTGCGCGGCACGCTGCGCTCGATGTCTTTCCAGCGCATCGTTAAACACCAGTTGGCGCTCGGTCAACAATAACCAGCGCACCACGAGCTGATGAATAAGGATAATCGCGACGACCAACCAAAAAGTATCCACCATGCGGGCGCCAAACTCTACCGCGGTATAGGTATATCCCGCTATTGCCAGTAATGCCAGCAGGACCGGCAATGCAAACCCGAGCGCGACCCAAAGATAGCGTAACAACACCAATGGTTTGTCGAGCTTGGCCGCAAATTCGTTACGCGTCATCCCATGATGTGGCGACAGGATGCGACCGAAGAACCAGGCCAGCGCCACCATAACGATCACAAAACACAGCCGGCTCAAGCCACCGGCCAACGCGGCCGGATCGTAGGTAACCGAGGTCACCAGTAGAAAAGCCGCCGGCAGGAAGACCCACATCAGGCGCCGTGTTTCGTGACGCAAGCGCTTGGCGGTTGCCGGGTTCCAGCCAAAATGGGTGACCGCGAGCCCGCCGGGTTCACAGAAAATACGAAACGCAATAAAGTAGAAGGTATAGAGTGCGATTCTATAGAACGCGACACCAATCGCCGGCACGAACTGCCCGGTCCATTCGCCCGTCTGGTAGATGTGAGTTTCAAGATCCAACGAATCGATGCTCTGTACGAACTGGAAGTGTAAACCGAGTGCCGTAAACAGCACCGGCCACGGCAATGCCAGCACCAGGGTTAGCATCAGCGCTCTCAATGTTGTAATGTAGCGATCATGGCGCATCTGTCCCACGTTGCGGCCACTGCGTTCGAGCGATGCACGCAGCTTTCCCGTTATTTTCATCAACACGGCAAACAATGCGATCCCCATTAATAAAACCCACGGGAACGAGTCCGGCAATACCAACGCCCGTCCCAGCTGCAGCCAATGCCGCGGGGAAGCGAAGACGGCAATATTCTCACCGGCCGACTCCAACGTTTGCCATGAAGGCGGCTGGCCCGTGCGAATCCACAGCAGGCGCTCATCGAGATAATCGTTATAGGCCGTAACCGTTTCCGACAACTGCTGCTGGGTAAAATCGAGTTCGCCCAGCGCCTGTAAATAGGTGTCATCCGCGGCAATGGCCTTGTCGAGCAAATCGCGCCGCTGTTCCGCAAGCGCCAATAGGTCAGCACGCAACAGGTTCTTCCAGGTCTCCGACAGGTCCGTCATTAGATCATTGACATAGAGATTGATATCCCGCAACCGGGCCCGTTCCTGCTGGTTGCGAATCTGCCGCAGGCTGGAGTCGATTACCAGGCGTTGGCGACGCTCTTCGGCAGCTTTGAAATCCTTGGCGTTCGGTAAATTTCGTCGCTGCTCCAGTAATACCTGTCCGAATGCCTCGCTTAAACCGGCAATATCGAGCTTCTGGCGCGCCAGGCGAAAGTTATCGGTAATGCGCTTGGCCCTGCTGGCAGCAATGTTTTCTTCGGCGTTAGTACTTTCCAGATCCGCTACCAGCTGGTTTAATTCGTCGCTCAGTTGCGTGTTACTCTGCGCGATTTCCTGCAACAGCTCGTGCTTGCCGAAAGCCTGGCGCTCTGTCTCCTCGGTTTCCTCCTTTACCGTTTCGGCGTCGCTGAGGCGTCGCTCGGCAACCAGCTTTTCAAGTAGTTCGACATAATTTGACTGCCGGCTCAACTCCAGCGTCGCCTTGTCGCGCTGCACGCCGAGCAATTCGATCCGCATCGGTTGGCTTAGCAACTCCTGGTTTAACATTTCGATCTCAGCAGTAAGTGCTTCAGCCTCCTGCTCCAGCAACCAGCGCCGGGCTTCGACCAGTCGAGGCAATTGATTTTCGAGTGGCGGTGTTTGCAGTTCGTCCGCGATTTCAAGTTGACGCTGCCTGGCCTCATTAAGCCGATCACGTGCCAGCTGCGAACGCTGCGACTCTGTTTCCAGCGAAACTTCTATTTCTGCAAGATTGGAGGACAGGCCGGACGAATTCGCCTTCTCGCTGAGCAGCTGCTGCTCGAGTTGCGGCAACGGTTGACGCAACAACTCGTCCGGAACTTCTTGCAAAGCGGTCGTTTCCAGTTTTTCCAGTTGCTGTCGCAGCGCGGCCGACTGCTGCGGTGCCGTCTCGAGCGCCCTGGCAAATTCATTACTAGCGGTTTCATAGGATTGGCGCTGCTCGATCAGGCCGATGGTCTTGCGATAGAGATCGAGCAACCTGGTTTTGCTTCCCTCGTCCAGCTCACTGGAGGCCTCGATTTCCTGGATACGGCCTTCGATCAATTCGACAATGGTATCCGTTTGCATCGATATCGGGCCTTGCGCCTGCGCCATCGGAGGTAGCAAACTGCAGCAGGCAAGCAGGAACAGAACAGGTAGTGTCTTTCGTAGGTAAAACAATTTAACGCTTTCGGTGACCCTTAAATTTGGCGCCATCTTACCATTGTCTTTGTTTGTTGAATGAATAAATACTATGCTTGCGGAGGAGATCTACGACGCGAGCATAGTTAGATCAAAGATATTAATCTAAGCAGGAGTAACCAATGACCTGGACCGTTTACCTCTCAGGTGAAATACACAGCGACTGGCGCGATCAGATTATCGAAGGCGCCGGCAAACTCGATTTACCGGTGGAGTTCACGTCACCCGTGACCGATCACGACGCCAGCGATGCCGCGGGTGATTTGCTGAAGCCCCAGGTGCCGGGCTACTGGCGCGATCACAAGTCCTCCAAGGTTAATGGAATCCGCACTAAAACCTTGCTCGAAAGATGCGATGTCGCCATCGTGCGGTTTGGGGACAAGTACAAGCAGTGGAACGCGGCGTTCGATGCTGGTTACTGCGCTGCCATCGGCAAGCCCTACATCACGTTGCACGATGAGGATATCGTGCATCCGCTGAAGGAGGTTGACGCCGCCGCGATGGCCTGGGCCGAGACACCGGCACAGGTGGTGGAAATCTTAAACTACGTGATTAAAGACTGACCTGGGCCAGGCAAAATTCCAGTAAATTAAAACTTTAAAGTTTACCGCCCAGGTTACGCGCGAATTCACTGCGAATATGCGATGCGTAAACAGCCACGCCCAGGCCATCCGCATTCTGGGCCGCCGATAGCACCGCCGTATTAACGCCCAGTACCTCGCCGTCGGCATTGACCAATGGCCCTCCACTGTTACCCGGCAAAATTTGGGCATCGGTGAAAAGCGCCTTCTGGCTGGACTTGGTGACAATCCCTGTGGTTAACGCATCGGTAATTCCAAACGGGCTTCCAATTGCGAAAACCTTGGTGCCCTGCTTGGGATAACGCTGTTCTGATAGCGTTAAAAATGGCGTGGTGTAGTTATCCAGCTTTAACAGCGCCAGGTCATGATCCTTGCTGATTTTAACCAGCTTCGCCTTCAATTTTTTGCCATCCTTGAGGGTGATGGTAAATTTCCTGGAAAAGTTACTCAGGCTGCTACTGAATCCAAACTCTGATTTTTCCTTTTTGTATTCCTTTTCCTGCTTGCGGTACTTTTTGACATTGGCTTCGTGTATGTCCTTGTTCTTTTTATAGCGTTTAACATAACGCAGGTACTGCGTCTTGTGTTTTTCTGACGCCTGGCTCGACTCCATGTAATCGCGGTCTTCGTCGATGGTCTGCTTCATCTCCTCGAGGCGTTCTTCGTCATCCTCGAGATCAAGCTTGAAATCATCGAGCCGTTGTTTCCATTCGGCGAGCTGCGCTTTGGTGTCTTTCGCCTGGCTCGATGTCGTTGGCCTGACCACGTGACGATTGGTAATGATGTACCCGTCACTGGTCACGAAAAAACCCGAACCGGAACCGGCGGAGGTAACAACAGTAACCACCGAAAGCGATGCCTCGTCAATTTTCGAGGCAGGTTTGAAGGCCTGGTGCAGGTCATCCTTGAGGTCGGCCTTGACTTTGCTGGTGGTGGTAGTCGCGGTAACCGCGGTGTTCGCCTTGTTTTTAGGCGGCTGATCGGTGAAATGCCATTTACCGTTTTCATCCTGGTACTTATAAACCCCGGCGGATGCGGATATAGAGCACAAATGTAAAACAGATAAAGCGGCAACCAGTAAGTATCTTTTTGTAATCATCTCTAAATTCAAATCGATCTCTAATCTGTAATTAATAGAATAAATCCACGAAAATTCAGGGAATTTGTGGAAAACTAAAGAAACAGATTACGATACCGAGAACGGCAAGCCGCTCGATTCGAATAAAGATTCAGGCAAAAAATGTCGCTAGCGCAACGCCGCTAACCATGGCGTTGAGTATTGGGAAATCCCTGGGTTAATTAAATAGTTAGTCGGCGGGTGGCGCGTAGGCACCATCTTTGTCATGGGTCTCGCGACCGGTAAGCGCTGGTGTGAACACGCAGACCAGGCGCATGCGCGTGAACGATTTCAGGCGGTGTTTGTCGTGCTGATCGAGCAGGTACATCGAGCCGGGTTTGAGCGCAAAAACTTCACCGGTCGCCATGTTCTCGACCTCGCCCTCCCCTTCGATGACATAGTTGGCCTCGATATGATGCTTATACCAGAGCACCTGCTCGGCACCGGCCTCGGTCGTGGTTTCGGTCAGCGTGAAACCGACACCATCTTCGGCCAGCAAAAACCGCCGGCTCGCCCACACCGGCCCGCGCACGTCCCGATCCGTGTCGATTATTTCGTTTAATGATTTTACGATCATGGCATTACCCCTGGTTTACGATCACATCATCGATTGATTTCGGGTGCGCCGTGATCGCTTCGTACCCGTCTTCGGTCAGGATAAAGCTGTCACCCACCTGCGCCCTGAAACTGTCCGTGCTGACCGACCCGTCCACGGCAAGCACCATGTTCGGTTGCAATACGGTTTTATCGCCGACTACCAGTTGAGGTTGCTCCAGGAAACTGAACCCCGTGCCACGCCCGCACCGAAACGGGTAGTCGTATCCCGCGCCTTGAATCACCTCGGCATAGGCCGCATGCACGTCTTCAGCGGGGACCCCCGGGCGCAATGCCTTTAAAGCCGCGGTCTGGCTGTCGAGTGCAACCTGGTAGATTTTTTCCTGCGACTTATCCTCGATTTCGCCAATCCAGAAAGTGCGGTCAAAGCCAAGTTTGAACTTGTGAAAATTAGTCATGCCACAGAAACACAGGAATACGGGTTCGCCATGACGCATGACTTTATTCGAAGCGCGGTGATGGGTTTTGATAATGTCTTTTCCCGACGCCATGATCTGCAGGAAATGGGTATTCGGCGACATCTGGGTCGTGCCGTAGTGCTGCTTCAATAATTCTGCTGACCTGGCAGTGCCGGCCCGTGACGTCGCCAGTGCGACTTCGTACTCGGCCACGCCATCGGCAAGGGCCTCGCGTCCCGCCTCCATCATCGCGTTGGCAACCGCACCGGCGTGTCGAGCCAGCTGCAGTTCCTGGTCCGATTTAATCATGCGCATTGCGGAAACCAACGACGTAAGGTCTTCAAGACTGCTCGCATCGACCAATGAATCAACGTAAGCACGCACCAACGCTGGCATCTTGTGTATTTCGATGGCAATCCTGGAGGCCCCTTTCAGTTTGCCGGGGATATGTTCGCGCCATTCATTTCCGAGCCCGTCATTCCAGGCCTCGATGCGGTCTACCACGGCATTTTCGAGTGCCATGTTCAAATCTATCGACGGGGTAATGAGCAGGCTTTCACCATCGGCCGGAACAACCAGTATCGTCGGCCGACCAAACTCCATGTGAAGATAGTCGTAGTAGCCGGTATAGTAATAGACCGAATCGTCATCGGTAATTAACGCGACATCGATGCCGGATTCGGCCAGTTTTGCCCTGAGTTGCTGCAAATGTTGTTCGAACATGATTATATAACGCCAAACTTTAGCGGTACTTTACACCATGACCAAGTTTACCTCCTATACCGAAACCCTCCATGCAACCATGCAGGCATGGCGACACGATTTCCATCGCCACCCTGAACTTGCCTTCGAGGAGCAACGCACGGCTGGCAAGGTGGCTGAACTTCTGACCGGGTTCGGGCTGGAAGTCCACACATCCATTGGTAACACCGGTGTCGTCGGGGTGCTCAAAAAAGGCAGCAGCGAGCGAGCGATCGGGTTACGCGCCGATATGGACGCGCTCAAGATCCTGGAACAAAACACCTTCGAACATCGCTCGGTCAGCGAGGGTAAAATGCATGCCTGCGGACACGACGGTCACACCGCGATGCTGCTCGGCGCAGCCCAGTACCTTGCCAGTGAAGGCGAGTTCGACGGTACCGCGGTATTTATTTTTCAGCCGGCCGAGGAGCATGGCGATGGTGCGAAGGCGATGATCGAGGATGGTCTGTTTGAACGCTTCCCGGTCGATGCGGTTTACGCGATCCACAATTTTCCATCGCTCGCAACTGGAAAGTTCGCGGTCCGTGCCGGCTCCATCATGGCCGCCGAGGATAATTTCGAAATCACCATCAACGGCATCGGCTGCCACGCGGCGATGCCGCATCTGGGCAAGGACACCATCGTCATCGGCGCCGAAATTGTCAGCGCGATGCAATCACTGGTGTCACGTACCCTCGACCCGATCGATAACGCGGTCGTATCGTTCACCGAGTTCCTCACCAACGGCACGGTCAACGTGGTGCCGGGGCAAGTGATATTGAAAGGTGATACCCGCTCGCTGACCACGGCAGTGCAGGACCACATCGAGCACACCATGGAACGTATCGTCAGCGGAATCTGTGCTGCCCATGGTGCGACCTACGAATTCAGTTACCGACGCAATTTCGTACCAACGATCAACACCCCCGATGAGGCCCAGATCGCGGCCAGCGTGGCCGGCACCGTCGTCGGTGCGGAAAATGTCGTCGGCAACAGTCGCCCGGTCATGGCCTCCGAAGATTTCGGTTACATGTTGCAAGCCCGCCCGGGAGCTTATTTATTACTGGGTAATGGCGAAGAAGGCGTTGGCGGCTGCAGTTTGCATAACCCGGCTTACGATTTTAACGACGAAATCCTCGGCATCGGCGCCGATTTCTGGGTAACGCTGGTGCAAAGCCAGCTGCAAGCCAGCTAGAGGATCGAGTCTCGATTTTTTTGCATCTGCCAGTTGACCTAGGCACAATCACGATCATTCACAATCCAGGACGATGAATTGAATCCCGTTATCGAAAACCGTGTCGCGCAATTGCTCAACAGCGACATCAGGAAAGTTTTGCAGGGTCGCAAGGTCGGTCTCGAAAAAGAAAGCCTGCGCGTCGCGGTCGGTGGCAGCATCGCGCAGACACCCCATCCGCTAGCCCTGGGTTCCGCACTCACGCATCCCAGCATCACTACCGATTACTCGGAGGCACTGCTGGAGCTTGTGACTCCACCGTTCAATCATTTTGCCGATACGCTGCAGTTTCTCGACGACACCCACCGCTATGTTTACAGCCAGCTGGATAATGAAATCCTGTGGGCCACCAGTATGCCCTGCGTGGTCGAGGGTGATGCGAGTATACCTATCGCCGAGTACGGTACCTCCAACGCGGCACAGATGAAATCCGCCTACCGCAGGGGTCTCGGGCATCGTTACGGACGCATGATGCAGGCTATCGCCGGGGTCCATTTCAACTATTCCTATCCCGAAGAATTCTGGTCGCTGTACCAGTCGATACTCGGCGACGAGCGCGATCCAGGGACCTTTATTTCCGAGTCCTACATCGGCATGGTGCGCAACCTGCAGCGCTTCGGCTGGCTGGTGCCCTACCTGTTCGGTGCATCACCGGCAATTTGCGCATCCTTCCTCGGTGCCTCTCCAACTTCGCTTAAAAAATGGTTCAAGTATTCCTATTACGCACCCTACGCAACCTCGTTGCGCGTCGGTGATATCGGTTACCAGAACAACAAGGAAGGCGAGGCCGGCATCAAGGTTGATTACAACAGCCTGCAGGGTTACGTCGACAGCCTGGCGCACGCGATTTCGACGCCCTACCCCGAGTACGAAAACATTGAGCTGATACGGGACGGCAAGTGGCAACAGCTGAATGCCAACATCCTGCAGATTGAAAACGAGTATTACTCGAGTGTTCGACCGAAACAGATCCTGCAGGGTGAAGAGAAACCATCGCTCGCGCTGGCGAAGCGCGGCGTGGCCTATATCGAGCTGCGTTCGCTCGACGTCAACGCCTACCAGCCGCTCGGTATCAGCGAAGAACAGATGCGCTTCCTGGAATCGTTTTTGCTGTTCAGTTTACTTTCTCCCAGCGACCCCTACGACGATGCCGAGCTGGTTGAGATCAAGCACAACATCAACGCGGTTGCCGAACGGGGTCGCGACCCCGCATTGAAATTGCGACGCGCCGGTGGAGAAGTGTTACTGCGTGACTGGGCAAACGAAATTTTGGACCAGATGACAGCAGGCTGTGACCTGCTGGACAAGGATGCCGAGCTGCACTGTTACTGCGACGCGCTGCAAAAACAGCGCGCCAAGATTGCCGATGCGGACCTGACCCCCTCTGCCAGAATGCTCGCTGACATGGCCGACAACAAGGAAGAGTTTTACCATTTCGCGTTGCGCAAGTCGCAAGAGCATCAGCAGTGGTTTGCGGAACGACCGCTAACTGCCGATGATATGGCCGAATTCGAGAAGACGGCGCGCAGCTCGATCGACAAACAGCATGCCATCGAGGCCGCTGACGATATCTCGTTCGAAACCTTCCTGCAAAACTACTTCGCCCAGACCTGACTATAAATAAATTTTTGCGCTCCACCACTGTCGTCCCGCGGTTTAACCGCGGGATCCAGATATAGGGGATGACTGCTTTATATCCACTGTCAGGACAGAAACTCTTCCTGCCAGGCCTGGTAATCAGCATCACGGGTAACCTGCTTCATTAAATCAGCGCCGGCGATGCCTTCGAGTTGCGACGGCGGGGTTCCTGCGCGCAGGGCTTTCAGCGTATCGTGCATCGCCTGCACCGCGGCCATGAAGGGTTGATGCCCCTGCAGGCTGATCCTGACCCCGCAATGGCCCAGGTGATCCAGGTCCTGTAACTCGGCACCCGAACCACCGAGCATGATCGGTGCCTCGAGTGCGCTGGCGATCGCTTCCAGTTCCGCGCGTGTTTTAACACCGACAAACATAATGCCGTCTACCCCGGCATCGAGATAGGCCTGCGCGCGCCTGATGCCGTCTTCGACACCGTTTGGACCGACCGCACTGGTGCGCCCGAGGATAATCAGTTCGGGATCCTGACGACCAGCCAACGCCGCTTTCATCTTGCCGACGCCCTCGGGAATTTCGAGAAACTCGGCAGCGCTGCAGCCGAAACGTTTCGGCAGCAGGGTATCTTCGATCGTCAGGCAGGCCACACCCGCGGTCTCCAGTTCTTCAACCGTGCGCTTGACGTTGAGTGCATTGCCATAGCCGTGATCCGCATCGACAATCAACGGTAACTCGCCAGCACGGCAGATGCGATGCGCCTGGTCGGCAAACTCCGACAGGGTCAGGACGATGATATCGGGCGCCCCCAACACGGTGAGAGAAGCAATCGATCCGGCAAACATGCCAGCTTCGAAGCCCAGGTCCTCGGCCACGCGCGCCGATATCGGATCATAAACTGAGCCCGGATGAATACATCGGGTGCCATTAAATATTTCGCGCAGCTTCTGGCGCCGGGGTTTGCAATTCATGCTGTGACTTCCAGTGGATTGAGAGCTTCACAGTCTAACATCTCTCAATACGCTGCTGGAAACGGGGGGGATCAGGCTTGTTTGGCCATCCTGGGCGGCTGCGGATTACCCATCTTTTTTTCATACATCAGCACGTCGGCCTCGCGCAACAGGTCGTCAACCAGTGCATCCTGGTCGGGTAGCATGCTGACAATGCCGTCGGAAAAACAGAGATCATAGCCCCGCTTCGCCTGGGCACTATAGGCTTCAACCTGGCCACGAAAACGCGCCACGATCTCGGCTGCGTGATCCTTTTCCGTGTTGGTCAGCAGCACCACGAACTCGTCACCGCCGATGCGCGCAAACACGTCTGAATCGCGAAACGATTTGCGCATCAGTTCGGCAAACGCGACCAGCGCGTGATCACCCTCGGCATGGCCAAACTGGTCGTTGATCGGTTTGAACTTATCGAGATCCAGGAAAACCATCGATACCGGTGTGCCCTGGCGAGCACACAGGTTGATGCTGTTTTGTGCCAACGAGATAAATCCCCGACGATTCGAAATCTTGGTCAGGTCATCGATCGTTGCAAGCTGGATTGCGCTCAACTCGCCTTCCGCCATTTCGGCCAGGTCGCGCAGCATGGTGCAATCTTCTTCTTGCATGGTGCGCGGTTTCTGGTCGATGATGCAAAGCGTACCCAGTTTATTGCCATCCAGGTAGCGCAGCGGTGCGCCTGCGTAGAAGCGAATCTTCGGTTCGCCGGTGACCAGCGGATTATCGGCAAAGCGCTCATCTTCAAGCGCATCTTCAATGATAAAAATATCGTTACCGAGAATGGCATGACCGCAAAACGAGATATCACGCCCGGTTTCGCAGGCATCGAGGCCGGCTTTAGATTTAAACCATTGGCGGTTTTCATCGACCAGGCTAACCAGGGCGATCGAGACTCCGAAAAACCTTTGGGCCATGCGTGTTAACCGATCGAAACGTTCCTCAGGATCGGTATCGAGAATATCGGTGGAACGCAACGTCTTGAGGCGTTCCTTTTCATTTGCGGGAGTACCAGGGGCTTTCATGATTACAACCTGTTCGTCAAAATTAACGAATACGTTTAGACACCGGGAACTATCGGCAAATCAACGGATTACTTTAACCAATATAGAGTTACCTATAGCATAAAAGCGCTATTTCTGCCGTCCATTTACGTCATTCCCCCACACTTCTAACGTCCTCCCCGCATACTTCTATCGTCATCCCCGTATACTTCTAACGTCATCCCCGTATACTTCTAACGTCATCCCCGCGAAAGCGGGGATCTTGTAACCCACCACCCCTGATAGATCCCCGCTTTCGCGGGGATGACGCGGTAGGAGCCTGGGATGACGTTAGGGTTGTGAAGGGACGCCGAATGCAAAAAATCAGCGCAATCTTCGCGGGATATAGCGACACAACCAGGCGGCGACGATCATCCAGCCCGCCGCGGTCGAGAAAACCACCGGTAACGCAAAATAGTTCAGCAGAACCGCAAACAGGCCGGGTGTAAGTAACTGCCCGGCATCACGGTAAGTTACGAATACCGCAGTCATTTCCGAGCGGTCCCCTGCCCTGACCGCCCGGAAGAACAGCACGTTACCGACACCGTCGAGCATGGTCGCACCGAGCGCACAAAATATCAGCAACACCGATGCAACAAGCGGTTGGTCGATGACCAGGTAGACGGTAAAGGTCATTAAGCTGCACAAACTGAAACCCCAGAACAGCAGTTTCCGAACCCCGTAACGCCGCGCCACCCAACCCCAGAAAGGCACGGAAAGCGTCCACGCGGTGCCGATCGACACGATCGCGGCACCAGTCAATTCACCGAGGCCGGATTGCGTCGCGTAGATCGGGGCATAGATGATAAACATTGTCCACCAACTTGACCTCGCCAGTACCAATCCATAGGCCAGGCGCAGGCGCGGTTGCTTCAGGTAGCGCGATAAATATCTCAGTGGGTTAACGCTATCGGATTTTGACGCAGGAACAACGGTCTGCTGTAAACCTAGACTGCGGAACACGAAGACCGAGCCAATCATGAAAACGATACAAACAATAAACGGCAGCTCGTGCAGAATTCGAGCCTCGAAATAAACACCGAGGAACGGACCAATCGTCAGCGCGAGCACCAGGGCCAGTATTCGCAATGGCTCGAAACTCGTCATTTCCGAGCGCGCGATCCTGCTCATGACATAAAGCGACAGCGTAACCTCGGCCGCGGCTATCGAAAACACGTGAAAGAACAGCCCGGCCGAGAATATCCAGACCTGCTCAAACGCCATTAGAAGCGCCGATGCCACCATCGTTACGCAGGACAGCAGGTAGGCGGGATATAAGCCGATACGCTTTATGATTTGCGGCAGCACCAGTGCCGCGACGATTCCACCGATGCTAACCGCAAACAGCAGCACGCTGGTGTCCTGTGCATTACCCATCAGTGCGTAGGCCTGCAACGGAATGACGGTCAGCAACATGCCGCGCGGCAGGTTCTGCAGGAAAAAGAAAGCGGCGAAACTGTGTTGCGGGCTAAGCTTCAATTCGCGGCCCGCGAGACCACTAACGCATGCCTAACCGGATCGGTTGTTCGGGTGCGGGATAGACGTTGTCAAGATCGACCAGGTCCTGCTCGTTGAGTTCGATATCAACCGCCGCAAGATTCTCCTTAATGCGCTCCGGGCGCACTGATTTGGGTATCACCACGGTATTCGGTTGATGCAGTAACCAGGCCAGCGCGATTTGCGCGTTAGTTGCATCATGTCGCGCGGCGACATCGGTAACGGCCGATGATTCCAAAAACGAACCACCCTGGTCGAGCGGCGAATAGGCCATCAGCGGCACCCCGCGCTGCTGACACCAGTCGGAGACTTCCCATTCCACCTCGCGATGGATGAGATTATAAAAAACCTGGTTACAGCCCAATCGCGCCTGGTCTTCCGCCGGAATACTTTCCAGGTCGCCGAGATTAAAATTGCTGACACCAAAGTCACGGATCTTGCCGCTATCCTGCAATGCATGCAGCGCTTCGAAAGTTTGCTCGAGGGGGAAACTGCCCGGCCAGTGCAACATATACAAATCGATAATGTCGCAATTCATACGTCGCAGACTATTCTCGCAGGCTTCAATGACGCCGCTACGACTAGCATTGTGCGGGTAAAACTTGCTGACCAGGTAAAGCCCGTCGCGGCGGCCCTGAATGGCCTGGCCAATCACTTCCTCGGCCCCGCCTTCACCATACATTTCCGCGGTATCAAGCAGTGTAATCCCTAGATCAAGCGCAGCACGAATCACGTCCGCATCACGCTCAAATTGCTCAGGGTGTTCACCCATACGCCAGGTGCCGAGTCCAAACACCGGCATGCTGTTACCTGATGGAAGATTTACGTTTCGCATAGCTTTCAATAACGATCATAGTCGATTATTCTTAAATTTCTCGTGCTTGTCATCAGGGTTGATTTGAAACAACTTTGCCACCAATCGTCGTGCTAGGTTACAACAAACTAAAATAAGGGTAAAAATATAAAATGCTTAAAAAGTTGACACTAATTTTGTTACTGTTTCCCCTGATCTCAATGGCCGCCGACGAAGTCGAGCCAACAGCGAGCGGATGGAAGGGAGAGGGTGAGTTGGGTTTCACATCGACCTCAGGCAATTCTGAAACAGAAAACCTGAACGCCCGCCTTGCCGTGTCCAGGGAGTCTGCTCAATGGAAGCATATAGCCTCATTAGATTCGATCAGAAACAAGTCCGAGGACGAGACCACCGCCGATAGCATGGTATTAAAGGGAAGATCTGAATACAGCCTCGGTGAAAAATCCTACGCTTTTGGACAGCTACGACTCGAGGACGATGAATTCAGCGGATACGAATTCCAGAGAACCCTGACCTTTGGTGCAGGCTCACGTTTTATCGAAAACGACAAACACCTGCTCGATGTCTCCGTCGGTCTTGGTTTTCGCAGTTTAAAAGATCGCGAGACCGGAGATACCGAAGAGGACAACATCGTGACCGCGGATGCAAAGTACGAGTATAAAATTAGTGAAACAGCGATATTCAACCAGGCCATATTGATAGAAGACGGCGACGAAAACACCTACACCGAGTCCGATACGTCACTCAAAATGAAAATAGATGGAAACCTGGCGGCAAAAATTAGTTACCTGGTGAAACGTAACTCCGAGGTGCCGGACGGAATCGAGAAGAGTGACAAGATCACAACCATATCCCTGGTTTACGCTTTCTAATCGGAGACTATATCTCTACCCGCCGGAAAGGCATACTTGTGGACCAGGCCTAACAACCAATGATGTCATCCCGGCCCATGAGCCGGGATCTTGTAACCGCAGCATGTTATTAAGATTTCTGCCCACATTTGAATTGGTTTTGGCCTAACCGATAACTGCATGGATTCAAATTTCCAGTGAAGCTCCGCGTAGCGTTGATCATCGATCCACAATACCATAACCTGAGCGAATATAGAGAAAGGTACCCATCCATGAAATCAACAACACCATTTCGAACGATTCTTTTCGTGCTGACCGCGCTCGTGCTCAGCGCCTGCGCCACCAAGCGACCGGCCATGGAGTGGCGGGATGAAGGCTATTCAGCTGTGCTCGATAATTTTTTGATTATCGCGGCGATCGAGCGCTCTACCCGGCGCCGGGTATACGAAGATGAGTTCGTCGAGACGCTAGCTACCTTGAATGTCGAGGCGACTCCCAGTTACGAGCTGATGACTACGAGCCTGACAATTTCGCGCGAATCCGTGGAAGCGGCGATAAAAGGACAGGATATCGATGCCGTGCTGGTCACTCGCCTGCTGGGCGTAAAAGAAGAAGAGGTTTACCAACCGCCGACCTATTACGACCATCACCGCGGCTACCACCGCTACTACACGCATGCGTTAAAAAGCGATAATCGCGCTTATTATCGACGCTTCAAGGTATTGACACTGGAAACCAATATCTACGACGCCGCGACCAAAGAACTGGTCTGGTCGATGCAATCAGAGAGCATCGAACCATCGGTACCACGCAACCTCATCGAAGACCAAATAGCCCTGACAATCCGAACCTTGCAGGCGCGTGGACTAATCGTGGCAAAAGAATAACCCGGAAAGTGAAATAAAAGCCGGGGCACGATTAACTCTAATATTAGAAAAAATCAGGCTCTGCCCTCTATTAAGACGCTGCTATTTGCTGCTATAGACATTCTTGCGATCGCCGATCTTGATCACTTGAACCACCAGCACCGAGTCCTCGATGGTGTAGAGAATGCGATAACGTCCCTGCCGGATACGATAACGCTCAAGGCCCGACAACTTCAATGCACCTGGCGGTCGAGGGTCGTCAGCCAACGATTCAATACGCTTGATGATGCGTTGCCGATCCACCTTGGTGGCGATCGATTCAAGTTCTTTGCGGGCCGACTTCTTTATTTGCAGGCTATATCTTGCCACGCCGTTTCAGGTCCTTGACGACATCCTCGAACGCATAGGCCGGTTCTTTTTCCCGGACTTCGAAGGCCTCGATGTCGCTGGCGTCTTCTGCAAGCGCGGCTTTGACAGCCTCGTTTACAATTTCGGAAATACTGCGATCGGTTTCAGCCGCTTTCAGTCGCAGCGCTCGATGCAGGTATGGATCGAAGTAGACGGTGGCTCTTTTTTGGGTTGTCTCATTCATAACGCAACCTTAGCGTCTTAACATTTTAACGTCAAGACGCTAAGATGGCGTTCTTCGAACATGATCGCATTGCTGGCTTTCACCATCTTGACTACTTATGGTGTCATCCCGCGACTTGATCGCGGGATCTAGCCCGGATTTTATGGCGGTGTGCAATGGTTGAACCAGATTCCGGCTTCCGCCGGCATGACAAAAAATCCAGAGGCCTTATAGTTAATTAAATTTTCACGTTAGAATGCGGCAAAGTAATGGAACCGGAATCATTGCGTGGAATTCACCTTTCAATTTATCGAGTACTTCTACTACGGCCTCAACCTGGTGTGGTCGGAAGACGATACTGCAGCTTGGTTAATGTATGGACACACTTTCTGAAAGCCTGAAAACTTACCTCACCTGGTTATGCCTGGCCTTACTGTTGCTCACCAGCCCTTTGCTGATGGCCCAGGAAACCGATGGGGACCCGGGGCCCGAGGAGACCGGCTCGCTGGTTAAAGAACGCATCAAGCGTGAGCGCGAGGCGCAGGATAACCGCGCGGTATTGCTCGCGCATAAACGCAACTACGTGCTGCCGTTGACCTATGCCGAACAGCCCAACGACGATGTATTCGAAGCGGGCAGTAGTGATTTCGGCGAAGATCTCGACAATCTCGAAATACAGTTTCAGCTCAGCCTCAAGGCACCGATAGCCGAGGGACTATTCACAGAGGAGGACGTCCTGTTTTTCGGTTTTACGGTGCGGGCTTTCTGGCAGGCCTACAACCAGGAAATTTCGGCGCCGTTTCGCGAAACCAACTACGAACCGGAAATCTACTGGGCCACCCCGGTGCCCTGGGAAATACTCGGCGGCGATGCCAGTTTTATTGCAATTGGCTTGTCGCACCAGTCGAACGGTCGCAGTTTGCCATTTTCACGCAGCTGGAACCGGCTCTACGCGGGGATTGCCTGGGAGCGCTGGCGCTATGTCTTCGCTCTGAAGGCCTGGTGGCGCATCCCAGAGGATGATAAAGACGATCCGCTTGATCCGGATGGCGATGACAATCCGGATATCGAGGATTACCTCGGTAACTTTGAGTTTACCATCGCCTATCGTAAATTCGATCACGAAGTGGCAGTCATGATGCGCAACAATCTCGACAGCGAAGACAACCGCGGTGCCATCCAGGTTGACTGGACCTTCCCGATGCACCGGCGCTTTCGCGGCTACGTGCAATATTTCAACGGCTACGGCGAAAGCCTGATCGACTACGACGCGGATATCGAACGTATCAGCGTCGGCATACTGTTATCCGATTTGCTTTAATAGCGAATTGAGGATCGGACTGGATAATTCCTTTTTATACTTTAACTATTTTCATCATCGGGCTCATCCTGATCATCCAGGACAGCAGTCTCAACAGGCTGCTTCCGATAATACACTTCCGGCAGATAGTCGCTGAAAGCGATTCCATACAGTTCCCAGATGGTGACGAATAACGAAGCGATCACAGGGCCGATCAAGATACCGGCGATACCGAACATCAGGATGCCACCCAGCGTGCCGAAAAAAATCATCAATTCATGCATCTTGGTATCCTTGCCCACGAGCATCGGACGCAGCACGTTATCCAGGCTGCCGACGATCACGCCGCAGAAAGCCAGCAACCCTATTCCGGCGGTAACCTCGCCCTGCATGATCAGGATGATCGAGGCAGGAATCCACACCAGTGCCGAGCCGACGCTGGGTATCACCGACAGCACTGCCATGATCGTTCCCCAGAACACGGCGTTGTCGATACCGGCGACAGCGAAAGCGATGCCTGCCACTCCACCCTGCAATACACCGATCATCAATGTTCCTTTTAACATCGCCCGGGTAACCGACGTGAACTTGTCCAGCATCAGGCTTTCATCGTCGCCGTTCAATGGCAGGTAATACAAAATCTTTTTGACCAGTTTGCCGCCGTCCATCTGCAAAAAGTATATTGTGTAAAGAAACACGAAAGTCATGAACAGGAAGTTGACTGTGCCAAACGTTGCCTGCGAAAGGCCGCCCACAATCCAGTTACTGACCGAACCAACGAGTTGCCCCGCCTTCTCCAGGATGATTCCGCGATAGGGTTCGAGATATTCGTAAAACGGCAAACCCTGCAGGTAAGCCGTCAGCTTGTCGGGTTGTTCCAGGTTCTGCTTGATCCAGGGCGTCACCGTCTGACCCACATCGATCGCCTGCCCGACAATGATACCGACCAATAGCAACAGTGGAATCAAAACGACTACGATCATCAGCAACATCGTGGTCGCGGAAGCCAGGTGCCGGCGCCCCTTGAACAGGACTCGGAAGCGACGGTATATCGGGCGCGCCATCGCACTAAATAGGCCGGCAAGCAGGATGGCCATCAAAAATTGATGGATCATCGACAGGAACAAGGCCGATATGGCAATGACCATCACCACTAGGACCGTTTTATTGACAACGCCCTGATTCATATTTTCTCTCCCACCCCGTCTGGGCCGCAGTATTCCATGGCAAGCTAACAGCAAAGACAAGAGGCATCAAGGCGATTACGCGATGAGCGTATCGATGTTGGCATATTGTGTTCCAGTAAGAATAAAAGCGGGGACAGTATGCCTATTCCACTTAAATGAAATAGGCATACTGTCCCCGATTAAACCTTAATTATTAATATACCGCACCGGATTCTTTCAGGTGGCGCGCCATACCCTGCACATTGAGTTCGCGCCACTGGTCGTAAGAGCCCCAGTCTTTATATTTTGCCATC
>CAMYLU010000026.1 GCA_947259485.1 uncultured Gammaproteobacteria bacterium | reverse complement strand
TGGGATATCGCGAAAATTGCGGAATCTGCATCTACAATAGTAGAAGTCAAAACCGATACACAACAGATTATCGACTACCTGCTGCACAATTGTGAGCAGGGAGATCAAATCGTTATCATGAGCAATGGTGGTTTTGATAATATTCATCAACGTCTTATTCAAGCGCTGCAAAACTAGAAATCGGGTATGTCCGAGAAATCACAAAGACCGACAAAGATCGCCAAGTATGAAATCAAACGCCGCATCGGACGTGGTTCTATGGGCGTCGTTTACGAGGCTTTTGATCCTTTCGTTCAGCGCACCGTCGCGATCAAGGTTGCGCATTCTGCAGCAGATATGGATACCGCGACCAAGCAAAAGTTGCGTGAAGGTTTTTTTGCCGAGGTCTATAGCGCGGGGCGTATGCATCATCCATCGGTGGTAAGCGTTTACGATGCCGGGCAGGAAGAAGATCTCAATTACATCGTCATGGAATTCGTCGACGGTGTGACGTTGCAGGAATACGTTGCCGGGAATAGAGCTCTCACCCCGAACCAGGTCGTCGATGTCATCTATCAATGCTCCAAGGGTCTCGATTACGTACATCGTGAAGGTATCATCCATCGCGATCTGAAACCGGGCAACATCATGCTGAGTAACGATGGTGAAGTGAAAATCATGGATTTCAGCATCGCCCATGTCGATGTCGGTTTTGAGGGCCATGACACCGAGGTGCAGGGATCTCCGATGTATATGCCGCCAGAACAATTATCTGAAGAAAAGCGCCTGGTGGCACAATCAGATATTTACTCACTCGGTGCGGTGATGTATGCGTTGCTGGCGAAAAAGGCACCCTACAAGGCAGGCAGCCTGGAATCCCTGATATACAAAATCAGTAACCTGGATCCCGATCCGATCATGGAGATCAATCCCGAGGTGCCGCAGCACATCGCCGATATTGTCGAGAAATCGATGCAAAAAATTATCTATGATCGATATGAATCCGCCTACCTGCTGGCGACGGACCTGAGCAATGCATTTGGCCGCTTGCGCGGAGTCGGTGAACGCATCGACATGCAGGAGAAATGGAAGACGCTGCGCTATCTCGCTTTCTTCAAGGATTTCAGTGACGATCAAATTACCGAGGTTGTCAACGCCAGCGAATGGACCGAGTTCAAGAAGGGAGAGGTTATTGTGACCGAGGGCGAACAGGAAACGGCATTTTATATCATTGCCAAGGGTGGTGTAGAAGTCGTCAAGAATGAAAAGGTCGTCGGCATGATGAAACAGGGTGACTGTTTTGGCGAAATCGCTTTTCTAACGCGTCAGCCTCGCAACGCTACTATCGTGGCACGTACCGAAGTTTCACTGATGCGGGTGAGCACATCGTTAATGGAACAGGCTTCAACAGAAACCCAGTTGCGCTATTATCGCATCTTTCTCGAAAACCTGATTGCGCGACTTTCCCAGGCCACCGATAAACTGGTTGAAGCAGAAATAGCCATAACCGAGCCATGACTCCAACAAAAATTACTCTGGCGATGACTGGAGCCTCAGGCGCCGAATACACACTGCGCCTGTTTGATTGCTGCCTGCAAAAAAACATCAAGGTTCAGTTTATTACCTCACAGCCTGGTCAGATCGTACTGGGCATGGAAACCGAGTTGAAATTATCCGGGTCACCTCAGAAAATGCAGCAAAAGCTCGCTGAATATTTCGACGCCGATCCAGCACTGATAAGTGTTTACTCAAAAGACCAGTGGACCGCGCCACCGGCAAGCGGATCCTCGGTCGCCGACGCGATGGTAGTATGCCCATGCAGCATGGGTAGCCTCGCCTCAATTGCCGTTGGCAGCAGCGAAAACCTGATTCATCGCGCCGCCGATGTGGCCATCAAGGAACGCCGAACCTTGATCCTGGTGCCGCGGGAAACCCCCTTCTCCAGTATTCATCTCGAGAACATGCTCAAACTGTCACGTCTCGGGGTAGTGATACTGCCGCCCAATCCCGGGTTTTACCACGGTGCCAGTTCTGTTGCCGAGCTGGTAGATTTTATAGTCGCACGCATTCTCGACCAGCTTGGTATTGATAATGACCTGTCCCCGCGTTGGGGGGAATGAACAGGCGCTGAAGCAATGACCAACCATGGCTGAAATTCCACTGTTCCCGCTGAAAACCGTTTTGCTGCCCGGCAACACGCTGGAACTTAAAGTTTTCGAAACTCGCTACCTCGACATGATCGCTACCTGCATGCGCGAGAACAGTCCGTTTGGCGTGGTATTGATTCACCAGGGAGATGAAACTGCAATCGATACAGATATCTACTCGGTCGGGACAACCGCTGTCATCAATGACTGGGAGAACCGGGCTGATGGTCTGTTGGGGATCACTGCCCTGGGTGTCGAGCGTTTTGAAATATTGTCAACCCATACCCAGGACGACGGCCTGACGTTTGCGGACAGCAAAATCCTGGATGAAGACAGTAGCCATGAAATGCCTGAACAATTTGCTTATATGCTGGATCTTCTCGACCATGTGAGTGCCCACGAGGGTCGAATTCGTGATGACGACCAGGGCTTTTGTGCAATTCTTTACCAGCTGATTTACCTGCTACCGCTGGAGACAGCGCTGAAACAGCGCCTGCTCGAAATCCCCGACTGTAATGACCGCGCGCTGATTCTGCATGCCGAGCTGATTCGGCTCGGAGTGATTCAATACATCAAACCCGAAGCGACCCAGCTTTAAGCCCGGGGGTTCCAATTCGTTGCAAGCGGGCATAGACTCCTTGTGCTTAGTCTAAAGGAGACAGCTGCAATGAAAAGACTCGTATTTGCAACCTGGCTTTGCCTGTTTTGCCCCTTAGCTCCGGCGGCTGAACTCTCCGGTGTTTTCGTCGCCGATGAAATCAAAACTGCCGATGGCCAGTCCCTGGTCCTTAACGGGGTGGGTTTGCGTGAAAAATTATGGGTAGACGTTTACGTGGGCTCGCTTTACCTGCCGAGCAAGTCCGGCGATGTCGCTGAAATTCTTTCAAAACCGGGGCCCTGGCGGGTGCAACTTGATTTTGTCTACAAGGAAGTCTCTCAAGAGAAACTGCTAAAAGGCTGGCGTGAGGGTTTCGAGAAAAATCAGGATTCCGAAACCTTGAAACAACTTCAGTCACGCATTGACGAATTCTACGCTTACTTTGATTCCAACGCCGTCAAAAAAGATCAGTACATTTTCGATTATTTACCTGCACAGGGAACCCGGATAAGCAAGAACCAGCAGCAACTGGGCTTGATCCCGGGTGAGGATTTCAGGAACGCTTTACTTGAAATCTGGCTCGGTAATTATCCAGCGGATAAGAAGCTGAAAAAAGGCATGCTCGGCCTCTAAGAATAGCCTTTGCTGTTTAGAGTTCGGCGAAAGTGGCGGCGGCGGCCTCGATGGTCTGTTCGATCTCCGCGGCACCGTGCATCGCACTGACGAATCCCGCTTCGTAAGCAGACGGCGCCAGGTAAATACCGCGCGCCAGCATGCCATGGAAGAATTTTTTGAAGAGCTCGATATCGCAAGCGCTCACCTGGCTAAATCTCGTCACTTCCGGCTGATCGGTAAAAAACAGGCCGAACATTGCGCCTACCTGGTTGGCGCGCAAGGCGATACCATTGGCTTCGGCCGCCCCCAGAATACCGTTCACCAGTTGCCCGGTTCGTTGCACCAGGTCTTCGAAAAATCCCGGGCGCGATATGATTTCTAGATTCTTTAACCCGGCCGCCATCGCCACCGGGTTACCTGACAGGGTCCCGGCCTGGTAAACAGGCCCCAGCGGCGCAATATGGCTCATGATTTCGTGCTTGCCGCCAAAAGCACCGACCGGCATCCCGGCGCCGATGACTTTTCCAAGCGCGGTCAAGTCAGGAACGATATCATAGCGCTCCTGGGCGCCCCCGAGTCCAACCCGAAACCCGGTCATGACTTCATCGAAGATCAGCACGCTCGATGACGCATCGCAACATTCCCGCAGCGTCTGTAAAAAGCCCGCGGCCGGTGGCACACAGTTCATATTGCCGGCTACGGGTTCAACAATCACGCAGGCAATTTCAGCACCGATCTCGGTAAACACCTGTTTAACCTGGTCAGCATTGTTGTATTCGAGCGTGACGGTATGATCGGCAAGCACGGACGGAACTCCGGGTGAGCTCGGCACTCCCAGCGTCAAGGCACCCGAACCTGCCTTGATCAACAGGGAATCCGCATGCCCGTGGTAGCAACCCTCGAACTTGATGATCTTGTCACGCCCGGTGTATCCACGCGCGAGACGGATCGCACTCATGGTTGCTTCCGTACCCGAGCAGGTCATACGCACCAGGTCGATGCTTGGCATCAATTCACAGATGCGCTGCGCCAGCTGTACCTCGAGCGGCGATGGCGCGCCGAAACTCAAGCCTTTGTGCACGGTTTCGGTAACAGCAGCGATGATCTCGGGATGCGCATGACCGCATATCATAGGTCCCCAGGAGCCAACATAGTCGATATAACGTCTACCATCGACATCAACCAGGTAGGCGCCCTCGGCATGATCGATAAACGGTGGCGTACCTCCAACCGCGGCAAATGCGCGCACCGGTGAATTAACCCCGCCCGGGATTACTTTTACTGCCTGTTCAAACAGTTTTTCGGAGTGATTCATGGCTTTTCAAACGAAACTAAACGGTACCCACATCATACAATAAACTAGCCGGGACCATCGCGGATTTCGAAACGCCGTGCCGCTATCAGAATCAGCAACAATGCCGGAATGCCAAGAATTGCAGTGACCAGGAAGAAGCTGGGGTACCCGATCGCATCGACCATCGATCCCGAGTAACCGCCCAATACCTTTGGAATCAGGGTCATCAACGAGGTAAAGATAGCGAACTGCATCGCGGTGAAGGAGACATTGGTCAGGCTCGACAGGAAGGCGACGAACGCGGCGCTGGCAATGCCCGCCGACAGGTTATCGGCAGAGATTACGACGTAAAGCCAGAACATATCGTAGCCGATGCTTGCCAGCAGCATGAACAGCAAATTGGTCGCTGCCGCGAGCACCGCGCCCAACAGCAGAACACGCATCACGCCGAAACGAAGCGCGAGCAACCCTCCCAGGAAACCGCCGGCGATAGTCATCAACAAGCCGAAGGTTTTGACCACGCTGGCTATTTCGGTTTTGCTGAAACCGAGATCCTGGTAGAAGACGTTTGAAATAACTCCAAGAACGATATCGGAAATTCGATAAAGTCCGATCAATGCGAGCAATATCCAGGCCAGCGACCAGCCGTAACGACTGAAGAAATCACGAATCGGCATCAGGTAGGTACGCTCAACCATCGCATAACCGACAATGCCGGATTTGACCAGCACTAATGCCAGCAGCCACATAACCAGCAATGCCAGTGCAAGACGCAGGGATTCCACCAACAGAGCGGCCAGGAACGGGTTGGCCAGGACCGCACCCAGCGATGACTTGACACTACCGGCAATATCCCCCGAAAAGAAGAAAACACCGACGAATCCCCCTATCGCGACCACGAACATCAGTAAAAATCGTAAATAGTCCTGATTGCTACCGGCAATACTGTCTCTCTCTGCTCTTTGCGGTTCATCGATTACCAGCGTGGTGGCGACACCTATCAGCATCGCAAGTGCCATTGCGCAGTAGGTCCACTGCCAAGCCTGGTAGTCATAGGCTTCGCCACTGGTGCCAAACCAGTCGGCGAGGTATAGCGAGCCTGCACCCGCTACCAGCATACCGATACGATAACCAGCGATATAGGTTGCAGACATCATTGCCTGTAATTCAACTTCGGCCGATTCGATACGATAGGCATCGATGACGATATCCTGGGTTGCCGAGGAGAAACCGAGTAAAACTGCGGCCAGCGCCATCAGGGTCAAACTCGATTGATTCGCCGCGGGGTCGATCGATGCCATGGCAAGGATTGCAACAATGATCGCGAATTGCGCAGTCAATATCCAGGCGCGCCGGCGACCGAGCATCCGGGTCAACCAGGGCAAGGGTAATTGATCAACCAGGGGCGCCCACACGAATTTGAACGAATAGCCAAGCGCGGCCCAGCTGAAATAAGTCACCGCGGCACGTTCAGCCCCGGCTTCACGCAGCCACAGGCTCAGTGACGAGAAGATAAGCAACAGTGGGATGCCGGCTGAAAAACCGAGGAATAGCATCGTCACCACACGTCGATGAAAAAATAACCTGAGCGTGGAAACGGATTGCAGATTGCTCTGCTGCACTAGACTGCGGGCTCCAGGTCATAGTCCATGATTAACGGCGCATGATCGGAAAAGCGCTGATCTTTATAAATCCGTGCCCGCCGAATTCGGTCTTTCAATCCGGGTGTGACTATCTGGTAATCGATACGCCAGCCGACGTTCTTGTCCCAGGACTGTCCCCGGTTCGACCACCAGGTGTATTGTTCGTCGCGTTTATCGACAACGCGAAACGCGTCAATATAACCCACGCGTTCGAATAAATCGGTCAGCCAGGCACGTTCCTCGGGTAGGAACCCGGAGTTTTTCTGGTTGGAGCGCCAGTTTCTTAGATCGATATTCTGATGCGCAATATTCCAGTCACCACAGATGATGAATTCACGGCGTTTACGTCGCAGCGATTGCAGATGCAGCATAAAACTTTCAAGAAACCGCCACTTGGATTCCTGGCGGTGATCACCTGACGAGCCCGATGGCGCGTAGAGTGAAATGATCGACAGGTTGCGGTAGCGATATTCGAGGTAACGCCCCTCGTTATCGAACTCGGATTCGCCATAACCGCGAATCACCTGCAACGGCCGCTCCCTGCTGTAAATCGCCGTTCCGGAGTAGCCTTTTTTCAATGCATCGTAGTAGCTACAGTAATAATTACGGGGATGAAATATCGGCTGCTCCAGCTGCTCGGTTTGCGCCTTGGTTTCCTGTACACAAATGAAGTCCGCACGCTGACGGGGTAGCCAGTCGAAAAAGCCCTTGCGCGCCGCTGCACGAATTCCGTTGGTGTTTACTGAGATCACGCGCATCTGAAACTGCTACCAATATTCAATTCTGGCGATATGATACATGACTTAAGATATCCGATTAGTGTTAACAGGCCCTAACGATTCGCCCATGCAAGCTTACCAATCCCGTTTCGTCGACTACTGCCTGCAGCGTGGCGCCCTCAGCTTTGGCGAATTCACGCTCAAATCCGGTCGCGTCAGTCCTTACTTTTTCAACGCCGGGATTTTTAATCGTGGCGCCGATCTCGCGGCGCTCGCCGGATTCTATGCCGATGCGATTCAGCACAGCAAAATTGATTTCGATCTGCTGTTCGGCCCTGCTTACAAAGGTATACCCCTGGCCGCGATTACCGCGAGCGCATTGTACCAACAACATCAACGTGATATCCCCTACGCGTTTAACCGCAAGGAAGCCAAAGATCACGGTGAAGGAGGAAATACAGTGGGCGCCGAAATCACCGGTCGGGTGATGATTATCGACGATGTCATCACCGCCGGAACCGCAATTCGCGAATCAATCGGGTTAATCGAAACGCTCGGTGCCGAGGTTTGTGCCGTCATGATTGCACTTGACCGACAGGAAAAAGGATCGAGAGAGCTCTCGGCAATCCAGGAACTGGAGCAACAGGGATTAAGCGTCATCTCGATCATAAAACTCGACCATATCCTCGAATATTTGCAAACCAGTGGGGATAGCAAACATCAGGCAGCCATTGAAGCTTACCGGGCCGACTACGGAATCGACTGAACTCAGGCCGATCGATGCAGTCTACTTAGGTTCTTACGATATAAAAACAGGTGCACCATGCTTCGTGTCTTAATGCTCACCAGTCTGATCTCGCTTTCTGCTTACGCTGGCGAGCCTATTGAAATCAGCAGCGGAGACAGGCAAACCGCCGTCGTCGAACTCTACACCTCGGAAGGCTGCTCCAGCTGTCCACCCGCCGATCGCTGGTTGTCGCGACTTGTCGATACACCCAAAGATGAGCTTAACGTGCTCGCACTTGCGTTTCATGTTGATTACTGGGATTACCTGGGCTGGAAGGATCGCTTTTCCAGCGCAGAATATACCCGCCGTCAACGCCACCTGGGCGCTAATAATCTGCAACGCACAATCTATACCCCTGAGTTCTTTGTCAACGGCATGGAAGCTCGCGGCGCCGGTAAAATTATCGACAAAATCCAGCAGGCCAACCAGCGAAAAGCGCCACTCGAGCTTAAACTTACCGTTTCCCGGGATGAGAGCGGACTCCTGCTTGAGCTTCATTCCCCTGGAGACCGAAGCACGGTCGGGCAAATTCATCACCGTTACCTGGTCTATGAAAATGACCTGTCGACCGATGTAAAACACGGCGAAAATTCGGGTGAAACACTGAATCATCAGCAAGTGGTGCGCTACATGAGCCAGGCGCAGAACTTACAGCAAAACAATCAGCACCGTATCGCGATAGAACCCGACTGGAATCCACAGAATATAGGAGTTGCGGTGCTGGTAACCTCGCCCGGAGAGAGGGATTACTTACAGGCATTGCATACCTCGGTAGCGAGTTTGATGGGACAACCATAGTTGTCAAATTAATGGCAAATCACCATAAATAAACTATTATGCGTGTTAGGATCTGAATGACCTGAAGTGGTCAGGAATCAAATAACATCTTGCGCGCCGTCAGCAATCACCTGGAAACCCGCTTAACATTATTGCCAGTTTTACTGCTGGCTTCGATTCTGTTTGCTTTCTTCAGGCCCGCGGGTGCAGGCGCACTGTATAAGTGGGTCGACGATAACGGCCAGATTCGTTACAGCGACCGGCTACCCGCGAAACAGGTCAAAAAGAAACACCAGCAGTTAAATTCGCAGGGTGTAGTCCTGTCGACCAAGGAAGCAGCCAAGAGCGATGAAGAAAGAGCGGTGGAGGCTGAAGCCAAGCGCAAGCTGGAGGAACAAGAGGCCAAGGAAGCGAAGATCAAGGAGATTCAGTATCAAAAAGACCAGGTGCTGCTGCTGACCTTTAGTTCCGAAGAAGAACTTGGCCTGGCGCGCGACGATCGTCTCGAAGTGCTCGATTCGGTGATCAATCTAATCAATAAAAGCATTGCTTCCACAGAGCAACAGCTGCAGTCATTGATAACCTCCGCAGAAGATATTTACCTTTCCAAGGGCAAGGAAGTTCCTGGTGGTCTCGCCCAGAAAATAGAGCACTTCACCGTTAAACTAGAGAATCGCTATGCCCAACTGGAATTGAAGATGGACAAGAAAAATCAAATTAACCAGCAGTACGCGCTGGACCTGGCGCGTTACCGGGAACTCACGGCCGAGAAACCCAAGGACTGAAGGTCTTTAGTTCCCTGGCGCCCCGT
This sequence comes from uncultured Gammaproteobacteria bacterium, assembly GCA_947259485.1. Lineage (GTDB taxonomy): Bacteria > Pseudomonadota > Gammaproteobacteria. The sequence goes on along the minus strand of CAMYLU010000026.1, from coordinate 34,732 downwards.
TTATTAGCGTGCCCACACCCGAATCGGTCAATAACTCCAACAATACCGAATGCCTTACCCGCCCATCGATGATCTGACTGGTTCGAACCCCGGCCTTTACCGCGTCCAGTGCACAGCGTACTTTCGGCAACATACCTCCATGGATGATGCCGTCGGCGATTAGACGCTCGGTTTCGTCGGCACTTAGACCGGTCAGTAGATTTCCATCCGGATCGAGCACCCCCGGGGTATTGGTTAACAACAATAATTTTTCCGCCCCCAGTACCTTGGCCAATTCGCCAGCAACCAGGTCTGCATTAATATTGTAGGAAGAACCGTCGGAGCCGACACCGATGGGGGCAATTACCGGGATAAAGTCATCGTCGTCCAGCATCGCTACCACGGCGGGGTCTATCGACTCGACCTCTCCAACCTGTCCAAGATCGTTATCGACGGCGTCATTTCCAGCCAGTTTCATTTTACGGGCCGTAATCATACCGCCGTCCTTACCGGTAAGGCCTACTGCGCGTCCACCATGACGATTAATCAGTGCTACGATCTGCTTGTTAACCTGCCCGCCGAGCACCATTTCGACAACATCCATGGTTTCATTATCGGTGACTCGCATGCCTTCGATGAAGCGGCTCTTCTTGCCGATCTGTTCGAGCAGCTTGCCGATTTGCGGGCCCCCACCATGTACGATAACCGGGTTAACACCAATCTGCTTCAGCAACACGATGTCCTGGGCAAAGCTACTCTTGAGCGCTTCATCGACCATGGCGTTACCGCCAAATTTTATCACCACTGTCTTCTGATCCAGTGCCTGGATATAGGGCAAGGCCTCGATCAGAATATCCGCAACATTGTTCTTGTTTGCTGTCATGCTTAGGGTTGCCTGTTAGGAACGGGCGCAAGTATAGCGCTCGACAATCAAATCGATAAGTTGTTTCGCGATAGCGAGTTTGTTATCGCGCTCGATGCTGTGGTGACCGTCACGCCAGAAGACTTCAAGCTGGTTAGTGTCGGTTTCGAACCCGCTATCGGCATTACCAACCGGGTTCGCCGCGATCATATCGAGATTCTTCTGCTCGAGCTTGGCAAGCGCATACTTTTCAAGATTCTGCGTCTCGGCGGCGAATCCAACACAAAACGGTTTGTTTTCGAGTGCGCTAACGGCAGCCAGGATATCGACATTCAAGATCAAGGGCAGCGACATCGAATTTTCGGACTTTTTGAGCTTGTGTGTCGCCACCTGGTCAACCCGGTAATCGGACACCGCGGCACAGCCGATAAAAATGTCGCTGTGAGCTACCTGTTGCATCACCGCTTCATACATTTGCTGGGCCGACTCCACCGCTACCAGTTTCGCGCCCGGTGGCGCTACCAAAGACACAGGACCACTTACCAGGGTCACCCTGGCCCCCGCCTGCAACGCCGCCTCGGCAAGCGCGTAGCCCATCTTGCCCGAACTCCGATTGCTGATATAACGCACCGGATCGATCGCCTCTCGAGTGGGGCCGGCAGTCAACAACAGCTGGACCCCGTCAAGCTTGCCAGGAACGAATTGCAGCGCGACATTAGCCAGTAATTGCTCGGGTTCGAGCATGCGCCCAGGACCGAAATCGCCACAGGCCTGGTCACCTTCGGCCGGCCCCCAGACTCGTACGTCGCGCGCAGCCAGTTGTTTCAGATTTTCCTGCGTTGCGGAATTGGCAAACATTTGCTGGTTCATCGCCGGTGCCACGGCGACCGGGCGCTTGCTCGCGAGACACAAGGTCAGTAAGAGATTGTCGGCATATCCCGCATTCATCTTGCCCAGGAAATCAGCCGACGCCGGCGCCACCAACAACAGGTCACACCAGCGTGCGAGCTCGATATGATCCATCGCCGAGTCTGCTTCGGCATCGAACAAATCGACGTATACCCGGTGGCCGCTCAGCGCCTGGTAAGTCAGCGGTTGCACAAATTCCTGCGCCGATGGTGTCATCACGACGCGCACCTCGGCACCTGCCTTTATCAACAGGCGCACCAGTTCGGCGGATTTGTAGGCGGCTATGCCGCCGGTAATTCCGAGCAGTATTTTCTTGTTGCCGAGCGCTTGCATTTATTCTATTTTAGCGGTTGAGGACAACAGGTAAAGGAATACCCATGACTATCTCTCAATGGCCCAGTGCCGAAAAACCCCGCGAAAAACTGGTTAACCGGGGCGCAAATGCGCTCTCGGACGCTGAACTACTGGCAATTTTGCTACGCACCGGGGTGACCGGCAGTACCGCGGTCGACCTCGCACGACAACTATTACTCGATTACGGCTCGATACGAGCTGTCCTCGATGCCGACACAAAAAGTTTCTGCAGTCGCAAGGGGCTGGGCCTGGCCAAGTTCGTGCAACTGCAAGCCGCGCTCGAAATCGCACGCCGCCATTTATCGGAAGAACTCGAATACGGAAACTGCCTGACCCGTTCGGAACAAACACGGAATTACCTGCGTGCGCGGTTACGCGATTATAAATACGAGGTCTTTGCCTGCCTGATGCTCGACAATCGCAACCGGGTAATCGCGTTTCGGGAATTGTTTCGCGGAACCATAGATGGAGCCTCGGTTTATCCACGTGAAGTGGTTAAACAGGCACTTGCCGATAACGCGGCGGCGGTAATACTCGCGCATAACCACCCCTCGGGCGTCTGCGAACCGAGTCAGGCGGATATCCGTATCACCGAGCGTCTGCAAAAGGCGTTAGGCCTGGTCGATATTCGCGTGCTGGATCACGTCATTGTCGGCGACGGAATTAACTGCCTTTCCGAACAAGGTCTGATTTAACCGAAGTCTCGAACCAGGCGGCGACCTGTCGCTCCTCGAGTGGGTGACTAATGTAATATCCCTGCACATGATCGCAACGCATTTTGGTCAGCAATTCACACACCGCCAGCGTTTCCACACCCTCGGCGACAACCTTTAAATCCAGCGTATGAGCAAGCTCGATTGTCGCCTTCACAATCAACTGGTCGTCCGGATTAGTGGCAATATCGCGTACAAAAGACTGATCGATCTTGAGCTTTTCGACAGGCAGTTCCTTGAGATAGGTTAATGAAGCCTGCCCGGTACCGAAGTCATCGATCGAAAGCGACAAGCCCATCATCCCGAGATGCGACAATACCTCGACCACCTCTCCCGGATCCTGCATGATCTGCCCTTCCGTTATTTCAATTACGATCTGAGCGGGTTCGACCTGGTATTGGGTTAAGTAGGTTTCGATGCGTTCCGGTAAGCGGCGATCATGCAAATCAATCATCGACAAATTAATACCTATGGACAGACCATCAAGGCTGGATTCGCTGATAAACCGGCAGGCAGACTCGATAATCCAGTTTGTCAGTGGCATTATCAAATGGTTTTGTTCCGCCAGGCGAATCGTACGCCCAATGGAAAAATTATGCTTGTCCGGGTCTTTCCAACGCAACAGGGCCTCGAGGTAAATTGTTTCGTAACTTTCCAGGTCGACAACCGGTTGATACACGAGCTTTAACTCATCGTTATCCAGCGCACGACGCAGGGCCTGTATCATCGTAAACCCTGAAGTATCGATAGCCTCGTCGGGATCCTTGAAAAACTGCATCGGCCAGTCGCTATTTTCAGCATCGACCAGGGCAGCACTGGCATTCTGGTAAAGGATATCCGCATCAACAGCATCATCGGGATAAATCGCAATGCCGAAAAAAGCCCTCAATTCAAATTCACGTCCGTAAATCTGGTATTGTCGAACGATAGACAGGTAAATTTTCTCGACCAGGAAATTCAACTGATCGCGTTGTTGTACTTCAAGCAATATTGCGAACAGGTTTCTTTCAAAACGCGCAACCTGGTCACTCTCACGCAATGATTCTCGCAGGCCCCTGGCAACCTGCCGCAGCAGCGCATCGACAATATACTGGCCTCGTTGCTGCGCAAACTCGTCAAGCCCGACAATCTCGATCATGACCAGCGCATAGCGACGTCCACTGCGTTTCCCTTCCAGTATCGCCTGCGTCAGACGGTCTTCAAAAATGACGCGGTTATTGAGTCGTGTCACCGGGTCTCGCTTGGCCATTTTTTGCAACACGTTGAAATCTTCGATCATCACCTCCAGGCCGGTCCTGACTCCGCCCGGCCCATCGGTAGCACCATCCTGCTGGCTTTTTGCCGCAACGTGCATTCTCCGTGCGAGCTCGTGTAAAGGTCTGATCAAGTTGAAATGTAACAATGCCAGAACCAGCAGGGCAGCGCATACCAACACTGCCAGTACAATCGCTGCCTGGCGTTTGAAAAGATCCCAGAAAGACAGCGTTTGCAGCTTGAGGTGCAGTTGACCGGGCACGACGCTATCCATCCCGATCGGAATTGTAATAGGGCGACTTGCTTCGCCATCGGCGCTGAACTCCTGGTATTGAATACCCTGCTCGGTATCGGTAGCACGCTGTAAATCGCGTCCTGACAGGCTCGAAAACTCGTTCAGGAAATCAAAATAATCCATGCTTACCAGCAGCACCACCGGGTTACCCTCGGCCGCAACAGGGCCGGCAATTTCGAGCAGTGCCTTATCATCGATACGACAACTCGTAATCTGTGGTACCAGGAAATTATCGAAATTATCCCGGTGCATTTGTCCTGGCTGCAGACAGCCCGGTTTGTTGGATCTCGAGACAGGGCGGCCCTCCTGGTCGAAATGCACCCGGTTCACGGCCCAGATATTGGGATTACGCTGGTAATAGCTCCACAGAAAAGACTGGAAGGTCTGGGCATCGGCGGATGACTCCGCCAGCGTACCGAGCAGATAGTATTGGGACTGCAGCCAGAGATGCTGTTTTTGCTGCAGCTGTAACACCTGCGCATGAAGGTTTTGCTGCAACGTTACCGAATTCTGTTGGCCCTGGCGGTCGACCAGGATCAGCAACGAAACACACCACAGCGCAAACATCAGCAGGGTCAGGGCCGCCACCAGTAGTACAGTGAATGACGAAATATTAAGTTTCTTGGATTGGGACACGGCTTACTCGATATTCTGCACCTGTTCACGCATTTGTTCGATCAGGACCTTGAGATCAACTGCTTGCTGCGTGGTAATGCTGTCCTGCGACTTTGACCCCAACGTATTGGCCTCTCGATTGAGTTCCTGCATCAGGAAATCCAGTCTTCTACCTACCGCTTCGTCACGATCCAGAACATTCAACACCTCGGCTACATGAGTATCGAGTCGGTCGAGCTCTTCTTCAACATCGAGTTTCTGCGCCAGCATAACCAGCTCCTGTTCGAGTCGATCTTCATTTGCGTTCTCGCGCCACTGTTTCAATTTTTCATCGAGACTGGTTTCCCATTTCTTACGCAGCGCGGCCATCATTTCGGGTCGATGTTTGCGCACTTCGCCCACGATCTCGCTGATCTGTGCACAACGGCTTCGTATTAACTCATCGAGCGCCTTACCTTCCGTCTCGCGACCCTGCTGTAATTGCTTCAGCGCAGACTCGAGACAGGACATCGCCAGTTCATTGAACGAGGCCAGGTCACGCTCGGTCTCGGCGATGACCCCGGGCCAGCTTAAAATATCGGCAACCGATAGCTTGCTGCCCTCGTGCACGATATTCAGAATCTGCTGCTCTACATTACGCAAACTCAACACGATATCCTCGTTCAGGCTTATATCGCGCTGATGTTTCTGATCGAGCTTGTAGCGCAAACCCAGATCAACCTTGCCACGGGTCAGGTACTTTGCCAGTAGCTTGCGGATCTCGGGCTCCAGGTGCCTGAAATCCTCGGGTACCTTGATGCCGGGTTCAAGATAGCGATGATTAACCGAGCGCAGCTCCCAGGTAATCGATCCAGCTTTATTGGTTTCCTCTACCCGGGCAAAACCGGTCATGCTTCTTATCACAATGCGAGTCTCTGTGTCTTTGCAACCGGCATCATAGCCTATTTTCACTATTCGCTATAACACGCAGATCACATCTGCGGTTAAATGTTGCGGACGGCTACAACCTCGATGAGTATAATTGCCGCTCTTTTTATGGAGACGAAATAATGCGACCCAGTTCCCGCGCGGCGGATGAGCTAAGACCTGTCAAGATTACGCGAAACTATATTAAACACGCCGATGGTTCCGTGTTGATCGAGTTTGGTGACACCCGGGTCATCTGCACCGCATCGATAGACAACTCGGTACCCGGATTTTTACGCGGTAAAGGGAAAGGCTGGGTTACCGCCGAATATGGCATGCTGCCGCGATCGACCGGAAGCCGCATGCGGCGCGAGGCAAGTTCAGGCCGCCAGGGCGGACGCACCATGGAAATTCAGCGCCTGATAGGACGTGCGTTACGCGCCAGCATCAATACTGAAAAACTGGGTGAACGAACCATCACTATAGATTGTGACGTCATCCAGGCCGATGGCGGCACTCGCACCGCCTCCATTTCGGCAGCCTGGGTTGCACTTTCGGATGCGATCCAGAAATTGCTGGAGTCGGGCGACCTTCAACAGAACCCGATCGAATGCCAGGTAGCTGCTATTTCGGTCGGTATCTACGAGGGTGAAGCAGTGCTCGATCTCGACTATGCCGAGGACTCGAACGCAGAGACCGATATGAATGTCGTCATGAACAACCAGGGTGGATTCATCGAGGTCCAGGGCACTGCCGAAACGGCCGCTTTTTCAGACCAGGAATTGAGCAGCATGCTCGAACTGGCGCGCGCCGGCATAAACCGTATTTTCGATTTCCAGTTGAACGCGTGAAACGACTGGTACTGGCATCCGGAAATCCCGGCAAGCTGCAGGAGTTGTCCGCGATTCTGGATGATCTTGGCTATGAACTGCATCCACAATCCGAATTCGACGTGTCGGAGGTTGCAGAAACCGGAACCACGTTTGTCGAAAATGCGATTATCAAGGCACGTAATGCCGCCGAGCACACCGGCTTACCCGCGTTGGCAGATGACTCAGGTATAGAAGTCGATGCGCTCGATGGTGCGCCCGGTGTTTACAGTGCGCGCTTTTCCGGACCCGGCGCCGACGACGCGGCGAACAATGCGCTGCTGGTGGAAAAACTACGCGACGTACCGCCGATGGAACGCAGCGCACGTTATCGCGCAGTAATCGTTCTGATGCGTCACGCCGCAGACCCGTCACCGCTGATCTGCGAAGGCAGCTGGGAGGGCGTGATCCAGCTTGAACCGGCTGGTATCGGTGGCTTCGGATACGATCCCTATTTTTATTTAACCGACCGGGAATGCACCAGCGCCCAATTGACTGCCGCCGAAAAGAACCGGCTCAGCCATCGCGGCAAAGCACTCGCGGAATTGAAACGCAAGCTGTTAGAGCAAGGTGTTTAGCAGCAACCCACCGCTGGGTCTTTATATCCACCTGCCCTGGTGTGAAAAGAAATGTCCCTATTGCGACTTTAATTCCCACCAGGCGGATTCGATCCCCGAACAGGCCTACATCGAAGCATTGCTCAGAGACCTCGAACAGGACCTGCCCCTGATCTGGGGACGCAGAATAGAATCCATCTTTATCGGCGGGGGCACACCCTCGCTATTTTCAGCCGCCGCGATCGAAGCGCTGTTTTCAGGATTGCGTGCACTGCTGAATTTCGCACCCGCAATCGAAATTACAATGGAGTCGAATCCGGGTAGCGCCGACGCGGAAAACTATCGGGGCTACCGCGAGACCGGTATTAACCGCCTCTCTATCGGAATTCAAAGTTTCAACGATCAAAACCTGCAAGTGCTCGGGCGGGTTCACAACAGCACCGACGCGCTGCGCGCATTTGCTATCGCGCGCGAGGCAGGATTCGATAATATCAACCTGGACCTGATGTTTGGACTACCTGCACAAAGCATCGAGGCGGCGGGCGACGACCTGGCGCAGGCGATCGACCTTGGGCCTGAACATATTTCTCACTATCAATTGACACTCGAACCCAACACGCTGTTTCACCACCAACCCCCTTCGAATATGCCAGACGATGACCTGTGCTGGGAACAGCAAACTGCCTGCCAGGCATTACTTGAAAAACACGCTTACCGGCAATATGAAGTCTCGGCCTACAGCCTCGAGAAAAGGGAGTCCGGGCACAATATAAACTACTGGCAGTTTGGAGATTACCTTGGCATCGGTGCCGGTGCCCATGGCAAGATTACGCTAGGTAGCGAAAACCGGGTGATACGCCGGGTGCGGCAACGCCAGCCCCGGGCCTACCTCGAGCATGGCGGCCGCAACACGATCACCAGTGAAACCACGCTCAGCGAGGATGATCTGCGTTTCGAATTCATGCTGAACGCATTGCGGCTCAAACACGGCTTTCAAACCCGTTTATTTCACGACAATACCGGATTATCGCTAAATTCGCTGCTGCCAGGGCTGGAACTGGCGCGTGACAAGGGTTTGATCGATTTCAATCACGAAAAAATCGCCCCCTCCCGGCTTGGTTTTTGTCACTTAAACGACCTGCAGGCCGTATTCCTACAGCAACAAAAAGCAAAAAGTAAGCCATTCTTCGACTCCGCCGAGGGAATTATTCACAACTGAAATATCAACACGAAAAATGTCAAGCGCTTTTTCAAATTTTTCGTCGGGTTATGCTCAAGTTTTGCAAGTGGTTGATTTTTATATAGTTTACAAGTTGGTTAAAAAATGACTAATTTAACAAAAACCCAGGGTTTGCGGGGCTTTGACAATCCCTGAACATAGTTATACACAAAGTTATCCACAGTTTTTGTGGATAAAATCAGCGCTGGCAGTCGGCTCAAGGTTTTATAAATTTTTAGTTATAAAACACTTTAAGTTTCGTGCCTAAGTGAGGACCATAAAGGGCCGGTAAGGTCCAGAAAACACTTGCACTTTTGCCACTAAACGGTCAGAATCCCCGCCCTTTAGCGCCAGCATAGATAGCAGCATCAACATGAAACAAGATATCCACCCCGAGTATAGAGACGTCGTATTCCAGGACATTTCGTCTGATTTTGCGATCCTGACCAGGTCCACTGTACCCACCAGGGAAACTATCACGTGGGAAGACGGGAAAGAGTATCCATTACTGAAACTTGAAATTTCGAGCCAGTCGCACCCATTTTACACCGGCAAGCAGCACATTCTGCAAACCGCGAAACAGGTCGACAAGTTCCGTCAACGCTACGGCAAGTAGGCACGAGTATCGATTTCGAAAAGGGTGCCCCAAGCACCCTTTTTTTTGTCTTGAATAAAGCGCACCAGCACTCAATAATTCACCCATGAAATTTTTTTATTTCCTGATACTTGTATTGAGCCTTGGGCTGAGCGCTTGCGCGATTAATCCGGTAACCGGCGAGCGCGATTTCGCGATCGTGTCAGAAGCCGAAGAGATCGAACAGGGGCGTCGCTATCATAAGGAGATCATTGCCAGTTACGGCGTTTATGACGATCCCGCACTACAACAATATGTGAATGGTATCGGCCAGGAGCTGGCGGCGAAGAGTCATCGCGCGCACCTGAAGTTTACCTTTACGGTGCTGGATTCCCCTGATATCAACGCGTTTGCGCTACCCGGGGGTTATATCTACGTCACCCGAGGCATCATGGCCTACTTCAATTCCGAGGCTGAACTCGCCGGGGTACTGGGACACGAAATCGGGCACGTTACCGCGCGCCATTCGGTGCGCCAGCAAGCGGGACAGTTTGCTTCGACCCTGCTCAGTGTATTGATCACCGCGACTACCGGCCAGCAGGCGCTGGGCAACCTCAGTCAACAACTTAGTACCGGCCTGATTCGCGGCTACGGCCGAGATCACGAGCTCGAAGCCGATCGCCTGGGTGCTGAATATCTGCATACTGCCGGTTACGATCCGGAAAACATGCTCGAAGTCATCGGCGTACTCAAGGACCAGGAAGTCTATGAAAAGGCACTGGCAGCAAAGGAAAAACGCCCTGCCAATATCTATCACGGTGTTTTCTCGACTCATCCGCGCAACGATGACCGACTGAAAACCGTGGTGCGTTCCGCGAAAAAACTCTCTGTCAAAACATACCGCGACAACAACCAGGCGGGCTACGAGGGTATGATCGATGGCCTGGCCTGGGGTTCCAGCCTCAAGCAGGGCATCGTCGCCAACAACCGCTTTTCACATCCACAACTCGCTATTGGCCTGCAGCTGCCGAAAGGCTGGAAAGTCAACAATAATCCGCAGTTTCTGCAAGCCAGGGATTCGAAGACTGGTGCACTGGTTCAGATCGGAGTCACGTCTCTTAACAAGAATGAATCACTGGAAGGGTTGTTAAAACGGCTGGCCAAGAACAAAGAATTGAAGGTCAGTAAGAAAGATTATGGGGTGACCGCAAGCACTCGGGTCACGCCGAGCGGTGGCGACTCTCAACCGGCCCGCATCAGCGCTATCAAGCTCGACAACTCGCAGGCCCTGACCCTGTTCGGTACCTCGACCAGTGATCAATTTTCCGGCACCGACAAACAACTACTCAACATCAATCAAAGCTTTCGCCATCTGGACCAGGCACAAATCGATGCGATCAAGGCACCTCAGCTTAAAGTAGTCAAACGCAATGTTCAGAGTTTTGAAGAGCTGGCCCGGCAAAGTGCGCTCGAGTACGAGGCGGTAAACACTTTGCGTCTGCTCAACCGTGCCTTTCCCAGCGGAAATATCACAGCACTTGATAAGGTTAAAACCATAACGCTTGATGACTAGACATCGCCTCGCAATATTGCTGGGATGTGCCCTGTTTATCTGCACCTCTGCCACCTTCGCAACAGTGGACGCGGTATGTAAAAAGATCTCCGACAAACTGGCCAGCGTGAGTTTCGAGGAATGTTCAGTTCTCGAGATGACAGCGAGCGGCCACAGTTCGGTGAACGGGGTACCGTTGCTGATCAAAGAATACCCACCGCTGAAGCAACGCAAGTCCAGGGGACGAATTCTTCTCGTTGGCGGCACTCACGGAGATGAACTCGCCGCGATCAGCATCGTGTTTAAATGGATGCACACTTTAGAGAAGCATCATTCCGGGCTTTTTCACTGGCGCATCAATCCGCTGATGAATCCTGACGGCGCGTTACAGCGGAAGCATCAACGCACCAATGCCAATGGTGTGGATTTAAACCGTAATTTCTCTACTCCCGATAGCCAAAATGGCGCAGCGCTCGACTACTGGAAAGTCAAAACCTATGGGAACAAGCGTCGCTATCCCGGACCCTATCCACTGAGTGAGCCGGAAACCAACTGGCTGCACCAGGAAATTGAACAATTCAAGCCGGATGTTGTAATCGCGGTGCACGCACCCTACTCGCTGGTTGATTACGATGCACCCAGTCGAAAAAATGCACCCAGGCGTATCGGGCACCTATACAAGAACCTGATGGGGACCTACCCCGGATCACTCGGCAACTACGCCGGGATTTATCTTGGCGTTCCGGTGATAACACTGGAATTACCGCATGCCGGCATTATGCCGACCAGGCGCCAAATCAGTCGCCTGTGGACTGACCTGGTGCGCTGGCTGGTGCGCAATATCTGACATCTAGCTATTCTCTAGAATAAAAGGCAGCTCCATGCGCGGATCGGGCAGAGTTATTGCAATACATCGGGCCGTCGCAAAAGCTCGAATTTCATAAGCCTTTTCCGTTTTCAAGATTTCGGCTTGCCGGCCGATGACATCCTTAGCGACCTGTCCACTCGGCTCGAATTATGCGATATTTGGCCTAAACTTCTGCAACAGAGACAAAATCGTGTCAAATTATCCCTATACCCGCAAACGGCGCATGCGCCGAGATGATTTCTCCCGGCGCCTGATGCGAGAGCATTGCTTGAGTGCGGGAGATTTTATTTATCCAATGTTCATACTCGATGGCGAGCAACAACGTGTCGCGGTTGAATCCATGCCCGGTATCGAACGCGTCAGTATCGACTTGTTACTCGAGGAAGCGAACGAGGTTTCCAGCCTCGGTATACCGGCGATTGCATTGTTCCCGGTTGTGGGCGAGGCCGGCAAGAGCGACAGCGCCGATGAGGCCTGGAATCCCGATGGCCTGGTGCAGCGTGCGGTACGCGCTTTGAAGTCGGCTCATCCCGACCTTGGGGTCATCACCGATGTTGCACTCGACCCCTACACCAGCCACGGCCAGGATGGGCTGCTCGATGAAGACGGCTACGTCACCAACGACGCAACCATCGATGTCCTGGTCAAGCAGGCGCTGTCGCATGTCGATGCCGGGGCCGACGTGGTCGCACCCTCCGACATGATGGACGGTCGCATCGCTGCGATTCGCGAAGCACTGGAGGCAAAGGGTCACTTGAATACGCGCATTCTTGCCTACGCGGCCAAGTACGCATCCAGTTTTTACGGACCGTTTCGAGATGCGGTTGGATCGGCCGAGAATCTGGGGAGTGGAAATAAGCACACCTACCAAATGGATCCCGCCAACAGCAACGAGGCATTACATGAAGTCGCCCTCGATATCGACGAGGGTGCCGATATGGTCATGATTAAACCCGGTCTCCCCTATCTCGACATCGTGCGCCGGATCAGCGAAGAGTTCCAGTTCCCGACTTTTGTCTACCAGGTAAGCGGCGAGTACGCAATGCTGAAAGCTGCTGGACAAAACGGCTGGATCGATGAAAAGGCCTGTGTACTGGAAGCGCTGCTGTCGATGAAACGCGCTGGCGCCAATGGAATTCTGACCTACTTTGCCAAGGACGCGGCTGCCTGGTTACAGGAAAAATAGTGTCATCGACAGATCATGTCGATCGCTACGCCGTGGTGGGTAACCCGGTCGCCCACAGCCTGTCGCCCAGAATCCACAGCAGCTTTGCGCAGCAAACCGGACAAGCGATCAACTACCAGGCAATCGAGCTTCCGCACAACTCATTTGCAGCCGGAATACGTGATCTGCAGCAACAGGGATTCAGAGGCGTCAACGTGACGGTTCCATTTAAACGCGAAGCCTGGGAGCTGTGCAACCATAAAAGCGAGGCCGCGCAAGATGCCGGGGCGGTTAACACCCTGACCTTTCTGCCCGGTGGCGATATCGACGGAAGTAACACTGACGGTGTCGGCCTGGTTCGGGACCTGGTCGATAATTTAAAAGTTGCTATCAAGGATCGAAGCGTTCTCGTGCTCGGCGCCGGAGGCGCGGTGCGCGGTGTGCTCGGCCCGATCCTCGCACGATCACCCGCGGGTCTCACCATTGCTAACCGTACCCTGGAGAAGGCAATCGAACTGGCGCGGGATTTTAGTGAGCACGGCAGCCTCGAGGCTGTTGCTTACGATGCGCTTGGAGCAGAAAAGTTCGACCTGGTCATTAATGGTACCGCGGCCGGACTCAGCAACGAAGTCCCACCGTTGCCAGATACCGTAATAGGCGCCAATTCGATCTGTTATGACATGATGTACAGCGCCAGCACTGCAACCGCATTTGTTGACTGGGCACACTCTCACGGCGCAGCAAAAGCTTTCGACGGGATTGGCATGCTGGTGGAGCAGGCTGCAGAGGCTTTTGCGTTGTGGCGCAATGTTCACCCGGACACCGCTGATGTTATTCGTTCACTGGGCCGACCATGAACGAATCCATAATCGAAACTTTTCCAGAATCCGAGGTATTGACCGACGTTAAATCGGAACAGGTCCGAATCATCTTCGCGTCTACGCCAACCTCGCTGTTTACGATACTGTTGAGTAGCTTTATTCTCTCGGCGGTACTTTGGGAGGTTATTGAGCCAGCGACGATTATCACCTGGTTTTGCCTAACCAACCTGCTGTCATCGATACGTCTATTCCTGTACTACCAGTTCAGGAAACTGCCATTCGAAAGCCTGGTCAGCGATATCTGGCACCAAAGGGCAGTCACCACCAGCATCGCATCCGGGATAACCTGGGGTGCCGGTGGTATTTTACTTTTTTCCGAGCAAAGCATGGTCCACCAGGTTTTTCTGGCGTTCATGATCGGCGGCATATGTGCCGGGGCGATTACCACGCTTTCGGCGATCACGACCGCGGTTCGCGGTTTCGTGTTCGTTGCGCTCATCCCGGTTATTATAAAATTCAACCTCGTCGAAAGCGCGATCAGCCTGGAAATGACGATCATGTCGATCCTGTTTATGGTCATGATCCTGGTTTCGGCACAGCGTTTGAATCGGACTATCCTGGAATCACTGGAAGGACGTCGCCAGCGCGAGATGGCCGAGCGCACGATACGTCGGCAGGCGCACTTCGACGAACTCACCAATCTTCCCAATCGACGGCTGTTCCTGAATAACCTGCGCCAGGAGATGGCCAAGGCCGATCGGCATCGCCGTTTTGGTGCGGTGTTTTTCATCGACCTGGATCGCTTCAAGTCGGTCAATGATTCGCTGGGTCATGCCGTGGGTGATGAATTACTGGTCGAGGTGGCGCAGAAAATTTCCGAACGACTACGCAAGGAAGACAGTATCGCAAGACTTGGCGGCGATGAATTTGTTGTACTCCTGCCGGAAGTCGGGGACGACCAGGATGCAGCCGGCAACCATGCCTCCACGATCGCGGACGAAATGCGAACGCTGTTTGCGAAACCGTTCATGATCCAGGACAACGAAATTCATCTAACCATTAGTATCGGTATCGCTTTGTTTCCGACCAATGTGTCAGCCGAAGACCTGCTCAAGTATGCCGATGTCGCGATGTACCGGGCAAAGAGTGATGGCCGCGATAGCGTAAGACTGTTTTCGCAGGAAATGCAGGAGGCAGTCAATCAGCAACGGATCATCGAGAAGGGATTGCGACAGGCGCTCGCAAACAACGAGTTTGAACTTTACTTTCAGGGGCAATACGACGATGACCACCACCTGGTGGGAGCCGAGACCCTGCTGCGCTGGAATCACCCCGACCAGGGCGTTGTCGCACCCGGAGTTTTTATCGATATTGCCGAGCAAACCGGCCTGATCGTTCCGATCGGGGACTGGGTTTTGCGATCTGCCTGCGAGCATTTGTCGAGACTTGACGCCGACCTGGTACTGGCGGTGAATGTCAGCCCCAGGCAGTTCAGCGACGCTAATTTTGTCGAAAACCTTAAACAGGTGTTGCTCGAGACCGACGCCAGTCCCAAAAGACTTAAGCTCGAAATTACCGAGAACCTGGCAATGGCAAATATCGCACACACCATCGTAACCATGAACCGGCTGAAGCGCCTGGGAATCAGCTTTTCTATCGATGACTTTGGCACCGGTTATTCTTCGCTGAACTATTTAAATCGACTGCCGGTGGACGAACTGAAAATCGACCAGACGTTTGTCAGAAACGTTTCAAACTTGCCTGATCATGCGATCATCGTTGATACCATAATCGTGATGGCGCAACAGCTGAACCTCAAAATCGTAGCCGAAGGTATTGAAACCGTGGAGGAGCTCGATTACCTGAAATCCCACCAGTGTAAATACTTTCAGGGTTACTTCTTTGCAAGGCCCGTGCCGTTTAACCAGTTTTCCGAGTCGATCAGTTAATCCGAATTTCAGGCCTTTAACTCAGGTCCCGGTTTGCTCGACAAATACCATCTCGTCCTCACCAATTTCGCGAAGTCGCGGATTTAATGACTCGAATCGGCAACGGTCGAAACGGGTTTGGCGGCGCGGCTAAAACTCAGCGCCGCCATGATCAGCGCGGGCAGAAAGGTCAGCGTGACGATCGCGGTGCCGACCAGTCCAAACAGCACGATAACGCCCAGGCCGCGATACAGCTCGGTGCCTTCACCCGGGATCAATACCAGCGGCGCGAGCCCGCATACCGTCGTCAAGGTCGTCATCGCGATGGGCCGTAAGCGGATCGCGACCGCCTCATGCACGGCCTGCCGTGCCGCCATACCGAGTTCACGAAAGTTAACCATGGCCTGGTGCACGATCAGTATCGGATTGTTGACCACGGTACCCATCAGAATCAGAAATCCCAGCATCGTGATCATATCAAACGACTGGCTTATCGCCGGGAAACCGATTGCCGGTAGCCATGCGCCGACCTGGTTCATGAACCAGAGCCCGACGATGCCCGACGCAATTCCGAACGGAATAGTGGTCATGATCAACAACGGATATCCCCAGTGAGACAGGATCGCAACCAGTATCAGGAAAATAATGAACAGGGCGACCAGGTAGTTCGCGCTCAGGGACTCGCGGGTGTTCTGTAACTGGTCGGTGGCCCCCGAGATTCGAATCTTGATATTGCTGGGGATAGCACCGCTATCCTGCAGATATTGAACGATGTCTCGCTTGACAATATCCAGCCCGGTTTCGAGCGCAATCTTCTCCGGCGGAATGATACTCAGGGTGACCGTGCGCTTGCCGTCTACACGGCGGATATCGCTGGTGTCGACCGACTCGACGATCTCGGCGAGCGAGGCGAGTGGGACCACCGCTTTCGCCGGCGTATAAACCGGTAACTGGTGCAGGGTTCCCAGCGCGGTGTCGCTGCCGGCGCTGCTGAACAGGTAAATATCGATCTTGTCATCATCGATAAAAAATTCATCGACGAACGCGCCGTCGGTTAACGCGGCCACGGTAAATCCCATATCTGAATTGGTTAGCCCGGTTTGCGCCAGGCGTTCCCAGTAAGGCCTGATTTCGACCAGCGGTTGCGACAGCGTCAGCGACGACGGGCTCGATCTGATGCGCGGTTTATCGAACACCTCGCGCGTGCGGGATTCGGTCAGCGCGGCAACCTGGTAAATGCTTTGCAGCGCGGGCCCGGAAATATCGAGATTGATGCTGCGCGTGCCGCCACTATTGCTGGTGATGATCGAGCCACGGGCAACAAATGAACGCATCCCGACATAACTGCGAAACTTGCGGTCGATGGCGTCCATCAGTGATTTGATAGCGTTTGGGTCCTTGGGCTGGGCAATGATACGCAGGCGGGTGGCCTGCACGCTCAGGTTGAAATAAGCCATCGCCGGCATCTCGGTTTCACCGCGTTGAAACTGGTCCGGTTCGTGCTCCAGGAAAGGCAATAAATAATCCTGAATTTCGTCACCGATAGCCACCATGGTTTCGAGGTTGTAACCGGTGGGCGGACTCATGCTGGCAAACATCTTCGGCTCCTCACCCTCGGGAAGGTACTCCGCCGGTGGCGTTAAGTAAACGATGATGGCGCCGCACACGCCGACCACCACTGCAATGACGCCGAGTTGACGCATGCGTGAGCCGATCATCCAGTCGACCCTGTGAATGATAAAATCCCGCCAGCCTGCCACGGCGGTTTTACGCTCACCGTTGTCACCACCAAAGACGTGCACCGAGGCCGCGGGGATGACTGCTATTGCCACCAGCATTGAAGCGATGATCGACGCCGAAATCGCGATCGCCACGTCGGAATACAATTGTCCAGCCTCTTCAGCGATAAACGCGATCGGCACGAACACCAGTACCGTGGTCAGGGTCGACGCCAGCACCGCGGGCCAAACCTTACGCACGCCGTCGACAGCGGCCTTCCAGCGATCGAGCCCACTGCGCCAGGAATGCTCGATACTCTCGAGCACGACGATACTGTTGTCGAGCGTCATGCCAATCGCAAAGGCGACTCCGGCCAACGAAATGACGTTAATCGTGCGCCCGGCGAGAATCAATCCCATGAACGCGGCGATAGTGCAAATGGGAATGCCCATGACGCCAAGCAATGTCGCTTTGCCGGTGCGAAGAAACAGGAACATGACAATGCTGGCCAGCACGGCACCGATCGCCAAATTGGTCCAGACATTGTGGATCGAGGCTTCAACGTAACCCACGTCGTCGGCGACCAGGAACATTTGCATGCCGGCCGGTTTGAGCACTTCTTCGTTAATCGCATCGACCTGCGGCATCATCGCCCGCTTGATGTCGATCACGTTGGAGCCGGCCTGGCGTCGCACCGACATGCCAATCGTCGGGCTGCCGTTGGTGAACGAATAGCGGTTGATTTCGAAGTGGCCGAGGCTCACGTCGGCAATTTCGCTCAGCCGAATCAAGGCGTCGCCACTGTGATCAATAATGACTTCGCGCAAATCCTCGACATCGCGAAAGCGGCCGATAGTGCGCAACAGGTAGCGCCTTTTGCCGGATTCGATTTCGCCTCCCGATATATCTCGATTGCGTAGTTGTATCGCGCGCCGGATCTGCGACATGGTCAGGTTGCGTTCGGCGAGTCGCACCGGATCGACGCGAATCTGGATTTGCCGTTCGGCGCCGCCGTATACCGCGACACTCGACACGCCGGGCACCGTTTCCATGCGCGAAGCCACGTGGTCGCTGATAAAGTCTTGCATCGGCACCATGTCGAGATTACGCGGATTGCCCGGCAGGGACGTGACCCGAAAATACATGAACGAATTAGCGGAAAACGATGTCGCGTAGACGCGTGGTTCGTTGACATTGTTGGGATAGGATGCCACTCGATTCAGCGCATTGAGGACATCGATCAGGGTCTGGTTCAGGTTAATCCCGAATGGAAATTCCAGTTCGATCCAGGCGCGGCCGAAGGATGCGGAGGAGACGATGCGTTGCAGGCCGCGCACACTGCGCAAGTGCTCTTCCTGTTCGATCAGAATCTCCTTTTCGACGTCCTGCGGGGTCGCGCCCGGCCAGCTGGTGCGAATCGAGATCGTGCGCACCTCGAGATCGGGAATCATTTGCACCGGGATCTTCAGCGCGGCGACGATACCGAGCAAGGCGACGATAAGCGTGCCCACGGCGATCAAGATACCGTGCCTGACCATTGCCTCGAACATCACATTATCCCGGGATCCTAGCCTGCATATGCCACCGTTTTACGTCACGAGGTCGCCGATAAGACGCTGTGGCGGGTCGCACGGACCAAAGGTCCGCGATGGCGTAGTTTACGCTACGTCGAGCGGACCGTCGGGAGTACGGCCCGCCATAGTGCGCTTTGCGGCGGCCGCAGTAGGAAATCGGTGACATATGCAGGCTAATCAGCATGACGAACATTCACCTGTTGCCGGTCGCGCAGCGCCTCGTTGCCCTGCACCACAACCAGGGTATTCGGTGCCAGTCCGCCGGTTACGGCAACCTTGCCGTTAAAAGTCAGCCCGGTTTCCACCGGGAGCTCCGTTACCAGGGTTTGGTCGCCATCCTGGATGATAACCCAGACCGTGATGCGGCCGTCCGGGTAGCGGATCAATGCATCGCGGTGAACCACAACACCCTGCTTGCGGGTATCGAGCCGCAGCATCGCGCTGGCCGACATGCCGGGCGCCAGTTTAACCTTGCTATCAATCAGAGCCGCGCGCAGCAAAAAGGTTCGGCTGACGGGATCCGTTACCGGTACGATGGTCTCGATCTTGCCAGCAAAATTTCCCCCGGGTATGGCGTTCAGCTTGATCTGAAGGCTGGAATTTTTATCCAGCTTGGGATAAACGGACTGGGGCACCTGGAAATCGACACGCAAACCGTCGAGCGCCACCAGTTCGACCACCGCCTGACCCGGTTGAATCCATTCGCCCTGCTCGACCAGCTGGCGGCTGATGAGGCCGGCGAACGGCGCTTTCAATTTGTGCCGTTTCAGCCGCGCCCCCTCGCGTTTCTCCTCGGCCCGGGAACGCGCCAACTCCGCGCCGTCGATGCGAACTTCCGCGGCCAACGATTCGACTTCAGAGGCCGATAGGCTCTGAACTTTGCCCAGCGCCCTGGCATCCTTCAAGCGCCGCTTGGCATCCTCCAGTTCCCACTTGGCGCGTTCGGTGTTGGCGCGAGCCGCCGCCAGCGTCAGTGATTCCAGCTCGGAATTGAGATGCAGAATCTCATCGCCGGCCTGTACCCGATCGCCGATTTCAACTTTCATCGTCGCGACGATGCCGCTGACCTCGGTCGAGAGTTCGGCGATACGCGGCGAAATAACGGTGCCGGTCAGCGGCACTTCTTCGAATAGCGTAACCTGCTCCGTCGAACTGACCAGCACCAGCGGCCCGCCCTGTTGCGCAATTGCCACCGCGCCCCAGAGCAAAACCACCAAACCCGGGATTGGTAGCAAACGATCGAGGCATACGCGGCGCCAATTTTTTCGCGGTTTATCCATGAAAACCCGGCCGGATCCATAACAACAGGAACACGTAACCTATCATGGGTCCACGTAAATGGCGATTTCATTTGCTTTTGCGAATCAAGCGGGTCAGTTTCGATTGATTTCTTAGTAATATCGATCGACACCGGCACATTAAGTGCGGGCGACGGGAAAAAATCAGATCTCGATGTCCTGTGCGTAGCAGATATATTCCATCAGCGGCTTGGCGGCCCGGAAGGTTTTTTCCACCTCGCCCACGAAACCGTCATCGAGAATGATTTCGGGCGGCTCGCGGCGCATCAGGAAAAAACTTTTACGCTTGAGATCCTCGATGTGCTCATGCTCGGCATCGAAACCGCGCGGCGGGCGCTTCAAACCGTCGCCGCCAATACCGCCGAAGTATTTCTTCACCGTGCGACTCGACTTGATCTGCCGCCAGGCGTGCGGGTTATCGACGATGGTGTTGCGAATTTTCTGGAGCTCGTCATTGGGCGGCAGCCAGATTCCGCCACCAAACACGGCTTCCTCGGTCGAAATATGCACGTAGAAACCCACCGTATGCGCGTCCTTGCCGAGTTCATGGCGAAACTGACAGGCCGCGTGCAGTTTGTAGGGGCGTTTGTCCTTGGAAAAACGCACATCGCGGTAAATGCGAAACATCGAACCGCCATGCGGGCGCGAATCGGCAATAAAATGCGGTGAAATCTTCTTAAGCCGGGGCGCCATGGCATCGATGAAAGCACACATCGGCTGCGCCACCGCCTGCTGATAATCCGGTTTATGTTCGTTAAACCAGTCTCGATTGTTATTTTTCGCCAGTGCCTGGTAAAAGTCGAAGAATTTCGGCGCGAACATATTCAGTTCTCACATGGTGGTTTCGTTAACAAGCCGGGGGGAAATCGGGGACAGTATACCAAATTAAGTCAGCTCAACTTTCGGGCCGAGCTCGACGAAAAAGGTATACTGTCTCCCGAATTCGCCGGAACAGGAAATGATACGACCAGGACCCTTCGGACGCGGATTGGCCGCGGTCGCCATGCTCGCGTGGTCAGGTTTGGCCATCACCGCACAACCCTTCGCCGACGTGCATGTGCATTTCAACTGGGACCAGCGAGAAGTGATCGACGCCGGGCAGGTTGTCGCGAAGCTACAGGCCGCGGGCGTCGAATTCGCGGTCGCCGCGGGAACGCCGTCCGAACTCGCGCTCGAGCTCGCACGTGCTTCGGGCGGTCGCGTCATCCCGCTGTTTTCACCGTATATTCATGAACTGGGGCGCCGCGACTGGCACCTGGACCCGCGCGTCATCACCAGGGCGGAGGCCGGATTAAGTGTCGGCGACTACCACGGAATCGGTGAAATTCACTTTATGACCGGGTTTAAGCCAGGTTTCGATAATGACGTGTTTGTACAGTTGATGGCGCTCGCGATCGAGTATCGGGTGCCGGTACTGATTCACATCGATTCGGGCAACGAGGCGGCGTTCCTGTCAGTTTGCCGCGCCTACCCGTCGTTGGACCTCCTGTTCGCACATGCCGGCGGCACCCTGCACCCGTCACACATCCGGCGCATCGTCGAGGCCTGCCCGAAAGCCTGGATCGAGTTCTCCGCGCGCGACCCGTGGCGCTACGGTGGACTGACGGGCGAAGACGGCCGCCTGCTGCCCGAATGGCGCGAGCTGGTAATCGATTACCCAGACCGTTTCGTCACCGGCACCGACCCGGTGTGGCGGGTCACGCGCACTCAATCCTGGGATCTCGCCGATGATGGCTGGGATTATTTCGAACAGCTCATTGCCTGGCACCGCGCCTGGCTCGCAGACCTCCCCGAAGACGTGCGGCGCAAGATCAGCGTGGAAAACGCGCGGCGACTCTTCGGGCGGGAGTAAAGCGGACACGGTGACAGGCAACTTACATTTGCAGCGCAGAAACAAGTTGACAGTCACCATGATTGCGAAAAACAGGGAACGGTCTTCTTATTGAATACTTGCGAGCTCCAGGATTGAGACCAGTATCCCGTGCCCGGAATTCCCTCCCGGGGTTGTCCCGGGTTTACTCCAGAAAAGCCTCGACCGAGATTTGCAGGTCCATTACGTCTCCGACACCCGGCGATCCATAGGTAACACCGAAGTCGGTGCGATTGATCGAGCCTGTCGCATCGAAGCCGCAAACCTGTTTATTGTTAAACGGATGCTTGCCGCAATTAACTGCTTCCACTTTCAGAGTTACCGGCTTGCTCACACCCATCAGGGTCAGATCGCCCGAAATGGACGACAGGGCATTGCCGTTCCAGCTTGCTTCAGTGGACTTGAACGTTATCGTCGGATTTTCGACCGTGCTGAGAAAGTCGGGCGAACGCAAATGCTGGTCGCGCTTGTCGTGGCCGGTATCGATCGAAGCAGCATCGATCTCTATCATGACGGAGGCTTTCTTGCTGGCAGGGTCGTAGGTCATCGAGCCGGACTGCTCGTTGAACTTGCCGCGCATGGTCGAAAAGCCCAGGTGATTGATCGCAAAGCTGACATAGGTGTGGCTCGGGTCAATCGTGTAGTTGGCCGCCAGTAGCGAATTGAGCGGCAATAATGTAATAGCTGTAACAAAAACAATTTTTTTCATCTGTGACTCCTTAATGGTTTATCTGCTGTAGTAAAAATGCCTCATCAGAGGCGGAAAACGTTTAATACCCCGACGAACTCGGGGCGCCCGACTGCCATACCCAGAAAAAAACCGCCAGCGAGATCACCAGCCCGGGCAGGGTATATACGAGCGCCGCGAGGATACGCGAGCCCGGTTTCACCGGCACCAGTCCGGCAGCAAACGGTATCAGCGCGAGCGGTATCAACGCCTGCCAGGGCGTGCGCGCAAACACGGTCGCCGCAAGGCCGAAGGCAGCCGCCGCCAGGATATAAGGCAACGTTGAAATCGTGCCGTTGAAACTTTCGGATCTGGCCGCTTTGCCGGTCAACACCCAGGCCAGCAACACACCGCCCACCGCGGCTGACATCGCAAGCGCGAGTTGACCCAGCAGGGCGGAGGCGCCGGCAGCGGCCGACAAACCGACACCCAGTAACAGCCCGAAGCCGGCGCCGTGCAGCCGGGCATCGTCACTGGAAATACGCGCGAAGGCCCAGGCGAACCACCAGACCAGCGCCAGTCCGCCGCCCACGAACAAGAGAATGTCGGTGGTATCCATGCGCGCGACGACCTTGCCGAAGACCCACAACAAGGCCACTATCGTCAGTACTGGCGCAACCGCGCGCTGCAGTTCGATGCGCCGGATCACGTAAGGCGCCAAAGCGGCAAGGATTAACGATCCCAACACCAGCAGGATGATTTTCCGCGTGCCGGTCAGGGGCGTAAACGTAGCGCCGTTGATCAGACCCGCGGCAACCAGGAAGGCGGCAAATACGGCGAAAATCCAGGCGGCCGCGGTAAACTTGCGCGCCCCGGAATACACCAGCAGGGCGGTGATAAAAGGAATCACCGCGCTCTGGAATTCGGGTCTTTCGAGAAACTGCTCCATCAGTCAGGGGTGGCAAGCGACGATCGGACTAATCGTCTCCGCAATAAATAAGACATCCTGCTACCGGAGGAGTCGCTCTCCCATGGGATTCGCGATTTCTCGGCCGGGATGTATGCTGTGTTTCGGGCTGTTATTGTTCTCGCCTCTGGCTGGCGCCTAGCCGGTATACCAGCATCACCGAAAAAACAATCCACCCATAGGGATACGGGACTACGCCGGTAAAAAAGGCAATCAACGTTGCAATCAAACCGACAACGATAAATGCTGTAATCCAGTCGAATTTGGTTTCCATATTTCGTTCTTGAAATCACTAATCATGAAATATACGTTCTAATTGAGAAAACAGACTTCATCCCTGGCCGGATTGACCCAGGTCATCCTGCACAAATACTTCATGGTCCGGTGACAGAATTGCTCATGCCTACAAGCGAGATACAAAATTGAAACGGATATAACATCCCCGGAAATCAGGGATGCGACCTACCCTTTTTTGCTACCCGCTTATTTGGAGGCGATTCGCTGTCCAGTCGACTTGTCGAAGAGATGAATATTTTCCGCATCAACGGCGAGTTTTATCGAAAGTTCTGCTCGCGATGATCAATGTGCGGAATCGAGCGGTACTCGATTTCGGCCCCGACCTGGTCCCGGCTACCACTGCCGCGAGTATCGTATCGAACAGATCTAAAGCACCTGTATTATTCGTATCAACACTAGTTTTGGGCACGCGTGCAACGCGGCCGATTTTATTCGAGGCACTTATCATGCAAGGTTTACTGATTTCATTATTCGGCGCGCTTGCCGGCAGCATGCTGTTTTTTGCTTTTGCGGTAGCGCCCACCGTGTTTCGCAGTTTGCCGGCAGAACACGCCGGCTCCTTCCTGCGCGCCCTGTTTCCGCGCTATTACCTGTGGGGCCTGGTGGTTGCGCTGGCCTGCACCGTGAGCGCCTGGCTCACAGACGCCAGCATCGTCGCGCTCGGCGTCAGCCTCACTGTACTGGTATTGTTCGTCTACGCCCGTCAATTCCTGATGCCGGCAATTAACCGTGCACGCGATCGCGATCTCGAAGGCGATGCGCAGGCGAGCGCGAGCTTTCGCGCGCTGCATCTGCAAAGCGTACTGATCAACGCGCTGCAACTGATCCTGCTGTTAGCGGCCAGCGGCTACCTGCTATGGGTATAAACTGAATTCCAGGGACACTGGATACCTTCCAAGATATTTCGGTGGGGATATACCTTGCGCCAGTCTTTAGAGTTGTATGAGCACAAAAGAGGGTTATTCCGGGGACGGTACACTTATTTGGAGTTTGCCCGGGAATTTGAACCTGAACGAATTAAGCCTACTATCAGCGGATAACCGATTAGTGGCGATTGCGGTCGTTTTTGGGCTCAGATTTGACCTCTGGCGCCGACGATGGTTAGATAATCAGCCAGGGGTTCGGAACTCATCATATACCGGGGATCCCGTGAACCCCTGGTCGTAAGAGACGGCAGCGCCGTTTCAGCATTCAAACCGCGGGTGCAAAGCCTGGCGCCCCGGGGATCTCCGGTGAGAACACAGGGGGACACCATGACGTCGACATCCTGTCAGCGTTGCCGCGCCGAAACCGAGCTCACGATCGTCCATGTCGCCGACGGCGACGCCGATCCGTTACACATTCGTCTGAAGGAATTGCCGCTGCGCGTCTGCCCCGAGGGGCATGTGCAATTCGTTCGCCCGGAATTTGCCGCCGAGTTACTGCAACATTTGATCGAGGAAGACGAACCCGAGCTGCCGGCCGGCGAGGAAAAGGGTTTGATCATAAAGAAATTTATGTGCGAGAGCTGCCACCAGGCACTGGAACCGAAATCCGATCACAAACATACGTTTTCGATCGAAATTGAGCTCGAGGAAATCGATGCCTTCGGTGTCGACCTTACCATGCCGGTGTACAAGTGCTCGGCCTGCGGCAAAGAGCAACTACATTCATTGCGCGAGGTGCGCAAGCTAACGCCCGCGGCGATGGCGCATGCATTCGAGGACGCCAATATTCCACCGCCGCCGGGTGTTCTCTAAGGCAAGTTGCTACACTACTAAATCGGGGCGCGGTATACCTGTTTCGAACTTGCCCAGGTATTTGAACCTGGGCGAATTCAGTAAACTGCCACCATAATTCAGCTTAGTTGATCGACCAGGGCGCGTAGTAAATCCGTCTCGGTCAGAATGCCGACAATCTGGCCGTCGTCCAAAACGGGCAGGCCGCCTATTTTATTATCGATCATTAGTCTGGCCGCATCCGCCAATGCTTCGCCGGGAGACACCGTGACGACCGGGCTGTGCATCACCTCGGACACCTCCACATCCGCTTCCCCGAAATGCATTGCAGCCATCTTCAGGTCACGAAGGGTCAGGATGCCAACAACCGTTTCGTCTTGATTGATGACAGGAATATGGTGCAGATCTTTTTCCCGCATTATCTCGGACGCCTTCCAGTAGTCGGTGTCGGCTCGAACGGTGATCGGCGTGTGTGACATATAGTTTTTTACTTGCATCGCAATTCCCTCGTACATCGATGTTTACAGTCTATAGCCTGCCATTCCCGGGACCAATCGCGATATCGGCAGTATTAAATTATTGAAAGAGCATTAGTCAATTATTCGATCGTCAGGTAATCCTCTGTTACAAAAATCGTAATGGCTAAAGGGAGGTCAGGCCTTACATTTTAGAACGGTCACGCAGGGCAATGTAATATATACGACCAGACGCCATAATCCACAAACATGCAACTGTCAAAATCACAATACGTTCGCGGCCTGCAATGCCAAAAGGCACTATGGCTGTATAAACACAAAAGAGAGGTAATGACACCCACCAGCTCGCGACAGGAATTCATTTTCGCGGGCGGCCACCGCGTCGGCAAACTCGCACAGGACCTGTTTCCAGGCGGCACCGAAATCGAACATGATCCGAAAAACTTCGACGGCATGATCGAAACAACCCGGCAACTGATCGACCAGGGCGCGGACGTCATTTACGAGGCGACCTTCAAAAGCCGCAACGTTTTAATCAGGGCGGACATCCTCGTACGAAACGGCGATACCTGGGATCTCTACGAGGTCAAAGCCTCGACCAGCGTCAAACCGCAGCACAAGCCGGACGCCGCCATCCAGTGGTACGTGATTAAAGACCACCTGCTGCTGGACAGAGCTCACATCGTACACGTCAACAACGACTACGTGTTTAACGGCGAACTCGATATCACCCAGTGGCTTGCCATCGAGGACATCACCGACGAGGTGCTCGAGCTGCAGGCGGGGCTCGACCAAAACCTGGAATCGATGAACGCCATGCTGAGCCAGGGCGAACCCGACATCCCGATCGGCCCGCAATGTGACGATCCCTACGAATGCGACTTCAAGGCATACTGCTGGCAAGACGTGCCCTCGCCTTCCGTGTTCAACCTGTATCGGATGAATGGAAGCAAGAAGTTCAAGCTCTACCACGAGGGCAAAATCAGTTACGCGGATGTCTGTGGCGAGAAGCTTACAAAAACGCAGCAGTTACAGGTCGACTCGGCGCTTGCACGGGAGGTTTATATCGACCGGGAAGCCATCAGGGCATTCGTGGACAGCGTTGTTTACCCGATCAATTTCCTCGATTTCGAAACCTTCAACAGCGCAATACCGAAGTTCCCCGGCCAAAAGCCCTATCGCACCGCGATCCCGTTTCAGTACTCGCTGCATGTCCTGCACGCGGACGGGGAAATCGAGCACAGGGAATTCCTGGCCGATGAGCACCGCGACCCGCGCGCTGAAATCGCGCAGAAACTGGCCGAAGACATTACTGCCGAAGGTTCCATCGTCGCCTTCAGCCAGGCAACCGAAAAATCGATTATCCGCCGGCTCGCGGCCGAGTCCGCCGAACACGAGCAAACGTTGATCGCGATGGACGACCGTTTTATCGACCTGTTAATACCGTTTCAGCAACTGATGTATTACCACCCGGATTTCAACGGTAGCTTTTCGATCAAATCGGTGTTACCCGCCATGTTCCCGGATGACGCAGCGCTGGATTACAAGGCGTTGGATATCCAGGCGGGCGACATGGCCTCGATGATCTATGCCGACCTGGACCGGGTCGACGATGACAGCGAAAGGCAGAAAATACGCGCATCGTTACTCGAATACTGCAAACTGGACACGCTGGCGATGGTGATGATCTGGCAGGAACTCGGCAAGATTGCGGAAATCAGTTAACTGCCAAAAAATTACTGAATCGAAATAAGTATACTGTCCCTGGAGATACCCGAGGTGATCGAGCTGCAACCGGGGCCCGGGGAACAGCCATGCGCGCTTTCCTATTTCGCGATATTTATGCTTAAATTTGCCTCCCGATAAAAATAAACAATTTCAATGAAAACCAGGGAGCACCTGATGAATGAACTTCTGCCATTCGTGGCATCGGCTATCTTGTTTCCGCTGTCCGAGGCAGCAGCATGACTATTACCCGCGCGATCCGGTGTTAACGTGTTACGCCAACTGTTCGGGCGCACTCGGATATTGCCGGTGAAATTTTCGGTGGTAACCCTGGCGTTAATCTGCGCCTTGCCGGCGGTTAGCGCGGCCCAGGATAGCGGCCTGGGTCCGATTATAATAACGCCGACCCGGGTCGAAAAGGATATCGACGAGATACCGGCAGCAGTCAGCACCGTCGGCCAGGACGAAATTCAGCTCGGTAACGAGCAGCTCGGGCTGGATGAGTCCCTGGGCGGAGTGCCCGGCCTGTTCATGCAGAATCGATACAACTTCGCCCAGGACTTGCGTGCCTCGATCAGGGGATTCGGCGCGCGCTCGAGTTTCGGCATACGCGGAATCAAGATTATCGTCGACGGCATTCCCGAATCACTGCCCGACGGACAGGGATCAGTGGATGGCATCGATCTCGGCTCGGCCAGCCGGATCAGCGTTATTCGCGGTCCGGCATCCTCCCTGTACGGGAATGCATCGGGTGGCGCGATATTGATCGAATCCGAAAAAGGACCCGTGATACCGTTCGCGAGCGGGCGTGTTACCGCCGGCGATTTCGGCTTTAACAATACGCAGTTGAAAACCGGCGGCGAAACCGGTCGGCTCAACTACCTCCTGAATCTGTCTGACACATCCACGGATGGCTATCGCGATCATAGCGAATACGAAAATACCCAGCTCAACGGTCGCTTCGAAATCGGGCTTGAGGGCGATTCCTCGCTCCTCGCCACCCTGCACCATACTGATCAACCGGTGGCCAACGACCCGGGCAGCCTGACCGAAGAGGACGCGGATCTCGACCCGGAACAGGCGCGGGCGCAAAACGAGTCATTCGACGCCGGCGAGGCCCTGCAACAGACCCGGATCGGTCTGCTCTATAAAACCGGCCTCGGCGAGAGCCGTGACTTCGAGGCCCGGATTTACAACACGCAAAGAGACTTCAGCAACAAACTGCCGTTCCAGAACGGCGGCGCGGTAAAGTTCGATCGCAATTTCACCGGTGCGGGCCTCAAGTTTACACTGCGGGGCGATCTTGCCGACCGCCAAAATCGACTATTGCTGGGACTGGATTACGATCGCCAGGACGACGACCGCCGCCGATTCGACAACCTGTCGGGTTCGCTTGGTGCACAGACCCTGGACCAGAACGAGCTGGTGACATCGACGGGTGTGTACTTGCAAAATGAAACGAAACTCAACGATCGCGTCGAGCTTACGCTCGGTATTCGCTACGACGATGTGAAGTTCGACGTCAGCGATGACTTTCTCGCCGACGGCGACGATTCCGGAAAAGTCGACCTTGACCAGACCAGCCCGATGGCGGGGATTAGCGTCGACCTGGGCAACGAAACCCGTTTTTACGCGACGATTTCCACCGCGTTCGAGACGCCGACAACCACTGAGTTCGCCAATCCCAGCGGAGGCGGGTTCAATCAGGCGCTCGAACCCCAGGAAGCGACCAACTACGAAATCGGCATTAAACGACGAACCGGCATGCAGCGCTTCGAGCTGGCGCTATTTCATATCGATGTCGATAACGAGCTGACCCCGTTTGAACTGCCGGCCCAGCCCGGGCGCACATTTTTTGAAAATGCAGGGTCGTCTACCCGAGATGGAATCGAACTTTCCTACAGCCGACAACTTGCCCCGCAAATTGGGTTTACCACGGCTTACACTTATTCCGATTTCGTGTTCGACCGATTTACCAACGCCGACGGCGACGTTTTCGACGGTAAGCAGATCCCCGGGATTCCGAAGGATCTGCTTTACCTCGACCTGACCTGGTTCGGGGAAAGCGGGTATTACGCGACATGGGACTTAACCTATACCGGAGAGCTATACGCGGATAACGCTAATCAAACCAGTGTCGATTCAAGCCAGGTCTCGAACCTGCGTATCGGCTACAACGGGTTTTACGGCGATTGGGAGGTCTCTCCGTTTCTGGGGGTCAACAACCTGTTCGACGAAGAATACAACAATAATATCCGCATCAATGCTTTCGGCGGACGTTACTTCGAGCCGGCTCCAGAGCGGAACGCCTATATCGGTATTTCGATTCGCGCGCGCATCTGAAGTCAACCGATATCCGGCACAAACAAGCCTACCGCCGGTAATGCGAAGACACCTGACCCGGGGACAGTATCCCGATTAATCTCGGCCCGGGAAGGTTCTAGTCCTGCCTGGTCAAAAACCGTGCCTGGAGTGCATGTAAAAACTTAATGATTCACTCCTCAATTTACCGGGTTTGCCTGATATTGACACGTCGGGACTTTCCTGCAAAACTTTTGCGTTGCCGCTAATAAGAAGACGAGAAGCTGGCAACTATATTGGATGGTAACAAGAATAATCGATTTTGCTTTTATGTAATTTTTTTGTTCTGTGGAGGAGTCGACATTACTAGATTAGCCAAAGGCCTGCTATTGCTATTCCTGGCTGGTTTTTCCGGGTATGCATTGAGTGGAGATAAGGAGGCAGGAGAGGAAAGATACAAGAAAACCTGCATCAACTGCCATGGACCAGCAGGCAAAGGTGTAGCCAGCTATCCAAAAATATCCGGAAAGGAAGTTTCTTATACGAAGTCTAAGTTAGAGACTTACAGGGATGGGATTAAAGTAGGACCCAATTCGGCTTTGATGATCATGATGGCAAAGCCCTTGACGGATGAAGAAATTGCAAACTTGGCCGCGTATTTAGAAGACGCGAAATACGACAATAATTGAGGGGGATAAAATGATGAACGCACTAGGTAAGTTATTTTCGACAGTCATGGCGTTAGCCCTGCTGTCTGGATTATCTTCTCATGCCCATGCAGACGGACATGAGGGAATGAACGTGCCGACGATTAAATCATCGGCGCTTATGTCCGGACTTGAAAATCCGTGGGATATGGCTTTTTTACCTGACGGTACAATGTTTTTTACTGAGAAATGTAAAGGTCTTTCAGTAAGAACAAAAAATGGAACTGTGAATGCACTATACGGAATGAAGGGCTCTACCGGCTACAGCGATTCTGGTAGCGATCTCTTCTGTGAAGGTCAGGCTGGCATGTTGGGCGTGGTTGCAGATATCAACTTTGCCAAGAATCGTACCCTTTACCTTTATTCCACTTCTTCCAAGTATCATGGTTCCGGTTGCAAAACCAATTTTGAAAAGTGTGACGGAAACATTGTTATGCGGTTCAAGGTCAGTGACGACCTCAAGAGCGTTTCCAACCGCACCGATATCGTTACGGATATTCAATACAAGCCATTCGAGTCGAACCAGCCATTCGGTGGGCCTGGCGCTCACAATGGCGGCAGGATACGTATTGGACCGGGAGGATTCCTCTGGGTAGCTGGCGGTGATCGTCACAGGGGCATTTGTCCTCAAGACGGTCAGTTACTGTGCGGTAAAGTACTGAGGATCGATGGAGACGGTAACGCACACCCCGGAAACAACCCTCCCGAGGGCTATGACAAGCGTATCTACACTTATGGGCATAGAAATGTGCAAGGTATAGATTTTCGTCCAAGCGATGGCAGAGCGTTTACCGCAGAGCATGGGCCATGGCATAACGACGAGATTACCGCATTGGTAAATGGCGGTAATGCCGGTTGGGACCCTGCAGAGAAAAGAGGCGGCAGAGGCGCATGCCCGGACAAGTACTGTGGTTATGAGCCAAAGCAAATGGACGCCGTGGATCCCGCGGTACGTGCTGCCTATACCCCCATGAGTGATACTCGTTTTAAAGACCTGATGCCGGCTGCCTGGAATAACAACGGTTTTTCTCAAGGTACCGGATCTGCTGCATTCCTCAAAGGCAGCAACTGGGGTGTTTATGAAGGTCGTTTAAGCGTTGGCATCATGGGCATTGCTTTCGGTGATACGCCGCCGGGGTCTCGTATCGACATGATCGATCTCACGCCCGACGGAATGGGAATACGGGGTATCGTGCGTATGCCGCTTGGATTCGCGAAGAGATTTCGCGGCCTGGTGATGGGTCCGGATAATGCGCTGTATGCTTCCACCGATGAAGGTGAAATTTATAAAATTACCGCTGAATAAGAAGTAATTGGCTGAAACTAGTGCTCGCGCTATGAAGGTAGCGCGAGCATTTTTTTGCTCGCTTGTCCGCTTTATCGAGCTACTACTACTGACACAGGATGTCAGCCAGGCGTTGCGAAGCTGAATTCGCCTTTATAGACACCTTTGGTTTCTCCCTGGTGTTTGTTGCCATGGCAGGGGTGGTCCAGTTTTTATCGGTGTAAAACGTACTTTGCAGTGTTGTTTCCGAGTACTCGGAGCAGTCTATTTTGATAAGGCTCTGGTAGCTCGAGGCAGCCATGACCGAGGTCTTATATCGAATTCTGTTCCACACGTTGACGAGATTACCGTTTTTTTGCACGCGCGCTTTGTCGAAAAAATAGACATCGCCATTCGCCCTGGTTGAATACTCGACCCACTCCGCCATCGTATTGCACGAGAAGGTTAGCAGGAGTATGAGAAGTAGCTTTTTCAAGTTCATGCCTCACATTTGTACAGAATAGTAGGTCATTGCCGGAGGGGCTTGCAACCGGGTTCTGGAAGTGCTGCAGGATCTTGTCGATGACGGACTGATCCTCGGTACTGGCCAGAACCCACCGAAAAAGAAAGCAGCTATGACTATTCGAATTCCATCGCGCGAAAAACGCGGTCGGCATTGGGAATGGCGAGTTCGTAATACGTATCGAGGTGCGCGTAAGGAGACTGATCGACACCGTATGCCTGTTGCAGGTCGCCGCCGTCGTCGATGACTTCGCCTATCTTTTCACGCAAGTAGGCCAGGTAATCCCGGGTAAAGCGGGTGACTTCAGCCATGTTGGTCGGATCGCCATGCCCGGGAATGACGTGTTTTGCGCCGAGGGCAGCGAATCGTTCCCAGGTTTCGATCCAGGCCGCGGTGTCGGTGTGCTCGAAAATGGGCAGCAGGCGTTGGTGAAATGCCATGTCGCCGGAAATGACGAGCTGTTTGGCGGGAATCCAGGCAACGATGTCCCCGGGGCTGTGCGCCGGGCCGAGGTACATCAGCTGAACTTTCAGTCCGCCCAGGTCGATGACGTGTTCCTTGTCGAAGGTCTGATCGGGCATCGTCAGCCGGGTATGACGAGCCTTTTCTCCGTTGCGCAATTGCATACGCTGCAGTACATCGGTTCCGTAGGTTTCGATTTCATGGACGGTGTCGACATGGGCGATGACCGGCACGCCCTGTTCCTGCCAGTAGTTACTGCCGAGCATCGCGTGTCCCTGTCCGTTTTCAAGCGCCACCGCGGTGACCGGCAGCGACGTGACTTTGCGGATTTCGTCGTGTAACGCTTGTGCCAGCAGGTAATTGTCGCCGGCATTGAACACGAGCACGCCGGTTTCACCGATGACGAATGACAGGTTGTTGTTGTGGCCGGAGTTGACATAACTGCCGGGCGAGGTTGCACCGATCGCCGACCAGACCCCATCGACGACCTTTTCCGGTTTGCGAAACAGCATCGAGTCGAGCGCGCGGTCGATAAATTTGACCGGTTTACCGGCATCGCGCCATTCGAAAAATCCGGGGGCATAATTGCTGACCCGGGTGTACCCCATCTGTTTCAGCGTTTCCGCCGCCAGCGGGCTGCGCTGGTTGATGCCGCAATAAACCACGATCGGCGTATCCAGGTCAGGCACTTCGTTCGGCATGCGAAATTCGATCCAGCCGCGCGGTACGATAATTTCACGGCGGGCGTCGATCATGCCGCCACGCGCGTTGACATCGCTTTCATGGCGCACGTCGATCACTACCAGCGCAGGCTCCTCGGCGATCAGGGCTTCGAGTTCCGCGGTGCCAATGTTGTGAATTCGCTGATTGACCTGCTCGAGATACTCGAGCCCGACCAGCGGGCTGTCTTGCTGGGCGCTGACGCTCATCGACGCCAGCAACACGGGGATGATCAGCGCGGTATGGAGGGTTCGTTTATTCATTTGCGACTCCCGTCATTGATTCAAAAGTTCCTGTTCCAGCGACAGGAATACCTGGTAGGCATTGATGCGATTGGCATCGGCAAATGTCGGCAGGTGTTCGAATTGCGACCAGTCGGTTTGCGCATATATTTCATCAAAGCTCTGCAAATCTTCGACGCCGGCGGTGAACGTATCGCGCATGAATCGAAGATAGCGACGTGTCAACTCGAGAGTTGCGGCCGGTTCGAACGAAGCCGGCCCATGACCCGGCACCATCGCGTGCAAACCGCCGGTCTCGAGTTTTTCGAGGGTTTGCAGCCAGTGGGCAGTGTCGCCATTGCCGATAAAAGGAATGCGCCCTTCGAAAATCAGATCACCTGAAAACAGTACATTGTCCGGCTCTACCAACATGATCAGATCGCCGTCCGAATGTGCTTTACCCTGGAAGTTGAGGGTGATGCGCTTGTCGCCGAGGGTAAAGCTGGATGACGAGTCGATGATTTCATCCGGTGGCACCAGGATGGTGTTGTCGTCGACCCAGGGCTCGAGCGAAAAGCGCCTTTCGTCGAGCCTTTCCGTGGCGGTCTCCGATTCGAGGTAGTCGTTTGCGCCCCTGGGCGCATAGATAACCGCGCCGGCTTCCTTGAACACTTGCAGTCCGTAGACGTGGTCCGCATGGTAGTGGCTGGCGTAAACGCGTTTCACGGGTTGGTCGGTTTTGCTGCGGATCAGGGCCAGCAGTTTTTGCGCAAGCGACGGTGT
>CAMYLU010000025.1 GCA_947259485.1 uncultured Gammaproteobacteria bacterium | reverse complement strand
GTTTTGTTCAGGATAAGACACGTAAAGAACACGCAACGCCTTCTTGTAAAGGTCCCAATACAGAATATAAACGTTATTCATGTCATCATTGCGATCAATAAATCTGGCAATCGCGGTTGTTGCGGTGGGTGGTTTTTTCAAGACATCGCTGACTGGAATTTTTTTGGCTTTAGCTTGCTGACTCGCGCGCTCTGCCTTCTTTGCTTCCTGCTCAGCCCTTTTTGTTTCTCGCTGCGCTTCGCGCTCTTTGCGTTTAGCTTCTTCATAAGCCTGGCTTTCCGCTTCTGATCTAGTCGGCAACAGCTGCTCAATGCCTTCCATCATTTTCTCGAGCGCCGCCGCATCGAGAAAGCCACAAATTTGAGGTAGGCTGTCACGCATCTGCTTTGCAATATTAACTTTCTGGTCGGGGTATTTCCCCGATTCGATACGGGCGTCGATGTCGCTGATAGCCTCATTGCATTCCGATTCGGAAACAGCCGCAACGTTGCCGGCGATACCAGTTACCAGCACAAGCGAAATAATTCGGATGATGAATTTACACATGATTATTCTTCTTTATCAAAGCCCGGGTACACATTATCTTTTAAAACTATCGAGGCCACAAATCTTGGATTAATAGATTCGCTTTCAGTTTGTAGCTTGCATCATTAGACCATCTCAAAACCTCAAGAAAAGGCAGCAGCCCAAAATACGGTGATGAGTACCTAATTTCCCCCAAAGGAGACCCTCAATCAGCGGGGCCGGAAGGCAATCTTCGGCCACAAGCTGACCTTAAGCGGCTGTAGTAAAAGTTGGTTGGTCGCGGCGAAGGTGAGTACCACCGGTGAACCCAGTGACTCTGCACACTATTAGTTTTGACCTTCGGCCGCTTTGCATTTCACAGAGTAAGCGTGGCTCGTCCCACATTTGGCGCCTGCGTTTTTGAGCATCCCGACGATATCCGATAGACCAAAGTCGACCGCATCATCCAGTGGCGACGTTCCTACGTCATTAAGCTTATTAACGTCCGCACCGTTAGCAATGAGGAACTTAACAACATCCGCGTGTTTCCCCAGAACTGCATTGTGCAGTGGCGTCCGGTCGCTCAGGTTTCCAGCGTTAATGTCCGATCCCTTTTCGACAAGCAAGCGAACTACTTCAATTTGGCCATTATCGGTTGCCCAGTGCAGTGCAGTGTTGAATGCGGCATCCTTTTCGTTGACATCAGTCCCTGCTGCGAGCAGCTGCTCGATTGTCTCCACATTACCGGATTTTGTCGCATCATGGATTGGCCCCGCATATACCGGTGTGTAGACAGTTGTAACCGATATAAAAAGCAACACGGCTAATCTAAATGTAAGGTAGATGGAATGTGGCATGGTATGTCCTCTTCTCAAATCGGATTTATTCTGGTAACCAACCTTTCTCGGATAATCCCCCGGCCCGTGAAAATCCTACTACTATTCAACCGGCAGGGGAACCAGTACCCAACAGTAATCATGGCGTAATGCATGCATAGGTCCATAAACTCTCTTTACTGGCGAAACTGATTTGCGGGCTGAATAGAGAAGAGATTATTGAATTAGCCGAGTGTCTCAGTTGGGTCGGTAGTTGGCGCTCTTCAATAATTTACGGGCGTCTGCTTTCAGAGAAA
Source organism: uncultured Gammaproteobacteria bacterium (assembly GCA_947259485.1). Lineage (GTDB taxonomy): Bacteria > Pseudomonadota > Gammaproteobacteria. Next base: position 52,990 of record CAMYLU010000025.1, on the reverse strand, counting down.
AATCTTTTTGTTCGCTACGAATATTTCCAGGGCCTAATTCCGAATTCCTAATCCGTGTCAGTTTTGGGAACCTTGACCAGGAGTAGCAACAGGAATCCGGCGGCAAACAGGATTAACAGCGATAAAATACCGAACCGTGGGTTACCGGTTAGCACGCCAAGCCAGCCCATCATGATTGGCCCGATGACTGCCGCCGATTTGCCTACCATGTTGTAAAAACCGAACAATTCGGCTGCCTGGCTTGTCGGAATAAGTCGTGCGAATAGCGAACGGCTCAGGGCCTGCACACCACCCTGCGCCAGGCCGATGACCACCGCGAGCGCGTAAAACTCCCACACCGACTGCATGAGTGAACCCCAGATCGTTGCCACCGCGTAAATCGTAATGCCGAAAAAAATGCCGTTACGAGCGCCGACGAAATGTGCCATCCGACCATAAACGTAGGTTGCTGGAAATCCGACAAATTGGGTAATCAACAACGCCACGATCAGCTCTCCGGATTCGAAGCCGATTGAAATGCCGTAATCCACGGCCATGCGGATCACGGTAGAGACCCCATCGATGTACAACCAATATGCGAGTAAAAACAGGGCTGCCTGACGCAATGTGCGCAGTTCCTGTAGCGTTAGTAGTACCCGGCCTATCGCTGCACGCAGCCATGCGCTGGCCGCCTCTGGCACGTGATGTTGTTCCTTGACGAAAAGCAGCAGTGGGATCGAAAATATCGCCCACCATAGCGCGACCAACACAAACGAGATCCTGACTGCAGCAACCTCGTCGGCAAGGCCGAACCAGGCAGGTTGACGCGTCATTATCACGCACAACGCAAATAGCAGGCCGCCACCGAGATACCCCAAAGCGAAACCGAGAGCCGACACGCGATCGGTTTCCTGGCCGCTGCCTCTACTGACCGTCAACAACAAGGAATCGTAAAATATGTTGGCGCCGGTAAAGCCGAGCAACGCCAGCAAGTAAAGCATTACCGCCAATTGCCAAGCACCCTGGGCTGCCAGACTCAGAGCTGCGGTCATGACGATACCGAGGCTCGCCATCACCAGTAAAAACCCTTTGCGCCGACCCAGATGATCTGCGATCGCGCCGAGCAATGGCGCCAGCACGACGATGACCAGACTGGCCGCCGAATTGATCGCGCCTAGCCAGAACGTAGACTCGGTCGGCGCCAGCGACGACGCCCAATATTGTTTAAAAAACAGTGGGAAAAATCCGGCGATCACAACCGTGGCGAAGGCCGAATTGGCCCAGTCGTAAAACGCCCAGGCAAGCTGGCTGGTTCGGTGTGCTTGCAATACGCCTTTGATGTTCCAAACCACGCTTTAGAGGATTTCCGTTTTCAGAATTGATGGGTTCGAATTTGGGTGACAGTATACCTATTTCAGCCTATAAACCGCCGCTGAAAATTTTCCGGCCGGTGGTAGCTGACGGCCAACAACGGAGGCTATGTGACTAGGTGGTTACGGGCGCGCGTGTCTATTATGGGTCCAACATCGCCGCCGATATATGGACTTTTAGCGCCTGGTTTCTCCAAAGGAGACGCTCAATTAACTGAGGTGGGAGGTAATCTTCGGCCAATTGCAGTCATTGCGATGAGTTGGATGGGTCTGGTGCCGACGCGAACGTGCACATGGTTGAAATGAATCGCCAATCAGCGATGATGTATGGAAATTCCAACGAATTTCTGACCAGCTAGCCAAAAATGCACTGGAGAAGTTAAAGTGTATCTCTTTGATATAACTGGATTTTTTTAATCTTCGGAAATTGTTAGGTTTTTCATCGGGAGATTTGGTGCGCTCTGTCCGATTATTGCCGTGTAATGAATACGGCGAGGAACCCCGATGAAACTCTCAACCCCATTGTTGGCCTCAATCCTGGCCTTTATCGCATCGTCCCTAACGCTGGCCGCGGACCGAATAACCATTGGCTCGGTTGGTTTAGCCACACCGGAATCTGTCGAGTACTACGCCGACAAGGACGTCTACCTGGTCGGCAACATCAACGGCAGTCCACTGGATAAAGACGACAATGGCTTCATTTCAATGGTTTCTCCGAATGGAAAAGTAGTCGACCTCAAATGGATCGATGGCAGTGATGCTGATACCCGACTGGATGCCCCCAAGGGCCTCGCTATCAACGGCAATATACTTTACGTCGCCGATCTCGACCAGGTTCACTTCTTTCAGTTGCCGAGCGGCGATCAGATCCGCTCGGTGCGCATTCCCGGCAGCACCTTTCTGAACGGTATCACGCCCAACCCGGTCGGCGGAGTTTTCGTCACCGACAGCGGCCTCGCGGCTGGCGAAGGTGGATTTGTACCGTCAGGCACAGATGCCGTGTACGAAGTAACCGCATCCGGTAAATACCGCGCACTGATCAAGGATCCAGATATGGGGCGGCCCAACGGTATTGTCCATAGCGCCGGGATTACCACTATCGTGACCATGGGATCGGGCGAGGTCAGCTCTTATACTGCTTCGGGTAAGGTTTCTCCGCTGCCCAAACCGGCAGCCGCCGGCCTCGACGGCCTGTTGCTAATGCACGATGGCAGCTTCGTCATGTCAAGCTGGAAAAGTCAGTCAATATATCGGCTCGATGCTAATGGCAGCTACAAGATTCTCGCCGAGGACCTCGAAGCACCGGCCGATCTAGGATTCGACACCAAGCGCAATCTTATCCTCGTGCCACTATTTAAAAAGAACCAGCTGGTCACGCTGCCCTACCGTCCGTGATCATAATTGTGTCTAATATCGATTAATCTGGGAGAAAAATCATGATCAGAAAAACGAAAACCGTCAAACCCCCTTTCCTGCTAGTCTTGCTGGCATTGTGGCTTGCAGGCAATCCTACCACCTCGATGGCCGAGGAAGTCACCCAGCAATTCAACGGCCTGACCCTAAACGCCAATCTGGTTCTCGCCGACGGGCAGAGTCCCAAGGACCCGATAGCACTGATACTTCACGGCATCATGGGTCACGACGGGATGGAAATTATCCAGTCGATGCAACGCGCGCTTTTTGATAATGACTACAGTTCGCTGGCGTTCAATCTAAGCCTTGGCCTAGACAATCGCAAAGGGTTTTTCCAGTGCGATACGCCTCATCAACACACAGTCCAAGGTGCCCTGACGGAGATTCAGGCCTGGGTCGACTGGTTGAAAGATCAGGGTGCGTCGGAGATCATCCTGATGGCCCATTCCCGAAGCGAAGCATTGGTTTATACCGCTCTGCAGGCTGATCCGGCCATTTCCAACCTGGTCGTACTGGCACCTGCCATCTACCCTTTGATTGATCGTTTCAAGGACCGTTATGGCAATATCTATGATGAGACACTGGCCAGAATGGAGTTGGCCACCAGCAAGGGTCAGGGTCAAGAATTGATTGAAGGTGTCGATTTCTTCTATTGCCCGCAAGCAACGGTTATGCCCGAAACGTGGTTGTCCTATTACGGTAAAAATAGTACCTATCAAGATCTGGCATCACACATTCCCAACCTGCCCGTTAAAACGCTCATCATATTTGGCACCGAAGATGAAGTCATTGTCGACGGCCATGAAAGCGTCAAACCGCTGGTCGACAATGAGACCATATTCATGTTCGTGGTCGACGGTGCGGGGCATTTCTTCCGCGATTTCAACATCGACGAAGCAATGGAAGCAGCAATCGAATTTATCAGCTGATCGAAAAGGTGCGCCGGATCAGGATTCCGGCACTCCGGCGCGCCGCATTCCGTCAAGAAATCGCTGCCGATCGCTTTTATCCTGGTAGGGAAAGCCATCGCGCCACCACCAGTCGACCGACAGGTGGCGCTTGAATTCCCGCTGGAACATCACATCGACCCGTTCTATCAGCGGTTGCGCCTTGGCCATTTGATCGGTTTGCCCCAGGCAGGAAATCAATATCAGATAAGGGCCATAATCATTCTGATTTGACTCGATAGCGCGGGTCAGGCTTTCCTCGGCCGCATGAAAATCACGCAGTTCGCATTGCGCATGACCGAGAATTTCCAAATGTGGCCCTGTTGCATTCGGATCGAGACGTATCGCCTTACGAATGACATCGATCGCCCGATCCGGTTTGCCGGAATAGACCAGCGCATGCGCCAGCGTTCTATATCCTTCAGTGCTATTCCGGTCTAACTGGATCGCCCTCTCCGCCGACTCGATGGCCTTGTCGTAGCGGCGGTTGTGCAAAAACACACTCGATTCAATGCTATGGGCAAGCGGGGTCGGGTTCAGCATGGCCTGGTTCAGCTCGCGCCGTATTTGCCCCCAGGCGCTCGCGGTCGATGCTCGATTGAAGAACCATCGCTTGGAAGCAGCCTCCCAGAATAACAGGGCAAGCGATGCATGGGCACGGGAATAAGCCGGATCGAATTCGAGCGCTTTCTGGAAATGCAGACGTGCCTTGTTGAAGCTATCGCGCGTCTGCAGCCGATACTGCTCCCAGCCTTTCAGGTATTCGTCATAGGCCTCGAAACTCGTAGTATCGACTACGGCCTGTTGCGCGGTGTCGTCCGGCGTTAGTTCGATCTGCAGTGCCTGGACTATTTGTCGCGTTACCTCGTCCTGCAGTTCGAACACATCCCGCAACTCGCCATCATAACGGTCAGCCCAGACTTGGCCGCCGGTCGTACCATCTATCAGCCGGGTATTGATGCGTACTTGTTGGCCACTGCGTCGCACGTTGCCCGTGAGGATATAACGAACACCGAGAGCGCGGGCTGCATCGCGGGAATCGACGACCTGCTCCCGGTATTTGAAGGTCGAGTTCCTGGAGATGACGAACAAACCCGAAATTCGCGATAAATCGGTAATCAAGTCATCGGTAATCCCGTTCGAAAAGTAGTCATCCTCGCGACTACTGCCGCTGTTGGCGAAGGGCATTACCGCGATTGAGGGCTTATCGGGCAAAGCCAAAGCCTGTTCTGTTACCGGTTTCTGGTCTGGCTCGGACCAGAAAACCCATGTGAGCGCAACCATCACGACCAGTACAGCCGATATCAGTATTGAAATAATTCGGCGGCTCGTCGCATTCGCGTCGACGCTGGTGGCTGGTGTCTCTCCGGCCATCAACACCCTGTAAGCCCGGACCGGCTCATCGATGTTCTTGACCGATTGCTCGCCCATGAACTCGTAGTTGAGGTCGAGCTTGTTGCCGGCCGCGCTGCGCACAGACTCCGAAATGCAAATCCCGCCTGGATCAGCGAGGCTTTCGAGTCGCGCGGCGATGTTTACGCCCTCGCCGTAAATATCGTCCCGATCGACGATGACATCACCCAGATTGATACCGACACGGAATTTAATGACCTTGTCGGCGTCGACTTGGGCATTGCGTTCAGCAAATCGACGCTGGATATCGACCGCAGCGGTCAGGGCGTCGATGATGGTATTGAATTCGGCCAGTACCGCATCCCCGGCATAATGGATGACATGCCCGTTGTGATGCTCGAGCGCTTGGCTCATTTGGTCGAGATAGGAGCTCAGGGCCCGATGCGTTCCTTCTTCGTCACGCGACGTCAATCGACTGTACTCGACCACGTCGGCATAAAAGATGGCCGTCAGCTTGCGCTCTAGTTTGTGCTCATCGCTGGCCGACTCATCCGGCTTACTGATCTTTGCGATCAAGCGATATCCCTTCTTCGGAATCGTCTGAATGAATCGCGGGTTGCGCGAGTCATCGTTGAGGGCTTTGCGCAGCTTGATGATAGCCGCGGTCAGCGCATCATCGCCGACCACTACGCCTTTCCATACTTCATCGTGTATCTGCTCGCGCGAGACCACCTGGTCGCAACGTTCGACAAGATAGATCAGCAAATCCATCACCTTCGGTTCGAGCTTCACGACCTCGTCGCCGCGCCGAATTTCCGCGCTTTGCGGATTGATCAGCCAATCATCAATGTGAAATTCGTGCTCCAATGGAATCTCAGTGAATGCAATCCGCAAATGGTCGAGCAGAAATTGCTACAAATCAACCCGTCAGCCGGATTGAGACAAGGTGTATTGTTTCCCTAATGGTAACAGATGGTGAGAAAAGGTGAGCACGATCAATGAAGACGTCGACATCGTGGCAGTGTTATTCTGCCAAGGTCTTCTGGCAACCCTCGCGCATCGATGAACTGGGTACAAGACCTGAATCGGGCGTTCATGATCTTTGATTTCTGAGTGTCTGCTTTACCGATAGCTGGCAATCATGGTACGCCCAAAAGCGGATCGCTGCAGAGCCCGCCATTCGCGACACCGCCGCTTGCTTTTCATATTCTTGAATGTTGCGATTAATCTATAGTCAGATCAGCCGCATATGATTTATTGATTGGTTTGCTAAAAGGTCCTGGATTAGGCTTACGATAGTATTCGTAGGTTTCATTGTTTAGCTTATGGAGGGTTCGACATGGGTGATAATGCCGAGGAAGGAATTGCGCGTATACAGATGGCGCAAAAAGATGGGCTGCAAAACTATCAAAAAAGGAGTGTGCTGTATTTAGACGATCGCATTCTTACGGCCCTATTCGCACTGGCCTTTATGGGTTTGATCGTGGTCTGGGCAACGTCTGCTTCACCCTACATTACCTATGGGTCATTGCTGGCAAGTATTTTGATTGTGATACTTTGGGGCGTAATGCGTGTCAAACGCATTCAAAGAGTCAGAGAGGAGAGGGAGCAGCAAGTAAGAAAAATGCAGTCAGAATCTGTAGAGTAAAATAAAATAGAAGAAGTACCGGACAGAATGTGCTGCTATCAGTCCGGACTTGTTTTTTAAACAATTATCTCCGAAAGGGCGGCGAGCAAGGCATTGCATTCGTCGTCACTGCCAATCGAAATGCGAACACAGTTATCGATGCGCGCCTTGTTGAAGTATCGCACCAGGATGCCGCTGGCTTTCAATTCAGAGTAAATCGATTCGGCCGCATGCCCAGGATGACGCACCAACACGAAGTTACTGCTGGATGGAAATACTTCGAAACCCAGTCGTTGTAGCTCAGTGCTCAAGTGTTCGCGGCTTGCGATCACTCGCTTACGGCAATCCTGAAAATAGTCCTCATCGGCAATTGCTGCCATGGCGATCGCACTGGTGAGACGGTTTATCGGATAGGAATTGAAAGAATTCTTTACCCGTTGCAGCGCTTCGATCAGGTCTTCGTGCCCAAGCGCATAACCGAGCCTCAACCCGGCGAGGCTGCGCGACTTGGAAAATGTCTGCACCACCAGCAGGTTGGGAAATTCCGGAATCAGCTGGCAGGCTGATTCGGCGCCATAGTCGACGTAGGCTTCATCGATAATGACCACCGACTCGGGATTATCCGCGAGCAGTTCACGAATTGCCCCGATCTCGATGGCGATTCCGGTAGGAGCATTAGGATTGGGAATGATAATGCCGCCGTTGGTCGAAGCGTAGTCTTGAATATTGATACAAAACGCCTCGTCGAGCGCGGGTTGGTGATAATCGATCTGGTACAGCTTGCAGTAAACCGGATAAAAACTATAGCTGATGTCGGGGAACAGTATCGGGTAGTCCTGCCGGAAAAATGCCTGGAAAGCATGGGCAAGAACTTCATCGGAGCCGTTACCGACGAAAACCTGGTTCGTGTCTACGCCCTGGTATGCCGCCAGCGATCTGATAAGTGCAATGCTTTCCGGATCGGGGTAGCGACGCAGCTGATCTATCTCGTAATCCCGAATGACTTTTGCAATCTCAGGCGACGGCGGGTAGGGATTTTCGTTAGTGTTAAGTTTGATGTATGCGTGATCCTGCGGCTGTTCACCGGGAGTGTAGGGATCGAGCCCCGCGATTGATTTGCTCCAGTAGCGACTCATACTTCTAGGCGCTCAGCAGGCGACCACCGTCGACGCGTATTATTTCGCCGGTGATATAGTCGTTGGTTGCGAGGAATAGCACGGTCTCGGAAATTGCCTGCGGTGTGCCGCGACGCTTTAACGGAACCTGTTCTAAGAGTGCCTTTTTATAGTTCTGTTCGTCGTTGGTCTCTCCTGTTGGCCACAGAATTGCACCCGGGGAAATGCCGTTAACCCGCACCTCGGGTGCGAGTTCCAGCGCCAGCGATTTGACCAGCATCTGGTTGGCCGCCTTGGCGCTGCAGTAGACGCTATGGTGTTTGAGCGGTAGTGAGGCGTAAATATCAATCAGGTTGATAATGCAACCAGAACCTTGTTTTAGTGCCGGGTAGCATGCCTGTGCAAGGAACAGGGGTGCTCGATAGTTGCTGGCGGTTAAATCATCCCAGGCTTGCTGATCAATTTCACCAAACCTGGTGGGATAAAAACTGGACGCATTATTAACCAGGATGTGCAGGCCATCGAATGCGCTAATAGCCTTGCTGGCAAGCTCTTCGAGTTCGGTGACCGAGCTTAAATCAGCACCCAGGGCGATTGCCGAGTCATCCCGCAACTGGTTGAGTTCAGTCACCAGCACCTCTGCCGCGTCTGCCGAAGTGCGGTAATGGATAATGAGATTTGCCCCGTTTTGATGTAGAGTGCGGGCGATCTGCGCACCGAGGCGATTTGCCGCACCGGTTACCAGCACGGATTTATCAGTTAACAACATCAGTCAAGCGAAAGCGAAAAGTGTCATCATATCATCCCCGTAAGCAGACGCTAGTCCGTAGCAGAGAATCAGAGAGTGCCAATGAATCATTTACCCGGGCATGATTCCCCGGGGCTGGAGTTGCCGCAACCCGACGCGGCCGCCATCGCGCACAGTGCCCGCCTGGTGGATGTCATCGCTGCTCGAATCGAAACCCGGGGAGGCGTTATCGGATTCGACGAGTATATGCAGATGGCACTGTATGAGCCGGGGCTTGGATATTATTCCGCGGCGGCGTCTAAATTCGGTGCGCCGGGCGATTTTGTAACCGCCCCGGAAATCTCGCCGTTGTTTGGAATTTGCCTGGCACGACAGGCGGCTGCCGTCATTGCGCAGGGCTGTAGTGCCCGGATTCTCGAGTTTGGTGCCGGCAGCGGTAAGTTATGCGCACAGATAATCAGTACCTTACCCACACTTGAGCACTACCAGATACTCGACCTCAGTGCCGATCTGAAGCAACGACAGCAAAACTACCTGCGTGCTGAGCTGTCTGCGGAACTGTTTCACAAAATTGAATGGTTAAGCAGTCTGCCGCAGGAATTTGATGGTATCGTGCTCGCCAATGAAGTACTCGACGCCATGCCCGTGCATATCCTGTCAAAGCAGGGAGAGTGGCACGAGCACGGCATTGGTTACCATGGGCAGGGTTTCACCTGGCAAAGCTTTACTCCGAAGCAGGCCGTGATTGACTCGATTAGATCGATAGAGGCACGCCTCGGAGATTTCGCGGAGGGTTACCGCAGCGAATTGAACCTGAATTTCGGGCCCTGGCTAAAAGCGCTTGCGCAAAGCTGTAAACGCGCACTGGTATTAATCATCGACTACGGTTATGAGCAGGACCAGTATTACCATCCGATGCGTGCTCGCGGTACCCTGACCTGTCACTACCAGCATCGAGTGCACAGCGATCCACTGGTTTACCCGGGATTGCAGGACATTACCGCGTTTGTCGATTTTGATGCCTGTGCCGATGCCGCCGAAGCAAGCGGATTTGTGCTATCAGGCCTGGTCACGCAGGGCCAGTTTTTGCTGGCCAACGGCCTGCTCGAGGAGGCGCAGCGGCGGGCGCACGGCAGCGACAACCTGTCGCAATTGGCGTTATCTCAGCAGGTTGGAACGCTCAGCCTGCCACAGGAAATGGGAGACAAGTTCAAGGTGTTGGCAATGCAGAAAAACCTGGAGCTGGAAATGCCGGCAATGCAGCGCAGGGGCGTCCATGGATAATCTGCAAATTATAATCCTGGCGATTATGCAGGGGCTGACCGAGTTTTTACCGATATCGAGCTCGGCCCACCTGGTGTTAGTGCCGCAGATGATGAATTGGCCGGACCAGGGACTGGTTTTCGATGTGGCGGTCCACATCGGTTCACTGATTGCAGTGCTGTATTACTTTCGGGTCGAGGTAAAGCGCATGCTGAAATCCTGGACCTGTTCGCTTGTCGGGGGCGAGGCTGACCAGGACAGCTTGCTCGCCTGGTGGGTTATCATCGGGACCTTGCCGGCGATACTGGTGGGTTTCCTGTTACAGGGGCCGATCGAGGAAAAACTGCGCAGCCCCTGGATCGTTGCCCTGGCCTCGATTATCTTCGGCCTGGTATTATGGTATGCAGACGCGAATGCGCGGCGCACTCGAAACGAATTCCAGTTGAATCTTAAAGATGTTCTAATCATCGGCTGCTTCCAGGTGCTCGCGTTGATCCCGGGCGTATCGCGCTCCGGTATTACGATCACGCTGGGATTGTTTCTCGGACTTACCCGCAAGGCGGCGGCGCGTTTTTCCTTTCTGCTGGCGATCCCGGTAATTTTTGCCAGTGGGGCACTACAGACAGTGCGCATGGTAACCGAGGTCAGCCCGATCGGGTGGGATGACCTGCTGCTGGGCGTGCTGTTATCGGCGATCAGTGCCGGGCTCTGTATTCACTATTTCCTGCGTCTCATCGATCGAGTTGGTATGCTGCCGTTTGTTATTTACCGGGTATTGCTCGGCCTGGTGATTCTCGCGCTGCTGAGCTGAAAAAGCCTAAATGACGCAATCGGGTGATAATCCGCTATCGAAGTCGATGCCGTCGCTGAAACTCGTCAAAGCCTGGTATTTTATCGGTGCGTTGATGCTGCTTGGCGTTGCCGTGCTTTCTTTGATGCCGTCACCCGATATCGGGGTCAGTGACAAGCTGTCACACCTGGTGACCTATTTTATCCTGTCAGGCTGGTTCAGCCTGTTGGCGGTTAATCGGATTTCATTGGGCTGGATCGTGATCGGCCTGGTTGGATACGGAATGTTAATCGAGCTTTTGCAGGGAATGACCGTGTATCGTTACCCGGAGTGGGGCGATGTCCTGGCCAATGGCGCTGGCGTTGTTGCTGGAATCCTGCTTTATTTTTCACCGCTACCGCGGTTACTGAGGTTCGTCGATACCCGGTTAGCCGCAATTCTGCTGCGCTAGCACTTTTTCCTGTTCGATTAAACGCAAACGAGCCTCGTGTATAGCCTTTCCCATGGCTTTTCCAGCCAGGCCCTGTTGCTGGATACTGCTTATATCAAGATCCCGCAGTTTAGCAGCAAGTCGCGCCAGGTATTCAGCCTGCGGGTATGGATCCTCCTCGGATCCTTCGCGCCCGCGAATATCGGCACGACAGGCATCGAGCATTTTTTGAAATCGTTCCGGTTTGCGCAAGCTGTCGGCCCGGGTAAATAACTTTAACAGGGTCGAGGCTTTAAGTTCCATCGCGCGGTGCGCCAGCAGATGAAATTCGGTCGTAATCAGGGCCAGTTCAGTGTGCGCCCTGGGAACTCGCCAACGCTTGCAAAAGGCCTTGACCGGTTTCTTACCACGCGCTTCGTGACCATGATGACTCGGTAACACCGAGGAGGGAGTCGTCGCTTTTCCGAGATCGTGCATCAAAACGGCAAACCGGGTTTCATTATCGTGCCCGAGTGCCGCACTTGCCTGCAACGCCATCATCAGGTGCACACCGGTATCGATCTCGGGGTGATACTTCGCATTTTGCGGCACCCCGAACAGAGCATCTATCTCGGGAAATAACGCTGCCAGGACCTCACAATCACGCAAGGTTGTGAAGAACACGGCAGGGTCGGATTCGTCGAGTGCGCGCGATAATTCGGACCATACCCGCTCGGCGATCAGTGTTTCGAGTTCACCGGACTGGCCGATCTGGCGAATCAGGTCGCGAGTTTCGTCGGCAACGCTAAAACCCAATTTATGGAATCGCGCCGCGAAGCGGGCGACCCGCAGGACTCTTACCGGGTCTTCGACAAATGCCTCTGAAACATGCCGTAACAGGCGGTTTTCGATGTCCCTTTGACCATCGTATGGATCGACGAGGTTTCCCCGCTCATCTTCGGCAATCGCGTTGATGGTCAGATCACGACGCAATAAGTCCTGTTCGATTGTGGTTGCGGGGTCGGTGTTGATTTCAAATCCCTTGTAACCGGGGCCGGTTTTGCGTTCGCTGCGTGCCAGCGCATATTCCTGTTTGCTTTCGGGGTGCAGGAAGACTGGAAAATCCTTGCCAATCGGCTTGTATCCGGCAGCCTGCATTTGTTCTGCAGTAGCCCCGGTTACCACCCAGTCTATGTCGTTAACGGGCAGTCCGAGCAGGTGGTCGCGTACACAACCGCCGACACGGTATACTTTCACAGATGATCCTCTGGATTGCCGGGTTGCGGGTAATCCTTGCGGAAGCTGTCGTAGTTGCGTTTGTTACCAAACATCGCCGGCAAACCATGCAGGTACTGGCGCAGGCTGGTTTCACAAAGGTCGCCGTCCGGGCAGATATTGTCAGTTTGTAATGATCGGTAGTTGTCCATGGTAAAAAGTTTGCCCGGCAGATTTTGCAGGATTAACGCCTGCATGCGCGACAATCCCTTACCCAGGGGCAAGACGCGCACCGGAAGCTGTAAGCTGTCGATGATTAACTCGAGGATTTGCCGTAACGTAAAAACCTCTGGTCCACAAACCGTGTAGCGCTTGGCGTGAGTTTCGCGATCATCGACCGCGTTTACCATTCGTTCGACCAGGTCGCCTACATAAACGGGGGCCAGTTTGCTGTCGGCGCAAGCAAGTGGAAAGTAGCCAAAAAACAATTTCAGAATACCGGCAAAACGGTTGATAAAATCATCTTCCTTACCAAATACGACCGATGGTTGAAAACTGGTTACCTGCAGGCCGCGCTGGCCAAAGGTGTGCAACAGGTTCTCGCCTTCACCCTTGGAGCGAAGGTAAAGGCTACTGCCAGTCGCCTGGTCGGCACCCAGCGCGCTGATATGGAGTAGGCGTTTGATACCGGTTTCACAACAGGCTTCGACCACTGCCTTGATAAAATCGACATGGTAACGACGAAAATCTCCCTTGCGTCTTTCGTGCAATATACCCACCAGGTTGACGACCATTTGCTGACCCTCGCAGAGTTCTCGCAAACGAGTTTCATCCGTGATATTGGCTTCCAGCAGGCGTATATTGGGATGTACCAGCAGCGATCGATTTCGGTGCGGCCGTCGACTGGGCACGGTGACATACCAGCCCCGGTTGGCAAGTGCAAATGCGAGCTGCTTGCCAACGAATCCGCTACCTCCGAGAAGCAACACATTGCGTTGTTTGTTCATACCGCCTTTTTTCTGCGTTGGTGATGGTGACGCGGTGGTCCGTTCTTGTGCCGTGGACGCTTCGGTTTGCTGCCACTGGGCTTCAAGCGTCCGCCTTTCATCTTAACCGGGGGTTTGGGTTTGATCAGCAAGTCGTTGTTGATTGACATGGTTGGAATTGGGCGTCGGGTATAAGACTCGATGTCAATCAGGTTCATCGCGAGATCTTCGCAGGCAAAGCTTATTGCAGAGCCCGATTTGCCCGCCCGCGCGGTGCGCCCGATCCGATGCACATAGTCTTCACCCAGCTCGGGTAGATCGTAATTGAAAACGTGAGTGACGTCAGGAATATGCAGCCCGCGTGAAGCGACATCGGTGGCTACCAGGATAGAATACTCACCGTCGTGAAATTTCTTTAGCAGCTTCTCGCGTTTGTTTTGATGAATATCGCCGGAAATTATCGCCGCTGAAATGCCGTTACCCTGCAGGTACTCCCAGATTCGGATCGTGGCGTGCTTGGTGTTGGCAAATATAATGCTGCGTTCCGGCTGCAGTTTCTGGATCAGGCCCAGCAGCAGCGGGATCTTTTCGTGATTCGCCGGGTGGTAAACGCTCTGTTCGATACGATCAACGGTTGGTGAGTCGGCATCAATTTTAATCAGCTGGGCCTGGTTCATATGTTCATAGGCCAGCTCCATCACTTTTTGCGCCATGGTTGCCGAGAACAGCATGTTGAGACGTTTTTCGGGATGGGGCAGGCGTCTCAACATGAAGCGCACATCCGCAATGAATCCCATATCAAACATGCGATCGGCCTCGTCCAGCACCATTGCCTCAATCGACTTGAAATCAAAAAGTCGCTGTTTGAAGAAATCGATCAAACGCCCCGGTGTGCCGATGAGAAAATCGACCGGTTCATCGAATTGCCGCTTCTGCTGCTCGTAAGCCTTACCGCCGTAGCAGATGGCCAGCTTGAGCGGCAGCTTGCGCAACAGAATCTCCGCATCCTTGTGGATCTGGATAGCCAGTTCACGCGTCGGTGCGAGAATCAGGGTTCGCGGTTTACCCGCAACCGTGGCCGGCTTGTCCGAATGCAGGATCCTCTGCGCACAGGCGAGCAGGAATGCGAGTGTTTTCCCGGTGCCTGTCTGTGCCTGTCCGGAGACGTCCTTACCTGATAGCAGCAGCGGTAGCGACTGCTCCTGTATCGGGGTGCAATATTGCAGGTCGATTTCCCCCAGCGCGTCGAGCAGGCGTTGGTCGAGATCCAGGGAGCTAAATTGCAGCTCGGTTAAGTGTTGTTGCCCCATGCTATTGCATATTCTCTCAGGTTGAGGGTTTAATCGGACTATGGTAGCAAATTGCATGAAAACCTGCGCTGTGATTTGAAAAAGTCGATTTATATCCCCATATAGGGTTCACGGGGGGGAATTTCTATACAGGATTTCTACCATATTTGTATCATTGACAGTTAAATCTGTTACGACTAAATTGTCCGTCTAACTGATTAAGCCATGGGGCTGGAGACACGCGTGAGTGAGAAAATAGTATACCTTTCAGATGACAGCTTCGATTCGGATGTGCTACAGGCAGACCATCCGGTGCTCGTTGACTACTGGGCAGAATGGTGCGGCCCCTGCAAGATGATCGCCCCGATCCTAGAAGAGATAGCCGATGAATACGATGGCCGACTCACGGTGGCCAAGCTTAATATCGACGATAATTCCAACACTCCCCCCAAGTATGGTATTCGAGGCATTCCGACCCTGATGCTGTTCAAGGACGGGGCAGTTGAGGCTACCAAGGTGGGCGCGCTGTCCAAGTCCCAGTTAACCGCATTTCTCGACAGCAATATCTAGGCTTTACCGGGTCAAAAAAATAGATTTAAAAAGGGTCGTTGAATGAGGTAGACGACCCTGAATTACTGTGCTACGCTCTTTTTAGTCGACGCCGTATCTCCGCGGCGTTCCTGAACAAAAAAACCAAATACAATTCTCGATATTACCCATAGGCCGTTCTCACGTCTTTATTCCCCAACCCTGTTAATAGGGCACTCCTAAAATGAACCTAAACGAGCTCAAGCAACATACCGTCCCCGACTTAATCGAAACTTTGAAATCCATGGGTGGTGACCACTCTGCGCGCATGCGTCGGCAGGACATTATCTTTAGCATCCTCAAATCCCAGGCCAAGAAAGGTGAGGATATCTTCAGTGAAGGGGTGCTGGAAATTTTGCAGGACGGCTTTGGGTTTTTACGTTCGGCGGACAGTTCGTACCTGGCCGGCCCGGACGATATCTATGTGTCACCGAGTCAGATCAGGCGATTTAACCTGCGTACCGGCGATACCGTCAGTGGCAAAATCAGGCCACCCAAGGACAACGAGCGTTATTTTGCGTTGCTCAAGGTCGATGAAATTAATTTTGATTTACCGGAAAACGTCAAGCACAAGGTTCTATTTGAAAACCTGACGCCATTGCACCCCAACAGCCGTATGGTGCTTGAACGCGGCAACGGCAGCACCGAGGATATTACCGCGCGTATTATCGACATGGTTTCGCCAATCGGTAAGGGGCAGCGAGGCCTGGTAGTCTCGCCACCGAAAGCCGGTAAAACCCTGATGCTGCAAAACATCGCCCAGAGCATCGCCAGCAATCATCCCGAGTGTTACCTGATTGTGCTGCTGATCGATGAACGACCCGAGGAAGTCACCGAGATGGAGCGCATGGTTAAGGGTGAAGTTGTCGCATCGACCTTCGATGAGCCAGCCAGTCGTCATGTCCAGGTGGCCGAAATGGTCATCGAAAAAGCCAAACGCCTGGTGGAGCATAAGCGGGATGTAGTCATCTTGCTGGACTCGATTACGCGTCTGGCACGTGCCTATAACACCACGATTCCTTCTTCGGGCAAGGTGCTGACCGGTGGTGTTGATGCGCATGCATTACATCGGCCAAAACGCTTTTTTGGTGCGGCACGTAATATCGAAGAAGGCGGCAGCCTGACAATTCTTGCGACCGCGCTGATCGAAACCGGTTCCAAGATGGACGAAGTCATCTACGAGGAATTCAAGGGCACCGGCAACATGGAAATACATCTCGATCGACGCATCGCCGAGAAACGCGTGTTCCCGTCGATCAATATCAATCGTTCCGGTACGCGTCGTGAAGAGTTGCTAATTGACCAGGAAGAATTACAAAAAGTCTGGATCCTGCGCAAGTTTCTGCACTCGATGGATGAAATTGAAGCCATGGAATTTGTGCTGGGTCGCATGCAAAGCAGTAAAACCAACCTCGAATTCTTCGATCAGATGAAGAAGTAGGTGTGGCCCGGGTTCAATCTTTTGAGCCGATTGTTGGTTACCAACCCCGAATCCTGATACTCGGCAGTATGCCGGGAACCGCTTCATTGCAAGCCGTGCAGTATTACGCCCATCCCCGCAATGCATTCTGGCCAATTATGGCCGAGCTGTTTGGCATCGATCCCACGGCCAGTTACGAGCACCGGGTGGAGGAGCTTTGCAGGCATCCATTGATTCTTTGGGACACTTTACAGACCTGCCATCGACCCGGCAGCCTGGACTCGAATATCGATGCCAAGACGGTGCGCGCCAATGATTTTCCCGGGCTGCTGAAACGTTTCCCCGGGATTCGTGCAATTCTGTTTAATGGCGCCACCTCGGAGAAGTATTTCAAACAACTGGTAGTGCCGAACTTGCCGCAGTCGCGAGAAGTAGCGCTGCTGCGTATGCCGTCCACCAGTCCGGCGCATGCGGGAATGAACTTCGAACAAAAGCTTTCAGCCTGGCGTCAACTGATGGATTTTATCGATTAGGATTTGAGCAGTTTCTTGCGAACATGCGCCAACGGTGCTGCATCGTTGTATACCACCTGGTCGTTCTCGAGGCTAACCCCGAGCAAGGCCCATAATGCCTCGAGATCAACCGGGTAGGGATCCGCCTTCATCTTCAGGTACAGGGGTACCAGGACGTCAAGCCCGATAGCACGATCAGCGGACTCGAATACCTGCATCGCACTCGAACTGGCATGCATCGACAGGCCGGCGTCCAGAACGCCACGCAGGGCATCACGCAGGCTAAGACGGTTTTCGGTCAACTTTCGGATTTCGATATCTGCAAGCATGCAGAAGATGGCGCCACCCCAGTAGGTACGCCCCCAGGTCGGGGTTAAATCCAGCCCTCGATCGCCGTACTTCGGCAGTCCCTGGGGCATACGGTTGATGAACCCGTTCCAGACGAATTCTTCGCTGAGATGACCGCGTTGTGCGCGGGCTATAGATTCGACGTAGGTCGCCAGCCCCTCCAGCCACCAACGATGCTCATCAGGCACATCGGCCATCGCCAGGTGGACCATTTCATGCACCATAATCCAGTCCTTGCGCAGCATTTCCGGCGTTATATTCTCACCGACCACGATTCGCAGGGAGGGTGAATCGCCACCGAAGGCCTGGCCGAAACGTACCGCGTGACCACCGGTAACCTGCAGCTTGATATGTACACTTTTTACCGGAAAACGACCATAGTAGTGTTGCACCGTCCTAGTCGAGTAGAGCACCCACTCGAGCAGCATGTCTTTCTTGCCACGTAATACGTGATCACGGATTTCCACGCTAATCCTGCTGCCATTAATGTCAAATGCAAATTCGTAGTCACTGACGGTTTCAATTTCGGGCTCGCCGGCATATAGACTGCCGCAGAAAGCCAGCAGCAAAATCGCTACTCGTAACATGGTGACTCCTGGTATCTTGTTATTCATTTCGTGACTATGCCGATGGGCAATGGTTCATTCGTCGGGACCCTGTTCTTTATGCTGTGCACCGAGGCCGGCGTCATACCAGTCGGCGCGGTCGCGCCAGAAAATATTGTCTTCCGGTTCGATACCCGGAGCTTCGTTCAAAGAGCCGGCAGGAATGACCAGTTTGCCGCTTTTCAGACTGGTGTAAGGCACCAGCGAGCCGCAATGCGTACAAAAGCACTTCGAGATCACGCCTGGTTTATCGGGTGTGTAACGTTTGATCAAATTCTCACCGGCGAGCCATTCGATGCGATCGGCGCTGGTGAATATATTGGATGCATGGGCGGTTCCCGTTGAACGTCGGCACTGGCTGCAATGGCAAAGATGGAATTCATCGAAGGGTCCACTGACCTGGAACTGTACCTGTCCACAGAGGCAGGCGCCTTTTATCGGTTTACTCATACTAGTTGCCTCATGTTTGCTGGCTTGCGATCAATCTCTGGATCACGTCATCGAAATGTTTTTCATGCACATTGGCATAGGCAAAGCGAATGAATTTCTCCTGGTCTCGGCCGAAATAGCTTCCCGGCAGGCTAATGATTTCGTGTTGCTGGATTAAACGTTTGACGACATCACGCGCCGGCGCTTCGAACGGATGCTCGATGTAGGCGAAGTAGGCACCGGCACTGATCAGGCGGTAGTTCAGATCGGGGTGGTCGAAAGCCTGCCTGATTGCAATGGCGCGGCGCGCCAGTTCATCGGATTTCTCCAGTTTCCAGGTCTGAAGATTTTGCAGGCCGTAAACCGCCGCAAGCTGGCCTGCATGCGGAGCACAGATCGCGGTGCAATCCTGGATTTTTTTAAGTTGATCGAGCAATGGCTGGCTCGCGGCAACGGCACCGGTGCGGAAACCGGTAAGACTGAATACCTTGGAGAAGCTGTACAAATGCACCAGCGTTTCGCGCCAATCGAGTCGTGAAAACAGGCGATGCGGTAACTGATTGATATCGATGAAATCACGGTAAGTTTCATCCATGATCAAGGCGAGTCCGTGTTCGCGGGCAAGTTCAAAAAACTGCTCGATACATTCGTGACTGTAAATAGCGCCGCTCGGATTGTTTGGCGTTACCAGCAAGATTGCCCGGGTCCGTTCGTTAATCAACGAGCTTGCTTCACCCGGGTCGGGCATCGCGGTCTCGGCATTGAACGACAGGTAGCGTGGCACCACGGCACGGGTCGTCAACCACATCTGGTGATTGAAATAGCAGGGTAGTGGCACGATGACCTCGTCACCCGCCTCACACAGGGTGTCGACAACCGAGCAAAACGCCTGGTTGCAGCCCGCGGTTATCAGGATGTCATCGGCAGTGACTGACCCCTGGTAACGCTCGCTGATATTACCAGCCAATGCTTCGCGCAAGGGTGGAATGCCACGGATGTCGGTATAGGTGGCACCTTCGCCGGCCTTGATCGCGTCTCCAAGGTAGTCCCTGAGTGACTGTGGCGGCAGATGCGCCGGCACCGCCTGGCACATGTCGATCAGGTTTTCGGACTGCGGATTCGTTACCCAGGACCAGGCCTCGGCGATTGGTGCCGCTGCGCAATCAACTACGTTCGGATTGAATTTCATGGCGCTTACCCGGTAATTTAGACCGATGTTAGTGAATTCGAGGCTGCCTTACCAGCCTCAAAAAGCTATGACATAATACCCGGCGAATTTAATAACGAGATATCTCAATGAAATACTTACACACCATGGTGCGGGTGCACGACCTGGAAGCGTCTCTCGAGTTTTACCGGGATTTGCTTGGCCTGGTTGAAACCGATCGCTATGAAAGCGAGGAAGGCCAGTTTACACTGGTATTCCTTGCGGCAGCGGAGGATCTCGAGCAGGTCAAGGCTGAGCGCGCGCCGCTGGTCGAGTTAACTTACAACTGGGACGGTGAAGAATACCAGGGTGGGCGAAATTTCGGTCACCTGGCTTACGCAGTGGATGATGTTTACGCGGTTTGCCAGAAAATGCTGGACGCCGGGATTACTATCAACGTTCCGCCGCGTGACGGGCACATGGCGTTTTTCCGTTCGCCGGACAATATCTCGATTGAACTTCTGCAAAAAGGTGAGCCGTTAGCACCGGCTGAACCCTGGGTATCGATGCCGACAACCGGCGAATGGTAGTCGTGGAACGTTACCTCGAAGGTCGGATCGCAATTATAACGGGTGGCTTTGCCGGCATCGGCAAGGCGATCGCGATCGCGCTGGCCGAACGGGGGGCAACCATCGCGGTCGGTGCACGCCGGCAACCCGGGGCAGTTATCGAGGAACTGCAGGCCGTCAGCGATGCGTTTTTTTATCAAAAACTTGATGTTGCCGATGTCGATAGTGTAGAGGCATTTGTCAAGGCGCTGGCAAACCAACATGGGGATGCCGATATCCTCGTCAATTCGGCAGGGGTAACCGCGCATGAACTGGTTTGCGGTCATGATGAAAAATCATGGCTCGATGTCATCGATATCAATCTTTCCGGGCCGTTTCGCATGATTCGTGCCTGTTTACCGAAAATGATCGAGCGCCGCTGGGGGCGTATCATCAATATCGGTTCTACCGCGGCAACCACGGCCGCAGCCGATCATGCAGCCTACTGTGCATCCAAATCGGGGTTGCTGGGATTGAGTCGGGCGGTTGCGCTTGAAGGTGCCCCGCATGGCGTTAGTTCGGTCGTCATCAGCCCGACCTGGGTACAAACCGAAATGTTCAATAGCAGCATGCAGATCCAGGCAGGAAAAGCCGGACACAGCGTCGACGAGGAAATTGAGAAACTGGTTGCCGAACAACCGCAGAAGCGCCTGGTGCAACCACGGGAGCTCGGCGCACTGGCTGCCTTTTTGTGCCGCGATGAAGCGCTGGGTATTACCATGGAAGACATCCAGCTCAACGCCGCGGCTTTGTGGTAGATTAACGCAATGTCGATGCTGAACTTGAGCGCCAGTTACTTTGCGATCGATAACCCGTTACGCTGGCTGGATCGCTGGATTCACAGCTATCAGCACCATCAAACCGTGCGCGTCAACCAGCGTGATGTGGATGTCTGCTGGACCGGGCGCGCCGAGGCTGCGCTGCAGTCCAGCCAGCAACCATTGATCGTCGAATTACAACTGTATTTCTCCTGTGTCGTCAAAAAGAGAGTGCTGTTTCATCGACAGGTGGAATTCGATACTGCGGTTGTCAATAACAAGCTTAAACTCGCGTTTCGACCGATTGCGTCAGCGGTTTGCGACCCGCGAGAATTTGCCCTGAACCATCCCGTGGGTAATGACCTGTCACAGGGAGTCGCTGCACGCATGGTTCCGAGACGAGTCGAAATTGACTTTCTCCAGGGTGAATGGCAAGGCCAGTTCCATTACTGACCGATGGGTTCAACGAGACCCGGCAGAATCCGGACAGGGTGGGTACTTGGCGGACCTGCTTAAGCGGTCAGAAGCTGCTGCTGTCTGGTCTTGAAAACTTCGCGTAAATCAGCCCGATAATTGCTCCGCCGATACCCTGCTCTAACAGGGCCCAGGCTGGGTCTATCAACAAGCCCATCAAGGGGAATCGGTAAACGCCATGCAGTACCAGGGCCTGGGGCAGCAGCCAGAAGATTCCCGCTACCATGCCAAACAAGAAACCAGAGCGGACCGAGTAGGATGCCTGGCTGACCACGTGCGGATATATCAATGTCATGAGCAAGGCAAGCAGCGCATAGCCCAACGCAATCAGCGCCAGGTTCGGGGCATCGCGTAGCATTGCGAGATCGATATTTTCACTAACCAGTTCGTTGACGACCAACCCGTTAAAAAGACCGGCCATAACAAACATGGCGAGGAAAGCCAGCAGCAGGGATAAAAACCTGACTTTCACCTAAGATTCCCCGCTGCGGCATTGAAGTTTTGATTTTGCAGCATGGCGCTGATGCCCACGGCTACCAGGGCCGCACCGAATGTAGCTGCGGTAATGCGGGCCACCCCGATATCGCCTGCCGGGCTCAAACCCACTCCAAAAGCGATGGCCGACAGGATGAGGAAATAAGCGAGATAGCCTGGAATAATTCGGCATCGTTTCCATGCCGCACCCAGCAGTGCGTAACCGACTACCGTCAGCAGGCCGGATAGTGGAAAGGCAAGTGCGACCATGCCCATGGCGTCGCCGGCACCATGGTCGGTTATCACCTCAGGATAATTTGTTGCCAGGAATGGGGCGATTAGTACCTCGTAGTAATCGAGCCCGAAGATCATCATCATACCGACAAAAAGCATGACGTAGCCTATCAGCCCCAGTCGTCCGGTACGCAGTGCCGTAACCGCATAAAGTGCAGTCGTGCCGAGCAGGCCAAGCACCAGGGAAACAGCAAACAGCGCATGGATCAGTACCCAGTTCGACGAAGCGATTACTTCTGCTGGCATATTCTGCGGGTGCAAGACATAGGAATAACCAAGCGCGAGTCCACTGATGATCATCAGCAGGCCACCTGTGCGTATGAACAGCAGTGGTGTCAATCTCAGCCCCCCTCCTGAAAGTTTGCATTATAAGCCAATAGACTCTAATCGTCAGGCCATCTAAAAATGCCGGTGGCGGGTTTACCCGGGTGATACCTTTATCTTTTCAACGTATCGGAGGACGCCGAGCAGTCCCCAAATATCACGTTAGTGACCGTTTTTGATCTGCGGTCTAATGAAAAAAGGGTGAACACTTCAAGTGAAGTGCTCACCCAGCGTCGGCTATCTACCCAGGCAAGATGCGATTACTGCAAGTCAGGCTAGATCGAAGCGATCGGCATTCATGACCTTGGTCCAGGCGGCAACAAAGTCGTTCACAAACATTTCCTT
Source organism: uncultured Gammaproteobacteria bacterium (assembly GCA_947259485.1). Lineage (GTDB taxonomy): Bacteria > Pseudomonadota > Gammaproteobacteria. The sequence continues at coordinate 30,160 of CAMYLU010000025.1, read as the reverse complement.
GTTGTCATCCTGGGCATAGACTTCGGCATACGAACGCAGAATCGAGTTCGACCCGAAGACGAGATCAACTCTTGTCGCCGTCCATTTGACTTCATCCGTTTTGCGATCACGGATTTCATACAGGTTATTCCCAGCAGGCTTCCAGCTATTGCCCATGTCGGTCAGGTTGACGAAGAAATCATTGGTCAGCGCGCCTTCGCGGTCGGTGAACACTCCGTGACCGGTGCTGCCGTGGTTGGTGCCGATGACGCGCATGCCACCGATCAGCACGGTCATCTCTGGCGCGGTCAGCCCCATGAGCTGGGTGCGGTCGAGCATAAGTTCTTCGGCGCCCACGGAATAGTCGTTCTTCAGCCAGTTGCGATAGCCGTCATGGATCGGCTCGAGCGGCTCGAACGCCTCGGCATCGGTCATCTCGTCCGTCGCATCGCCACGACCCGGAGCAAACGGAACGCTGATGTCGTGACCCGCTGCTTTCGCCGCCTGTTCGATACCGATGTTGCCGGCTAGCACGATGACGTCGGCCAAGCTGGCGCCGGAATCAGCCGCGATGCCCTCGAGTACTTCGAGCACACTGGCAAGCCGCTCGGGCTCGTTGCCTTCCCAGTCCTTCTGCGGTGCGAGACGGAGCCGCGCACCGTTGGCGCCGCCGCGCATGTCCGAACCGCGGAAGGTCCTGGCGCTGTCCCAGGCGGTGGTAACCATGTCGCTAATGCTCAGGCCGCTGGCTTCGATTTTAGACTTGACCGCGCCAACATCGTACTTGGTGCTACCCGCGGGCACCGGATCCTGCCAGATCAGGTCTTCCTTGGGCACATCAGGGCCGATATAGCGCGCCTTCGGTCCCATATCGCGGTGCGTCAGCTTGAACCAGGCGCGCGCAAATGCGTCATCGAGCTGGGCCGGGTCCTTGTGGAAACGCTCGGAGATCTTGCGGTACTCCGGGTCCATCTTCATCGCCATGTCGGCATCGGTCATGATCGGTTTTTGGCGCACCGAAGGATCCTCTGCGTCGACCGGCATGTCGGCTTCATCGATGTCCACGGGCTCCCACTGCCAGGCGCCCGCGGGACTCTTCTTCAGTTCCCATTCGTGGTTTAGCAGCATGTCGAAATAGCCGCTGTCCCACTTTGTCGGGTGTGTCGTCCAGGCGCCTTCGAGTCCGCTGGTGACCGCATCACGACCAACGCCCCGGCCGGTCTTGTTCAACCAGCCAAAGCCCTGATCTTCGATGCCGGCCCCTTCCGGTTCCGGGCCCAGCAGATCGGCGTTGCCGTTACCATGGGCTTTGCCAACGGTATGCCCGCCGGCGGTCAGGGCGACGGTTTCCTCGTCGTTCATCGCCATGCGCGCAAAGGTTTCACGTACGTCCATGGCGGTCTTGAACGGGTCGGGCTTGCCGTCCACGCCTTCCGGGTTTACGTAGATCAGGCCCATCATTACCGCGGCCAGCGGATTTTCCAGGTCCCGCTCGCCCGAGTAGCGGCTATGCGGGTTATCGCTTGTCGCAAGGAATTCTTTCTCTGAGCCCCAGTAGATGTCCTTCTCCGGATGCCAGATGTCAGCGCGACCGAAACCAAAGCCAAAGGTGTTGAAGCCCATCGACTCGTAGGCGACGTTGCCCGCGAGAATAATCAGATCGGCCCAGCTGAGCTTGTTGCCGTATTTCTTCTTGATCGGCCACAGCAGGCGCCGCGCCTTGTCGAGGTTCCCGTTGTCGGGCCAGGAATTGAGCGGTGCGAAGCGCTGGTTGCCGGTGCCGGCACCACCGCGACCGTCGGAGGTCCGGTAAGTGCCCGCTGCGTGCCATGCCATGCGGATCATCAGGCCACCATAATGACCCCAGTCGGCAGGCCACCATTCCTGGCTGTCCGTCATCAGCGCATGCAGATCTTTCTTCAGCGCCTTCACGTCCAGAGACTTGACCGCCTCGCTATAGTCGAACTCGCCTCCCAACGGGTTTGTCTTGCTATCGTGCTGATGCAAGATGTCGAGATTGAGGTTGTTTGGCCACCAATCCGTGACCGAAGTGTCGCCTGTCGTTAATGCCCCGTGCATAACCGGGCATTGACCGGCAAGATTTTCTGCAGCTGTACCCATCGTTGTGCTCCGTTTGTTTACGAATTGGGAAAGGGAGAGTACTAGGTCTCAAATATTAAGTAAAATCAACTATTATTATAAATTAAATAGTTTAATACTATTAAAGAACGAAACGATCTACTGTCTCGGGTCCCCCGTACCAGTTTCACTATTACGTTAACTGAGTCCTCCAATCGCACAAACGGCCTTTCTGGTTTAGGGGGATTAGAATTAGCTGGTATGGATAGGGCGATAGGCGGGAACGTGTCCACAAATCAAAAATGAGCTTCTCGAAAGGGTCGTAAATCGCTGCTGATTGGTTGAGTTTGAGCGTCAGCTTTCTCTGAAGAAGCTCATCAACTAGCTGGGCCAGGGGGCAATCTTCAGACAGTTCTTGTCATTCCGGCGAAAGCCGGAATCCAGTTCAATATTTCTGGACCCCGCGGTCAAGCCGCGGGATGAAATGTTTTGGAGCGAATCATTATTTTTCATCTTGAGTGTCTGTAGTGGGTCGTAAGCCGCCCCTGAAAATTCAATTGTGAGAGTCTGATTTCTCGATAGCGGACACTCAACAGAGAATCGAATTTCATAGCTACTGATCACAAGTCAGTTGCGCTAGCGGGGTTGAGTTGGAGGTCGATTCGTCCTGATTGTTTATCCCTGTCGGCTGCCATCGTCGATAATCGGAAACAATTTCAGGAGAATTTCAGCGGTAGTCGGGATTTCGTCGTGCTAAATACCTGTCAGGCGGGTCAATGGATTTGACGATTCAGGCTGTCTATACTGTGCGCAACCTCCCGGATAGCCATTTGACGGACTGCGAAGCCCCATGAGCACGGTAAACCTCTCCCTCCATTCGTTGCAGGCGCTCGCCGAAGCGATCCTCGTCGCGCACGATACCAGCGCAACCAATGCCGAACAGGTGGCCGCAGCGCTCGTCGCCGCAGAGTCCGATGGTCAGCAGGGTCATGGTGCGTCGCGCATTCCGTCCTACGCCGTACAGGCAAAAAGCGGCAAGGTCGACGGGCACGCCACGCCGAGACTGAAGCGCACCGGTGCTACGGCCCTTACCATCGATGCAGTTCACGGATTTGCCTACCCGGCACTCAACCTGGCGTTCGATGCCTTGTGCGAGCTGGCGCTGGAAAGTGGTATCGCAGCGGCTGCGATCACGCGTTCCCACCACTCGGGGGTAGCCGGGCACCAGGTCGAACGGCTTGCCGAGCAGGGACTGATCGGGCTGTGCTTTTGCAACACACCGCAGGGTATCGCACCGTGGGGGGGGAACCGCGGCGTGTTCGGCACGAATCCGGTGGCATTCGCTGCGCCACGACCTGGCTCCCCGCCGCTGGTTATCGACATGAGCCTCAGCAAGGTCGCTCGAGGAAAAATAAATGTGGCGGCACAGCGCGGCGAATCGATACCGGAAGGCTGGGCGGTTGATTGTGACGGTGCTCCCACCACTGATCCAGATGCTGCCATGCAGGGCACTCTGCTGCCGATGGGGGATGCCAAGGGGGCCCAACTGGTGCTCATGGTCGAGGTGTTGGCCGCGGCGCTCACGGCATCGAACTTCGGTTACGAAGCCAGTTCGTTTTTTACGGCAACAGGTGAACCGCCCGGTGTCGGTCAGTTCATGATTGCGATCGACCCGCAGCCTTTCTCGAATGGCGCCTTTGCTGATCGGCTGGAGACGTTGCTGGCGGCGATGCTCGATCAACCGGGGACACGGCTACCAGGTGCGCAGCGATTTATTCGCCGGGATGCGGCCGAACGTGACGGGGTCAATATACCGCAAGCGCTCTACGACGAATTGGTCATGATGCGCGATCCGATGTGATCGAACGAGTACCCGGGTGCGGTTTTTCATCTAAAAAGCCATGACAAAAGGCTGCTTTGGATTATCGCCGGGAAAAAAAATGGCCAGGCAGCGGGATATGGGGTATCCCGGTACGCCTGGCCGAAAGTTACAACCGAAGAGCGCGTGTAACTCTGATTCGGTTAATGCTAGTCCCAGTTCAATGCGCCACCGGTTTGATACTCGGTCACGCGGGTCTCAAAAAAGTTTTTCTCCTTTTTCAGGTTTGCCTGCTCATCCAGCCACGGTAGTGCGTTCTCAGCACCCGGGAACGGAATCGCATGGTTCAGCTTGTTGGCGCGACGATTGGCGATGAAACGAAATTGCGCCAGGTGATCTTCAGCGCTGTATCCCAGGATTGGATCCGGTAACAGGTAATTCGCATATTGCATCTCCGCGGCCTCGGCTTCTTCCCACATTTGCTGGATCACTTTTGGATCGAGCTTGATATTTTCTTCCAGTACGATTTGCTTGCAGACGCGGATGCCAAACGAAGCGTGCAGTACTTCATCACGCATGATGTACTGGAATTGTTCTGCGGTGCCTTTCATAAGCCCGCGTCGCTGTAATGCAAAAATCGGGCTGAAGCCATTGTAAAACCACGTGCCTTCGAACACGCCGGCGAAAAAGGTATAAGCGAGTACGAAGTTTTCGAGTTCATCACGATCTGTCAGATCGATGTCCGCACGTAACACCGAATCGAGGCGCCTATTACACATCTGGATCTTGTGGTGAATCTCCGGAACGACACGGTAACGGTTGTAGATTTCACCCTGGTCGAGTCCGAGGGATTCGATACAGTGCTGATAAGTCCAGGTGTGCATCGCTTCTTCATAAACCTGGCGCGCCTGGTAAATCTGCAATTCGGGCGCCGACATTTTCTCCATCACCGCAAGCCCGATATTACGCATCGCGAGAATATCCGACGTCGTCAGGTAAGACAGTACATTTTCGTAGACATGACGTTCTTCCAGTGTCAGCTTGTGCTGGAAATCATGCACATCCTGGGTCATGTTGATATCGAGCGGAGTCCAGTGGTTCTTGTTGGCGTTAAGAAAATATTCCCAGGCCCATGGATACTTGAATGGTGCCAGCTGGTTGATATCGGCAAGGCCGTTTACAACTCGCTTGTCTTCCGGATTTATCGGTTTTGCCGTAAGCGGAGCTGACGCAGTCTGGGATATTTCGCCGGCACCAGTATCATCAAGCGGAATCTCGCGCACAAGCGGCGTAACCGCTGGTTCCGTGTTAATTACAGGCGCCTCCAGTGCCGATTCCGGTGCTCTTGGTGCTTGTGGGCTTAATGGTTCATCCCAATTCAACATACTGTTCTCCTACGTGTGTATCTGATACTGGTTACTGACATGCTTCACAATCCGGGTCGAGAATCGAGCAAACCTTGGGCTCTGGTTCCAATGTCGGTTCGGGCGTTTCGATTGCAGATTTCTCAACTGCAGTCGCTCCAAGCGAACGCAGGTAATAGGTTGTCTTCAGCCCTCTTACCCAGGCCAGCTTGTACAGGTTGTCGAGCTTTTTACCGGACGGTTCGGCCATGTAAAGGTTCAACGACTGCCCCTGGTCGATCCATTTTTGCCGACGCGATGCGGCTTCGACCAGCCAGCGGGAATCGACCTCAAAAGCGGTTGCATAAATCGCTTTCAATTCTTCCGGCACTCGATCGATGCTCTGCACGCTGCCATCGTAGTACTTGAGATCGTTGACCATGACATCGTCCCACAGACCGTGTCGCTTCAGATCATCTACCAGGTAGGGATTAATCACGGTAAATTCACCGGACAGGTTTGATTTGACAAACAGGTTCTGGTAAATCGGTTCGATCGACTGGCTGACTCCACAGATATTCGAAATGGTCGCGGTCGGTGCAATTGCCATCGTGTTCGAATTGCGCATGCCGATGCTCATGACACGTTGGCGCAGGCTGTCCCAGTTCATGCGCAAGCTGTCGTCCTGTTGCAGGTAGTCGCCCCGAGTTTCGCGCAACCGCGTTACCGAATCGATTGGCAGGATGCCCTGGCTCCACAGTGAGCCCTGGTAACTGGAGTAGGTACCGCGTTCCTCTGCGAGTTGCGTCGAGGCCTGGATCGCGTAGTAACTGACCGCTTCCATCGATTCATCGGCAAACTCGATCGCGTCTTCCGAAGCATAGGGAATATGTTGCTTGTACAAGGCATCCTGAAAACCCATGATGCCGAGTCCAACCGGGCGATGACGCAGGTTGGAGGTGCGTGCCTGCGGCACACTGTAGTAATTGTAATCAATCACGTTATCAAGCATGCGCATCGCGGTATTGATGGTTTGCTCCAGCTTCGCCAGGTTCAGGCCGTTTTCGTCGATATGCTGAGGCAGGTTTACCGAGCCCAGGTTACAGACCGCGATTTCTGTATCAGAGGTATTCAGAGTGATCTCGGTGCACAGGTTAGACGAATGCACGACGCCGGTATGTTGCTGCGGTGAACGGATATTGCATGGGTCCTTGAAGGTTATCCACGGATGACCCGTTTCAAACAGCATGCCGAGCATTTTACGCCACAGGTCGATGGCCTTGATACGGCGGAATGACTTGATTTCGCCACGATCTGCCTTTTCTTCGTGAGCCAGGTAAGCGGTTTCAAAGTCAGCACCATAGAGGTCGTGCAGGTCAGCTACTTCACAGGGAGAGAACAGGGTCCACTGACCTTCTTCGGCGACTCGTTTCATGAATAGATCGGGAATCCAGTTCGCGGTATTCATGTCATGCGTGCGACGTCGTTCTTCGCCGGTATTTTTGCGCAGATCGAGAAAATCTTCGATATCGAGATGCCAGGTTTCGAGGTAGGCACACATTGCGCCCTTGCGTTTACCGCCCTGGTTGACCGCTACGGCAGTATCATTGGCCACTTTCAGGAACGGAACGACACCCTGTGATTTGCCGTTGGTACCCTTGATATGTGACCCCATGCCGCGCACCCGGGTCCAGTCGTTACCCAGGCCACCAGCAAATTTGGACAGCATCGCATCATCTTTGATCGCGCTGAAAATACCGTCAAGATCGTCGGGTACCGTGGTCAGGTAACAACTCGAAAGCTGGGGGCGCAGCGTTCCCGAATTGAACAAGGTAGGGGTGCTGCTCATGAAATCAAAGGAAGACAACAGGTTATAAAATTCGATGGCACGCTCTTCACGCTTGACTTCGTTGATTGCCAGTCCCATCGCGACTCGCATATAAAATGCCTGTGGTAATTCGAAACGCACGTCGTGATAATGAATAAAGTAGCGATCGTACAAGGTCTGCAGTCCGAGGTAGGTGAAGCGGTGATCTCGCTCGGGCTTGAGGGCGTTGCCCAGGAGTTCCAGGTCGAACTTGAGTAATTCCTTGTCGAGTAATTCGAGCTCGGTCGCCTTCTTGATGTAATTGCCAAAATATCCACAATAGCGATCGGCCATTTCGGCAAATGTTGCACTGGATGCCCCATCATTTATAAATTCCAGGGATTCAGCACGCAGTTCGTCAAGTAACAGGCGTGCTGCGACCTGCGAGTATTCAGGTTCTGCATCGATCAGTCCGCGCGCGCTCATCACCGCGGTCGGACTGACATCTTTTTGTGCTACGCCATCAAACAGGTTCTTCAGGGTGCCATTGTAAACACGTTCGGCACTGACGCTTTCCAGCCCGCTACAGGCCTCATCAATAATAGTTTGCAGGCGCTGGGTGTCGAGCGGAGCAATGCTGCCGTCTTTCTGTTTGACGGTGAGCTCAATGCGCTCTTCCTCGGCGTATTGTTCAGGAGTATCTATCTTGCTCTGCGCGCGCGCGGCTGAACGTTCTTCCCGGTAAAGCACGTATGAACGGGCAATTTTCTGTTCACCGTTGCGCATCAGGGCCAGTTCGACCTGGTCCTGGATATCCTCGATCTGGAAGGTACCGCCATCAGGCTGACGTCGAGTCAGTGTATCGACCACGAGATTGGTCAACTTTTCTACGGTTTCATGAACCCGGGACGAAGCGGCTGCCTGACCACCTTCGACGGCCAGGAATGCCTTGGTCATTGCGACTGCAATCTTGTCTTTGTCAAAACTGGTTAACTTGCCATTGCGTCGTACGACGTTGTAATTAGTGCTAAGTGCGTTGCTGTTGTCTGCTGCTACTGCCGGCGCTGTCTTAATAGGTGTGACAGCTGCCTCTGTTAAGGGTGATTCAATATTTTGCATTTAAAGCCCGATCCGTGATTTCAAAAATTACTGCGCGAACATGATCCGCGATTGTTAATTCCGGCTATTTCTTTCCTTATGGATAGTTAAAGTAATTTCTAACTATCGCGCACAAGTACCTGTACTTTTGCGGATTGGAATGAACCAGTCGGCTTTTAATATTAATTATCGGTGTATATTTACCTGATACACAATATAATGTGTTTTGGCGGAAGGTCAAGTACATTATGTTGTGTATTTCTCTGTGGAGACGCGGGGAATATCCTGTGGATAAGTCGGTATTTGTTGCTAGAAATGGCGTCAGCAAAGGCTTCTAGCTTATTGATTTCATTTACCTCGAAATTTTGCTAATTAAAAAATACTATTTTGTTAAAAAAATCATAAAAAATATGTATAAGCCAATCGCTAGCAAAACAAACCCGGGCTGTGGCAATGCGATATAGATTGGGAATCGATCTCGGTGGAACCAAAACCGAAGTGCTTGTTCTGGACCCTGATCAGCGCCCGGTCTATCGTCAACGGGTCACCACCCCGGCTCATAGCTACGATGAAATTCTGGCCATGATCGCCGATCTGGTGCTAAACGCAGAAGGGAAGGTCAAACAGGAAATGACCATCGGAATTGGAATTCCGGGTGCCATTTCACCGGCAACGGGCTTACTGCGAAATTCAAATACGGTTTGCATGAATGGACGTCCGTTTTTAAGTGATGTCGAAACTTTGCTGCAACGCGGAATTCGTGTCGACAACGATGCCAACTGTTTTACCCTGTCGGAAGCGCTCGGAGGTGCTGCCAGGGATTACCCGATCGTGTTTGGCGTGATTATCGGAACCGGTACCGGGGGTGGTTTGGTGATCGACGGTAGATTGGTGAACGGACCCCACTCGATTAGTGGCGAGTGGGGGCATAATCCGTTGCCCTGGCATACTGATGAGGACGGATCGCCAGGCTGCTATTGTGGCAAGACGGCATGCATCGAAACCTTTCTTTCAGGGCCCGGGTTCTCACGGGGTTTTCAGTCTCGTTTTGGACGCATGCTTTCGAGCGAGGAGATTATTGCCGCAGCCGATGCGAGCGATACCGAGTGTTGCGAGATGATAGACAGCTATCACGATCAAATGGCCCGAGCGCTTGCCCATGTCATTAATATTATTGATCCACATGCGATTGTTCTGGGCGGTGGCATGTCAAATATTGATTCAATCTATGCCGGGGTTCCAGCACGGCTTCCCGCTTACGTGTTTTCCGACTTTGTCGAAACTTTAATTTTGAAAGCCGAAAGAGGGGATGCCAGCGGTGTTTATGGCGCGGCAATGCTTTGGGAATAATGTTTCTTTTTCTACTAAGCTCAAAGCCTAGCGAAATGATAAGGCAAATATGGCCAGCGTTAATCCATTAGACGTCGCGGCGGCACAGGGAACCATCGGTCTTCACCTGCTGGTTGAAGAAGTTGATAAACTGGTGAGCCTGCCAGATATCTACTATCGCCTCGAGGAATTGATTGTCGATCCGAACTCGACCACTGATTCGATCGCAGACCTGTTGCGTAGTGACCCGGATTTGTGTGCGCGCATGCTACGCATGGCGAACAGTGCTTTTTACAGCTTTCCAACCAGGATTGAATCCATCGAACGGGCCGTGAGTACCATTGGCTTGCGCCAGATTCGCGAGTTGGTCCTGGTCACCGCGGTGATCCAGGCCTTCGAGGGAATACCTTCGGCCAAAGTAAATATGGCCAGCTTCTGGGAACATAGTGTCGCGGTCGCCATCATGTCGCGCGAGATCGGTCAATCCGCCGGAATTCCAGGCGCCCAACACTACTATATCCCCGGCCTGTTGCATGATCTTGGACGCCTGGTGATGTATCTGAAGTTACCCGGCCTGATGATAGAATTGCTGGAAAAACGAGACACCAGCGGCATCGCCATGGAGCAACTCGAGCATGAAATCCTGAGCTACTCGCATGCAGATATTGGCGGATGTCTACTCGAGTTCTGGAAACTTCCGCAGTCGATCTGGGAACCCGTAGCAATGCATCATAATCCGGCAAATAGCGGGGAGTTTATGTTGACTGCCGGTGCAATCCATATTGCGGATGCCTGGGTTAACGCAAATCACAGCGGCAGCAGTGGCAGCAGATTCGATCTTGAGATTGATCCCGAGGCGCTTGAACTGGTGGGTGTCGATATGGAGGCGGTCGAAAAGGCAGCGCGGGTCGCGGCCGAGCAAACCCAGGCGGTGGTGCGACAATTCATGGGGCACTAGGATATCCCGGGTCCGACAGGCTGCTAACCCAGAACCAGGGTTGCCAGGCCGAGAAACGCGATGATACCGACAACGTCGGTAACCGTGGTCAATACCACACCACCGGCGATTGCAGGGTCGATACCGATCTGACGCAAGACGACCGGAATGACTGCTCCCGCAAGTGCCCCTGCCAGCAGGTTCACAACCAAGGCAAATGCGATGATCATGCCAATCGCGAAATTCCCAAACCAGATTATTGAAAGCGAAGCCACTACCAGTGCCCACAGTAGCCCGTTTAGAAATCCGACCGATATCTCCTTTGCAATCAGTGAACGGTAGTTGGAGCTGCCGAGTTGTCCGAGGGCGAGCCCGCGGATTGCAATGGTGAGAGTTTGAGAACCAGCGATGCCGCCCATGCTGGGTACGATGGTAATCAGGATAGCAAGCGCGACTACCTGGTCGAGAATATCTTCAAAAAAACCGATGACATAGGCCGCCAGAAAAGCGGTCAGAAGGTTAATTCCAAGCCAGATACCACGGCGTCTGGAGGTGACCAGCACCGGTGAAAACATGTCTTCCTCTTCGGACAGACCTGCCCTGCTCATAATAGAGTGATCGCCTTCATCGCGAATAACATCGACCACGTCATCGATGGTAATACGACCGATCAGTTTGTGTTCCTCATCGACGATCGGCGCACTCACCAGGTCGTATTTTTCAAATTCACGGGCCACTTCGTTATCAGACATATGCACGTGCATCGCGTCGACATCGGTGCGCATAATACTTTTAACTTCAACTTCCGGGTCATTGGTGAGCAAGTCACGCAGATACAATGAACCCATGTAATGGTCGCGACGGTCGGTGACGAATAACTGGTCGGTATGATCCGGTAACTCGCCGCGGATGCGCAGGTAACGCAACACCACATCGAGTGATACGTCGGCGCGTACCGTGACCTGGTCGAGGTTCATCAGGCCACCGGCGGTATCCTCGCTGTACGATAATACCGATTCGAGCCTTTCACGCTTGTTCGCATCCAGCGTATGCAGGGTCTGTACAAGCTTGTCGGTCGGCAGCGCCAGGATAATATCGGCCTGATCGTCGACGTCGGGCAGGGTTTCGACGATGGCGGCGATCTCTTCGGGGTCGAGTTCTTTGAGCTTGGCGTCGCTAATATCGTCCTGGGTTTCAAGCAGTACTGCACCCATGTCACCCGGTTCGATCAGGGGCCAGATCGAATCGCGTTGCTGCGCGGGCAGCGAGTCAAGCAGTAAGGCGATTTCTGCGATGTTGACAGAGCTTAATAATTTTAATATCTCAACGCTGTCGTCGGTTTCAAGCGCAACCGATACTTCCTGGCGTAACTGTTCGATATCTTCTTCGATCATGTTGCGGTCATTCGGATTCGCCGAAGCGGTCTTTTATTAACTCCACTATCGTGTCGCGGCAGGCCTGTTCGTCGTTACCCTCGACCTCCAGCTCGAGTTCGGCACCCTTGCTGGCGGCAAGCATCATAACGCCCATTATGCTCTTGGCATTAACGCGATTTCCCTTGCGGGTAATGAATACCTCGCTTTCGAACTGGCTGGCGCAGTTTACCAGCTTGGAAGCTGCACGTGCATGCAGGCCGAGTTTATTCACGATGGTAATGTTTTCGCTGATCATTCTTGTTCCAGTTGAATACCGCTTCTGCCGCCTTCGAGAGCGGTTTCGCACATTTGCTCCAGCGGTTGTTGCGGGTAGTTCAATACACGCAGCAGCATCGGCAAGTTAATCCCGCTGACAACTCGCGCATTGTAATCGCGACTGAAATACCTGGCGAGGTTATCGGGTGTCGCTCCATATACATCGGTGAGTACCAGTACGCCCTGACCATTATCCCGATCCTTTATCGCGTCGTGTATCAAATCCGCATACTTGCCGAGTACCGCGGGTTCGAGGTCCGCGGGCACTGACACCAGGGAAATCGCTATCGCTGGCTGTTCGAAGATTGTGCTGGCAACGCTGACCAGTTGCGCGCCTGTATCTTCGTGGGTTATCACCAGTATCCCGACGCTCATGTCATGTCCCGATGACGGGTGGAAAGGTTGCCGCGGTCCTTTTTGAATTCGGCGGTGATTCGCTCTGCCAGATATACCGAGCGATGCTTGCCACCGGTACAACCGATCGATATCGTCATATAACTGCGATTCTCTTTTTCGAAGCGAGGAATCCAGTCAGTCAGAAAAGAATAGATTGAGGCAAACATTTTCTCGACGTCTTCGTATTTTTCGAGGTACTTGACCACCGCCTGGTCGCATCCGGTTAATGGCCTAAGATTTTTTTCCCAATGAGGGTTGGGCAGGCAGCGGACATCGAAAACAAAATCAGTATCGGGCGGGACACCGTTTTTAAAACCGAAAGACTGAATCAATACACCCATCTCTGAAGTTGTTTGCGACAACAGTTGATCAATGATCATTTGCCGCAGTTCGTGCACACTTAAATTTGAACTATCAATTGAAAGGTCGGCGTTGGCATGTATATCTTCCAGCAATTTCTTTTCTTGCTGAATGGCATCGGCTAACGGCAGACCGGTTCTGGAAAGTGGATGTTTGCGGCGGGTTTCGCTGAATCGTTTTAGTAGCCTGGAAGTATCCGAGGTCAGGAACAGAACTTTAAGCTGCAGTGAATGCTTGCTAATCTGTTGCATGATGACATCGAAACGATCTGTATTGTCGACACCGCTGCGGGCATCGATGGCAATCGCTACCAGGTCATATGGCTCCGGCGTGGTATTGATCATGTTATCGACTAGTTCCGGCAGCATTCCCAGCGGCAGGTTATCGATGCAATAGTATCCCGCGTCCTCCAGGGTATGCAGGGCTACGGTTTTTCCGGAACCGGACAGGCCGCTGACAATCACCAGTTTCACTTTTCTGTCATCCTCGAAGCTCTAGTCTGAAAGTTCAAAATCCTGCGAAACGGCCTGCTTTTGGCGCGTGATAAAATCTTGTGCGGCATTGTACCCGTTTATTTGCAATAAGTTGAAATAGTCCGCAGCATCAAAGGTGTTTGAAGCCTGGCGCGACAATTTAATTTCGCGCTCAAGACCGACCTCGAGAGAAGTGAAGGTTAGTTTTAGTTTTTGCTGGTAGCGGGAGAGAAATTCACGAATTATTAACGAGGATCTCATTGCTCGGCTGATTCGATGATTTGTGCGATTTCTTCCTTGCTAGCCGCGCTTCGGATCGCTTCACAAATCTCCGGTCTGGAAAATATACCGGCGAGCGACGACAGTATGATCAAGTGTTCTTCGGTCGCTTGTTCGGGAATGATGATGGTAAATACCAGGTCGACCGGCTGATTGTCAGGTGATTCGAAATTTACCGGATCATTCAGTCGAAAGAAAAAGCCCATGGTATGGTCCAGGTTTTCCAGGCGCGCATGGGGTACGGCAAAACCCTGGCCAAGTCCGGTGCTGCCCAGGCGTTCACGATTCAACAGGCTACTATATATCGCCGATTCTGAAAGCTGGGTTCGATCAGCCACGATGTTTGCGATCAATTCGAGGAGCTTTTTTTTACTGGTAATTTCAGTATCTAGAAAAATACCTTGTGGTGACAAAAGTGCAGAAATTGTCATTGTTCGAAGTTTAAATGTGGGCTACCTAGTATTGATGCGCGAATCTTAGTCGAATTGAGCGAGTATGCAAGTGTAATGGATCTCGTTTCGGGAAAAAAAAGGGGGGAGCAAGCTCCCCCTGGTTTAATTTCAGGCTAGCTCGGCTGGCGCGCCTTTAAGCCTGTGATTCTTCAGTTTTTCCTTGTGCTTCTTTCCCTGGCGATCAAGTTTGTCAACAAGGCCATCAATCGCGGCATACATATCTTCCTGTACATCATCCGCATGCAGGTTACTGCCACTGACATGCAATGTGGCTTCTGCCTTGTGGCGCAGTTTTTCCACAGTTAGTACGATGTGAATGTCCAGCGCGTGGTCGAAATGCCGGTCAAGCTTGCCGACTTTTTCATTGACATAGTTGCGCAGGGATTCAGTTATTTCTACATGATGACCGCTTAAACTGACTTGCATCTTTTTATCTCCTCGGCTGTGTGATCCGCATTGCTGCGAATCGTTAGTGTCTCAAAAGAGACGTTTACGCTCATTGGATGGTGGAATATTTAACGCTTCCCTATATTTAGCTACGGTTCTTCTGGCTACGTTAATTCCCTGTTGCTCCAATAAAGTTGCAATCTTGTTATCGCTTAATGGTTTCTCCCGCTTTTCGGCGGCGACGAATTTTTTAATAATTGCCCGAATCGCCGTGGCTGAGCATTCACCGCCATCGGCGGTACCCACGTGACTGGAAAAAAAGTATTTGAATTCGAGTATACCCCGCGGGGTGTGCATGTACTTGTGAGTGGTTACTCGCGAAATTGTGGATTCGTGTAATTCTAACAATTCCGCAATATCGCGAAGCACCATTGGCTGCATCGCCTCTTCACCATAATCCAGGAACGCCTGCTGGCGTTCAACAATGGCTGTTGCGACACGCAGCAAGGTTTCGTTGCGGCTCTGCAGGCTCTTGATAAACCATCGCGCCTCCTGCAAATGATCTTTTAAATAGGTATTCTGGTCGCTACTATCGCTGCGCTTGATCAGGTTTGCGTACTGGTCATTCACCCTGAGGCGAGGCGCATGTTCCGGGTTGATGCTGACTCCCCAGCGTCCGGAATGCTTGCTGACGTAAACATCCGGTACCACATACTCGGCGTGGTTTTCACTAATACTGTGACCCGGGTGCGGGTTGGTGGTCTGGATCAGCTTGATGATTTCCGCTAATTCGCTGTCACTGGCCTGCAGGCGACGCTTAAGCAATGCTACATCGTTATTGGCAAGATGCTCGAGGTACTTTTCAACCAGAACCTTTGCCTTGGAAAGGCAGGGTGTTTCAGGATCGTATTGCTCCAGTTGGATAGCCATGCATTCGCTCGGTGAGCTGGCCGCGACCCCTACCGGATCGAAACGTTGCACCAGGTGCAATACTGCTTCGACTTCATCGAGCTCCAGCGCCTCGTGTTGTTGCACCAGGCCCTCGTGGAGGTCTTCGATCGTTTCATTAAGATATCCGCTATCGTCGATAGCGTCGATAATCGCGAGACCGATGTCATGATCAGTCTCCGAAATATGCGCACAGTCAAGCTGCCATGTGAGGTGAATTTTAAGCGTATCCTCAGCACCTGCCTGGTTTTCAAACATATCACGGTTATCAATTCCCGAAGCGGAAGACTGGCTGGGTGAATTGGGCAGGTTATCGTAAATATGTTCCCAGCGCGCATCGATCTCGAGATCGTCCGGCAACCTTTGTTCGGCTCGATTTTCTGAAACCGGGCTTTCGGGAATTTTAAAATCGGTAGCATCTTCGCCATTGGCGCCGCCATCCCGTTGTGCATCGGGATCGATAACGGTTATTTCACCGAGATTGTCGTCCTGTTCGAGTAGCGGGTTGGCATCCAGGGTTTCCTGGATTTCGGCCTGTAATTCCAGCGAGGAGAGCTGCAGCAACTTGATTGCCTGCTGCAACTGGGGTGTCATCGTAAGGCTTTGCCCTATTCGCAGTTGCAGGCTTTGTTTCACAGGCGAGACCGTTCCCTGGCTGATATTTTGTCCGGATAATTGTTATCTCCCATGAGAACAGTTATAGCTTAAAATCGTCTCCCAAGTAAATCTTTCTAACTATTTTATTATCGAGAATCTGGCCCGGATTGCCCTCGGCCAGGACCTCGCCGTCCCCCATAACATAGGCTCGATCGCATATCCCGAGAGTCTCGCGAACATTATGATCGGTTATCAATACCCCGATCCCGCGTTCGGCGAGCTGCCGGATTATTGACTGGATGTCGATGACAGAGATGGGGTCTACCCCGGCGAAGGGTTCGTCCAGCAAGATAAATTCGGGTTGATTGGCCAGTGCACGCGCGATTTCCACGCGGCGTCGTTCTCCACCTGAGAGAGAAATGCCGTCGGTATCGCGCAGATGCTCGATCTGAAACTCGTCCATCAAATGTTCCAGCGTTTGATTTCGTGCGTCCTGATCGAGGTCCTTGCGCAGTTGCAGGATGGCCAGGATATTCTGCGCCACGGTGAGACTGCGAAATACCGAGGCCTCCTGCGGTAAATAGCCTATCCCCAGTTTGGCGCGTAGATGCATCGGCAGATCGCTAATGGTCTGGTTATTGAGCCTGATGCTGCCCGAGTCATTGTTGATCAGGCCGACAATCATGTAAAAACAAGTTGTTTTACCGGCACCGTTAGGGCCGAGCAGGCCGACGATTTCCCCGCCTGCGACACGCAGTGAAACCGATTTGACGACCTCCCGCTTGTTGTAAGCCTTGGCTAGTTCAGCTGCTTCCAGTAGATTGGTATCGCTCATCAACAGATCTATTCGGCAGCTGTTGAATCTTGTCGAGGCTTAATCAGCATCTTGACGCGCCGATCGGATTCCGAACTACCGGCCTTGATGCCGTTGCTTTCAGTGTCGACGCGGATCAGGTCACTTTCGATGATATCCCCCGCATGACTGAAACGTGCCGTACCACGCAGCTCGAGAACCGATTGGGCTTCGGCGTAGTCGATCTGTTTTGCCTGCCCTAACATTTCCTGTTGATCATCATCGAGTTGCCGAAAACGAGCCGGGTCGCCAGTCATTTCGATGAGCTGCAGCTCGTTGGCGTTATTAAAATGTATCACCATGCGGTCGCAACTAATCTGCAGGCTTCCTTGCACCAGGTTGACGCTGCCTTCGTAGATACTGATGTTTTCGGTTTCCCTGACTTCGAGACTATCGGCCTCGACTTCGATCGGCTGGTCGCCATCGGAGCTGAGCGCCCAGAGTTGTGTGGGAAGCAACAGCAAAAATAATACAACAGCTTTAACTTTCTTCATGATAGTAAGTCGCACGTGTTTTGTTGAATCGGTATACCTTGCCGGCGAGATCAAAAAAAGCTTGCTCGGCTTCGATGCGGGCCTGCTTGCTGCGCAATGTGATCTTGCCATCACTGCTAACCAGGTCTCGGTCCGGCTCGAAGCTGATACTTTCGCCGTACATCTGCATTGGATTGTTGCCATGCCGTTGCATCACTACCTGGTCGCGCAGATGCAAGATATTGTCCTGGTGCACGAACTCACCGTTAGTTGCATCGACCTGCCAGTGTTCCCTGTCGCCGAGTATTTCTAGCGAAGGAACCTCGATGATGCTGACATCGTTACCGGGGTAGTGCTCAAGGCGCGGACTATTAAACTCGTAGTCGACGTTGCCGTCGGTATTCATCGCACGATAATGCAAGTTGGTCAGGTAGTAATCGATATTGTCGGGAATAATCAGATCAGCTCTTTCGATTGTGCTGCGCAGGCGCGACTCGTAAACCCAACCGACCGCGATCGCGCCGATACCGAGAACGAATACCAATACCAAAATGCGCAGGTTCATACGAGGTAGCTTTGTTGCCGGGCATCGAGCAGGGACTGTGCTTTCAAGATGAAATCGCTTACCTCTCGTACCGCCCCTTTACCACCCGCTGCATCGGTGACCCAGTCGCAATGCTGTTTGACAAAGCCATGTGCATTTTGTACCGCAACTGCCAGGCCTACTCGCTGCATTATTGGCAGATCAGGCAAATCATCTCCAACATAAGCAATGTTTCCGGGCTCAAGCCCGGTATCCTGTAGCAGTTTTTCGAAAGCCTCTAATTTATCGCGATAACCCTGGTAAATATGCTTGACCCCGAGTTCGCCCATGCGATGGTTGACAATTTCCGAATTACGGCCGGTTATAACCGCAACCTCGATTCCACAATCGAGCAACATGCGAATGCCGTGGCCATCGAGAGAGTTAAATGTCTTGTATTCTTCTCCGCGGTTATCGAAAGTTAATCCACCATCGGTGAGTACACCGTCGATATCGACGATAAGCAATCGTACCTGCCTCGCACTGTCGCTAGCGCTGCTTGTCATGCATTTCTCCTATACAACACCAGCTCTTAATAAATCATGCATGTTTAACGCACCCTGAACGCTGCGGTCTGCGTCGACCACCATCAGGGAATTGATTTTCTTGTCATGCATGATTTTCAATGCCTCGCTGGCAATGCGATCAGCCTCGATGGTCACGCAGTTTGCGGTCATGAAGTCTTGCACTCGTGCCGAGCCGATATCCGGCATTTTTTCAAAGGTGCGGCGCAGGTCGCCATCGGTGTAAATTCCTACCAGCTTATTATTTCCGGAATCGATGACTCCCGCCATACCAAGGCCCTTGGCGGTCATCTCCAATAAAGTGTCCTTGAGCGTGGTTTCAGCGGTGACCAGCGGAATGGCGTTGCCGGTATGCATGATGTCGCTGACGCGCAGCAGCAGGCGACGACCCAGGTTACCCCCGGGGTGCGACAGGGCGAAGTCTTCTTCGGTGAAACCGCGTGCTTCCAGCACTGCCACGGCCAGCGCATCACCCATCGCGAGCGCAGCTGTGGTACTTGACGTGGGTGCCAGGCCCAGTGGACAGGCTTCCTTGGCCACGCTGACATCGAGATGGATATCAGCACTCCGGGCTATGGTGGAAGCTGGTTTTCCGCTTAGCGCGAGCAGGGGAATACCGAGGCGTTTCAGCAGCGGTAACAACAGTGTGATTTCGCTGGTTTCACCGGAATTTGATAATGCTATTACGAGGTCTTGCGCGGTGATCATACCGAGGTCGCCGTGACTGGCCTCACCGGGATGCATGAAAAAGGCGGGTGTTCCGGTGCTGGCCAGGGTTGCCGCAATTTTGTTGGCAATATGTCCGGATTTCCCCATCCCGGTGACAACGATACGACCATTGCATTTAAGTATCAATTCGCAGGCGTCGTGAAAGCTCTGATCCAGGCGTTCGGTCAGGCTTGAAATTGCGTCCGCTTCAGCTCTTAATACAGCGAGGCCTAGCTCGATATAGGCGTGTCTTGTCATAGTTATCCCACGGCGACTTCATAATACAAATATAGCTGGTAAATGACAAAAGCCGCGAACAGGAAGATGCCCTTGATGCGGGTGAGGTGGCGCGGTACGGCGGCCGGAAAACGTGACAATAGCAGCAGTGCCAGTGTCAGCACGACGACAACCACCAGATCGCGCGAGCGTGCGGAGGCATTGATGCTAAAAGTCGTAAATAATGCCGGCAAACCAATGACTGCGAGCGAATTGAACAGGTTGGAACCAATCACGTTGCCGATCGCGAGATCGGGTTTGCCTTTTTTGAGACTGGCAATTGATGCCGCGAGCTCGGGCAGGCTGGTACCGAGCGCGACGATGGTAAGGCCGATAATCAGTTCACTGACGCCGAAGGTCTGAGCGATGCTGGATGCTCCCCAGACCAGCAGCTTGGAACTGCCGACCAGTACCACTAGCCCCAGTAACAACCAGCCGATGGCAGCGGACATTTTTAATTCGTGGACCATCTCTTCGAGTTCATGTTCCTCCTGGGCATACTCGGCCGGATGTCGACGGTGTTCGCGAACCAGGTGGTAAAGGCTCAGCAGCAATAGTCCGAAAAGGGCAAAACCGTCGACAATATCGAGTGTTAAATCGAACAGGCTCCACGTCATTACTGCCGTGGCCAGCAACAGCAACGGGTACTCGGTTTTAAACAGGCGAGTCACGATCGGAATTGGCGCGAGGATCGCGGTGACGCCAAGGATCAAGCCGATGTTTGCAATGTTGGAACCGAGAGCGTTACCAATTGCGAGATCAGGAGTACCTTGCATGACCGCGACGATCGAAACCACGATCTCGGGTGCCGAAGTACCGAAACCTACGATCGTGATACCGATGATCATGATTGAAACACCCAGTAAGCGGGCCATGGCCGCTGCGCCCTCGACGAACTTGTCTGCGCTCCAGACAAGTAATGCCAGTCCTGTGATGACGGCTGCGACGTGGCTAAGGGAACTCAACATGCTTTGCGTTGGTCGTCAGAAATCGTCGGTGGAAGTGAACAGGCCGACGCGTAAATCTTTTGCGCTATAGATCTCCCTGCCATCAACCTCCATCGAGGCGTCACCGATGCCCATAACCAGCTTGCGCATGATTACGCGTTTCATATCGATACGGTAGGCGACCAGTTTTGCTGCCGGTAACACTTGCCCGAAATACTTGACTTCACCAGCGCCGAGGGCCCGTCCGTGCCCCGGGCCACCTTTCCAGCCGAGGAAGAATCCGATCAATTGCCACATCGCGTCGAGACCGAGACAGCCAGGCATTACCGGATCGGTTTCGAAATGACATTTGAAGAACCAGAGATCCGGATTGACATCTAACTCGGCGATAATTTCGCCCTTTTCGAACTTGCCGCCGGTATCATCAATATTTATGATGCGGTCGAACATCAACATGGGTGGCAAGGGTAGTAGTGCGTTACCCGGTCCGAATAAATCACCTTTGCCGCATTCGATGAGTTCTTCATAGCTAAAGCTATGTCGATCTGTTAATGATCTGGACATATAAACTGTGCTAACGGGATTGAAGGGGCGAACACTAACTTTAATGCGACTATTTTGCCAGTATTTCGTAGGAATGATTCTCAATTGCCGCCTTGGGCGTTCACTTGTAGCGGTTTAGCGGATAGACTCTGCGTGGATTTCCAGCTAACTGGCGGTTCGAGTCAGCTAGTATTCAGCATCGCTAAGGAAGAATCATGATTATGCTTAAGATCGCAATGAAACTAGTCTGGCTTTTCGCCTTGCTTGGCACCAGTTCCGGGCTTTACGCCGCTGATAAGCTAAACCTGGAACAGGCTATCGAACTGGCGTTAACAAATGACCCCCGTATCGATGAGAAACAGGCTTTTGTTCGTAAGGCGGAGGGTCTGCTGCAGGAAGCCAAAGGTTCCGAGGGTTGGCGCTACTCGGTGGATAGTTATCTCGCGCTCGCGACGGGCCTGGATGGCGGATTTTATGAAGATGGCGACAAATCCTGCAGTGGAAATTGCACTCCCCGCGACGACGCCTACGACTTTGATGATGGATTGTCGATCTGGGGCGGGCTGACCTTCAGCATTGTTAAACCGCTGGCGACTTTCGGTCGCCTCGAGAATTACCAGGAAGCGGCACAAAACAATATTATGATCAAGCAACAGGACGTTACGCTGCAACGTGACGAGGTTGCGCTGCAGGTGGTCAAGGCTTACTACGGTTACCTGACCGCACGCGATAGCCGTTTGCTGCTCGAGGATACTCGCGGTCGCCTTGACGGAGCGCTTGAACTGGTTGACGGTTGGCTGGAAGAAGGTTCGGGCGAGGCGAGCCTTTCGGATAAGTACGCGTTGCAGGCGGGACTCGGTTTGATTGATAATTTTCTGGCCGAGGCTAATGGCCTTGAGCAAATTGCAATGGCGGGCCTCAAATTACTGACCGGCCGTGAAGAGGAGATAATCGAGCTTGCGGACCGACGCTTGCAACCGCTGCCATTGCCCGAGCAGAACCTTGAGGAGTGGATTAACCTCGCGCTCGACAATCGAGTCGAGTTCAAGCAGGTCGAGGCGGGTTTGACCGCGCGCCGTGCGTTGGTCAAGGCCACGCGGGCGGACAAGAAACCCATCGTCTATGCCGGAGTCGCGGGATCAGTGGCTGTCTCACCGGAACGGGACACGCTTGAGAATCCGCATATTTATGATCCTTTTAATCATGCGGCCCTTTCGCCGCTGCTCGGTATGCGCTGGCAGTGGGAGCAGGGCGCACAGCCCGCGCGGGTGGTGCAGGCCCAGGCGGAGCTCGATGCGCTGGTTCATAAAGCATCGTTTGCGCGCCTGGGTATTCCGTTCCAGGTGCGTGAGCAGTATTACTCGATGCAGGCCAAACACAAGGCTATCGGTTCGATGCGCGAAAGTTCCAGAGCTGCTCGCCGATGGATGATAGCGTCCTATTCCGATTTCGAGGCAGGGCTCGAGGAAGCCGACGACATTATCAATGCTTTACAGGTATATGTACTTGCCTACGCGGAGTATTTGCGTGCAGTGAATGATTTTAATAATCTCGTGTCAAAGCTCAAAAGCGTCAGTGGAGTATTCCAGTGAAAAAAATATTCGCGTTTATGTTGTTGCTGGTTGCGTTGCCCGCCCAGGCCGTGACTGAACCTGAACAATTGATCAGGGAAACCTCGGATAAGGTATTGGCTGAAATCAAGGCCAACGCCGATACCTACAAGAGTGACCCCAAGGGTGTTTACAAGCTGGTCAACGAAGTGGTATTGCCGCATTTTGATTTTTCGGCGATGACCGACCTGGCCCTTGGTCAATACAAAGAAAAAGTCAGTGCCGAGCAACGCCCCACCATTATCGAAGAGTTCCGGCTGTTACTGGTTCGAACTTACAGCTCTGCTTTGCTTGAATATACGGACCAGCAGCTCATTTACCTGCCGATGGAAGGTCTTGAGGCCGACGGTAAAGTTATGGTCAGGACCGAAGTTGAACAGGCTGGAGGCTTTCCGATACCGATCAACTACACCCTGCGTCTCGGTGAAGATGGCTGGAAGGTTTTTGATATCAGTGTTGATGATGTAAGCCTGGTGACTAATTACCGTTCGAGCTTTGCACGCGCGATTAAAAAGAATGGTGTCGATGGATTGATAAAAACGCTACAGGATCGCAACCAGGAATAATTGGAAACCTGTGCCATTCCCCGATTGGGGCTCTCTTAATCTCAGTGACCCGCCGGATTTCGAAGCCCGGGGTTGTTGCCGTGGGGTGGCCAGGGAATAGCGGTATAACCCTATACTAACGGTAGTCTTCTGTTAGAATGTCCGCCCTTGAATTCAGCGGTTGTGAATGAACAAGTTAATCATCAATGGTGGAGTGCCCCTGCTGGGGGATGTGCGGGTTTCCGGTTCCAAGAATGCGGTATTGCCAATCCTTGCGGGTACCCTGCTTGCCGACAGTGCGGTGATAGTTCGCAATGTGCCGCACTTGCACGATGTCACCACGACGATGGAATTACTGGGTCGCATGGGAGTATTGCTCACTATCGGTGAAAAAATGAGCATCGAGATAGATCCGACGACACTCGAGAATACCTTTGCTCCTTATGAACTGGTTAAAACCATGCGTGCCTCAATCCTGGTGTTAGGACCGTTGCTGGCACGCTTCGGACGCGCCGAAGTATCGCTCCCCGGGGGTTGTGCAATAGGTGCCAGACCCGTGGATATGCACCTCAGTGGCCTCGAGGCGATGGGTGCAGATATCCTGGTCGAAAAGGGCTACATCAAGGCAAGTTGTAAACGGCTTAAAGGCGCTCGTATCGTCATGGACCAGGTCACGGTGACCGGTACCGAAAACCTGATGATGGCCGCCAGTCTGGCCGACGGTACCACGGTTCTTGAAAACGCGGCACGTGAACCCGAAGTCGTTGACCTTGCCGATTTTATCAACGCCATGGGTGGTAATATTGAAGATGCCGGTACTGACACGATCAAGATTCATGGTGTCGAAAAGCTGCGCGGCTGTGATTACACGGTATTGCCTGACCGCATCGAAACCGGAACCTACCTGGTGGCTGCGGCTATTACCGGCGGCAAGGTTTTAGTCAAGCGTACCGATCCGAGGCTACTCGATTCAGTGCTGGCCAAGCTCAGGGAAGCAGGCGCCACGATCGATACCGGTGATGACTGGATCGAACTCGACATGGAGGGACGTAAACCACATGCGGTGAATATCAGGACCGCGCCGTATCCCGGGTTTCCGACCGACATGCAGGCCCAGTTTTGTGCGCTCAACGCAATTGCAGAGGGAACCGGTTCAGTTACGGAAACCGTGTTTGAGAATCGATTCATGCATATCCAGGAATTCATGCGACTCGGTGCGAATGTTCACATCGAGGGCAATACCGCGATCATTCAGGGCGTTGAAGGACTTAACGGGGCGCCAGTCATGGCAACCGATTTGCGTGCCTCGGCCAGCCTGATACTGGCCGGACTGGTTGCGCAGGGGGAAACCGTGGTGGACCGGATCTACCATATTGATCGAGGCTATGATCACATTGAAGAAAAACTCGCCGGGCTGGGTGCGCAGATCCAACGTGTGCCGAATTGATCGACCATGGCTACCGAGTTAACCATTGCGCTCGCCAAGGGCAGGATTCTCGATGAAACCCTGCCGCTGCTGGCGCGCGCTGGAATCGAACCTGTAGACGACTTGAACACCAGCCGCAAGCTGGTGTTTGCAACCAGCCAAGCGAATATAAAGCTGGTTTTGATCCGTTCCGCGGATGTACCTACCTACGTTCAGTACGGCGCGGCCGATATGGGCGTGGCCGGTAAGGATGTTCTCGCCGAGCACGGTGGCGAGGGCCTTTACGAACGTGTTGATTTGAAAATCGCGCCCTGTCGAATGATGACAGCCGGATTTGCCGACAGACCGATGCCACGCACCCGTCTCAAGGTTGCGACCAAGTACCCCCAAATAACGCGCCAGTTTTTCCTGGAGCAGGGTCGACAGGTGGAGCTGATCAAGCTTTATGGCTCGATGGAGTTGGCGCCCGTGGTCGGGCTTGCCGACATCATCGTCGATCTTGTCGATACCGGTAATACACTTAAGGCGAACGGCCTGACACCGCTCGAACACATCATGGATATCAGCTCGCGCCTGATCGTAAATCGGGCTTCGCTGAAAATGAAGAATCAACCGGTTAAGGAACTCGTGGGCAAGATTGAAATGGCGGTGAAATAATATGGACATCAAGCGACTGGACAGCCTGGACAGCGAATTTAAGTTACAACTCGATAAACTACTCGCGTGGGATTCAACATCCGACGAAGCAGTTTTTAAAACAGTCAGCGAAATTCTGAAATCGGTTAAGAACCAGGGTGATAGTGCGGTACTCGATTTCAGCCTGCGCTTCGATGGACTCAAGGCTAAAAACCTGGCTGAGTTGGAAATGCCGTTGGATCGACTTCGAGAGGCTTACGAAGGCATCGAATACAGGGATCGAGAGGCACTGGAGCAGGCTGCGGCGAGAATACGCGCTTATGCAGGGCATCAGAAACTCGAGTCATGGGAATATACCGAGGCTGATGGAACACTGCTTGGTCAACAAATTACCCCTCTCGATCGGGTCGGGCTTTACGTGCCCGGTGGCAAGGCGGCTTATCCATCCTCGGTATTGATGAACGCTATTCCAGCGGTTGTGGCCGGCGTGCGGGAACTGATCATGGTGGTGCCAACACCCAAGGCCGTGGTCAACGAACTGGTGTTGGCGGCAGCGCATGTTGCCGGGGTTACCCGGGTGTTTACCATAGGAGGGGCGCAGGCGGTGGCGGCGCTGGCTTACGGTACCGAGACGATGCCGGCGGTGGATAAGATCGTGGGTCCCGGAAATATCTACGTGGCCACGGCAAAACGCATGGTGTTTGGCACCGTCGGTATCGACATGGTGGCCGGTCCCTCTGAAATACTGGTTATTTGCGACGGCAAGACCGATCCGGACTGGATCGCGATGGATCTTTTTTCGCAGGCCGAGCATGACGAAGACGCGCAGGCGATCCTGCTGTCACCGGATGGCGAGTTTCTTGACCGGGTAGGGGACAGCATCGAGCGCCTGATCGAAGAAATGCCGCGTAAGCAGGTTATCGACCAGTCGCTGAGTGTCCGTGGTGCCCTGATCAAGGTTGGGGACCTCAATGATGCGGTTGCCGTCGCCAATTATATTGCACCGGAACACCTGGAACTTTCGGTTGACAATGCAAAACAGCTGGCAAAATCAATTCGCCATGCCGGCGCTATATTTCTTGGACGCTATACCGCCGAAGCACTGGGCGATTATTGCGCCGGCCCGAATCATGTATTGCCAACCTCACGCACTGCACGTTTCTCTTCTCCGCTCGGGGTCTATGATTTCCAGAAGCGTTCGAGCCTGATTGGCTGTTCCGCAGAAGGCGCTTCCAAACTCGGCAAGGTGGCCTCGACACTGGCCCGTGGCGAGGGTCTCGAAGCGCACGCTCGTTCCGCCGAAAATCGCATCAAATGACGCTGCCTTAAGGCAGCGTCATCCCGGAAACCCCAAAAGGGGTTATCCGGGATCTCGCAATAGCCTCCAGGTACCAGCTAACGACTGTTTCGTAATGACAAAACTTCCGGCAGCGTCATCCCGGAAAGTGCGTCAGCACTTACCGATGCTAGCAGTATTATCAAACAACCTGGAAATCGTTGAATTTCGTTAACTCGCAGTTTCGATATTAATGCTCAGGATAAAGTAGGGGAGACTGCCCTGATGTTGGCCGCAGCAACCGGCCAGGACCGGATTATCGAGATGTTGATAAATGCAGGCGTTGACGCACAACTGCGTAACAAGGAAGACTTGAACGCAATCCAGATCGCAACCAACGCTGGACACCAGCAAACAGTGAAGTTCATTCACGATAGAAGTAATTTCGTTTTTAAATTGTTTAATTGATTTTTTAGACCAAGCGTCTAATTCTAAATAATCGGTACCAGCTCTCAATTATCAGTTTTTTTTAACGACTTTTGTATATTTTGGGAATATAATCCCAATGATTATGAAGATTTTACCTACAAATCAAAGTCAATCGGGCATCTGCGCTCATGGCTCGGATCAATCAACAAACTGGAGCTGGATGACTAGTTAACACGAAGCCCGTGTGTTGAAATTGCAGCACACGGATTTTGTCGATGTGAAAATATGCAAGAAATACTGCGTAAGACACTTAGGAAAATTTTGATGGCGATTGTGCGTACGCTGTTACGAAACGGCATGGCCTATGGTGAGTTTGACCAGGTTGCACGTAAATGTTTCGTCGATGTTGCCTATCGTGACTTTGCTCCGGTCGGCAAGAAACAGACCATTTCCAATGTTGCGATCCTGACCGGCCTGAATCGCAAGGAAGTCAAGAAACTTGCTGAGCTTGACGTCGATCAAAGTGATGCGGGCAACAAGCAATATAGTCGTGTTGTCAGGGTCCTGGGAGGCTGGATTAATGATTCTCGCTTTTTACGCAGGGACGGTAATCCGCGCGACCTGGAGTACGAAGGCAAGGATTCGTTTAGCGAACTGGTCAAACTCTATAGTGGCGATATGCCGGTAGCGGCGATGCAAAAAGTTTTACTCAATTCAGCCAACATCAAGTTTAACGACGATAACAAGGTGCGACTGCTTAGCCATGCCTATCTACCGTCGGATGACCCGGTCGAGAAACTGGCGATCCTCGGCACAGATGCGAGCCAGTTAGTAGACACTATCGATTTCAATTTGACCGCCACCGAAGAAACGCTGCGTTTTCAACGGAAAGCATCGAATCCGAAGGTGGCGGACGGTTCGATAGCGGAAATCAAGCAATTCTTAAGACGCAAGGGACAGGCATTTCTCGAGGAAATCGATCTCTACCTGTCCCAGCATGAAACAGATGACGACTCGGGCAAAGAAGTCAGCGTTAGCGTGTTCTATCACGAGTCGGAAGATAACCAGGACGTTAAGCAATGAATTTAATCAAGTTAATACACCAAACACCCCGTGCAGCCCTCGCGATGGTCATTGGTTGTATCGTTTTCGTTTCAGGTTGCGGTGGCGGTGGAGGCTCGTCGGAGTCGGCCGGCATCGGTGGTACTGGAGCTCCAGTTGCGCGGGGATATGTGCAGGGCGAAGTTACCGGATTCGGCAGTGTTTTTGTCAATCAGGACCGTTTCGTGACCGCTAACAGCACTTTTATTGTCGATGGCGAGGTACTTGATCAGAGTGCGCTTGCAGTCGGCATGGTAGTCAGCCTCGAGGCCGAAACCGAGAATGGCGAATTTACCGGCGAAGCGATCACGGTGGTATATGACGATGAAATACAGGGGCCGATCGACCCGACGTTTGGTATTCAACCTGGTCCGGACGGCACTCAGATAACATTTGAAGTGTTCGGCCAGAGGATCACCATCGACGATACCGGTACCCGATTCGTTGGCACCAGCTTTGTCGATATCAAACCCAACGACGTCGTCGAAATTAGTGGCTTTAAGACTGACGTGGACAAGGTCAGCGGCACCTACATGGTCAGCGCCACCTACGTGAAATATATTGAGGACCTGAGCCTGATGAACAGCGAGGTCGAGCTGCGTGGCATCATTGAAAATTACACGGCAGGCCTGCCCGAATTTTTCGAAATTGGCGGCATTCGTATAGATGTCGATCGTGGCGACCCCGATTTCGAACTGGAGGTGCCCAATGGAATCCTCGAGGACGACCTCTTTGTCGAGGTCAAGGGCATCATCCAGGGCGCGACGACGATAGAGGCGAAGAAGATCGAACTCGAGGACGAGGACCTGGGCGAAGAGGTCGATGACGTCAGGTTGCAGGGAATCATCTCGCCCTATACAAGTGACTCGAATTTCGAGATCGACGGACAGGTGATCAATGCGGTTGGCGCGGTACCTGCGGGCGTAACGCTCGGTGAAGGCGTAGAAGTCGAAGTCGAGGGCGATATCGTCGGTGGTGTGTTGTTCGCCGACGAACTGGAAATCGAGGATGAAAAGCCAGAATTGAGATCCTTTATCAGTTCAGTCGATGTCAGCGGTAATTGGTTTGAAGTGGATTTTCCGTTCACCACGGGGTTGTCGACCACGGTTGTGGTCAACATCGACACGCAAACCGTGTTTGAGGACGAGACCGGGCCAGTCATTACCCCACCGTTTTCGCTCGATGACCTGGTCGGCGGCCCTGGCCGAACTGGTGATTTCGTGCGAGTCGAAGGCCAGGAAGTCGGCGGTGAAATATTAGCAAACGTCGTGAAACGGGTGGCTCCGGATGATAAGCGTAAACTCGAGGGTGTCGTCGAAGCTTATACAGCGAGTACGATTATCGTCCCGGGCTCGATTACCGTGCTGGGTATTACCTTTCAGCTGGTTGATGGCATTAGCGACTACGACCCCGACCCACCCGATATAGAAGTCGACGATTTCGTTGAGATCGAGGATGAGGATGACGTGCCCGCGAATCCCGCAGATGGTATCGCCGACGAGGTCGAAGAAAAATAAATTCTACACCCCGATGCTGCTTTACGGATGTCCTGTTGTTGATAACGCTGCCGAGTTTTAAGATCCCGATACGTCGGACCGCCGCTTACGCGGGGATGACTAAAGATTGCCGTCCAATCACCCCTCGAGCTGTAACGACGCAGCTACACATAGGGCGGCGAGTGATTATTGTTTAATTAACCTCAGATCTTTGCTTTCCAGGCATTCCTTGCTTGAGCTGCCATTTGTTTAATATTTTAAGCGGTGTTAGTTTTCGATCTCGACCACACGAAACCGCAGGTATTAAGACGATGGGCTCCAGCGATGGCAAAACTCGCGATCTCGTTTCCACCATACCCGGTGCCGGCTGGGACTTCTCCCTGTCTCGACATCCCTATCACATGATCGAGCGTCCATATGGACCGCATTACTGCGTTTACAACCGGCGCCAGATGGCCTGTTGTTTCGACAAGCTCGACACTGTGGACGGCTACTGGCGGTTGCGGCAACAGGCTGGTGCTGGGTCTTTGTGTTGCTTTTATCGGGCTCGCCATCGACCAGGTATTGCGCACCTGGGCCAACCAAAGAAAAAAGGCGCTGGGATTGGCCTGATTCAGGCTTTCCCCTGCAACCACGCACGAAATGTGAAGCCTACGGGCGGCGCTAGTAGCCTTTGTACAAATCCTCTTTCGCATCCTCGGCGAGTGCGGCGGACTGGTCCTGCCTGATGCGGGCGTGGAGTTCGAGTTCGGCTGGATCA
>CAMYLU010000024.1 GCA_947259485.1 uncultured Gammaproteobacteria bacterium | reverse complement strand
CATGCGTTCGGGGCGCCGAAACTCGATTCAGTTGTTGCTCTATCTGATGGCTTTTTCGCGCTGGTAAACCAGTACCGAACTGATTCGCAATGCGCCCAGCACCAGCAGTATCGCGGCAAATGCGTACAGGGTTTCGGCCGGCGCTTCGTGATTGAACAGCAAAATCAACAACTCCCGGATAATAAATACAATCGCCGCATCGACGATAAACGTAAGGCGTAATTTTTGTGAATTGAAATACTCGACCAGCGAGCGTGACAGTTCGATTAGCACATAAAGGGTCAGAACATCAGTTATCAGCCCAATGTATTTTCCAGTGATGCCCTCGAAAGCGAGCAAGTTCCAGACCGATACGAATAACTGAATCGTGCCAATGACGATACTCAGAATGATGAACACCAGGATGATGCTGAAAACGATATCAACGCTTTTGTCGAATATTTTTTTTATGCGTATGCTGATCATCTCTTTTCACCTTTGACTAGGTTAATCCTGCGCCACCGTAGGCTTGTTCAGCTGGATCACTGGAGTTCAGTCTGATTGGCGCAGGGAACATTATCGACGGAACACTATTGCTGCGGTTGCCTAATCTATATTACTTGCATCTATTCTTGTCGCTTTAGTCGGTAATTTGCAAGCCATTTTCAGATCATGATCAAGCCATTCACTATTGTTTCTTTTTTGCGTTGTTCTGGCAGCGGAATGCGCCGTCGATCGCTCACCGGCAGATGCGAATGCTGGCAAGTGCCGAGCAGAATCGGTTACGCGAACGGGCGTGTTCGAAGCTCTGCTCGGTTACACCGGTAACAAATTCGGTGTAGGGGTCGAAGACGTCTCCACTATCAGCGGCGAGGTGCAGGCGATTGACCAGACGCTGCCTTTTGCTGCGGGACAGGTTGATCTTATCGAGGTTGAATCTGTCACTATAGACGTTGCTTCGCCCGAATTTATTAATTTAACGAAATAATGCCGCCTAGGATTCTCGTGGAATCTATTATGTTGGTTTTTCGGTAGATATAGTCATATGATGCTTCATCACGTGTAATAAATGAGAACTTAAGTGTTGTCCTATCCCAAATTGCTAATCGGCTGTTACTTGATGCTGCAGGGATTGATCTCGGGCTGTCAGACCCAGAACACGATCATCCAGGACCTGAACAAGCTGCCACCACCGGAGGCACCAACCCTAGAGACCGGCATTTTACAAGGGGTTGACGGATATAAGGGTGATTTGCTGGGTGCTGAAGTTGTCTCGATCAACCAAGGTGAAAATGACGCTTTTGAGGTGATTGAACTTAGCGTGCCGATCGATCCCGAAGTTGTTGATCAGGTAACGGTAGTGAGTCCGTCCGGGCAGTTGCTCGAAATTGACGAACCGATTGAAATTTCTCCAAATTGGAAAAAAAGCAGCGTAGGTATCATTCTGACATTGCCCAAAAAAAAGAAACCGGGTTTTATAATCAAGCTGATTGATTTACCCGATGACGAGTGAAATTTTTCTTGCCTCGCTTTTCGAGAGTGACATCACATGTCCTTAGATGAGGTGCTATTCACGATTTCCGGCCAGGACTTTACGCTTGGCCAGTTGATCGTTATTCCGATCGTTCTGATTGTTGGCTACCTGGTAATCCGCTGGATGGCTCGCATTATCACGACACGCCTGGTGGCGCGTCATATGCAACCGGATGTCGTGCATTTAATCAGGCGCATTTTCTATATAGTCGCACTCGTGGTGTTGGCCATTACAACGCTGGAATTGCTCAATGTGCCTTTAACCGCTTTTGCTTTTGTCTCCGGTGCGATTGCCATTGGTGTCGGTTTCGGCGCCCAGAACATCATCAATAATTTCATCAGCGGATGGATATTAATGTGGGAAAAGCCGATTCGCATCGGAGATTTTCTCGAGGTGGGTGATGCTTACGGGACGGTTGAATCGATTAATACCCGTTCGACGTTGATTCGTCGCACCGATGGCGTGCATCTGTTGATCCCCAACAGCGCATTACTCGAAAATACAGTCGTCAACTGGACCCTGATAGACGACCTGGCGCGTACCAAGGTCAGGGTCGGGGTAGCCTATGGCTCGCCAGTCAAACGAGTGGCCGAGCTGATCAGGCAGGCAACCGAGGAACAGGAGACCACGCTTAGCGATCCCGCGCCAGTGTTGTTATTCGAAGATTTTGGCGATAACGCGCTGGTTTTCGACATATTCTTTTGGATCAATGCGGTGGGCGAACGTGATCTGCGAGCAATACGCAGCGATATTCGCTTCCGCATTTCCGAGTTGTTCGAGGCCAACAATATCGTCGTTGCCTTCCCGCAACGGGACGTGCATCTCGACGGCAGCCTGACGTTGCTAAACCAGCCGGCCGATTAATAGCGAAAAGTGACGGTTGTGAACAAATCAAACGTGAAATCCAGTTCGGCCAAAACCGCCGTCGTCTGGAATTATCATCTTGACGGGCAAGGTGGTGGACAGCAGCAAACACGGCATCCGACGATACAAGAGGATAAGCCGGGATTCGACTGGTTGCATCTGCGCAGCGACGACCCCGGCGCCGTCCGCTATATGCGCGAACTCGGCCTCGATCCAAAAATGATAGAAGCTCTGAGCGCGAGTGAAACCCGGCCGCGCATGCAGTTACTCGAGGACGGCGTGCTGATCAATCTGCGTGGTGTAAATACCAACCCGGGCGCCGACCCGGAGGACATGGTCGCGATCCGCATCTGGTTTAATAGTGAAATCATAATTTCGGCACGCAAACACGAGCGCCGTCTTCTGTCGATCGAAGATGTGCGACTCAGCATAGAACAAGGCAAGGGGCCAAGGACGCCGGCCGATTTCGTCAGCGCGGTGGTGGAGAAACTGGCTAACCGAATCAGCGACGTGGTCGATACGATCGACGATGAATTGACTGGAGTAGAAACCGCGCTGGATGAAGGCAAGGATAAGGTACGCCAGATACAGCAGCGCCTGTCGGATCTACGCAAACAAACCGCCGCGATCCGGCGATACCTGGCACCGCAGCGCGAGGCGCTGGCAGAGCTTTATCGTTCGGGCCCACATCTGTCAGAAGACGATCGCCATTCAATTCGTTACCAAACCGACCGCATTACGCATTATGTCGAAGACCTGGACCTGGCACGTGAGCGCGCGCTGGTGTTACATGGAGAACTGCAAAACAATATCGCGGAGCAGCAAAACGCGCGTATGTACCTGCTTTCGATAGTGGCCACGATTTTTTTGCCGCTGTCGTTCCTGACCGGTGTGTTTGGAATGAATGTTGCCGGTCTTCCAGGACTGGAAAACCCCGATGCTTTTTTATATTTATCTGGCGGAATGCTGCTGCTTGGGGTTAGTTTGCTGCTATTTATGCGATTAAAAAAATGGCTTTAGTTTAGTGAGCAAGTTTTGAGCACCGTTCCTGACCACTACGAAACCCTGAAAAGATTTTTAAGACTCGAATCGACCGGGGGAATAATCCTGTTCGCGGCAGCCATTCTGGCAATGTTGTTCAAGAATTCACCTGCCGCGAGCTGGTATGCCGATTTTTTAACGCTGCCGGTGCAGGTGAGAGCGGGAGATCTTGATTTGAACAAGCCATTGGTCCTGTGGGTCAATGACGGTTTGATGGCGGTATTTTTTCTTCTGGTCGGCCTTGAAATCAAACGTGAAGTCCTCGCGGGACACCTGGCCAAACTCTCGAGTATCGTTTTACCCGGCATCGCCGCGCTGGGCGGAATGCTGATCCCGGCCTCTATTTACGTAATTGCAAATTGGGGAGATCCCCTGAGCATGAATGGATGGGCGATTCCAACGGCGACGGATATTGCCTTTTCGCTTGGTGTATTGGCACTGTTTGCCGCGCGAGTGCCTATCGCGTTAAAAATCTTTCTGATGACACTCGCGGTACTCGATGACCTGGGGGCAATTATCGTGATTGCCTTATTTTATTCAGGCAGTCTTTCCTGGGAGTCGCTTATTGCAGCAATGGTTCTGACGATTGGCCTGTTTACGCTGAATCGAATCGGGGTTCGTCGACTGGCGCCCTATATCTGGTTGGGAATTTTTCTCTGGATATCGGTACTCAAATCAGGCGTTCACGCAACGCTTGCCGGTGTTATTTTAGCGTTTGCAATCCCGTTGGGAGACGAGGACAAACCGCAGGAGTCGCTACTTAGGTTCATGATTCATGAGTTACATCCGTGGGTCGCTTTCGGAATACTACCCTTGTTCGCGTTTCTGAACGCGGGAATCATTCTTGCCGACTTCAACCCGTCACGATTGTTCAATACCGTCCCGATCGGGATCGCATTAGGACTCATGATTGGCAAGCCGCTTGGCGTGGTCGGGTTTACCTGGATGGCGGTTCGATTGGGTTGGGCTTCACTACCGGAAAATGTGACCTGGTCACATATTGTTGGTGTTGGCTTTTTGTGTGGCATTGGTTTTACGATGAGCCTGTTTCTGGGCTCGCTGGCCTTTCAGGAAGCAGGTATTGGCTATGCCAGGGCTGATCGTATCGGCATAGTCCTCGGTTCTCTGGTAGCTGGTGGAATTGGTTACTTCATATTGTCCCGGTCTCTTCCAAGGCACTAGTCTCTCAAGCTGAAAAAACAATGAGTTATCGAATTACATTTAAATTCTGTTGGTATAAGTGTTGTCTTAAATATTCCAATGAGCTTTAATTTCTGAATAAAATCGAAACCTTTTCGAGGTAATTCGATTTCGCCTCTGGCGCCTTTTAGTGCTAACTACATCAATGTGATACGAAGAGTATTGATTTGGTCAAGATCCCGATACTTCGCTTTGCGTAAGGTAATGAGGTCCGTGCCGGAGTTGTTTGAGGCGCCCTGGCCACAAGACGGTACACGGCGCACAAGGGCTGCTGTGATCACTTCATCCACGATTGTTGCGGTATGGAGTGGACCTAGCGGGATCGGCTACGGTGGCGTAACCAAAAGTCATAGCAACGGTGACTAACCAGGTTAATCAGCGGCCAGTCCAGCATGCGCCAGAGGTAGCGAAACGGTGTATGGTGCCAGGCCCTGATATTGGCCTGCAAACCGGTGATCCATTTTCCGTCCGCGGTCTTGAGATGAAGCCGCGTTAACAGCAAATGTTTATCGAGGCCCGCCTCGTTGCCGTCGAGTTTGTGAATATCCTTGAGGGCCAGCTTGTCTTTCGAGAACCTGGCAAGCTTTTTGATTTCCGCGCTGCAAACAGGGCATGCGCCGTCGAAGTAGAGGGTATCGTTTTCCATACGCTTCTTACGCGAGATTCGCGCAAATGGATCATCCGGCCTTATCGCTGTGAGGCGGGCACGCTGGTCCCGGTAAGCCGGTCAGTCAGTCCAAGCGCGAGTGAACGCCAAGGCAACGAGCTGCCCTGCAGTTTCGGAAGATTGAAAATTTAGCCAGTATCAGCGTTGCGAGTATTCTCTCGTCCTTCGCTCTTCAGTCTGGCGTTTTGGAGCGCCATAGTGTAACTCGACGACAGTAAGGATAAGACCAACCAGCATTAAAACAAATACCGCGATAGCAATGAAAAGTAGGTTTTCCTGAATCATTGTTTTACTCCTCGCGCCGCTAGCGCAGCGAGCTTGAAGTAGATTCCAAAGGCGAGGATCGAGGGTACCCAGATGGCTGTGAAAAGCCCCTGCGTCTCAAGGCCGTTAAAATAGGAAAAACCTGAAACGGCAAACGAAACCGCGACGGCCAGTAAAATAAAAAAATCAGATGGTTTGAACATACTTTTGTCTCCTTAAAATGTATTAGTCGAGGCAGTTCGACCGGTTCGTCAGTCGTCAGATATTTTTGACGGTATTAAAAATCTTCATATCCAATAGCAGCCAGCATGAGGCCACCAATCACGATACCGGTCGGGAGTTACAGCCCGTCGACACCAAATACATCGATGATCGACGGTATTGAAGGTATCAAGCCTAGCGGCACCCAGATGAAAAAAGGCACCGCCATGGATAAGCCGAGCAGTTTCAATAAGTTCTTAATGGCCCCGATGGCAGGGGTTCGATGGTTCAATTAGTGGCAAACTCTAAAGTGGAATCAGGGATTGTTTACGCACCGGCGGGATAAACGGATTCGTCAAGGGATAAATTAAATGCCTGGCGCATGGATGCTAATGGAAGGCGAAGTTGGTATTTATTTCTGCAACGCCGCATGAACTATGATGGTGGCGCGACGATTGGCACCGCAGGCTCTGGATGATGCACAGAGTGTGAGGGTTGCTGTGATCATTATCAGATCTCAGAGGAACGTCATCTCGAAATAATGAGCCAGATTTTGCCGCGTCAGCATCGAAGCAGGTTGTTGATCCTGTGGCGCCTTGCTGGCTGGCTGACCGGGGCAATGCCCGCCCTGTTCGGCGCCAGGGCCGTCTACCGTACGATCGATGCAGTCGAGTTTTCGTAGACCAACACTATTTTCATAGCGGATCAGGTTCGGCCTGGTTGCGAGCGGATCCCCAGTGAACTCTGAAATCACGGAGTGATAAAACTCGAAACGACATTTTGATAATTTTTATAGACAAAACCTGATATTTTCGGTTTTATCTCGCTTTAATAACAAAAAAATAGTAGACAAGCCATTTTACAGGAGATGTATAGCCATGTCGGATTCAGATTCTTCTGCGTCAATTGATGAGCCCAAATACCGTATCGGTGCCGTTTGCCGCCTGACAGGAATTTCCCAGCACGTGTTACGCGTTTGGGAAAAACGTTATGGCGTGGTCGAGCCCGAACGCAGTGAAACTGATCGGCGTTTATACAGAGAGAGTGATGTCAGCCGCCTGTCGCTGTTAAAAGTACTCGTCGACCGCGGCCAGGCCATTGGCTCGATCGCCGCTCTCGATAATGCCGAGCTGGAGCGGCGCGTCCAGCAATCTGCAGGTGCCCTTCAGCTCACCGGTGCCACGGAAAAGCCCGCCCTGGTCCTGTTTGGCGAGTCGCTCGCGGCAACCCGGGAAGACTGCGCCGCGAGCGATACCTTCACGCTGGTTGGGCATTATGAAGACATCTCAGAATTTACCGCGGAAAAGCCGGTAAAGCGTCTGGATGTGGCCGTAGTCGAATGGCCCAGCCTGCAGCCGGATTCGGCGATCGAGATAACCCGTCATGCCAATCGACTGAACGCAAGACACCTTGTCCTGGTATACGATTACGCACCGCGTGCCGCATTGCAGCGACTGGCGACCGATCGCATCACCGCGTTGCGTTCACCCCTGGACATTGCTGCGCTCGAGGCGGTGGTTGCCTGGCGCTTCGGCCTGGTTGCGCAACCGGGAGAAGCGACCGAACACGCAGCCGGAGTGATCCCGTCCCGGCAATTCAACGACCGCGAGTTGACTTACCTCGCAGCGCAAAGCTCGGCGATCGCCTGCGAGTGCCCAATGCACCTGGCCCAGTTGATTTCGAGACTGGTCAAGTTCGAGGCATATAGCGCCGAGTGCGAAAGCCGCAATGCCGAGGATGCGGCACTGCACGGTTACCTTCACAACACTACATCGCGTGCGCGTAGCATGATGGAGCGGGCTTTGAAACGTGTTGTCGAGCTGGAAAATCTCTCGCTACCGCCCGATAGCTGACGAGATCCTGCTGTTGCGAATTGGCAGGCACGTGATTGATACAGCCTTCGGCCGAATATAAAAGGCCCCATTAAGCAGACCGGGGGCGTTAGTCTTACCAACTTTCTAAACTTCTACCTGAACTGCACCCCGGTAGGAAAGGGGTTGCCGTCCGTGGCACTGCTAGCCAGAGGCTAAGTATTCGAAATATATAACAATATTTGTCTATATTTATCTGCAAAATTATACATTTAATCAAATACTGTCAACATAAAATTTTATTGTGATCTAAACAATAAATAGACACGTAAGGTAGTTGATCAGTCATTTGGAGTTAGATATGAAAAAGTTAAACCGCCGACAGTTCCTGGGGTCTACCGCGGCACTAGTCGTCCTCACACCGTCGTTCTTCGTAGCCGGTCGCTCGAGTGCCGGGGGGCACCTCCCCAAGGTTGATCCGAATGATCCGCAGGCCAAGGCACTTTCGTACGTGCACGAGTCGCCCAAGGCCGACAACATCTGCGCAAACTGCCAGCTGTATACGGGCTCGGCTGATGCTTCCTGGGGGCCGTGTACGATTTTCCCTAACAAGGAAGTTGCCGCGGGTGGTTGGTGCAGCGCCTGGGTCAAAAAGGCCGGATAAACCGGTCGGTCTAATCGTTTTAACAACTCGTAGAGAGAGAAGTACTGGAGAATCACATGGATACCAATATTGCCTTGATGGCCACGGGCTATCTGCTTACCCGCATCGGAGTGCTGATCGCCTTCGGTTACATTGTTTATCGCGTCCTGCGCCCGTCCCCGAGCACGGCCCGCGTCGAGATGCGAAGTAATTATGCGAGTGAGCGCTACGAAGCGACGCGTCTCGATCGTTAAAGAATACGTCTCCGCCGGTACACCGCTTCCCGCTCCAAACAGCCCGCTGTCGCAGGCTGTGTACAAAAGGTACCGGCGGATGACGTTCCCAACAGAAGCCCTGCTGCGACCGCATGCCCGGGGAGGGAAGGCGGCCACCCACTCAGGCCATCAACCCGCTCTCAAGAAGGGTGGTACGCCAGCCGCCGGTTCCGCTTGCTGCCTGTCCCCAATCGGGCCATCATGCCGCTAAACGAGAACTAAACCAGATGGCAAATTCCGAAGCCCGTGCAAAGTATCATACGCTGCGCCTGATCCTCGGTGATCAGCTTAATATCCGGCACCGCTGGTTCGAGCAAAGCGACGTCGGCGTCCTGTTTGTCATCGCCGAGCTGCACCAGGAAGCGACGTACGTCAGGCACCACATCCAGAAGCTGTGTGCTTTCTTTGCCGCGATGGAGCAATTCGCGATTGTGCTTCGGTCGCGCGGGCACGAGGTGCTGCATTTGACAATTGACGAGACGCGTCAGCACGATAGTTTAGCCGAGTTAATTCAATCGATTTGCAACCAGTATGGTATCGAGCGATTCGAATACCAGGCACCAGACGAATATCGCCTGCGTCAGCAGTTGCGCCAGCTGCGGCTGGACGACGCTATTTCGGTAACGGAATGCGGCAGCGATCATTTTCTGCTGCCCGAGTCGGAATTTGAGCAGTACATCAATGTCGGCAAGCATAACCGTATGGAATCGTTCTACCGTAAGATGCGGAAACGACTGGACCTGTTAATGGAAGGAGACCAGCCACTCGGGGGTCAATGGAATTACGACGCCGAAAATCGCGATCGGCTGCGGGCGGCCGATTTGCCCGCAATTCCGGAGCCACTGAGCTTTGATAATGATGTCGAGCCGATATTACGGCGTATCGATAATTGCGGGATCGAGTATTTTGGCGAGCGCGCCGGGGCGCTGTTGTGGCCGATCAATCGGGAGCAATCGCTTGAGCTGTTAAGTTACTTCTGCGAGCACTGCTTGAGCCGCTTCGGCCGCTTTCAGGATGCGATGACCTGCGAGCACGAACATCGCTGGAGCCTTTATCATTCCCGCTTATCGTTTGCGCTCAATAGCAAAATGCTGCATCCGCTGGAAGTGATTGAAACGGCTATGGAGCACTTTAACGACGCCGAAAATAATATTTCGATTGCGCAGATCGAGGGTTTCGTGCGCCAGATCATCGGTTGGCGGGAATATGTACGTGCGGTTTACTGGGTCAACATGCCTGGTTACGCCGGGCTCAATCACCTGCATGCCGAACGCGATCTGCCCGCGTATTTCTGGGACGGAGATACGAGCATGAAGTGCATGCAGCAGGCGCTGGGGCAGTCCCTGGAATTTGCTTACGCGCATCATATCCAGCGTTTGATGATCACTGGCAATTTCTGCCTGCTGGCAGGGGTCGATCCCGACCGGGTGGACGCCTGGTACCTCGGTGTCTACATCGACGCCATCGAGTGGGTGGAAATGCCCAACACCCGCGGTATGAGCCAGTTCGCCGACGGTGGCCTGATTGCCACCAAACCTTATTGCGCGGGCGGCAACTATATCAACAAGATGAGCGATTACTGCAAACACTGCGACTATGACGTCAAGCAAAAGACAACCGATTCCGCCTGCCCCTTTAACAGCCTCTACTGGTCGTTCATGATTCGGCACCGCGAACAATTGGCTGCCAATCCGCGCATCGGCATGATTTATCGAAGCTGGGACAAGCAGAGCCTTGAGACGCAGGAGGCAACGCTGGCCCGGGCCGATTGGTGTCTGCAGCATTTAGACGAGTTGTAAACATCCTTTTTTCAGGTTGTTGATAAAATGTCTATAAAAAATTTGATCTAACCTAGACATTATATCGTATATAGGGTTTCTACCTGGAGGAAACATAGATGAACAAGCAAATTGCAATGACCTGGAATGCAGTTATGGACCATCGTTTTAACCCGCTGAAACATCTCGATGTTCGGTCGGGGCATTATCTGATGCAAGTGCTGTCGTGGATGTGGAGCATGATATTTACTGTTTCGTTTTTGTCGATACACTATTTTGGTTATGTCTGGTTAGGCCATCTGCTGGTGATAGGTGGGGTCTTTATTACCATCTCGATCTTCAAGCGCGCGGAATCTCGACGCGAGCAATTGACGCCCGCACCATATCTCAGTGGTGCCTCCAAATGCGTATGGAAAATGGACACCGAGGCTTAAGCCGCGAGGCAAGATGGAACTCATTGTTTTCGACCTCGATGGAACGCTGCTTGATCGGAAATCGACAATATCGGATTACACCAGCGAGACGCTCAAGCTGTTGTCGAAACGCGAGATTGCCTACACCATCGCGACGGGCCGCACACTTCACGGAGCGCGGACGATCCTGGACGGCCATTGCTTCGATCTGCCGCAAGTTTACAAGAACGGCGTCATGATCTGGCATCCTCAACAGCGGCGTTTTTCGAGTAGCATGACGCTCACCGCGTCCGAGCTCGAAAACGTCGTCGGGGCATGTATTCATCAAGGAGTGACGCCTTTCGTTTTCACCCTGGACGAAGACGATAACAGCACGGTATATCATTCCGAGTTGAAAACAGATGCCGAGCTCGCACTCGTTAAGACCCTCGGTATCGAAGGCAACGTCAACATGCTCGGACTGGACGAATTGCCGGCAGATGCTGCAGTCACACACGTTAATACGATCGGGGTGCCCGGTGCCATCAAGGCGGTTGTGAGCAGCGTCGAAGAGGAAGCGCATCTCGTTGCTTATTCCGGTCTCGCCTGGGAAGGTGCCGACTGGAACTGGCTGGATGTACACCATAGTGACGCCAGCAAGGGTGGCGCTATCAAGACGCTGAAGGAACTGCTGGGTTTAGAGCGCGTCATCTGTTTTGGCGACAGCGACAACGACCTCAGTATGTTTGAGGCTGCCGACGAGGCTTACGCGCCGGCCAATGCTAACGACGCCATCAAATCAGCCGCGACGGCGGTTATCGGGCATCACGATGATGAAGGCATCGCCCGTTTCCTGCGCCAACGATTTGTACTCGACCAAGCCTGAGCCGCTGGCTAACCGAAGGAGTAGTCCGTCGGACTGCTGAACACGTATAGACTACTTTGAGAGAGTATTACAGTGCCCGAGGGACCCGAGATCCGGCATGCAGCTGATCGTGTAGAAGCCGCCGTTGCCGATCGCAAAATCGAGGCAATCGAGTTTGCTTTTGAGCATTTGCAGCCCTTTGGGCGACGCCTGTGCGGGCACATCGTGACCCGAGTCGAAACGCGTGGCAAGGCCATGCTTACCCATTTCGATAACGGCTGGACCATCTATAGCCATAACCAACTCTATGGGCGCTGGTATGTCTGTGCACGCGGTCGAATGCCGCAAACCAACCGTCAGCTTCGCCTCGCCTTGCATAACGACAGGCACAGCGCATATTTATACAGCGCATCGGATATCGAGGTTATCAAAACTAACCGGCTTGAAGAGCACCCTTTTTTAGCGCGTCTCGGCCCTGATGTATTGAACGAGAATCCTTCGGTTAAAGATATTGTTCAACGCCTTCAATCGCGTTCCTTTTGCCGGCGCCAGCTGGGAGCGCTGCTACTTGACCAGGGTTTCGTCGCCGGACTGGGGAATTATCTTCGCGCGGAAATACTGACCCTGGCGCGACTCCATCCACTCAGGCGCCCCGCAGATTGCAGCCGCGAACAGATCGACAAGCTCGCACGGTTAATAATCAAAATCACGCGTCGCTCTTATCGCACGCGTGGCATTACCAATCCGCCTTCGATGGTGGCACGGCTCAAAGCCAAAGGATTGAAAAGACGCGAACAATATCGTTTCAATACCTATGGCCGCGCTGGCAAGGCCTGCCATTATTGCGGTACGGATATCGAAGTTAACACGAGCGGTGGGCGCAAAATGTATTTTTGTCCAGGTTGTCAACCATCGTACTGATGTGACGTAAGAAGAGTTCAATAGCTGGAAAGAACCCTCTGTATACAGATACCATCGAGATAGCGGATCTGAAAAAGCGGAATACCATAGGGTGCCTCCAGGCCGAATGAAGTACCCATGACCGGTATTGCCGATATGTATGTGCGCACCAATTCCAATAACTGACTGCTGGATTATAAGGTTTTACGACGATAAAAGAGTGGCGATGCACGGTAGGGGCGGTGTTTGTGGCTGGTGCCCCATTGAATCTGATGTACAGATTACGATTACGATTTAGCCGGGCGGCGCCAGACAAGCCGCCGCCCGACTAACGAGGTCAGCTAGCCTTGCGCCACTCACCGGGAATGTCGAGTTGGTCATCAGCAGCCGGGCGGGCAACTTTCATCGTCACCAATTCTTCAGCGCTGGTCGGGTGGATCGCGATGGTATTGTCGAAGTCGGCCTTGGTGGCTCCCATTTTGACCGCGACCGCGAAACCCTGCAGCATTTCGTCGACATTGTCACCGACGAGATGAACGCCGACGACTGATTCGTTGTCTCCGACGCAGACGATTTTCATCGCGGTAGTGACGCCGTGTTCGGATAGCGCGTAACGCATCGGCTGGAAACTGGTCTCGTAAACGGTAACCGCATTTTCACCGTGGTGCGCGCGGGCCTCTGCTTCACTGAGGCCGACCGTGCCAACGGCTGGATGCGAAAACACGACGCTGGGTATATTGTTGTAGTCGACGCGGGTCCCGATTTCGCCATTAAACAAACGTGCCGCAAGCTGGCGGCCTGCGGCTATGGCCACCGGGGTGAGCGCTGTTTTTCCGGTCACGTCGCCGATTGCGTAAATACCGGGTACCGCGGTATTTTCGTAGGCGTCGACCGCGATGTCACCGTCTCGTCCTGCTAACAATCCTGCGGCTTCTAAATTCAGACTGGCGGTATTGGCACGACGGCCGACAGCCCAGATGACGGTGTCGAATCCTTCGAGCGTGTTGCCATCGGTGCCGACCACGACCGTGCCACCGTCAAGTCGTTGCAATTCTGCTACCTCGAAACCGGTTTCGATAACGATACCCTGCTTGCGCATCTCGCTTGCCAGGACATCGCTAACCATGTCATCGAAGTGTTCGAGAATGCGGTCTTCCCTTGCGATCAGCGTTACCCTGGAATCGAAGGCGCGCAGCATGCCGGCGAGTTCGACTCCGATATAACCGCCGCCGACGATGGCGACCTTGCCCGGTTGCCGGGAAAGTTCGAAAAATCCATCGGAAGTAATACCGAGGTTGGCACCGGGCAGATCTGGCACGATCGGTTGACCGCCTGTTGCGATAACAATGTGAGGCGCCGAGTAGTGGCGACCGTTAACCTCGACCGAGGATGCACCGGTAAAGCGGGCATGGCCCTGCACACGAACAATTGTGCTGTCGTCGACATGGTTAAGCCAGTAGCGGTTGATGTTGTCAATGTAGTTTTCACGCCCTTCGACAAGCCGTTGCCAATCGGTTGCTCCACGTTGTGCAGGGATACCGAAAGACGAGGCGTCATCCACCGCGTGGGCAAGGTTGGCGGCGTACCACATGACTTTCTTGGGGACGCAACCGTTGTTGACGCAGGTACCGCCGATTTTGTTGCCCTCGATCATCGCGACCGACCGGCCCAGCTGAGCTGCCTTTTCCGCAAC
Source organism: uncultured Gammaproteobacteria bacterium (assembly GCA_947259485.1). Classification (GTDB taxonomy): domain Bacteria; phylum Pseudomonadota; class Gammaproteobacteria. The sequence continues at coordinate 34,809 of CAMYLU010000024.1, read as the reverse complement.
GGCCAGTCCACCGCTGCCGCCGCCGATCACGATTAGTTCATAGTACTGCCGATTCATTGTCTTACTCCGTATTTACAAAGTGCGGGTGGCTCCAGTTTAAGCCACCCGCCTGGCCCCGTTTCGGGGAATATGGTTATGCCGCAATATCCTTGGCGAGGTAATGCTCAAGTTCCTCCGCGCCACCGATGAATTCGCCGTCGACAAATATCTCTGGTACCGTGGAGCGTCCGGACACCGCGCGCAGCGTGGCTTCGGTATAGTCACGGTTCAACACCAGTTCCTCGAAGTCGATACCGGCTTCTCGCAGCATGCCTTTGGCACGCACGCAGAATTCGCAACCTTCACGGGTGAACACGGTGACGTCTTTCGGCTTTTCGGCGGTCGGCGCGACGTGTGCCAGCATGGTGTCGGCATCGGATACTTCGAACGGGTCACCCGGCAGGTCGGGCTCGATGAACATCTTTTCGACGACGCCGTCTTTGACCAGCATCGAGTAGCGCCATGAACGCTTTCCGAAGCCAAGATCGTCCTTGTCGACGAGCATGTCCATGCCGGCGCTGAATTCACCGTTGCCATCGGGCAAAAATGTCAAGTTGTCGGCGTGTTGCTCGCGCTGCCACTCGTTCATAACGAATGTATCGTTGACGGAGACACAGACGATTTCGTCAACGCCATGCTTCTTGAAAGTCGGCGCTAGCTGGTTGTAACGCGGCACATGGGTTGATGAGCAGGTGGGGGTGAAAGCTCCCGGCAAAGAAAATAGAACAACGGTCTTGCCCTTGAAAATGTCGTCGCTGGTTACATCAACCCATTCGTGGTCATGACGGGTATGAAAAGTGACCTGCGGTACGGTTTGACCTTCACGATTGTTTAACATGTTTTTACTCCTTGAAAAGATGATTGAAAAATTTATGCAAGACTGGTTTCTTGCGACAAGCAGGATAGTAGGGATTTGAGATAAATAGATAAAATCGTTTGTAACGATATTATTAATCGGTTTAACCGATTAATAAAAATTGTTTTTTACCTGTTTGAAACGGTATACATCTAGATCAACGGTTGGCTCGGGGCGATCACCGAACTGCGCCCCTGTGTTACCTCATTTCCGCTTTTGATCCGGGCGCAGCGGCTGCACGGTATTCGGCAGGTGCTGCCAGATAACGTTGGCAAATGCCCGTAGCGCCTGTATGCGCGGGAAACTTTTCCTGTAAACCATTGAAACGCGTCGATGCGCGTCCTTGAACTCCAGTTCACGCGCTACAACCCCGGTACCGCTCGTCCACGAGCCGCGCATCGCGAGCGCTGGCACCAGGGTCGAGCCGAAACCAGCGCCGACAAACTGGATCAAGGTTTCCAGGCTGGCAGCACGCAAATCAGCCATGTCGCCGCCGACGTTGCGATCCGGGTGATGGCAAAAGTCCATGACCTGCTGTGCCAGGCAATGACCTTCTGCCAGCAACAATAGATCGGTATTATCGAGATCCGCTCGCGTGATGTTGTCTTTCAGGTAAAACGGATGGTCACTTGGATGGGCAAGCCAGAATGGCTCATCGAACAACGCTATGGCTTCGAATTCCTCGTCATCGGCATCGGTAGCCAATAGCGCGGCATCGATTTCGTGGTTGTGCAGACGTTCCACCAACAGATCCGTGGTTTCTTCCGATAATACGAGTTTCATCTGCGGATGCTCCCGTTTGAGCGGTACCAGGATCAGGGGCATCAGGTAAGGGCTCAGCGTCGGAATGGCACCAACCCGCAGCGACCCTACCATGGGATCCTGGTGGGCTTGCGCCAACTGCACCATGGCTTCGGCCTGCTCGATCATCTGGTGGGCATGCAGCAGCAGTTCTTCACCGATGGGAGTGACCTTCACGGTCCGATTGGTGCGCTCGAAGATAGCGACACCCAGTTCTTCCTCGAGCTTTTTAATCTGTCCGCTCAGGGTGGGTTGACTAACGAAGCAACGCGCGGCTGCTTTACCGAAGTGATGCGTGTCAGCGACGGCGATGATGTATTTCAGGTCACGCAGGTTCAATTGAGGGATTCATCGACAATAACGATCAAACTACTATAAACAACTGTTACTGATTATCAAATTTGTAGACAGGTTTAACGAGAATTATCGGATCATATCCGGCCACGAGTTTAGAACTTGTAAATGAAAAAGGCCGACGCAAGCCGGCCCTCCCCATCAGGTTGAGTTCTGTAGACGACTAGTTCGGCAGAACGACCTTGTCGATCACGTGGATCACACCGTTGCTGGTGATGATATCCGCGGTGGTGACCATGGCATTGTCGATCATGACACCCGAGGTAGCGTCGATTGAAAGCGCACTACCTTGTACGGTCTCGACCTGGGCAGTCTTGCCGGCGATGTCCGAGGACATGACCTTGCCCGGAATGACGTGATAAGTCAGTACCGCGACCAGCTGTTCCTTGTTCTCGGGCTTGAGCAGGTTCTCGACGGTACCCGCCGACAGTGCAGCAAATGCCTCGTTAGTCGGTGCGAACACGGTGAACGGTCCATCGCTTTTCAAGGTCTCCACCAGTCCGGCAGCTTTAACCGCCGCAACCAGAGTGCTGAATTGATCGGATGACGCGGCAGTATCGACTAGATCGCCTGCCTTGGCGGCGAAGGTAGTAAAGGTCATCGGTACTGCAGCCAGCAGTACGATAAGATATTTTTGTAGAGCTTTCATGTTATATCCTCCTGGATAAAAAAGTGAGTGCAATGTTTGCAAGCGGGTTTACGGACTGGTTCTGGGTTTGGTTCACTCTTGGGGACAAAGTCACCAAAGTAGTGCAATGCATGTCCTGAGCTTGATATTTGCTGGTATTGGAGCGAAAAAAAAGCGGGGCGTTTTCGCAGCCGGAAAAGGCTTGATCTCATGGGGGGGAGGAAATGTAGCCATGGGCAACGGCTACTTTAGAACAGCCCCGAGTGCGAAATTTTATACGCCCCGCATTAATAGTACGCCAGTACGGTTCGGTTGGATCAAATAATAATCGGATATCGCTTTCGTAGCTTCTTCTGGCGCACTGGTCTCGATTAGACTCAGGATTTACCGAATCAGCATTCGCCCGGTTGGAGTCAGAGAGCCGGCTCCAACCGGGAGGCACGAAAATTATACGTATTCGCTTTTCGAACCAGGCGGTGCACTATTTATCTGACTGTTGAGAAAAGGCAGCCTGTTGAGGCGTAAACGAAGCGAACTTTTGCTGTCGTCAACGACGCATGCTTCTCCGTCGATGACGCCGTCGAAGACTCTCCCGCTAAACCTGATCGGCAATCCCTTGACGTCTTTGCGGCCGAACAACGGGCGATGCTCTATAAATTGGGTCAGGTTGCCTTCCATTTCAAAACCTTCGTCCTCGTCTTCGAGTTCGTAATGGCCGGCGGTAAAATGTTCGGCACTCGCGCTGCGAAACAGGCCATCGTGGATAAACGCGGTGGAAAAGTTTTCCCAGCCGTATGGTCCGAGCATTTCTACCTTGTATACACCATCTATATTTTTCATCAATTATCTCCGATTAGTTGTGAGCTTCTAAAGCTTAATATAGGGATTTAGTGAGATAAAAAAAGTCGTATTATTTATATTAAATATTCGAAAAAACCGAAGTAACAGGCTTCCAACGATATAACCACTATTATTGTTTGAAAAATTTCGAAAACGCGATGTAGATGCTCAGGCTGGAATCCGCGTCGGTTAACGGACTGTCCGAGATCGCTGAGTCATACCAGGTATTCTCGACCGAGATGCGGGTCAAGCCGTTAAACCATGCCGGGGTGACCAGGCTTATGCCGAGGTTATGGTTCAATGCGCTTTTACCGCGGAAAGCGGGCCTGAAGCTCGCGGCCTCAGACGCGTCGACGCCGTAATAGTAGTCGACGTGCCGGTTATCCAGGTGGCTGATACCGATGGTCGGCTCGAGGAAAACCTTGCCGACACGGTAAGCCCGGCCGAGTCTCGCACGCCACTCGCGACCGTCGGAGCGATCGAGCACGTCGTAAAGTCCCGCCAGTTCCAGTTTCCAGTCGTCGCGTTGCCAGGTCAGACCGAGGCCGAGGTCCATCGAAAATTTGCGTTCTTCCATACCGTCGAATATATCGCTGTCGGATTCATCGAAACCGCCGAAGCGGGGACTGAGCCTGGCGTCGAGACCGATGGCGCCGGTTCGATGCAACTCATAGTTCACGAAGGGCCCGAATACTCGTAGCTTCTCGCCTCGATAACCAAGAACGGGTAAGGGGATGACGCGGCGATCGTAGTCGATATAAATTTCGCGGCGCAGGCCAAGGGCGGCGCCGTAGATGAAGCCCTCAGGTTCGATTTGCGCGCGGCTTTCTCCGCGCTCGTCAGCATCGGCCGCGATAGCGGATGACAATAGCAATAAACCTAGCAAGCCCGGGAGCCATCGATCCAGGCGGAAAATCGGAATTCTGTTAATCGGCACGGTAGACGGGAGGCTTCGTCGTTAATGGCGAAGTCGGGAATGTACGTTAATCGCGGCGCATGGTTCTGGTTCAATGGCCAGGTTCGTTTTCGGAATCATATCGGTGTTTCTTTAGGTTTAGTATGAAAGCATTGCCGCAAGGCTTGAAGCAAACAAAGTGGTGAATTGCTAGTTTACTATATCCTCACCTGTCGTTAGAGCCTGACGAAACAAATACTTCCTCGAGCTTCAAGCCGGTAAAATTGTTGAGGCTACGCCAGAGGAAATAGAAAATGGCCAGCATCATGACGATAGAAGGTATTGCAATCAACGGGTAGCTTATCAGGGTCAGCTGGCCCAGTTCTTCATTGAAGGCCTCGCTACCTGTCGGGCTGGTGACGATCCATTTAGCCAGCAAATAGTTCATCGCCGACGAAAAGAAAAACGTTGCGCCCAACAGGTAGGTGGCGCTTAGCAAACGAGCCTCGAATATTTCCTCGTAACCCCTGTTGCGAAGGATGCGCGAAATTCTTTCGGTATCCAGTATTACCGGGTTATAAAGTATTTGTTTTATCAATGGATATTGCAACCAGGCAGAGATCAGCACCCCGAAACCGAGCAGTGCAGGGATCGCTGCTTCTTTAATCGCGAGCCATTCGGCATCAAGTCGCAGCAGACCTATGCCACCGGTCAGCAGGACGCTGATCAACCCAACCAGCGCGATGTAATTGGTCAACTTAAAGCGGATTAACTGGTACAGGCCGACCGTTACGGGGAAAGCCAACGCAACAACCAGGGCGCCACTGGCGCCGAGGTCGTTGTCACCGCTGAATTTCATTAAAATGATCGACGGCACAACAATGCTCAATAACAGGTCGATGAGTGGACGAGGCTTGCCGGTCATGGAAGTTGCTTTTTGCGCCTACAAGGCTGGAGCTGGATCGGCGCCGGGTTCATCCCCGTTGCCCTGCTCCTGCGGTTCGTTGGCAAGAAATTCACTGGCCTGTCCGAGCAATCCGGCGGCCGCCTGTTTGGCCTCTTGCAGTGCTCGATCTGCGGACTGCCTGGCGTCATCGATCGAACCGGACTGCCTGGCTTCATCCACCACCTTGACCGCGGACTCTTTTGCCCTTTCGACGGCAACGCTGGCGGCCTGTTCCACTTGTTCGCAACCTGTCAGGCTGACAATCGAGATGCCACCAATGAGTAACAGTGTCGTTGATTTGAGTATTTTCATGGTAATAAAGGATCTCCGTGATGAGTTAATGTCTTTAAGTTTCGAATGCCTTCTTGCTGCGATGCCGTGCGTCGATCTGTTCGGTCAGGCCGAATCCTGCCCGTACGCAGGGTAGCTAGAATTGTTAGTCGCAAACGGAATTGAACCGGAATGCCGAAAAGACGGCCACCGGGACTCGTCGCTGGTGGTTACTTTCGAACAGGAGCGTTCTACGGCACGATCAATCGCGACGTAAATGTTGGTTTCGCTGCTATCGCCTGATAACAGCGCAGCCGTTAGCTTAACGTCGCCTGGTATTATCTGGATATCCATCGGTCGTGCGTCTCTAGTTGAATCTGTTTCAATGGGATAAATATAGGGGCCAGATGAATTAAATAAAATTCGAATATTTAATAAATATAATTCGAAAAAATCGATGAGTTCCTGCAATCGAAAGCGACCTGGGTGATTTATTTGATTCTTCGCAGAGAAGTTGAGGATTGAAGAACCTGTGGATGGGCAGCTTGCACGTGAAATCCCGGTGTTTTTTCCTGTTGCGGCTTGAAATATCCCACGCTGAGATTACCTAACGATAAGTGTTAATAAGTTAAACAATCGTATCTTCCGGCTAACTCAGGTAGCGAGGCTATGGCAAATAATCCCCCAACCACCAGTTTATTGCGCAGCGTTCGCGTATTGTTGTACGTGATGATCGGTGTTCTGGTGTTGATGTTTGTATTGCCACGCGTGCAAAATTTATGGATCAGTTTAACTGCCGAACCGCGCACGGTGACTCCACGGGGTAATCTTGCCGCAAGCGAAAAAACCAATATCGACATCTTTCGCGAGGCCAGTCCGTCGGTCGTTTTCATCACCTCGCTTGCGGACCGCGTCAATTACTGGACCCGCGACATAACCCGGATCCCGCGTGGCACAGGTTCTGGCTTCCTGTGGGACGAACAGGGACACATAGTCACCAATTACCACGTAATCCAGGATGCCTCGGCGGTCCATATCCGGCTCAACGACCAGCGCAGTTACAGGGCTGTTTTTGTCGGTGCAAGTCCGGACCACGACATTGCCGTGCTGCGCATGCCGATTGTCAGCGACATGCCGACTGCTTTACCCATCGGCACCAGCCACGATTTACTGGTGGGGCAGGCCATGTATGCTATCGGGAACCCGTTCGGTCTGGATTACACCTTGACCACGGGAGTTGTGTCGGCGCTTAATCGCAGCCTCGATACCGAAAACGGCGCGACTATCGACGGCTTGATCCAGACCGACGCCGCGATCAACCCCGGTAATTCGGGCGGACCTCTGCTGGACAGCGCCGGACGCCTGGTGGGGATTAACACGGCAATTTACAGCCCGTCAGGGGCGTACGCCGGAATCGGATTTGCGGTGCCGATCGATACCGTTAATCGGATTGTGCCGCAGCTAATTGCACACGGTCGCTACCAAAGGCCGCGCCTGGGCATCACCATAGATGATCGCATCAGCCAACAAATCACGGAAAAAACCGGGTTAAAGGGTGTAGTCATTATCGGGGTCGAACGTGGATCACAGGCGGAGGCCGCTGGATTGCGAGGTGCCCGTATCATTGACGGTGCGGACCTGTTGGTCGGCGATATTATCCTGAATCTCGGTGGGCAACGGATCGAGGACCGAGAGTCGTTACTCGATGCGCTCGAAAAGCACAGCATCGGCGATCGGGTTGTGTTGCGCTATCTGCGTGGCAGAGAGGAGCGGGAAGTGCAAGTGTTGCTGGAGTAGTTAGTAAGAGCGATCTGACCCCGATTATTGCTCAGGTGCAGCGTTGCCCTGAATGTTAAACCGATTCTTTACGAGAATTTCGATAGCTCCTATCGCGGCATACTCCCCGTTACTTAGAGTACCGGCGCAAACAGGCGCGCGATTCTCGTTGCCAGACGAAACCAGAAACCGCGCTTCTGAATCTCGTCAAGCGACATCTCGCGGCAATGCGAAAAGTCGGCTTCGAGCATCATCTCGACGTCCTCGACGCATTGGCGATCGACGAACAACAACGTGATCTCGAAATTTAGCCGAAAAGAGCGGTTGTCGAGGTTGGCGGTGCCGATTCCGGTTATACCATCGTCGACGAGGATTGCTTTTTGATGCAGGAATCCTTGCTGGTAACAGAAAACGCGAATGCCCAGCGGCAGGGCTTCTTCCAGGTAGCTGAACTTGGCAAGGTAAACCAGCAGCTTGTCGGCTCGCTCCGGTAGCATGATGCGCACGTCCACGCCGCGCAGCGCGGCCAACTGCAATGCGCTGACGACCGCGTCGTCAGGCACGAAATAGGGACTCACGATCCACAGGCGTCGCCTGGCAGAGTGGATCAGCTCGGTGAACAGCAGCCCGCAGGTGTCGAGTACGTCGGCTGGCCCGGTAGGTAACACCAATATACGCTGGTCAGCAGCTTCGGCAGGGATCGGCTCAGTCCTTATTGGCGGAATTTGCCCTGTCATCCAGTACCAGTCCTCGATGAAGGCGAGCTGAATACCGAGCACGGCGGGGCCGCAGACTTCGACATGGGTGTCTCGCCAAGGCCGTAATGACGGGTCAGAACTTTTACCAACGTATTCATCACCAACGTTGTGCCCGCCAACGAATGCAGTATGACCATCGACCACGACAATCTTGCGGTGATTGCGGAAGTTGACGCGGAAGGGATGACCACTGCCGCGACTGCTGCCGCGAAACACCTCGGCTTCGACACCTGCCTGCTGTAGCGGTTGAAGGTAGGCATCATTCAACGAATTACTACCCACACGATCGTACAGAAAATAAACCCGCACACCCCTGCTCGAAGCTTCGATCAGCTTTTGCCTTAGCTGCCGACCCAGCGTATCGTTTCGCACAATGTAAAACTGGACCAGCGCGTAATCGGTAGCCTCGTCTATGGCGTTGAAGATAGCGTCGAAGGTGGCTTCGCCGTTGATCAGCAGACGGCTGCGGTTGCCGCCAAAGAAAGGTAACCGCGCGAGCCGGGTCAAAACGCTGTGCGCGGATTCTCCCGCACCGAATTCGGCGTGCAGCGCTGCCGGCAACCGCTCATTGATTTCGCGCGCCAGCAGTTGCAGTGGCGCGTCACCGCTGCGGCGAGCGTCGACGTAACCCGAAAACTTGCGGTCGCCCAGGAATAAATAAGCCGGCAGCGCCACTAACGGGAACATAACCAGGAACAGCGACCAGGCGATGGCCCCCTGTGGCGTGCGTGCGCGCATAATCGCCTCGATGGCAGCAGCGATCGCCGCCAACTCAATTAACAGGTAAAGCCCGGCGACTAACAACGGCAGGTAAGATGGAATTTCGAGCATGACAGCATTGTGCACTGTCTTTTGAGCTGTCTCAATCGGCGCAATTTCAGTACAGACGAACAAGCAGTCGGACTCGATCTACCGCCTGGATTGCTTCAATCGAATTGCAGAGATAAAACCTATTTTAACCAGCGCCGTGCCGCTTCGGTGATCGCTGCCACAGCCGGGTGTGTGATGCGCCGCTCTACCGAGATCGCGTAAAACTGCTCGCGCACAGCGTCGGTCTGGCCAACCTGTTCGACGCCGTAGTGGCTCTCAACCTCTTCCGCGATCGCGGTTGGTGCAATGAACAAACCGCTGCCGGCCTGGCCGAAAACCTTCATCAATGCGCTGTCGTCGAATTCGCCGACGATACGGGGATACACGCGCATGCTTTCCAGCCATTGAATCAGGCGATCGTGCACGCGGTTGATACCGCTTGGAATCAGCAGCGGCGCGCCGGCGAGGCATTGGGGAAAATCTCCAGTGAGGTCACGGGTCAATTCCGGTTTGCCAAAGAATGCGATGCCGCATTCGCCCAGCGAGTGATTGAATCCGCGCACGTCGATACCGGGTGGAATCGGACCGTCGGCGATGACTACGTCGAGGCGATGCAAGGCGAGTTCGGCTAACAGGTTTTCGAGGCTGTTCTCGCGGCACTGTATGCGCATAGGTTCTGGCATTTCCAGCGCCGGCGCCAGCAGCCGGTAGGCAATAGTCTTGGGTACCACTTCGGCAACGCCCGCCTTGAACAGAAGCGGTCGGTCCGCGGGCTCGTTGCGCAGGCTTTCCTCGAGTTCTGAACCCAGCGAAAATATTTCGTCGGCGTAACTCAGGGCGAGGCGGCCGGTTTCCGTCAATTCGAGATTGCGCCCGCTGCGCCTTAACAAGGGCTGGCCCAGGTTTTCCTCGAGCAGGTTGATCTGGCCGCTGATTGTCTGCGGGGTCAAATGCAGGACTTCGCTGGCGCGGGCGACACCGCCTTGCTTGGCCACGACCCAGAAGTAGTGCAGGTGTTTGAAGTTGATCATTATTAAATAATCGAAAAAAACGAATTATTATTTTAAATAATTCGAATTTAATTTTAAACAACCATCCCAAGATTGGAAATTAACAACCAGCAATAAATAGGTAGGAGTAAAAAGATGAAGATCGAAATTCAGTGTGACGGCATGACGGCTACCAAAGACTTGCAGGAGCGCATCGAGCGCAGAATCGCATTTGTTCTCGGTATCCACAGGGATAGTATCAGGGCGGTGCGCGTTAATCTCGCCTGGGTCAACGAGCCGCGCGACGGCAAAGACAAAAGGTGCCAGGTGCAAGGAATCCTCGCCAGTGGCCAAAAAATCCTGGTGGAAATCATGGATACGGATCTCCAGGTTGCGATCCACCGGGCGGTCGATGGTGCCGGCTGGACGGTGTCACGAAGGCTGCAGCGCGAACAGCGTCAGGCGAATCGGGAGTTTGTCGCCCAAAGAAGTTCGTACGGTCATTCTGAACCAGTGCGGCCACCTGAACCGACCAATTATTCCGCGAACAGGAACAGACATGTACGACTGCTTTATTGAATAAAGAACAACCTGTGCAAGATAAACCCAACTTTCAACACGAGGAAACACACATGACTCAAATTAAACTCCCCGAACTCACGTACGCACCGGATGCGCTTGAGCCACACATCTCGGCCGAGACAATCGAGTACCATTACGGCAAGCATCATGCTGCCTACGTGGAAAAGCTCAACGGACTGATTGCGGGTACCGAATTCGAAGACGCGCAGCTCGAGTATATTGTCAAAAACTCGAGCGGTGCGATTTTCAACAACGCCGCGCAGGTCTGGAATCATAGCTTTTACTGGAACTGCCTGAGTCCCAAGGGCGGGGGTGAACCAAGGGGTGCTCTCGGCAGCGCGATTATGGAGTTCTTCGACGACTTCGCTGTTTTCAGGGAAAAATTCACCGCCTCGGCGTTGGGTAAGTTCGGTTCGGGGTGGACCTGGCTGGTCAAAACTCCCGAAGGTGCGCTACAGATCGTCAACACCGATGACGCGCACAATCCGATGATCGATGGCCTTCAGCCTTTACTCACCTGTGACGTATGGGAACACGCCTACTACATCGACTATCGCAACGTCCGGCCCCAGTATCTCGAGGCGTTTTGGAAGCTCGTTAACTGGGATTTCGTCGCGCGCAATCACGGCGACCAGTAAAGTAATTTTTCAATTGTGCCAGCCCGGTGCCGAAGGCGATCCTGGTGCCGGGCTTAGGATGCGACACTCTTATTCCTGGTAAGTACATGTATTAGATGCGTTTAGATAAAATGTTATCTGTCCCTTATTATTCTTAGGGGTGGCTACTAAAATTGGCTTTCTGTTTGATCTAGCATTTCGGCTTGAGAAACGTATTGCTCGTATTCGTCGTGCCACTTATCAAGTGTTCCACCAACGGCTTGCCACACGTCATAGGTAAACCTGTGGATTATCCCATTAATTTCAACATCGAGACCACCAGTGTGTCCTATCTTGTGTGCAACCATAGTCTGGTTATACACATTCACCGCATCATAACGATCTTTGAAACGAATAAACGGAATAACGGTGTCGGAACCGTTAACAACCATTACCAGCTTATCCCAACAGTTGCCGTCTGCATTTGGAGTCATTTTTAATATCGCACTAGCCATAAACCCTCAAGAGGTTTTCAAACATTTCTTTATTTTATATTGCCTGTCGGCCGATTTAATTTGCCTGGTTCACAAATCATTGAATTAAAAAGGAATTATTTCTATTTTTTTGATTGATTCAGTAAGGTGGCACTCAGAAAGTGTCGCATGGGACGCCTGACAAAAGCGTGTTATTGGCATAGGTGTTGGAATCTTTTGTAAAAGGAGACAGGCCACGTCTATGGGTTTATTGTAAAACCTGGTCTGTCCCCTATTGCAGTGGTTGTGTGCGGAGCACCAGGGTTGGCAGGGAGGGTCGGTTATTCACTTCAATGCCCATCGGCTCCAACTGCTCGATCAGCCGGTTCCACAGCGAATTGGTTTCGTCGGAGAAGATTGCGTCCGTGTCGGCTGCCACGACATGCCAGCTACCTTGGGAGATCTCGAAGTCGAGCTGACCGGACCCCCATCCGGAATGCCCGATATAGAAATGCAGCTCGCCCCTGGGTTTCCTGGTCGCAAGGGCCTCGTCGAGTACCCGTCGATCAGTGCTGATATAAACGTCATTGGCTACATGTGCCATTCCCTCGGTCGGCGATTCGCTGCGTATCAGCATAAAGAGCATCGACTGTCCGACCGGCCCACCGTAGTACAGCCTATGCGCGGTTGCCTGCTTGTCTTCGATGTCGGGTACCGCTTCCGACAGGCTGATATCGCTTGATCGGTTCACGATCAGACCCAGCGTGCCATCCTCACCGTGCTCTATCAGGTAAACAACGGATTCTCCGAAATGCGGGTCGTAAAGCGTCCGACTGGCCACCAGAAACATGCCGGGGCCCGGATCTCCGGCACGCGTACCGGGTAAGGTGGGATCAACCGAGACGGGAGCAAGCGGCCCACCGGCAACAGATTCGCCCGCCAGGGCAACCCCCAGGGCAACACAGATTACCATCAGAATTCGAACTCGCTGCATGCTTTGGATTGTAACCACTCTGAACCGTTGTGCCATCCTTGCAATTAAGTTAACTGTCATCTCAAATGCATATAGTTGCGGAAAGCCCGGCTTTCAAAGCATTTGACGGTTTGGCATGATGGCCGGGTGAAAAAGCTCATCTTAATAACGTGCATGGTTTTCCTCCAGCAAAGCACCCTGGCTTTTGCAGACTTTAATAAAGGTGCAAGCGCATACCAATCCGGGGACTTCGCAACTGCAGCGAAGGAGTGGGAGCTATCGGCTAACGAGGGAAATAGTCGTGCTCAGTACCTTCTGGGTTTAATGTATTTTCACGGGAAAGGTGGTACCCGGGACTACAAAGCGGCATTCAAGTGGTTGGAGATGGCAGCTAACCAGGGGGTTGCCAGGGCTCAATTCAATGTTGGGAATAGTTATGAAAAAGGACTAGGGATCCCCCAGGACCTCGAAGCTGCCCACAAATGGTATGAAGCTGCGGCCAGCAATGGAATTGTTGCTGCACAGAGTCTTCTGGGTGTCGCCTATTACGAAGGAATTAAATTTAAACAGGATTACAAAACCGCTTTCAAGTGGTTGAAACTTGCAGCTGATCAGGGCAGTGATCAAGCGCAGTTCATGCTGGGTTTGATGTATTACGAAGGAAAGGGCATTAACCAGGACTACAAGCTTGCATTCGGTTTTTTTAATCAGGCCGCTGAACAGGGATATGCCCCGGCCCAGTTCAGCCTTATCGCCAAACAGGGAGACGCCGAATCTCAGTTTAAAATGGGTTTGATGTACGACAATGGTTTTAATGTCAAACAGGATTACAGCACCGCCATCAAGTGGTACCGATTAGCAGCTGATAAGGGATATGCGCCGGCACAGAACAACCTGGGCTCAATTCACCGCAAAGGCAGCGGTGTAACCCAGGACCACCTGGCCGCTATCAAATGGTACAGACAAGCGGCCAATCAAGGATTTTCCGAAGCACAATATAATCTCGGTTCCCTGTATAAATCGCATGAAGATTATGTCAGTGCGCATATGTGGTGGAATATTGCAGCATCAAAAGGACATATAGATGCAGGTTTAAATCTCGATGTCGTTGAAAAGAGAATGACACCCGAAGATGTACTTAATGCACAGCGATTTGCACGCATTTGTCTGGCAAAGGATTATAAATACTGCAATTAGAGTCATTCCCTGATTTGAATTATGGTGACAGTTTACTTAATTGGTGCATCCAGGCAGATAAGTTAACTGCCACCATAATTCATTGACTATCAAATAGATGTCATCGTTACTTTTGCGCCCAGGTTGGCATCGGGTACTGCAGTTTGCAGGCCGCCAGTTCAAACGGGTAAACCGTGCAGTATTTGCCGTTTTGTACCTGCATCAATATCCCCCGGGTCTTGGTGTTTTGTCCGTCTTTGCCGAACTTGATGCCGCGGTAAGGCACGATCAGGGATTCCGCGGACATATCCAGGTTTTGTAACGCTTTTTGAATCTTCTTGGGATCCGTCGACCCGGCGTTATTGATGGCATTGGCCAATGCCATGAACCCGGTAAATGCCCGGGCTGGAACATCCGACAAGTCTCTGCCACCGGAATGGGTTTTAAACAAGGCGTTCACTTTGCCGATTAACGGAATGGTTTCGGCGAGGTCGGTGTTAAACGGAGACCGGGTAATAATGCCCTCGGCTTTACTGCCCATCGTTTCCAGAAACTTGGGATCCGTGTAACCCGCGTTTTGTGCCACCAACAAAGGCGGGTTGTAGTCCAGCTCCTTGGCGGTATTGAGAAACAGCAGCGCGTCCGAGGTATACGAGGAAGGCATTAACACGTCGGCGTTTTTCGCCTTGAGTCTTTGTACTTCCGAGCTCAGCGTCGTGGTCTTCGCCTTGTAGCTTATTTTTTCAATCACTTCAAAACCTTGCTCGCCGGCCATCTTGTTTTGCGTACCACCACTGTCGGAACCCCACAGCGTGTCTTCATGAATGATTCCGATCGTCTTTAACTTGTCTGTATTTTTACTGTTGAAGTCGTTTATAAACTCGAACATCAACTGGGTGAATTCGCCGTCGTGTGGCGTTACCCGGAAGAAATACTTAAAGCCCCGGGTTGTGAGCTTGGGAGACGTCGACTCACCGTTTACCCAGGGTATTCTGGCCCGCTCCGAAACCTGGCTGGCGGCACCGGTGACCGATGAATAATAGGCACCGAACATGGCGTGGACCTTGTCGGAATTGATCATCTTCTCGGTTTCGCCGACACCGATTTCGGGTTTGCCGCCGTGATCGCCAACCACGATTGAAATTTTTGCACCGCCAAGCCCCGACAGCCCTTTTTCACTGGCTAACGGCATGTCGATGTTATGGCTGTTATTGATGATGTCGATTGCAGTTTCAACCGCGGCCACGGCATCTTTGCCGACCTGGGCCACGGGCCCGGTGAGCGGATAGAGCACACCGATTTTGACATCGTCAGTGGCGTTGATTGCTGATGCATAAGTCAGCATCAGGAGTGTCGAAAGTATTATCTTTTTCATTTTAGGCTCCCTTTGGGTTATCCTGCTGATTGGTCTTTTATGTCCGCTGCACATAATAACACAGCCGTTATAAATTCAATGATTCACCCGATGGCGATGCAAATAAGAGTGGCAATGACCTGTTAAAAGAAAATACCTTTGGATTAAATGACGTTTGAAATCATATTGCAGGCGATTGTCAGCGGTTTGCTGACGGGGTTGATTTACGCCCTGATCGCCGCCGGCCTGAGCCTGATTTTTGGCCTCATGAACATCGTTAATTTTGCCCATGGCGAGCATTTGATGGTGTCGATGTTCTCGTCTTTCTGGCTTTGGTCTTTGCTCGGACTCGATCCCCTGGTTTCAATTCCGATCACCATTTTGCTGATGGCCTTATGCGGCGTGCTGACGCATTACCTGTTAATTCGTTATATTCTGAAAGCCAAAATGCTGATCCAGATCTGCGCCACCTTTGGCCTGTCGATTTTTATCAGGGCCCTGGCGCAGTTCCTGTGGACACCGGATTTCAGAACGGTCGATAACCCGTTACTGGAAGGCCGGATCGAGGCCGCGGGCGTGTTCATCGGGCAGCCGCAGTTATTTGCCAGCGTGGTCTGCCTGTTTGCCTTCGTTTTGCTGTACCTGTTCGTTACCAAAACCGAAACCGGTTTAGCGCTGCAGGCAACCGCACAAGATCGCGAGGCTGCGGAAATCCTGGGCATCCCGTCGGATAAAATGTTTGCCCTTGGATGGGCCATTGGCCTCGGCTGCGTCGGCGTTGCCGGCGGCATGATGACCAATTACTTTTTCATCTTTACCGATGTTGGCGTTAACTTCGCGTTGTTCGCCTTTGTCGCGGTCGCGCTCGGCGGTTTCGGCAGCATTATTGGTTGTCTTTACGCCGGCATTATCATCGGCCTGGTCGAATCGCTGGGCGGCCTGCTGATCGACCCGTCGTTCAAACTTTTATACGTGTTTGCGATTTACCTGCTGGTGGTGATTTACAAACCGCAGGGATTATTCGGCAGGTACTGATGGAAAACACGCTCAACACGGCAAGGCTCGAACCGGTGTGGCACACCAACCGGCGGATTATGTTGTTGCTCGCGGCCCTGGCGCTGTTCCTGGTTATTTTCCCACTGTTTGGCCCGAACTCATTTTATTTGCATTTGATGATCATGATTTTCATGTATGCCGTGATGGCCCAGTCGTGGAATGTCATCGCCGGCCTGTCGGGGCAGATTAGCCTCGGGCACGGCCTGTTTTTCGGAATCGGTGCCTATACCAGCTCGTTTTTGTTCGTGGAGTATGGCGTTACACCGTGGATCGGTATTTTTATCGGCATGTTTTTTTCCGCCGTGATCGCGGTATTGATCGGCATCCCGATGCTGCGCTTGAGTGGGCACTATTTCGCGATTGCAACGCTGTTGATCGGCATCAGTTTCCAACTGGTGTTCCAGCGCTGGGAATGGGTCGGTGCTGCCTCCGGGTTGTGGATACCGCTGACCGAAGAGAGCTCCTGGTACGCGCTTCAATTTCATGACAGCAAGGTGCCTTACTATTACGTGTTTCTCGCGTTTTTCATCGTCAGCTACTTTTTTGTCTGGCGCCTGAGCCTGTCGAAAATCGGTTTCCGGCTGCGGGCGGTCAGAGACGACTACCAGGCCGCGTCGAGCCTCGGTATCGATGTTTCGAAATACAAGATTATCGCTTATGCCATCTCGGCCATGGTGATGGCGCCGATGGGGAGTTTGTTTGCGCAGTACATATTAATCGTCGACCCCGACCGGATGTTTAACCTCGAAATATCGATCCTGGTGTTGTTGATGACCGTGCTCGGCGGCATCGGCAATATCTGGGGGCCGTTGATCGGGGTCGCCATCCTGATTCCGATTTCGGAATACTCGAGAATTTATCTCGGCGGTACCGGTGGCGCGGTCGATTTAATCTTTTACGGCTTGATCCTGATGCTGATCTGCATCTTTCGTCCGGCCGGCCTGATTTCCCTGTTCCCGAAACATATTCTCGAGCGCAAGAAACAGCGATGAAAATTTTATCGGTCGAGAACCTGAGCAAATCGTTTGGCGGAATCCACGCCAATCGTGATATTTCGTTCGATATCAACGCGGGTGAAATCCTCGGCATTATCGGCCCTAACGGTGCGGGTAAATCCACCTTGTTCGACCTGATCACGGGTTATACCAAGGCCGATAGCGGCATGATTGTATTCAACGATAACAACATCTTTGGAATGCGCCCCGACAAGATCAGTAACCTTGGAATCGGGCGCACCTTTCAAAAACTCAAACCCTTTGCCGATCTGACCCTGCTCGAAAACGTCATGATTGGCTCTTTTGCGAAGGAATCCAATATCAAGAACGCAAGGGACAAGGCGCTGGAGATTATCGATTTCGTCGACCTGATCGAAAAGCGGCATCATTTCGCGCGTGAATTATCGACCGGTCAGCGCAAGCGGCTCGAACTGGCACGGGCGATGGCGATCGAGCCAAAATTATTGCTGATGGATGAAGTCACCGGCGGCGTCGATCAAAAGACCATCCCGGGGCTCGTCGAGCTGATTCTGAAAATGAAAGCCGCCGGCGTCACCATTGCCACCATCGAACATAACATCAATATCATCATGGAGATCTCCGACGATATCCTGGCGCTCGACCAGGGCCAGAGAATTGCCTATGGCAAGCCCGCAGAAATTCAAAAAAACGACCGGGTGATCGATGCTTACCTGGGAACGGTCGATGTTGCTTGATATTAAAAATATCGATGTCCTGTACGATGATTTTCAGGTCATCTGGGACGTTTCGTTAAATGTTCAACAGGGAGAAATGGTGGCGCTGCTCGGGCCGAACGGGTCCGGCAAAAGTACCATTCTCAACACCATTAGCAACTTGATTAACCACAGGGCAGGGCAGATATTATTTAACGACGAGTTGATCAGTAACCAGCCGACCTTCACCCGCACGAGGATGGGCATTTCACACGTGCTCGAGCGCCGGCGGGTTTTTCCGCATCTGAGCGTTTTACAAAACCTGTTGCTCGGCGCCTGGCATGAAAAAGCCAGGGCGTCACGCGACGAATCCCTGCAAAACATCTACCGCTTGTTTCCAAAACTCGAAGCCCGCTCCCATCAATTGGCGCATACCATGTCCGGTGGGGAGCAACAGATGCTGGCTATTGCCCGCGGATTGATGGGGTTGCCGAAACTATTGATGGTCGACGAGCCATTCCTTGGCTTATCGCCGATGGTGGTCAAGGATATGATCGGGATATTCCAAAACATCGTCAACGAAGGCATTTCAATATTATTCGTCGAACAAAATGTCAGGCTGGCTTTAAGCATGGCCGATCGAGGCTATGTGCTCGAAAGTGGGCGGCTTGTCATTGCCGGTGATTCGGTCGATCTCGTCGATAACGAGAAAGTGCTGAAAGTTTTCCTCGGGGACTAGATTCGTATTCTGGAGGGCATATACTTTGTTTCGGCTTGAAAATCGGCAGCCGGAAAACAGGTATACTATTCCCGTAATTACTGTCCAAAGTCGGATTTCATGGCAGGCGCAGACAAAGATCTTCCGCAAAAATCGAGCAAGGCCGCGATCGACGCGTTCTTGGAAAAAGTCAGGACAACGCCGGTGATCAAATCCGGCCAGCAACGTGGGCGATTGATGTTTGCGATGGACGCCACCGCCAGTCGAGAGCCCAGCTGGGACCGGGCCTGTCAAATCCAGGGTGAGATGTTCACCGAAACCGCGGCACTCGGCGGCCTGGACATTCAGCTTTGTTATTACCGCGGCTATGGCGAATTCGAGGCGAGCCCATGGCTGTCTTCTGCGGATGCGTTGCTGCAACGCATGACGAGCGTGTCATGCCGGGGAGGTTATACGCAGATTGAAAAAGTGCTGCGTCAGGCGATCGAACAGACCAGGCAAAAGAAAGTCCAGGCGCTCGTATTTGTCGGCGACTGCATGGAGGAAGACGTGGACCGGTTGTGCCATTTGGCAGGCGAGCTGGGAATGCTCGGGGTCCCTACTTTCCTGTTTCATGAAGGTACGGAGCCAGCGGCGCAACGGGCGTTCAAGGAGATCGCGCGGCTGACCCGCGGCGCTTACTGCGGCTTCGACGCGACCAGCGCCGCACAATTGCGCGACCTGTTAAGCGCGGTTGCTGTCTATGCTGCCGGCGGTCAGAAAGCCTTGCAGGACTTCAGTCAAGATCGCAGCGAGGTTGTGCGGCAACTGACCCGCCAGTTGGGCAAGGGCTGACCCATGGCACGGCTGTTACTGTTGCTCGGCGTGGCGGCCGGACTGTTCTTCTTTTTCGACTGGTTGTTCCGTCAACCTCCCAGGGTCCGCTGGCAGTGGTTTGCGGTCTTGCTCGCGGCGGCGCTACTGGTGTTGGTGTTGACCGGTCGAGCGCACTGGTTGGCGGCGGTGTTTGCCGCAATACTGCCGTTCCTGCGCGGCTTGCTGCGGTTGTTGAGCGGAATTCCGTTTCCGCTGCTCAAACGTTTGCTGGCCGGCATGGGTGCTGCAAAATCGAGGCCCGCACCGAGTAGCGGGCAAACTTCTACCGTACAAAGTAAATATATCCGCATGACGCTGAACCACGATTCGGGCGACATCAATGGTGAAGTTCTGGCAGGGCAGTTCAAGGGCAGCACGCTCGATCAACTGAAGCTCGAAGCGTTGCTGCAATTACTGCGTGAATGCCAGGACGACCAGGAGTCGGTTGCGTTGCTGCAGACCTACCTGGACCGGGTGTATGCAGACACCTGGCAACAACAGGCCGGCGCACAAGGGCAACAGCGGGCTTCCAGCGAACCGGGCGAGATGTCGCGCGAAGAGGCCCTGCAGGTACTGGGATTATCATCCGACGCTGACGAAGCAGAAATAATCGAGACTCATCGGCGGCTGATGCAGAAACTGCACCCGGACCGCGGCGGATCCGATTATCTCGCGGCCAGGATCAACCTGGCGAAGGAAACGTTATTGGCCAGGTAGGGTACTTTGTAAAATAACCCCGATATTTTGAATTATGGAAATGTATTCCCCTGTCCCCTTTTACCGCGGCAACTAGCTGCCATAATCGCGCTGACAAGGGTACAATTTCACCATGTTCAAATCCCTGTCGATTGTCGTGTTGTGTTCGTTATTAGTGAGCGCATGTACAACGCGTCCGCCTGGCATTGGCGACCCGGTTGACTGGTCAAGTCTGCAGCGCTGGGGAACGGATAATCAAAGTGACGTGTGGGATGGCTTTCTTAAGAGTTGCCAAAAACTCCGCCACGCACAATGGCGAGAAGTCTGTCTTCTTGCAGCGAATAGCGGAGACTTAAGCGACGCTGAGGTCAGAGAGTTCTTTGAATCCAATTTCGAAGTTCGGCCAGTCTACGCGGAGGATGGTGAAACCGAGGGATTGATCACGGGTTACTACGAGCCCCTGTTGCGAGGCAGCTGGGAGAGGTCTGATGAATTCCCATACCCACTCTATGGCGTTCCCAGGGATTTACTGATTGTCGACCTTGGCAGTATTTATCCGCAATTGAAGAACCTGCGCTTACGCGGCAAGCTGGATGGAAACAAGGTAGTCCCTTACTACAATCGCGCCCAACTGGATCGCAACCAGGATTTACTTCAGGGCACGGAAATTTTATGGGTCAACAGTTTAGTGGACGTGTTCTTCCTGCATGTCCAGGGTTCCGGCCGAATTCAGCTGACCGATGGTTCCACGGTAGCGGTGGGCTATGCCGGGCAAAATGGTCACCCGTATCAATCCATAGGCAAAGTATTGATTGCAATGGGGGAGCTGGAACAAGAAGAGGTCACGCTATTTTCAATCAAGGACTGGTTAAAGGCGAACCCGGACCGGTTGAACGAGGTGCTCTCGAAAAACCCGAGTTATATATTTTTCGAACTAAGAGACGGCCAGGCAGAGGCACCGGTTGGTTCACTCAATGTGGCACTGACACCCCGGCGTAGTATTGCTGTAGATCGAAACGTGATTCCTTTAGGCGCACCGGTATGGTTGCAAACCACCTTGCCGGATGAACAGCAATCACCGCTTAACCAGCTCATGCTGGCGCAGGATACCGGTGGCGCTATCAAGGGTCATGTTCGCGCCGATGTTTTCTGGGGCCGGGGAGACGAGGCTGAAAAAATGGCGGGCCTGATGAAGCAGCAGGGACAGCTTTTTGTATTGTTGCCCAAGGGATATCCGATAAAGAAAAGCCAGGCCCAGTAAAAACCGGCAATTGTGCCTTCGACACCTTTTAAGCTCTAAACATCATGCACCGCGCACGGTGTTCACATTTTGCGCGATTTCCGACAAATGACGCTCATCGGTGCCACAACAACCGCCAAGTATGTCGGCCCTCGGGAATCGACGCGCGATTTCGCCCATCTGACCGCCCAGTTCAACCGGGTCGCCGTCCTCGAGATGACCGAGACTGCACAAAGCGATCTTGTCCATTTTTGCGGCGTTTGGACGAATATAACGTAGCCTTTCTCGCCAGGGACCGGGTTCGGCCAGGGCGGGTTCAAACTCCAGTGGATGTGCGCAATTGGTGCCAAACCAGGCGGCTGCGCCATCGGTTTCGGTATCGACGGTTTCAATTGCCTCGGCGAGGCTGGGGCCCGAGCGCAAGCGACCATTTGGACCGAGGTTGAAACTCATTCCGATCGGAATGCCGATGTGCCCGGCTGCGCGGATGATACCGATAGCCTCCGCAATATTTGTGAAAGTGGCCGCAATCGCCATATCTGCACTGGCTTCGGCAAGCGTGGACAGTTGAACCGAGTGATAGTCCTCGGCCTCGTTCTCGGTAATTTCATCACCGGTCCCGTAAGCGTCACCGCGAGGCCCAATCCCGCCGGCAATATAGGCATGGGGAACCCGATCGGCATACTCGTTTCGAATATCGTCGAGGAATTGAATGCCTCGTCGTTGGAAATCCGCCAGCTGTTTGGCACTGTAGCCGAGCTTGGACGACCAGTCAGGACTCGCCCGGTAGTCGTGGCCGCAAACGAGTATTCCGCACCCGGATTCAGCTGCCGCATCGAAAAAGCGGCGGTACATGTCTCGAATGATCGTGTCCGCCCTGGGATTGTCGAGCAAGGGAAACATCGCAAACTCGGGTAACTCGAACCCCCACTTGTACATGACCTCGGTTTCGACGCCTCCCTCGGTCAGGTAAAACTTGTTCTCCAGTCGTGGGGGAAATTCTGGCTGCATTGCGATTGACTCCTCAATGGTTTAATGGGCGGATGTTCTGATTGAAACGGAAGCGGTTGTCCGGGTCGTATTTCGCCTTGATTTCGCGCAAGCGCTGAAAGTTGTCGGCGCCGTAGGTATCCTGCAACAACTTGTCGCCCTCCTCGCCCTGGCCCGGGAAATTCAGGTACATGCGGCCATTGTAAGAATGGCGTTGCATGCGGCCCCAGAAGTCTCGTGTCCAGCCGATATTAGTTTCGTCGTCATCCGTGCCTTCCCAGACCGAGTCGAGCGAAAACATGTACGGCATCGAGCGATCGCCGAATGCGGTCGCATCGGCCGGGACCGACGCGGTTGCACCGCCGAAATTCCAGATCGAAGCTAACGTGTTCGCAGAAGGGACGGTTTTTATACCTTCGAGGATTTCATCGATAATCGCGTCCGACAGATCCTGCAGGTAATGCGATTTCCAGTAACAACGGAATTCCCCGGCAGGCATCAACAGATCGAATAACTTTTGCACTTCGCAATACTCCATGCGGCCGGAGAAGTCGGTGACCATCGGCGCGAGCTCGCGCAGCGGCTGCATGATCTGCTCGCCTTCCTCGGCATCACCAGCGTAGACGGCGGCGATCGTGTAAACCTGCTTGCCCCAGGACTCGCGCGGAAATTCATCGTCCTCGGCAACCGTGGAGAATTCGACCAGCGAGCCGATACGATCGTTTTTATCCTTGAGGAAATCGCGCCAGAATCGAATCGGTTCGGGGCCGCATTCGAGCGCGTAGATCGGCGCGCAGAACATCACTTCGGGCCCCATTGGATGCAACTGGAATTCGAACTCGGTGATCACGCCGAAGTTGCCGCCGCCGCCGCGCACCGCCCAGAAGAGATCGGCATTTTCGGTTTCGCTGGCGCGGCGGATCTGTCCGTCAGCGGTGACGATTTCAACCGACAGGATGTTGTCGATGCACAGGCCGAAGCGGCTGCGCAGCCAGCCAATACCGCCCGACAGGCTCAACCCGGCCACGCCGGTATCGGAAATCAGGCCGCCGGGTGTGGCGAGACCGTGCGCCTGGCTAGCGGCGTCGACATCGCCCCAGGTCGATCCACCAGCGACTCTTGCTGTGCGCGCTTCGGCGTCGACGGAAACGTTGCGCATCTGGCTGAGATCGATCATGACGCCATCGTCGCAAACCGCATGCCCGGCGACATTGTGCGCGCCGCCGCGGATCGAAACCGGGTGATCGTTGCCATTGGCAAGCGCAAGCGTCTGTGCGACGTCCTGGCTGTTACGGCATTGCGCGATCAGCAGAGGCTTGCGATCGATCATCGCATTCCAGACCTTACGCGCTTCCTCGTAGGCATCGCTGCCGGGCATCAACACTTCGCCCTCGATACGCGCCGATAATTCTGTCGTCAATTGATCCATAGCCCTGACCTCGTTTCGATGATGAGTAGAAGTGCATTGTAGGCACCGGACCGAATCCCCGGCAATTGTCATAAAATCCATAAAAGGGGCAAATCTGACACCTAAAATGGCATTATTCACAATATCGTGGCATATTTGACAACCCCTTTACACGCAGATAACTATTCGCATGAGTAAACCTGTGATTTGCTTGTTGGCATCCAGCGACACGTCGGCTGGCATATTGTACGGTCTTTACGATGTACTGGTGAACGTCGGGCCTGATTACGAGGACATGCTGGGAGGGGCTTTCGTCGACAACATGCTGGATGTCAAGATCGTCGCATGCTCGCAGGATCCGTTTATGTGTCTGAACGGCATTCAGGTTCAGCCACATGCCAGCATCGACGACATCGATCGGGCAGATGTGGTCGTCGTTTGCGACATGTACACGCCCGTCAACGAGTCGCCGCTTGGAAAATTCATTCCAGAAATCAAGTGGATCAAGCGCATGTACGCGCGCGACGCATTGCTGTGTTCAATTTGTTCCGGCGCGGTTGTGCTTGCAGAAACCGGCTTGCTAAATGGCCACGAAGCCTCGAGCCACTGGGCCTATGGCAACATGATCCGGGAGTATTTTCCACAGGTAAAATTCACTCCGGACATGGTTCTGAACCTAACTGCGGAGAGCAGACGCCTGATTACTTCCGGTGGGGTTACCGCGTGGCAGGATCTCGCAATTTACCTGGTTGAGCGCTACTGTGGTCTCCACCAGGCGAGTAATACGGCAAAAGTGTACCTGCTGTCGAAGCACGAAGATGGACAACTGCCGTATTCCGCAATGGCCTGCAATACGCAGCACAGGGACGCCATCGTGGGTGAGTGTCAATCTTGGGTCGAGAAGAACTACAGCCTCTCAAACCCGGTTATGGAAATGGTTGAGCTTTCAGGTCTGAAATCGCGCACCTTCGCGCGCAGGTTTCGAACAGCGACCGGTTATCAGCCGCTCGATTACGTGCAGGGAATTCGAATCGAGGTGGCAAAACAGATGCTCGAGTCGGATATGGATAACATCGAGACGATCAGCAGCTGCGTCGGTTACGAAGACCCCACTTCCTTCCGGCGGATTTTCAAACGAAAGGTTGGATTGACGCCAGCGGTTTATCGCAGGAAGTTCAGCAGTATTGCAAGCCGGGCAAACTAGGAGCGACGTTCGTCAAAGAAAAGTCAGACCCAATAAAAAACTCTGGATAACGAGAATAAAAAAGGGCCACCGTTTCCGGTGGCCCTTCGAGTTACCTGGGAGAAAGACTGTCAAAGCCATCGGTTAAACCGGGCCTGGCCTAAAACCTGCAGGTCTTTCAGCCTTCTTTTAAACCTCGATATCTCCGAGCATTTTGACACCTTTCTCCAATATCTCTGTAGACACTAGATCACCCCCTTTATGTTGTTGCGGATAGTGGGGAGCATGCCACAGATTTCGGGTGTGTCAATGTTGCACTGAATATTTGGGTTCAGATTCCGAATTATGGTGACAGTTAACTGAATTTGGAGCTAAGTTAACTGTCACTGTAATTGCACGATCAGGTCAGGTAACCGGTGACGACTGCCTGGCCAGGCTGACGACGACGATTCCCAGTCTTTCCTCGGTTTCGACGCGCCGGTGCGCTTCGGCAATCTGTTCCAGGGGATAAACCCGGTCGATGACCGGGGTGATGTCGCCGGCTTCCAGCATTTGCCCGAGCTCGTGCAGCTCCTGCTGTTTTTCACCGGCGAATTCGAAGTAAACCTGCTTGTCCGAGAATCGCGGCGTCAATAGTGAGCGCAACATGTCCGATACCCTCGGATTGCCGAGCAAATAGCGGCCTTTTGGCTTCAGGCGGCTGACGCAACCTGAATAGGAGCTTTTGGCCACCATGTCGAAAATTACGTCGTAGGTTTGGTCACCGCGGGTGAAATCGTCACGCGTATAGTCGATGAAATGGTCGGCACCGATGTCGCGTAGCATATCGGCCTTGATGCCATGGTCGACGACGGTAACCTCGGCGCCTATGCGTTTGGCGATCTGCACCGCAAATGTGCCGATGCTGCCGCCGGCGCCGTTGATCAGGATGCTTTCGCCCGACTGCAGCTGGGCCTTGCGCATGAAATGAATGGCGTTCAGGGCGCCGAGTGGCACCGCCGCGGCTTGCTCGAAACTGATATTGTGCGGTTTTTCCTCGAGGGTGAAGTTTTCGGGCAGGCACAGGTATTCGCCGTAGGCGCCGAAGCGGAGATTGGTGGTGCCGAAAATCGCATCACCCGGTTTAAACC
Source organism: uncultured Gammaproteobacteria bacterium (assembly GCA_947259485.1). Classification (GTDB taxonomy): domain Bacteria; phylum Pseudomonadota; class Gammaproteobacteria. The sequence goes on along the minus strand of CAMYLU010000024.1, from coordinate 8,748 downwards.
GGCTGACGTCCTTGCCGACGGCGGTAACCACGCCCGAGAAATATCCGCCCAGGATGGGCCGCCTGGGTTTACGCATTCCCATGGCGAGCCTTAACGGCAGCCAGAACCACTTGACCGGGAACTTGAAACGACGCAGCTCGGTATCAGCCTTGGTGACTTCAGCGGCGCACGTTTCGATCAGCACTTCGTTATCGCCCGGCTCGGGCTGTGCCATCTCGCCGAGGCTGAGCACCTCGGGTCCGCCATAACGGGTGTAAATCACGGCTCGCATGTTGTCGAATAAAGGTTTGAAATGGCCGGCTAAAACGGAGAGCGAATGCTAGCATTTACCAGCGGGTCGTCCAATGGACTTGACCCATAAATTTTTATCCACCTTTATAGTTGGACTGATCGATTTCGAGGCCTCCCGCAAGACCAGTTCTGCCGGCCCCCGGCCATTCGGGTGGGAACCAAGCTCGCATTGCGGCGTCCAAGTAATTTGTTTACAGGCAGGTCACATGTTGACGGGTACTTTTACACGATTTTTTCGGCCTTCACTCCGAATCACTGCCTTAGTGGGCTCGATTGGAATGATCGGAGTAAGCGCGATTGCGGCAGATGCTATGAGCGAAAATCCGGTGTATACGTCTACCGTATGGGAACTCCCGCGGGGTGTCGTGCGAGATTTCGGTGACGCGCCACCGGTCCCTGTCGGTGAGCTGAGTTCCGAACTCCGCATTGCTGTTGAGACGGCCTTCGGTGACCTCGGAACCAGCGGTTGGGGGGTAGCGCAATCCGAGGCGCTGACAGTGATCGTGCGCTCAGGCGATGCGCGTCTGGGTTGGCTCATCAGTGATCTCGCGAGAATTGTCTCGGATCCCAGCTTCAGTAGAGTTCTGGCTGCGGCCGCCAGCGAATTACTCGATATCAGAGTTGAACCTGGTGATCACTGGAAAACAATGACCGATCACCTGATCGCCTGGGACATACCCGCACCACCGCGTTATCTCGATTTCAAGCGCGGCATTTACGACGTCGCACTGCCCGGAATCGCTCGATTGTTCGTACCCGGAGATGTCGAATGGCGATACGTAAGCTGGGGTGGCGTGCTCATTGACGATCGACCGTTCGGTAAAACCGATCAGCCGTGCAACTGCATTCCCGCTGCAGACAATCCTCCGGTTTCAGACGCGAAAACTGCTACCTGGCTTAGCGACGATGAAATCGTTTTCGGTATTGGCATCAATGGCGATTACCGGGCCTATCCGCGACGTATCATGGAAGTCCGGGAAATGGTCAACGATACGCTCGGCGGACGGCAGCTTGGTATCCCGTATTGCACGCTTTGCGGCTCAGCCCAGGCCTATCTGACAGACGAGGTTCCGAAAACAGTCGAGCGACCGGTACTTCGCACCTCGGGATTGTTGATTCGGTCAAACAAGGTCATGTACGACGTCAATACCTTCTCGGTGTTCGACACCTTTACCGGCCACGCGGTCTCTGGACCGCTGGCCGAAATCGGCCTGGAATTGAATCAGGTAGGGGTGGTTACCACCACCTGGGGCGAGTGGAAGGCCGATCACCCGGAAACCAGCGTGCTGGTCGAGGCTTTGGCACTGGGACGCAATTTCGATTTCCGCAACAATCGCGATGCCGATGGCCCGATCTTTCCAATCGGCGACGTCGATCCGCGGCTGCCGGTTCAGGAGGAAGTGCTCGGCGTCTTCAGCGAATCCGGTACCGCCGTTGCCTTTCATCTGGCATCTGCCCGCGACCAGCTTGCACAAGGTAAGGCGATCGCTTTCGAAAATATCCGCCTTATCAGGGACGGAGGCGGGATTCGCGCGGTCGACGTCACCGGTAAGGATCTCGGTGGACACCAGTCCTTCTGGTTTGCGTGGTCGCAGTTCCATCCGGGCACGAAATTATGGCCCGAAGACAACGATTAACAGGAAGTTTAGAGATCGAAGGTAAAAACTGGGTAATTCCGAGGAAAATACACCTGTTTAACTAACTCAGAGTTGAGTTTCTGTAAACAGGTATACTGTTGCGGTCCCGGATCCTGCGTTCGAAAAATTAAGTACACTGCCCCTCGATTTCGGCGGATTAAGTGAATGTTCAACTATAATCGGGACGATCGGATTACACTCGTTCCTGCATCATGGTCGATCTGTAAGTTATGCTGAAAGTTCCGTTTTTATTATTAATTATGATCATGGTTTTCGGCTGCGCCCCGTTTCAGCCATATACCGACCAGTCGCCGCGAAATTACTATATCGTAAAACCGGATGACAACATCTATTCCATCGCCTTCGCAATTGAAGTCACTCCCGGGCAGTTGCGCGAGGCCAATCCGTGGGTTAATCCATTATATATAGAGCCTGGCACGCGACTCGTAATACCTGACAGTTCTCCGCACAGCGATTACGCCGAACTCGAGAGGCCGGAGATGGATCAATCGAAGGCTGGCAACCGGTTGGGGCGCTCCGATTTAATCTGGCCGCTGGCCCGGCTAGATGTTTCGTCGCCATTTGGTCGCCGCCGGGGACGCGTGCATGCCGGTATTGACCTGCGTGCGCCGCGCGGAACACCGATTCGTGCGGCTGCCGCGGGCAGGGTAAAATTCTCGGGGTATAATCGCGGCTATGGCCACATGATTGTCATCGATCATGGCGCCGGCATTAAAACCGCGTATGCGCACAATCAACGAAACCTGGTGCAAAAAGGCCAGCGTGTTCAACAGGGAATGACGATCGCAACGGTCGGCAATTCCGGCAACGCGACCGGCTATCACGTGCATTTCGAGATCCGCAGGCATGGTCGGGCGCTGGACCCGGCACGTCAGTTACAGGCTGGCCTGTAATTGACGATTCGGAAACGGGTTTTGGAGAACCCTGTTTAAGCGATTGATTGGTATCCTGATTACTGAATCCGGCCTTACCGACAAACCGAACGAAGAGCGCAACCAGCGGTCCTGATCCACCCTTCCCAGCTACGGTGGCGTGAACCCGAAATTATCCGTGGTTTTTTGTAAATCTGTCCTATTATTAATCAAGATTTACGAATATTTTTCACGCTCTACGAAAACACCGGAAATTTAGCACATGTTCTTCACTAAAACTGATTCGAATCGGTCGAAAACTATCGACGCGTTGATTCCTATGATCGATCTGTTCGCCGTACTGGCGATCGTTTTCATGATTTACTCGAGCGATGAAATCATCGCCTCACAGGAAAAAAGCCAGGAGACGATAGACCAGATTGTTGAAGATTTCGAGGAACTGCAGGATCAGATGGAGGGAGCCGAAAAATCGAGGCAGGAACGTCGAGAGATGCTGGCAAAAAATGCCGCCAAGTCATTAGAGGAAATCGAGGCAGAACGAGAGCAGAAAGCACAACAATTAGTCACACAATTTACCGAAATGTTAGCCGCGCAACAAAGCCAGGCTGCAGAGGATTATGAACGCCTCTTAGCCAAACTCGAACTTGAGCAAGAGCAAGAGGCGGAAAGGCAAAAAGCCGAGCTGGAAGCAGAAAAGCAACAGGAACTGGAGCGGAAGACTGCTGAACTGCGACAGCAAAAGGAATCAGAACTATCTTCGGCTAAACAGGAATATGAGCAAACCGTTACGGCCCAGGAAGCGCAACTTGAAAGTACCAAGCAGGCGCTTATTCAAGCCGAGTTGCAGCGAGTCCAGGAAATTACCAAACAGCAGGCAGAACTCGAACAACAGAAACAACAGCAAGTAGCCCAGTTAAAACAGCAACAGGTCGAGCAGGAAGCGCAGGCAGCGAGGGAAGCCAGGCAGATTGAACAGGAAAAACAAGAGGCATTGGCGCAAGCAGCGGCTGAAGCCGAACAGATAAAGCAGGAAAAAGAGCAGGCTTTGGCAAAAGCAGCCGCGGAAGCTGAACGGATAAAGCAGGAAAAACAACAGGCTTTGGCAAAAGCGGAACAGGAACGAAGCGACGCCCTGGCACAGCAAAAAGCTGAACTGGAAGCACAGAAAGTGGCGGCGGCAGAGGCCGCGGCGGCAGAAGCTGCGCAGTCAGCCAGGCAACAGGCACAGGCAGAAGCTCAACAGGCACTCGCGAGCGAGCTGGCTGCTCAGCAAGCCAAGCTCGATGCACAGCGTGCGCAGGAACTGGCAGCGGCGCAAGCAGCTGGAGAAGCAGAGGCAAAAGCAGCAGCGGAAGCAGCCGCCGAGTCAGCCAGGCAGCAGGCACAGGCAGAAGCTGAACAGGCCCTCGCGGACGAGCTAGCGGCCCAGCAAGCCAAGCTTGAAGCGCAAAAGGCACGTGAACTGGCAGCTGCACAAGCGGCGGCAGAGGCGGAGGCCGAGGCAGCAGCGCAGGCAGCCAGGCAGCAGGCAGAGGCAGAAGCCGAGGCGGCAGCGCAAGCAGAGGCTGAGAAGCAACAACAGCGGGCAGAAGCAGCGGCCCAGGCAGCCGCGGACCAGGCCAGGAAAGAGGCTGAGGCAGAAGCCGAGAAAGCTGCTGCAGCAGCGGCCGCGACAGCCAAAGACCAGGCAAAAGCAGAAGTTGAGCAGGAACATGCGAAAGAGTTGGCTGATCAGCTAGCCATGCTTGAAGCAGAGAAAGATGCAGAGATGGCGCCGTTTCTCGAGGCAAAGAAAGCCAAGGAACTGGCAGAGAAAGCCAGGGAACAGATCGTCGACAATCTCCTCGAAAATTTCAAGGGCGATGAAGGCGGAACCGTGGACATCGACCAAAAGACCGGCAAGGTCAGGATCAATTTCCAGGAATCCTATTTCGTGCGGGGATCCTACGAGCTTTCGGACAGCATGAAAGATTTACTCCGGGTCATGATTCCCAAGTATGCGAAAAGCATTTACGAACATGAGGGTGCAGCCAAACAGGTCGAGTCGCTCAAAATCAACGGCATGACATCGCCTATCTTTCGAGGCCGCTATTTCGATATCAACGATACCACTGCCGAAGGGGAAGAGGCATATGCATACAATATGAAACTGAGCAACGATCGTGCGCTCGCCATGTATAACTTTATTTTCGATACCAAGGAAATGGGCGACTACGAGTATCGAGCCCAGTTGAAGGCAGACCTGGGTATTGCCTCGCTGGGATACCGAACTGCAACACCGGTGCCGGTTGACCTGGTCGGACAAAAGGCAAAATGTCTCGAGTACGACTGTAAGAAAGAACAGGCGTCAATTCTTGAATTCCGACTATATTCGGAAGAGTAAAACTCTATTTTGATCCGCGTTACGGGTTAGGAGCAACAATGTTTAAGTATATATTTTTAGCAATTATGGTGACGACAGGGTATTTCGTGTTCGTTTTCGATGCGCAGCTTACCAACCAGATGATCGGAAGAATGTTTATCGGCGGCATCTTCGGTTGCTTCATCGTATTCTGTATTTTCAAGTTCGGTTTGCATTACAAGATCGCGTCGCTCAACCGGTTCGCGACAGCGTTTTATTACGCGGTTTTCGAATACAAGAAAGTGCAGACGACGCCTTCGGATCTGTCCTACGTAGACAGTGTGCGGGGGCAGGCCGAGGTGGCCCTGGCCGCCAACTTCGACCCGACGCTGTCGACTTCCCAACTTGCCATTCCCGTTTCGCTGTATTCGGGCAAGGACCCCTACCTGGAGGAACTGCGGGCCAAGATCAAGGAAGCGGAAAAGCTCAAGCTCCAGTCACATCATCTCGATACCAAGGCGAACATTCTGCTGGATAGAACCCAGGAAGACCTGGTGGAAAAAAACCTGGCCACCGGTGAGAAACCGAAGCTACTCGATCGCTGGTTCGATATGGTGGAAGGCACCGAAGCGATCATCGAACTGACCACCAACGAGGTGAAGGACCAGGGCTATGGCAACGCGCCGGATTATGAAATGATCAGCCGGATCGCACTCGATCGAAATCCGCACTTTGGCACGACCTTCAGGATTTTCGACTCAGAGGCGATTGGTGGCCTCATGGGCCGGTCACCCTTCATGATCATTTTGATCGGGATTATCGGAACCTTCGCGGGATTCTACCTGGCGCTGAGCCAGGGGGGAGATATCAAGGCCGGTGCTTCCGTGGCGATCGTGAGCTCGCTGGTAGGACTGCCGACCGCACTGCTGATGGAATACATCAATACCCTGTACCCGGACCAGGAACGATACGAGCGGGCGTTCAGGACTTATAAAGTTGCGTTGGAATTACTGTTCAATCATGAACAGGAACTTTCGAGTATCCGGCAGGACCGCAGACAAGAGGATAAATTACCGGGATCTTACGCGCCCGGAGATAAAGATACTTCGCGCTTTAGCGGGCCTAACTAGCGCCTGTTTTCGCGCTTTTTAAAAACCAAGGGGCCGGTGATAAATTTGTCACCGGCCCTTTTTTATGCGCGCCTTCTAATTACGATGTGGGTTTACTGAAAACATGAACGCAGTATTACCGAGTTTTAATTTTAACTTCTGATCAGTGAGCAGAGCAGGAAATCATCGAAAAGCATCACCACGAAAACGATGCCTGACAGAGAACTCGACATCCGCAATTAGTTGTCAGGGATGACGGAAATCGTCACGCGATTATTCACCGCGGCGATTCGATTCCAGGCATTGGCGGAAACGCCATCGGTTGTCGCCGGATAGTCCAGCAGCGGATCGGTATTTCCGAGCGAAACGATTTCGTAGCGAATCTCCCTGCCGGATCGCCGATTGGCAAGTCGAATGAAGTTGGCGAACGCGACGGATTGACCAAGACCTATTCCATAAGCCTCCTCCGGCGTAACGCCAATCCTGTCGCAGTCTGCTGCCATCAGGTCTTCGGCGGGTACGTAACCATCCGATCCGGTGACCTTCAGACAGTAGTTCGCGACATGTGTTTCGATGCGCACCACCCCCGAGAAGTCGATCGCCAGTAACTGATCAGTCAATTGTTCGACAACTTTTAACCTGTCGTCGCCGAGGGGCTGATCGCCAAAATGATACTCCACTGCCTGGTTGGCACCCCATTCGAGACTGTTGATAGTCACAGCGTACATGGCGTCCAGTGACTGTTGAAAGTCACCAATCTGCTGCAGAACCTGCAGCGAATCCTCTGCGTCGGAAATGCGTTGAGATTCGAGGGCTCGCCGCAACTCTTCCGCGTTGGAAATGCGCTGGGATTCAAGGGCCCCCTGCAACTCGTTGTTTTGCGACTGAATTTCCTGCAAGCTTTGATCCGCTTGCCAGTAAAGCCATGCAAAGATGATTGTGGTAACAGTTAGCACTACCGCGGCGAAACGCATGAATCCCGGTGATGCTTTCTCGTCCGGTATCGGCAATTCGTCGGTTTCTTTCGCTGGCGACGGTCGGATTTCATCGGCAATCCGTGTGGAGATGGCTTCGTAGCTATCGAGAATGTCGCGGTGAATGATTGCCCGTTGCTGCTCGAACAAGTCCTGAATGAGAGTTCTGAGATTCTGATCCGCTGCCTCGAGTGCAGCAAACTCGCCGCTGCTTTCGTTGGTCGCCGGCGCATGTTCGCCTGACTGTTCCTGCTTTTCATCACCAATGATATGTAATGACTTCAACACCTTGGAAACTTCGACAGGCGCGACCTCTTTCGGCAACACGCCAACAGCGCCCAGGGCACGAGCCTGGCCGACGTATACTTCACCTTTCTTGGAGGTGTACATCATGATCGGAATGGTCGCCGTTTCTGGATTTCTCTTTATGGCTGATACTGCCTCGAATCCGTCCATGCCAGGCATGAGGTGATCCATAAAGATAACGTCGGGGCGATTGTCGATGAGGTAGTCGAGTGCTTCTTCTGCCGACTCCGAGGTATCAACCTCGAGGTCATGTGTTTCGAGAACGCGTTTGAGCACGACGCGCGCAGATCTGGAATCATCAACAATTAAGGCGGTTTTATTCACCTGTGTCACCCTGATTAGCCAGGTAATCGCACCAGTCCCTGGCAAGACAGGCAAAATGGAAGCGCGGAACATCCGAATATATCCAGTTCCGCTAGTGTCCAATTTGCCCGCTTATGTCATGAGACGGGCTCAACTCGTTGAATATTGCTGGATTTTCTGATGGTTTAAAACAAACCATTCATCGTAACGGTCACGTATTTCGCGATAAAAAGGCGTTAGTCGAAATCCAGGCCCTGCGGCACAATCAGCATGAAATGGTCACATATTAAAGATGGGATTTCTGTGCTCGCAGTAAATATTGTAGATTAAGGAATTTAAAAGATTAGATTTTCTGCTGACGGTGATTTGCAACAACATGCCCCCAGAGCATCTGCTTTGGGTAGATCTGCGCCGCTAGTCGATGGGATTCCAGCGTCTGCTTTCCCGTAAGCTGACACTCAAACTCGCAAAACCAGGAGCAATCTTTGCCCGAAAGCAGAAACCCAACTAGCGCTATTCTATAAAGCCTTTAACAATGTAAAAAAGTAAAAGCCGTGTTCTGATAAGATTGTTTAAATCTGCCAAATTTAGTGCTTCATCTCGTACGGCGTGGCAACGCTCGTCTACCCTGGTTTTTTCATCAATAGTACAACAGGTCTATCTCGATCGGTTGCATGAGTGGGCCGCGGTCTGTTCCCTAAATTCCCTATTAATCAATCAGTTCCTGCCTCCGCGTACACTAATTTGTTAACAGTTTTTTGTAACTAATTGAAACTTAACAACTACAAAATTTAATCAAATAGTTCTGTGAATTTTTCCCATATAAATTGATTTATTTTGTGAATTTTTCCCATATGAATTGATATGGCAGAAGGGGATAGTGTCGGCTCGGCA
>CAMYLU010000023.1 GCA_947259485.1 uncultured Gammaproteobacteria bacterium | reverse complement strand
CCTACCTGTACGATCCGGACCGAGAGGTCAGACTGGCCGCCATAGAGGCGCTTGTGAATTTCGAAAGCGAAACCTCTGTGTATGCTTTGGCGGGGCTCTTGTCTGACCCGGATACGCTGATCAGGCTTCAGGCTGTGTACGCACTAGGTGATATTGGTGGCAAAAGCGCGATTTCGTATCTATTGCAGGCTCGCTACGATCCGGATGAGAGGATCCGGGCGAACGCCGAGACTGTCTTGATCGAACTGGGCAGTTAGGAACTGCCGGCTAAATCGAGAATGACGCGCCGCAACCGCAGGTCGAGGTTGCATTGGGATTATTGACGACGAACATCGCGCCCTCGAGTCCCTCGCGATAGTCGACCTCCGAACCCGCCAGTAACTGGTAGCTCTTTTGATCGATAATCAGCGTAACCCCGTCTTTTTCAACGGTTTTATCAGCCGGCTGGACTTCTTCGTCGAGCGAAAAAGTGTACTGGAAACCCGAGCAACCGCCGCCGTAGACCGAAACCCGCAGCATCAGCTCGGTATTTCCTTCTTCGGCCTGGATCGCCTTGAGTTTCTTAACCGCGGAATCGGAAAATTCAAGCATTACTTCACCGGAAGCGGGCCCCAGTGCCATGCCAAAATTCGCGTCGATGATTACTTCCATACCGTTACTCGTTAAAACTGCGTCTCAAACGCTCAATATACCACTTAGAGTCAGCTTTCTGCCACTGGTTCGGCATTGCCGCTGCCGTGATTATTGCCATCACCCTGGTTATTGGACTTGTCCTCAAGGCGTTTTGGCAACTGTTGGCCCTGGGGCTGGTGCACCAGGCCGCCATTGACTTCGGCACCGATCGCCATTTCGATCAGGTTATAGTAAACACTGCCCTTGATCCTCGATTTCGGCGCAAGTTCGACACGCGTCGAACCGTAGACATCACCGACGATCTCTCCATTGAGCACCATGTTCGGTACCTTGACCTCGCCTTCGATACAACCAAATTCACTCAGTATCAGGATAGCGGTGCTACCCTGTTCGGCGATCACGTTACCTTTGATCGTCCCGTCCACGTGCAATCCACCGGCGAACACGAGATCACCGTTGATGACGGTGCCCTGACCTACCAGCGTGTCGATCCGAGTAGCACTAAACCCTTTTTTTCTACCAAACATTTATACTCCTTCGGACAAAACGCGCGCCCATGAAATTGTTTCAGAGAATGATTTTACCTTCTTTGTAGTAGGTTTGATGCCTATTTCAACTTCAAAAGGCATAAAACCGTCGGGCAAGGTAATATCACCCTCAAAAACCTGGAAATAACGAAATGAGAACTTGGTGACTTTATCTGAATTTTCAAGGGACAAATCAGACAATTTCAACTCGCTGACACTGCCAGCAAGTTCTCCACGAATTCGGACAATGGCACCGCCACTAATCTTTCTGGTGCTTTTGCCATTCTTGGTCAGAATCATTTTGTAACTGTATTGATTCTGGTTATTCTTTTTCCGCATTTCGAAAGACTGCAGGTTAACTCCTAAAGCTGCATCCTTGGGGGATACAATGCCACGATAAAATACCAGTTCTTCCTTTTGCGCCAGCAGTTCCTGCTGCAGCTTTACCAACTCCTGGTTGGCCAACTCATAGGCATCACGTTCGATCTTGCTACTGCCGTCGAGATTCGCATTTTTTTGCAGCAGGTTTCGGTTGCGGGTCTGCAACTCTTCAATGCGACTAACCAGGGTTTCACGTTCGAGTTCCAGGCGATCGAGTTCGTAGGACTGGTATCCCTGGCCCAGGTAAAAAAACATCCCCATCAGCGCAACCAGTAATAAGACGCTCAACCAAACCTTCCAGGGCTTATGCTGTTTTACCTGAAATCCTCCATGCAGGCTGCTCAAGGTATCATCCCCGGGGCTTCAAGCCCGCTAGTTTCATCGAGGCCGAACATCAGGTTCATATTCTGGATCGCCTGCCCGGCCGCACCTTTGACCAGGTTATCCTCCACGGATAATACGACATATTTCTGGGCAGCCTCGAGGAAATGGACCGCCAGGCGGCAGATATTGGCACCGCGCACACTGCGGGTTTCCGGATGGGAACCTGCGGGCATAACATCGACGAAAGGTTCATCGCGGTAATAATCCTCGAACTGGTTCTGTACCTGGTCGGCCGGGCCCCTGGCATCCGCGTAGACGGTTGCATGAATACCGCGAATCATCGGCATCAGGTGCGGTGTAAATACAAGATCGGCTGCGGCATCAAGGGTCTGCAATATTGCCCTGATTTCAGGCAGATGGCGATGCCCGGATACCGCGTAAGCCTTGACCGATTCAGTAACTTCGCAAAAGGCGGTTCCGATACTGGCATTGCGTCCGGCGCCACTGGTACCCGACTTGCAGTCAGCAATGATTGACGCGGGATCAATTAAGCCGTTTGCCAATAGCGGCATCAGCGCGAGTATAACCGATGTCGGATAGCAACCCGGGTTGGCGACCAGGCGCGCACCGCGAATTGCCTCGCGGTTCAATTCGGGTAATCCATAGACCGCCTCGTCAACCAGCTCCGGACAGGCGTGGGTCGCGCCATAACATTGTTCCCAGGTAGGGACGTGCTTGATCCTGAAATCCGCGGCCAGGTCAATAACCCTGATACCGGCTTCGAGCAGTTCCACGGCCTGGGACATCGCGGTGGTGTTGGGTGTCGCAAAAAAGACAAGATCACAGTCCCGATAGGAATTCACCGAGGGTTCGCTGAAATTCAAATCAACCACTCCGCGCAGATTTGGAAACAGTTCAGCGACTGCGCAGCCAGCCTGCGAGCGAGAGGTAATGACCTCAACCTTCGCTTGTGGATGCAGGGCAAGTAGACGCATCAATTCCACGCCCGTATACCCAGTGCCACCAACTATTCCAAGCTTAATCATTCTATTGTTTCGATCATGCCGCTAAAATGGACGCAGCATTATACATTGACTGCATTTTTGGGCCATTAAAAAACGCCAGTTTACAGTCATTTAGCACACCTTTCTAAGAGATTCTTTAATGATTTGGATAAAAGCATTTCACATTATATTTATGGTGGCCTGGTTTGCCGGCATTTTTTACCTGCCGCGCTTGTTCGTTAACCATGCAATGGCCGAAGAAGAAGATGTCAAGGCTCGCCTGGCCCTGATGGAAGGCAAGCTTTACCGCTTCATCACTCCGTGGATGCTACTGACTATTGTTTTCGGGTTATGGCTACTGTTCGACTACGCCTGGGCCGCCTTTTCCCACATGTGGTGGCTGCATTTGAAACTGGTGCTGGTGGTACTGCTGATCGGCTACCATTTTTACTGCGGCAAAATCATCCGTGATTTCGCCAAAAATCGTTGCCGACGTTCGCACGTCTGGTTTCGCTGGTTCAACGAATTACCGGTACTGGTTTTGTTCTTGGTTGTAATACTTGCCGTGGTAAAGCCGTTTTAGGGTTTGTACCAGATTACGCAGCCAGGCCCTCATCTTGATATCGCGGCGCTATTGCGAGATCCCGGATAAGTGCTTTGCACTTTCCGGGACGACCGCTGATGCGGTCGGTTTCCGGGATGACCGTCGCTTGTGGCTAATTTTTTGCTGGATCCCGGATAACTGCTGCGCAGTTTCCGGGATGACCGTCGCTTGTGGCGACGGTCACTTACCAGCGCGCAGGAAGCCGCCGAGACCGCGCTCTTCCAGTTTGCCAGCGTACATTTCACGAATCGTGAATGCGTCCGGCAGGGCAAGCGCCTGCTGCAAAAGTTCGGTCAATTCAGCATGACTAAAGGACATAATGACTTTTTTCGCACGTAACAGGCTGCCGACGCTCATCGAGAGACTATCGATCCCCATACCCAGTAAAGCCATTACCCCGAGTGGGTCGCCTGCCAGTTCGCCACAAACGCTCACCGGGGTATCGCTGGCTTCTGCACCCTCGACTATCTGGCACATGGCCTTCAGCACGGCCGGATGCAGCGACGAGTAAAGCTCGGCAACATTTTCATTGTTTCTATCTACCGCGAGCAGATACTGTGTCAAATCGTTAGTGCCGATTGATACAAAATCGACAAGTGCACAGATATCTTCGATCTGGTAAACAGCCGACGGCACCTCTATCATTGCACCGATCTTGGGTAGAGTTATTTTTTCGCCAACCTCTTCCTCGATTTCGGCAAGCACCCGCTTAATCAATACCAGTGACTCCTCCAGTTCACCTTTGCCGGTAATCATCGGCAGCAAGATCTCAAGATTATTGATACCGACGTTGGCCCTGATCATCGCACGCACCTGGGTTACAAAAATTTCTGGATGATCCAGCGTTATTCGCACACCGCGCCAGCCCAGGAACGGATTGGCTTCGGAAATCGGAAAATAGCTGAGCGGTTTGTCTCCGCCGACATCGAGCGTGCGCAGCACCACCGGCATCCCTTTGAACGTTTCAAGTACGTTACGGTAAATGAGGTACTGTTCTTCCTCACTAGGGAAACGATCACGGATCTGAAACGGGATCTCGGTGCGATACAATCCCACCCCTTCGGCACCACTGCGTAATGATGGTGTGTGATCCGACATCAATCCCGAATTAACCATTAACGAGACCTTGTGTTGATCGGTCGTGACCGCGGGCTGATTTTTTATGACGAGTAAATCCTGCTCGATCGCCTCTTCTTCCTTAAGGTACTGGTTGTACTCGGCAAGGATCGACTTATCCGGGTTGATAAAAGCCGATCCGCTATAACCATCGACAATCAGATTTACTCCGTCGAGCTGCTTTACCGGTAAATTAGGTACCCCCATGACTGCGGGAATACCCAGTGCATGTGCCAGTATTGCCACATGCGAGGAACTGCTGCCATGCGCCGACACAATGCCACTCAGACAATCAAGAGGCACATCAGCCAGGTCAGTAGCGGTTACGTCATCACCAACAAGAATGGTTTGCTCGGGGAAATCCAGGTAGATACTCTGCTCAAGCATTAATTTTCGTAATACCCGTAATCCGAGATCACGAATATCGTTAGCGCGCTCGGCCAGGTAGCGATCCTCCATCTGCGTAAAGACGTAAGCATGCTGCTCGATCGTATCTCGCCAACTCGACGGAGCCCAGTTGCCGTTGCTGATGCCCTTCTCGGTGTCATCTATCAGGGAGCCACCGGTCAACATCTGCGCATAAGCCAGAAACAAAGCACATTCCTCTTCGGGAAGCGAAGCACGCATTTTCTCAGCCTGCTCGGTTAACTCCTCGCAAACCTTACTCACAGCCGCCCGGAAACTTTTCAGTTCGCCGTCAATATCGTCGGTTTTCTTATCCGGGACCGACTCGAGATTGACGCCGCGATTAAGCACCATGGCAACACCAATGGCCATACCCGGAGCGCCCGCTACTCCTTTGATCGTATGGGTGCTTGCCTCAATACTTACACGCCCCTTGCTTTCGGCGCGTTCAATCGAGGTTGCCAGTTGAGCAGCGAGCGTTGTTAAAAAAGCCTCTTCGTCTTCATTGAATGCATTTTTCGCGCGTTGAACTGAAATAACACCCAGCACTTCGCGGTGTGCGATAATCGGTACGCCGAGCATAATCGGGAAATCAACTTCTCCGGAATCGGGAACCAGTAAAAATTTCTTGTGCTTCGGGGCATCGATTAGGTTCATCGCCTCCGCCCGGGCGGCAATCGTTCCAATCAAGCCCTGGCCCAGTTTTCTTTCTACGTTGCCAATTATTGCCGGATTCAGCCCGTTGCTGGCCTGCAGAATCATCACGCCAGGTTCATTTTCCTTGGCCAGGAAAATAGAACAGGCCTGCGCGTTCAGATCCTGCGTCAGACTTTCGGTAATCAACACCAGCGCACTATCGATATCACGAGCCCGGTTGACCTCCTGAACGATACGTTGCAGCCTGTGGATCATCGATGCCAAAGTTTACTTCCCCCGAAAAATAATTTAATCGTTAGCCGGTACGGCTGTTGTCGGCAACCTGGGCTCCAATTGTGCCAGTGCGCAGTGGTAAACACGTCGTTTGAAAAAGACGACGTTTTCGACAGGATACCAGTAATCGACCCACTCCCAGTGGTCGAACTCCGGTGTTCCGGACGCACTCAAATCAAAACTGTCTTCACTGGAGTCAAGTTGCAACAGGTACCACAGCTGCTTCTGACCGATACAACGCGGCTCGGAGCGACGCATCAGTCGTTTGGGCAACTTGTAGCGTAACCAGCTATCCGTGGCACCCAGCAACGAAACATGATCAGACTCCAGCCCAGTTTCCTCCCAGAGTTCGCGATACATGGCATCCCTGGGGTTTTCATCAGGGGCGATTCCACCTTGAGGGAACTGCCATGCATCCTGCCCGATACGCCGCGCCCACATCACCTGCCCGGCACTGTTGCATAGTATTATTCCGACGTTTGCGCGGTAGCCATCTGTATCGATCATTTCGCTGGTCGCTGTAAATCGTTTAGAATCTTGGCCGCCCATTCTGACATAGACTTTTGGAACCCATCAAGCTGAGACGCTGGAAACAAGCCATGACACTCGCGATTTTCGATCTTGACCATACCCTGCTAACCGGCGATAGCGACTACCTCTGGGGTGAATACATGGTTGAAAATAACATTGTTGACGAGCAAAAATTCCGCGCGCGCAACAAGGTTTTCTACCAGGAATATCAGCGTGGAACGCTCGATAACGAACGTTACCTGAAATTCGCACTCGAACCCCTGATACATTTCACCATTGAAGAACTTTATACCTGGCGGGCGGACTATGTGGAAAAATGGATTAAACCGCTAATCGCACCGGGTGCCGGGAAATTACTCGACAGTCATCGCGCCCGCAACCACGAACTGCTCATTATCAGTGCAACCCACCTGTTTATTACCGAACCGATTGCGCAATTGCTCGAGGTGCCGACCGCACTGGCCACCGAACCCGAAATCATCGATAACCGTTACACCGGTCGTTATCTCGGCACTCCGACTTACCAGGAAGGTAAGGTTACCGTGCTAACAGAATGGCTCGGCGACAGCGATCATAGTCTCGATGGAAGTTATTTTTACAGCGATTCGATCAACGATATTTCATTACTCGAATTGGTTGATAACCCGAAAGCAGTCAACCCGGATGATGAATTGAAAGCCATCGCCGAAGAGCGCAACTGGGAAATCATCGACCTGCTCTGATGTCAGGGAGATGTCCTGCTATAAGCGCATCGCTGAAATAGCCTGAAACAGCTAGGCCTTGGGCAGCGTAACCCCTTTCTGTCCCTGGTATTTGCCACCCCGATCCTTATAGGAGGTTTCGCAGACTTCATCGGATTCGTAGAACAGCATTTGCGCAACGCCTTCGTTAGCGTAAATCTTTGCCGGTAGCGGGGTTGTATTCGAAAATTCGAGCGTCACATGGCCCTCCCATTCGGGCTCCAGCGGAGTAACATTGACAATAATACCGCAACGGGCATACGTGGATTTACCCAGACAGATCGTCAGTACGCTGCGGGGTATGCGGAAGTATTCCACGGTGCGCGCCAGCGCAAATGAATTCGGCGGAATAATGCAAACGTCGGATTGAATATCGACGAAACTTTCGTCAGCGAAATTTTTTGGATCGACGATCGCAGAGTTGATGTTGGTGAATATCTTGAACTCGTCGGCACAACGAACATCGTAGCCGTAACTCGAAGTGCCGTAAGAAATGATACGGCCGTTTTCCGATTCCCGTACCTGCCCGGATTCGAAGGGCTCGATCATACCTTCAGCTGCCGCCATTCGGCGAATCCACCGGTCCGATTTAATGCTCACAGGCTTATCTCTGAAAAACGCGGATTATATCCGCTCCGGGGTACAGGCGTCGATGCGGATTCTATCTTTTGCGCTCCCCGCAAACCAATTTTATCCATTCCTATAGCTCCTTGAACTGCCGCCAAAAAGTTTTAAGGCATTCTGGCGGTATGCCGATACCTGTTTAATGGCTGTTTTTACTCAAACCCGGTCCAACCCCACGAACTGGCTCAGGAAACTGAGACAGATGCTGCGCTTTCGCCTCGCGCGCAGGTTGTTCCTGGTCGTTTTTGCGGCCATAGTAGTGATCGAGTTTATTATTGTCGTGCCGTCGTACGGAAGTTACGAGTCCTCCCTGCTCGCCAATTATCGAGAGGTTGCTCGCGTCGCCGCCTCGGCAGCACTTAATCACCACTACCATGAAAGCATCGCGATTGCGTCAGACCTCGAGAACCTGATTTCCGCCGACTCGCGCCTGGTGGGCGCTAGCGCCTACGATGCCAAAGGACTTCGGATTGCAAACGCCGGCGAATCTACAGAGTTGGTACCGACGGCAGGTAAGCGTACGCGTGAAGATCTATCGGCTCGTGAGCCCCGCTACGAATTATTTCTTTCGGCCACGGAACTTGCGATCGAGACTGACGTAATACTGCGTATGGATGCCGAACCGATCAACCAGGAGTTGGATCGATTTGTATTTCGAATTCTGGGGCTGACCCTGATAATCTGCGCCGTCGCCGGATCTATCGTATTTATCTACGTGGTATTTAACCTGATCTATCCGCTCGAAGAGATTCATGAAAGCTTGAAAAGGGCGAAACTCGACCCGGTGCGAGCCGACGAAAACAATATTCGTCATGCCCGCAAGGATGAGCTTGGTGAAACTATCGACCTGCTTAACGATGCGTTGCGCGAAATCGGTGAAAGCCACCGCTCCGATGTCGCTTTCCAGGAGCAACGTCTGCACGACTTTGCCGAGTCAGGTTCCGACTGGTTCTGGGAAATGGATGAAAATCTGCGTTTCAGTTATTTTTCCGAGAGCTTTGAGGCGGTAACCGGGGTGTCTCCTAAAAATCTGCTGGGGAAAACACGTGCCGAAACCGGCATCCCGAATATGCCGGTGGAGGCATATAATGAGCATTTAAGCACGCTTGAAAAGCATCAACCATTTCGGGACTTTATTCATCCCCGGGACAAGGATGACGGCACCCGGGTATGGTTATCAATCAGCGCAAAGCCGGTTTTCTGCACCGATGGGAGATTTCTCGGTTATCGAGGATCTGGCTCGGACATCACGGCGCTGCACAAAGCCCAGCAGGGACTGGTCGAGGCCAAGGAAGACGCGGAACAGAGTAATCGGGCAAAATCAGAATTTCTCGCGATCATGAGCCATGAAATCCGCACACCGATGAACGGTGTAATCGGTATGACCGATCTCCTGATCGACAGCGAAATGGATGACGAGCAAAAAAACTACGCCCGAATTATCCAGGATTCAGGCACAGCTTTGCTGCGAATTATCAACGATATTCTAGACCTGTCTCGTCTCGAAGCACGACGCATAACCCTTGAACAAGCCGAATTCGATTATGCCAGCATGGTTTCGGGAGTGGTTGACATACTGGACCCTCAGGCCAGGGAGAAAGGTCTGCAGCTCAGCTACGAGATCGATGCAGAAGTGCAGGCTGTCTACCTGGGCGATTACGGACGCTTGCGCCAGGTCATGGTCAACCTGGTCGGCAATGCAATCAAGTTCACCCAGGAGGGCATTATTTCTATCGAGGTCACACGAGTTGGCGGCGATAACCAGAATCCCAGGCTACGTACCGAAATCACCGATACCGGCACCGGCATTCCTGCTGCTTCGATCGACAAATTATTTAAAAGCTTTACCCAGGTCGACGCTTCAACTTCGCGTAAATTTGGAGGCACTGGCCTGGGTCTCGCAATCTGTCGCAAAATCGTCGAAACCATGGGCGGTGAAATCGGAGTCTCCAGTACCGAGGGTGAAGGCAGCCAGTTCTGGTTTGAAATCTCGTTACCGCGTTTCGACCCGAACGCTGTTGACGAAGATAGTGACGACACCATTACGATTATTCCCGGCCAGCAGTTCAGGGCCGACAAGACAGGCGCACAGCTTCGCATTCTGGTGGTAGACGACGTGCCCGTGAACCTGGTTGTGGTCGAGAAAATGCTGGATAGCATCGGTTACCAGGTAGAATCTGCCAACAACGGATTCGAGGCCGTCGAAGCCGTTAAAGCAAGACACTATGATCTGATTTTCATGGATATCCAGATGCCTGAAATGGACGGCTATGAGGCCACGCGTCAAATTCGCGCACTGGGCCCGGTCGCCAGCAGCATCCCGATTGTCGCGATAACCGCGAACACACAGGATGGTGATCGGGAAGCCTGTATCGAGGCCGGTATGAATGATTATATCGCCAAGCCCTTTGTTAAGAAGCAACTCGCCAGGTTGCTTAACCTTTACTTTCCCCCTGTCGAACTGGGTGCTCGTAAAGCCGGTTAGCTATATATTGCGCTCACGAAAATGCGCATAGAGTGCATCACTGAAAACCTTGACCCGTCGTGAAACCAGGCGACCGGGAGGATAGACCGCGTACATACCGACTTCCGGACGCGGATACCCGGTCAAAACAGGGACCAGGTCACCAGCTTCGATATAATCCTGCAGGAATGCTACCGGGCCACTCACGATCGCATGGCCACAGCTGGCGACCGCAGCCAGAAACTCACCATTGTTTGCGCTGAGTCGGTATTTCATCCTTGGACTTACACGCTTCCCATCTTCCTCGTAAAACCATTGGCGACCCACCGCAACATTGCTGTAAACGAGTACTTCGTGCTGTGCCAGTTCTGCCGGATGGCGGGGTTCACCGTGCTGTTTGAGGTAATCGGGGCTCGCGCAAATACTAAAATGCACGCTCGCAAGTTTACGTGCAATCAAGCCCGAGTCCTCTAATTCGCCAATCCGTATCGCCAGGTCCATATTCTCCTCAACCAGGTCAACCTGGCGGTCGCTGAGATCAATGTCGATGCTGATATCACGGTGGTCGGCCAGGAAATTGCTGATCGGTTGCGCCAACTGGTCGACGCCAAAGCCGAGCGGCAGCGCCAGCCTTATGCGTCCGGATACTTCGCATTGTGCATCAACGACATATTGCTCGGCCTCGTTTAGATCAGCCAGAATTTGCGTTGCACGTTGATAAAACTCCTTACCGGTCTCGGTCAAAGACTGACGCCTGGTGGTGCGCTGTAACAATTGCACCCCGAGACGCTGCTCGAGTTCACTGACACGCCGACTCACCATCGACTTCACAATGCCGAGTTTTTCGCTGGCATTGCTGAAGCCTCGAAAATCCACCACCGCTACAAATGATTCAAGTTCTTCAAAGCGATTCATATTGTTCTCTAAATAGAAACAGTAATTTGTTTATTACGCTATTTATTAAATATACAGAACAATAATAATAACTGCATCAATCACTCTGAGGCAAACAAAATGAATTCAAAATTTTTATCCAACGTCGCTATGCTCTCCGCCCGTGCCATGCTTGCGGTCGTTTTCATCATCGCAGGATTCAGCAAGATCGGTGCCGGTTACGCCGGAACCCAGGCTTACATGGAATCGGTGGGACTGCCCGGCCTGCTGTTGCCAGCCGTGATCGGGCTCGAGATCCTGGGCGGAATCGCAATTTTGATTGGTTTCCAGGCCAGGTTTGCCGCATTGTTGCTGGCCGGCTTTACCCTGCTGACCGCGGTATTGTTCCATAGCGATTTCAGCCAGCAAATGCAGACGATTTTATTTATGAAAAATATCGGCCTCGCGGGTGGATTCCTGTTGCTGGTGGCACAGGGACCAGGTGACTGGGTCTTCCGTCCACAATTAAAACTGGAGGTCGCTTAGTCATGCAAGAGACAAACCGTATTTTACGACTCGACGCCAGTGCCAACCCCGCTGATGCGAGCAGTAAAAAACTTGGTGACTACCTGCTAGAGCAGTTGAAGCAGGTTAATCCGGTCGGAGAAATGAAGGTTCGCGATCTGAACCAGGACCTGTCATTCATAGACAGCAACTGGATAGCCGCCAATTTCACCGCGCTGGGCGATCGTGAACCCGCACAGTCTGCACGCCTGGCTTTTTCCGATCAACTCATTGAAGAGCTTAAGTGGGCTGACCATATCGTGTTGACCACACCGATGTACAACTTCGGCGTTCCGGCAACCCTGAAAGCCTGGATCGACCTGGTTTGCCGCGCAGGCGTCACCTTTCGCTACGGTGCCGATGGGCCGCAAGGTCTACTCGAGGGCAAGCACGCAGACATCATCATTACCACGGGTGGTGTGCCACTGGCGAGCCCGGTAGACTTTGTCAGCGGTTACCTGAAGCAGGTCTTTAGTTTCATCGGCATCGATGATGTCAATATCGTCGGCGCTGACCAGATGAACCTCGATGCCGAGGCAAGCTTTGCCAAAGCGAAGTCAGAAATCGCACAGCAATATTCGGCCATTGCGGCCTAGGAGCAAACCAATGAACACACGTAAAGCTCAACAAGTCATTACCGGGCAGGCAACAACCGACGGTGCCGGCGTGGACCTGGTGCGCGTTATCGGACAACCCGCCTTGATGGATCTCGATCCCTTTCTACTGCTCGACGCGTTCCGCTCGGATAACCCTGACGACTATATCGCCGGCTTCCCACCGCATCCGCATCGGGGTTTTGAAACCGTAACCTACCTGCTCAACGGACGCATGCGCCACAAGGATAATACCGGCAATGAAGGTGTCATCGAGCCCGGCGGCATCCAGTGGATGACGGCCGGCAGCGGCATCGTGCATTCAGAAATGCCGGAACAGCAGGATGGTCTGCTGGAAGGCTTTCAACTCTGGATAAACCTGCCGGGTGCTCGCAAGATGGACAGGCCGGCATACCAGGAGCATGACGCAGCCAGTATTCCGACCGAAACCAGGGAAGGCACCAAGGTTAAAGTAATCAGTGGCGTCACTTCCCGGGGCACGACCGGACCCGTCAGTCAACCGCTTACCGATCCAGTTTATCTTGATGTAATGCTGCAACCAGGTACCGAGTTCATCGAAAGCCTTGATGCCGATCATAATGCATTTGTCTATATCATTAATGGCGAAGTAGCGCTGGAAGATACCGAGGGAAATCAAATGAAGCTGGCTCGCGATCAATTGGCGGTGCTCGGTAAAGGCGACGCGGTCGCCTTGAAAAGTAGCGATCAGGAAAGCCGCTTGTTACTGGTTGCGGGTAAACCACTCAACGAGCCGGTGGCACGCGGTGGCCCCTTCGTAATGAATACCGAAGCCGAGGTGCGCCAGGCATTCAGTGATTACCGCGACGGTAACTTCTAACCTTCGCTTTATGCCCTTTCTGGCGAGATCTCAGAATTGTGCGATTCTTAGCTAGCGCCGGGGAACATTCTCAAAACCGTGTTTTTCAGGGTTGAAACGGTCCGGCGCTCCGGACGCGAGCGTACATGGATGTATTCATAGCGCGTTTTGAGAATGTTCCCCGGTGCTAGCAAGGGTCATGTATAGCGAGGCTATTTCAGGTCAATTGTTCTGGATTACGATATTGGGGAAGGCGGCCGAGTGATCGCGCGCCTTGGTGGCGAGCTTGGCCGCGGTCTTGCGCGCTACTTCGCGGTATATTGCGGCAATCGGACTATCCGCCATCGCGGCCACGGTGGGATTACCACTATCGGACTGTTCCCGAATGTGAATGTCGAGCGGCAGCGAGCCAAGCAAATCGACACCGTGTTCAGCTGACATGCGCGCACCACCGCCTTCACCGAAAATAGGTTCGCTGTGCCCACACTGGCTACAGATATGAATGCTCATGTTCTCGATGACACCAAGCACTGGAACTTCGACCTTTTCGAACATTTTCAGCCCCTTGCGCGCGTCCAGCAGGGCAATGTCCTGCGGGGTTGTAACGATGACCGCGCCACTGACCGGTATCTTCTGCGCCAGCGTTAACTGGATGTCGCCAGTTCCGGGAGGTAAGTCGATTATCAGGTAGTCGACATCAACCCAACGGGTGTCATTAAGTAATTGCTCGAGTGCCTGGGTGACCATCGGCCCGCGCCAGATCATTGGCGTATCTTCCTCGACCAGGTACCCGATCGACATCGACTGGATACCGTGACCAACCATCGGCTCGAGGCTTTTACCATCGGATGACTCGGGCTGGCCTTTGCATCCCAGCATGCGCGGAATACTGGGACCATAGATATCGGCGTCAAGTATACCAACCGTCGCGCCTTCAGCCTGCAACGCGAGGGCAAGATTAACCGCGGTCGTCGACTTGCCCACGCCACCTTTACCGGAGGCGACCGCGATGACATTCTTGATCCCCGTCAGGGGTTTCAAATTCTGCTGCACGGCATGCGACTTGACCTGGCTCGAAACTTCTACCTCGACCGACCCAATACCGTCGAGGTCACTCAACGCCGCCTCGATTTCCTGTTTCAGCGAAGCGAAATAACCCGCCGCCGGGTAGCCCAGCTGAATCTGGATCTTGCAGTTGTCTCCATCCGCTTCGATCGACTTGACGGCCTTGCTCGAGACCAGGTCGGTTTCCATGTTGGGGTCTATGACCTGACCCAGCTTCGTTTCAATCTGCGATTTTTCGATTGCCATGCTTAATGTATCTATTTCAGGGTTTCTGAATCGAGCGCGCATTTTACCCGAGCCGGTCAAGAAATATCACTTAGTTTTTATGTGAATGTTCTATACAGTGCCTGGTCCAGCACCTAAAATACGTCGCTTTAACCAGGCCAGTCCATTCGATGAGTTCCAAATCCCGCCAGATAGTGGTGACCAGCGCGCTGCCTTATGCCAATGGTCCGATCCATATCGGCCATATGCTCGAGTACGTGCAGACCGACATCTGGGCGCGCTTTCAGAGGCTGCGCGGTCACGAATGCATCTACGTGTGCGCCGACGATGCCCACGGCACGCCGATCATGCTGCGCGCGCAGGCAGAAGGGGTTACCCCGGAAGCATTGATCGAACGCATGCACAAGGAACACCTGCAGGATTTTACCGATTTTGGCGTCGCTTTCGACAATTACTACAGTACCCATTCCGACGAGAATCGCTTTTTCGCCGAGTACATCTATACCCAGCTGAAACAAGCCGGGCATATCCGAACACGCGTCATTTCACAGGCTTATGACCCGATAGCAGAAATGTTTCTGCCGGATCGATTTATCAAGGGTGAGTGCCCTAACTGCGGTGCCGGCGATCAGTACGGTGACAACTGTGAAAACTGTGGTGCTACCTATGATCCCACCGAGCTCAAGAATCCAGTATCGGTGGTCAGCGGGGAAACCCCGATCGAAAAGGATTCGGAACAGTATTTCTTCAAGCTGGAAGACTTTGAAGACATGCTCAAAGCCTGGTTCGCCGCCGGGCACGTGCAAACCGAAATTGCCAACAAGATGAACGAATGGCTCGATGAGGGCCTCAAGGACTGGGATATTTCGCGCAACGCACCCTACTGGGGTTTCGAGATTCCAGACGCACCGGGTAAATATTTTTACGTCTGGCTGGATGCGCCGATCGGCTACATGGCCAGTTTCAAAAACTGGTGCGAGACCACAGGGCACGACTTCGACGAGTACTGGAATGCCGAAAGCAAGCACGAGCTTTACCATTTCATTGGTAAAGATATCGCTCGCTTCCATACCATGTTCTGGCCAGCGATGCTGCATGGCGCCGGTTTCCGCAAGCCGAGCGCGGTTTATTGCCATGGATTCCTGACCGTCGACGGCCAAAAGATGTCCAAGTCACGCGGCACCTTTATCATGGCACGCACTTACCTCGAACACTTGAATCCCGAGTACCTGCGCTATTATTTTGCCGCCAAGCTCGGTCCCGGGATCGACGATATCGACCTGAACCTCGAGGATTTTACAACCCGCGTCAATTCCGACCTGGTTGGCAAACTGGTGAACATTGCCAGCCGTTGCGCCGGGTTTATTAACAAAAGCTTTGACGGCAAGCTCGCTGCCAAACTCTCCAGCGAAGATTTGAGCCAAAAGATTCTCGCCGCCGCAGAACCGGTTGCCGATTACTACGAAAACCGCGAATTCGGTAAGGCCATGCGCGACATCATGGCGCTGGCTGATAAAGTCAACCAGTACATCGACGAAAAACAGCCCTGGGTAGCCATCAAGGATCCGGCCCGGGCCTCCGAAGTACAGGATGTTTGCAGCATCGGTTTGAATTGCTTTCGTCAGCTGATCATTTTGCTGAAACCCGTTTTGCCAAAGCTGGCGGCACAGTCCGAGGAATTCCTTAAGGTTGAAAACCTCGTATGGGCCAACCTCGGTGATAACCTGCTGGATCACGGTATTAATCGATTCAAGCCCCTGATGACGCGAATCGAACCGGTTTTTATCGAGCGCATGATCGAGGCCACAAAAGAAGACCTCGCCACGGAGCAGAAAATGCAGCAGACCTCGAGCGACCCATCGATCGAAGCCATCGCGGCCGAGATCGATTATGACGACTTCGCCAAACTGGATTTCCGCATTGCGAAAATCGTCGCTGCCAAACGCGTCGAAAAATCAGACAAGTTGTTGCAGCTCACTCTCGATATCGGTAGCGAAACCCGCAACGTATTTGCCGGAATCAGCAACGCCTACCAACCCGAGGACCTGGAAGGCAAACTCACGGTGATGGTTGCCAATTTGGCGCCGCGCAAAATGCGCTTTGGCATATCCGAGGGTATGGTGCTGGCAGCCGGTTCCGGTGAAACCGAGCTCTACATCCTGAGCCCGGACTCGGGCGCCAAGCCGGGCATGCGAGTCAGCTAGTTGTTTTCACGTCTGATTGCAGCCAGCCTTTTGCTCGCGGGCATCGCCGCATCGCCTGCGGAGGCGATCGATTCCAAGCAAATCTACCAGCTCAACCAGGAGCGTGTATTCCAGGTCCGCGTGCTCAATCGTGAAACCGGCAAGAAATCCAGCATCGGATCGGGCTTTATCGTGGGCGATGGTAGCCAGGTCGCGACCAATTACCACGTCGTCGGCCAGGTTATCCTGGAGCCCGAGCTGTTTTACATTTCTTACGTCGGCAAGGACGGACAGGAAGGCGAGTTAAAGTTGCTGGGTCTCGACGTTACCCGCGACCTTGCCCTGCTTGGTGCCGACAAGCCCATTGGCGATGCCATCAAGATGAGTCCGCTGCCGCCACGTGGCGCACCGATTTACGCGATGGGTAATCCGCTGGACCTGGGTTTGACCATCGCGGTTGGCACCAACGGCGGAATTTTAAACCAGACCGATGATAGTCGCATCCTGTTCTCGGGGAGTCTGAATCCGGGCATGAGCGGCGGTCCCACCTTCAACGACCAGGGTGAAGTCATCGGCATCAACGTCGCCACCGCGCGTAATGACATCAGTTTTATCGTCCCGTCAAGATTTTTGAATGACTTGATCGAGCAATCGAATACCGATGCATTCAGTGCCGAAGAAGACCTCAAGCTCGAAGTCGCGCGGCAGGTGCTGGCTTACGAAACCAGCTACATTGAGCAATTGCTGGAAAGTGACTGGCCCAAACTCGACCTGCGCCAGTTCAACTTGCCTGGCATCATCTCGCCAACCGTGCGTTGCTGGGACAATAGCGCCAAACTCAGCACCATTGTGCGCTACAAACGTTACCAGATTCGTTGCGCCAACAAGAACCATGTCTATCTCGATGAAGACAACAAGTTCGTAGGCGAACTGAGCTACGAGTATTTCTGGCTGGAGTCGGAAGACCTCAACGCGATCCAGTTTTATAACCTCTACGAAAATCTGAACAAGGATCAAATCGACTCAAAAATCGATCGTGACATCGTTAGCAATTTCAATTGCCGCACCTGGTATGTCGAGGTCTCCGCGCAGGAGCTTAAGGGTAACCTATGTCGAAGAGAGTACGTCGAATACAAAGGCATGAGCGATGTCCTTTTTACGGCGGCACTCATGGGTCATAAAAACCAGGGCTTTTTCATTACCCTGATCATGACGGGCGTTGATTACGCGTCAACCCTGCCGTTGATTCAAAAATTCCTGGAGCAATCCGAATGGAAGCCCTGATACTCGAAATCAACACCCGGGGATTGCATCGATATGAACAAATCGATGCCGAGGTAACCACGATCGGGCGTGCCCTGGATAACGATATCATTCTATCCGATCCAACCGTTGCACCGCATCACCTTAAAATAATACGCTACGGCGAGAACTCGATTGAACTGGTCAACCTGACCAAGGTAAACCCGACCCGCATCGACAACCGGCGGGTGGATTCACTGGTCACTGAAAAGTTACCGTTAAACCTCGAAATCGGTCGTATCCAGGCACAACTGCTGCCGCGCAATTATGCAGTTTCCGCGACCCGCCCCCTGGCCGGCAAGGGTAAAAGCAGCCACCTGTTCGGGCATGCCTACTGGGCGGTCATACTTGTGCTGATTTGCCTGTTTGTTGGCGGCCTCGAATTTTTTCTCAATTCCTACACCAGTTTCAAATGGAGCGAATTGTTCAAGCACGTGTTACGAGAAAGCATCTTGACGATTGGCGTTTTCGTGCTCGCGTTATCGATACTCGAACGCCTGCTGGTCAATCGATGGGAAATCAGGCAACTGGTCACCTCGGTGTGCCTGGTTTACCTGCTTTATTACTTCGCGTCCATTTTTACCTACCAACTGAGCTACCTGTTCACCGCGAACTGGCCGACCACGCTGTTTCGGTTTGGCTGGTACCTGCTGATCATCCCCGTCGCAGTCGCACTGTACCTGGTCCATATTTCGCATTTAAAACGAAACCGCAGCATTTTACTGGCCATCCTGATTGCAAGCCCCATCGCGGTACCCTCGATCCTGCAAAGCCCGGAGATGAGGGCCATGCTGGACGATTTCAGTTCGTCCGCGAGATACCAGAACAGCCTCAGTTCGTTAAACTGGCACCTGAAAAAAACAGTAACCATTGAAAGCTTCATCGAGCAGGCCAAGGATCTTGAAGCAGGCGAGTTTGCCGACTGAGCAAGCATTAATCAATTTAATAAAGACCTCGGGCAATTTCGGTATTTTTCGCAAGTTCCAGGCCTTATAATTCGACGATGTCAGAATACCTGTTACTTTTAATCGGCACGGTGTTTGTCAACAACATCGTGCTGGTCAAATTCCTCGGTCTTTGTCCGTTTATGGGTGTCTCACGCAAAGTGGAGACCGCCATCGGTATGAGCGCGGCAACAACTTTCGTACTGACCCTGTCGGCAATACTGAGTTACCTGATCAATAACTGGATCCTGTCACCGTTGGATCTCGAGTACCTGCGCACTATCGCTTTCATTATCGCAATTGCCGCCGTCGTCAATTTCACTGAAATGGTGGTGCACAAAACCAGCCCGCTGCTTTACAACGTGCTTGGTATTTTTTTACCGCTGATCACCACCAACTGCGCGGTGCTGGGCGTAGCGCTGATCAATGTCCAGGAGCAAAACAGTTTTCTCGAATCGGTAGTCTACGGCTTTGGAGCCGCGCTCGGCTTTTCATTAGTATTAATCCTGTTCGCAGCCATGCGTGAGCGCATCAATGTCGCTGATGTGCCAGCCCCGTTCAGGGGCTCAGCGATCGGACTTGTTACCGCGGGACTGATGTCGCTGGCCTTCATGGGGCTCGGCGGCCTGGTCAAGGTCTAAACCGTGTTTGTCGCAATTTTAACCATCAGCCTGATGGCTGGAGTATTCGGCCTGATACTCGGCTACGCGGCGATACGTTTCAAGGTTGAAGGCAATCCGATCGTCGATCAAATCGACGCACTGCTGCCGCAGACTCAATGCGGACAATGCACCTACGCGGGTTGCCGACCCTATGCCGAGGCCATCGCAAACGGAGAAGCACCCATCAATCAATGCCCCCCGGGTGGACAGGCGACAATCGTTGCACTCTCCAACCTGCTCGATACCGAGGTACTCGACCTCAACGCAGAGCTTGGTGAGCATCTTGAAATTCCACTGCTGGCGGTGATTGACGAGCAAATATGTATTGGTTGCACGCTCTGCATCCAGGCCTGCCCGGTCGACGCCATCCTCGGCGCAGCCAAGCAAATGCACACGGTGATTGCCGACGAGTGCACGGGCTGCAAACTCTGCCTGCCCCCCTGTCCGGTCGATTGCATCGACATGGTTCCCGCCGAGCAATCCATCGACGACTGGAAATGGTCGGCACCGTCAGACCCGCTGGAATTAGTACAGGATGCTTAAGCTACATCATTTTCACGGTGGCTTGCGGCTCGACGGACATAAAGCCGAGTCGCTGCAACGAGGATTACTACAGGCAACTTTACCCGAACGCCTGTTCCTGCCGTTAAGGCAACACATCGGTGATCATAACAAACCCCGGGCTGCGGTCGGTGATCGCGTGTTGAAGGGCCAGGTAATCGCCTCGGATTCGGCGTTGATTTGTGCCGCGGTACACGCGCCGACCTCGGGGACGATTCGCGCAATCGAAAACTACCCGGTGGCACACCCGTCGGGACAAGCGGATACCTGTATCGTCATCGACGTCGATGGCGAGGACAAAGCCATCGAGCCAATCCCGCCCGACCTTGAAAACCTGGCACCCGGTGAATTAATTGAACTGATTTGTGGCGCCGGCATCGTCGGACTCGGCGGCGCGGTTTTCCCGACCTCGCCAAAGCTGTCGCGCGGCAAGGTGCAAGGTATAGACACCTTGATCATCAACGGGGTCGAATGCGAACCCTATATTACCTGCGACGATATCCTGATGCGCTTCAACGCGGCCGAAGTGATTCGTGGCAGCGGCTACCTGCAGCGAATCCTGGCACCACGAACCACATATATCGCGATTGAAGATAACAAGCCGGAAGCTATCGCGGCCATGGCGAAGGCGCTGGCCGAGCATCCTCTGCCAGACACTGAAATTATTCCGATTCCGACGATGTATCCCTCGGGAGGTGAGAAGCAACTGGTCCAGATTCTGACCGGGAAAGAGGTGCCACATGGCCAGCTGGCGTTTGATGTTGGTCTTTTGTGTCAGAATGTCGGTACTTGTGCGGCCATCACGCGTGCACTCGAAAAGGACGAGCCCCTGATCTCTCGCGTGGTCACAATTAGCGGTGACAATATCGCGCAACCCGGCAACTGGGAAACCCGACTCGGGACACCGATCAGCCACCTGGTCGAACTTGCCGGGGGCTATCGACATGGCACCGGTGGACACCTGGTCATGGGTGGATCGATGATGGGGTTTGCGCTTTCCGGGAGCGCGGTTCCGATTGTTAAAGCCAGTAACTGCATCATGGTAATGCGCGAGGAAACCATTCCGAAGTCGCCGGGCTACCACGATGAATGTATCCGCTGTAGCAAGTGCACCGAGGTATGCCCGGCACAATTGTTACCCCAACAACTCTATTGGCATGCGCGTGCCAAAGCCTACGAGCGCACCCGGGAATTTCACCTGTTTGACTGTATCGAATGCGGTTGCTGTTCCACGGTTTGCCCGAGCAGGATACCGCTGGTGCAATACTATCGTGCCGCCAAAAGCGAAATTCGTGCGGCACAAAAGGCGCAATTCAAATCCGATCGTGCGCGCCTTAGATTCGAGTTTCGCGAAAAGCGACTGCTGTTGAAAAAACAGCAGGATGAAGAGCGTCGACGGCTGAAACGCGAGGCGCTGCAAAAGAAAAACGCCAGTCCCGGCAGCGAAAAATCGATGGCAGACCCGGTTCAGGCCGCGCTGGACAGGGTCAAGGCGCGCAAGAAACTGGCGCAGGAAGACTAGTTTTGACCAACGTCATTGTCTCGTCGCCTTACGTTGTCCAGGGCAGCACACTCAAACGCCTGATGATCCAGGTCATCATTGCCCTGCTGCCCGGCACGATCGCATATGCCTGGTATTTCGGACCCGGTGTCATCATTAATATTTGCCTCGCGGTGCTGTTAGCACTGGCGTTCGAGGCAGGCATCCTGAAATTACGCGCTAAACCGGTGATGCCACACCTGGCCGATTTCAGCGCGATAGTGGCGGCCTGGTTGTTCGCGCTGTGTCTGCCGATGCACGTTCCGTGGTGGCTGGTACTGGTCGGTATCGGTTTCACCATGGTAGCCGGAAAACATCTCTACGGTGGACTCGGGTTCAATCCTTTCAACCCTGCCATGGTGGGTTACGTGGTCCTGTTAATTTCGTTTCCACGGGAAATGACAACGTGGTATTTACCGAACTCGGTGAGCGGTGAAACCCTGAGTCTAAAGGAGGCACTGGCTTACACTTTCGGCGGTGCCGATATTCAGCAGTGGGATGCGCTGAGTTCGGCAACCCCGCTGGACCAGGTCAAAACCGCCGTTGCGCAGGGCATCACCGTCAGCGAGATTCGACTGTCACCAGTATTCGGGGAATATGGCGGCAAGGGCTGGGAATGGATAGCCTTCTGGTGGTTCATCGGTGGACTGTGGCTGCTGGCGACGCGGACCATCCGCTGGCATATTCCGGTTGCATTGCTCGGTGCCGTACTCGCAATGTCCCTGCTGTTCTACCTGGTCAACCCTGAAACCTACACTTCACCGCTGTTTCACCTGCTCTCCGGCGCGGCCGTAATCGGTGCCTTTTTCATAGCTACCGACCCGGTTACTGCGGCCACTACCGATAGCGGGCGGATTTACTATGGCCTGCTGATCGGCTGCCTGATCTATGTCATCCGCGTCTGGGGTGGTTATCCCGACGGCCTCGCTTTCGCCGTGTTGCTGGCGAACATGTGTGTACCACTGATCGACTATTACACGCAGCCACGGGTATATGGCGAAAAATGAGCACGATCAGCCGGCGGCAGATTCTTATTTCGGGGATATTTCTGTGGCTATTCGCTGTTGCCGGCACAACCCTGGTCGCGCTCACCGAGTACAGCACCCGGCAAGCAATTATCGAAAACGAACGCCAGGTATTGTTGCGTAATCTTTACGCGCTGTTACCCAGTGACAAGCTAGATAACGATATTGCAGAGGATATACTGAAACTGCCGGCGTCCCCCCTGCTCGGCACTGATACAGCCTCAATCGTCTACCGCGCCCGCCTTGCTGGTGATCCTGTCGCGGCAATATTCAATAGCATCGCGCCCAATGGTTACAACGGCAAGATACATTTACTGGTCGGGGTCTACAGTAACGGCAAGCTGGCAGGTGTCCGCGTGGTCAAGCATGCCGAAACCCCGGGACTGGGTGACGCAGTCGAGATCAGGAAATCACCATGGATTAAAAGTTTCGATGGTAAGTCGCTGACCAACCCGGTACCGTCCGGCTGGCAGGTAAAACGTGACGGCGGTGAGTTCGACCAGTTTACCGGCGCCACCATCACACCGCGGGCGGTGGTTTCAGCAGTGCGCAACACGCTGCTGTACTATCAACAAAACGCTGATATGATTTTTAACCAATGACGACTTCTCGCGAAATTACCCGTGACGGACTCTGGGGCAACAATGTTGCACTGGTGCAGTTGCTCGGACTTTGTCCGTTGCTCGCGGTAACCAGTACTGTTGTCAACGGCATAGGTCTCGGTATCGCCACGCTCATTACTCTGGTACTTTCGAACACGATCGTTTCGTTGATTCGTGGCTTCGTACGTAAGGAAGTTCGATTGCCGGTGTTTGTCCTGATTATCGCGTCCGTAGTGACGATAATCGAACTGTCGATGCAGGCCCTGTTTTATGATCTTTACCTGGTGCTCGGTATTTTCATTCCGCTAATCGTCACCAACTGTGCCATCATCGGCCGTGCCGAGGGATTCGCATCCCGCAACCCGGTGGGCCCTGCCGCGCTCGATGGCCTGATGATGGGGCTCGGGTTCCTGGTAGTGCTGGCACTGCTCGGGGCGCTACGCGAGATTATCGGCTTCGGCACGCTGTTCGCCAACGCCGAACTCATGTTCGGTGACGGCGCACAAACGCTGACAATCAAATTCAACCAGGACTACCCCGGATTCCTGCTCGCGATATTACCGCCGGGAGCCTTCTTCGGACTGGCGGTCCTGATTGTTACCAAGAACTGGCTGGATTTGCGACCCCGCGAAAAACAGGAGATTATTGAGCCGGCACCCGAGACGGTATGAACCCGCAAAAGCGATATGAAATCTTTTCCCGCCTGCGCGAACATATCAAGGCGCCGCGCTCGGAACTTGAATACCGTTCAAATTTCGAGCTATTGATCGCGGTACTGCTCTCGGCACAGGCAACCGATGTCAGCGTCAACAAGGCCACCACGAAGCTGTACCCGGTGGCGAATACCCCGGAAAAAATGCTGGCGCTAGGTGAAGCCGGGATCAAGCGATATATCAAGACCATCGGGTTATTTAATAGCAAGGCTAAAAACATCATTGCCACCTGCAAGGTCCTGATCGAGCAATATGACTCGCAGGTGCCCGAAGATCGGGCCGCGCTGGAAAAGTTACCCGGGGTCGGGCGCAAAACTGCCAACGTGGTGTTAAACGTCGCTTTTGGTCATCCCACGATCGCGGTCGATACGCATATTTTCCGGGTCTCCAACCGCACCGGTATCGCACCCGGCAAAGACGTGCTCGTGGTGGAAAAGAAACTACTTAAATTTGTTGCCGACGAGTTCAAACTCGACGCCCACCACTGGTTGATCCTGCACGGACGCTATACCTGTATTGCGCGCAAACCGCGATGCGGCAGCTGCATCATCGAAGACCTTTGCGAATTCAGGCAGAAAAACATTGAGTAACAATATTCGGCATGTATCAGTCACGTGATGAAATGCGCCAGGTTTACCTGGACGTCTGGCAAAAAATGCAGCAGAAAATGTTGCTTGAGCCGATGGAAGCCTTGATCGCCGACGTTATCGAGGCGCACCCCGAGTACCACTCGCTGCTTGAGGCCGACGCTGAGATCAGGCAACAGGACTTTACTCCAGACCAGGGTCAGACCAACCCGTTTCTGCACATGGGAATGCATATCGCGTTGCGCGAGCAGGCGGGCACGGATCGCCCCCCGGGGATCAAGGTCGTCTATCAAAAACTGGTTTCGGCTAAAGGCCAACATGAAGCCGAGCACACCATGATGGAGTGTCTCGGGCAGGCACTTTGGAACGCCCAGCGCAATAACCAGGCCCCCGACGAGGCTGGTTACCTCGACTGTTTGCAAAAGCTGTAAAACCGGATTTACCTGACGCTGATTCGACTATAAGCTAGCGCCCTGACGAGCTGGACTAAAAGCATGGCCGATCCATTCAAACTACTGGTACTACCCGGGGACGGTATCGGGCCCGAAGTGGTATCGGTCGCGCTGCGAGTTTTTGAAAGACTCTGCCAGCTCGAACAGATCGAAACCGAGATTCAACAGGATTTGCTGCACGGCGCCGCCTGGGACAGGTACGGCACTTTTTGCCGCGATGAAACCATTGTCGCTGCAAAACAGTCAGATGCGCTGTTGATCGGTGCGGTCGGTGGAGCGAAATGGGACCAGCTGCTGATACAGAGCGAAGACCCGGCCGAACGTGACGGCCTGATGCGCATGCGCGAAGAACTCCAGACCTACGCCTGCCTGCGTCCATCACGCGTCTACGAGTCGCTGCTGGCGCGCACCCCGTTCAAGCCGGAAGTCGTTGCGGGCGCAGACGTCCTGGTGTTGCGGGAACTATGCGGAGGTTTGCCTTATGGCAAGCCGCGTGGCATCGACGAACTCGACGATGGCAGCTTCCAGGCCTACGACGCTAACTTTTATAGCAGCGAAGAAATCAGGCGTTTTGCCGTCGTTGGGTTTGAAATCGCGGGACGCCGGCGCGGCAAGGTCACATCGATCGACAAGTCAAACGTCATGCAAAGCGGGATCCTGTGGCGGCGCATCGTCAGCGAAGTGGGAACCGACTATCCCGATATCGACCTTGAACATCTGTACACCGATAACGCGCTTTACCAAATGATGCAGCGTCCAACCGCGTTCGACGTGGTGCTCGCCGATAATATTTTCGGTGACATTGCTTCAGACCTGGTCGCGACTTATGCAGGATCACTGGGCATGCTACCCTCGGCTTCATTACAGGGACTGGATTCCGGCAAACCGGCAATTTATGAGCCGGTACACGGCACGGCACCCGACATCGAGGGACAGGGAATTGCCAATCCGATCGGCGCTATCCTTAGCGTCGCGATGTTGTTTGAATACAGCATGCAGCGCAAGGACCTGGCTCAGCGTATTGAAAGCGCCGTGAATAATTGCCTGCAGGCAGGTGTCATCAGTGCAGATCTCGGGGGTCAGGCGAAAACCGACCAGATCGGTGAAAAAATTCTTTCAGCTTTGAAC
This sequence comes from uncultured Gammaproteobacteria bacterium, assembly GCA_947259485.1. GTDB lineage: Bacteria > Pseudomonadota > Gammaproteobacteria. The sequence continues at coordinate 24,581 of CAMYLU010000023.1, read as the reverse complement.
TAGAGGACGAAAATGAATAGCAGCAGTGATCTCAATGTCGGCGAAGCGACGATAAAACTGCTTGAAGCTTACGGCGTCGATACGCTATTCGGCATTCCCGGAGTGCACACGCTGGAATTTTGCAGGGGTCTTAACCAGAGTCATATTCAGCACGTACAGGCGCGTAATGAACAGGGCGCCGGGTTTATGGCCGATGGCTACGCGCGCGCTTCCGGCCGACCCGGGGTCGCACTGGTGATCTCCGGACCGGGCGTTACCAATGCCCTCACCGCAATTGGCCAGGCCTACGCCGACAGTATCCCGGTGTTGATGCTTTCCAGCGATGCGGCCAGTTACACCCTTGGCAAGGGATGGGGCTGCCTGCACGAAGTTCCGAGCCTGACGGACACCACGGCACCGCTAACCGCGTTTTCCGCATGCGCGATGACACCCGAAGAGGTCCCCGGCCTGATCGCGAAGGCATTTTCGGTATTTTCCAGCGAACGCCCGCGGCCGGTACATATCGCAATTCCGATCGACGTACTGGCGATGCCGGCAGGTGGCGAATGGAAGGCTGTCGAGTTACCCGCGCGTCCGGCACCAACGGCAAAGAAAATAGAACGCGCCTGCGAGCTTTTACGTGCGGCAAAGCAGCCGATGATCTGTGTCGGCGGTGGAGCCTGGCTGGCGAGCGACGCAATCACCGGGATTGCGGAAAAACTCGGTGCTGCCGTCATCGGCAGTAACGCCGGCAAGGGAATCATCGATGATTCACATCCGCTTTCCCTGAGCGCCGGTACCGTGCGCGGTGAAGTCCAGCAATACCTGAAAAATGCCGACGTCGTGCTCGCGGTCGGCACCGAGTTATCCGAAGTCGACAGCTTTGTTGAAACGCTCGAAATCAACGGCAAAATAATTCGCGTCGATCTTGATTCGCGCAAAATGAACGACCTTTACCCGGCCGAGGTGGCAATCATCGGTGGCGCCAAAACCACTACCGAGGCGATCGCCCGACAGCTCGGGGAGGTCAAAGCCCGTGCTGAAACTGTCGCCGAAGTTGCCGGTTTGAGACAGGAAATTCGCGACAACTTGAATGAAAGCGAGGTTCGGCACTGCAAGACCCTCGATGTCCTGCGGGCCGCGCTGCCGGCCGACACCGTCGTTATGGGCGATATCTGCCAGCTGGTTTACACGGGATCATTTGCATTTGATGTGCCGAAGCCAAGGCTCTGGCATTACCCGGCCGGCTATTGCACGCTGGGTTGCGGGTTACCCGATGCAATTGGCGCCAAGCTCGCCTTGCCGGATAAGCCCGTGGTCAGCTTCGCCGGTGACGGCGGCTTCATGTTTACGGTGCAGGAACTGGTAACCGCAGCTGAACTCGGGCTGGCACTGCCCATAATCCTCTGGAACAACGATGGCTTAAAGCAAATCCAGGACGATATGAAACTACGTGACATCGAGCTGGTGGGGGTCACCGGGATCAATCCGGATTTTATCGCCCTGGCACAGTCCTGTGGTTGCCATGCACTCAAAATCGACAGCGCGCAAAGTCTTACCGATGCCGTTAAAGCGGCTTTCGAGGCTGACCGTCCGACGCTGATCGAAGTGAAAGAATTCGATCCCTGGTTGAACTAAGCTTTCGGTATGAAACCCAGGCCACAGCAAACGATGCAGCGCATGCTGGCGATATCGCTAGTAGGCCTGGTGGTGGGATTGATCGCATCGTTTGCAACCATCGGTTTCGTCGAGCTGGTAGGTTATCTAACCGATATTCTCTACGTCAGCCCATCCAGCCGAGCGCAAATGGAAGGCGACCATCTCGGATTAATCACTATGGCGGTACTCACTATCGGCGGACTGGTGGTCGGTCTTATCCTGCGATACGGGGTAAACGAAAATGACTCCTTCGGACCGCCCGATACAATTTACGCGGTGCAATTACATGAACGCCTGCCTCCACCGGTGGCCGGGGTAACAACTACCATTGCAGCCATTTTATCCCTGGGTTGCGGCGCTTCGGTTGGACAGTATGGACCACTGGTATACCTCGGAACGCTGGTTGGCCAGGTCTGCAACCGATTGCCGTTTGGCCTGCGAGACGTGCGCAACATCGCTATTGCCTGCGGCGTTGCCGCGGCAATTTCAACAGCCTTTAACGCCCCGATCGCGGCCCTGATCTTCACTCACGAAGTTATTCTGCGTCATTACTCGCTGCGCATGTTTGCCGCGGTAACCGTAGCCAGCGCCTGCGGATACCTCGTTGCGAATGTTATTTTCGAACACCCGCCATTATTCCTGATTAGTTTTGAAAGCAGTTTTCGCGGCGTTGAGTTTTTCCTGTTTGCGATCGAGGGTATCGCCTGCGGCGTGCTTGCCGTCGTCTTCATGAACTTACTACAGCAGGCAGCGCAATTATCACAGCGAATTAAAGTACCCGCGGCCTTCAAGCCGATGGCCGCAGGCTTCGTGGTGTCGCTGGTAACCTTGCAGGTGCCGGAAGTGCTGGGTGCCGGACAGGAAGTCTTCCGCCTGGCTTCGCTGGGTGGCACCTACAGCGCCGATGCGTTGCTTCTGATCCTGGTCGCAAAGATACTGGTTACGGTTCTTTGCATCGGTTTCGGGTTTGCCGGCGGTGTCATATTTCCAGCGCTATTGATCGGTGTCTTGTTCGGCGCCCTGTTCGCGCTGTTGGTGCCCGAATTACTGCTGGAAGATTATTCCGGAGTCTCGGCCTACGCAGTCTGTGGCATGGTCGCGGTAATGAGCCCGGTAATCGGCGCACCGATGACCGCGCTGCTGTTCGTATTCGAGTTCACGCGCAGCTACGAAATCACGATCGCTGCAATGGTCGCTATCGTGTTTGCCAACCTGATCGCTTTCAGGTGGTATGGGCGTTCACTCTACGATAGTCAGCTCGCCGCACGAGGTATCGATCTTTCGATGGGGCGCGAACGTGCTTACCTGATGCATCGCAAGGTGGCAGCTTTTGTTACCGAGTCACTTCCGGTGGTCTCGCAAAATGCTGACCTGGGTGTTTTACGCGCGCAAATGACTGCAAAATCGACCTCGACCGCAGTGGTTGTCGATGATAACAACCGCTACCTCGGCCATGTTTTACAGCATCAATTGCAAGGGCAGGATGACAACGAGACGGTCGGTTCTATCGATCTCCAACGGGGTGGTGAATTTCACGAGGCAACCAGCATCTGGGAAGCAATGGAATTCATGCGCAGCTATATCGGCGAGGCCATCGCGGTAGTCGATCGCAGCAGTGGACAATACCTCGGTGCGGTTCCCGAGGCCGTGGTAATCAACGCCTATCTCGACGCAGCCCAGGAATTACGTCGCGAAGAATACGAGGTATAAGCTTTGGATTTTTATCAAATGATCATCAACCAGGCCGCCAATGCGCTTGACGAGGATGTCGGCAGCGGCGATATCAGCGCAGAGTTGATCGACGCAAACACGCTGCTTGAAACCGAACTGCTGGTGCGTGAGGACGCGGTGCTCTGCGGCTGCCAATGGTTCGACGAGGTTTTTCGGCAATGCGATGACAGGATTAATATCCAATGGCACGCACAGGACGGTGACGCCGTGACCTCGAACGCTATTATTTGCGAGGTTTCGGGCCCGGCACGTGGCCTGCTTACCGCCGAGCGCAGCGCGTTGAATTTTTTACAAACACTCTCCGGAACTGCAACCCTGGCACGAAGCTATGTCGATAAAATAAAACACACCGACTGCAAAATTCTCGACACTCGTAAAACCATCCCTCAACTCCGCTACGGCCAAAAGTACGCAGTGCTGTGCGGCGGCGGCAGTAATCACCGCATCGGCCTGTTCGATGCCTTTCTGATCAAGGAAAATCATCTGGCTGCCAGCGACGGCATTGCCAATGCAGTCTCACGTGCGCGCCAGATTCACCCGAACAAGTTCCTCGAGGTCGAGGTTGAAAACCTGGAGCAATTGCAACAGGCGATTGACGCCGGCGTCGAGCGTGCATTGCTCGATAACTTTTCGATTCCGGCAATGAAGGACGCGGTCGAACTTAATAATCGGCGTATCGAACTCGAAGCTTCAGGTAATATCGACCAGGAAAACCTTGCTGAATACGCTGAAACCGGCGTTGACTTTATCTCCATCGGCGCGCTCACCAAGAACCTGCGCGCAATCGACTTCTCGCTGCGCTATCGTTAAGCGGGATCCATGATTCCGGCAATAATTCATCTTATACCTGACTATCCGTCAAACCTATAGCAGCCGTTGGCGAAAACAGTTTCCTCGCCCCCGACAACTAATCTATGCTCCCTGTCGGACCAGCATTTAATCAAGAGTCGGAAATCGTTCGCTAAATATGTTTTCATTATTCTGCTATTATTCGTTATCTAAAAGTTACATTAAGCAATCAGTAAAGAACTGATTGTAGGAGTCCAGGCATCAGCGGCAGTGGCATTCTGATCAACCTGATAGGTGGCGTCGCCCTCCTATTGTGGGGCTTGCGCATGGTAAGGGTTGGCATGTCCGAAAGTTGGGGTAGCGAAATTCGTAGCGCCTTAGGGGCCAGCCTGAATAATCGCTTCAAAGCCTTTCTCTCCGGTCTCGGCGTGACCATGTTGTTGCAAAGCAGCAGTGCCACCGCCTTGTTGACATCATCATTTAGCGGCCAGGGCATCCTCACCACCGCAACCGCACTTGCGATACTGCTTGGAGCCGACGTCGGCACCACCCTCGTGGCACAGGTTCTGACCTTCGATCTATCGGCTCTGTCACCACTACTGATAGCGCTGGGCGTGGCTTTGTTTACATACTCTTCAGGGGGGCGCACGCGCGACATCGGACGCCTGCTGCTGGGTATCGGCATGATGCTGTTAGCGCTGAAGCTGATCGTTACAGCCTCGCTACCGATGCGCGAATCTTTAATCATCCAGCAGATATTTGTCGCCCTTGGCGAAGACCTGATACTGGCCGTGATTTTTGGTGCGATTATCGCCTGGGCATCGCATTCGAGCCTCGCGACCGTTTTGCTGGTGATTGCGCTCGCCAGCACCAAATCACTGGACATCACCGTCGCCTTCGCCTTTGTACTCGGCGCCAATATCGGCGGTGCGATACCGCCATTTGTTGCCACGCTCAGCGCCACCCGTACAGCAAGGCAACCACCATTGGGTAACCTGCTGTTTAGAATATGCGGTGTCGTGATCTCGTTACCTTTCATCGGTATGATCGCCAACGGTCTCTCCCCGCTTGAGATCAGCCATGCGCGCCAGATTGCAAACTTTCACATGCTTTTCAATATCACTCTGGCAGTACTTTGTTTTCCCCTGATCAACCACATGGTCGCTCTTACCGCGCGCATCATTCCCGAAGACAAGAGAGTGATTGACGAGATGCAACCCAGGGATCTTGACCGCAGTGCGTTCGAAACGCCTTTGGTGGCTTTAGTCAATGCCGAACGCGAGGTTTTGCGCATGGGAGAAGTCGTTGAGCGCATGTTCCGCAATTCTTTTATTGCGCTCAAGAAGAATGACCACCAGCTGGCGAAGCGCAGCCGTAAGATGGATCAGGTAGTAAACCAGTATTACGATAACGTGAAACGCTACCTGACTGCATTGGCGCGTGAAACACTAGGCGAAAAGGAGAGCAGGCGCTGTAATGAAATTTTAAGTTTTGCGACCAACCTGGAACACATCGGCGACATTATTTCGGGGGACCTGATTCGAAATATCCTGCGCAAGAAACTTGTTCCCGGGAACAAGATGTCGACCCAGGATCGCAAGGACATCAATAATCTTTACAAGCCGGTGTTATCGACATTCCAGCTTTCAATGAGTGTTTTTACATCGTCCGATATCGCCATGGCGCGGCAATTGCTGGCCAGAAAATACAAGTTCATCAAGCGAGAAAAAAAGGCGGTAACGAACCACCTGCAAAAAATTCGCGACGACTCGCATTACGATTCACAACTGAGCGCCATGCAGTTAGACGTGCTGCGTGACCTCAGGCGCATCAACTCGTACCAGGCCGCCGTCGCCTACCCGATCCTGGAAGAAGCCGGCCAGTTACGCAGCAGTCGCCTGCGTCGCAGCAAGTCAAACGAAGACTCATTCCCGCGGGTTAAAGGCCCGATGAAACCTTCGATCAGCAGCTAAGTGCCGGTTTCGTCGATTTGGCAAGTAATCGTTCAGTAATAGTTTCTGGATACGGGCTATGAAAATCAAAGCAAAACATATTTTACTGCTGGGACTTATCCTGGTATCGATGAGCGTCCACGCATCGGAGGATAAGATCCGTAATGCAGACCAGGCTGCCGGCAAATGGCTCGCCCTGATCGATGGGCTACAATACCAGGATTCATGGGACCAGGCGGCTTCCTTGTTTAAACAGCAGGTCAGCACCGACAACTGGCGGCAGTCGATAAGCGCGGCGCGTCAACCCCTCGGGGCCATGATCAGTCGTAAGCTAGTTTCGGCAACCTACGCAACCAGTCTGCCCGGTGCCCCCGACGGTGAGTACGTGGTACTGCAGTATCAAACCAGGTTCAAGTTTAAAAAAAGTGCGGTTGAAACGGTCACCCCGATGCTTGATAACAAGCAGTGGCGAGTTTCCGGTTACTACGTGCGTTAAACACCTGGATCGAGCAAACAGGCGGTCATCGAAAATATTGTGCAACGACTATCCACGTCAGATACTAAGGCAGGAGTAATCCCATGTTGAGCTGGTTAAAAAATCTCTTCTCCCCACCCGAACCCGCAGGTCCACCGCGACTGATTCAGCGCTTCGATGGATCTCAGGCGACCATAAGCAGTAGTTCGATAGTCGCTGACGCCGAGGGATGGCACATCGACACCGACACATCGGCAACCTTTCACTTGTTTGAGCTCGATCCCGGTGATATTGAAAACGGCCTGGTGACTTACAGGGCTTCGATAAAATCCGAGGCAGTTAAAAAACAGGGCTACCTGGAAATGTGGTGTCGATTGCCGGGAAAGGGGGAGTTTTTTTCCAAGGGTTTGAATAATCCGGTTAAAGACAGCAGCGACTGGGCTAGCTACGAAATCCCCTTTTACCTGAAAAAGGAACAGAACCCTGACCTGCTAAAACTGAACTTCACACTCGATGGCGGTGGCAAAGTCTGGCTCAAGGATATCGAAGTCAGCTTCACCCCGTTCAAGTAGGTACTGTTTCAAGCTTTCAACACTTGCAGGCGTTCAAGGGTGCCAATATCGGTCCAGCGGCCCTTGAACAGCTCACCCGTGACTTGTTGCCGTGTCGCTGCGGCTCGCAATAGTGGCTCCAGGGCCTGCTTACCCGGCGTCAGTTCTTCGAAAAAGCTGCTACGGTATTGCGCAATACCGCTGAAGGTGTAACGCGGTGAGGCATCATTACCAAGTATCGAATCAGCCAGGCTGAAGTCGCCACCCGGATTATGTTGGGGGTTCTCAACCAGCACCAGGTGCGCCATGCTGTCTGATTGTCGCAGCCGGGCAAATTCATAGTCGGTAAAAATATCCGCATTGACGACAATAAAACGCTCACCGAGTAGCGGTAAAGCCTGCAAGATACCGCCCGCAGTTTCGAGTGCCTCGGGTTCGTCGCTGTATTCGATGGCAAGATTGAAATTGGTTCCGTTACCAAGGAAGTTGCGAATCTGATTTCCAAGCCAGCTGAGGTTGACGACAATCCCGGTGAATCCCGCCCGGGACAGGGCTTCGAGATGATGCACGATCAGCGGTTTGCCCTGCACTTCGAGCAGGGGTTTCGGAACAGTATCCGTTAGTGGACGCATGCGCTCGCCCCGTCCAGCGGCCAGGATCATTGCTTTCATAACTTGTTCAAGATGGTATCAACGCTCCTGCGAGCTGGTTCAACTTCAGTTGCTCTATGATCGAGAGCAAGCCTACCATAGACGTTTCCGCGGCACCGGCCTGGTTCACATAGTCGAGCGTACGCGGTATATCTTTCAGGTATCCCGTTTTTCCGTCACGGATATTAAGACGAGAAAATATCCCGATCGCCTTGAGGTGACGCTGTATTCCCATCAGGTTAAACCAGCGCATGAACTGCGCGGCTTTGACGTCAACCAGCTCGTGGACGCACGCAGATTCGTAATAATCCAGTGCCAGCTGATCGACATGCGCCGGGGGCCAGGCAATATAGCAATCTCGCAGCAACGAAACCAGGTCGTAGGTAATCGGCCCTTTAACCGCGTCCTGAAAATCCAGGATTCCCGGATTGTGTGTGTCGACTTTCATCAAATTACGCGAGTGATAATCGCGGTGTACAAATACCTGCGGCTGCTCCAGTGCATTTTCAACCAGCGCCTGCTTGATCGACTGCCAGCTCGACTGCTGCGCCGGGTCGAGCGAAATACCAAGCTGTCTGCCAAGAAACCACTCATGGAACAGATCGAGCTCCTGGTTCAACAGGGCTTCATCATAGTTCGGTAAATCTTCGGCATCGATACGGCTTTGCATCAACAACAGCGCCGCGAGCGCATCTGCGTATAGCGAACCTTCAGTTTCCGGGTTAAGTTGCGAGAGATAGTCGTTGCGCCCGAAATCGGTCAGAACCAGAAATCCCTCGGCCAGGTTCTGGGCAATGATTGCGGGCGCGTTTAAATCGGCATCACGTAGTTTTTGCGCGACCGCGATGAAGGGCCCGCAGGACTCCTTGTCCGGTGGCGCATCCATTACAATCCGCGATCCATCACCCGCCTCCAGCCTCAGATAACTACGAAAACTGGCGTCCTCGGAGGCGGCACTCAGGCTGTAATCCCGGTAACCGAGTTGATCCAGCCAACGTTTTAATTGATTCGATCTGTCGCTCATATGGCGGTTGCGGCTGCGATTCTGTTAAAAGGCCGGTATTATCCGGTTTTTAATTACACAAACGCAATAGAACTAATGAGCGCAATTGAAAACCTGCTCCAGGTAATGAAGGATTTACGTCACCCGGATAACGGCTGTCCCTGGGATATCCGTCAAACCAGCGCTTCGATCGCCGGCTACACGCTGGATGAAACCCACGAATTACTCGACGCGATCGAGCGCGACGACACACAGAACCTGAAGGAAGAACTGGGCGATCTGCTGTTTAACATCGTGTTTCATGCGCGTATTGCTGAAGAACAGGGCCAGTTCACTTTCGATGATGTCGCCCAGGGGATCACCGATAAAATGCTGCGCCGTCACCCGCACGTTTTCGGTGACACACGTGACCAGGAGTTTAACGATGAAACCCTGTCACAACAGTGGCAGGCACTCAAGCAACAGGAAAAGTCGAACCAGGCAAGGCCGGTGCTGGGTGAAGACTCTGGCTCCAACTCGGCGATTTACCGTGCCCGCCAGATCCAGAAGGATGCCGCCGTTTTTGGCTTCGACTGGCCGGACATAAGTCCGGTGTTCGATAAACTCGAGGAAGAACTGGCGGAGTTAAAGCACGCTTTCAGCACCGGCGACAGCCGGGCCATAAGCGACGAGATCGGAGACCTGATGTTTGTTTGCATTAATCTTGCTCGCCACGCCAGGGTTAACGCCGAAATGTCACTGCGTAATACTAATCAAAAATTCCTGCGCCGCTTTGCTTACGTGCAGCAACAAATGGCGAACGCCGGTATCGAAATGGATCAGCAGCAGCTCGAACAGATGGAATACTTCTGGCAGGAATCCAAGAGCACGGTCGGATGAAAGCTAAAACATGACCAGAAGCAGGATACAAACCGAACAGCGAATCCTCGATGCGGTGGGTGCAATATTGCTCGATCAGGGTTACCCCGCGGTTGGGATTAACGCGATTGCGCGCCAGGCTGGTTGCGATAAGGTCTTGATTTACCGTTATTTTGGCGGTTTCGACGAATTACTGCTGGCGTTCGCAGAAACCACCACCCTGTGGTGGGAGGTGGATGAAATTGTAACCGAAACAGCTGACGAGTGTGCCGAAATCGCGCTACCCGATTTCCTGCAGCGCTTGCTCAACCGCTATGTCACCGCACTGGAATCACGCCCGATGGCGCTTGAAATTATGGCCTGGGAAATGTCGGAGCAGAACAACCTGACCAATACGCTGGCGCGGATACGCGGCGAGCGGGGCATGGAGCTAGTGAAACGGATCCGCGCTTTTTATCATCAACCGAACATCGACATCGGTGGCGTTCTCGGCGTATTTGGCGCGTCCATAAACTACCTCGTGATTCGTACGCGCAGACAATCGCAGCAGTACAAGGTTGAGGAATGGTGGCGACTGCAACAGACCATAGGCAAACTGCTGCAGGCATATGCCGACTGACACCCCGGATGTACTGCGCCTTGCAGACATCGATCCTGCCGAACTCGCCGAGCTTTTGGCACAATTCGGATTGAAATTAGAACTCTGCCCCGCTAACCAACCCATTCCGCATAGCTACTGGGGGAAACAGGAAGCCGGCCTGAAAGACAATCGCCTGTACGCCCGCGATGACACCCCGCTGCATTCCGTCCTGCACGAGGCCTGCCATTTCATTTGCCTTGACCCGGCACGGCGCCGGGAGCTTGATACCAACGCCGGTAGCGACGATGCCGAAGAAAACGCGGTTTGTTACCTGCAAATACTGCTCGCAGACGAGGTCGAAGGATTCGGGCGTGAACGCATGTTCAGCGACATGGATACCTGGGGATATAGTTTTCGGCTTGGCTCAAGTAGAGCCTGGTTCGAAGATGACGCCGACGATGCAATTCGCTGGCTGATAAGGCACGACCTGTTGGATTCTCGACAACTAACCCCTATTCAACTCCGACAAGCATAAAACGACCCTCAATACGGCTTCAAAAGGAGTCTTATAAACCCGTAATTATCGCAACTTGCGGCTAAAGATTTGTTCCTGTCGACCGATACCTCTATACGAGCAGACCCGTAATCCTGCTTTGAACTCCAAATTTACACGATCACAGGTTAGCGAGCAGGAGCAACTGGGTGGATATCGCATCAATTGTTGGATTTATACTGGCCTATATCATTATCGCGACGGCGATAAGCCTCGGCGGCCCGTTCGTATTATTTGTCAATGCACCCTCACTGTTGATAGTGGTGGGTGGAACCTTCGCAGTTACGCTGATGCGCGTCACCATCGCCAATTTCCTCGGCTCTTTCAAAATTGGTTTGAAAGGTTTCTTTTATAAGCTCGACCGCCCACAAAACCTGATCGATGAATCGGTCGAACTCGCCAATATCGCGCGCAAGGAAGGCATCCTGGCACTGGAAGGCCGCGAAATCGGCAACGGTTTCCTGGAACGCGGTATCACCCTGTGCATAGACGGTCATGCCCCGGAAGTGGTCAAGGGATTGCTCGCCAAAGATATCAACATGTCAATCGAACGCCACACCGTTGGCGCCGATATGTTCAAGGCAATGGCAGTCTATGCGCCGGCGATGGGCATGATCGGAACCCTGATCGGCCTGGTACAGATGCTGGCAAACATGTCGGACCCCGCTGCAATCGGCCCGGCCATGGCGGTCGCACTTTTGACCACCCTGTACGGCGCGATAATCGCCAACGCTTTTGCCTCGCCACTGTCGGAAAAACTAGTCCTGATCAGTGGTTACGAAAAACTCAACAAGGACCTGATCCTCGAGTCAATCAATGGTATCCAGGAAGGTACCAATCCTCGCGTTTTGAAACAGTTACTGAACGCCTACCTCCCGGAAAGCAAGCGCCAGGAAGACGAGTAGGGCTTTGCGATGAACGAGGAATGCGATTGCCCACCATGTGAGGAAGGCCTACCCCCCTGGCTTGCTACTTTCGCTGACATGATGGCGCTGTTGATGTGCTTTTTCGTGTTGCTGTTGTCATTCGCGGAAATGGATGTACTCAAGTACAAGCAGGTGGCGGGTGCGATGAAGCTTGCCTTCGGTGTGCAGCGTATCGTTAAAGCTACCGAGATTCCGAAAGGTACCAGCGTCATTGCCAAGCAGTACAGCCCGGGCACACCCACCGAGGTAACGCCGCTCGAAATAATGCGTGAAAAAACCACCGACGATACCAAGACCAATCTCGATTTTAACGATTCCAAATCACGCAATGATGGCGGCATGGGTGAAGCCGAAGCCGAGGCCATCGCCCAGCAAAAGGCCCAGCGTGAAGCACAGGCAGAGGCTGAGGAGCTTCAGGACGAGTTGTCCGAGGCTATTGGTGACGGCCTGGTCGAGGTTGAAGCCTATAACGACCGTGTCTTGATACGAATTCGCGAGCGCGGCTCCTTCGGTTCCGGATTCGCAGAGCTGCAAACGAAATTCCTGCCCATACTGAAGCAGATTGCGGACGTCCTGAATCAGCGTGACGGGCACTTTGTTATCGCCGGGCATACCGACGACATCCCCATTGAAACCCGCCGTTTCCGTTCCAACTGGGACCTGTCGGCAGCACGTGCAGCAAGCGTGGTTCATTATTTTATCCAGGAAGGTGATGTTGATCCCGAGCGCATGGAAATCAGAGCGATGGCAGACAATGAGCCGATTGTACCCAATGACAGTTGGGAGAATCGTGCCAAGAACCGCCGCGTGGAAATCAGTGTCCTGCATGGCAACCGAATCCCGATTGCAGGGCAGTCGCCCTCGGAAAACGTCGACTACGTTGTGCAGCCGGACGGCTAGGACCTACCATGACTGACGAAAGACGACGCTATTTTCGCATCGAAGACGAGGCCCTGGTGGCGTTAGAGCGTATTGACAAGGCAACGATTGACGATCGTGTCGAAGACTTCTGGACCAACGAGCACGCGTTTTCACTACGCAACAACTATAATTTTCAGATTGAACAACATATTGCTGATCGCCACAAAATCGACAGCAAGATGCCCGAACTGGGTCGTTACCTCGGAGTGCTGGAAGAACAGGTTGATCGTCTCACTGACAAACTCATTGGCGATGAAAACGACCAGGCAATGACGCAAAAGTCGGTTAACCTCAGCGCCCAGGGAATTGCCTATTTTGACGACCAGGTCCCCGAGCAGGACGAACTGGTTGAATTGAAATTAAAACTATTGCCCTCCGGATTCAGGCTTGTCATTATTGCCAGGGTAGTACTTGTAGAAAAGGATCGCGGCCAGGATCAGGGTAAACATCGTATTTCACTGGATTTCGAAAACCTGCACGAAGCTGACCGCGAAATACTGATCAAGCATATGCACGGCAAACAAATGGAATCATTGAGTAGCGCACAGGAAACCTAGGCAGAGATGACCGAGCAAGCAGCGTCCTCCTGGTTATCCTCACATCATGAAATTATTCCCGCCCTAGAGATCTTTCATCGTCGGGCACTGGAAACGCTCGAAGACCACACTAAAACCGTTCGTGACCTGGCAGATATAATCTCGCTCGATCCCGGCATGAGCGTATCGCTGTATCACGAAGTTAACTCCAGGCAGCGCGATAGTGGCAAACATCCAGTCGACTCGGTTCATTCCGCCTTGAGCCTGCTTAGCGACAGTGCCATTGCCGACCTGGTGATGCAGCACAAGGTTCTTGACCAGACGCATCCGGACGCGCGGCGGCGGCAGAGTTACCATCAGTTGATGAGCCGGACTTTTCACCTGCTGGCACAACTCGAGCGCTTTATTACCTTGCAGGGGATCCACTCGATCTACGAAGTCCGCAGTGCGGCAGTGCTGCACAACATCGGTGAATTCTGTGCCTGCCTGTTCGATCACGAACATTACCAGCAGTACCAGGATAAATTCCGCGCGCTGGGAAGTGATGCCAACAGTGCGAAACCCGTCTTCGGTTTCGATTTTCATGAACTCGGGCGCCAGTACGCTGCAAAATCCTATTTACCGGAACTGGTAACCGAATCGCTCGATGAGAACATACCATCCGGGCGCAAGGCGCGCCTGATTCAACTTGCAGCCGACGTTTCCCACCAGGCTGAAGTAGGCTGGTATCACTCTTCGATGAAAGCAACCGAAGAGGTATGTGCGGCTTACCTGAACCAGTCGCTCGACGGATTTCACAAACATTTGCAGGCAGTGGCTATCGAATCTGCACGCAACAGCCCGTTCGACGACGTGTTGCCCGCTGCGACTCGCCTGATTATGCTGCCCGATCGTGAAGCCCCGGTGCAAACGAAACCGGCCATCGTCGACGATCTTGAAGCTGGCGGCCATGAATTCGAAAACCGCGTTAAGGCCTTGCTGCAAACGGCGCAACCAACCCAGTCGCAGCTGCTGGATCTTCTGCTGAATCACTTGCATGACGATTTACACCTGACACGGGTTGTATTGATGTTGCTGTCAAAGGATAAATCCAGGCTCGGTACGCGCGCCGGCAGAGGGATAGATCAACATTCTCCCATCAAGACACTGGTCATCGATATCAGCAAGGAAAGTGTGCTTAAGACGCTGCTCGGTAAACCCCAGTCTATATGGATAGAGCCGGACGAATACCAGAAATACGAGGCCGCGCTGCCAGCCAGGTTCAAGGCCAGCTTCCTGCATGAAAGCTTTTTCCTGATGTCACTATTCATCGGCAACAAACCGGTTGGAATAATGTTTTGCGATCGTGCGCATGCGGTCACCCGGCTCGACAAGGTGACCTACGTGAAATTCAAATCGGCAATCACACTGACCAGCAAGGCGCTGGCCTACCTGTCTAAGCGGAAACGCCCCCCGGCGGATCAGTAAACTCCCGGCCCACTGCAACCAACCAGTCACGCAGACGTTGTGCGGCTTCGGATAATGGACGAGTTTCGTCCCAGGTAAGATAAAAAGAACCCGGTGCCGAGATTTCCATTTCGCTGATACGAACCAGTTTACCGCTTTGAATTAATGCCCCGACCTGCGAATGCCATCCCAGCACAATCCCCTGGTTTTCCTCGGCAGCCTGCAGCGCAACAACATAGTTATTGAAGCGACGAAAGTTTGCCTGTGAACTATCGCAGTCCCACTCTGCCATCCAGGCATCCCAGCCGGTCCAGGCCGGATCGACGCTATCCAGCTGAAGCAACGGAAACTGCAGTAACTCGCGGGGCTGCAACCATTCGTGATCTGCGGCAAATCCGGGACCACAAACCGGGTAGATACGATCATCAAATAATTTCACCGCCTGCTCGCCACGCCAGCTGCCATCGCCATAGCGAATTCGTATATCGGCGTTGACGAAGCCGCTGTCGCCCGGATTATCCGAAATGGCATGATTCAAATTGATATCACGATACTGCTGCCAGAAGCCACCCAGGCGCGGCATCAACCATAGCGACGCGAAAGCGGTAGTCGCCGCAATGGTAACGTCCAGGCTTTGCGACCGGCTTCTGAATTCCTGGCACAGCCTGCCGATTTGTTGAAAGCTCGAACTTAAAACCTGGAATAGATCGATTCCCTCCGCGGTGAGTTCGACACCGCGGTGCAAGCGCTGAAACAATGCGCAATCCAGCTCGGTTTCCAGTGCCTTTACCTGGCGGCTAACTGCACCCAGCGTAACACCGAGTTCTGCAGCCGCGGCGGTAAAGCTGCCATGCCGGGCACAGGCATCGAATGTATTTAATCCTGTAAGACTCGGAAGTTGGTAATAGCGACGTGCCATAGTAATTAATTGAGTTTACCTTAAGTAAAGCCAAAAGGAAGTTTTTTAATATTGCCAAATCGACTAATTCGTCGCAATGTTTACCTTTCCAAACTGCGCAACCAGTATTGGACTTGATATTGAGGATAATACATATGAGCCAGAATTCTGCCCCGAGTATCGCCCTGGCCGCCATCCTGCAGCCGATCGAAAAGGCGAATGGATTGCCCAACCAGGCATACACCAGCAACGATTTCCTGGCGCAGGAACGTGACCATGTGCTCGGCAAAAGCTGGGCCGGGCTCTGGTTTGCCAGCGACCTGCCCAAGAAGGGTTATGTCAAGCCGGTTGAATTCATGGGCCTGCCACTGGTCATCCTGCGCAACAAGCAGGATGAGATCAAGGTATTCCACAACGTCTGCAGCCACCGCGGCATGATCCTGGTACACGATGAAATGGAAGTTCAGGGTGCGTTGCGCTGCAAGTACCACTCCTGGTCATACAATCTCGATGGCGAGCTCAAGGGTACGCCGCATCTGGGCGGGATCGGGCAGCAAAAGTTCGACGGCTTCAATCATTGCGATCACGGGCTGAAACCGGTGCGCTCGACCGTATGGATGGATGTTGTTTTTATCAATCTCTGCGGAGACGCACCTGATTTCGCCGATTACATCAAACCGCTGACTGAAAAATGGAGCCCCTTTCTTGGCGGTACCGGCCTCGATCGATTAAGAACCGCGGCCAATGGCAAGGGCATCAAGATCGAAGTTAACTCGAACTGGAAACTTGCAGTGGAAAATTACTGCGAAAGCTATCACCTGCCCTGGATTCACCCCAGTTTGAACACTTACTCCCGGCTTGAAGATCATTATCACATCATGTATGGCGATGACTTCGGTGGGCAAGGCAGCAACGCCTACCGTCTATACGACCAGGCTGGCACCGCGTTGCCGCGCTTCCCCGAGTGGCCCGAGGACAGGCTTGAACAGGCCGAATACGTCTCGTTCTACCCGAACGTGTTACTCGGAATCCAGGCCGACCACGCTTTCGCAATGATAATCGAACCCAGGGCCTGTGACCGGTCTGTCGAACATCTGCGCCTGTTCTACGTCGGCGACGAAGCGCTTTCCGATGAACATGCGGCAAGCCGCACCGCCACCCTCGAATCCTGGCGCGTGGTATTCAGCGAAGATATCGACGCGGTCGAAGGCATGCAGCGCGGACGGCAGTCACCGGGTTATGGTGGCGGGGTGTTTTCACCGGTGATGGACAATCCAACCCATCACTTTCACCAATGGGTCGCACGCAAATTACAGGCGGCCCAGGGCTAGGTATTCAGATCGCGAAATAAGGCACCTCGGGCAATAGGCCAGATTCCCCGACTAAGTGCGCGGCCGGCTTCGAACAACACGTAGCTCTGACCACCATAGTGAGGCAGGGGACGTAGTAGTAATTGCAGGTCTTCTGCATTCGCGGCCGACACCACCAGTACCGCCGCCCCGTCAGCACGGCGCGTGGTCCAGACCTCGGCAGAATAGGCCACCTTCGGCAATGCGGATGGACGCTTCAGTCCCAGCAGCTTCAAATCTTCGTTCAACCGCTCGTTGGTGGTGATGAGCAACAGCGAGTTGCCCGGTTGTTGCGCTGCGGCCAGGTTATCAAACCGCGGCTGCGTATCCATTAACCTTGACGCCAGGTTTCGTGCAGCCGCGGTAAATTCAGCATCGTTGGACGCGACCAGAGTGCGGGTCTCGGGATCCAGCGTCACGTCTCGCAGGATCGGCGGTGTCTCGTTTCGATGCAGGCGCCGAAACACATCGCTACCGGGATCGGCCTGGAAATAGAGTGGTTTTGTCGGTGTAACAAACTCGAGTCGAGTTAAAGTATCGTCGATGGTTATGTCATATTGCCGGGTACCGTCGACCGTTGTCAGCGACACGGGTAGCTGGAAGCGATAGCCGGTAACCGGCTGTAGAATCTCGACCCGGGTGCGGAAACCAGCCTCATCCTGGTCGACACTATGCGCACCGAGACTCAGTCGAGGCGCTCCGGAACGCAACAGCCATTGCGCGAAGAACCAGTCGAGATCCTGCCCCGCTGCACGCTCGAAGGCGACCTGTAAATCCCGCCAGCTGGCAGTTTCGTGTTTGTGCTTTTGCCAGAAGCCACGCAAGCCATGGTTAAACGCGGCCTGGCCTATTTCCCGTGTCAGCATGTGAAAAATAAAGGCAACCTTGTTATATCCAATCACCTGGGCCGCCTGGTGCTGCTTCGAGGTAAAGGCTGTCACCGGCTGGTCACGTTCGGTGGGCAGGGCTGCATAATCGCGCAACCATTTTATACGCATGGACTGCGCCGCCTCCCTGCCCTGGTCAGCAGCGAGTGCGTAATCGGCGAGATAAGTGGTCAAACCTTCCGCCCAGTTGCCGCTGGCGTAATCGACAGATACCGCGTTCCCCCACCAGTTATGCAACACCTCGTGCGCCAGCGATCGCGTGCGCATGAACGGCAACGGGATCACCTGGCGCCCGACGTAGGTAAGATTAGGAAACCCCAGGCCCACCGGTATCGGCGCCGAAATAACATGGAAGTCGGAATATGGATAGTCACCGATACTTTGCTGGTAGCGCTGGATATAGCTATCGGCAGCCTCAAGGTAGGTTTCGGCCAGTGGGACGAGATCCCGGTGAAAATAGGTGCGTAAGCGCAGTCCGTTGCCAAGCCGTTCCATCACCTGGTACGGCCCGACAAATAGTGACGGTGGCTCGCCCGGATTTAGCGATTCAAAGGTCGATATGTAAACGTCTTCAGTTAATTGCTCGCTAACCAGCTTTCCGGTGGCGACCGCACGCTGCCCGAGCGGAACCGTTACGCTGAGACGGTAGCTTATGCGACCGCCCTCATCCCGGGGAATCCAGGCATCGTATCCCGGCAGGAAAAAACCATCGTCACCGCTGCTGCTGAGCATAGCTGGCCAGGAACTCTGTTGAGAATCCCGTGACGGAACTTCACCGCGCAGGGTAAATTGAAGCTCGTGTAGATTGCTATCCGGAAGTGCCAGCCAGTACTCCGCGCCTTGCACAAGTGGCCTTACTTCCTGTCCGTCGAGTAACAGGCTTTCAACACCGAGCCAGGCGGCAAGGTGAAACTGGTAGCGTTCACGTCCACTAACCCGCAGCCTGTCTTTAATCAGTATTTCTGCGGTATCGGTTTTCAGCACAACTTCGATGGAGTGCTCAACCACCGGGCTCGAGGCCTGTGCCAACTGTTGCGCGCTCGCAAAACAAAACAATGCGGCGAGAATGCATCGCATATTTTTACTCAAAGCTTTGTGGAAACCTGGCCTGTAGCTCGATCGACTTATCACCGCGTAAAATTTGCAGCGGCAGCCAGGTGCCCGGTGCCTGGCGCTGAATAATCTCGATCAGCGCTGAATTTGTCACCGTTTTAAAACCCGCGGCCGATTGAATGACATCGCCTTCAACAATCCCGCTTCTGGCAGCGACACTGTCGGCAACTACCTGCATAACGCGCACCCCTTCATCGCCGCTTTCAATCATGACACCCAGCAGCGGCCGTGGCGGAGCAGCCGCCCCGATTTCCGCGTCAACAACGAACACCGCGGTGGCTAATTCTGCAGGTAGCGGATCACATTGATCATCCGAATCTATCGGTAACAGCACGTCGACATCATCGATACCCATGTCGGCAAGCTGGTTGGGAATGCCATAGCCATACTCGAGATGACCCCGGCCAATTATTCCGACCACGATTGCAGTCGGGTCGCGCCGGTGAGCCACGGCCAGCGCTTCAGCCATGGCGCGATCCCAGGTCAGTTGCGCCTCGACAAAATACGAAAACGCGTCGCTACGCAAAACCTCGTCAAGGTCCGGCTCGGCCGTTTTATCGTCTTCGGCCCCGTCACCCATGCTTAGTTTGTAGGCATATAATTCCGCCAGCGAGTTACGGTAGTCATCGCTGGCCGGTGCCGGGTCCGACAGGCCCATGCGCTGCTCCTGGGTAAGCGCCTGCCAGCCTTTCTCGCCAACCTGCGACACCAGTTCGCGATCGATATTCAGGGCGACCGTCGGCAGGCGATTTAGACGCGCGAAATGCAGCAATGGCAGGTAAAATCCGGCATCGTAGCCCCAGACCTTTTGCCATTCGGACTGCTCGAGGAATTCCTTTTCGGTCAGCTCGCCCGTACTCCAGGCATCGAGCACCGGTTGCTTGCTGCGCGGCATCATTTCAAGGCCGACCATCATGTTGGTATTACGTGAATGCAATGCCGAAAGCATGTAATGCTGCCAACGATGATGCGCCATGCTGGTGTGGGATTCACCCAACAAAACAATGCGCGAGCGCTCGAGTTTTTTGAAAACCTGCTCGCCTGCCAGGGTTTCGCCACTGGCGGGATCGAGCCACTGTGCGACATGATGATCACAGCTGCCGGCGGTTTCGCTGGCCTGGGCCGGGCTGAAAAAAGACAGCAACAGGCAGGTTGAAACAAGGCAGATCCTTGCAATGATAATCATCGAGTTAATACCCCTGGGGCTTTGGCCAAATAGTTGGTGCAGTTAATACGTTTAAACACTTGGCCGGGATCAGTCGCCTTTCCTTCGACAAGCAGGTCAGCCCTAGGGTTCAACCAGGGCAAGGCTGATGCGCTTGTTCTGCCTGCCCTTGTTCTTAAGACCGGTGACGACAAGCTCGCCAATCTCGGCGGTATTGCGCACATGGGTGCCACCACAGGGCTGGTAGTCGGTATTCTCGATTGTAATGGTGCGCACCGTTCCGTGTCCCCTCGGCGGTTGTACCGACATGGTCCGCACCAGCTCGGGCTTTTGATCGAGTTCCGCATCGGTTATCGCGCCAATGGTAACCGGTATTGCCTTGTCGATCAGCGCGTTCAGATCGGTGGTAAGCTGTTCCTTGTCAACGACCTCTCCCTGCAGATCGAAATCGAGCCTGCTCTCGGTTTCACCGACGGCACCACCGGTAGCCTGGGCACTAATCAGCGAGCACACCAGGTGCATGCTGGTATGCATGCGCATCAGGCGATGTCGCCGTTGCCAGTCAATTTCCATATCGACCTTATCATCGACTTGTATCGCACTTAAGTCGTCGTCTTCGAGAATATGGACAATATTATGGCGATTATCGGCATAGCGGGTATCGACAACCCGATAATCGCGCGTGTTTATCGTCAGGCGACCGGTGTCACCAGGCTGACCACCGCCAAGTGGATAAAAAATCGTTGCAGCGAGTATTACGCCGTTGTCGAGAACCTCTACTACCTCGCTACCGAGTGTCTTCTGATAGCTGTCTTGATAAAATACTTTTTCGGTCATCGTTGAGCCCTGCCAGTTATGCGATGATTTTTACCCACCCGGAACTGCGAAGCAAGTCAATAACCCGTGAATTTTATTCCGCAAACCAGTCGTAAAATCATCCATATCGATGCGGACTGCTTTTATGCCGCGGTCGAAATACGCGACAATCCGGCGCTCAAAGGTAAACCGATTGCGGTTGGTGGCAGCGCGACACGACGTGGCGTTATTGCGACCGCAAGCTACGAGGCGCGCAAGTTCGGGATACATTCAGCCATGGCGAGTGCGACCGCGATTAAACGCTGCCCGCAACTGATCCTGATTCCCGGGCGCATGTCAGTGTATCGGGAAGCTTCCCGCCAGATGCACGAAATCTTCGCCGAGTATACCGATCTGATCGAGCCATTATCTCTCGATGAAGCATTTCTTGATGTCTCTGATTGTCCGCGCTGCCGTGGCAGTGCCACCCTGATAGCGCAGGAAATTCGGGGACGTATCGCGGCAGTCATCGGTATTACTGTCTCGGCCGGTATCGCATCCAACAAGTTTATCGCCAAGGTCGCGAGCGACCTGAACAAGCCCAACGGTCAGTACGTGGTCACCCCGGACCAGGTCGACGATTTTCTTTACCAGCTGCCCGTCAGTCGAATCTGGGGTGTCGGCAAGGTTACCGCTCAGCGACTCGAACAAAAGGGCATTAAAACCTGCGGAGATGTGCGCGCATACGATGTCTTCCAGTTTGTGCAGGAGTTCGGCCAGTTCGGCGAACATATCCATAAGCTCGCACATGGAATCGACAATCGCCCGGTGGTTTCGGAATGGAGACGAAAATCGGTCAGTGTCGAACACACCTATGACGAAGACCTGCCCGATCTTGAAAGCTGCCAGAACAGGATACCCGCCCTGATCGAATCACTGCGGCCACGGCTGGAGCGCCTCGACGAGGATTACCGCATTCAGAATTGCTTCCTCAAGATGAAATTTTTCGACTTCAATCAAACCACGATAGAACGGCAGCTGACCGGGCCTAACTACACCGACTACGCGATGCTATGCGAAGAAGCCTGGCTGCGTGGCAAAGCCCCGGTGCGTTTGCTGGGCATCGGGGTACGCCTGCTCGACCTGACCGACAGCAGTGGCCAGATGGACCTGTTTGAAGATTGAGATCGAAAACAAAAATATTTACTCTTGTTTTTATTTATCAGATAGTTATGATCGCATTCAAATGTAAGTTAAGAATAAACGCTGCTAACTTATTGAGCACAGGGTCAGGACACATGGGCAAGAAAACACGGGCACCCCAATTCGAATCACTGATTTCGTCACCCTGGGCCAGGTCCCCGGACAACTCCTATTACGGCGATCCCCGATACGTGAACAAGGAACAGCATGGGTTAGAGGACATCGAACGTGACAAAGCCGATGAAGACGGCGTCGAGCAAGTTGTGATTCTGGGGTATAACTAGAAATTACTGCTTGCGGTCGTTTAGGCCGCTTCATTCTCCTTCGGCTCCGTCCCGGATCCGCGCTCAGGAATCATCGTCAGCCCACGCCATCATAGCGGAGTAAATTTACACGCTAATGACAAACGAAATCCTGTTGGTAATATTAGCGTTCGGCACATCGACGTTGACCGCAATCACGGGTATTGGCGGTGGCATGATGCTGATTGCATTCATGCCGGGTTTTTTGCCAGCAGCGGCTATCGTGCCTGTTCACGGGATCGTACAGCTGTTTTCCAATTCTAGTCGTGCTTTTTTCGGCCTGCGATTTCTACGTTGGGAATTCGTACTCGCATTTATCTCGGGCTCGATCATCGGTGGCCTCATCGCCGCGGGAATCACGCAGGAAATCAATCTTGAATATACACCGTTAATTATCGCGGCCTACATCCTGTTCACAGTCTGGGGACCCAAACTGGAGTTTAAAAAACCAGTAAAGGGTGAATTTTTGCTCATCGGCGCAGTACAGACCGGATTGAGCATGATGGTTGGGGCAACCGGCCCATTGGGCCAGGCCGCATTGTTGCGCAAAGGTTTGCAACGCGATGCACTGGTTGTTACCGCCGCCTTTATGATGACTTTCACCCACCTGATAAAAATCATGTTGTTCGCCCTGCTGGGTTTTTCCTTCATCAGCTACTGGCAAATTATTATCGGAATGTCAGTTGCCGTAGTCGCCGGCGCCCTGCTCGGCACCCATATCCGCTATAAAATTCCAGAAGACGTGTTTCGCAAGGCACTTAAGTGGGCGCTGACGCTGTTGGCACTGCGCATGATCTATATCACGCTAGCCTGATATCTATCCACGGAAAACCATACACTCCTGCCGATTCCGAATAAAAGCAGGCGCTCGAATATTAAGCTTCAGAGTCCAAAAACGACCCTAAGGAGACCCTCAGATATAAATTGTCGGATAAAATTTCGTAAATTGTTTTATAGAAATAGGGCTTTTATAAATCCTATACTCCTCAAAATACACTTGTTGACTTTAGGGCTTTTGCATCATACTTTCCGTTGATATTTCCCAGCCACTGGAGACCACAAAATGGTCAGTAAAGGTAAAAAATCAAAAACCGGCGCGTCGAGCTCCAATAAAGTGAAAAGCAGTGTCAGCTCTACCGCGTCAACGATAACCGATGAGATCTACAAAGCGAGAGAAGTTGTTCTGCGGGAAATGCAGGAGAGCTTCGATGTTGTGTCCAAAAGGGCTCAAACCGCAAGTAAAAAAGCGGCGGAAGCGACAAGCAGTGCTACAAAAAAAATCATGGAAACTGCCTCCGATACCAGCGAATCGGTAATGGAATCGATCGCCGAAACGCATTTGACCGAGACCTTTCATAAACTAATAGGTGAGGTGGAAGATGCAGCAGAAGAAATGATGCAAGGTATTACCGCTAGATTCAATCAACTGCAGGAATCCGCAATGAAAATGGCGGAAGCAGGTACATCGGCAACTAAAAAGAAATCAGGCGCCAAGAAAAAAGCGCCCGCGAAGAAAAAAACGGCAGTAAAGAAGAAGGTTGCAGTAAAAAAGAAGCCGGCAATTAAAAAGAAAGCGCCGGCTAAAAAGAAAGTCGCAGTGAAAAAGAAGGCCGCAGCAAAGAAAAAGACTGCTCCTAAAAAAGCGGTGAAAAAGGCGACGGTAAAAAAATCGACGGCCAAGAAAAAATAGCCCTTCCGGAAAGGGATTGCGAATGATGTAAAGGGGACGGTTTCCTCTAACCAGCTATATAAAATCCTTGACTGAGTGTCGGAACCTGGCCGTTTCGAGAAGCCCAGCTATTTCATCTGAGCGTCAGCTTTGCAGGAAAATAAGTATCACCCCGAAAGGTTTGTCCACCTTGAGCACCATGGCAGGCGGTCCTAATGAAGTGAATAACTCGACTTAAACTGCTCGTTTATGCTTGGGGATCAATTTTTGACATTATTTAGCAACTCGATCATTACACTTTGGTTTACCTGTATAAGTCCGCGCTTCGGCCGATCCAGATCAATTATGATAAAGACAATCAGTGTAATTAATAAAGAAACCAGCGCTATGGGCGCAAACATACGCTTGCCGCTCAGACCTGCGGAGTACCCCATTATTCCACCAGACGAAATAAAGACAATAAATAGCAAAATTAATACGACTTCAGGTACCTGCATTTGAAGTAATGCATTTCTTTTGCCTTGGCTATCGATGACATCATTAAGAGATGTTACAAATGCACCCGTCGTCACCGGGCGTGGATCAACTTCA
>CAMYLU010000022.1 GCA_947259485.1 uncultured Gammaproteobacteria bacterium | reverse complement strand
GACTTCCATTATTTGCGGACCTGTAGAGCTCTCCAGCATATCAACACCCGCAACTCTTAATCCCAGGATTTGTGACGATCGAATAGCGGCTTCTATATACTCATCGGGAAGGTCTATAGGCTCAGCAACACCGCCCCTGTGGACATTACTGCGAAATTCCTGTCCCTGGGCAACACGCCTCATTGCAGCAACTACACGATCACCCACAACAAGGGCTCGTATATCTTTACCCCTGCTTTCGGCCACAAATTTTTGAATCAAGACGTTCTGTTTCTGACTTTGCAACAATTCGATGATAGATTCGGCTGCTTTTACCGTATCTGCCAGTAAAACACCGATACCTTGTGTCCCTTCGATGAGCTTGATAATGACCGGTGCTCCCCCAACTCGTTCGATTGCTGGCAACACGTCCTGTTTGTCGCGAACAAATGTGGTTTCAGGTATACCGATGTGGTGGCGAGCAAGTATTTGAAGGCTGCGTAATTTGTCACGTGAATTGGTAATCCCGTGAGCAGTATTTGCACAAAAGACATCCATTTCCTGAAATTGTCTGACCACCGCAGTTCCGTAATAGGTGATCGAAGCCCCAATCCTGGGTAATACTGCGTCATAGTAACCGAGCTGTTTTCCTCGAAAATATAAATCAGGCGCGCCGCGCTTCAGGTCGATTGCAAACTTCAATGTATCCAATATCTTGACATTTATTCCTCTATCCAATGCAGCTTCCTTCAATCGACGGGTGCTATATGCTGTTAAAGAGCGAGAGAGTATGGCAAGTTTCATTATTATTTCCTCGGTTGTCTGATTGTCTGGCTGTCGATGGGCTGCTATCGATTATTGAAAAAACCTCCTACCATCATAACTCAATGTTTGGAGACGGCATAACTGCAGAGCTCGGTACACGTGGCTCAGCGTCCGTTCCTGACCGTATTACGACCCTGGTGTTACAAATTTAAGTGTCTGCTTACGAGAAACAAATCCTTAATACCTGTGTATCAATCATCAATTTCAATCGTCTGTCGCAAGCTACAAGGTAAACTACGTCAAGTTGGGACTCCGGCGCATGATAATATTTCCAGGTTAGTTTATCGGAGGTAGATATGTCGGGAATAATCGCTAGCGGCCGTTGTTTATGTAGGAATATTCAATATCAAATCGAAGGTGAACCGGTTTGGACCGGATATTGCCATTGTGAGAGCTGTCGCCGAATGACTGGCTCTGTCGTGACCAACTGGCTTGGTATAAAGGATACTGACCTCGTGTTTACGAAAGGACGACCCGCAAAGTTCAAAGATGCTGGTGTAACACGCGGTTTCTGCTCGCGCTGCGGTTCCTCCCTCACCTACGAGGCAACTAGTTTTCCTGAATACATCCAGGTTCATATAGGTACCTTGGATAACCCAAATACGATAACGCCTCGCGCCCACGTACATTTTGCAGAAAAAGTCGAGTGGTTTGATGTCAATGATCGGTTGCCACGATTTGAGGGGTCGGCAGTTGGAGAAGGTGTTGATTGGAAGAAGTTCTGATTCGGTAAGTGTTCCTTTCTTGCCGAAGATTGTCGCCCACTAACGCTTTCGGAGTGCCTGCTTTTAGGAAAATTGGTGCTTTTATTTAAATCGCAAGAGATTGCTGTTTAGCGTACATGTAGAGCGTGCCCGCAATAGCCCCAAGAAGATTTGCAACCAGGTCAATTGCGGTGTTGGTATACCCACCTACTCCGTCGGTACCAAGTGCCACAACTGCGAGAAACTCAATTATTTCGTTGACTGCTCCAATGCTTGATGCCGCTAAAATAGTCACCACGCAGACGACAGCACTGCTTGCATTCTTCTTCGCTATTTTTTGCACCACACTCCACATAAGAATAGACATAACGACATAACAAAAGAAATGTACAAACTGGTCATATTTGAGAATGTAATAAGGGTCACCTATGAGATTTAAGAGAACAAGATCATAAAATCGTACTCCCTGGTAAAACGCCAGGCCTCCTAAAATATGTAAGATCAGCCAGACGTTAAACAGCCACAATCCCACTTGATTGAACTTAAAGTACTGATCTGTTTTGTAGATAGTGGCCACCAAAATTATTACCGTGATCGCGTATAGTAAAAATTCATAGTTTTGAAAAATGATCGTAAGCAGCGTTAGCAAACCGGCTAAGAAGAAATTGAGGATGTATGGGGGTTTCATGCTCATGCGGCAGATTATAGGGAGAATAGACAGCCGTTTGCAGCTGTTTGATGGACGTTTCAGCGTCTCCTTTGGAGAAAGTGATCCCCCTAAGCCTGGATAATCAGGGACGAGGAACGATCCGGAAAAGCCCCCCGGATTTTAAACGTCAATGGCAGTATTACTCTTCATCCTCCTCGGCAGCCTTCTCCTGTTCGCGTTTTTTCCTGCGTCGTTCTTTACGCTGCTCCTCTTTTTCACGCCTGCTTATCCGGCCATCGTTATTAGTGTCGGCGGATTCTTCCTCCGTAATCGGCTGCGTTACCGGTTCGGTTTCAGGTTCCGCCTCAGGTTCGGTCTCAGGCGGCGATTCGACTGGCGCTGGCGGTATTTCGAATGATTCGCTGACATTAGGTTTGGTTACTTCAACTTCCTTACTGCCCTGTGTCGGTTTGTCACTGAAAATAACGTTACCATCGGCATCGTAGGACTTGTACACCTGGGCGGAGGCGACACCGTTCAAGCTCAGCAGCCCGAAGCAAAACAGCGAGCAAAGCAGTTTCCCGGTTAGTAAGTGACAACGCATTGGCATATCTTATGCGGTTAAGCGAGTATCAAAAAGTAATTTCGGTCTCTTTTTGGCGCCAGGGTGGCAGTTAACTTTCCTTGTTTAACGAGTGAATGGTATGGGGCCGTACTGGATGAAATATGGAAAAAAATCTAAGCTCCAGGGTTATGTCAATGTAAAATTTTACTTTAAGTGAGGCTGATAACTAATTGATAAATAGAGCATTATAGTTGGTGCCCGGAGCCGGAGTCGAACCGGCACGACCGTTAAGGTCGAGGGATTTTAAGTCCCTTGCGTCTACCAATTTCGCCATCCGGGCATTTGAATGGAGGCTGAGGGCGGAATCGAACCGCCGTACACGGCTTTGCAGGCCGCTGCATGACCACTCTGCCACCCAGCCGAAGAAAGGCTATTCCGCCTGATGAAACTGGAGCGGGAAACGAGATTCGAACTCGCGACCCCAACCTTGGCAAGGTTGTGCTCTACCAGCTGAGCTATTCCCGCAAAAGAGCCGTTATTCTATAGATTCAACCTTACCTGTCAAGCGAGGACAGGGCTGATTGCGTTAACCATGTTGCCTTATTACAGGCCACGCTGCACGCAGGTAAAGCAGCATCGAAATAATGGTTAAAAGGGCTGCGATATAGTAAATTCCGAGGCCAATTTCGTAGATCGGTAATCCCATGAAAGGTTCGGAAAATATCATGAAACCCAGGGCCAGCATCTGCGAAACCGTCTTCGCCTTGCCGATAAACGATACCTTTACCGTGGTACTGCTGCCTAGTTGTGCCATCCATTCACGCAAGGCTGAAATCGAAATTTCCCTGGCGACGATGACCACGGATGGCAGCGACAGGTAAATGCTCGGGTGGGCTTCGACCAGCAACACGATTATCACCACGACCATTAGCTTATCGGCAACCGGATCGAGGAAAGCGCCAAACGAGGATTCCTGCTGCATCGAGCGGGCCAGGTAACCGTCTACCCAGTCGCTTATACTGGCGATTGCAAAGATAATGGTTGCCGCAACATTGGCCCAGCTGAAAGGCAGGTAAAATACGATCACGAAAAGCGGAATCAGCGCCATTCGGAACAGGGTGACAGCGGTAGGCAGGGTTATTTTCATTACCGGCCAGTAAACGGTTTAACCGTGAAAAGTATCATAGATCGCCTGTGCGGTCTCTCGGTTAATTCCCCTGATTTGCATCAATTCTTCAACGCCTGCGGCCTGGACGCCCTGCAAGCCGCCAAAGGTGTTCAGGAGTAACTGTCGTTTTTTGATGCCTATGCCAGGAATTTCTTCGAGACGGGATTTACGGCGGGTTTTTGCGCGCGCCTGGCGATGCCCGGTTATCGCGAAACGGTGTGCCTCGTCACGTATCTGCTGAATCAGCAACAACGCCGGTGAATCCATCGGAAAGTTCAGTACTGTCATCTCTTCATCGATTATTTCTTCGTAGCCAGCGCGGCGCTCCACACCCTTTGCAATGCCGAAAACCCTGAGTTTCTCCTTCACGTTGAGAATGTTGAGAGACTCAAGAACATCCGTTGCCACACCGAGCTGGCCCTTGCCACCATCGATTAGGATCAGGTCAGGGAGCTGTTCGGGACAATCCCGGCGTTTACTATAGCGTCGATCGAGTACCTGGCGCATTGCGGCATAGTCATCGCCAGGCTGAATATCTTTAATATTGTAGCGGCGGTACTCGTTCTTGATGGCGCCCTCCTTGCCGAATACCACGCAGGAAGCCTTGGTGGATTCGCCCATCGTATGGCTGATATCAAAACATTCAATGCGTTCGGGAGGTCCTTCGAGATGCAAAATCTCGACCAGGTTTTGAAATCGTTTACTCAACAAGCTTGCTGATAATAAGTAGCTTTCCAAAGCCTGTTTTGCATTGGCAATAGCAGCTTCCAGCGCACGCTGGCGTTTGCCGCGCACGTTATGCGCAATCCGGACTTTTGAATGACTGAGCAGGTGTAACGATTCGGTCAGTAAATCGGTATTTTCAAGATCGTGACTTACGATAATCTCGGCTGGGGCAGGATGATTGGAATAGTGTTGCATGATGAATGTTTCTATCAGGCTTGCCGGATCCGTATCGAGTTTGGCGCGATTAAAAAAGGGTTTATTACCCAGCGAGGTGCCATTGCGTATCATGAAAAGCTGGATACAACTGAAGTCCTGGCGCAGTTCACAGGCGATAATATCGATATCGCCATTGAAATCGGTGACGAACTGTTTCTCCGTGACCCTGCGCAGGGTTTCAATGCGGTCGCGAATTTGTGCAGCCTGTTCGAACTCGAGGTCCGTGGAATATTTTTCCATCAGCGCAATCTGCTGATCGATCAGTTCGTTGCTTTTGCCCTCCAGGAACATTTGTGCCTGTTCGATCTGCAAGCGATAGCTTTCTTTATCGGTATGTCCCACGCAGGGTCCGGTGCAGCGCTTGATCTGGTATTGCAAACAGGCACGCGTGCGATTGGACAGGGCTGAGTCTTCGCAATTACGCAACTGGAACATGCGCTGAACATGATTAATGGTATAACGAATCGATCCTGCACTCGGAAACGGGCCATAAAATGTCCCCTTGCGTTTGTCAGGTTTGCCCCTGAAAACGGTTAAACGGGGAAACTCGTGATTGGAAAGACAGATGTAGGGATAACTCTTGTCATCACGAAACAATATGTTGTAGCGCGGATTAAGATTTTTGATTAAATCATTTTCCAGCAGCAAGGCTTCGCTTTCGGTGCGCGTGTTGATCACTTCAATTGAATTTATATTGTTGACCAGTGAAATGATGCGGGTCGACAAGCCGGTTTTGCGAAAATAACTGGATAGCCGTTTCTTTAAATTCTTGGCCTTACCAACGTAGATAACTTTGTCGTGTCGGTTGAGCATGCGGTAGACACCGGGCTTGCTACTGACCGTGGCCAGGAAACCCTTGTGATCGAAATCCCGTTGCTGCTTCATTGCAATTTCAGCCTGATCCGATCAAATACAGCTTCAAAAATGCCGGGCGTAATCCTGCCGGTATTCTGGTTGTACCTGCTGGGATGAAAAGAATCTATCAATGTTAATCCATTCGGTAGCTCATATTCGGCATGCTGACAAAATCGATATTTAACCTGGGTTAAGTCCAGCGCTTTCAAAGTTGCCCGGTGTGCGGTAGTACCCAGTGCCAGCAACACGGAACCGGGCATCATCATTGAAATTTCATCACTGAGAAAGGTCTTGCAGCGGTTTATTTCAGACGTGGTTGGCCGGTTTCGCGGTGGAACGCACTTGACGGCGTTGGTGATTCGACAGTCAGTCAATCGCATATTGTCGCTCGAAACGCGCGAAGTCGGATTACTGGCAAAACCATACTTGTGCAGCGTTGTAAACAACAGGTCACCCGATGCATCACCGGTAAACGGCCTCCCGGTCGCATTCGCGCCATGCAAACCCGGCGCCAGACCGATTACCAACAGGCGTGCGTCGGGGCTGCCAAATCCCGCAACCGGTAAACAGTGGTAGCTCGGAAACCTGTCCTTTTGTTCTACCCGGTAAGCGCTAAGACGTGGACAGCGTTGGCAGTCTTGCAGTTTGCTCACAGTCGATCAATCCGAGTTTGCGAACTCGACCATCCCCTGCTCTACCGCTATTTTTATCAGATCGACCTCGTTATGTGCACCCAGTTTTTCCAGCAGGCGCAGGCGGTAGGTGCTGACGGTCTTGGGACTGAGGCAGAGCTTGTCTGAAATCTCGGCATTGGTTAAACCATGAGAAATCATCAGCATCACCTGGAATTCGCGTCGTGACAAACGGTCGATAGGATTATGTTCGTTTCCGGGCAGTAACGATAAGGCCAATTGCTGTGCAATACTCGGGGCTATGTAGGCACCACCATTACTGACCTGCTGGATCGCGGTCAACATTTCCTCGACTCCGCAGTCCTTGGTCAGGTAACCCCTGGCACCAATTTCCAGCATTCTCTTCGGAAAAGTCTGCTCGCTGTGAATTGTCAACACGATGATTTTCTGCTCGGGATTGCGCTGCAAAATTCGGCGACATGCCTCTACGCCACCAATGCCCGGCATGTTGACATCCATTAAAATGACATCGGGATTAAGTTGCTGGGCGAGTTTTACGCCCTCTTCGCCGCAGTCGGCTTCACCGACTATCCTGACCTGTTTGCTGTCTTCCAGCAGGCGACGAATCCCAGTGCGTACCAGCGCATGGTCGTCGGTGAGTAATACGCTTATCATTATCTAACACCGGGTAATCCGCAGGCATCATATCACAGCAATCCTACTCTATGTAATCCATCACTGAATCGACTAGTAACGCAGAAGGACCGATCCCCAGGTAAATCCACCACCAAAAGCTTCCAGCATTACCAGTTCGTTGGCCTTGATGCGACCGTCGCGCACCGCAACATCGAGCGCCAGCGGCACCGAGGCCGCCGAGGTATTGCCATGCTTGTTAACGGTGACCACAACCTGGTCCATCGACATTTTCAGTTTCCTGGCGGTGGCGGTGATAATACGGATGTTCGCCTGGTGAGGCACCAGCCAGTCGATATCGGACTTGGCCATACGATTTGCGGCCAGGGTTTCGTCGACGATACGACCGAGCGTGTTGACAGCCATCTTGAAAACCTCGTTACCGCGCATTTCGACAACGCCTCTACCCTGCTTCACCTCGTCGAAGCCATCACCGATACCGTGCGGTACCCAAAGCAGGTTTTCGTATTTGCCGTCGGCATGTATGTGCGTGGAAAGTATTCCGGTTTCCTCGCTGGCTTCCAGGATCACCGCGCCCGCGCCATCGCCGAATAGCACACAGGTTGCGCGGTCCTCCCAGTTAAGAATCCTGGAAAAGATTTCCGCGCCGACGACCAATGCCTTTTTCGCACTGCCGGTCTTGATAAACTTATCGGCAACGGCCAACGCGTATACAAACCCGGTACACACCGCCTGGATATCAAACGCGGGACAACCGTGGATATCCAGCCGGGCCTGTAAAATACAGGCTGAGCTCGGGAAGATCTTGTCCGGAGTCGAAGTCGCTAATATGATCAGGTCAATTTCCGCGGCATCAATTCCAGCGGCTTCTATCGCCAGTCGCGAGGCTTTTTCGGCAAGATCGACCGTTGTTTCATTGTCACCGGCGATATGACGTTGTTCGATACCGGTTCTCTCACGAATCCATTGATCGGAGGTTTCTACAATTTTTTCCAGGTCATGGTTCGTCATGACCTTTTCCGGCAGGTAACTGCCAGTGCCGGTAATACGGGCATAGGTCATGTGACAGCTTCCTCAACCTGGTTGAAGTAACTCGCGATCGCGCTGGAAATTCGCTGCGGCACAGTGTTCTCAATTTCGAGCGCAGCAATCTTGATCGCGTTTAAAAAAGAACTGGTGTCGGCGCTGCCATGGCTTTTCACGACGATGCCGTTGAGACCTAGCAGGCTGGCTCCGTTGTAGCGACGTGGATCGAGTTTGCGACGCACCGACGATAGCACGGGTAAAGCACAAACAGCGGCCAATCTGGTAAGCCAGGTGCGCTTGAATTCGTTTTGCAGCACATGGCTGACCAGGGCCGCCAGTCCCTCGGCAGTCTTCAGCGAAACATTACCGACAAAGCCATCGGTTACAATCACGTTCACAGTACCCTTGTAAATGTCATCACCTTCAACAAATCCATAATAGTTTAGCCTGCTTTCGTCAATAAGCTGGCTGGCTCTTTTAATCGATTCACTACCCTTGACTGATTCCGAGCCGACATTCAGCAACCCGATGGAAGGATTTTTGATGCCCTCTACCGACTGTGATAGCACCGATCCCATCAATGCAAACTCGGCCAGGTTTTCAGGAGTGCACTCCAGGTTGGCGCCGAGGTCAAGCATATGGGTATGCCCGTTGATGCCCGGCAGCGTGGTACAGATTGCAGGCCGGCTTATCCCCTCGATGGTTTTCAATACGAACTTGCTGGTAGCCATCAACGCACCGGTGTTGCCAGCACTGACGCAAGCCTGCACTCTGTCCTCCTTTACCAGGTTGATTGCAACCCGCATTGAAGAGTCTTTTTTCTTTTTCAGGGCCAGGGCAGGCAGGTCGTCCATGTCGACAACTTGCGAGGCATGGCGGATCTCGAGTCGACTATTTTCGCTTAAGTTATGTTTTTCGAATTCGGCAGCGAGCTGTGTTTCATCACCAACCAGAACCAGTTCAAGGTCCGGGATCTCGTCCAGGGCAAGCTTTGCCGCAGCCACTGTAACACTGGGTCCGTGGTCCCCTCCCATGGCATCGAGTGCGATAATTTTCTGTCCCATTTGGCTGTGTCTGAAAAAAATACGGGCGGTTATTGCCGCCCGTAATCACTGACTGAACTTGCCAATTCTACTCGTCATCGTCTTCGACGATTTTCTCTGCTATGACCCGACGTCCCTTGTAGTAACCATCGGCGCTGATGTGGTGTCGACGATGGGTTTCACCGGTCGTCGGTTCAACCGCCAGGGTTGCGCTTTCTAGCGCATCGTGTGATCGTCTCATCCCTCTCCTGGACGGGGTTTTGCGACTTTTCTGAACTGCCATTATCTATCTCCAGTTAACTTAATCAGTTGTTTTCAGTTGCTGTAGAACTGCAAACGGGTTTTCTCTAGCGGTTACTTCGGACTCGGCCTGCCCGGCCTTCCAGTCTTCGTTGCACGCAGTATCATCGTGCGTGGCTACCAACGGTATTGCCAGTAACAACTCGTCCTCAACCAGCTCGATGATGTCTATATATCCATCATTACTATAGATCGTATCCATATCACTATTGCTGACTATTTCGTCGCTGGCGTCAATCATGAGCTTAAAATCCAGCTTCAGCGGCAGTTCCAGTGCCTTGAGGCAACGTTGACACTCCAGCTCAAGACTGGTTTCGAGCCTTCCAATGATCATTGGAATACCGTATTCATTGCGTGAAAACTCGAAACTGACAGCTATCTTGCGACCCTTCCGGTCAGATTCACTGTCCTGCAACAATTCGCCCAGTCGTTTCGTTTCCGCTAACGAAATTTCTCCCTCGAAACAGCCGTTTCGGGTCACTTCCTTTTGAACCAGGTAGCTCTTACGCAACTTATCCCGCATAAGGCGGCGATTCTACATGCTTGTGGATAACAATGTCTATTCAATTCGCTGCAAAAATTCGAGCTGATAATGTATTCATTTGGAGCTTGTAATATACTGCGTTACCGGTGCCAGGCCGGACTTATTATGGGCCTGGCGCCGGTCTCAACTTATTGGAACTTAACCCAGTGCAAGCAGAAATTATCCTGGCCAGCAGCTCCCCATTTCGGCAACAGTTGCTGGACCGATTACAGCTTGATTATGAATGCTTGCCTCCGGATATCGATGAAGCCATCTTCCCGGGTGAGGATGCGAGTAGTTATGTCTGTCGGCTTGCCAAATCAAAGGCAAATCGAGTGGCTGTCGAGCACCCGCAAGCGGTAGTAATCGGCTCGGATCAATGTGCCCTGCTGGGTGAGAAAATCCTCGGTAAACCGGGATCTCATGAAAACGCCTTACGCCAACTGCGAGAGGCCCAGGGAAAGCCCGTGGTTTTTCATACCGCTGTTTGTGTGTTGAAGCTGTCAACGGGATACAGTTCAGTTGAGGATATCGTGACCGAAGTTGAATTCCGCAATCTGAGCGAGCAACAGCTGGATCATTATCTGCGCGTCGAAGAACCCTACCAGTGTGCGGGTAGTTTCAAGTCGGAGGGTTATGGCAGCTGCCTGTTTAAAAAAATTCACGGAGATGATCCCACCGCTCTGATCGGATTACCCTTGATTAGATTGACCAGGATGCTGGAGAACGCAGGGGTCGAGGTAGTCTAGGGTCGAATGCCTGGTACTAGTTTATTGCAATATTGCCAAGGAAGTACTCACTGATTCCGCGACCAACGCTGCTGCCGATACGATCGGCAATTCGTTCAAGCAGGTTGGCCTTCGGCGTGAAATCGACAATAACTTCGGCTTCAAGATCCCGCGCGATACTCCGGGTTGTGCCGTAAGCATCAACCAGGCCCAGCGCCAGGGCCTTTTCGCCACTCCATATCAAGCCGCTGAAAGTATCGTCGTTTTCTACCAGGCGATCTCCCCTGCCACGTTTTACCGCGGCAATAAAGTGACCATGGACTTCATTTAGCATCGATTGCAAATGGGCCTTCTGTTCATTTTGTTCGGGTAGAAATGGATCGAACAGTCCCTTGTTCTCACCGGCAGTCAGTAATCGTCTTTCAACGCCAATCTTCTTCATCAGTTCGACAAAGCCGAAAGCATCCATGCGAACACCGATCGAACCAACCAGGCTTGACTGGTTGGCGTAAATTTTATCTGCCGCAGCGGCGACAAAATAACCACCGGATGCAGCCATATCAACAACCACCGCGTACACGGGTATGGTTTTATGTTCCTGCTTCAGGCGCATGATTTCATCGAAAATATAAGCTGACTGTACTGGAGATCCACCCGGGGAATTAATCTCGATGACAATACCGGCAGTATCGCCGTGTTTAAAAGCCGATTTAAGACCGGAAATCACGTTCTCGGAACCGGCCGCCTCGCCGCTGGCGATTACTCCGGATAGCTTGACCAGCGCCGTATGCTTGTCCCCGTCAGCCTCTAAACTCATGTCACCCGAATCGCTCAGGAATACGATAGTTACGACGCTAATATAAACGATGAAAAACAACATGAATCCTACCCGCCAGCGCCGGGCCCGGGTTTGCTCTTTCAGTGCTGCAAAGACCAGGCGGTCAACAATTGATTGGGTCTGTTTATCTTTGCCTGGGCTGGATTGGCTGGTACTCGATTCGTTATCTGACATCTTGATTCCTGTTTGCTGTGCAAGTTGTTCTAGGTGGCCAAACCGTCATCGCCAGTGCCGAATAGCTTTTCGAATTCAGCGGGCAACGGCGCATTGACGACCAGTTCAGGTGTATATTTACTGCCTGGCAATTCAAGGCAGGAAGCATGCAGCATCAAGCGCTTAATACCTTGCTTGCGCATGGCACGATTAAAATCCGCATCGCCATACTTGTCATCGCCTGCTATTTCATGACCTTGCGCCTGGCAGTGCACCCTGATTTGATGTGTACGACCAGTGACAAGTTCCACCTGGATAATGCTGTATAGCTTACCGTCTTGCACCACCCTGACCCGACTAATAGCCGGTTTCCCGTTGATGTCAACCCGCACGCGTCTTTCGCCGTTGGCAAGATGGATTTTTTTCAGCGCAAGTTGGATCTCGATAGTCTCTTGTGACCAACGCCCTTTAACGACCGCACAATAGTTTTTGGTAAGCGATTTGTCCTGCAATGCATCCTGCATTACCAGAAGCGCCTGTCGGTGTTTGCTCAAAAGCAGGCAGCCGCTGGTGTCGCGATCAAGCCTGTGTGCAAGTTCGATATCATCGCCCGGTCTTAGCAGGCGCATCGCATCGATGATTCCATAGTCCACCCCTGATCCCGCATGCACGGCAAGCCCCGGGGGTTTGTCTGCGACAAGAATATGTTCATTTTCAAACAGTATACTGCGCTCCAGTCGTGCCAATAACTGCGGCGACGGCTTCAATTTTTCTCTTGAATCCAGTTCCATACGCAAGGGTGGGATCCTGACCTGGTCACCGATTTTAAGCTTGTACTCCGGTTTGCAACGCTTCTTATTGACGCGAACCTCACCTTTTCTGATGATGCGGTAAACGCGGGTTCGGGGCACATTCGCGAGCTGCTTGAAGAGGAAATTATCGAGTCTTTGCCCGAGTTGGGCGGAAGAAATCTCGACCAGGTTAACGGCACTTTTTTGTGGGTTATTTGAATTCAATGGCTGGCAGTCTGCAGAAACTATGTTATATTCCCTGCAGTAGCATTGTACTGCCTAAGTTCCAGGCAAAACACTACCAAATCAGTTTTTTAATGGGAAGCAGACTTCAAAAGGTGTGTTTCCCCAACGAATTAGTCCGTGGCAAGCGGCGTATTAGCGCTTGGCCCCAGGGCTCTCAGTTACACATAGGCCAATGTACTGCCTCATACAAATTTTTGTTCTGATCAAAAACTCCCTGCTCACAAGCGGTTTACAGGAACCCTTGTACATGGAGATGACGCCTGCACAGATAAAACTCGAAACCCAGGTGGCAGAACAAGCAAATCGCAGTGCCCGGCCGTTCAAGCAAGGCAACAATTCCAATGAAACGAATTTTAATAAATGCCACCCAGGCCGAAGAGCTCAGGGTGGCGATGGTCAATGGCCAGCTACTTTACGACCTCGACATCGAAGTACCCTCTCGAGAGCAGAAGAAGTCAAATATATACAAGGGTAAGATAGCTCGAGTAGAGCCCAGCCTCGAGGCTGCCTTTGTTAACTACGGCGCCGAACGCCATGGTTTCCTCCCGTTTAAAGAAATTGCCAAGCAATACTTTGGTGATGCCCCGCGGGACAACAACGGTAAACCCATTCTTAAAGACGCGCTTAAAGTCGACCAGGAGATAATTGTCCAGGTCGAAAAGGAAGAGCGTGGTAACAAGGGAGCTGCCTTAACCAGTTTTATCAGTTTGGCCGGCCGGTTCCTGGTAGCGATGCCGCAAAACCCTCGAGCCGGTGGAGTGTCAAGGCGTATCGAGGGAGAAGACCGTGATGAGCTCAAAAAGACTCTTTCTGAATTAACCATGCCGGAAGGTATGGGCGTGATCGTTCGCACTGCAGGTGTCGGACGCTCCTCGGAAGAAATGCAATGGGATCTTGATTACCTGTCCCAGGTCTGGAGCGCGATCGAAAATGCCTCCAATGACAAGCCGGCACCCTTCCTGATTTATCAGGAATCCGATATCGTGGTGCGGGCTTTGCGCGATCACTATCGCAACGATATCGGCGAAATCCTGATCGACTCAAAGCAGGCTTACCAACAAGCCCACGATTTCATGTCAATGGTCATGCCGGGTTCGATCAACAAGCTCAAACTGTTCGAAGACAAGCTACCGCTGTTCAATCGATTCCAAATCGAAAACCAGATCGAGTCCGCCTTTTCCAGGGAAGTCAGCCTGCCGTCGGGTGGCGCTATAGTAATCGATCACACCGAGGCATTAATTTCAATTGATGTTAACTCTGCGCGTGCAACCAGGGGCAGCGATATTGAAGAAACCGCGAAGCAGACAAACCTTGAAGCGGCTGACGAGATCGCTCGCCAGTTAAGAATTAGGGACCTGGGTGGCCTTATCGTGATCGATTTTATCGATATGATGCAGAACCGGAATCAGCGCGAGGTTGAGAACCGGCTTCGCAAGGCAGTTTATGATGATCGCGCCAGGGTCCAGATCGGACGTATTTCCCGCTTCGGCTTACTCGAAATGTCTCGTCAAAGGTTGCGGCCGTCGCTCGAGGAATCGAGCCAGATTGTATGCCCTCGATGCAGTGGCCAGGGAACGATACGAGATGTCGAGTCGCTTTCGCTGGCAGTATTGAGACTTTTGGAAGAGGAATCGCTGAAGGACAATACCGGTAAAATTCTGGCCAAGATGCCGGTCGAATGTGCAACCTATTTATTGAATGAAAAGCGCGAGAAAATTGATAGTCTCGAACAGCGACGCGAGGTCCATATCGTCATTATCCCGGATCCAAAGCTCGAAACCCCGCATTACGAAATTGAGCGCGTGAAGGATAACGATACCCATCGTCACGAATCGAACTACAAGAAATCTTATGAGATGACAACGCCCGAACAGCCGGTTGACCTGGTAGAAAGGGCGAGTAGCAACGTTTCCACGCCTGAAACGGCAGCCGTACATAGCATTGCGCCACCCACACCGAGGCCTGCCGCATCAGCACCACCTGTGAAACCGTCTAGCGGCGAAAGTGGTTTTCTCGGCAAGATTGTAAACCTGCTGATCGGCAACGGTGAAAAGCCTGCTGAGCCGGTGGAAGAAACACAGGCCAAGCCTGAGAATCGTCCAAATCGCGGTGGTAATCGCAGTCGGCGCGGTAAATCTCGTGGCGGGCAAAATCGGCAACGCAGCAATGCGGCGGCAAGAAACAAAAACGCAAACAAAACTGCAGACGCACAGAGCAAAGACCAGGGCGAGTCCGAAAAGTCCGATACGGGTGAAGCAAGACGCGCCAAGCAGTCACGGCCGGGGCGTTCGCGCGGTGGAAATCGTGGCGGAAATCGTGGCAATCGAGCGCGTCAACAAGACAACAAAGCGCCCCAGGAGAACAAACCAGCAGCAGAGGCAAAGCGGCAACCACGTAAAAAACCCGAAGCAGACGGTAATCGCCAGGCGCAAAGTAAACCTGATGCAGATGGTAATCGTCAACAGCAGGGTGAATCCCGACAGGCTGCCGGTACCGAGCCTGGCACGAGTGAAGCTCGAAAATCGCGGTCAAAAAGTACAGGTAAACCTAAAGCAGCAGAGTCGAGTGAATCAAAGGGACAGCAGCAATCTGAAAAGACAGGGGAGGCTAAAAAGTCCGCGGCGGGTCAAAAAAGCAAGGCTGATAAAGCGAAGCCGGATGCTCCCCACGCAGAAGCAACCACCGAATCCGCACAAACAAGGAAGAAAAATGACAATGGCCCCACTCCAGGCACTGAAAACGCAGGGTCGAAGCCTAAAGCTGAATCCACTAATCCTGGACCGGCTACAACCTCGCCAACCCAAACCAGCCCGACGGGCGTCGGACAGGATTCATGAGATCACGCCTCACCCGAACCAGTCAAATGACCCGGGTGAGGTGAACATTATTTCTTAAGTTCCTGGAGGATTTCGTCGGTGATATTTACTGCATCGCTGGCGTAGGCAATACTCGCGTCAGTAAATATGAAATCGTAACCATTTTTGGTGCCATAGCTTTGGATAACCGCCTTTATTGATACCTGCACTTCCTGCAATAACTCTCTTTGCTTCGCCTGCAGATCTTCCTTCAGCGACTGTTGTTCAAATTGAAAACGACGCTTGTTTTGAATGATATTTTCCTCGGCCTTTTTCTTCTGCTCATCACTCATTACTGCACTATCGGTCTGATAAGTTTTTTCCATTTGCTGGATGCCCTGGGCGAGTGTGCGCAGGTCTTGTTCACGCTCACCAAATTGTTTTTGCAACTCGGTATTGGCGGCAATGGCTTGCGGTGATTGTTCAAGTAATACCTTGGAATTGATGAATGCGGTCTTGCCGGCAGCGTTCAGGCCGACGCTGACCATCGCGAGTAGTATAAACGTTATAAATTTCATGCGTTGATGTCTCTTATTGATTAATTAGGGAGTCATGGTCCTGCGACCTTTGCTGGAGCAGTTTCTCGAGTTTCTTCGCGTCTTCGTAGAGTTTCTTTATGCGATCTTGCGAATACGGATTACCAACTTCACCCGGGTCAACCGGTTTGTCCTGGTTCGGTGATGATTCGTCCGAAGCGGATTCTTTTGGCGCCACATTTACCGCCTGGATCACGTTTGTATCAGGATCAAAGCCCTTGCGAGTATACTCGATTCCCTCTGCTGGTGGTTCGCTTGTGAACTGGATGTTGCCATTGTTATCGTACCACTTGTAAATAATGTCCTTGCTACCCAGATCTTCGTCTAGCGACGCCGGAATTTTCGCGTCGGAGATCTTTGGCATGTCAGGCATCGAGAAGTCCGGCATTGAAAAATCAGGCAGGCTTATATCCGACAGGCTCATCAGGGTTTTACCACTATCATCCTTCAGGATTGTAAAGGGTAAAAGCATTGCGATAAACAGTACCGCAATCATAACTTTCGCAAACAATTTCATCAGGATTTCCGAATCCACGGCATAATCCAGAGAGTATAGCTTTTTACTCTCGAATTTCAGTCGCACCGTTCATATATGGCTGTAACACCTCAGGAATCCTGATACTGCCGTCGGCTTGCTGATAATTCTCCATGATGGCTATCAAGGTTCGACCCACGGCCAACCCCGATCCGTTCAAGGTATGCACCAGTTCGGGTTTGCCTGTTTCCGGGTTGCGCCAGCGTGCTTTCATGCGGCGTGCCTGGAAATCAGTCATATTGCTGCAGGATGATATCTCGCGGTACGCATCCTGGCCGGGTAACCAGACTTCGAGATCGTAGGTCTTGGTTGATGCAAATCCCAGGTCGCCGCCACACAGGATAACTTTACGATAGGCAAGTCCGAGCAATTGCAGAATAGTTTCGGCGTGCCCGGTCAACTGCTCCAGGGCATCCATCGATTCTTCAGGTTTTACGATCTGTACCAGCTCCACTTTTTCAAACTGGTGCTGGCGGATCATTCCACGCGTGTCCTTGCCATAAGAGCCCGCCTCGGAACGAAAGCACGGTGTATGCGCAACAAACTTCAACGGCAGCTGCTTTGCCTCGACGATACTATCGGCAACAAAATTGGTAACCGGTACTTCGGCTGTCGGAATCAGGTAGAGGTTATGATTTTCGGAATCGATGTGAAACAGGTCCTCCTTGAACTTGGGTAACTGACCGGTACCCATCAGTGTCGTTTCATTGACAAGGTAGGGAGTATAAGCTTCGACATAGCCGTGTTCGAGGATGTGCTGGTTTATCATGAACTGAATCAGCGCGCGATGCAGCGTGACCAGTGAGCCTGTCATGGTGACAAACCTGGCACCGGCAAGCCTGGCCGCGCGTTCAAAATCCATACCCCCCAGGGCTATACCAAGATCAATATGGTCCCTGGGTTCAAAATCAAAGCGGGGTTGCTCGCCCCACCGCAACACCTCGGTATTATCAGCCTCGCTATCCCCCGCAGGAACCGAATCATGCGGTACATTGGGTATCCCGAGGAGTAAGCTGTCGAGCTCGTTTTGCAACGTACTCAACTCGGCTTCGGCGGCTTTTAACTGTTCCCCCAGGCTTGCTACCTCGTCCAGCAATGGTGCGATGTCTTCACCCTTTGCCTTGGCTTCACCAATCGCCTTTGAGCGGGTATTACGGTCGCTTTGCAGGTTCTGGGTCGACACCTGCAGCGACTTACGGTGCTCTTCCAGCCGATTGAAGGCTGACACGTCAAAGTCAAAATTCTTAATTTTTAATTTCTCGACCACGCTGTCGAGGTTGCTACGCAATAATTTTGAATCAAGCATCTCTAGATCATTTGTTTTGCGGCGACCAGGCCTGCCCAGGCGCCGAGTATGCATAACAACACGCTGAACAGGATATAGATGATGGCTTTAAGCATTGCATCGTTACCGGCCAGTTGCAGCGTGTCCATGGCAAAGGTTGAAAAGGTAGTGAAAGAACCCAGGAATCCGGCCAGCAAGCCGATTCTGATTTCTTCACTGACATGGAAGCGGTGCACCAGTAGCACCGATAAAAAACCCATCACCAGCGAACCGAGCAAGTTCACCATCAAGGTGCCATAGGGAAAGCCCTGGCCAAGCCATTGGTAGGTAGAAGCCGACATCCAGTAACGGGAGACCGCACCCAAAGAGCCGCCTGCAGCGATTGCGAAGTAGATAGACATTTCAGGTTTGATTTAAAATGAGATATTGTACCAGTCACTAGCAAAGATGCACCCGCATCAGCGCGAATAAACCGGCCAGGTAGCACACCCCTTGTCTAAATCAGAATCTATAAAAGCGATCGGGCTCGAACTGGGTTTTCAACAGGTTGGGATTACCGATGTCAAGCTCGATTCGCATCATCAACATTATGCAGATTGGATTGCGCGTAATTATCACGGCGAAATGGGCTACATGGCGCGCAACGTCAGCAAGCGATTGCATCCGTCCGAGCTGGTTCCGGATACATTATCGGTGATTTGTGTGCGCCTGGACTACCTGGTTGAAGAATCCCGGGATCTTTTTGACCTCCTCGACCATGGTCGCCTGGCCTATGTTTCCCGCTACGCACTCGGCCGTGACTACCATAAGCTGATGCGAAAACGATTGCAGAAATTCGCTGATGGTATCAAGCAGCTCCATGGAAGCATGGGATACCGGGTTTTCACCGATAGCGCACCGGTACTGGAGAAAGCACTCGCGGCCAAAGCCGGGATTGGCTGGCAGGGGAAACACAGTAATATTCTGCATCGCGAGCACGGCTCGTGGTTTTTCCTCGGCGAGATCTATACCGACATGGCACTGGATATCGATGACCCGGTAGCCAATCACTGCGGTAGCTGTACCAGTTGTATCGATATCTGTCCTACCGACGCGATCGTCGAACCTTACCGGGTAGACGCAAGGCGCTGTATTTCTTACCTGACCATCGAGCACCGCTCGGAGATTCCATTAGAATTCAGGACTGCGATCGGAAATCGTATCTATGGATGTGACGATTGCCAGCTGGCCTGCCCCTGGAATCGTTTCGCAAAATACACCGGCGAAATCGATTTTCAGCCACGACACGGACTTGACGACATTTCACTGATGGATTGTTATGGTTGGTCAGAAGCTGATTTCATGGAAAAAATGGAAGGTTCGGCAATTCGGCGCATCGGTTATCAATGCTGGCTGCGTAATATTGTGATTGCGCTTGGAAACGCGGCCCCGGACCCACATATAGAATCGACGTTAAAGCGCGATTATGCCCGGCATAGTGGATTTATACAGCACCATGTCGACTGGGCGCTTCAGCAACATAAAGGGTAAAGCAAGATGAAACCGTGGCAAGAATTTAAAGGCAAACAGGTTGACGCTTTAGCGAGTACAAATTTTATCTGTGCCGCTGATGAGCTGGGCCTGATCCTGGTTAGTGGCGAAGATGCTGGGGAGTTCCTGCAAAACCAACTGAGCCACGATATCAATCTTATCGATGAATCACGTTTCCAGCTGAGTTCCTATTCGACTCCCAAGGGACGGTTGCTCGGAGTTTTTCGCGTGATCCGGATTTCTAACGGCTATCTGCTGCTAACGGCAAAATCCATGGTGACACCATTACTCGAACAGCTGTTTAAATACATCGTTCAGTCCCAGGTAACGCTTGCCGATGCAAGCGGCTATTTCGCCCGAATTGCCGTGCATACCGAATCTTTAGACCTGACCGGAGATTCTTTATTGCCGGCAGCGCCCGGTTTAGTAATACAAAATGATAGCGTTATTTCGCTGCAGCTTGAACCGCTTGAAAACCAGCAGCGCTATTTGTTGATGTACTTATCCGCGGATGAAGCTATTGCTGCATGGGAAAAGCTGGCTCCGCATTTGCAGGTTGCTGGATACTCATCCTGGCGTCTGTCCGAGATCAAAGCCGGAATCCCGATGATCTATCCGCAGACCAGTGAAGAATTCGTATTGCAGATGGCAAACCTCGGTGCCCTGGACGCAGTCAGCTT
The DNA here is from genome assembly GCA_947259485.1 of uncultured Gammaproteobacteria bacterium. Taxonomy (GTDB): domain Bacteria; phylum Pseudomonadota; class Gammaproteobacteria. The sequence goes on along the minus strand of CAMYLU010000022.1, from coordinate 82,713 downwards.
CAAGAAAGGCTGTTATCCCGGCCAGGAAATCGTCGCTCGCATGCAATACCTCGGCAAGTTGAAGCGGCGTATGTTCCTGGCCCGTATCGAGACCGCTTGCTTACCGTTACCGGGTGATGACCTCGTTACTCAAGGCAAGACCGATGCAGATGGCAGTGGCAAGGTCGTTGATGCCGAGTTTGACCAGGAAGGGATCTGCCACTGCCTCTACATCGCGCAGATCGCAAAAGCGGAGGCTGGCAATTTAGAATTGTTGAAACAACCTGAATCCACGATAGAGAATGTCGATTTGCCCTATACACTCGAGAATTAACCTCGATCTGGCAGCGAAATCAAAATTGACATCTATACTCGGGGTTACTTGATTTAATCCCTCGAGAAACAATGAGTATCACCGCAGAGTCTATTATTGACGACCTGGAAAACGATCGTCTGCCACTGCCCACTTTGCCCGAAGTCGCGATCAAGGTTCGTGATACTGCTGAAGATGACGGGGCCTCGATCAGCGATGTTGCGAAAATTATCGAAACCGACGCCGCACTTTCGGCTCGCATCGTCCAGGTAGGTAATTCCGCCCTTTATCGAGGCGTCAGCGCGGCTGAAACCGTGCAGGCGGCAACCATGCGCATGGGACTGGATACAGTACGGACACTTGCCACCAGCCTGGTCATGAAGCAGCTTTTCCAGGCAACCCATCCGCTGGTCGATGCTTACCTGCGTAAAGCCTGGAAGCAAAGCACCGACGTTGCGGCCCTGAGCGCAATGATTGCAAAGGGTACTGCAAACCTGCAATCGGATAGCGCCCTGCTGGCAGGCCTGACACACTCGATAGGTCTCTCCCCTATCCTGGTCAAGGCCGAAAGCGATACCGCCTTACTCAATGATGAGGAGGCCCTGGAACTGCTGCTGTACGAGATTCACCCGATGGTTGGCAGCCAGATACTCAAGCGATGGGGTTTTAGCAGCGCACTGGTAAAGGTGCCTGCCGAACACCTGATGATTAATCGTCATGGTGACAAGGGTGAGGCCGACTATGTCGATATCGTGCAGGTAGCGTTACTGCAAACGCTCGACGATGCACGTCACCCACTGGCGGGTGTAGATCAGAACCAGGTTTCCGCGTTCGATCGTCTCGGTTTACGCGATAGCGTGGAAGAAATAGACATGACCGGCGGCGTTGTGGAGGAAGTAGAGGTGATCTGCGGCGGTATCGAGGTCGAAGAAATCAAAGTCGCTATTCGTTAAGCCGCTTCTATTTCCCTTAACATCGCTTCCGGGTCGGTGTAATTCAATCCAATATGTGTAAATGCCCCATCCTTTTGTACGGCAAGGCTTGGAAAGCTGTCGATTCCCATCGCACGCGCGTTATCAATCTCTGCCAATAGCCGCTGTTGCAAGGCATCTGACTCAAGACTTTGCGCAAACCTCTCGACATCAAGCCCGATATCAGCGGCCAGCTCAACCAGAACCGAGTTATCCGATGGATTTTTCGCTTCGAGATAGTAAGCCTGTTGAATTCGTGCAGTCATCAGCGGGTCAAAACTTTCGTCCTGTTCCCTGGCTGCGATGACAGCCCGGTTCGCCGGATAGGTCGAACGTCGCGGTGAACAATCATCCCAGAATGCATGGTTAAAGCGCGTACCGGGAATGATTTGCTCGATGCGTTGCCAGGTTTGCTGCAACGCCAGGCGCATCGAGTCAGGCATGGGCTGGTCCGAATCTGCAGCGAGGCCACCGACCATCCGGCGAATCTGCATCCGCTCGGCAATGGCTTCGAATATTATCTTGCGCGTGGGCTCGAATCCCCAGCACCAGCTGCACATCGGATCATGAACGTATATTAAAGTATCTCGCATGTTGTCAGGCCTTTTCGTTAATCAGTTGCTGCATGATAGTTTCACAGGATTCAATGCTGTCGATCCCGGACACGCTCTTACCTGCCTGCCAGTAGTCTTTTTCCCCTTTCTCATCCAGTGACGAGTGCTTCAACTGCCAGATCGACTTTAAAGCGTAAAACGTACGCATCCAGTGCTTGGTTTTATTACCCTTGAGCATCCAGCGCGAAAACCATCCTATACGAGTACCGCTGCGCTTGATGAAATCGGTGTTGATGACCGATACCGGGATGCCGGTTACGCGTTCGGATAATACGATGTCCGATTCCTCGGCGGTAATTACTGCCTGCTTGTAAGCGGCGCTTGCCCGGCATTCGCTGCTGGCGATAAAACGGGTTCCGAGTTGACAGGCGGCGTAACCGGTATCCAGCGCATGCCAGAAATCCTGGGCCTCTCCTATACCACCAGCGCAAACCAGCGGCGCCCCTAGCGCGTGTAATTCCCCGTAAATCTGCTGCATCGACTGTGGCCCGGCGTGACCACCGGCGCGATTGTTAACACAAATCAAACCATCGACACCATTATCCAGGCCGATTTTTGCCCACTTCAACTCGGTCACGTCGTGGTAAACCAGGCCACCTGCAGCATGCACACGTTCGGCGACCCAGTCCGGCTTACCGAGCGAAGTCACAAAGAAGCGTATGCCCTCTTCGAGGGCGATATCGATCCACTCCGACATGCGCTGATGGTATTTTTTCGAAGACTTTTCAATTAACGCGTTCATCCCAAGCGGCTGGTCGGTCAGGCTGCGCATCAATCGAATTCCTTCACGGTATTCGTGGCCATGAACATAAGTCAGCGATATAGGCTGTAAAATGCCAATGCCTCCCGCTGCCGATACCGCGGCTGTCAGCTCAGGATTACTGCAGGGATACATGGGGCCACCGATTACCGGGTAGCGAATACCGACCTGTTCACAGAAAGCTTTCGCCGCCGGGGGTAGTTCTCGATTCATTTATCTTTAAATCCAACAAGCCAGGTCGCCTGCACGATGGTTACGGTCTCCCCGCCCTGATCACGTAGTTTTGCCTCAACCCGGCAGGATGTATCGTCCCTCAATGGCTCGGGTAATTGAAACTCGGCGATAGCGGTTATCTTGCCACGTGCCTTTTTTACATACTCGGCCTGGATGTCGAGCACGATGCCACGCATGTTAGCAGAAATAGTAGACAGTACAGCAAGCCCGGTCGCGATTTCACCCAGGTTGACCAGTGCAATGGCATGTATCGAATGCAGATGATTGCGTACCTTGCGCCTGTCTTTAAGGCTCACCCTGGCATAGCCGGGCTTTATTTCTTCGACACGGGCACTGATGGTTCCGCTATAGGGTGCTACCCGGCCTAGCGCCAGGCTGAATAACCAGCTACCGGCTGGGAGTTTTGCCAGGCGAGTCCACCACTTGAGAACCGTCGATTGATCGGTACCGGATTTGATCTGTGTCATCGAAACAGGAAGCCTACTTGTGCGCCCCGATATTATGCGCTATTAATGGATTCATGGAAATTAACGACCGGGAAAAAATGGTTGCCGCTTTCGACCACATGGTAGAAAACGTAAGCGACGCGATCCATGAAGCCGAGGAAGCGCTCGCCCCCACGGTCGACGAGATGGTGCACAATGCGCAGGTACTGGCGCGTGAGTTGTTTGCGCTGACCCAGGAGGAAGCGGAGAGTCTCGGCGATACCTTGAAACGTGACATGCAAAAGGCTAATAAGACGCTGAATCAACAGGGCAAGGAATTAAAGGACTGGTTCAGTTTTGATTTGACCCTGGTAGAAGATCGCTTTATCGAATTGATTGCGCGCTCTGCAGATAAAGCCTGGCTGGATTTTCGGGCTTTTGAGAATGAGGATCACCAGGCAAGCCTGTATCGAAGTGGTGAAGTCTGCAATGCCGGAACCCTCTGCTGTAAGAATTGCGACAATAATATCACCCTGTCCAAATCCGGTCAGATACCGCGTTGCCCGGTATGCGACCGGGACGAGTTCTTCCGCATCATCGGTTAACTACCCGCGGCTATCAAACTGGCGTTGCCACCGGCAGCGGTAGTATCGATGCATAAATGACGTTCGACGATCAGACGATCAAGTTCATCAAGCCCGGATATCAACGGTATTAACTTGCCGCCTCTGTCAGCCAGGGCAATTCGGTAAGCACGTAACTGTTCAGTGTCTGCGTGCGACATGATTGCATCGATTCCGATTAAATTCCGCAACGAGCCGGCTTCGACCGAGCCATCGATTCCAGCCGCACTCATCCCGGCCTGGTGCAAAAGTTCGCCTAATTGATCGGCCTTTTCAGCCACGATTACGACCGAGTTTTGCTGTGCCAGGGCTGATATTGCCTGTAGTAGCGCATCGGCACGTGTCGGTCCAAGACACAGTACCAACCCGCGAGGATGTGCCGATAATTGGTTGGTTTCACCGGTCGGTCCCGGCATTGTGTGTATATCGACAATCGATATAACGTCGTGTTTAAGCCCTTCGCTGCTGGCCAGCCGTTGTAATTTCTCGAGGTCGGGGTTGGCCCGGGTCGACGCGGAACCTGCAACACTCGATACGAGCTTCTGTAACGCTGCAGTATCAACCGCCTGTTGTTGTATACTGCTGGATTGCGTATTCGCCTCGCTAACGAATCGATGCAAATACCAGGGACCGCCGGCCTTGGGACCGGTACCGGAAAGCCCTTCACCACCAAACGGCTGGGTGCCGACGACCGCGCCAATCTGGTTACGGTTTACATAGACGTTGCCCGCCTTTATGCGTCTGACCACCTGCTCCACACGCGAATCAACCCGCGTGTGTATACCGAATGTCAGGCCATAGCCCTGCTCATTGATCGAGTTAACCACTGTATCAATGTCGTTTGCCGCAAACCGAGCGACATGCAACACCGGGCCAAATATCTCTTCTTCGAGTTGCTCGATACCGTCAAGTTCAATCACGGTCGGGGCCACGAACAGGCCTTGCTGCGGAACATCGAGAGATTTAAGTACACGTCCCTGTTGCGCCATGCCCTGGCAATGCGCATCAATTTTCTGTTTTGCCGCCTGGTCGATAACCGGGCCGACATCGGTAGCCAGGTACCAGGGATTACCCAGGTTCAGCTCATCCATTGCACCGAACAACATCTCCAGCACTTTATCCGCCACATCTTCCTGCAGGTAAAGCATGCGCAATGCGGAACAGCGCTGCCCCGCGCTTTGAAAGGCGGAAGCCAACACGTCACGAACCACCTGTTCGGGTAACGCGGTAGAGTCGACAATCATCGCGTTCAGACCACCCGTCTCGGCAATTAACGGCGCCGTTACCGGTAGATGAAGCGCCATGTTGCGATTGATATGCATTGCGGTCGCGGTTGAACCCGTGAAGCAGATGCCGGCAATACGAGCATCTGCGCTGAGAGCTGCCCCGACAACTGCGCCGGTTCCCGGTAGCAGCTGGAATGCCGTTGGTGGAATCCCGGCCTGGTGCATTAAATCGCCTGCGAAAGCCGCCACCAGGCTGGTCTGCTCGGCAGGTTTCGCAATAACGCAGTTGCCGGTGGCAAGTGCAGCAAATACCTGGCCGCTGAATATAGCCAGCGGAAAGTTCCACGGAGAAATACAGGCTATAACGCCACGTGCAGCGAGGTCAGTGTTCAGCGAATCGAGTTGCGTCGCGTAGTAGCGAGCAAAATCGACCGCTTCGCGTAATTCGCCGACTGCATCGAGCCAGGATTTACCGGCTTCGCGCGCCAACAAGGCGAAGAATTCCGCAGCGTTTTTTTCATAGAGATCGGCTACGCGTTGCAGACAGGCAGCGCGCTCCTCCCTGCTGGTTCGTGACCATTCTGCACTGCCTTCGGTAGCACTTTGAATGGCCTGCTCCACGGTGTCGAGGTCCGCTTCGAAGACCGCTCCTACCCGGTCTCCGGGATCCGCAGGATTAAAAACATCACGACTGGCAGTATGTTTTATGTCGGCAGCCGTTAGTGGTTTTGCCTGCCAGGTTTTTGTACTTAAAGGCTCGCGGGCGTTGTTGATTTCATGCAGGCAGGTCAGGTCGGTAATATCCCAACCCTGTGAATTAAGACGCGTGCTGCCATAGAGTCGCGGGGGCATAGTGATATTCGGATTCGATAAATCTTCAAGTTCCGATATCACATCGATTGGATCACGCGCAATCGATTCCGGCGAAATACTGGTGTCGACAATTTGATTAACGAAAGAACTATTGGCCCCGTTTTCGAGCAGGCGTCTGACCAGGTAGGCCAGTAAATCCTGGTGTTCACCCACCGGCGCGTAAATGCGACAACGGGCATCATGCTTGCTATGCACGTACTCGTGCAGGGACTCTCCCATTCCGTGCAGTCGCTGAAACTCGTAGTCGTGTTGAGCACCTGCAAGTTTTAAAACGGCTGCTACCGAATGAGCATTGTGAGTTGCAAACTGCGGGTAGATGCGATCCGTCATCGCCAGCAGTTTCCTGGCACAGGCCAGGTAGGATATGTCGGTATTTACCTTGCGCGTGAAAACCGGGTAGTCGGAGAGTCCGAGAACCTGTGCCCGCTTGATCTCGGTATCCCAGTAGGCGCCTTTTACCAGGCGCACCATGATCTTGCGGTCGAGCCGTTGGGTCAGGGCATAAAGCCAGTCGAGCACCGGCATCGCGCGTTTACCGAAAGCCTGCACCACAACACCGAAACCGTCCCAGCCGCGCAATGCCGGATTGGACAGAACCGCCTCAATAACGTCGAGCGAGATATCAAGGCGGTCAGCTTCCTCGGCATCGATATTAAATCCCATGTTGGCGGAACAGGCCAGCATTGCCAATGATTCAACCCTTGGTATCAGTTCGTCGATAACGCGGTGGTACTGGCCCATTTCATAACGTGGATGCAGCGCCGATAGTTTCACTGATATGCCCGGATTATCACGCGTGCTCTTGTGCTTGCAGTCCTTTGCCAATCCGGTGATAGCATCAGAATAAGCCAGGTGATAATTCCTGGCGTCGGATTCGGTGCGGGCGGCCTCTCCGAGCATGTCGTAGGAATAGGTGTAGCCAAGCTTTTGCAGTTCCCTGGCTCGTTTCCTGGCCTTGTTGATATTGGTGCCCAGTACAAAATGCCGGCCCAGTTCACGCATCGCCTGGCCCACTGCATTGCGTACCAGGGGTTCGCCAAGTCGCTTGACTAACCCGTGCAGGGTCAGGCGCAAACCACCCTCATCCTCGGGCGCAACAATTTTACCGGTTAGCATCAACGCCCAGGTCGAAGCGTTCACCAGCGGAGAGCCTGAATGACCCAGGTGCTCGCCCCAGTTCCCTGGCGAGATTTTGTCTTCGATCAGTTCATCTATGGTCTGCGCGTCCGGAACCCGCAACAGGGCCTCGGCAAGACACATCAGGGCCACTCCCTCGCGTGTCGACAGACCATACTCGGCGAGAAAGTTTTCCATCATACTCGGACTGCTATCCGCGCGAACCTTGCTGATCAGCTCGGCGGCCATAGCGCTGATAGCCTTGCGTTCCCGGTCCTCGAAGCGGGCGTTTGTGACCAGCTCGCCGATTACCTCGGCTTCATTTTTTAGATAATGATCACGGATATTCCGGCGCAGCTTATCGTCTGCTAAGGGGGGGATGACAGGCAGCTCAACATGCATTTATATTTTCCGTGTTAGTAGATGGAATTTCCCGGTGCCGGGCTCTAATATAGAGCCAAACCCGTTTCGATAAAAGGTTTACAATGCTGGCAATAATACTAAAAGGGCTGCGGTAATGAACAATTGGTACAAACAGCTATTCAAACGTGTCGATGATAATCCTCAACTGACCAGGTTGAAGATCAGTGAAGAAACATTTTCAGAAAATTACCAGGGTGATTTTTCGGTAGACGACGCAATTCCGGATCTCGAGGTCCTGGCGACGATCAATACCCGCAACCGGGCCCAGGCCAGGCTGGTAAAAATTACCCGGGACCCTAAAAACTACTCGATCAAGTTGTTCACGCTTAAAGATACGATCCCACTGTCTCAATCGATGCCGGTGTTCGAGTCGATGGGTTTGCAGGTACTGATCGGGCGGCCTTATCGCATCAGGCTGGGCAATCGAAATTACTGGATCAATCATTTCACCCTGGAACGTGGCGATAATATCTGCGATGTAGATCCGGATAAAATACCACGCTACTTCAGCGAGCTATTCGAGAGTATCTGGAAAAAACGCAGCGAAAACGATGATTTCAATCATTTACTGTTCAGTGCCTGCATCAAGGCGCGGAATATACAGATACTGCGAGCCTATACCGCGTACCTGCAGCAAATTCGATTTCCGCATAGTCGTGAATACATCATCGAGACGCTGAACAGTTACCCTGAAATTACGCTATTGCTGGTACGCAGTTTTATACGCAAGTTCGATCCGGACAAGGTCGACAGCGATTCTCACCTCCAGCTTTTCGGTGAAATCGAGGAAAAGTTGCACAGTATCGAATCCCTGGACCATGATCTCATCTACAAGCGCATGCTCAACCTGGTGGATGCCACGGTTCGCACCAATTATTTCCAGGATATCCCGGGTGATTCCGGCCACCTCAGCTTTAAATTTGATTCGACACGAATAGAGCAACTCCCGAAACCGAGCCCCGTGTTCGAGATTTATGTTTATGCCCCGCGATTCGAGGGCATACATTTACGCGGTGGTCGTGTTGCCCGCGGCGGGATCCGTTGGTCTGATCGGCGCGAGGATTACCGTACCGAGGTACTGGGTTTGATGAAGGCGCAAATTGTAAAAAATGCGGTCATCGTTCCGGCCGGTTCCAAGGGAGGTTTTATCACCAAGCAGATTGCCCATTTGCCCGCGTCGGAGGTATATGGCGAAGTTCAGGCCTGCTACGCCTTGTACATCAATGCGCTTTTAGAGTTGACCGATAATCGGGTTGATGACGAGATCAAAACACCCCCGCGCACCCGGATTTATGATAGCGCCGATCCATACCTGGTTGTCGCCGCCGATAAGGGTACGGCCGCTTTTTCAGATGTTGCCAATGGTATCTCGGAGCAGCATGGTTTCTGGCTCGATGATGCTTTTGCCTCCGGTGGTTCGCAAGGCTATGACCATAAGAAAATGGGAATAACGGCGCGTGGTGCCTGGGAATCGGTAAAACGCCATTTCCGTGGCCTTGGCAGGAATATTCAACGAGAACCATTTAGCGTAGTCGGCATCGGCGATATGTCGGGAGACGTATTTGGTAACGGTATGCTGTTATCACCCTGCATACAGTTGGTCGCTGCGTTTAATCATATGCATATTTTTATTGACCCCAAACCAGACATTAAGAAAAGTTTCAAGGAACGCGAGCGCATGTTTGGTTTAACTCGTTCTACCTGGAATGACTACAACAGGAAGTTGATCAGCAAGGGTGGCGGTATATTTTTAAGGTCGGCAAAGCAAATCAATCTCACACCCGAGATCAAGCAACTCATCGAATGCAAGGAAGATCACCTGACGCCAAACCAATTGATCGTCTATATCCTGAAAGCCCGGGTTGACCTGATCTGGAATGGTGGTATCGGGACCTATATCAAGGCGACCGCCGAATCCGACAGCGATGTTTCCGACAAAAGCAATGACGCGATTCGTATCAATGGCAGGCAGGTGCGCGCTAAAGCTATCGGCGAAGGAGGTAATCTCGGGGTTACCCAGCGTGGTCGCATTGAGTACGCGCAGGCAGGCGGCCTGATTTACACGGATTCAATCGACAACTCTGCGGGTGTCAATTGCTCAGATAAAGAAGTCAATATCAAGATCCTGTTATCGCAACTGGTCAAGAGCGGACAATTAAGCAGCAAGGAACGTAACCAGTTGCTGGTTGAAATGACTGATGAAATTGCACAGAAATGCCTGTTTAATAACTATCGCCAGACCCAGATCATCGACAGCATTGAACAGCACGCGGCGCTTAACATGTATCAGCACGCCCGCTTCATGCGCCATCTTGAAACGGAAAAGATATTGAATCGGCGTCTGGAACATCTTCCCAGCGACAAGCAGATCACCGATCGTATCGCCAAGAACCAGGGGCTGACCCACCCCGAACTATCGATATTGCTATCCTACAGCAAGCTAACCTACAAAAATGCACTGCTTGAAGCCTCGTCGCTGACTGAAGATTGTTATGACGCGCTCCTGTTGGGATACTTCCCAAGATTGATACGCAATCGTTATGCCGATGAAATCCGCAAGCATCCACTGCGCAAGGAAATTATTGCCACGATACTGAGTAACCAGATTGCAAACAATATCGGTATCGGCTTTGGTTCGCGCATACGCGAGGAGACCGGTGCAACCATCGAGGATATCGCCAAGGCCTACGTGGTATGTGTTGAAGTATTTGATCTCTACGATACCTGGAGGAAACTGGAGAAGCTGGATAACGTGGTTCACGAAAACGACAGGTACGATTGTTTCCAGGCAGTTAGTGGATTACTGGAGCGTTCGATCAGTTGGTTGTTGCGTAATCAGCCAGCAGATTTCAGTGTCAGCGAGGTGATCGCGCGTTACAAATCCGATACTAAAATTTTACGCAAAGTCATATCCAGCGTCATGGTGGGTCAATCCCGCAAAAATTATCTCGCCAACAAGCGACGCTTCGTCAAATACCGGTTGCCCAAGGCGCTTGCGCATGAACTGGTTGATAAAACGACGCTGGCTTCGGCTTTCGATATCATTGAAATCAAGTCAAAACTTCACACCGATACCGAGTATGTGGCGAGGCTGTTTTTTGTATTATCGGAACGCCTGCAGTTGCACTGGATCAGAGACGCCATTTCACAAACCATAGTGCGCACTCACTGGAATCATCTCGCGATCCTGAATTTGCGTAATGATTTGCATGCCAATCAGCATAACCTGACCGAGCTGGTTTTACAGATCGTGGAAAACAAGCGTCATACCAACAAGGCGATGGCTATCTGGGAAGAACGTAACGACATTGCGCTACAGCGCTATGACAGTATTCTCAACGAGTTCAGCGCGATGCGCAGCTGCGATTTCCCGACTATCAGCGTTGCAGTTTCGGAGGTACGCAGGCTGGTGCAACTCGGTAAGCGGGAATATGCGCGCGGTGAAGGTAATTCATCTGGTTGAGCGAATAGGCGATTCAACAGTGAGATTAAATGAGTAGTTAAACTATATAATTCAATAATTTAAAATAACAACTTAATGCAATATATCGTATAGGTTCCGATGTCGTTTGCTAACTATTAATCTATCTGCCGTAAGGTTTAGCAAGAATTATCAACAGCAGAAACGAAGAATTCCCGGGACAGCCTATCCCGGCCTGGATGAAAATTGCGGATTGCTTTTCAGCCATCGCGGCCGATAGTAAACTCGCACCATGAGTCGCTTCAGGGAAAAGTTCGATCACCAGGTCTGGCAGGTTGTTGCCTCGATTCCCCCCGGCCGGGTAATGGGTTATGGCGAAGTCGCGAGGGCGGCTGGATTTCCTCGCTATTCGCGAATGGTCGGTGCTGCACTTGGGAGATCTCCCGATCCCCTGCCCTGGTTTCGCGTGGTGCGCTCGAATCGAACCCTGGCATTTGAAATCGGATCCCGTTCTTACCGGGAGCAGGCGCAGTTGTTAAAGCAGGAAGGTATACGCTTCGATGGGGCGAAAATAATCGAACTCGAAACCGAAGATAGCCTCGACCGGATCCTCTGGGGCCCGCAGGACTAGTTAATGTCAATCTGCCAGGGAACCTACTACTGGTAATTTGCGGCCGTTATGAATTCACCGAAAGATTCACACCAGACAACAACCGCGGTATATTCGGATGGATTGATAGATTCCGGCATCGGCAGAATAAAATTATTGAAGGTTTTAACCTCCCCGACAACGACCGATTCATTTTTTACATTGAGAAACTCCTGTTCATTCAGAACAAGCTGACGAGTCAGGTAAAGGCGGTAATCTGGTCCCGGTGCAAGCGATCCCATAAAGCCGATTTGCTTTGCCGAGATCGAAATCGTCCCTTCCCCCCAATGCAGGAAATCGCTACCCGGCAGGTCTTTGCGGAATTGAGCACTGAACATGGCCTGCGACATCGAAGTAGACACCTCGGCGTCACTGGGCCCTTCCGGTGCCACCAGTATTGGTAACAGGTAAATTCCCAGCGCAAAGCCAAGCGCCAGGGCAATGCCATGGGTTATCAGGAATCTTATAAATTTAAACATTTGACGCGACCATCTCAGATTTCGAAGAATTATGTCTGCAGAAGGATAAAAAATCTATCGGAAAACTGCTACAGTGCGCGCCGGTAAACCCGGAGAAAACCATGGCACATGAATACGACTATGACCTGATCACGCTTGGCGCCGGAAGTGGCGGCCTGTCTATTGCGGAACGCGCGGCCAGCTATGGTCAACGTTGTGCGATCGTGGAACGCGGCGATATCGGCGGCACCTGTGTCAATGTCGGCTGTGTGCCAAAGAAAATTATGTGGTTCGCAGCCAACCTGGCTCATATGATCGACGATGCCGGTGGTTATGGTTACGACCTGACCAGTAACGGATTTGACTGGTCCAGGCTGGTTGAAAAGCGGGAAAGATACATCAGCGGAATCAATGACTGGTATCACGGGTACCTGAAAGAACTTGGCATCGACGAAATTGAAGGTGAGGCCAGTTTCGTCGACGCCAACACGGTAGTTGTCAACGGTAAACAATATTCCGCCAAACACATTGCCATTGCGACCGGAACACATCCTCGAGTAGCCGACATACCCGGTGCGGAACATGCCATCACTTCCGATGGATTTTTCGCGCTCGATCGACAACCGGCTCGCGTTGCGATAGTGGGCTCGGGTTATATCGCGGTAGAACTGGCCGGCGTACTGAACTCACTGGGAAGCCATGTCATCTTGTTTTTACGCAAGCATCATGTACTGGGTGAGTTCGACAGCCTGATACAAACAACACTGCTGGAAGAGCTTGCCAAATCCGGCATCGAGCTGCGAACCAACTGTCAAATTACCCACATCAGGCGGGCAGCTTCCGGCCTGCTTGAAGTTGATGACAATCATGGTGTTGGGCTTGAACAGGTGGACCAGGTGATCTATGCCATTGGACGGAGCACCGACCTTGATGTGTTGAAACTGGAAAATGCCGACGTCGGCATAAATCAGAAAAATTTCATCGAAACCGATTTATATCAATGCACCAATCAGCCTCATATTTTTGCCCTCGGAGATGTAACCGGGCGAGCTGCTCTAACCCCGGTTGCGATTGCCGCCGGCAGACGGCTGGCGGATCGACTCTACAATAACCAGGCCGAGCGTCACCTCGACTACGAGTTGATTCCAACCGTCGTATTCAGTCACCCACCGGTCGGAACCGTAGGCGCTACCGAGGAAGCGGCGCGAGAACAATACGGCGATCGGATCAAGGTTTACCAGACTCGTTTTACGGCGATGTACAATTCGATCAGTGGACACGACGTGCCCACCGCGATGAAACTGGTATGTCTCGATGAGCAAGAAAAGGTCATTGGTTGCCACATGATAGGTCCCGCGGTCGACGAGATGCTGCAGGGTTTCGCGGTAGCAATACGGATGGGAGCCTGCAAGCAGGACTTCGATGACACCGTGGCGATTCATCCAACCAGCTCGGAGGAGCTGGTGACAATGCGTTAACGATTTTTATGCGACTGGCCCGGTCAGGTCTTTCGCGCGATGATCTGGAACTGCCTCGCAGTAAGCTTGTAGGGATTACGTTCGGTAAACTCCAATTCGAGCTTCTTCAGTTTTTGGTATACCGCGGAATCCTCCTTTAATTCATTGGTGCCCCAGTAATTGTAAAGGCACCGAATCCCGTAGTGTTTTTCCAGGTTTAGTCCCATGCCAGTGAGCCAGTCGATAACTTCGTCAGGGCGATATTCATGCACGCTAATATCAAATATCGAGTTGTACTGATCGCTCTGGTCGAGCAGGTCATAGGCTTTATCCAGGTCCTGTTCCAGAAAGGCCGCCTGGTAGGGCAAGGAATATTGATTGGTGGCTATCAACGATATGAAACCACCGGGCTTCAAAACCAGCAGCAGGGCCTCCAGCAGCGGTTTCACCTCGTCGATAAATTGAATAACGTTGTGACAGAGGATTATATCAAACTCGTTTTCGGAAAATTTACTGCCAATGTTGAGAATATCCATCGCGTGGATACTCAGTCGATCGGTAACACCGGCCAACGCTGCATTGGCGCGAGCGTCATCGAGCATCTGTTGGGAGATATCAACAAGTTCAATCTGGTGATTCATGCGCGCCAGCGCCAGGCTGTCAAGCCCGTTACCGCCACCGGCATCAAGAATACGCAGCGGTTGTGAATCCATCGGGATATGCTTCTTCAAATTATGTTCGACCAGTTCATATCCAAATCGATTCCAGGGCATGCTTTGATCGGCCTTCCACCTGGATAACCCGGCCTCGAAGGAGTCTTTATGACTGGAAATTTCGAGCGCTTTTTTCAGGTCAACATTACCGGTATAGAGTGCCTTACCGATTATTACGCCATCGATGCCGTCGTTGTTAAAGCACTCACGCACATCCGTCATTGAGCCGATACCACCGCCAACGATGATTCGCAAACCGCTCATGGCGGCAAGATCGATCGACGCTTCCAGGTCAACCCCGGTCATCGAACCGTCACGATGAATACTGGTATGAATTGCCGTGGTTACTCCCAGTTGCCGCATTTGAATCGCAAGCGCTGTTGCCTGCACGCTTCCGCCTGCACGCCAGCCATGAATCTGGACCTCGCCCTGGGCATCGGCATCGATCCCGAGCACAACTGCATCACTGCCATAGGTTGCAATCGACTCTGCCATCATTTGCGGATTTTCAACCGCGGAAGTCCCGATAATGACGCGCTTGATGCCCGATTTCATCGCCCAGTGGACATCATCAATGCTGCGGATGCCGCCACCGAACTGGATACTTACCTCGAGCGCAGTTATCTGTTTAATAAGTTCCCAGTTATGGCTGGCGTCCTCGTCGAAAGCGGCGTCAAGATTGACAACCTGCAGCCATTCGGCGCCCTGTTCGATCCACTGGCGTGCGCATGCGACTGGATCGGTATTGAAAACAACTGGATTTTCGGTATCACCCTGGGTGAAACGCACTACCTCTCCATTGCGCAAATGAATGGCAGGAAAAATGGTAAAGCGGTTTAAATTCATTTACTTACATTCACTATCTAATGTGAATTCACGCAATTTCGAGTACGTCCTGCATACTGAAAATGCCTTTTTCCTGCTGCTCCAACCAGCGGCATGCCCGAATCGCACCGTGCGCGAAGGTCATCCGACTGGAAGCCTTGTGCGTAATTTCGATACGCTCACCCTCGGCGGCGAATAAAACCGTGTGCTCGCCGACAATATCCCCGGCGCGGATCGTTTCGAAGCCGATGGTATTACGATCCCTGGCCCCGGTCTGGCCTTCACGACCGTAAACCGCACAATCATCCAGTTTACGGCCCAGGGTTTCGGCAACCACCTGCCCCATTTTTAAAGCGGTGCCGGATGGCGAGTCTACCTTGTGGCGATGATGTGCTTCGATTATTTCAATATCAACGCTATCGCCGAGAACGGCGGCGGCGGTTTGCAGCAGTTTAAAACAAAGGTTCACCCCGACACTCATATTCGGGGCATAAACAATGGCAATTTCCCGTCCAGCCGCGTGCATTTTTTGCTCTAGTTCGGCGTCACAACCGGTGGTGCCGACAACCATTTTCTTGCCGTGCTTTAAACAAAAATCGACGTGGTGAGTGGTAGCGCTCGGATGGGTAAAGTCGACCAGTACATCAAACGAGCTGGCGTCGAGGTGATCGCTGATTAATACATTATTGGGGGCCAGTCCGGCCAGCAAACCGCTATCCATGCCAAGAGACGGGCTTTGATCCTGCTCCAGGGCCTGGGTTAACTCCATATCGCCGGTCTCGCTACAGGCGATAACAAGGTTCCTGCCCATCCGTCCTGCTGCGCCTGCAATTGCGATTCGAGCCACTAGTGATCTCCCAGGTTTAACGTCTCAAGATTTCATATCTTCAAAGAACTTCTTCATGTTATCGACCCAGGAATTTTCATTCGGACTGTGTTTCTTTCCCGCCTTATCCATCGATTGTGCAAATTGTTCAAGTAGTTCTTTTTGCTCAGCGTTCAATTTTACAGGTGTTTCGACAACAATGCGGCAGATTAAATCACCGATGGGACCACCTCGAACCGGTTTGACACCCTTGCCGCGCATGCGAAACTGCTTATGCGTCTGGGTGCCTGCTGGTACTTTCAGGTTTAGTCTGCCCTCGAGACTGGGTACTTCCAGCTCACCGCCAAGCGCGGCAGTAACGATGCTGATAGGTACCTCGCAGTAAAGATCAGCATTATCACGCTCAAAAATCGGATGTGGTTTGACATGTATTTGCACGAACAAATCGCCGGACGGAGCACTTGCATCGCCGGCCTCGCCTTCTCCTGACAGGCGAATACGATCACCATTATCGACCCCCGCGGGCACTTCCACGGATAGCGATTTGTGTTCTTTTACCCGTCCGGCACCGTGGCATGTATTGCAGGGATCACTGATGGTTGTGCCTTTGCCACGACAATTGGGACAGGTTTGCTGCACCGAGAAAAAACCCTGTTGCATACGTACCTGGCCGTGCCCGCCACAGGTACTGCAGGTTTCGGCAGAAGTGCCGGGTTTTGCGCCACTACCTGAGCAGGTAGTACAGTGTTTCAGGGTAGGTACACGAATTTTAACCGTGGTACCTTTGACGGCATCCTCCAGGGTTAATTCGAGGTTGTACTGCAGATCGGCGCCCTTGCGCACGCGCGAACGACCACCGCCGCCGAATATATCTCCAAAAATATCGCTGAAGGCGTCACCGAAACCGCCCCCGCTGAAGCCGCCTCCACCGACGGATTGATCGACACCGGCATGCCCGAACTGGTCGTAGGCTGCGCGCTTGTTGGGGTTTGAAAGTACGTCGAAAGCTTCCTTGGCTTCCTTAAAATTTTTTTCAGCAGACTCGTCATCAGGATTGCGATCCGGATGATATTTCATTGCCAGGCGACGAAACGCCTTTTTGATTTCGGCATCCGATGCAGTATTTGAAACTTCGAGAACTTCGTAATAATCGCGTTGTGACATTGACTCGTATCTACAAATAATAAAACCCGGCGCGATAAATCGCGCCAGGTCTATAACGATCAGAACATACCGTTACTTTTTGTCGTCTTCTTTTACTTCTTCAAACTCGGCATCGACAACATCTTCACTGGCATCCGCCTGCGCCGATGCATTCGCATCAACCGGGTCGGGTCCACCTTCTTCGGCACCAGCGGAATAGGCCTTTTCAGCCACCTTGCTCGATGCCTCGGCAAGGGCCTGCGTTTTGGCATCGATATCGTCCTTGTCCGAACCTTCTAAAGCCTTTTTCAGGTCTTCGATGGCAGATTCGATAGCGGCCTTGTCTTCATCTTCTATCTGGTCACTCAGATCCTTGACCGTCTTCTCAGCCGCGTGGATCATCGCATCAGCCTGGTTGCGAGTTTCGACGGATTCACGATGCTTACGGTCTTCATCGGCATGTGCTTCCGCATCCTTGATCATTGCATCGACTTCATCATCGGAAAGACCACTGGAGGCCTTGATAACAATCTTCTGCTCTTTGCCTGTTGCCTTGTCCTTGGCCGATACGTTAAGAATACCGTTAGCGTCGATATCGAATGTTACTTCGATCTGGGGCACACCGCGTTGCGCAGTCGGGATTTCCGAGAGATCAAATCGACCTAGAGACTTGTTAGCCGTGGCGACTTCACGTTCACCCTGCAGCACATGGACCGTTACCGCGGTCTGGTTATCTTCGGCGGTCGAAAAGGTCTGTGCGGCCTTGGTCGGAATAGTCGTATTCTTTTCGATCAACTTGGTCATCACACCACCGAGGGTCTCGATACCCAGTGAAAGCGGGGTAACGTCAAGCAGTAACACGTTTTTAACGTCGCCACCGAGAACACCGCCCTGGATCGCGGCACCACATGCAACTGCCTCGTCCGGGTTTACATCACGGCGTGGATCGCGACCAAAGAAGTTTGTAACGACTTCCAGAACCTTCGGCATACGGGTTTGGCCGCCAACCAGGATAATGTCATTGATATCCGATACCGAAAGACCCGCATCATCAAGAGCCACCTTGAGTGGATCAATGGTGCGCGCGATCAGATCGTCAACCAGTGATTCGAGCTTGGCGCGGGTAATCTTCAAATTAAGATGCTTGGGGCCCGATGCGTCTGCAGTGATATAGGGCAGATTTATATCGGTTTGCTGGCTCGATGACAGTTCAATTTTTGCTTTCTCGGCAGCCTCCTTCAAACGCTGCATCGCGAGCGGGTCGCCGCGCAGGTCCATGCCCTGCTCTTTCTTGAATGCATCGGCAAGGTAATCTATCAGGCGCATATCGAAATCTTCACCACCGAGAAACGTATCGCCATTGGTGGACAGTACTTCGAACTGGTGCTCGCCATCGACTTCGGCCACCTCGATTATGGAGATATCGAAAGTACCACCACCGAGGTCATAAACAGCGATCTTTTTATCGCCGGTAGACTTGTCCATGCCGTAGGCCAGGGCCGCCGCGGTTGGCTCGTTAATAATGCGTTTAACTTCGAGACCGGCAATTTTCCCCGCGTCCTTGGTTGCCTGGCGTTGTGAGTCATTAAAATAGGCCGGCACCGTAATAACGGCCTCGGTTACCTCTTCACCGAGGTACTCTTCGGCGGTCTTCTTCATCTTTTGTAATACGCGAGCCGATATTTCGGGTGGCGCCATTTTATTGCCCTTGGCTTCAACCCAGGCATCACCATTGTCGGCCTTAATAATGGTATAGGGCACCAGGTCAATATCCTTCTGTACCTCTTTTTCATCGAAACGACGCCCGATCAGGCGTTTTACCGCGTATAGCGTGTTTGTAGGATTGGTGACTGCCTGGCGTTTTGCGGGCTGCCCAACCAGTACTTCATCGTCAGTGCCAAAAGCCACGATAGAAGGGGTAGTACGATCACCCTCGGCATTTTCGATAACCTTGGGTTTGCCGCCCTCCATTACCGCCACACAAGAGTTCGTGGTGCCGAGGTCTATGCCTATGATTCTGCCCATTAGATATACTCCAAAAATTTGTACTAAAAGAAACTTACACCCGATGTAGGGTTATTTTTATTGCTTTCAAGTAAATTTTAATTTTTTTTGTAAATTACTTGGCAACAACAACCATTGCAGGTCGCACCAGGCGATCATTTAACAAGAAACCCTTCTGCATAACATCGACAACAGTATTGGGTTCTGCCCCCTCCGCCTCGATCATGCTGATGGCCTGATGCTTTTCAGGATCAAAATTCTCGCCCAGGGGATCGATCTGCTCGAGTCCATTTTTTTCCATAACATGGATCAACATATTCATGGTTAACGCGGTTCCCTCGCGAATACTTTCCAGGGTTGCATTGTCGGCCGAGGCGGCGGTTTGCCCCATTTCCATGCTATCGATCACGGGTAACAGGTTTTCAACAAAACTCTTCAATGCGTACTTGTGCGCGCTCTCGATGTCTCGTTCCGCTCGTTTGCGATTATTGTCTATTTCGGCGCGCAATCGCATCATCTGGTCCCAGTAATCCTTTATTGTCTCCTGCGCTTTCGCCAGCTGCATCTCGACAGGCTCGTCGGCCTCGCTCTCATCAGCGGCAGCTTCGGGAACAACATCTTCGAGCTGCGCATCTTCGTCGGCTTCAGTGGCTATGGCATGTTCATCGTCCGGATGGACATTGGTTTGTTGTGGCGACATTGACTACTCCGGTAGAAACTGATTCGCTTGTTGGATTGAATTTACTCCGTTTAGAAACAGAGGCTAATAAGATGGCGTACAATTTAAGGATTATTTCTGAGTATTCAAGGCCGAAGTTAACAATCTTGCGGTTACATCCACAATCGGTATCACTTGTTCATAGGCGATACGAGTCGGGCCGATAACGCCTAACACGCCGACAATTTCACCCTTGATTTCATACGGCGCGCCGACCACGCTGCAATCGCTTAAAACCGAGTAGCCTGATTCGCTACCGATAAAGATTTCGACGCCCTCTGCAGAAGTGCAGCCATCGAGTAATTTCAGCAGATCGGTTTTCTCATTAAATACTTTAAAAAGACTACGTAACTTGTTGATATCAGATAGTTCCGCGTACTGAAGCAAGTTAGTTTCACCGCTTGTGAGCAGGTCATCATGCGCGGTCATGCTACAAACCTCTTCCATTGCTTCGAGAACAGGTTCCA
The DNA here is from genome assembly GCA_947259485.1 of uncultured Gammaproteobacteria bacterium. Lineage (GTDB taxonomy): Bacteria > Pseudomonadota > Gammaproteobacteria. Next base: position 62,475 of record CAMYLU010000022.1, on the reverse strand, counting down.
GTATTGAATTGACATCGGTTCTCAGTTCGGAAAGCTCATCCAGCAGTTTTCTGCGGGCGCTTTCGAAACTGCGCCCTATCAGGTAACGACTCAAAGTCTGTGCTGCCTGCTGTAACTCGAGATCGCTGTAATCGCGTTCAACATGGATTACCTTGTTATGCACGTCGTCCTTGTTGATCACCAGGATTACCAATACACGACGATCACTCAGTTTCATAAACTCGATGTGACGCACCTCGGCGGGTGCAGTATGAGTCATGCTGACAATTCCAGCCAGGTGAGTGATTTGCGAGAGTATATCGGTGGCGCTATGAATGAGATCGCTGGAAGTTTTGTCGGCACTGAAGGTATCTGAAATAATCCGCTGCGAGGCTGTCTCGAGATTGTCTACTTCGAGCAGGCTATCAATAAAAAAACGGTATCCGGCCTCGGTCGGAATTCGACCGGCCGAGGTGTGGGGCGAATTGACCAGTCCCATGTCCTCGAGCTTCGCCATAATATTGCGAATTGTAGCGGAGCTGACGTCGAGTCCGGATAATTCAGCCAGATTTTTCGAGCCAACCGGCTGAGCATCACGCGAATACGAGTTGATCAATTCCCGCAATAAAACCTGGGCGCGCTCATCAAGTTCGTATTTTTCGTTCATCGGGTCTGATATATTGTTGCAAGGCGCTAGTTTAGCGGCAATTTAAATACAGTGAAACACAAGCTAACTACTAAACCCCGGTAAATCAAGGGATCCTGGATACTAGTTTTAATAATGCCTTCGAATTTTAAATCAATTGGCCTCATCGTCCGCAGTGATATGCAGGCGCGGCAGGAAAAGGTTCAACAGGTCGTACCGGCACTGACCCGCCACGCTACGGTTATCGTGCATTGCCTTGATTTCGACGAGCCCCTGCCCGGGGTATCGAACGTTTCGCTGAGCGAACTGGTAGAACAATCCGAGCTGGTGATTTCGCTAGGTGGTGACGGCACCCTGCTAACCGCTGCACGTGCACTTGCCGATGTTGATACGCCGTTGCTGGGCATTAACCTGGGCCGGCTGGGATTTCTTGCGGACGTCTCGTTTGACGATTTTGAGTCCTACCTGGATGCTGTTATGCAGGGTCGTTACAGCGTCGAGGAGCGATTCCTTATTGAAGGACATTTCTACGACGGCGACAAGCTGGTCTCAACCAATGTTGCTCTCAATGACATTATTCTGCACAGCTACGAATCAGCGAGCATGATTGAATACGAAATTTCGAGCGGTGGCGTTTTAATTCATATACAACGTTCTGACGGGGTGATCGTAACCACGCCTACCGGCTCGACAGCATATGCCCTTTCAGGTGGCGGCCCGATTATGCATCCCTCGCTTAACACGCTCGCAATCGTGCCGATATGTCCACATACCCTCAGTAACCGCCCGATTGTTTTACCTGCTGACCAGCCTATTGAAGTCCGCCTCGGACAGGATTCGTTACCTGCAAAGGTCAGCTATGATGGTCATTCAACCACGATCGTGAACCAGGAAAACCGGGTACGTATAATACGCTATCCCAAACCCTTAACCTTGTTACATCCCGAGGACTACGACTACTTCCAGGTGTTGCGTGCCAAGCTCTACTGGAGCGCAAATTACTAGTGCTCGAATCGATTCAGATCAGCAACTTCGCGATCATCGATTCGTTACAGCTCGAGTTTGATTCCGGGCTGAGTGCACTCACCGGGGAAACCGGTGCCGGTAAATCGATTCTGCTCGACGCGATCAAACTGGTCGCTGGCGACCGTGCCGAAAGCGATTTCATTCGCCAGGGCACGGAACGCGCGGAAATAAGTGTCAGTTTCTGCCTCGACGATACTCCGGCAGTGCAGACATGGCTTGCCGAGCAGGAAATGAATGCCGATGGTGAATGTCTAGTCCGGCGTGTGCTTCACGCCAACGGTCGCAGCAAGGCATTTATCAACGGCTTTAACGCCACCCTCGCGCAATTACGTACCTTGTGTGACAAGTTGATCGATATCCACGGCCAGCATGAACATCAATCCCTGCAAGTACCGCTGGTACAACGCCAATTACTCGATGCCTTTCTGGGCGAGCACTCTCTACTGGACGAAGTACAGCAGAAATATGTGCACTATCGAGCCCTGGAGCAACGCCTGGAGCAAGCACAATCCGGTTCCAGGGAGCGGGAACAGCGTATCGACTTACTCGGATTATACTGTGACGAGTTGAATCAAATCGCCCTTGCGGAAGGCGAGTTCGAAATTTTACAGGATGAATACCGACGCCTCTCGAACGCGGACGCCTTGATTGAGCAGACCGGCCAGGTACTTGCGCAGCTTTACGAAAACGACGATCAGAGTATTCAGTCCGTGCTTAGCCTGTGCGAACAGAAGCTGGGCCTGCTGCTGGAAAGTGACAAGGCTTTGGTTAGCAGCCATGAACTCATTAATGCGGCCTTGATCCAGGTCCAGGAAGCGACCTCGGAACTACGCAATTATCGCGATGGAATCGAGCTCGATGGTGCCCGCCTGGAAGCGATAAACGAGCGCATCGCAACCATCCAGAACCTGTCGCGCAAGCATCGTATCGAAGTCGCGGCCTTACCCGCACTTGGCGAGGAACTGAACCGGGAACTGGAGATGTTGCAGGGCGATAATTTCGATGCGGAGACGATTCAGGCCGATCTCGATAAAGCGCGTGACGACTACCTGTTCAGTGCCGGGGAGCTATCGCTGAAGCGGCAGATAACTGCGGCGACATTGTCCGAGCAAGTGACACAGGTAATGCAGCAGCTGGGGATGGAGGAAGGTCAATTCCTTATTGGTATCGAGCCCCACCAGGAACCTGCTAATCATGGCACTGATAGTATTCGATATCTCGTAAGCACCAATTCTGGCCAGGCTCCAAAACCGCTTTCGAAGGTGGCCTCCGGGGGTGAACTTTCACGCATTAGTCTCGCAATACAGGTGATCATGAGTGAATCGTCCAAAATACCGACCCTGATTTTCGACGAGGTCGATAGTGGTGTTGGCGGTGGTGTCGCCGAAATTGTCGGCAAGAAATTGCGTTTGCTGGGACGAGACAGGCAGGTATTCTGCGTCACCCATTTACCCCAGGTGGCCTCCCAGGCACACCATCATTATCGGGTAACCAAGACCAGCGAACGCGGCGAAACGTCGACTGAAGTAGTCCCGTTAAGCAATGAAGAGCGGCTCGAGGAGGTCGCGCGGATGCTCGGCGGCGTTACCATTACCGCGCAGACCCGCGCCCATGCCAGTGAAATGCTGGCTACTCAGGAATGAGGCGTGTTGAAGGATAAAATTCGGCAAGCTACCTGGCCTGGCGATTAGTTAATCTACTTTTTTTCCTCGAAATGTCCGTACAGTACCATCGTGTGCTCGGTAATCGTAAAACCGTATCTGTCGGCAATTTCTTTTTGTCGCTGCTCGATAATTTCGTCATAAAACTCAACTACCCTGCCGCTTGAAATATCAACCAGGTGATCGTGGTGTTCGCCGTCATTGATTTCAAAAACCGCGTGTCCACCATCAAAATGATGACGGGTTACCAGCCCGGCGGTTTCGAACTGGGTCAAGACTCGATATACCGTGGCCAGCGCGATTTCCTCGCCCGAGTCCAGCAGCATTTTATAGATATCCTCAGCCTTTAAATGGCGGTCGGCCGAACTTTCCAGCAGCTCAAGGATTTTCATACGCGGCAAGGTTACTTTTAAACCTGCGTTTTTAATATCGGCTGTTTCCATAGAAAGCTCTCACAGTATTTGCAGCATCCGGGTTGGAGCAGTATTATCGCGCCTTCCTTCGCCGCAATGTGCAGTATGATTTTACGACTATTTCAGAAAATCCTGATCGCGGGATGTGTCATTGTAGCATTCTCCGGTTGTGTGTATCGAATGGATATCCCGCAGGGAAACAGGATCGATCCCGCCCTGCTGCAGCAGCTGGAAATCGGCATGTCGCGCAGCCAGGTCGAGTTTTTGCTTGGCACGCCTGCCGTCGTCGACCTGTATCAACCTGATCTGTGGAACTATGTTTATTATTTGAAATCGGGTGATGATGGTGAAATTGTAAAAAAACGGATGACTTTGACCTTCACCAATGATTTGCTATCGAAAATCGATGGTGCTCTTAATCCTGGCTGATCGCACCGCCGCCTTTTTTCATCTTCAACCCCTGCGCAGCCCTTTGTCTTCGTACTTCCTTGGGATCTGCGATCAACGGCCTGTATATCTCGATACGATCACCATCGCTTAATTCGTAATCGACAGCGACGGGCTTGCTGAAAATCCCCAGTTTACAATTCTCGAGGTCGATCTCGGGAAAGTGCTGGTTGATTCCGGATTGCCTAACGGCATCGCGGATAGTGGTGCCAAATTCGACTTCACATTCAAGAATAACCTGTTTACCAGGGGTCGCATAAGCCACTTCGATCGTGGTCTTAGCGCTCATATAGATTCCTTGCGCGTTCACAAAACGAATCAACCATCGTATTCGCGATTCGTGAAAAAGCAGGCGCAATCAAGGTAGATGCTAGACCCTGTTTCATTTCGAACTCCAGCATGAGCTCGATTTTACAGCCATCGGAATCGATCGCGGTGAAACTCCATAGTCCCTCGAGTTTGCTAAACGGGCCTTCGACCAGTTCCATTTCAATCGATTGACCAGGTACCATTGAGTTACGGGTTTTGAACCAGTGATTTAATCCGGCGCCACGCATCAGGATGGATGCCTCCATCGAGGAATTGTCCAGCTGATTAATCTTAACATCGCCGCACCAGGGTAGAAACTCGGGATAGGACTCGACATCATTGACGATGTCATACATGAATTGAGCCGGATAAGGCATCAAGGCACTACGCCGTATTTCTGGCACTTCAAATGATCCCGAAAGCAGCCAGTATTACTACCAGCAATAGCACTGGAATTATGTAGCGGACCAGGTAGTTCCAGATCTCGTAACTGTATTGCCGGGGTAACGCGAATTCCTTGTGACTGACCTCGCGCGGGATTTTCCAGGCGACAAACAGGCATATGAATAAGGCGACAAACGGCTGGATCAGGTGACTTGAAATAAATACCAGTACGTCATGGAATCCGGCGTTATTAACAAGGCGAACGGCTTCGTCTCCAAAAAATAACGCCACCGTAAATCCATCCCCGTTCCAGACAGTATGCGACAGTATAACACCCAGGCCAAACATCCAGATTCCAACACCCAGCATTACTGCAGCCTTTAAACGCGATATCGAAAACTTGCGTTGCAGGTAGGTTATGGGGGCCTCGAGTAACGCGATCGATGTAGTCAGAGCCGCAATGGTTAATAACAGGAAAAACAGGGTACTGAACAAGCCGCCATAAGCAAACTGATTCATGATTACCGGCATAACCCGAAATGCGAACTGACTGTCAATGCCGGGCTCCTGGCCCGAAGATAACATCAGTGCATTAATTGAAAGGCCCGTGAAAATAGAAAAAAGTAACTCGACCGTAATTACCAGGCCCGCCGAATATCCAATGGAAACCCCGGCAGGCAGGTATCGACCATAGGCCATCATCGCTCCTATTCCGAGGGCGAGCGTGTAGAAAGCACGTTGCAAGGCGATGATCGGTGTCTGCGAGTCCATCACAGAAAAGTCGGCATATAAGGTGCTGTGTATGCTTAATCGCATTCCCGAGGAGGTAAACCCGAGAACGAGTCCAGTGATTAGCAGTAAAATCATCAGTGGAACCAATATCAGCGTTACCCGCTCCAGGCCGACTTTCAAAGGCTGTCCGCAAATCGAAACTAACACGATTACGAACAAGGTATGCCACAAGGTCATGCGTTCACTGTCGATTGTGAAGCTATCAAACTGGGTTTTGGCAGTCTCAAGCGTGGCGCCATCGAATACGCCGACCACCGATTTAAACGAGTAGGCAAGCGACCAGCCCGCAATCACACTGAAAGTCGCAATGATCAGAAAGGCGGCAAGCATCGCGCTAAGGCCCGCAAGTTTCCAGTAAACCGAAGCCTTGTACTGATCGGAAAGTGTTCTCAGACTTGCTGCTGGATCCGTCCTGGTTAGCCGACCCAGCATCAATTCATTCATCATTAGTGGCAAACCGAGTACAAATAGAAAAAAAATGTACAGCAACAAGAAAGCGCCACCCCCGTTTTGACCCGCGAGGACAGGAAAAGTCAGGAAATCGTTCAGGCTTAATGTCGCACCGGCAGCCACAACGACAAACGTTGATTGGGAACGCCAGCTAAACCCGCTTTCAGTCGTGCTCATATCTGCTTAAGGTTATTAAGTCATTCATTATTCAGAAGTTAAATGTCGCTGAGTGTCATTCTAAACTTAAACTAATAAATTCAATAAGTTACTAAGTATAGTTAAGGTAACTTATTCTGCAATTCTCCGATAGTTAGCAAGATAGCTCCAGCCATTTCATGCGATATCGTAACTTGATGAATGCCCGCTTCGAGCTACATCCAATAGCGCAAAAACCTGGACAACCAGCCCAGGAACCTGAGCAACCATGGATGTTGTTGCCAATGATGAAGGGTAATTTCAACACTATCCGAAATATCACGACGAAATCTTTCCTGCATTTGTTCGACCACTGGGGCGTCATCCAGCAGCAGGTCAAGTTCCAGGTCATGAAACAGGCTACGATAATTCAGATTAGTACTGCCAACTAACACCTGCTCGTCGATAAGTATAGTCTTAGAATGCAAAACCCGGGTGCCGTACTCGAAAACACGGATATTGCTTTCCAGCAGATCGGTGTAAAAACTACGCGATAACAGTGGAAAGAAAACAACATCCGAGCGCTTCGGGACTATTAACTGAACCGATATACCTGCCTTCGCCTTGCGTTTTAATAGCTTTAATACCTGGTTTGTTGGATTGAAATAGGCATTGGTAATCCAGATTCGCTGTCTGCATTTTTCCAGTTCGCTTATCAAATGTAACTTCGGTTGACGCCGTCGTCTGATTTCAGCACGTGCCATAAAATGGCGGGAACGCTGACCTATACTGCCCAGCTTGCGTTGCCAGACATGAGTAAAGTTCGTTGCCAGCATTTGAACGACCGACCCGCTTACCCGTAACCCGGTATCGTGCCAGAAGTCGTTTTCAGCTCGGGATGAAAGATTCGAATGATCGGCAGTAATATTATAGCTACCCAACCAGGCAACTTTCTGATCGATAACACAGAGTTTGCGATGATCGCGACGATTGATTGAAGCGAATAAGTAGAAAAACTGGGAGTACCATCGCCCTGCTTTCAGCGCTCGCCGGTAAACCGGAAAGTCCCAGGGCAGCGGATGAAAAACCCGAACCTCGCTGTTTTGGGATTTGAGTTGATCTGCGATCAGATTCGAATCGTAATAAGAACCCACCCCATCAATCAACAGCCTCAACTTAACACCGCGTGCAACTGCATCAACCAGCGCTGACAAGATTTGATTGCCGATAGCGTCAAGTTTGAAGATGTAGGTTTCGAGAATTATTTCGTCCCGGGCCTGATCGATATCTTCGGTCAGACTGCTGAAATATTCTTCGGGCGTAAAAAATAGCTGGTTAGCCGAAGGCGCGTTCGGCACTATCAAAGCGCGAAACGTGCATACAGGGGCAAATGATCAGATAGTTCGCTCCAGGGTTGTCGCTCCATGCAGTACGAGTCGAGCAAATTAACCCCGCGATAGTAAATTCTATCCATGCGGAACATGGGCCAGTGCGACGGAAAAGTTTTGGCGTACTTACCATTTATTTGTCGAAACGCTTCCTGCAGCCCTAACTGCGACTCCACCGAACCACCCAGGCCGCCATGCCAGTCGTTAAAATCGCCACCGAGGATAATGGGGTCAGAGGCGTTGATATTAGATTCTACATAGTGCTTTAGAGCACGGATCTGGCGTTTACGTTCGAAACCAATCAGGTCCAGGTGTACACACAACAAGTGCAATGGCCTGGTACTGTTTGGCAGTTCGATCATGCCATGCAACAGGCTGCGACTGGCGCGCTTGAAACGGGACAGGTTTAAATTACTCCATTCAGCAATCTCGTACTTGCTTAAAATTGCGTTCCCGTGATGACCCTTGCGATAAATCGCGTTTTTACCGTAAGCAAAATGAGGCCAGATGTTATCGGCCAGGTATTCAAACTGGCTAACATCCGGCCAGGCAGAAATCCGGCTTTCGTGATGCAGGTGGCGTCCCTGTATCTCTTGTAGCAGCACGACATCAACCTCTGCATTTTTCAGGTGATCCTTGATCTTGTGCAATACAAAATCGCGATTGTAGCGATCGAAACCCTTGTGAATGTTGTAAGTCAGTACCTTGATCATTGATTGACCGGTAAGTCGATTTTTGAAGATGCAGCTAATTTCATTATCGAAAAACACGTCCGTCCCGGGATCGACGCAGTTCCTGGAACACATTAATTTCCCAGGGTCGAATCGCCATCATCAAACTGGTGCCAAAGCGCTGCTCCAGGGGCAGAGATTCAGATGCCAGGTTCATCTCATTCATTTCCTCGGCAAGATGCTGGATTTTCTTGATAATCTCGGCATTAGCGTTTCTTGAAATCATACCGGATACGAAAACTCGAAACTCGCCAGCCTCGTTAAAAGAGGAATTCAGGAACTCCAACTGGACCTTGTCTTCAAAAAAGCGCTGAATTGGGCCATTGGGAATCCATTTAAAATTTTGCGAAATCATCAACTTCACGCGATTACCCGGTTGCAGTTCGATCATTTTCATACGGTCCAGTCGTGCCAGTAGTTGAATGCCCTCGGTTTCTGAAATCTCGTAGGTTTCAAGCACTTCGCTGAAGCGCAGTTTGTTCATTAATAATAGTGCCATTAGTAATAGTTTTATATCAGAAACCAGGTCTTTTTCCTGCTCCAGTGTCAGCTGGATGGTTAGCTCGATATTTTTCTCCATCAGGTGCACCAGGTCACTAATATCAAGGCGTAGCAATTCGCATACCTTTTCCAGGCGTTTCAGTGAAAATGCTTCTTCTGCAAACAGGCGCTTGACGCTGGTCTCGGAAAGTTCGAGAACTTCAGAAACCCGCTTGTAGGTAACGCGTTGTTTACGCAGCTCCTGCTTGAGGGTATCCACTAGCGGCCTGGTCTGCGACATGGCTGCGATCTCCTTTGCGATTAAGGCCGGAATATAATATCACCTAACAAACACACTCAGAGAAATTCGTCGGCGATCAATTCTGCGAAGTGGTGGCGGATTACAATCGGCAAGGATTTCTTTAACTCAATAGAAGCTGCAAAATCCGGATAAAATACCCTGTCCACTAGTTCGGCTACGAAAGCCGGGTGGGAAGTTCCCAGGTTGATCTCCTGATTGACCTGAAGGCTGAGTTTATCGAAATTGGCCGAACCCAGGCAGGCCCAGCCATCATAGACAGCGGCTTTCACATGAGTCATTCCCGGGTAGTTATATACCCGAATCCCGTTGCGTAACATAGTATTAATCGCTTTTTGATTGCTGAGATTGAGGATGCCGCTGTCGGCATGAGAAGCCAGTATTACACGCACATCTACACCACGGCGGCGTGCTCTTGCAAGTTCAAATAAAATTTTGTCATCGGAAAAATATGCGTTTTCGATGTAAATACGATTCCGTGCACGTCGTATTGCCGCCAGCTGGGCGCGGTAAAGTTCAGAATTATGGATCGAAGTGGTTAAAATCCGGATCGGGTAACCCACATCAGAATCATCTATTTCATAGCCTTTGACGGCTGTTTTCAGCCAGCCTAAATCCCCCATCCAGCCCGACTTCGCCCAGGCCAGGTCAAATTCATACTGCAGTCGCCTGACAATAGGTCCATCCACTTCCATCATCAAATCATGCCAGTCATAGCGATATTCCCTGCCTATATTCATTCCCCCAAGAAATGCCAGGTCTTGGTCGATTACCGTAATTTTGGCGTGATCACCCGTGAACCAGGGATTGGATTGCTTACGAAACTCGATCTCGCTGGCGTAAGTTAAGTACCGAGATATTGATGCTGGTAATTCTGTACCTTCGGGCATGCTGGAAGAGTCAAGCCGTGTTGCAAACAAGTCAGCCAGCCCGTCAACGAGAATCTTAATTTCGACTTCGTCAGATTTGGCGCGTAATAGATCAGCCATTTGTAGTGCCACGTCATCGTTATCAAAAATATAAGTGCGAATATCAATCGACTCATCAGCTGCGGCAATCGATGTAGTAAGACGTGAAAAATACTCGTCCCCGTCTACCAGTAAGCGGATATGTCCGGAAGAAGTTTGTCCCGAAGTTAGCTCATCCAGGTGGAGCTCCCAGGCTTCAAGATCCATGGATGGTGCGTCAGACAATTCTGCAACAGGATTGCTTTCCAAAATGGGGAAGCGTACTTTTTCGATAAAAGTTCTCTCGAGAAATCCGCCCGCAGACTTTAAGGTAACGCCGTACAGAGCTTTTATCGTAGAGAAGGGTCGAACCAGTGGGTCTAGTACAATGGTTTTACCCAATAATACCGCTCCGCTCTCGATTGTTGTGGATCCTCGGGTAGGATTGTTTACGTGCTCCGGTTCACCAAATCGACCCACATGAAATTCGGATTCGGCGAGAGAATGATCGTCTTGCACCAGGTTTTTGGTAGCCGGAGAAAAGGATGAACAGGCCATTGACAGGCTACTTATGATCGCCAACGAGATGTAACTGCAAACTCCACTGGTTGAAATTGTTTTGACTAACATATCAGCCCCTCCATCGTTATTACTGTTACCCGGATACCTGATCACGGGTTTTATCTCTTGATTTTTAGCAAAGATTGTCGTTAAGAGTTTTTATTTGCAACTAATTAATGAGAGGTATCAAAATACAGGACCAGAAGGGGTAGATAGAGCTACCACCCGGGTAAGATTGCCGGATAGCATTGAAGATCCGATCACTTTTCTGGTGTTAAGCGGGCGCTCAATACCTTAGTATTTTAACAATTAGCGATATGATCCCGGCAGGTTTCTAGTCAACACCGCAGTTTCGATCACTGGAAAATCGAGCCCAGGTTCGAAATCGAGGTTCTGGTTGATTTGGTCTGTTTCAAATATCGTTCCTGCTAAAACTCGGTTCTTGCCTTGACATATAACTGGTAATCATCGATCTCGTCTTTTTCACTAAGCGGGAAGGCAATATCGAAATGCAAAACTTTGGAACTGGATTGACGGGTTGACACCAGGCGCAAACCGGTTCCAACATCGCTAAGCCAGACCGGATCGTTGCCATTCTCCCAAGCCGAGCCAGCCTCCGCAAACATTGCAAAGCCGAATTTGAAAAGCTGCCAGAGGTACACGTTGAAGTACTTGCGTCGTTCCGCGGAAAGCGTGAATGCCCGGTCCCCATTTTGAAACCGAACCGGATATCCCTTCAAACCGGAATCACCACCCACCTCAATCCGTTCAAATAATTCTGGATTTTGCGCCGCTTCCAGCCTGCTACTGAACACGTAGCTGTGATTTACACCCCGAAAATTGTATAGCTGCCCTTTCAACACGATGCGACCGGTATCGTCGATCGTTTTGTTAGATTCGTGGTTCAGGCTCAGATCAAAAAGCCCCAGGGTATGCGCTGAAATAAAGCTGCCAAAATTATAATCGAATTCGAGCACATGGCCTTCCTGGGTCGACTGGTAGGCTTCATCCTTCCAGCCGAGCCTGGTTCTCAAACTGTTTCCCAGCCTGATATCTTCGGTTATGCCCATCACCCGGAAGTTAACTCTCTCTACATATTTGACATTCAAATACTCGTACTCGATAAAGGGATAGCTCTTGTCCACATCTTCCGGTAGCTCTATATTCGGGTCATCAACCGTATTATATTTCAGCCTGTTGGCAAGCCATCCCAGGCGATATCTTGAAACCGAGTTATCGACCAGGCCGTCAGACCATCCATAAGTCAAAAGCAGCAAATCGTTCATCTCCCCCACTTTTGCAACCTCGTCACCCTCTTCGTAAATCGGGTTCTCTCTTTCGATCGAAGAAGGCAGTATCGACCAGGCGTATTTTGAATCCTGTTTTATAAATGGGCGGGCCAGGTCCACCTGGTAAACATGGCCATCGCTGTTGTCTGCGAGCTCCAGTTTCAAGGTCTCGAGATTCCCGAACCAGTTGTTGTCCCGGTAGATGAAAGCGTTCGAGTCTCTTTCCTCGTCGGACTCCGACAGAATTTTAATTTCGCTCCCCAGGCCTAGCAGGTTGGATTCTTCAATTTCGAAAGCTGTACGTGTCTCTCCGCCAGAGCGACTAACCGTGATGCTAGGCGTTAAAGTCCAGTTATCGGTGGTTACGACCGTCAGCTTCACACCTTTCCCGCAAATTTCCTCGACTGCGATGTTTGCCTCGTGGATATAGCTTCGGCTCCGTAACAGGCGTTCAGTCTCCCTGATCAATTGCCTGTCATGCCCATTCTGGGTGTCGAACAACAGTTGCTCTTCGATCGTTTTTTTCCGTGTATTGATATGAAGTTTGTTTGCCCATCTATGAATCCATAATTTCTGATTTTCCTGCTCAAGATCGAAGATGTCATTGTTGTCGATCGTGACCTCGAGAATGGGCAATCCCTCCAGGCTCTCGCCATGAGGACTGCAATCCTGGGCCTGTGAATGTTCCGTTATCACCAGAAAAAGACAGACCACGACACTCGCACCAAGCCCGTGCAAGTATTTTGGAAATTCAGTAAAACCCGAATACAAACTGTTGCTCACTCTTATCAGTTTCAGCCTTTTTCCGGCCCGCGAGAGCTAGTGACGAGAACTAATCGATCCCCTTCCGATCCGGACAAGTTTAGCTCAAGTCAATACCAGTATATCAATAGCGCAGTAGAACAGAATTACCCGGCTAGCGGGTTATTTTTTGCCACTACATGAAGACTTTCGGCACGCCATTCTTGCTGTTGCCACGGCCACTGTGAGGGCTTTACTCGTTTGAGTTAAATAGCTCAATGTGTGACATTTTTACTACCGAGATGGCTACCGAAAATTGATATAAGCATAAAAAACCCCGCGCAGTGGCAGGGCTTCATTTGAACTTCACTATGACTAAGGCCAGAAAATATAAGTACATATAAGTCAATGCCGAGAGACTAATCAATCAGGTTAAGGTCTATTCAGGTCATCCTCGGGGATTAAATCAAAGCCAATAGGAATGTCGGCAATCTCTCTATCAATTACCAAGCTTCTCTCTTCCAATTCCCTGTTTCGTACTGTCAAAGCTTGGTTTTGAAATTTCAAATAACGGTTATCGAGCAATAACTTTTTTATAACATTTCGTTGCTCGGATGTAAGTGTTACCAGACGCTCCATTTTGTCGTTCATTAACTGCTCTCCGTATAGCTATGTTATTTATTCACCAGTTGTTGCGTGGAACCCTGATCCTGTTCAAGAGGCGAACCGGCGACAGGCAGCAGGCATAAAAACCCGCCATCCCTAGCGGGCGTACTACGACTTTCCCTGGATGCAACGGAACGTCGAAAAACTATGCTATCCGATAACTCTGTATCTGGCAGTGACAAGGTTCACATACAATAAAAGCCCCGCACGGTGGCGGGGCTTTTTCATGGATGGCGGAGAGCGAGGGATAGACTCAAAACGCGATTACGACTCGCGTTTTGACCCATGGATGGCGGAGAGCGAGGGATTCGAACCCCCGGACCCTTTCGGGTCAACGGTTTTCAAGACCGCCGCATTCGACCACTCTGCCAGCTCTCCTGATATTTCGTATCGTAATTACAACACTAAGGTTGATACCGCGGGATGAGCGGATTAATCAGCTCAAGTGACGCTGGCGTATTATAATCGTTTAAGTCGGCTAGTCATTAGCAAATTGAGCAAAAAGCGGCTTGAATTTGTTTTTTATGACCACAACTATAAACGAGTTGGCCAATGCCCCGAGCGGCCTATAACCCTACTATTTGGGGGCTTGCTATAGGTTGATCATGAACTTAAAATGCTCTGCATTGGTCTATACTAGACTGGTTAAGTAACGGAGATAATCATGCAATTGAATACTGCTGTAACCCGCTCTCAAGAAGCGATATTGGCGACCAACAAGGTCATCAAAAATACCTACATCCTGTTGTCGATGTCGCTACTGTTCAGTGCTTTCGCTGCATTTTTAGGCGTTATTACGGGAATTGGTCACGGAGCGGCCCTGGTCGCCAGCATCGCCGGCATCGCCATGCTCTGGTTTGTATTACCAAGGACTGCTAATTCTGCTGCCGGAATTCCAGTGTTGTTCGGGATTACCGGGTTACTTGGATTCGGCCTCGGCCCAGTCCTCAATTATTACCTCTCGGTAAATCCCAGTATTGTCATGACTGCTCTCGGGGGCACCGGAGCGATCTTCCTCGGCCTCTCGGGTTATGCCCTGACCACGCGCAAGGATTTCAGCTTCCTCGGTGGTTTCGTCATGGTGGGTATGCTGGTTGTACTTGGCGCTGCCCTGTTAAATATCTTCCTCGGCATCCCGGCATTGTTCCTCGCGGTCAACGCCGCGGTGGTGATGATTATGAGTGCTTTCATCCTGTGGGAAACTTCGTCTCTGATCCACAATGGTGAAACCAATTACATCATGGCGGCAGCTGGACTGTTTTTGTCCATCCTTAATATGTTTCAGGCCCTGCTGCATTTACTCGGGGCCTTCGGTGGCAACGATTAAAAACGATAATTACGTATAACGAGTAAGCCCCGTACGCGGGGCTTATTTTTTTCCGGAGATTAAAATGGACTGGTTGAAAATAGGCTCGGCGCTGTTCCTGCTGGCAATGATCATTTTTCTCTTTCCACGTGCCAAGCATGCAATCGAAAATTCGCCCAAAGGAAGCATGCAAGACTGGATGGGATATATCGTGCCGATGGCCGCCGTAATTTTATTCGTCATCCTGTTGATCGCGCTGGTCTAGCCAGATTCTCTCGGCAAGTGCCAGGTCCGCGGGTGAGGTAATCTTCAGGTTGCTGACATCCCCTGCAACCAGCAAGGGTGTATGACCCGATAATTCGACCGCCTGGGCATCATCCGTAATCGCCAGGTTGCTGTCGATCACCTGTTTCAGGGCATTGAGCAGGGTTTGCAAGTGAAATACCTGTGGCGTCAGGGCGCACCAGAGGCCCTCGCGGGACAGGGTGTTGATGATTTCCATACTGTCACCCTCCTGTTTCAAGGTGTCGGTAACCGGGGCTGCCAGTATCGCACCGGCAGAATGTCCCCTTGCAGCATCGATAACGTTGCTCAGATCCCGATGGCTGACCAGGGGTCGGACCGCGTCATGAACCAGTGCGATTGCCTCATTTCCGAATCGATATTGCAGCGTGGTAAGCCCACTGTAGACCGAGTCATAGCGCTCCTTGCCGCCTGCAGTGGTAAAAACGGGCTTCTCAGCGAGATAGTCAAGTGCGGCCCAGGTCGTATCATCATCCCGTAACACGACCACCGCGCCATCAATCTCGGGATGTGATAACAATCGGTCGAGACTATGTTCGATCAATGTTTTACCCTGGAAAGAAAGATACTGCTTGGGGATATCGCTCTGCATCCGCGTGCCAGTACCGGCAGCCGGAACCACCGCCCAGACGGGAACTTTATTGCCCATCAGCAGCCTCTTTTTCGGGAATGAGCTGGATAAAGGTCTCTCCCTGCTTGATCATGCCGAGATCATTGCGCGCTTTCTCTTCGAAGGCATCGAGACCATTTTGCAGGTCCAGAACCTGCGCCTCGAGTATCCTGTTGCGCGATTCCAGTTCCTCCAGTTTCTGTTTTTGCAGTTCAAGTTCGCGCGTGAGTTGCACGACTTCTGACAGGCTGCCATCCCCGAACCATAATCTATACTGTAAGACGATGAGTACCAGGATCAATATGGTAATCAGAATCTTCATCGGTTCATTTGCTACAGGCTAGAGGTTTTTAAAGGCCGACATTCCCGGAAATCTTGCGGCTTCACCCAGCATCGATTCGATACGCAGGAGCTGGTTATACTTTGCAACTCGATCCGAGCGCGATAATGAGCCGGTTTTTATCTGGCCCGCCGTGGTCGCAACCGCCAGGTCGGCAATCGCAACGTCTTCGGTTTCACCCGAACGATGCGAAATAACAGTTGAATAACCGGCTGCATGCGCCATCGATATAGCATCCAGGGTTTCACTCAGGGTGCCGATCTGATTGAACTTGATCAGGATCGAATTGGCGATTCCCTGTTCGATTCCACGAGCCAGGATACTGGTATTGGTCACGAACAGGTCGTCGCCTACCAGCTGAATCCTGCCACCCAGTTGCTCGGTCAGGACCGCCCAGCCTTCCCAATCGCCTTCATCCATACCGTCTTCGATAGTGATAATCGGGTACTGATCTACCCAGCCAGACAGGTAGTCGGCAAAGCCCTTCGCGTCAAAAGAGCGGTTTTCCGAGGCCAGGATATATTTACCGGACTCGTAAAACTCTGAACTGGCGACATCCAGGCCGAGACAGATATCCGTACCAGCCCGGTACCCTGCCTTTTCGATAGCGGTCAATATCACTTCAATCGCCTCTTCATTGGAGGACAAATCCGGTGCGAAACCACCTTCATCACCAACCGCGGTATTCATTCCTTTTGCCCCAAGCACCGATTTCAGCGAATGGAATATTTCGGTGCCATAACGTAAAGCCTCGCTGAAACTGGGTGCACCAACCGGCAGGATCATAAATTCCTGCATATCGACGCTATTGTCGGCATGGGCACCACCATTGATGATATTCATCATCGGTACCGGCAACAGGTTTGCACTTTCACCACCCAGGAATCGATACAATGGTTGCCCCGCCTCGCTCGCGCCCGCCTGCGCGTTGGCCAGCGACACCGCAAGTAAAGCATTGGCACCGAGATTGCTCTTGTTTTCGCTACCATCAAGTTCGATCATCGCCTGGTCGAGCCCGCGCTGATCTTTGCAATCCCGACCGATAACCACATCGGCTAACTCGTTATTGACATGGGATACGGCCCTGGTGACGCCTTTGCCGAGATAACGGCCGCTATCACCATCGCGTAATTCGATAGCCTCGCGCTCTCCCGTAGATGCTCCGGAAGGTGCTGCTGCCCTGCCCATGGCCCCGCTTTCCAGTATTACATCGGCTTCAACGGTTGGATTGCCGCGTGAGTCCAGAATTTCTCGACCAATGACCCTGCTGATGTTGGTCATATCAACTCCATGTATTATTCCTGGTTAAGCTGCAGTAGTTCGTTTTCATGCATGGGGGAAGCCTTGGTTGCCTGGTCAAGTAAGACCAGCACTTCCAGCAGCGACTTAATTTTTTGCAGCGGCCAGGCATTCGGGCCGTCGCTAAGCGCCTTATCCGGGTCGGGATGCGTTTCCATGAATAATCCGGAAACACCTGCCGCTACCGCCGCTCGCGCAAGTACCGGCACAAACTCGCGTTGTCCACCCGACGAACTCCCCTGCCCGCCTGGTAATTGCACCGAGTGCGTGGCGTCGAACACGACCGGGCATCCGGTTTGTCGCATCACCGCAAGTGAACGCATATCTGACACCAGGTTGTTGTATCCGAAGCTGGCACCACGCTCACAAACCATGATCTGCTGGTTCCCGGTTTCCCTGGCCTTGCTGACGACCTGCTGCATATCCCATGGGGAAAGAAACTGCCCTTTTTTTATATTCACGGGTTTCTGTTGAGACGATACGTTTTGAATAAAATTTGTTTGTCGACATAAAAAGGCCGGGGTTTGCAGCACATCAACAACGCCTGCCACTTCATCGAGCGGAGTATCTTCATGCACATCGGTGACCACCGGCACTCCCAGGGTGCTGCGTACCTTTTCAAGTATCGCGAGTCCCTTTTCAATGCCGAGACCACGAAAACTTTTGCTACTTGAGCGGTTGGCCTTGTCAAACGACGATTTGAAAATAAATGGAATGTTCAAAACCTCGCAGATCTGCTTCAGTTCGCCAGCGGTATCCAGTGCCAGTTGCTCCGATTCGATCACGCAGGGACCGGCCATCAAGAACAGGGGTTGATCCAGTCCAACTTCAAAATCACAAAGTTTCATTTAAGACCTGGCCTTGTGATACTCGACTGCAGCACTGATGAAGCTGTTAAACAGGGGATGCCCTTCGCGGGGCTGCGAGGTAAATTCAGGGTGAAACTGGCAACCGATAAACCAGGGGTGATCAGACAACTCGACCATTTCGACCAGCTCGTTATCCACCGAAAGTCCCGCTATGACCAGTCCTGCATCCTGCAACTTCTGCAGGTAGTTATTATTGAACTCGTAGCGATGACGGTGCCGCTCACTAATTTCTTCGTGGCCGTACGCCCTCCGGGTCCTGGTTCCGGGAACGAGTTTGCAGGTTTGAGCACCGAGTCGCATTGTCCCGCCAAGGTCGGTGCCCTCGTCACGGGTTTCTACAGATCCATCACGATCCACCCACTCGGTCACCAGTGCAATCACCGGGTCGGGTGTCTTGGGATTAAATTCAGAACTATGGGCTTTACTTAAACCGAGAACATTACGCGCGTACTCGATAACGGCAACCTGCATACCGAGACAAATGCCAAGATAAGGCACATTATTGGTACGGGCATAGTTTACCGTGGCAATCTTGCCCTCGATACCCCGGCTACCAAATCCCCCGGGCACGAGTATCGCATCCAGGTCTTTGAGCGATTCGGTGCCGTCACTTTCTATGGATTCGGAGTCAATCTTGACGATATTGACCCGGGTCCTGGTGTGCAGCCCGGCGTGGGCGAGCGCTTCATTGAGCGATTTATAAGCATCCGTATGATCGACATACTTGCCGACAAAACCAATCGAGATCTCGTGCTGTGGATGTTCCATCGCCTCCACGACCCCGTCCCAACCGGAAAGATCAGCCGCTGGCAGATTTAACGAAAAATGCTTGGCGACGATTTTATCGAGACCCTGCTCATTAAGTTCGCGTGGCAATTTGTAGATATGATCGACGTCGACTGCAGAGATGACGGCCTCCTCTGCAACGTTGGTAAACAGGGCGATCTTGCGGCGTTCGTCGACGGGTATGGGGCGATCCGCACGGCATAACAGGATATCAGGCTGTATCCCGATCGAGCGTAATTCCTTGACCGAATGCTGGGTTGGTTTGGTCTTGATTTCGCCTGCGGCCGGCAAGTAAGGAATTAAAGTCAAATGCACGTAGAGCACGTTTTCGTGACCCAGCTCAAAACCCATTTGCCGAATAGCTTCGAGATATGGCAGGGATTCGATGTCGCCAACGGTACCACCAATTTCGACCAGCACGATATCGGCTCCATTGGTGCTATTCAGCACTGAATTCTTGATTTCATCGGTAATATGCGGAATCACCTGTACCGTGGCACCGAGATAGTCGCCGCGCCGCTCCTTGGCGATTACATTCTCGTAGATTCGACCCGTGGTGTAGTTGCTGCTTTTGGAACAGTGAATTCCGACGAAGCGCTCATAGTGGCCCAGGTCCAGGTCAGTCTCGGCACCGTCGTCGGTAACGTAGACTTCTCCGTGCTGGAAGGGACTCATGGTGCCCGGATCCACGTTGATATACGGATCGAGCTTGATCATATTGACGCTCAATCCGCGTGACTGCAGCAAGGCACCCAGGGAGGCAGATGCAATGCCCTTGCCCAGTGATGAAACAACACCACCAGTAATAAATATGAATCGGCTCATAGATCCCGTGTTGAATATACGTACGGTACGCAGGTTGGATGGAAACGATAGCAGAATCGCATTTTGAAGACAATCGGCGCACGGCAATTAAAGGCCAATTACAACTCAATTATCATGTTATCCACAGCGGATTGAGCATTCGAAAAATCGAAAGCAAACGAAAATATGCTGTCCTATACTCCTTGTTTATGCGGGCTCTAATAATCGAAAACAATACGGCTTACCGGGATATGCTGGCTCATACCCTGGCGGAACAAGGATTCGACACCGATACGGGTGACAGTATCGAATCTGCGCGCTCGCATGTTGATACCGAGAAATACGACATCATTTGTGTCAGCCAGAAACTGAAAGATGGTCCGGGGGAAGATTTTGTTTCGTTCTGCAATGCTCATGCGCACCAAAAAGATACCCCGATCCTGTTGCTGACTGAAAATGCCGAACTGGTGGCGGACGAACTATCGGTCAGGGTCGATGGCGTCATTCACGAGCTCAATGAAAAACAGATCGAAAACCAGGTCATTCATTTCATTGACCATCACCTGGACCCGGTATTCTTCGAGGGTCGGATATTGCTTGTCGAAGATGACGACGAGGTCGCCGCGGACATTCTGCACCAGTTAAAACAAACCGGTTACCAGGTTTCGTATTTTAAATCTGCCGACGAAGCAAGTACTGAATTCGACGCGGTCACGGTCTATGGTTCGCATGCCGATGCCTACGACCTGGTCATAACCAAGATTATTTTCCAAGCCGGGATGCAAGGCGATGATTTGGTCGCGCGCATACGTTCCTACGAGGATGGCCGCGGATTTATCCCGATACTTGCGATACCCGATAAAAATAATGACCAGCGGCGCATTGCGCTTTACCGGGCTGGTGTTAATGATTTTCTGCCAAAACCAATTCTACCTGAAGAATTGCTGGTTCGGATCAATAACTTGATTACCAACAAGCGCCTGCTCGATAAAGTACATGATATACGCCGGGAGTTATTTGCACTCGCAACTACCGACCAGCTGACCGGGTGCCAGAATCGCCACAGCCTGATGGAATATTCGAACAAGTTCGTGTCCCAGGCCCTACGCCACAAATACGCGGTCAGCATGCTGGTAATTGACCTTGATCACTTCAAGGCGGTTAATGACAACCATGGGCACGCGGTTGGCGACATGGTGCTTAAATCAATCGGCGAACTGCTCATTAACAGCTTTCGTGATGGTGACCTGGTCGCCCGCTATGGCGGGGAAGAATTCGTGGTTCTGATGCCTTACTGTGACGGTGAGAATGCCCGTGACAAGGCCGAGAAGTTGCGCATCGATATCGAAAATTTGAAGCCAAATGACCTGCAAATAACAACGAGTATCGGCGTCACCTCGATTGAGGCAGGCTCTACCCGGGATTTTGAAGCCATGTTTCACGCCGGGGACCAGGGCGTCTATGCGGCCAAGGACAAAGGACGCAACCAGGTTGTCTTTGTCACGCTCGACTAGGCTGGTTTGTTCGCCAGAATGACAGCACGTCGCGGTGCTGGTAACCCTTCGACGGTTAGTGCAGGATTTTCCTGGCTCAGGCATTGTTCAAGCGATTCAAACTGCATCCATTCGGTAACCCGCTGTTCCTCGATACTGGTCACCGATTCATCGACTATCCTGACATTGTCAAATCCGCAGCGTTGCAACCACACGACCAATTCAGCCGACGACGGAATAAACCAGACATTGCGCATACGTGCATAACGATCCGGTGGTAACAGCACCCGGCCTGCCGCGCCTTCAATCACCAGTGTTTCCAGGCATAGCTCGCCGCCGTTCACAAGGAAGCTCTTGAGCTGGTACAGATGATCCAGCGGGCTCTTGCGGTGATATAGCACCCCCATCGAGAACACGGTGTCAAACCAGTTTAAATCCCCGGGGATTGCTTCCACCCCGATGGGTAACAGGTTGATTTCCCTTCGTTGCAGGTATTTCTGCAGGGCCTGAAACTGAAGGTTGAACAAAACCGAGGGTTCGATTCCGATAACCATTTCCGGTGAATGCGACAGCATGCGCCAGCAGTGATAACCATTACCACAACCAACATCGAGAATGCGTCGATTCTCCAACGGGGCCAGGTGCCGCGATAACCGCTCCCACTTAAAGTCAGAACGCCACTCGCAATCTATAAAGACATCGGCAACCTGGAAGGGGCCCTTGCGCCAGGGCATTAAACCCTGGAGTGCCTGGTGCAATCCGGCCGGGTCATCACAATCACCACTGATAGTGACAGCTGCCACGTCAAAGCAGGTTTCGGGATGGTTAATTTCGGGCAATGCATTAACAGCGCTCGACCAACGAGGGTAATCTCCATGATTAACCAGCCAGTTACTGCTTTCGATCTCGAGTTGCTGTGCCCACTGATTGAGACCATGATGACGCAGGTAATCGAATAAAGTGTGCCAACTCACTTTTTGATTGCCAGGTAAGAAATAAAATTGAAACTCCTGAAACACGGGTAGATTTCGCTGAAACCAATCTCCTCGAGTCTTTCCAGGTGTTGTCCTGCGGTGTCGGGAACCAGGACATTTTCAAGCGCATTGCGTTTCTGGCTGATTTCGAGGTCGCTGTAACCCATGGTTTTTTTAAAGCCCTGGTATAGATCCACCATGCGTTGGTTTTCGAGGGCATCTGCAAATAAAACCTTTTCTGACAATACCAGTATTCCGCCACTTTTAAGACCTGCGAAGATTCTCTCCAGTAATTGCTGTCGTTCCGCGGGTGGCAGAAACTGCAGGGTCAGGTTTAACACCACCATCGATGCATTCGAGATTTCGGTTTGCCTGATGTCCTGGCAACGCCACTCGATATTTTCCGGTAATGCTTCATGTTGGTTGCATTTGGTGATCATCGCGGCAGAGTTATCGACGGCAATGATTTCGAAATCACGCCCGCGAGCCTGATTGGCTATTACCAGGCTCGCCTCGCCGAGGGAACAGCCGAGGTCAAAGACGCGGCTACCCGGTTGCACAAAAATGCCGGCGTACAAACCAATCATACGCAGTAACAGTTCGTAACCGGGAACCGAACGCGAAATCATGTCACGAAACACGTTGGCCACAGTCTCGTTGAATTCGAAAGGCTTTACATCGCCTAAAGGCTCGGAAAAAACCCGGTCCTTGTCCTCTTTTTTTTGATTCACAGCAATAATCCTTCGAGCCTTCCGTCGAGATAAACCTGTGCAATCGAGGCGCGTTCCCATGGCGGAACGCGGTGTTTTTGAAATAGCCGTTTGAGTCGATGACGATCAGCATTTTCTTCGCCTTTATCACGAAACCTGAGGCTTAGTGATTGCCCTTGATCGCTAAGCTTCAGCTGGCTGAAGATCGCCTCGCGCTGCAGCTTGAGCCCAAGCTGTTTTATTTCGATATTCGTATTCAAACCAAAGTCAAATACGCCGCAGTCACCCTGATTTCTGCCTTCCCGTACCAGGAAAAGACGTTGATCGTAGAGTCTGATCGAGTATTCCGGCATCGCAATTTCAGGCGTCGCACCGGGTTTTGCATGCAGTTGATTCATTAACTCCTGCAGGCGTGCCTGTGGAATTGTCGGCAACCCGGCTTCGACTATCCAGTAACGCACCAGGTTCTTACGTCGTCCCGGGGAAAGCTGCAACAACCCGGGAAGTTCCAACGTGGCAAAACCTTCAGAGTCGGCCGCTTTTAATTCTGCATAATCAAGGGCAGCAATTTCATCAAGCAAATCCTGGGTTTCGGATTGTAATTCGCTTGCGCTAGAGAGCGCGTCCTGAAAATGTGGCCAGCGCTCCCTGACTGCCGGAATAACCTGGTTGCGCAGGTAATTACGGTCAAATCGGTCGCTTTGATTGCTGGGGTCATTAAACCAGGGGATTTCCTGTTGCGCGGCATACTGTTCCAGCTGCTTGCGGCTGAAATTCAATAAAGGTCGTAATAACAGGGCATCGCCAATCAGGCGTTGTCTTGCAATACCTCGAAGCCCTGCGCTGCCCGAGCCGCGCAGGGCGTTCAACAGGAAAGTCTCCGCCTGGTCATCGGCATGATGTGCGGTCACGATGCAGTCGCCGGCCCGGGTATGTTCAGCGAACAATAGATAGCGTTGATGTCGGGCCTCGGCTTCAATATTGCTATCGATATTTCTCAGATCAAGCTGGTCGACACGAATTTCGAGACCGTAGTGACTTGCCCGATCGATACAAAAGGCTTCCATTCGAGGGGCAATATCGAGTAATCCGTGATTAAAATGCCAGGGAATAATTTCAAAGTTTCGAGTTTTCGAAACCAGCAAGTGCAGCAGTACCGACGAGTCGAGGCCCCCGCTAAATGCTACGAACACCCTGTTGACATCATCAGGAATCAGATCCAGGCATGATTGCATGAGACTGGCCGGGTGATAAAAGCAGGTATCCTATCAGGCTTCTCGATACTGGCCAAAAGACAGCAGCTTCTGGTAGCGTTGCTCGAGCAACTTGTCGATAGCAACAGACTCGAGTAGCTCCAGCGTTTCAACCAGGTTCTGTTTTAAAGAACCGGCGACCTGGTCATAGTCACGATGAGCGCCACCGAGTGGCTCCTTGATAACATTGTCAATCAGTTTCAAGGACAAAAGACGTTCTGCAGTAATGCCCATGGCTTCTGCGGCCTGGGCTGCCTTGTCAGAACTTTTCCAGAGTATGGAAGCACAACCTTCGGGCGATATAACCGAGTAGGTTGCATACTGCATCATGTTAATGCGATCACCAACACAAATTGCCAGCGCTCCACCGGAACCGCCCTCGCCGATAACCGTGCAGATAATCGGTGTTTTCAACTGCGAAAGCGCGAAAAGGTTCCTCGCAATCGCTTCGCTCTGCCCTCTTTCTTCGGCACCGATACCCGGATAGGCGCCGGGCGTATCCACCAGGGTCAGTAGTGGCATTTTAAACTTTTCAGCCATTTTCATCAGGCGCAATGCCTTACGGTAGCCCTCCGGACGTGGCATGCCGAAATTACGCTTGATTTTTTCCTTGGTGTCGCGCCCTTTTTGCTGCCCGATAATCATCACCGGTTTACCTTCGAGACGCCCCACGCCGCCTATCATGGGGCTGTCGTCAGCATAGGCACGGTCTCCATGCAGGTATTCAAAGTCGGTAAATATTCGATCGATATAATCGATGGAATAAGGTCGATTCGGATGTCGTGATAGCTGAGAGATCTGCCAGGCTGAAAGCTTCCCGAAAATCGAATGAGTCAGTGATTCAGCCTTGCGCTCGAGCGTCTGGATTTCCTGGCTAATGTTGATATCCGAGTCATCGGTGACATAGCGCAGTTCTGAAATCTTTGCCTGAAGTTCAGCAATTGGTTGTTCAAAATCTAGGAAATTTGGATCCATTTGGGGCCATCAGGTAAACAAAGCTGACGCTAGTTTAACGATTCGGGAAATCGCTGTCATCCACCTGTTTTTTACCTGGCTGGGAAATTGACGCCGTTATCAGACTCAGTGCCTGCGCTGGGTCCTTGTGCTGTGTTATAGGTCTGCCAATAACCAGGTAGCTGGCACCGTCCGCCAGCGCCTGCTGCGGCGTAACTATTCGTTGCTGATCGTCTGCAGCAGCCCATTCCGGTCGAATGCCAGGTGTTACCAGCAGCGCAGCATCGCCAAGGCTCGAGCGCAGGGCGGATGCCTCCTCAGCGGAACAGACGACCCCATCGAGACCACTATCTAATGCGTTGCGGGCAAATTGATCGACTACCTGCTGCAATGGTTGGTCTATTCCCAGTGCGCGTAAATCGGTCGCTGTCATGCTGGTCAAAATAGTTACCGCTACCAGGAAAGGGCGTTGCGGAACAATATCGATCCCCTCGCGTGCGGCCTGCATCATTGCGATACCGCCAAGGGCATGTACATTCAGCATCCAGACTCCGAGTTTTGCCGCTGCGCTGGCCGCTTTCATCACCGTATTCGGGATGTCGTGAAATTTTAAATCGAGGAATACGTCGTAGCCATTGCCGGTCAACTCCTCGACCAGTGCAGGTCCGGCACTGGTAAAAAGTTCCTTGCCAACTTTCAGGCGACACTGATCCGGCGTGACTTTTTTAGAAAATTCGATGGCCTGCCGATGTTCAGCAAAATCGAGCGCGACAATTATCCGGGGATCTTTCATGGCTTAACCGGTTTCATCGCACCCCAGTTTCGACAGCTCGGACATAGCCATTGTATGGCGTGACTCTCGTAGCCACATGCCGAGCAGGAAAATTCAGTTTTCTTGGCCTGCAGGGCTTGCAGGAAGCTTGATAAGGTTTCCCAGGTTTCGCCAAGTTGATCAGGATTGGACTTTAAGAATCGCAGTGCAAATTCAAAGGCTTCGAAAGAAGGTGACTGACGCAATGTATCTGATAAAAACTGACGTGCTTTCTCGATCTCGTCATTGTGGGCATAATTTTCCAGTAGTGCCATTGCCAGGCGTGTTGAAGGGTGCAGTTGGTACTGGTTTTGCAGAAATTCCCGGTAAACCTGCCCCTGCTTTCGATGGTAAATCTGCCGTGCGGGTTCGATGTACAATCCCATGTATTCCGGGCTCTGGCGCACAAGTCTCCGAAAGATGCCCTTTGCCGCGGTTAAATTATCCGTTTTAATATGCAAGTCGATTAATAATAAACTGGCCCGCACACAATGGGTATCAACCTCGAGCGCACGATCCAGGCTCTTGTGAGCCAGCCGATGGTTGCCACTTTCAATCGCATCAATGGCAATTTCACACAAACAATGGCTATACACCAAACCTGCATCGGGTTCTCCACTGGCAAATAACACTTGTGCGCATTCAACGGCCTGCTCCCAGGACTTTTCGGTAACGTATAAATCGAGTAATCGTCGATAGGCCAGGTTGGGTTCGGCATTCAATTCGATCATTTGGCGATACAGCTTTTCTGCCCGATCCAGCAGTCCTGCTTTGAGATAGTCACTTGCCAGTTCTGCAATAGCCATGTGGCGTTGTCTGCGCGTGAGATTCGGGCGCGCCAGCAAATTCTGGTGGACCTTTATCGCCCGGTCTACTTCGCCCTTGGAACGGAACAGGTTTCCAAGCGAGATATGGATTTCAATCGTATCTTTATTGACTTCAATCAGGTCGGTGAAGATCTTGATCGCATTGTCCTGATCATCCGCAAGCAGGTAGTTCAGTCCCCTTGCGTACTTTTCGGTGAAGTGGTCTGAATCGGGTTTACGACTGCTGGTTTTGAATGGTTGCCAACGACCCAGTAGCCAACCGATTAAAATTGCCGCGAGGACTAGGACGAAAAGCCAGATATCCATGAATTGATTATCGGCTCGGGATGAAGAGGATAAGGCCTGGGGTTAATTGTTTGCGCGATCACGCAGCTCTTTGCCGGGTTTGAAGTGCGGTACGTACTTTCCGGGCAAATCCACCTTGTCACCGGATTTCGGATTACGACCAATTCTCGGGGGGCGGTAATGCAAACTGAAACTTCCGAAGCCCCTGATTTCGATGCGTTCGCCGTTGGATAAAGCGCTGCTCATCATTTCGATCAGGCTTTTGACTGCCAGCTCGACATCTTTGTAAGCAAGATGTCCCTGATTTTTCGACAGGTTATCGATCAGGTCCGACTTCGTCATCGAAGGTACAAATTCTGCGTCTTTCATCACATGGTCCGATAATCCAAATGGGTGACGGGTTTAGACCCGTCACCCGATTATAAGTCAGGAATCCATTTTTTCCTTGAGCAAATCACCAAAACTGGTGGTTGTACCCTTGGCGTCCGTACTTGCCGCATAATCCTTTAATGCTTCTTGCTCTTCGTCGGTATCCTTGGCCTTGATCGAAAGGTAGATACTACGACCCTTGCGATCCATCCCGGTAATCTTGGCGTCGATTTGATCGCCTTCATTCATAAATGAGCGTGCGTCTTCAACTCGATCCTTTGCCATTTCAGAAGCTCGTAACAGGCCTTCAATTCCATCTCCTAGATCGACCACGGCAGCTTTGGCATCAACCGATATTACGGTACCCGATACAATACTACCCTTCGGTCTATCTGCGATAAAGCTCGCGAATGGATCTTTTTCGATCTGCTTTATTCCCAGCGAGATGCGTTCACGCTCGGGATCAATAGACAATACCATGGCTTCAACTTCCTGTCCTTTCTGGTATTCACGCACCGCTTCCTCACCAGGCTTGTTCCACGACAGGTCGGTTAGATGGATGAGGCCATCAATATTGCCTTCAAGCCCGATAAAAATACCGAAGTCGGTTATTGACTTGATCTTGCCGGAGATAATATCACCCTTGTTACAGGTGGTGCCAAATTCTTCCCATGGATTGGGCTTGCATTGTTTCATGCCCAGCGATATACGACGGCGTTCTTCATCGATCTCAAGGATTACGACTTCCACTTCATCGCCCAGGTTTACCACTTTATTGGGATTCACATTCTTGTTGGTCCAATCCATTTCTGAAACGTGGACCAGGCCCTCTACCCCGTCTTCAATCTCGACAAAGCAGCCGTAATCAGTGATATTGCTGACATGTCCGAACAGGCGTTGACCTTCCGGATAGCGACGCATGAGATTTTCCCAGGGATCATCGCCCATCTGTTTCAGGCCGAGTGATACGCGATTCTTGTCGCGGTCAAACTTGAGCACAACTACATCTATTTCCTGGCCAATTTCTACTACCTCGGATGGATGTTTGACGCGTTTCCAGGCCATATCCGTGATGTGCAGCAAACCGTCGATGCCGCCGAGATCCAGGAAAGCGCCATAGTCGGTAAGGTTTTTAACAATACCACGTACGCGTTCGCCTTCCTTGAGAGTCCCGAGCAGTTTTTCGCGTTCCTCGCTGAATTCCTTTTCGACGACCGCACGTCGAGATACCACGACATTGTTACGCTTCTGGTCGAGCTTGATAATTTTGAATTCGAGTTCTTTTTCTTCGAGGTAAGCGGTATCACGAACCGGGCGCACATCAACCAGTGAACCTGGCAGAAAAGCACGGATTTCGCCGATATCTACGGTAAAGCCGCCTTTGACCTTGCCGGTGAATCGACCGGTGACGATTTCATCCGCCTCCTGGGCCTGCTCGAGTCGAGTCCAGGCACGTGCGCGTTTGGCTTTTTCACGAGACAGGCGTGACTCGCCATAGCCATCTTCAAAAGAATCCAGCGCTACTTCGACCGTATCGCCGATCTTGACGTCAAGTTCACCGCTTTCATCGTAAAATTGTTCTACCGGGATAACGCCCTCTGACTTGAGGCCCGCGTTGACGATAACAACATCGCGGTTGATATCGACGACTTCGCCGGTGATGATTTCACCCACACGCATATTCATTTGGATGATGCTTTGCTCAAACATTTCTGCAAAGTTTTCAGACATGGAAGAATCCTAAAAGAGTTTTTCGACAGCTAACCTGGATACAATCAGCTGTCACGTTAGTTAAAAAAACCCTGGAGACAGTGCGCCCGCAGGGACCTAATTCATACAAGTCTAGACGTTTTCCCTGATATGGCTCAGTACCAGTTCGGTAACCTGAGTCAGGTCGAGTAAACTCGAATCTACGACTAATGCATCTTCTGCAGGTTTTAGCGGTGAGACGCTGCGATTCTGATCGCGTTCGTCACGTTCGGCTATGTCCGCACGAAGGTGCGCGATATTAGCGGATAACCCCATATTAATCAACTGCTTATATCGTCTATGGGCACGAATTTCGATACTAGCGTTCAAAAAGAACTTAAATCGGGCTTTCGGGAACACTACCGTGCCCATATCGCGACCATCAGCGACCAGTCCGGGAGGCTTTAAAAACGAGCGCTGCAGGCTCAGCAAGCCTTCACGGACCGCGGCGTGGCGCGCAACCCTGGAGGCTGCATCACCAATCGTCTCCTGA
The DNA here is from genome assembly GCA_947259485.1 of uncultured Gammaproteobacteria bacterium. Lineage (GTDB taxonomy): Bacteria > Pseudomonadota > Gammaproteobacteria. Next base: position 32,876 of record CAMYLU010000022.1, on the reverse strand, counting down.
CGCAATTCAGCGGTCACATCCTCATCATCCAGGAAAGGAACAGCTAATTCATCGCCCGATTCAAAGCGGATGTTGAAGTCGTCGAGTATCGGCAGCACCTCGTTCTCCTGGTCAAGGTTGACCTTCTGCCGGATCGCCTTGAGTGCAAGCAGACGATATATCGCCCCGCTATCGAGTAGGTGAAAGTTCAGTTCGCGGGCTATGTGGATCGCAAGCGAACCTTTTCCCGATCCGCCGGGGCCGTCAATGGCGATTACATAGGCATCTTTATTGGTCATTGGTACTGATCCTGATTCCTGCAGTTCGAGCCAGTTCGACAAAGCCCGGAAATGACGTATTCACGTTCGCGCAATCGTTGATGTGGATTTCATCCTTTGCGCGCAACGATGCGACGCTAAATGCCATCGCAATGCGATGATCGCCATGCGACTCGACCTCGCCACCGGCAAGCTCACCACCTTGAATAATAATTCCGCCAGTCTGTGTTTGTGCCTCGATACCGAGCGTGACCAGGCCGTCGGCCATTACCTGGATGCGATCACTTTCCTTGACGCGCAATTCTTCCGCCCCGCTAAGCCTGGTAGTACCGTCGGCACAGGCGGCGGCAATAAACAACACTGGGAATTCATCGATTGCCAGTGGCACCAGGTGCAGGGGTATATCGATTCCTTTCAACCTTGCGCCGGTCACCCTGATATCGGCCACCGGCTCACCGCCGATGTCGCGCTGATTAACAAGCTCAATATTAGCGCCCATTAATTTCAAAATATCGATTACGCCGGTGCGGGTCGGATTGACGCCGACATGTTGCAGGGTGATTTCACTCTCATCGGCTATGGACGCCGCAACCATGAAAAACGCAGCCGACGATATATCAGCGGGTACTTCCACGTCACGGGCCGTTAGTACTTGCGCCCCTCTTACTCGAATTTCTGATTGGTGACTCGACAGCTCGCAACCAAATCCGCGTAACATTCGTTCGCTGTGATCCCGTGTGGGTGCCGGTTCACGCACCACTGTCTCCCCGTTCGCATAGAGGCCGGCGAGTAGCAGGCATGATTTGACCTGCGCCGAGGCAACCGGCATATCGTAATCAATCGCATGCAGTTCGCTATTGCCCCTTATTTGTAATGGTGCTCGACCGCCAGGCTCGCTTTCGATTAACGCACCCATCATCTGCAGTGGTTGTATTACCCGTTGCATAGGCCGCGAGGAAAGCGAGCTGTCACCGATAAGTCGCGTGTCGAAAGCCTGCCCTGCAAGCAGGCCAAGCAGCAGTCTCATCGCGGTACCTGAATTTCCCATATCAAGATCGGCAACAGGTTTATTGAGGCCATGCAAGCCGGCGCCAATGACAGTGACCTGGTCCTGCTCACGCTCGATTGAAACTCCCATTTGTTGAAATGCTTTAATCGTATTAAGACTGTCTTCACCTTGCAGAAAACCGGATATCTGGCTGCTACCTTCCGCTATGGATGAAAGGATTATTGAACGGTGAGAAATCGATTTATCACCGGGTACGCGAATCATGCCCCTGACGTTGTTCCCGGGTTTGCAAACGAATTGCGCCATCAACAGTTGCCGATCAATGAATCGCGCTCTGACTTGGCTTTGCCGAATAGTTTTAACAATTCATCAGCATCACCAGCGCTTATCGCCGCTGCAACCCGCTCGAGTTCCTGCTGGTATTGCTCGATCAGGCCCACCAGGGCATCGCCATTGGCAATACAGACATCACGCCACATCACCGGGTCGCTGGAGGCAATGCGAGTAAAATCCCGGAATCCCCCGGCAGCAAAACGAAAAATCTCGTCGTGATCGTTTAAACCGGACAGGTAATGCACCAGGGCATAAGCGAGCATATGCGGCAAATGCGAAGTGGCCGCGAGCACCTTGTCATGATGTTCCACGCTCAGGTAATCGACAATTGCGCCGCATTGTTGCCACATGACCTCTATTGTCGAACTTGCATCCTGCTCGGTCTGCTTTAACGGTGTCAGAATAACGCGGCGGTTTTGATACAGGCTGGCAAAACCAGCTTCGACACCGCTTTGCTCGGTACCGGCAATCGGATGACCGGGCACAAAACGCGAAACCATTTCGCCTAGTTCGGCAGTTGCCGCGGCCACCACCGAACCCTTGGCACTGCCGACGTCGGTGATTACCGCAGCCTTGCTAATCGCAGGTTTCAGTTCTGTAAATACCGCTCGCATCGCGCCCAACGGTACCGCAACGACAATAACATCGGCATCGTGCACGCAGTCCTTTATTGAAGATTCGAAGCCATCAAGAACGCCGAGTTCAACACCCTTCTCCAGGTTTTCCCGGTTGCGGCCATATCCGAATACCTGCCCGACAGCACCCGCCTGCTTCAGAGCCAGCGCCAGCGAACTGCCAATGAGCCCCACGCCAATTATCGCGAGTTTATCGATCATAATATGTCTTCCAGTATTGCGAACATCTTGTCAAGTTGGGGTTTACTGCCGACACTTATCCGCAGAAAGTCCGGCATATTGTAATTCGCAACCGGTCTCACGATAACGCCACGCTCGAGTAATGCCTGGTAAATTTGGGTACTGTTATCGCCAAATCGCACCGTTAAGAAATTCCCTGCCGAGGGAATATAGTCGATCCCCCGTTGACCAAACCAGCCCTGCATTAACTGTAATCCCTGCTGATTCGAGCGTCGGCTTTGATCGACAAATGCGACATCATCGAGTGCACACCGGGCAGCGGCCAATGCCAGGCTATTACCATTGAACGGTTGCCTGACGCGATTGAATAGGTCGCAAAGTTCGGCACTCGATACCGAGTAACCGATGCGCAAGCCGGCAATACCATATATCTTGGAAAAGGTCCTTGTCACAATTAAATTGGGATGTCGATCCAGCCACTGCATCGAATCCGGATACTGCTCCATATCAACATACTCGAAATAGGCTTCATCGATGACAATCGCGATGTGATCGGGCACTTGTTCGATAAACGACTTGAGAGCATCGCTCTCCAGCCAGGTCCCGGTCGGATTGTTCGGATTAGCGATGAAAATCAGGCGTGTTCTATCTCCGATTAAAGCGAGCATTGCATCAAGGTCGTGCCCATAAGACTGCGCTGAACCCGGGCTGAAAGCCTCGGCCACTTTTGCCTGTGCGCCGCAGGCCTGGGTAACCATCGCGTAAACCATGAAAGCGTATTGTGAATAGATCGCTTCCCCGGTGCTGTCGAGGAAACTGCGGGCTACCAGGTCCAGAACATCGTTGGAACCATTACCGATAGTGATCTGGTTTTCCGCAATCCCCAGTTTTTGCGCAAGCCTTTGTTTCAGGTAAAAAGCGTTCGCATCGGGATACAATTCTATATGCTCGCTCGCTCCGGCCAGTACTTCATGCACCATGGGTGAGCATCCTAAAGGATTTTCGTTCGAGGCAAGCTTGATAGCGTTACTAATGCCAAATTCACGTTCCAGCTCTTCGACAGGCTTCCCCGGTGAATAAGGGTGCAATCGCTTGATTTGCACCAGCGCGGAATCAATAACAGACATTAGAGTGAAGCTTTTGGGTATGAACCTAATATTTTAAACAACGCGGCCTGTTGTTGCAGCTCATTTAACGCTTCGGAAACGTTTTTATCGTTCTGATGACCATCGATATCGATAAAAAATACGTAGGCCCACTTGTGTCCTTGTGCAGGGCGAGACTCGATCTTGTTCATACTGATGCCGTGATCAGCAAGTGGTTGCAATAATCCCAGCAGTGCGCCTGGTATATTCTTGGTTGAAATCAACAGGGAAGTCTTGTCGTTACCGCTGGCACCGACATGCTGACCACCGATAATCACGAAACGCGTGGTATTGTCAGACAGGTCTTCGATATTCTCGAAGCAAATCTTTAACTCGAATATCTCCACTGCCGGAAGGCCGCAGATGGCCGCTGCGTCGCTCTCGACACTCGCCAGTCGAGCCGCTTCCGCGTTACTGCTGACCGGAATCCGTTCGATCCCTGGAAAATTCTGGTCAAGCCAGTGCCGGCATTGGGCAAAAGACTGCTGGTGAGAATAAATGTGTTTGATCTGCGGTACATCCTGCGATTTGGAGGCGAGATGATGATGGACTCGAATCTCGACTTCACCACAAATCTTGAGCTTGGAATCCATGAACATATCAAGCGTGTGGCTGATCACACCCTCGGTCGAATTCTCAACCGGGACCAATCCATAGTTGGCATGCCCGGATTCAATCGAATTAAATACATCCGGAATGCTGCTCATGGGTACGGTCGAAACGGAATGGCCGAAGTGCTTGAGTGCGGCACTCTGGGTAAACGTACCCTCGGGTCCCAGGTAGGCAATTTTCAGGGGCTGTTCCAGGGCCAGGCAGGCTGACATGACTTCCCGGATCAGGCGACCGATTTCATCGTCGCTGAGTGGTCCCTGGTTTAACGACTTGAGTCGGCTAATGACCTGGGCTTCACGGTCGGGTCGGAAAAAATCAACGCCCTCGTCCAGCGACTCGCTCAGCTCCCGTTTGACAGCGGCGACATCAACCGCACAACTGGCGCGTTGATTGAATAGTTCGAGTAGTTGTGCATCGATTGTATCGATGCGTTTGCGAAGTTTTTCCAATGCATCATCGTTCATGGATGCAATTTTAACCCTCACCGTCTGGGCTGTCATCGACGCTGGCCGCAACGGGTTCGATTTGTACCAATTGCTCTTCCTTGCCCAGGCGAATCAATGTAACTCCCTGGGTGTTACGACCCATTACCGATATATCCTCTATCGGGGTGCGCACCAGGGTGCCGCTGTTACTGATCAGCATGACTTCCTCGTCACCGGTTGTTTTTATTGCACCGACAACACGTCCGTTACGGGGAGTCGTCTGGATCGATATAACGCCCTGTCCACCCCTGCCCTGAACCGAAAAGTCCTCGATTCGAGTGCGCTTACCATAGCCATTTTCAGTAGCAAACAAGATTTGTCCATCGCCATTATCGACTGCAATCAGCGAAATAACTTCATCCCCGGGTTTAATCTTGATACCCCGCACACCGGCCGCGGTTCTACCCATTGCGCGTACGTTGTTCTCGTCGATACGTATGCCTTTACCGGCACTGGTAAATAACATCAGGTCCGACTTACCAGCGGTTAACTGGACGCCTATCAAGCTGTCTTCATCGCGCAGATCAAGGGCGATAATGCCGTTTGCCCGCGGGCGTGAAAAGTTGGATAGTGAAGTTCGTTTGACTTTGCCGCTGGCGGTAGCAAAGAAAATAAAACGATCTTCAGGATACTCCCGCACCGGCAGGATTGCAGTAATACGTTCGTTCTCCTCCAATGGCAGCAAATTCACCATGGGTCGCCCACGTGCGGTGCGGCTGCCGATCGGTAGCTGGTAGACTTTTTGCCAGTAAACTTTGCCACGCGTGGAAAAACACAATAACGTATCGTGGGTCGAGGCTGAGAACATCTGCTCGACGAAGTCTTCGTCTTTAACCCTGGTAGCTGCCTTGCCCCTGCCACCGCGACGCTGCGCCGAGTAAGACTCCAACGGTTGCGCCTTGGCATAACCGAGATGCGAAATCGTCACCACGACATCTTCCTCGCTGATTAAATCTTCAACCGTGAGGTCGGAATGATCGATAATGATGTCGGTACGCCGGGGATCTGAAAATTCTTCCTTGATCTCTTCAAGTTCGCGCCTGATTTCCTGCTTGAGTCGCTCATCACGGTTTAATATATCCAGTAAATCTTCGATTTTTTCGAGAATTTCCCGATACTCGGCAATAATCTTGTCCTGTTCCAGTCCGGTCAACTTGTGCAAACGTAAATCCAGAATCGCCTGCGCCTGCTTCTCGGTGAGATGATATTTATCACCTATCAAGCCGTAGTTGTCACCGACCGATTCCGGCCTGGAAGAATCTGCGCCGGTGCGCTTGAGCATTTCCGTCACTACGCCCGGTGCCCAGGGTTTTTCGAGTAGTCCCGCCTTGGCAATTGCCGGACTCGAAGAGCCCTTGATCATCTCGATGATTTCATCGATGTTGGACAACGCAACCGCTAAGCCTTCAAGAATATGCGCGCGGTCACGTGCCTTGCCCAGGTCGAATACCGTGCGTCGGGTAACAACTTCGCGTCGATGTATCAGGAAGGCTTCGAGAATCTGTTTTAAATTCAGCAGCCGCGGTTGCCCATTGACCAGCGCAACCATGTTGATGCCGAAAACATTTTGCATCTGGGTTTGCTTGTACAGGTTGTTCAAAACCACGTCGGCCAACTCCCCGCGACGCAGTTCGATGACCATGCGCATGCCATCCTTGTCGGATTCGTCACGCAGGCCGGTAATACCCTCGAGCCGTTTTTCCTTGACCAGTTCGGCAATTTTTTCCAGCAGACGCGCCTTGTTGACCTGGTAAGGTAATTCAGTAACGATAATGCTTTGCCGCCCCGACTTGTCCTCTTCGTAGTGGGTCTTGGCACGCAGGTAAATCTTGCCTTTGCCGCTGCGATAGGCTTCACGAATTCCCCTGGCGCCGTTGATATGCCCTGCAGTTGGGAAATCGGGACCCGGGATAGATTCCATCAAACGCTCGATTTCGGCCTCAGGTTCGTCGATCAGGAGGATACAGGCGTTGACGACTTCGGCCAGGTTGTGCGGTGGGATATTCGTTGCCATGCCAACGGCAATTCCGGACGATCCATTGATCAACAGGTTCGGAACCCGGGTCGGCAACACCACGGGTTCGTGTTCCGACTCATCGTAGTTGGGCAGGTAATCGACTGTTTCCTTGTCGAGATCAGCCAACAACTGGTGCGCGATTTTCGACATCCGCACTTCGGTATAGCGCATTGCTGCCGGTGAATCTCCGTCGACGGAGCCGAAGTTACCCTGTCCATCGACCAGCATGTGGCGCATGGCGAAGGGTTGCGCCATTCGCACTATGGTGTCATAGACCGCGGTATCACCATGCGGATGGTACTTACCAATGACGTCACCCACCACCCTGGCAGATTTCTTATAGGCTTTGTTATAATCGTTGCCGAGCACACTCATCGCGTACAGGACGCGTCGATGAACCGGCTTGAGACCATCGCGAACATCGGGCAAGGCACGCCCGACGATGACGCTCATCGCGTATTCGAGATACGATTGACGCATCTCGTCTTCCAGATTGACGGGAAAAATTTCCTTGGCAATATCAGCCATAAAAATTGTTACTCAGTGCTTAAAAATGTCGCAGGAATGATTTATTTCGAATCTGCGCGATTTTATCACAAACCCAAGGGTTAACACTACTGATAAGATCGCCTCGTCAGCGTTGAAATACGCGGATTTAAACGTTTTCCACCTTTAGATAGCTGAATCCCCGACATCTGGCGACGGGATCGTCAATATTCGTTTTCAGGGGTTAATTAATCTTGTAAGGTTCGGCTATGCAGCAGCGCTATCAAATCCTCCAGCCTGAATGGATAGTCACGGTGAACTCGAGCTTCGAGGTATTGCAGGATTACGCCGTCGTTATCGAAGACAATCGCATCCTGAGTCTGACCAGCGTTGACGAGATTGGCGATCTTCCTTTATATGAGCAAGCCGAACTGATCAGCTTACCGGACTGCGCACTGCTGCCCGGCCTGGTGAATAGCCACACCCATGCGTCGATGAGCCTGTTTCGCGGTATCGCCGACGACTTACCTCTGATGGAATGGCTAAGCGAACATATCTGGCCAGCCGAGGCGCGCTGGGTAGATTCCGAGTTCGCTGCCGATGGATTCAAACTGGCGGCAGCCGAAATGATTCGTTCCGGCACTACCTGCCTGAGCGATATGTTTTATTTTCCCGATGAAATTGCTCGCTGTGCCCAGAAAATTGGAATGCGTAGCGTGGTTGGTTTGATCGTACTCGACTTCCCTAGTCCATGGGCAAAGACCGCCGATGAATATCTGCACAAAGCACTCGCGGTACACGATGAAATTCGGGAATTCTCGCTGGTTAGCAGTGCGCTGGCGCCGCACGCACCTTATACCGTATCGGACGAATCGTTGCGGCAAATTGCGATGTATAGCAACGAACTCGATGTTCCGGTACATATGCACCTGCACGAAACCGCTGCAGAAGTGGCAGAAGCACAACAAAGTAATGGTCAGCGCCCCCTGGAGAGGCTGGATCAGCTCAATCTTTTAAATTCAAACTTGATTGCAGTACATATGACGGAACTGGATGAATTCGAGATCGAACGAGTCGCGGAAGCCGGGGTTAATGTTGCGCACTGTCCCGAATCAAACCTCAAGCTGGGCAGTGGAATCTGCCCGCTTGCAAGCTTACTTGAAAAGGGCGTCAACGTATGCCTGGGTACCGATGGTGCAGCCAGCAACAACGATCTCGATCTGCTGGGTGAAATGCGTACCGCCGCGATGCTGGCCAAGGGCAGCAGTGGCAATGCCAGTGCCTGTAATGCGCGACAGGCTATCGAAATGGCGACCATTAATGGCGCCAGGGCTTTAGGAATGGCAGACCGAATCGGTAGTATCGAGGCGGGTAAATGCGCAGACTTGATTGCCATCAACCTGGCTAGCCTGAATACTCAGCCCCTCTACGAACCGGTACCCCAGATCGTATATGCCGCAGCCAGTCGCCAGGTTTCACACGTCTGGATCGACGGTGTCGCCCAGCTCAGAGATTTTGAGTTGTGCAACCTGGACGGCGATGAAATTATAGCCAGGGCGTCATCCTGGGCCCGCAAAATCAGGAACTAGTGATGTCAGTTGAGACAAATGTGGATCCGCTTGAGATCGATAAATTTCAGTCGATTGCGAGCCGTTGGTGGGACCCTGAAAGCGAATTCAAACCCCTGCACCAAATAAATCCTCACCGGGTATCTTATATCGAGCAACAGGCGGCCGGGCTGGATGGTAAAAGAGTACTCGACGTTGGTTGCGGTGGCGGTATCCTGGCCGAGGCACTGGCACTTAAAGGAGCGCGGGTAACCGGCATCGACATGGCCGAGTTATCACTTCAAGTTGCCAGGCTACACCTGCACGAGTCGGGCCTCGATGTCGATTATCAACTTTCAACGGTCGAAGCCTTTGCCGAACAACACCAGGCGCAATTTGATATCGTGACCTGCCTTGAACTGCTTGAACATGTTCCCGATCCCGCCTCCATCATCAGCTCGGCAACACGCTTGTTGAAACCTGGCGGCATACTTTTCCTGTCAACCATCAACCGCAATCCAAAATCGTTTGCACTTGCGATACTGGGTGCCGAATATGTCCTCAGGCTATTACCCCGCGGCACCCATGAGTACAGGAAATTTATCAAGCCTTCAGAAATCGCGGCCCAGCTGCGCAAGCTGGGATTGCACACAAGCGATATTACCGGAATGAGTTACAACCCTGTCACCCGGCGTTATGCATTGGGTCGTGATATCGATGTCAATTACCTGCTGACCGCTCGTTTCGATGATTGAAGCTGTTTTATTCGACCTCGATGGAACCCTCATCGATACCGCACCTGACATGGGGGGTGCGCTAATAAACCTGATGCAGGAAGAAGGCCTGGAGCCGCTGCCCCTCGATGCGATCCGTCCCTACGTGTCACAGGGAGGCCTGGTATTAACCCGGATGGGATTTGACGGTAAAGTTCCCGAGGCGGAGATCGAACCACTGCGACAGCGATTTTTGCAACATTACCACGCCATCGTCGCCGACCAGTCGAGACTGTTCGACGGCTACGAGGCGATACTGGGCGAACTCGAAGCCCGGTCGACACCATGGGGTATCGTGACCAATAAACCGGAGTGGCTAACACAACCGCTGCTCGAGCAGTTGGGTCTGGCGCAACGTGCCGGCGTGGTCATCGGTGGAGATACGCTCGAGCATCGTAAACCCCACCCACTGCCACTTCAGGTTGCCGCCGAACGCCTGCGGGTCGATTGCAGAAACTGTGTTTATGTCGGTGACGACGAGCGTGACATTGTTGCCGCCAGGGCGGCAGGGATGAAAAGCCTGGTCGCTGCGTATGGATACATCGAAGATGGCGTCAGTATCGAGGCATGGAATGCCGATGGCATGATCGATCAACCCGATGACCTGTTGCGACACCCGCTGCTGGCAAACCGATGAAAACCATACCGGAAACTTTTCGCGCCACGGAGGATATGCTCAAGGACAAGGTTATCCTGGTGACCGGCGCCACCGGCGGTTTTGGCAGAACCGTCTCACTCTCCTTGGCTGGTCATGGCGCCACCGTGATCCTGGTCGCCAGGAATCTACGGCTTGTCGAATCGCTCTACGATGAAATCGAACAGGCCGGCTGCCCTACTCCCGCGATCTACCCGATAAACCTCGAGGGTGCCACCGAACACGACTACCTGGAACTCGCAAACAATATCGAATCCCAGTTAGGGCGCCTCGACGGTATGATTCATTGCGCCGCAATCCTGGGAGCACCAACCGTGTTCGCGCAAAGCGATGCCACCACCTGGTACCAGGTGCACCAGGTCAACCTGCATGCGCCCTACCTGTTAACACGCGCCTGCCTGTCGCTGTTGAGCCGATCCGAAAATAGTTCGATATTGTTCATGATGGACGATAAGCCCGGTGCCTACTGGGATGCTTACCAGGTCAGCAAGCAGGGGCTCGCGGCCATGGCCGGATTACTGGCGCGCGAATATGAAGGTAGCAATCTGCGCATTAATTGCTTCAATCCGGGTAAGACCCGAACCGCCTTGCACCTGCGCGCCTATCCTGCTGCCGACGTTAATGACCAGTTGCCGACACCTGAACATCACGTCGATACCTTCCTCTACCTGATGAGCAATGAAGCCCACGAAAATGGTGAGCACTTCGGCAAGCGCGGACAGGATTGATTTTAACTTTCAACAGTGCTTTTTTTCTTGAACCAGTCCAACCAGATACCACTAAGAAACCAGCTGTAGGCCCAGGTACCGAAGAATATCAGGGTAAAGGCAATCACGATATCCGAGGCTGTGCCATCGAGCGAGAAGCCCGGTACATAGCCGAACAGAAACGGTGCCAGGTAAAGAAACTTGGCCATCTTGAAAGCAACCCAGGCCGTCGCCCACATATTCGCCTTGGCGATGGTGGCGCCAGCGAAAGCCGCGATACAAACCGGCGGGGTGATGTTGGAGTCCTGTGACAACCAGTAAACAATCATGTGTGCCGCAACCAGGTTGACGTCGAGATGCGTCAATGCCGGTACCGCCACCACCGCCGTGATCAGGTAGGCCGCGGTGACGGGCACGCCCATGCCGAGAATTAACGAGGCCAGCGCAACGAAAAGTATGGTCAGGTAGAGCTTGCCATCCGCCAGTTCGATGACGATATCGGCAAACGTCAGAATCAGCCCACTGTAGGTCAGAACACCGATGATGATACCGATGACACCGACAGTGGCACCGATCTTCAGGCTGGCCTCGGCACCGGCACGCGAGGCGCTGACAAAGCCCCTGACGTCGATACGGGTTTCTTTTCGGAACCAGCTGACCGCGATACAGGTGACGATTCCGATAATGGCTGAAAATCCGGGCGAATATCCCATCAGCATCAGGATGGTGATCGCCACCAGCGGCAATACGTAGTACCAGTTCTTCTTGAAAATTTCAGATGCGCTTTTCTCGCTTCTTTCACCCACGATATTGTTTTTCTTGGCGTAGTAATGAACCATCATGAAGACGCTGAAGAAATACATCAGCGCCGGGAATATCGCGACCAGCATGATTTGTGAATAGGGCAACCCTGTCATCTCCGCCATGATAAAACCACCGGCCCCCATGATCGGTGGCAGGAACATGCCCCCTATCGACGCGGCCGGTTCGATACCGCCTGCCACGTGGGGCTTGAAGCCCGCCTTTTTCATCATCGGAATGGTAAACGCCCCGGTGGAGACCGTGTTGGCGATGGCGCTCCCCGAGATGGAACCGAACAGGCCGCTGGCAATTACCGAGACCTTGCCCGGACCACCAATCTTGTGGCCTACCGCGGCCAGTGGATAATCGATGAAGAAACTTTGCGCACCGCATTTTTCCAGGAATGCGCCAAAAAACACGAACAGGATGATGTAGGTCGCAAGCACGTTCGCCATGATCCCGAAAACGCCGTCGCTTTTATAAAAGATACTGGTGCATAAATCAGGGAAGGTGTCGCCGGCGTGCGAAATCAGTTCGGGGGCATATTCGCCGAATACCCCGTAAAGCAGCATGATGGAACCGATAATAACAAAGGCACTGCCGACCACTCGACGCGCCACTTCGACACCCACCAGCACGCCTGCCACCGCGATCCATTTATCCAGCTCGGTTTCCGCACCGGCACGGTAGTTAATAACCTCAAAATTGACAATCCAGTAACCCAGCGTAATCACCGAAACGAGAATCAGCAGGTAATCCCAGGCCCGGCCAATGTTGCCCTTCGAGCGATATACCAGGAATACCAGGAAATAGGTGGCGATAACGTAAATGCCGCGATGAAATTGGGTAGCGGCTGGTGCAATAACCGCCGAATAGGAGTAAAACAACACCAGGCCAAGCGCCGTAATGTCGAACACGACCTGTTCGAACTTGTTCATTTCCTCCACTCGCATGATCTCTCCCCCGGAATATTGTTGTTATCGGTGCCAGTCAGCCTGGCATTTATTTTTGAAAACTCCCTGTAATCAGGGGCAGCTTGATGCCGCCCCTGTGTTGCTTGGAATAACCTACATCATGCCTTTTTCTTTCCAGAACTTGACAGCGCCGGGGTGCCACGGTGTGACAACACCCTGTGCGCCGGTATCCAGGCTCATGAGGTTAAAAGTCTTTTTCTGCTCTTTCATGTGAGCCAGGCCTTCATCGGTGTAAATCATCGACAGCATCTTGTAGACCGTGTCGTCGGTAACCTTCGAGTTAGCGACCCATAACGCGGAATCCTGAAACGAGTTGCTTGCGTAGTCGACGCCACGATAAGTTCCCGCTGGCACTGTGATCTTGGAAAAATAAGGGTACTGGTCGTAAAAGCCACTACTCTCGGCATCTTTACCGAGATCGATGAGCTCGATATCGTTGGTCTGGGCGGCCATGATCACGGCACCACTCGGAAAAGCGGTAAATAGCCAGAAAGCGTCCAGTTGCTTGTTACCAAAAGCCTGGGCCGCATCGTTATAACCCATCGCATTGCGCTCTATCTTGTCCCACACATCCATGTGGGTGAAAAACAGTTCACAATTGGCAAACGCGCCGGAACCGGCATTGCCAACCCCGACTTTCTTGCCGACCAGGTCCTTGACACTCTTGATGCCGGAATCCTTGCGTACCACCAGTTGACCCGGGGCGCCGTAAAGCCAGGCTACCGCCATCACGTCCTCGTACTTCTTGGGATCATTTTTCATCTTGCCGTTTCTGCCCAGGAAAACATGACCCGAATAGACCACGCCCATTTGAGCCTTGCCGGAATTCACCTTGCGCAGGTTTTCTACCGAACCGGCCGAAGACTGGGCCCTGACCTTGAAATCCTTCGATGCCTTCATCGGCTTGTACACCTGCATCGCGTTGGCAACCACCTGGAAGGTGCCACCGGCCGGACCGCCACTAAAAACGACTCTTTCTTTCGCCAGGGCTGTTCCCGGCGACACGAGTCCCACCGTTACGAGTGATAATACACATGCGGACAAAAATGATTGAATTTTCATAGCTACCTCTGGTTGTTTTTGTTAAGCGTCCAACTTTAAAGGTAGATTTGTGTTACTAACTTGATCTAGATCAAAGAGGCAGTGCGTGCACCAGTCCCGAGTTGTTCAATTCTCGGTAAATATCGGCACGCAAGAAGGCAGGAGCTACTGGTACTCGAAGTAAAATTCCGTTTGATTCAGACAGCGTTGCAGCGCCAGCAAACATCGTTCATCCGGCTTTAATGACCAGCCAGCGTTGGTACGCAACTGGTACTCGTAATCTTCGCGACGCATGTGAAAAACGACCGGCATCGCATCCGTAGATTTGTATTCGTCCAGCACACCAATAATGGCATCGACCTCATGTTCACCATGTCCATTCAATTTAATATGTAACGCGCGAGCATTCTCGGCGCGGTAGTCGTCGAGCAACTGGACTTTTGCCGCGCGCAGCTTGATACCGTTATTGAAGTCATCGTAAGCGATACTGCCATCGACCACCCATACCCGGTCTTTTTGCACGATCGGTTCGATTTCAGTCAGCATATCGGGAACCACGCGCACATCGACCCGCCCGCTGCGATCATCGAGCGTAACGAAGGCCTCGCGCCCGCGGAAACTGTTACGCATGCGAATATCGACCACCAGTCCGCAAACCCTGGCATCCTGCGCTTTTTGGCGATACCTTTCGCCGTTACCACCATTGTCGAGTCGCTCCAGCCATTGCCCCAGCCGGGTCGGGGCAAACTGCCTGATTTCAGATTCAACCATCGCCAATGGATGTCCGGTTAGAAACAGCCCCAGCGCTTCTTTTTCAAGCACCAGGCGTTGCTTTTCGTCCCAGGCCTCGCAAGCAGGTAAATCGGGTTCTGCTTCACCTACCGGCGCTATGCTGTCGAACATGTCGCTAATGCCGGCATCAAGATTATTTTGTTGTTGTTCAGCTGCCTGTAATGCGTAGGGCAAATGTGCCATCAGGGCCGACCGGTTTTCACTAAAGCAATCCATGGCACCGCCTTTTATCAGCGCCTCTAACAGCTTGCGGCTGGATCCTGCAGAATCGACCCGTTTACAAAAATCATCCAGCGACCGGTATTCCTGTTCGCTGCGCACTTCGATAATACTTTCGATGGCGGCTCGCCCCACGCCCTTGATCGCACCCAGGCCATAGTAAACAACACCATCTTTTCCGGCGGTAAACTGGTATACCGAGCGGTTAATATCGGGAGGATGAATATCGAGCTTCATGTTGCGACAATCGTCAATCAGCGTGACAATTTTGTCGGTATTGTCCATATCGGCGGACAGTACGGCAGCCATGAATTCCGCCGGGTAATGGGTTTTCAGCCACGCGGTCTGGTAGGAAACCAGGGCATAGCCGGCCGAATGAGACTTGTTGAAACCGTAGCCGGCAAATTTTTCCATCAGGTCGAAAATAGAAGTTGCGGTTGAGACTTCGACCTGGTTTGCCTTTGCTCCATCGGTAAAAATTGCGCGTTGTTGCTGCATTTCTTCGGGCTTTTTCTTGCCCATCGCGCGGCGCAGCATATCAGCCCCGCCGAGAGTGTAACCGGAAAGAACCTGTGCGATCTGCATGACCTGTTCCTGGTAGAGAATAACGCCATAGGTGGGTTTTAAGATAGTCTCCAGCGCCGGATGCGGATACTCGACCCGGGCACGACCGTGTTTACGATCGATAAAGTCATCGACCATACCGGACTGTAGAGGTCCCGGACGAAACAGTGCGACCAGGGCAATGATATCCTCGAAACTGTCGGGTTGCAGGCGCCTGATCAAATCTTTCATGCCACGCGATTCAAGCTGAAACACTGCCGTGGTCTGGTATGACTGAAGCAGTTTGAAGGTTTCCGGGTCATCAAGCGGAATGCGCTCGATTTCCAGTTTATCTGCAGTGTTTTTTGCATTGATGGCGCGCACCGCCCAGTCAATTATCGTCAGCGTGCGCAAACCGAGAAAATCGAACTTGACCAGGCCCACAGCCTCGACATCGTCCTTGTCGTATTGCGAGACCAGGCCGGAACCACCCGGTTCGCAATACAGCGGGGTAAAGTCAGTCAGGTCACTGGGCGAGATCACGACGCCACCGGCGTGCTTGCCGACGTTTCGGGTTAAACCTTCAAGCGAGCGGGCCATGTCGATCAGCATGGTGACTTCTTCATCCTGCTGATAAAGTTCGAGCAGTGCTTCTTCCTGTTCCAGCGCCCGGTCGAGCGTTATTCCGACTTCGAACGGAACCAGCTTGGCTATGCGATCGACGAAACCGTAAGGATGCGACATTACCCTGCCAACATCCCGTATAACCGCTTTCGCCGCCATGCTGCCATAGGTGATAATTTGCGATACCTGGTCCCGCCCGTAGTGTTCGGCCACGTATTCAATAACCTCGTCACGCCGGTCCATGCAGAAGTCGATATCGAAGTCCGGCATTGAAACCCGTTCCGGATTGAGAAAGCGCTCGAATAGTAAATCGTAGGTCAGTGGATCGAGGTCGGTAATATTCAACGCGTAGGCAACCAGCGAACCGGCACCCGATCCGCGACCCGGACCCACGGGTATGGCGTGATTCTTGGCCCAGTCGATAAAATCCATGACGATCAGAAAGTACCCCGGAAAGCCCATTTCGATAATGACATCCAGCTCTGTCTTGAGTCGCTGGTCATAGGGTTCCCGATCGAGTTGTCCACCTTCAGGAAGCTGGTCTTTAAGAAATTCGAGGCGTTTCTCCAGTCCCTGCTCGGAGACATGACGGAAATAACTATCCGTCGTATATTGCTCGGGAACCTGGTACTCAGGCAGAAAAGCCTGGTCGAGTTCGAGCCGCAAATTACAGGCGTTGGCAATGGCCACGGTATTTTCTATGGCTTCGGGTATATCCGCGAACAGCTCGACCATTTCATCCGCCGAGCGCAGGTATTGCTCGGCTGAATAAAGCCTGGGGCGACGCTCGTCCTCGAGTGTAAAGCCGGTACAGATACATACTCTGACTTCGTGGGATTCGAAGTCCGCGGCATCGATAAAGCGAACATCGTTGGTAGCTACCACGGGTACCTGCAACGTTCCTGACCAGTTTACCGCCTGGGTTATATAGGCTTCTTCATGAGCGCGCCCGGTACGTTGCAACTCCAGGAAATAGCGGCCCTTGAACACTTCGATCCATTGCCGCAGGCAGGATTCCGCCAGCTCGGTATTCTGCATCCTGAGGGCTAATCCAACATCGCCCTCGAGGCCAGCAGACAAGGCCAGCAAACCATCATTCGCCGCACGTAACCAGTCTATCTCGATGGTTGCACGATCGGCAGTTTGTCCTTCCAGGTAGGCACGCGAAACCAGCTTTTTCAGGTTCAGGTAACCCTGGTCGTTCAGGCACAACAGGACCAGTCGGCTCAAGGTTTCATTACGATCCGGGTGATGCACCCAGACATCGGCACCGAATATGGGTTTCACTCCCATCGATGTCGCTGCCTTGTAATGTTTTACCACCGCAAACATGTTGTTAAGATCGGTAAGCGCGACGGCACCCATGCCGCGTTCGCGCACCTGCTGCACCAGGGGTTTCAACCTGACGGTGCTGTCCTGCAGCGAATACTCGCTGTGCACATGCAGGTGAACAAAGCGATTATTCATTTACGGCAATTCCTTGACCGGTTTGAAACTGCGTCGATGTACCGGTGATGCGCCGTGTTGTTTTAACAGTTTCCGATGCAGTTCAGTTGGATAGCCCTTGTGACGGGCAAACTGGTACTGTGGATACAACCGGTCAAGTTCCAGCATTTGCCGATCGCGGTACTGCTTGGCCAGGATCGATGCCGCCGAGATACAGGGCTCATACAGATCGCCCTTGACGATCGCCCGCATCTGGTAACTTTCAAGCCTGGGCAAACGATTCCCGTCAACCAGCACCAGTTCCGGCATTACCTTTAATCCCAGTAGCGCACGCCTCATCGCCAGTAAGCTGGCCTGCAGTATGTTGATTTGATCGACTTCATGGTGGCTGGCTTCGGCAATAGACCAGGCCATTGCATGCTGTTTTATCTCGGCTTCAAGCATATGGCGGCGTTCAGCCGACAGCTTCTTGGAATCGGTTAGCCCGGCAATCGGACGAGTTTCATGCAGGATGACTGCGGCTGCGACTACCGATCCAGCCAGAGGCCCGCGCCCGGCTTCATCTACGCCGGCGACAAGCTTCGCAATTGGGATTTCATCCATATATAATGCGCCGTTCGAATTTTACCTTTGTCACTAATGTCTCAATTACTCAAGGTTGCTGTTGTCGGTGTCGGACACCTCGGCAAATGGCATGCAGACAAGTACGCCGCAGCATCCGATTGTGAACTGGTTGCAGTGGTGGATAACAATACTGCCAATGCCCGGGAAGTCGCGCAAAAACATGGTGTCGATGTTTACTCCGATTATCGCGATATCATTCCGCTGGTCGATGCGATCAGCCTGGTGGTGCCAACCAGCCTGCATTATAAAATTGCCAGAGAGTTTCTGGAAGCAGGAATTCACTGTTTAATCGAAAAACCGATCACTGAATCGATCGCGGAAGCCGAAACACTGATAAATATTGCCCACGAGCAGCACCTGGTTCTGCAGGTTGGGCACATCGAGCGCTTCAACAGTGTCATGATCGGTATCGAGGAACATCTCGAGAAACCACAATTTCTCGAATCGACACGGCTCGCGCCATTCACTCCGCGCGCTACCGATGTCAGCGTTATTCTCGATTTGATGATCCATGACATCGATATCATCCTCGATCTGATCGGAAGTCCGGTCAGGCAAATATCGGCCAGTGGAATATCGGTGCTGTCCGACACGATTGATATCGCCAACGCACGCATCGAATTCGAGAACCATTGTGTCGCCAACGTAACCGCAAGTCGCATCAGTCGCAAGCGCGAGCGCAAACTGCGTATTTTTCAGAAAGATGCCTACCTGTCAGCCGATTTTCAGAACAAGATGCTGGCGATAAATCGTAAGGGAGAAACCGATAACGAGGCAGGCTTCAAGGATATATCGCACAGCGAGCTTCACTTCGAAGACAACGATGCACTAAACCTCGAAATTCTCGACTTTGTCAATGCAATTACCACCGGCGGGCAACCGAAGGTGAGCGGCGAGGACGGAAAACGGGCACTTGAAACCGCCATCGCGATTACTTCACAAATAGCAGACTCATTATGAATATACCCATGGTCGACCTCAAAGGTCAGTACGAGAGCTTAAAGGATGAAATCGATAGCTCAATCCTGCAGGCGCTCTCCGAGACTCGATTTATCCTCGGCCCCAATGTGCAGTCTTTTGACCAGGAGGCGGCCGAATTTCTGGGTGCAAAGCATGCAATAAGCTGTGCCAACGGCACCGATGCACTTCACCTGGCCCTGCTTGCGGCCGGCATTCAGCCGGGGGATGAGGTGATCACCACTGCCTTCACTTTCATCGCCACCGCGGAGGCTATCCGCTATGTCGGTGCAATTCCGGTTTTTGTCGACATCCAGCCGCAGAGCTTAAATATTGATCCTGACAGTATCAGGTCCGTGGTAACCGGTAAAACCAGGGCAATTCTGCCAGTACACCTGTTCGGACAGGCTGCCGATATGAATGAAATCCAGGCCATTGCGGACGAATTCGAATTACTGGTCATCGAGGATTGCGCACAATCATTCGGTGCTCGCTACCAGGGAAAAACTACCGGCACCCTCGGTTGTGTCGGCGCTTTCAGTTTCTTTCCCAGCAAAAACCTGGGTTGTTATGGTGATGGCGGCATGGTAACAACCAACGATGACGAACTTGCCGCCAGGGTAAGAATGCTGCGCAATCACGGCAGCAGCAAGCAATACCATCATGATGTCATCGGCTTTAACAGTCGCCTGGATGAACTGCAGGCGGTTATATTACGGATCAAGTTGAAACATATTAATGACTACAACCGGAAGCGGCTGGAGGTGGCCAGAACTTACAATCAACTGCTGGCCGGCAGCCGCTTTACAACGCCCAATATCCCGGACGATCGTGATCACGTGTTTCATCAGTACACGCTACTTTGCGACGAGCGCGACAAGCTGCGCGAGACGATACTGGCGCAGGATATCGCTTGCGCGGTCTATTACCCGATTCCGCTGCATCAACAGCAAGCCTTCCACGATACTGATCAGCCGCAGTTGCCGGTAACCGAATCGGTCTCGCAACGATGTCTTTCTTTGCCGATATTTCCGGAAATGACAGCGCAGCAGATTGAAACGGTTTGCGAGGCGCTGCTGGCTGCTAAATGAAGCAGGCACACGTCATGATACTCGCCGGAGAAGCCTCCGGTGATGCCCACGCAGCCGAGTTCGTTGAGCAGTTGAAACTCCAGCAGCCCGATTTGAAATTAAGCGGCATGGGTGGCACGGCAATGAAAAACGCGGGTGTCGACGTGTTTTTCGATTCTTCGATTATTGCCGTGGTCGGCCTGGTTGAAGTGCTGAGGCATTGGGGTGACATCAAGCGAGCCATGGATATCGTCAAGCAACGGCTTGATCAAACCCGGCCCGACCTGTTGATATTGGTCGACTATCCCGAATTCAATCTGAAGATGGCCCGTCACGCCCGCGAGCTCGGAATCAAGGTCCTGTTTTATATCAGCCCCCAGGTCTGGGCCTGGCGACCAAAGCGTATACACAAAATCGGCAGGCTCATCGATCATATGGCGGTGATTTTCAAATTCGAAAAGCAATACTATGAGCAGGCCGGTATCCCGGTCAGTTTTGTCGGACATCCACTCGTCGACAAGGTAAGAGCCGATATCGATGCCCGCAAAATCCGCATGGGCCTGGGAATCTCGCCTGATGATAAGGTTATTGGATTATTTCCGGGTAGTCGTCACAGCGAGATCTCCCGCTTACTGCCATTGATGTTCGCCACTGCACGACGGATGCAGACACGTGAGCCAGAACTTAAATTCCTGTTACCCGTGGCTTCCAGCCTGGATTTTGATGAGTTATCAGCGCGCTCCAGCAACAGCGGACTCGATATCATCGTTACCCGGGATGAAATATATGACGTGATTTCCTGCTGCGATGCGATAGCTACCTGCTCGGGAACAGTGACACTGGAAATAGCGCTGCACAATATACCCATGTGCATCCTCTACAAGATGTCGTGGCTTTCATACCTGATCATGAGTCGTTTGATTACCATTCCGTACATTGGCCTGGCCAATATTGTTGCTAACAAAGCGGTGGTAAAAGAATTTCTTCAGCAAGACGCAAATCCGCACGCGGTGAGTCACGAACTGTTTGAATTACTCGAGAACCAGGCTTATCGCCACCAGGTAAAACAGGGACTCAACCAGGTGCGCGACAATCTTGGCGCCGGGGATGGCGCGCGCACCATGGCAAAATTGGTATTATCGCTGCTGGATCAGCAAGCTAGCTAGCAACTCTTTGGAGGCGTAATGGCCAGTCGAGAACATTCAGAAGGCATCACCATGAGCGGGGGTGGGCTCTATTCATTAGCCACGATTGGCGCAAAACACGTCATCGATGCGGCCACGCCAATGGTTATAGACGCAATCAATAGCCTTTCGCAAGAGTCGATTAGTTCAGGTTTCACCTTCTCCGACATGGGTACCGCGGATGCGGGAACTTCTCTATCGATGGTTGCCGCAGCGATAGACGCGGTTTCAACGCGTGTACCGCATGCGCCGATTTCTATCGTCTATTCGGATCAACCGCGCAATGATTTCAACGCGTTGATTGCCAACGTCTACGGCCTTGGCCCTTTCGAAAGTTACCTCGATCGGCGCGACGATATCTTCCCGCTGGTTTCGGGTACCACCTTTTATAAGCAGATTGTTCCTGCCGCAACGCTGGATATCGGCTTCTCGGCTACCGCGATGCATTGGCTTAGCGCCAAGGTTTGCAATATCTCCAACCACGTCCAGGCGGTCGGCGCAGAAGGTAAGGAGCTCGAAGCATTCAGGGCCCAGGCTCATCGTGACTGGCGGCAGATCCTGCTGCATCGTGCGCGCGAGCTAAAACCGGGCGGAAAACTGGTATTGATCAACTTTGCCCGCGATGAGCAGGGGCGTTATCTCGGCAATACCGGTGGCATCAATATGTTCGATCAGTTCAACCAGATCTGGCAAAGCTTTCTCGAGCAAGAACGGATCTCGCGCGCAGAATATGAAAACATGACCCTGCCGCAGTACTACAATACGGTAGAAGAATTCAGTGCTCCGCTGCAGGACCCGGATGAAGCCGTTTACATAGCCGGTCTGCGTCTCGATCATATCGATACCCGTATTGTTAAATGTCCGTTCGCCGAATCATTCACCGAGCACGCCGACGCGACTCGTTTTGCCGAGGAATACATCCCGACCATTCGCAGCTGGAACGAAAGCATATTTTTCAACGCCTTATCCGCGGATCGTCCACTCGATCAGCGCCGACAAATTATCGAAGACTACTACGCAAGCTATCGCGACATCGTGCGGGAAAATCCCGAAGGCCACGGCATGGACTACGTCCACGCCTACACCGTAATCTCAAAGATTGCCTAGCTGTCATCCCGCAAAACGACGCAACCGTCATCCCGCGCAACTTCGTAAATGTCATCCCGTGCAACTTCGTAAATGTCATCCCGCGACTTGATCGCGGGATCCAGCAGAATTTGAATCAAAAGCTTAGCCCTGGATACCGCGGTCAAGCCGCGGTTTGACAATACTATAGCTATCAGGTTTCGACGGGATAGCCGGCCTTTTCCCAGTCCGGCATGCCGCTATGGCTGATGCAAATGATGTGGTTCAGACCCTGAAAGTTCAGGTTGGTGGTCGAGGTCTGGGCGCGTCGACCGGAGCGGCAGTAAAGATAAACCTGGTCGTATTGCTTGAGCTCGTCGACATGCGCATTCTCGGTACCCATCGGAATATTACGACTGCCTGGCACATGTCCGCGCGCAAACTCCTCCGGGGTACGATTGTCCATAACCAGGGCGTTTGCAGGAAGGCTCTGCCAGGCCTGGTGCAAGTCATTCATGTCAAAGTCCCGCAACAGATAGCGATTCGGGTCGAAGTTGATACCGACACTCATGTTCGCCGGCACCGCTTCGTTGATTCTTTTCGGCATATCCAGGTTGAGGTTATTCATTAAATCCACGAACTCCTGGCGCGGACGATTGCCACCAAGCCGGGGATTCCAGGCTTTTTCCTCACCGATCGTCGACGCGGTTCGACCGTTATAATCGTGCGCCGGGTAGACGATGGTGTCATCACTGAGAACAAATAGTTTTTGTGTAATGCTGTCGTAGAGCATACCCGGATCACCAAACTGGAAGTCGGTGCGGCCGCAACCGCGAATCAACAGCGTATCGCCACTAAACAGCATACCGTCACAAAAATAGCTGGTGCAGCCATTGGTATGGCCGGGTGTCGAGATCGCCATTACCTGGTAGTGCCCCAGGGTTATACTGGCGCCATCTTTCAGCGGAATATCGATTGCCTCGATACCCGAGCTTTCGCCGTAGACCAGCCTGGCACCCGTCATCTCGCGTATTTTGCCGGCCGAGGTAATATGGTCCGCATGCGCGTGCGTCTCGATCGCATACAATAATTCAACGCCGAGCTCATTGATAATTTGCATATCGCGATCAAAAGTTTCCAGCACTGCGTCGATGATTGCGCCCTCGCGGGTCTCGGAATCGATTAACAGGTAGGTATAGGTACAGCTTTCACGATCGAACAATTGTTTAACGGTCAGACGGGGTGTGGTCATTAAAGGCGAGTCCAGGTTTCTACAACGGCTAGTGTAATTTTTACAATTGACGATAGCAATTGGCAATGGCATGGTGGGTAGGTTTGGTCAATAATTCGCAAAATGAATCCTGACGAAATATTAAAACAGCTAAAACTGGAATCGGACCTGGTGGCCATTGCCCTCGTCGGGCTTGCGATTGTCTTAGTTTTGCTGGTAAATCGAAAACGGTTACTGGTAAAAATCCGCGAATGGCGTATTCAAAGAAGCCTGAAGCAGATTGGTTGTGAGCAAATCCGCAACCTGGTCTGTTCCGATGGACTGGATGGTTACTTTAAACTTGATCGCCTGGCTTTAACTGCGGATGCGATCGTGCTGATCTCCTACAAACTTTATGGCGGTAATATTTATTGTGCCGAACATATTTCTGAATGGACACAGTTGGTCGGGCAGAAAAGCTATAAGTTTGAAAACCCTTTGTTTGAGCTGGAAAATCAGCTTACCGCGTTAAGATTGTTAACCGGTAACGCTCATCTGGAAGGATTCCTGTTCTTCAACAACAGCGCGGAATTCCCGAAGGGTCATCCTGACCAGGTGCTGCAATCCACAAGTATCCCCGAGCGTTTTAACGTCGCGAATTGTGACAACATCATGCCCGAAATTAGAGCAGCCTGGGAGTTGCTTAAAGCTCACCAGAAACAAATCTCACCTGCCGACCATGCTAGTGTAAAAACTTGAAATGTCAGGCTGGAAAGCCCAGAATGACTACGTTGTATTGAGGGAGCCGAATTCAAGAACTTCCGACTTCCATAATAATTATTAATCTAAAGACCAAAATAACGGAGAGAATCAGAAATGAAACGTCGTGACGTATTAAAAGGTGGCGTTGCCGCCGCACTCGCAACCGGAACAACCGCGGTATCGGCACCAGCAATCGCTGCGAATCGAATCGAAATTACCATGGTAGCGACCTGGGGTAGAGACTTCCCCGGCCTTGGGACCGGCGCACAACGCTTCGCCGAGCGCCTCACCGCGATGACCGATGGGCGCATCAAGGTTAACTATTTCGCCGCCGGCGAACGCGTCAAGGCTTTTGACTCCTTTGATGAAGTCGCCTCGGGTAACGCGCAAATGTACCACGCGGCGGATTATTACTGGAAAGGCAAGCACCCGGGATGGGCTTATTTTACAGGGGTTCCTTTCGGAATGACCTACACTGAGATCAATTCCTGGATTCAATTTGGTGGTGGTCAGGCACTATGGGACGAAATCGCAGCTGGTTATGGTTTGAAGTGCCTGCCATGCGGTAACACCGGTGTGCAAATGGGTGGCTGGTTTCGCAAGGAAATGCGTTCCGCCTCTGACTTCAAAGGTTTGAAGATGCGTATGCCAGGTCTGGGCGGTGATGTTATTGCCAAAATGGGTTCCTCACCCGTTTCACTGCCCGGTGGTCAAATCTATGAAAACCTGGTATCGGGTGCGATCGATGCAACTGAATGGGTAGGTCCCTGGAACGATAGCTTTTATAAATTTTATGAAGCGGCCAAGTATTACTATTATCCTGGCATGCATGAACCGGGTTCGCAATTGTCGCTGGGTGTAAACAAAAAATTCTGGGATGGTTTGAGTAAATCCGACCAGGCCATCATCACGGCCGCGGCAGAAACTGAAAATTCAGTCATGATGTCCGAATACAATGCCAAAAACGGTGCAGCACTAGCTAGTTTAATTTCTGACCAGGGCGTCAAACTACGCAGTTTCAGCGATGATACCTACGACAGCTTTGGTGATGCTGCGGGCGAAGTATTCGCCGAGGTAGAACAACATAGCCCACTGGCCAAGAAGATTCACCAGAGCTTTCTCAAGTCACGTAACGAAGTTGGTGCCTGGGCCAAGATCTCTGATCAGGCCTACGTGGCGCAGCGTAACCGCGTGCTCGGGCTGTAACAATCGCCATATG
The DNA here is from genome assembly GCA_947259485.1 of uncultured Gammaproteobacteria bacterium. Taxonomy (GTDB): domain Bacteria; phylum Pseudomonadota; class Gammaproteobacteria. The sequence continues at coordinate 7,504 of CAMYLU010000022.1, read as the reverse complement.
AAAAAATAAAACGGAGTCTTCGGGCTCCGTTTTCTTTGGTACACATTTTTCAGATTTCATGTCCAGGGTAACTACTTCACTGATCAGTCGCGGTTTCGCCTATGTAATGGTCAGTTCGTTATTCCTTTATCTGACTAATAACTACCTGGTGTTCTGGCAAGAAATGCCCGGCCCTTTTGTGCTTTTTTCCCATTACGGCTGGTTCGGACTGGATGCCGAAGAGCTCGACGAATCGAGGATCGGCCAGGGTTGGGGCCAGGTTATCGTCTATATGATGGTATTGGCTGCCAGTATTGGTTACGTCATTAAAACCAGCGCACGCAGGCTTGAGCAGGACAGTATTCGTTTTGCCCGAATGTCTGCCTACATTATCCGTTTTTCATTTTGGTCGGTGTTACTGGTCGGCTTATTCGACATGACGATTTCTTTTTTACGGGTTGAAAATATTCTTGAGCATATCATCGGAGAGTGGCTTACGCAGCAGTTGGGGCGCCCAATTTTCCGCGGCACCTATGTCCATTATCCACTCGTTTTTGCTTCCCTGTTTATTGCGGCTCGTTTGCGCAACATTACCTTTTCCTGGCTAGCTTTGATGTGCGTGCTTGCCGAGTTCTTGATCGTTATCACACGTTTTGTGTTTTCGTATGAACAGGCCTACATGGGCGACCTGGTGCGTTTCTGGTATGCGGCACTGTTTCTGTTTGCGAGTGCCCATACGCTCGTCGAAGAGGGCCATGTACGTGTTGACGTACTCTATACCGGTTTCAGCCGCCGCAAGAAGGCCTTGTTCGATTCGATCGGCTGCTTGCTACTCGGTATGCCGATCTGCTGGGTCATCCTGATGCAGGGGATGGGTGGCCGTGGTAACAGCATAAATAGCCCGTTACTCAGTTTCGAGGTTTCACAAAGTGGCTACGGCATGTATGTTAAATACATCATGGCAGCATTCCTGATCGTATTTTCGGTGACGATGCTAATCCAGTTTGTCAGCTATCTGTTGTACAACATTTCGCAATTGCTCGACCATCGTGAAGATGAGGATCGTCAGACCTACCAACAATTAATAAACGAGAACAGTGGTTAGCCCATGGAGCTTTATTTTCTCGTTCTACTGATCGCAATCATGGTGTTTGCCCTGACCTCAGGCTTTCCGGTTGCGTTCTCATTACCCGGCTCGGCGATATTAACCATCGCGATCGCCGCACTTTGCGGATGGATATTCGAGGGTAATACAGATGCCTATTTCATACTCGGCGGACCCAACCAGTGGCTTAGCGCCGGGGTTACCAACTATCGAAGTCTGTATTGGGTGGTAGAACGCGATACCTTGATCGCGATCCCGCTATTCATTTTCATGGGTATCATGCTGCAGCGCTCCAAGATCGCCGAAGATCTGCTGGTGGCGATGGCGCAGCTTTTCGGACCGATCCCGGGTGGTCTGGGTATCTCGGTGGTGTTCGTCGGCGCGCTACTCGCCGCGACTACCGGCATCGTTGGTGCAACAGTTATCGCGATGGGCCTTATTTCTTTACCAGCGATGCTACGCAACAACTATTCGAAATCGCTCGCCTGCGGCACAATCTGTGCGTCGGGTACGCTAGGGCAGATTATTCCACCCTCGATTGTGCTGATTATCCTCGCTGACCAGTTATCCAATGCCGCGGATCAGGCCGCAACCACACGCAAATCAGAGTACAAAGAGGCCACAGGCGAGTTCTCGATGCCAGGTGATTTTGATGTTGTCACCGCCAGCGCGGGCGACATGTTCATGGGCGCCTTTCTCCCGGGTATGATCCTGGTCGGCATCTACATGCTTTATATCCTGGTCACGGCATTGATAAACCCGGCGAAAGCACCGCCGGTGCCTTTCGAAGGAAGATTCGACCACAAATTTGTCATCCGGATACTGCTGGCGTTGGTGCCGCCGTTGACTCTAATTTTTATTGTGCTGGGATCCATTATTCTTGGTGTAGCCACGGTCAACCAGGCCGGTGCGATTGGTGCTATCGGCGCGATGCTGATGGGCAGTTATCGTCTGATGGAGGGTAAGAAACGCGCCTACTATCCGGCTGCTCTAAGTATTGGTGCGGTTATCGCCATTGTCATTTTATTGAATCTGTTCGATCTCAACATCAAGAACATCCAAAATAGCTACGATGCCCTCGGAATCGTACTCGCATCCATTGCAGCTGCGGTTCTGATCGGCGCCATTGTCTGGGCGGCCTGGCGCGCGTTTAAAATAGGTGACACCTTGAACGGCGTAATGATGGATACCGCCAAGACCACTTCAATGGTTTTCATCATTTTGCTCGGTGCCGCGATGTTGACTTCGGCGTTTCGAGGATTTGGTGGCGAAGAACTGGTCAAGGAACATTTAACCTCGCTTCCTGGGGGCTTCTGGACCCAATTCATCGTGGTGATGGCGGTTATCTTTTTCCTGGGCTTCTTTCTCGATTTTCTCGAGATTGCGGTCGTGGTAGTACCTATCGTCGCGCCAATCCTGTTAGCTGATCCAAGTGCAAACGTTACCGCAGTGTGGTTTGGCGTCATGGTGGGTCTCAATATCCAGACGTCATTTTTGACTCCACCATTTGGCTTTTCGTTGTTTTATTTACGCGGTGTAGCGCCCAAAGACGTCAGGACTACGCAGATATACAAAGGTGCTGCCGCATTCATTGTGTTACAGCTACTGGGTCTGGGCATTGCAGGTGTCTTTCCGAATCTGGTGAACTATCTGCCTAACAAGATCCACCTGGTATCAGAAACCGCGCCACCACCCAGCAATCCAAAGTTGCAGGAGTGCCTGGAAGACTATCAGTTCGTGGTGTATGACAATAACCGTAAAAACATCGAGGCCAGTATCGAACGCGTTAAAACTGCCAACCTGTCCTATCTGCCTGATGAATACCAGGAGCGACTCAACGATAGCTATAAGCAGGCCGGCGCGGTGTTTGCAATGATCGAGGAAATCCGCACCGCCGAACAGGCGCTCGAAGACTACTCTCCCGGATACCGTCCATTACACGTTGAAGTCAGGCGGACTCAGAAAACCGTGCGCAAAATCAGGCGCGCCATTGAAGAGCTCGAGCAGGAACGACAACGCATCGCCTTTGCCGACAAGGTCGATGAACAACATTTGCAGAGAATACCCGTCAAAATCGCCGAGCTGGAAGCTGAGGTCAGGGTACTCGAGGAAAGCATTTCTCCGGACTGGGAAGACGCACGCGCTAAATTTGAGACCCTGGCCAAGGCAGAAAACCGGGCCCGCCGGGAGTATCGGCAAAACGTCGATGACAGTTACAGCATGATTGTGACCATGCGCCAATTGATTTCCGAAACGGATCAGCTCGGGGCCTTGCAGAGGGAGTTCGAGCCATTGCTGGAACTGATTCGCACAGAGTCTCCCGAAGCCAGTCTTGAGGCGATCAAGACGTACAAGGCGATCGACGAGGTAATGCTTGCGTCCCAGATCATGCAGTCCGAAATCGTGTGGCATCAGCGTGCTGCCGATGCATTGGCTGCTGACCTCGAAGAATACGACCAGGCGATTGCCGGCACCATCGGTATGCGCATGCAGGAGCGCCTGTCTTCGGAGCAGGCGGAATCAATTGCGAGCTGCCTGGCTGTGCACAAGGACCTATCACTTCACTTCTAACGGCAGATGTCACAGGCAGATTTAATTTATCGCATTATCGCGATTATCTTTCCGGTGTTCAGTATCGTTGCGATCGGCTATCTTTATGCGCGCCAGCGGCACGACACCGATATGTCCTCCGGTAATCGCATCAACATGGACTTATTCACGCCTGCCCTCATATTTGACTCAATGTCTGGCAGCAATTACCAGCTGGCAGATTATATGCACCTGTCGCTAGGAGGCCTGGTGGTCGTGCTAGGGTCCGGGATTGTTGCCTGGCCGGTGGCCCGTTTCATGGGTTACCAATGGAAAACGCTGGTACCACCCATGATGTTCAATAACTGCGGCAATATGGGACTGCCCCTGGTAGTTCTGACTTTTGGCGAAACAATGCTGCCCGCAGCCATCCTGTTACTGGCAATATCGAACTTTCTGCACTTTCTGGTCGGCCAGCAATTGATCACTCAGCACTGGTCAATCAAGGCAGTGGTAACGAATCCAATGATCGTGGCCACTGTTCTGGGTATTACAGTATCGCTTAGCGGGATCACGATTCCAGAAACCCTGCGTCTGCCGATTCACATGCTGGGACTTATCGCTATCCCGATGATGTTGTTCTCACTCGGGGTACGCATGATCGCGATCGATTTCAGGGACTGGAAGATCAGCACTGTCGGTGCGTTACTATGCCCATTTAGTGGTTTGATTATCGCGGCAGGCTTCATTGCACTGGTGCCATTACCACAAGCGCAGGCCTCCCTGTTATTATTGTTTAGTGTCCTGCCACCAGCAATCCTGAACTTCATGGTGGCTGAAAAGTTCGACCAGGAGCCCCATCGGGTCGCATCTATTGTTCTGGTAGGCAACCTTGCGAGCGTGCTGGTTATACCGGCCCTTCTGTGGTTCATACTATGAATCGCAACGTCATTCAACTGGCCCTGGCGCAGGCTGTCATGATGTCGGTGAATTCGTTGATGGTGACCGCTGCCGCGATAATCGGCAGCCACCTGGCCACCAACAAGGCCTTAGCCACGCTGCCACTGGCGCTCTATTTCGTGGCTGTCATGCTGACCACCATTCCTGCCTCGTTGTTGATGGGGGTCATTGGTCGCAAGCGAGGATTTTTATTCGCCACTGTAATCGGCTTGTGTGGGGCCACCTGCGGTGCTATCGGTATTTACCAGGAATCGTTCCTGCTGTTTTGCTTGGGCACGATTGCTACCGGGAGCTATACCGGTTTCGGCAATTATTTCCGCTTCGCCGCAACCGAGGTTGCCCCAAAGGAGAAAAAGAACACCGCCATAAGTTATGTTCTCGCCGGGGGGGTCCTGGCCGCAATCATCGGCCCCAACCTTGCCAATTTGAGCAAGGACGTATTTGCAGTAACTTATCTTGGCATCTTCGTTTCGGTTATTATTTTGTACAGTCTGAATGGCATAAATTTCATATGTATGCGCTTGCCCAGACCCGTGGTCCCGGACTTTCGGCAAACAACCCGTCCAATGCTGCAAATTGCAGCCCAGCCTGCTTTCATCGTGGCCGTAGCGAGTGCAGCTATTGGCTATAGTGTTATGGTCTTGCTGATGACCGCTACTCCCCTTGCAATGACTCATCAGCATCATCAATTCAGCGATGTCGCCTTTGTGATTCAGTGGCACGTGCTCGGAATGTTTGTGCCATCCTTCTTTACCGGGCATTTGATCAATCGGTTTGGCGCGCAACGAATTATTATGATCGGTGCGGTGCTAATGGTCGGAAGCATTGCTATGAATTTTCACGGTAGCTCGGTATCACATTTCTGGGCGTCACTACTGACTCTCGGCGTGGGTTGGAATTTCATGTTTATTGGTGGTACCAGCCTGCTCACGGAGACCTATAGCAGTGCAGAGAGCGCCAGGGCACAGGCATTCAATGATTTTACGGTATTCTCGGCAGCAGCACTGGCGTCCCTCAGTGCGGGTGCCTTGTTACACCAGTGGGGTTGGCAGCTCGTCAACTACGCGGTTGCACCTCTCATCGTGTTGGTGGTTTTAGCTCACGCCTGGCTATGGTTAAGTAATAAACGTCGCCCGGTTGCTACAGGCCATTGAGCCCTTCGACAATATCGCCCGGCTCGACATCATGGTTGTCATCGCTTAACTCGAGAATATAGCGTGCCGGAACGGGTGCGGAAAATACGGGGCATGGAGATAACTGGCAGGGTTCAAGTCGCATGACGTGTATTACCCTGAAGCGCTCATCTATCCACAGAACTCGCAGTGGAATTCGCATATTCTTCATCCACACGCGATGGTCGCCCGATTTCGGGTATACCAGCAACATGCCGGCGTTTTTCGCAAGCTGCTCACGATGCATCAAGCCCTTGCGTCGCTGTGCCGGTGTTAACGCAAGTTCGACCTGGTAGGTTGTCTGTCCCAACCTTACCTCGATTGTGTCGAGCGTCACAAAAGCATAAGAAATCGAACTGATAGATAAAAAAAATAGGGTCGCAAGCGCCCGGTTTTTAAATTTTGTGCTAAAAGAATACCAATGTGACATATTTACAGATCCTACTGGAATTTCATCCAGTTTGAGAGATATGTCTCATAGTAATCTGATTTTGTTGAATAAACTCGCATCATGATCAAATTACATATATAACCAAAACTCATTGAATAAGATTTAAAAAAGCGACATAAGTCATTGATATTGTTACTATGCGCGTCTTCTCTGAGTCAATAAGGGGTGAAGGACTTGATTTCGAGTACCGATAAGAAAACCGATATTCCAAAGAACTCAAATATCGAACCTTATGAAAATGCTCGTCGATTAAGTATTCTCAGGCGACAACGCAAAGTACTCATCGTCGACGATGAATCAACCGGCCGAACCATCCTCGCAAAAATCATTCAGCAAGCCGAAGAAGATGTCAGCATTACCTCCTTTGACAACCCACTCGAAGCATTACACTGGTTAGATAACAACCACCCTGATTTAATCATCACCGACTACCGCATGCCCGATATTAATGGTGTCGAATTAATCAAGCAAATTCGAGCCAAATCCGCCTGCCAGGATATTCCGATCATGATGATTACCGTAGTCAGCGAAAGATCGGTCCGATACGATGCACTGGAAGCCGGCGCAACCGCTTTCCTGACACGCCCCATCGATCAGATTGAATGTCGAACCAGCTGTCGTAACCTGCTCAAACTGCATGAACAGCAATCGATCATCCAGGACCGGGCAGACTGGCTGGCTCGCCAGGTTGAGGTCGCAACCCAGCAAATCGTTTCTCGAGAACATGAAACCTTGTTACGCCTCGCAAAGGCGGGCGAATATCGAGACGAGATCACCGGTAATCATGTCGTCCGCATGGCCAGGTATTCCAGAGAAATCGCCGAAGCCCTCGGCCTTAGCGAAAAAGAATGTGATGAAATCGAATATGCCGCGCCTATGCACGATATCGGCAAGATCGGAATACAGGACAGAATCCTGTTAAAACCGGGAAAATTTGAGCCGAACGAATGGATGACGATGCAACAGCATACGATAATTGGCCACTCGATTCTGTCTCATAGTCAATCGCGCTATATTCAGACTGGTTCGATCATTGCGCTCAACCATCACGAGCGGTTTGACGGCAGCGGTTATCCAAACGGGGTAGCCGGAAAAGACATTCCCCTGGTGGCCCGCATCGTCACGGTAGCCGATGTCTATGATGCACTGGTTTCGGCCAGGCCCTACAAACGCGCCTGGGAAGCCAAGGACGCCCAGGACTATCTGCATAAACATGCGGGCACTCAATTTGATCCAATATGTGTTGAAGCCTTTTTTGAACGTCTCGACAATATAACCAGAATTCATAAGACATTCAGTGACGGCTAA
>CAMYLU010000021.1 GCA_947259485.1 uncultured Gammaproteobacteria bacterium | reverse complement strand
ATGAGTTACCAGGTACTAGCACGCAAATGGCGTCCGGCTAATTTCAAGCAAATGGTCGGCCAGGAGCACGTGTTGCAGGCATTGGTAAATGCGCTCGACAGCAATCGATTGCATCATGCTTATCTGTTCACCGGAACTCGTGGCGTTGGCAAGACGACGATTGCCAGGATTTTCGCAAAGTCATTGAATTGCGAGCAGGGTATTAGCTCTGAGCCTTGCGGGAGTTGCTCGTCCTGTATTGAAATTGACGAGGGGCGTAGCGTTGATCTGATCGAAATCGACGCAGCATCGCGTACCGGGGTCGATGATATGCGGGAGTTACTGGACAACGTACAGTATGCACCGACCCGTGGACGCTTCAAGATCTACCTGATCGATGAAGTCCACATGTTGTCAAAGCACAGTTTCAATGCGCTGTTAAAAACCCTGGAAGAACCGCCCCCGCATATTAAATTCCTGCTGGCTACCACCGATCCCCAAAAAGTCCCGGTTACCGTTTTATCCCGCTGCCTGCAATTTAATTTAAAGCGCATGTCAAAATCGCAGATACTTGCACAATTGCAGTTCCTGACTGAACAGGAAAACGTGGAATCTGACGCGACCGCGCTGACCCAGCTTGCCAGCGCCGCCGACGGCAGTATGCGTGATGCACTCAGCTTACTCGATCAGGCCATAGGTTATGGTGGCGGGGCGGTGCGACAGGAAGCGGTCGAATCGATGCTGGGATCAATTTCGCGTGATTACCTGGTGCGGCTGTTTAGCGCTTTATATGATCGGCAGCCAGCAGGGTTGTTAAATGAATCACGTGCAGTGATTGAGCATAATCCTGATTATCAGCGGGTTTGTGCCGAGATGATTACATTGCTACAGCAGATTGCGATGTACCAGAGTGATCCGAAACTGGTAGACGAGGATGAATTCGATGAGGCACTGTTACAGAAGTTCAGCGCGCACTGGTCTCCCGAGGAGGTTCAACTCTACTATCAGATACTTCTGCAAGGGCGCCAGGATTTGCTGATCTGCCCCGATGAAGCGTCGGGTTTTGAGATGTTGATGTTACGTTTACTGGCATTTGCGCCCCAATCCGAAACAAAAAGCGAGACCATCGAAGTAAAAAAAAAGCCTGAAACCAGAGTCCTGCCAGGCAGCGACAAGCAGCCACGAACATCACCTGAATCTGAGCAGAAAGAAAGCGGTCAGAGTGCCCTAGCGCCGGCTTCTGACCCGGATGATCATATACAATCCACTTCGACCACTACCGGGTCGCTCGACTGGTCGGGGCTGGTTTACGAACTGGGATTAACCGGATTGGCACAGGAGATCGTTGCAAATAGCCTGCTCGAATCCTACCGGAATGGCAGGTTGAAACTGCAGCTGCAGCCCGAAATACATGAGCTTCTGAACGACCTGATAAAGGCCGAAATTACACAGGCCCTGGAGCAAAAACTTGGGGTATCATTGCAGCTGGATCTGTCTGCAACGGGAGTGAGCGGTGGGCAAACCCCTTTACAGGCGAAAATACAACGCCAGCAGCAGGAACGTCTTGTGGCGATTGATGCGATCAGGGATGAAAAGCTGGTTAAAAAGTTGCAGCATGCCTTTTCCGCAGAGCTTGATGAAGCTAGTGTGGTTAAGATCGAAAACAATCATTAGTAATGAGGTGATGTAATGAAAGGTGCGCTCGGAGATATGATGAAGAAGGCGCAGGAAATGCAGGAGAACATGCAAAGGGCGCAGGCTGAACTGGCGAAAAAAGAAGTAATCGGCGAAGCGGGCGGGGGCATGGTCTCAGTGGTTATGCGGGGCACCCATGAGGTAAATCGTGTCACCATCGACCCCAGCCTGGTTGACGAAGATGTCGAAATGCTTGAGGACCTGATAGCGGCTGCCGTCAACGATGCAGTTCATAAAGTTGAGAAATCAAATCAGGACGCGATGCAGGAAATGACGGCGGGATTGAACTTGCCTCCCGGCTTCAAATTGCCCTTCTAAACCAATGTCTTCCCCCAGCCTGGACGAATTGATTTCGTCGTTGAAATGTTTGCCTGGAGTAGGCCAGAAGTCTGCCCAGCGTATGGCCTTGCATTTGCTCGAGCGCGAACAGGAGGGGGCAAGACGGATATCAGCTGCGATTTCAAACGCTATTGACACCGTTAAACACTGCCAACGCTGCCGCAATTTTTCTGACGACGAGGTTTGTGAAATCTGCAGCGACAGCGGGCGTGACCAGGGAACGGTGTGTGTTGTCGAGACGCCTGCCGACGTACTGGCGGTGGAGTCATCGGCGGCCTATCGGGGGCGATATTTCGTACTACTGGGTCGACTTTCACCCCTGGACGGTTATGGACCCGGACAGTTGGGTCTTGACGAACTTGAGACTCAGCTGAGCGCCGCAGACATCCAGGAAGTGATCCTCGCTACGAGTGCCACGGTAGAAGGTGATATCACTGCACAATATATCGCTGATTTCGCTGCCAGGCATGGGGTCAGGAGCAGTCGACTTGCTCGCGGTATTCCGATTGGTGGCGAACTTGAGTTTGTTGACAGTGGCACATTGTCGAAAGCACTGTCAGGTCGACAGAAAATTGATTAGAAGTGAGCATAACGCAGGGGAGGCATAATGTCCGAAACCATATTTTCCAAAATTATTAACCACGAACTACCGGCTGATATAGTCTACGAAGACGATGCAATCATTGCTTTTCGTGATATTAATCCGCAGGCGCCGGTTCACATTCTGATCGTTCCAAAAGTTGCTATTGCAACGGTTAACGATATCAAACCAGAACAGGCGGAACTGATCGGTAAAATGGTGTTAACAGCACAACAGATTGCTGCTGGCGAAGGTATCGCCGAAGATGGATATCGGCTTGTGATTAACTGTAATCGCCACGGCTGCCAGGAAGTGTTTCATCTGCACCTGCACCTGGTCGGCGGCAGACAGCTGCGCGGAATTTCGGCGGGTTAACCAGCGTTGAACTGGCCCTGTATTTTCGCGTAATTCAGGTACCGTGATTTTGCTATCTGCCCACTCTCAACCGCTTCGGTTACGGCGCACTTGGGCTCGTTGAGATGCAGGCAATTGTGAAAACGGCAGTTAACGGCAGTTTCTGAAATTTCGCGGAAACCATTTGCCAGCGGCCTGTCTTTATCGACGAATGGATTGAAGCCCCGTACCCCTGGCGTATCGATCAAATCCCCCCCTGAGGGCAAATGATAAAGTCGACTGGCGCGTGTGGTATGGCGCCCTTCTTCATTAGTCTCGGAAATGCTGGCTATTTTGATTTCTACGTCGGGTAGCAGCCACTTGGTTAGCGAGGACTTGCCAACGCCGGATACCCCGCTTAGTAGCGAAACCTGGCCGGGCAACAAAGCCGTAAAATCCTCCATTCCCCGCCCGGTTTTTACACTTGTGGTTACCAGTTTGTAACCCAGGGGCTGGTAGATACTCTCCAGATTAAATGGATCATCCACGCCCGTCAGCAGATCAATTTTATTCAGCAGGATGCAGGCTTCGATATGTTGTTGTTCAGCCGATAGCAGGTACTGGTCGAGCAGGAAAAGGTTAGGTTCGGGTGAAACCGCGAGACAAACAAATAACTGGTTGATGTTAGCGGCGACGGCTCGAACCTGTCCAAATCCATCGATACGCTGAAGCAGGTTGTCACGTGACAAAATTGCGAGGACGCGATGTTCCTGGTTGGCGGTAGTTTCAATAGCTACGCGGTCGCCGCAGACGATAGTGCCGAGATTAGACTTGATCTTGCAGTCGACGGAAATACCCGTTTCAAACTCTACCAGGATGCGGCCTCCCTGGTGTGATACGACTGTGCCGTGCTGATGCTCAGCGCTTGCCGAAACTTCTATTTGAGCCGCCTGGATGCGATTCTTTTGCTGCTCACTAAGTCTGCGTTTCGCCATGCAATTGCATTCTCATATCGGCTCACAGGTGTTGCGGCTTCTCCGATTAATCGGACGATCCTCCGGATGCTATGGCTTCCAGGTGATTGATGCGAATCGTGGCCGGTGGATGCGAATCATAAAACATCGAATGCAGCGGGTCGGGTGTCAGCGTGCTGGCGTTGTCGCGATAGAGACTTACCAATGCTGAAATTAATGCTTTGTAGTTGCTGTTCGAATGCGCGAATTCATCGGCCTCAAATTCATGCTTACGTGAAAGGGCTGAAAATAGCGGGCTTACGAAATAGGTGAACACCGGCATAATCATCATGAACAGAATCAGTGCCGTGTGGGTCGAAGCTGTTTCTACTCCGAGAGAACCGTAAAACCAGTCGGAGCGCATCAACCAGGCCAGCAATGCGAATCCGGCGAAAGAAATTGCACTCGACAGCAGCAGCGATTTCTTGATGTGATTACGTTTGAAGTGCCCCAGTTCGTGCGCCAGCACGGCCTCAACCTCTTCCTCCGACAAGGATTCGAGCAGGGTATCGTAGAACACAATGCGCTTGTTCTTGCCGAAGCCGGTAAAGTAGGCATTGCCATGCGATGAACGGCGTGAGCCGTCAACTACGAACACGCCCTGGCTTTGAAAGCCACAACGACTCAGTAATTCCTCGATGCGGGTGCGCATTGACGCGTCTTCCAGCTGGCTGAATTTATTAAAGATTGGAGCGATAAATGCGGGGTAGGCCCAGATCATGATTAAACTGAAGCTCACCCATAACAACCAGGCGTAAATCCACCAGTTTTCACCCGCCTGGTTCATCAGCCATAAGATAGCGGCCACCAGGGGCACACCGATCATGACGATCAACAAAACAGTTTTTACGAGGTCCAGTACCCAGGTTTTTATCGTGGTGTGGTTAAACCCGAAACGCTCCTCGGTGATAAAGGTCTGGTAGAGTGAAAACGGTAAATTCAGGATTGCGGAAATCACGCTCACCGAAAAAATGAATGCAATTCCGGTGACTAGCGCAGAATATTCAAATGCTGACCACCATTGGTCAACCAGGTTTAAGCCACCGCCAATGGTCCAGGCAAGTAACCACAAGGTCTCCCATGCCAGGATTACCCTGCCCACGCGCAACTTGGTGCAACTGTAGTCTGCCGCACGGTGGTGATCCTTGAGGTCGATTCTGTCAGCGAACGCTTCGGGAACCCTGGCGTAGTGGGCCTGGATATGACTGATCTGTCGTTGACTCAGCCATAGGCGAACCAGTACCGATGCGGCAACAAAGCTTAAAAATACTGCGGTGAATAATTGCATGCATCAACCGGTGGCAAAAAACTTGCTATAGTTTAGCGCATATTAGCAATACGTGAAGCCCGGGGAGTTTGATAAAGATGGACGACAATAACCTGATTTGGATCGATCTTGAAATGACCGGCCTGGATACACAGCAGGACCAGATTATCGAAATAGCCACGGTGGTGACAGATTCAACCCTGGCCATCGTTGCGCAAGGTCCGGTGATCGCAATTCATCAACCGGACGAAATCATGAACGCGATGGATGCCTGGAATACGAGCCACCACGGTGATTCCGGGTTGACCAGTCGTGTTAGCCAAAGCACATCCAGTACCGAGGACGCCGAGCGAGAAACGCTGGAGTTTTTACGTCAATATGTTGCCCCGGGGAAATCGCCCATGTGTGGCAACAGTATCTGCCAGGATCGACGCTTCATGGCGCGCCTGATGCCAGAACTGGAGGCATTTTTTCACTACCGTAATCTGGATGTGAGCACGTTGAAGGAATTAGCGCGTTTGTGGAAACCCGAGCTGACCGGGGGATTCGTAAAAAAAGGCGCGCATCTTGCGCTCGACGATATTCTCGAGTCGATCGAGGAGCTTAAATATTACCGTGAGCACCTGATCTGTGCCTGAGGCCTCAGTTTTGGCTTATTCATAGCCTGCAGGATAAAATCGATTTACCTGTCCCGATTCCGTGCCCGAGCCGCCACTATCCGGTTCTCCAGCTAATCTCAAAAATAACGCTTCGACAGGCCTTTAAATTGATGTGCTCACAAGGCCAGGCGGCGAATGTCGAAATTTACCCACAGGCTTAAAGAATCTTAATTTATGGCCGATAAACAGTCCCGACAGTAAGTATTAATCATTAACCAGGCTTTACTATGGATCTCGCTTCCCTAATCGGCATTATTTCGGGTATCGGACTGATTGTCGCCGCGATCATACTGGGCGGGGACATGCACAATTTTTTCAGTGTGCCCGGCGTTATGATCGTCATGGGGGGAACCATGGCGGCAACCTTGCTGACATTTCAGTTCAGGGATGTGTGGACCGCGTTCCGCAGCGCCTATTTTGTATTTTCCTCGCCCAAACAGGATTCACAGGAACTGATCAATACCATGATCAAGCTTGGCACTATCAGCAGGCGTAAGGGATTGCTAAGCCTGATGGATGTTAAAACCAAAACACCATTCCTGAAAAGAGTCTGCACCCTGATTGCCGATGCGGCGGATGAGGAGACCCTGCGTTCGGCAATGCGCACCGAAATTGAATCCATGCAAATGCGACATTACATTGTGCAGGACGTGTTTCGCAAAATGGCAATGTATGCCCCTTCTTTTGGCATGCTGGGCACCCTGGTTGGTCTAATCCAGATGCTTTCGTTACTGGCAAGCCCGGACAGCCTGGGCCCGGCGATGGCCATCGCCCTGTTGACGACCTTTTACGGCATGCTGTTATCGACCGCCATATTTCTGCCTATCGCCGGAAAATTACGTTCCAGGACGCTAGTTGAAGTAATGAACTTCGAGATTATTTTTCAAGGTGCGGTCAGCATACTGCAGGACAACAATCCGCTTTCGGTATACGAGAAACTGTCTTCGTTTGTACCGGCAAAAAAGCGTAAGCCGATGCAGAAACTGAGGCAGCGAAGCTGATGTCCGCGCGTTCGTTCAGTGGGACATTCGAAGACGAGGAGGGTAATAGCGCCTGGATAGTTACCTTTGCCGACATGATGACCCTGATCCTGGTATTTTTTATTTTGTTGTACACGCTGGCGGATTTCGAAGATGAGGCCTATAAACAGCTGATCGAATCAGTGCAGGTGATTGACGGGAATGGTAATCAAATCAGCGTCATCGATTTCGCAAAAAGCGAAGGCAGAAATCCGGAACCACTCAAAGCGATTGAAGACATGCTTGGTTTGAGTTCCGGTAATGTTCCGGTAGAAAATTTGAAACCCGCACTGGTAGCCGATTTGGAAAGTATGATAAGCAGTACCGACCTGGCAGATGGCGTGGAGCTGGCTTTTGATGGCGATCAAATAAATTTGCAGATAGATGGACGTTATCTGTTTGAATCGGGGGAGGTCGAACTTAAAGACCGTGCCCGGTTTATTTTTGCCAATCTCGCGCAAATGTTCAGAGACTACGCCGATTACAGCATCGCAATCAGGGGTCATACCGACGATCTTAATATCCAGACGATCCGGTTTCCGTCGAACTGGGAGCTTTCAGCGGTACGTGCAACCACGGTATTGAGATTTTTTATCCAACAGGGAATCGATCCCGAACGTATGACCGCAACCGGTTACGCAGATTATTTACCGTTGGTTGAGAATAATAGTCCCGCAAACAGGACCAGAAACCGGAGAGTTGAGTTTGTTCTGGAAAAAGAAAAAGATATTTGACGTAGAGCTGGATTCGCGCCATGACGATAATCGGGCGGCTTATCGGATTGCTCCTGAACGCTCCAGGCCGGTAATCATTTCGATTAAGGGTAATGCCTTCCATGCACTCAATATCAGTGGCACGGGTGTTGCGTTTCGATCGCATAATTTCCCGGCTGGAACGCGAGCACCGGCGACCATTCGACTGCCCAGCGAGGATCTAATTTTTCCAGTCATTTTAGAGGTTGTTAACAAGCAGGGCGACCTGTGTCGGTGCAGTTTTCGAGAAATTCACGAAGATGCTGAAAATCTACTACACTCCTATATACTTGGGTTACAAAAGCGAAAAATCAGGCAAAATGGTCGGCATTAATGCGGTTAGTCTGCGGTAATGTAATTCGAAGTACTTGAGATGGAAACTCTCTGAAATTTCAGTCATTTATTGGAACTATCTATTGAATTGGATTGATTTTAAGTCTGAAATCGGCCATGATATACGGTCCGTTGGCGATATAAAAAACCAACAAAGCCAAGTATCTGATTTTATTTTATTTTTTGGGAAGCGGTCTTGATTAAACAGCGCACGTTGAAGAATGTTATCCGCGCCATGGGCGTTGGTTTGCATACAGGGAAGAAGGTCTATCTGACATTGCGACCTGCACCGATTGATTCTGGTATCCGTTTTCGTCGAATTGACCTGGCTACCCCGGTCGAAATACTGGCTCGCCCGGAAAAAGTAGGTGACACCAACCTTTCGACTACCCTGGTAGAGAATGGCGTGCGTATCTCGACAGTGGAGCACCTGCTATCTGCGATTGCTGGCCTTGGTATCGACAACGCCTTCATCGACCTTAGCGCCGAAGAGGTACCGATCATGGATGGTAGCTCGGGTCCATTTGTGTTTCTGATTCAGTCGGCGGGAATCGTCGAGCAGAACCAGGCCAAGAAATTTATCAAGATCAAAAAGCCGATTCGAATTGAAGAGGGTGACAAGTGGGTCGAGTTCACACCATTCAATGGTTTTAAAGTCAGCTTCGAAATCGATTTCGACCACCCGCTTTTTACCAAGCAGAAACAAAACTGTCATATTAATTTCTCCACCACCTCTTTTGTCAAGGAAGTAAGCCGGGCCAGAACTTTCGGATTTCAAAAGGATATAGAGTTTCTTCGCGCCAATAATCTTGCCCTGGGTGGCAGCCAGGACAATGCAATCGTACTCGATGATTACCGCGTCCTGAATGAAGACGGGTTGCGTTATGACAACGAATTCGTCAAGCATAAGATTCTTGATTCAATCGGGGATCTCTATCTGTTGGGTCACAGCCTGATCGGTGCGTTTTCAGGCTACAAATCAGGACACGCGTTGAACAATCGTCTGTTGCTGACATTACTGGAAGATACAGATGCCTGGGAAGAGGTAACCTTTGAAGACGCAGCGACTGCGCCGATATCTTACGCCCAGCCTGTAGAAGCGACGGTATAGGTGCAGGTGTGAATATACTTTTTCTTTCATCGAGCAAGGGTCAAATTTGTGGGTTAAACCTCACCAAACCCTTGCACCTGTTACTGATGATTGGAATGATCGGGATGGTTGTTACGGGATCAGTCTATGTCGGCTATACGCTCAACCCGAGCCAGGATAACCTGGCGTTGATAGACGAATGGCAATCGGATGTGCATCGTCACCAGATACAACTAAATCATATCCGTGAAGAAGCCGACGCAGATGTCGACGCGCTGTCTTCACGTATAGGTCTGCTGCAGGCGCACGTGATGCGCCTGGATGCCCTGGGGCGCAAGCTGGTAAAAATGGCTAGAATCGATAAGAGCGAATTTGATTTCGAGAATACCCCGGCACTGGGTGGACCGGAAGCCGTGACCAACAAGGGACTCGAACCTGACGAATTAACGCAGGCAATTGATCAGTTGGGCTTTCAGCTTGAAAACCGCGAAGATCAGCTGGTTGTGCTCGAAAATCTGGTGCTGAACGAAAACTTGCAGAAAGAGGTGCAGCCCAGTGGCCGTCCCATCGTTAAAGGCTGGATTTCTTCCTATTACGGCATGCGCACCCATCCGCTTTCGGGGCGTCGTGAAATGCATAAAGGAATCGACTTTGCGGGTAAACTTGGAGGACCGGTTATCGCGGTCGCCAAGGGTGTTGTTACCTATGCGGGCAAACGCTACGGCTATGGCCAGGTAATTGATATTGCGCATGGCAATGGTTATACAACTCGCTATGCACATAATTCTCGCCTGCTGGTATCGGTCGGCGACACCGTTGAAAAGGGCTTCCAAATCGCCGAGATTGGCTCTTCCGGCCGCTCCACTGGCCCGCACGTGCACTTCGAAGTTCTCCAGAATGGACGTGAGACCAATCCGGTACGATTTATTCGTGCAGCGAATTAACCGGGAGTGCTTTTTTTCCGTCTTCTCGCTTGAAACTTTTCAAGTAACCTCCACCTCTTAAGGCAGTCCTGTCGAAGCAGTCGTACGATGTTGTCTAAAATCACAAGAACGTTATTTGGTAGTCGTAACGACCGATTAATCAAAAAACTCCATCAGCGCGTCACTCGGATTAATCAGTTCGAGCCGGAAATGCAGGCGCTCGATGATGCGCAATTACAACAAAAAACCGTTCAACTCAGACAGCGATTTGCGGACGGTGAAACCCTCGAACAACTGCTCGACGAAGCCTTCGCGGTGTGTCGTGAAGCGTCGGTGCGGGCGCTCGGCATGCGGCATTACGACGTGCAACTGATCGGCGGAATGATTCTGCACAATAACCAGATCACCGAAATGCGTACCGGTGAGGGTAAAACCCTGGTTGCTACATTGCCGGCCTATCTCAACGCGCTTAGCGACAAGGGTGTCCATATCGTCACGGTAAACGATTACCTGGCGGAACGCGATGCCGAGTGGATGGGCAGCCTGTATAAATTTCTTGGCTTAAGTGTGGGCGTCGTTTTGAGCACCATGGATTATGACACCAAGCGCGACTCCTATAGTGCCGACATTACTTACGGTACCAACAACCAGTTTGGTTTCGACTACATGCACGACAATTTAAGTTTCTCGCTCGAAGAACGGGTTCAGCGGGAATTAAATTACGCGATAGTTGACGAGGTCGACTCGATCCTGATCGATGAGGCACGTACGCCGTTAATTATATCCGGGCAGGCCAGCGACAGCTCCGATCTGTATACCCGGATCAACAAGATAATACCGCGCCTGACCCGGGTCGAGGTCGAAGATGGCCCCGGTGATTACACTGTCGATGAAAAATCCAAGCAGGCATTCCTGACCGAATCCGGTCATGACACTGCCGAACAATTAATGACCGAGACAGGGCTGCTGCAAGACGATGAAAGTCTTTACGATGCGGCCAATATTGCGCTCGTGCATCATCTCAATGCCGGCCTGCGGGCACATTCGATTTACACTAAAGATGTCGATTACATTGTTCAGGATGGCTCGATCGTCATTGTCGATGAATTTACCGGGAGGACGATGCCAGGCAGGCGTTGGTCGGAAGGTTTACACCAGGCGATCGAGGCAAAGGAAAACGTCAGTATTCAGCAGGAAAACCAGACTATTGCGTCAATCACTTTTCAAAACTACTTCAGGCTTTACAACAAGCTTGCCGGGATGACGGGTACTGCCGATACTGAAGCCTTCGAGTTTCAACAAATTTATGGCCTTGAAGTCGTCGTGGTGCCTACCAATCAACCCATGGTCCGTGAAGATTTTGGCGATCTGATCTATCTCACTGCGCGAGAAAAATTTGATTCGATTATCGAAGATATTCGCGACTGCGTCGGCCGTGGTCAACCGGTGCTGGTTGGCACCACCTCGGTCGAAACTTCCGAGTACCTGTCCGGGTTACTCGAAAAAGTTAAGATCAAGCACCAGATCCTGAATGCGAAACAGCACGAGCGCGAAGCCATGGTTATCGCCGATGCCGGCATGCCGGGTAAGGTCACCATAGCTACCAATATGGCAGGGCGTGGTACCGATATCGTATTGGGTGGAAACCTGGAAGTTCAGTTGAAAGATATCCCGGAAGATCAGCAACAACAACGCAACAAACTGGACACCGAATGGCAACAACTGCACGACCAGGTTATTGCGGCTGGCGGCTTGCATATCATTGGCACCGAGCGACACGAATCTCGTCGCATCGACAATCAATTACGCGGTCGCTCGGGACGCCAGGGTGATCCCGGTTCATCTCGTTTTTACCTGTCGATGGAAGACAGCCTGATGCGCATATTCGCATCTGAAAAAGTTGCGGGACTTATGCAAAAGCTGGGTATGGAAGAGGGTGAGGCGATCGAGCATCCCTGGGTTAGCCGGGCGATAGAAAATGCCCAGCGCAAGGTCGAGGCCCACAACTTCGATATTCGTAAACAGCTCTTACAGTATGACGATGTTGCCAACGACCAGCGCAAGGTCATCTACCAGCAGCGTGACGATCTGCTGCATAGCGAGAGCATCACCGAAGCGATCGCCAACATGCGCAAGGATGTGCTGCAGGGAGTATTTAGTGCCCATATCCCGCCGAATTCGATTGATGAGCAGTGGGATATTTCCGGTTTAGAACAAATTCTGACGAGCGATTTTGGTGTTGATTTGCCGATTCAGAACTGGCTCGACAGCGACGATCAAATTACCGATGAAGGCATTTACGACCGACTTCTTGAGCAGTTTGAACAGGCCTACCAGGCCAAGGCAGATATGCTCGGTGAGGAACTACTGGTACGCCTTGAAAAAGAGATCACCTTGATGATTCTCGACCGACACTGGAAAGATCACCTGGCGGCGATGGATTACCTGCGCCAGGGCATCGGCCTGCGGGGTTACGCGCAAAAAAATCCGGTTCAGGAATACAAGCGTGAATCATTCGAAATGTTTACCGGAATGCTTGACGGTATTAACTACGAAGTGATCCAGGCTTTGACCCGGGTGCAGATTCGAGACGAGCAACAGGTTGAAGCGCTGGAGCAAAGCCATCAGCCTGATCAGGATATGAAAATGGTGCATGCCAGTGCCCAGAACCCGTTAAATGCCGGGCCAGCGGATGAAGATCCGCATCAGCCATACGTGCGCAAGGAACGCAAGGTAGGACGCAATGAACCCTGCTGGTGTGGTTCCGGTAAAAAATTCAAACAATGTCACGGTAAGCTGTAAAATCACCGATTATGGCCGTTGGATTAGAAGCGCCGGGAAATCTGCATCCGATCCAGGGTATCCGCCTGGCCGCGGCACATGGCGGCATCAAGCAGGATAACCGGCTGAAAGACCTCGCCCTGATCGAAATTGAAGAGGGATCGAGTGTCGCGGCTGTATTTACCCGCAATCGTTTCTGTGCCGCACCGGTAACCGTTGCGCGCCGCCATCTGCAACAATTTCCGGGATCCCGCTACCTGTTGATAAATTCCGGCAACGCTAATGCCGGTACCGGCGTTGATGGAATGGATGCTGCTCTCAAGAGCTGTCTGGCTGTCGCCGAAAATGCCGGCGTAGATCCTGAAGCCGTACTGCCATTCTCTACCGGGGTGATTGCCGCTCCGTTACCTGTTGATAAGATAATCGCTGCGATTCCATCCTTGCACGCTTCCCTGCTAAGCGATAACTGGTTGCCGGCAGCCGAGGCGATAATGACCACTGATACCTTGCCCAAGGCCTGCAGCAAACAAGTTGTTATCGATGGTCACCCAGTGTCGATAACCGGCATATCGAAAGGTTCCGGCATGATTAAACCCGATATGGCGACCATGCTGAGTTACGTCGCGACTGATGCGTTGATTGAACCCGGGGAATTACGCCTTTTACTTGAACAAGTGGTGGCCCGCTCCTTTAATTCGATTACGGTTGATGGTGATACCTCGACTAACGACTCCTGCGTGCTGGTTGCTACGGGCGCCAGCAATGTGAGGGTATCCGCCAGCAGTATCGATTTTGTGGCCGCGCTGACACAGGTTTTTGAGCAACTGGCACAAGCGATTATTCGCGATGCCGAGGGTGCGACCAAATTTGTCGAGATAGAGGTCCAACAGGCAGCAAGCCTCGCCGATGCGAAACAAGTCGCCTACTGTATCGCGCATTCGCCGCTGGTCAAGACTGCCCTGTATGCATCGGATCCCAACTGGGGACGAATTCTGGCAGCAATCGGTCGGGCTCCAGTTGACAGTCTCGATATCGATCTCGTCGATCTATATCTTGGCGATACCTGTTTGCTGAGGCAGGGATTGCCGGATCCTGGGTATACAGAGGCAAAAGGGCAGGCTGCGATGACTGCCGAGGAGATCAGTATTCGGGTCAATCTGAACCAGGGAGGAGAAGCCGCGCGGGTTTGGACATCTGACTTGTCTTACGATTATGTCAAGATAAATGCCGAATACAGAAGCTAGTAAGGCCATCGTCAACCCGGCCACGATTGCCGAGGATCACATTCATGTGGTTGCAGCGATAATCTGGAGACAGCCGTATCGGCAGCAGTTTCTGATCACACAACGTCAAAAGGGCAAGCACCTGGAAGATTACTGGGAGTTTCCGGGAGGCAAGCTGGAAAAGAAGGAATCTCCATGGCAGGGCCTGCAGCGAGAGTTGCGCGAGGAAGTCAACATTCAGCCGAACCGGGCATCGCCATTCATGCAGGTATATTACCGTTATCCGGATCGTAATATTTTACTCGATACCTGGTTAGTCGACGAATACGAGGGTGAAATTGAACCCAGGGAACAACAGGCTATCATGTGGATTGATATTACCCGGGCCGATGAATATCGTTTCCCGCCGGCGGACATTCCGATTATTGAGGCTATAAGGAACAGCGGGAGAGCAGGAACTTAACGTCTTGCTTGACCTGGGTGGCCATTGTATCCCCAGGGTTGACTTGCATAAATCTCACCGAGTAGCGATGCTTGCCAGCGCTAATTTCCGGATAAATCAATTCGTTAGAATCAAGGCTGATGCGAATCAATTGTGTTGATTTTTTCGTGTCCAGTGACTGTTGGTAAAAACCTTTATCAGCAACAACTGCTTTAGCCGAGGCACTGTCGCGAATTGTCGACATGATCAATTCGATCACTTCGTTCAGGTTGGCATAGGGTGCAACCCATTCATGCAGGTCCGTGAGACGCTCCTCGTGGGTTTGATTGAGCCAGAAGCGCAGCTGCGGCAGATCGAAGTCGCATGAGCCCCCCGGAATCGACGTACGTTGTTTTATACCGAGCAGAAAATCAACGCGTTTAAGATGTTCGCCCAATTTACCGTCAAGCTGATGTAGCCGATCGAGAGAGTGCTTTTGTTTGCCCAGGATCAGGTCCAGCTTGGAGTGGTCGATCCCCTGGTGTTTTGACAGCGCCTTGAGTGCACCATGCTGACGCTCCAGTTCTTTCATCAGCTCCTGTTTCAAATCGCCACGTTCCAGCAGCGCGGTCAGCTCCAGTATTGTCAGCAAAGCGCTATAGGCACTCCAGTCACCCTTTAATGAGGCAAAGTAATGAAACCGTTTCATCAGGGTTTCGACACGCAGGCACATGCGAATGCGTTCGTTTAATGGCTGCTCGAAGATTTGGTATCTAGGCGGCATCGCTCATGAAGATCTGCAAAACATTTGAAGTATAGCTGAAAACAGGTACCAGATGTCGAGGCCGTATTAACCGAAATGCAAGCTTCTTTCTAGCTTGCAGATTGTTGCAGGTAGCTATGGTGCAGGGCAGCGACCTGGGAGCGGAGATCGCTGTCGTCGCTACCGTTATTGATAATGTCGTGGGCCCTGGCCAGTCTTTCCGAGTTGCTTAGTTGCTGGGACATCATCTTGCGTGCCAGCGACTCGTCGATGTTGTCTCGTTTCACGAGACGTTCTATCTGTAGCTCTTCCGGGCAGTCGACCACCAGAATGCGATCGGTCAGTGATTGAAAATTTGTTTCGAATAACAGGGGAATCACCACCATCACATAGCTCGCGCGCGAATGTTCAAGTACCGCCTCGTGGCTACGTTGATAAATTAGCGGATGCAACATGGTTTCGAGCCACGATTTTTCAGCAGGGTCTGAAAAAACAATTTCACGTAGCCTGGCCCTGTCAATATTATTGTTGGTGTCTAATATATCTTTACCGAAATGAGCGCAAACCTGGTCGTAGGCAAGCTCACCGGGCTCAAGCAGATTGCGACTGATGACGTCGGTATCAATTATCGGAACCCCGAGCTCGGCAAAAAGGTTGCTTATCAAGGTCTTGCCTGATGCGATACCACCGGTGAGGCCGACTGCATACATGGGCTATCGTGGCTAGAGTCCGAACAGGGAATTATAAAAGCGCATCAACTCATTGCCCCATATCAACGTAATCCAGCCGGCCGCGGCGAGATAGGGGCCGAACGGGATCTGGGTACTGCGTTCGGTTTTGCCGAGTACGATCATGGTAATACCGACTGTTGCGCCGACCAACGAAGAGGTCAGGATTACAACGAACAATGGTTTCCATCCTAACCAGGCGCCAAGCATAGCGAGTAACTTGAAATCTCCATACCCCATGCCTTCTTTACCGGTTACCAATTTGAACAGCATAAATACAGTCCAAAGGCTCATGTAGCCGGCCATTGCTCCAATGACGCTGGCCTCGAGACTGATGAATACATCGAATAGTGAGAGCAGGATTCCGAGCCACAACAGTGGCAATGTAATGCTGTCGGGGAGTAACTTGTGACCGATATCGATTCCACTGGCGGCGATCAGGCACCAGGACAGAAACAGGGCCGCCAGTGCTTGCAGACTGACGCCGAAATGCCAACCGACGACGACCGAAATAATTGCGGTAAATAGCTCGACCAGTGGATATTGTAGTGAAATACTGGCCTTGCATTCAGAACACTTGCCACCCAGCACCAGATAACTGATCATCGGCACGTTTTCGAGGGCAGTGATTTGATGCCCACAGTTGCCACAGCGTGAGCGAGGGGTACTCAGGTTGAATTTTTCTGGCGCGGGGTCGGCGGGCTGTTCGAGGAATTCGAGACAGTCATGTCGCCACTCACGCTGCATCATTATCGGCAGACGATAAATGACAACATTCAGGAAACTACCGACAACTGCTCCGACGACAAACAGAGTGCCGAGGTATAAAACCTGCTGCTGTTCGAATAAGGAAATGAACAGGTCGAGCAAGCAGCTATCCCTAGACCACGGCGCCCAGTTTGAAGATAGGCAGGTACATCGCCACAATAAGACCGCCGACGAGGACACCGAGTACCGACATTATAAGGGGTTCGAGCAGCGATGTAAGCGCGTCGACCGCGTTATCGACCTCGTTCTCGAAAAAATCGGCTACCCTGGCCAGCATCGCATCGAGCGAACCGGCTTCCTCACCGATCGAGACCATCTGGATTGCCATGTTTGGAAATAGCCCGGTGTTACGCATCGAGGTTTGTAACTGGGTACCTTGCGATACTTCGTCCTTAATTTTAATACTGGCTTCGTAGTAAATGATATTACCACAGGCGCCCGCTACCGAATCCATCGCCTCTACCAGCGGCACACCCGCGGCGGACATGGTTTCGAGGGTGCGGGAAAATCTGGCAATGGCCGATTTGGTTGCGATTTCTCCAACTACCGGGGCCTTTAGTGATATTCGATCGAACCACCTCTGCATCTTGGGAGAAGTCTTTTTAATTCTCAGTAGCAGGGCCACGCCGCCGGCAATTCCGCCAGCAATTATCCACCACCATTCCTGCATAAATTCAGACAAGTCGATCACGAATCGAGTCAGTGCCGGTAAATCAGCGCCAAAAGAGTCAAACAGTTCTTCGAACTGGGGCACCACGAATATCAACAGGATTACGGTGACAACAAAGGCAACCACCAATACCGCTATCGGATAGAACAGCGCTTTTTTAACCTTGGCTTTGAGCGCCTCGGTCTTCTCCTTGTAGGTCGCCAACTTGTCGAGCATGGATTCCAGCGCACCGGATTGCTCGCCGGCATTGACCAGGTTGATAAAAAGCTGGTCAAAATAAAGCGGGTGTTTTGACAGCGCTTCGGCCAACGAGACACCACCTTCGACTTCGGACTTAATGGCCAGAATCAGTTGCTGCATCGACAGCTTTTCGTGGCCCTGGCCAATGATTTCGAAAGACTGTACCAGCGGCACACCGGCCTGCATCATGGTCGCCATCTGGCGCGCAAAAATTGCAATATCGGCGGGCTCGGGCTTTGCCGCGCCAAATAAAGGTTTTGGCTTTTTCTTGACCTTGATCGGATTGACGCCCTGTTTACGCAGTTCATTCTTGGCGAGGGTATCGCTGAGGGCGAAAATTTCACCCTTGACCTTGGCGCCGGCACGGTTGGTGCCTTCGTAAGTGAATTCAATTTTTTCTGCGGTTTTCGGTTTTGCTGCCATTGTTTAGTCCTTTGTTACCCGGTTTGCTTCTTCGAGGCTGAGTACGCCTTGCATAACTTTCTTCAGTGCAGAGCGACGCAGGTCGTCAATGCCTTCTTTTCGAGCCTGGTCGGCCAGATCGATTGAATTGGCGCCGCTCATGATCAAACGGCCCATTTCCTCGGAAACGCACATGACCTGGTAAATGCCGACTCGACCCTTGTAGCCGTTTGTGCACTTGTCACAACCCACGGCCTTGTATATTTTCACTCCTTCCGTCAAATCAGCCTTGGTAAAGCCTTCACTCACCAGGACTTCTTTCGGCAGGTCATCCAGTGTTTTGCAATCTTCACACAGACGCCTGCCAAGACGCTGGGCAATGATCAGGTTGACCGAAGTGGCAATGTTAAATGCCGGCACGCCCATGTTCATCAGTCGGGTCAGGGTTTGTGGTGCATCGTTGGTATGCAATGTCGACAATACCAGGTGACCGGTTTGCGCCGCCTTGATCGCGATACTGGCGGTTTCGAGGTCGCGAATCTCACCCACCATGATGATATCGGGATCCTGGCGCAGGAAGGCTTTCAAAGCTTCGGCGAAGGTCAGACCTACCTTGTCGTTGACATTGACCTGGTTGATTCCTTCGAGATTGATCTCCGCTGGATCTTCGGCGGTCGATATGTTGGTTTCCGGAACGTTCAGGATATTAAGGCCCGTGTAGAGTGACACCGTTTTACCGCTACCCGTGGGGCCCGTAACCAGAATCATGCCGTAGGGATTGGCCAGCGCGTCCATGTAGAGCTTTTTCTGTTCCGGTTCGTAACCGAGTGCATCAATGCCGAGCTGGGCGCTCGACGGATCGAGGATACGCAACACAACCTTTTCACCGAACAGGGTGGGGCAGGTGTTGACACGAAAGTCGATGGCGCGCTTCTTCGATAGCTTGAGCTTGATGCGGCCGTCCTGGGGCACCCGGCGTTCGGAAATATCCATCCGCGACATGACCTTGACGCGGGCAGTTAACTTGGCGGCAATATTAATAGGCGGCGAGGCAACCTCGGCTAGTATGCCATCGATACGGTAGCGTACGCGGTAGCGTTTTTCATAGGGCTCGAAGTGTATATCCGAGGCCCCCTTGTTGATCGCATCGACCAGGATCTTGTTGACGTACTTGACGACCGGCGCATCCTCGGCGTCGGCGGCGCTGGCTGCTTGCTGCTCCTCTTCCTCGGCGCCGATATCGAGGTCTCCGAGATCGTCGTCGAGCATATCGTCCATCCCGGTATCCATCGCGCTGGCTGCTTTTTCGATGAATACGGCGAGTTGGTCTTCCTGTACCAGCACGGCTTCGGTGGAGAGACCGGTGGCGAACTTGAATTCGTCCAGCGCCTGGGTATTGGTTGGGCTCGAGATCGCGATGAACAATCGGTTACCGCGTTTGAACAGCGGCACCGCGTTGAGCTTGAGAATCAGTTTTTCCTCGACCAGGTTGAAGGCGGCTAATTCGGTATCCATGACCGACAGGTCGAACACCGGTAAGCCGAATTCGTGCGCGGAAATCATCGCTACCACGGTCGCCGGGACTAGTTTATTCGTAACCAGGTAGGTGCTTAGCTGAATACTTTCCTTGTTCGCGTTTTCGACTGCCTCGAGTGCGCTGGCCTCATCCAGGTGTTTATCGAGAACCAGCTTGCGCGCGATCCCGGTCAAATTCATGTTGGTTGCAGCCATAAGCAGTCTTTATTATCGAGATTCGGATTGTCTGACCAAACTCAAAGTATATTATAGTTTCACGGTATTATTGAGATATCTGTCACCTAATTAAAGCACAATAATGGCCAAAGTCGACAAATTTTACTGTTCAACGATTTCTCATGAAATCAGGTGCTTATTGGGCAAGGTTAAATTAATTTGTTAATAATTTTTTTTACGCTTTACAGGCCTCGCGCGAGACTTTTGTGACCCCTGCGCGGGGGCCGGGATTTTGCGTTAATCCGTATCGATAACCATTTAACAGATTGCTAAACAATTGAAATAGATTCATCTGGAATGTTGAACCTGGATTATGTTTTGCCCGTATCTGGCAAAATTTCCTGACACAACTGTCAGTATTTGACAAAAATGTCAAATATTTGCCCCAATCAAGCGCAAAAAAATCATCCATGAATTCGGTATAGATCTGTAACGCATTGAATTATATAGGTTTATCTGGATTGTTAGGGAATTGGCACAGCAACTGCATAGTTTAAACCATGATTCGGCTGTTCCGTTTCAGTCTGGCTTCGGCCAAATATGTTTTTTAAATTTTAGAGGATTTTAAAATGAAAAAAGTACAATCTGGTTTTACTTTGATTGAATTAATGATCGTAGTCGCGATCATCGGTATCCTGGCCGCCGTCGCACTGCCGGCTTACCAGGATTACACCATCCGCGCCAAGGTTTCAGAAGGTGTTCTGGCCGCTAGCGCGATCAAAATTGGCGTAGCCGAGTCATTCGCTGACGACGCCCTGAATGGTGTCAACGATTTTTGTACCGGTTTACCGAATAACACGACCGACAAAATTACCAATGCTTCCTGTGCCGCTGCTACAGGTGTAATTACGATTGTGCTGGGTGGTATTACGCAGCTGCTCGCCGCCGAGAATACGGTTACATTTAACCCGCTCATTGCTGGTGTTCCACTGACTCCCACCGCGCAAGGCAGTATCACATGGGACTGCAACACAGGTACTACCGTCCTGCCGCAATATCTGCCGGGCGAATGTAGATAATTGCGTCAAACCTCATTTAGTTCGCTAAATGAACCAGGAGGGGGCGAGACCCGAAAGTCTCGCCCCCTTTTTTTTTGACTTGAATCCGTGACGAGTTATGCTCAAGCCTGGTGTTTGAGTCTCTGAATCTAGCGACGAATACGCTCTAGACCCTCATTTGCTCAGTTTCATTTTGTCGATGCGGTAACGCAGTTGACGCAAGGTTATTCCGAGCGCACGTGCCGTGGCTGACTGGTTCCAGCGATTGTCCTCGAGCGCGCTGACAATCTGCTCCTTTTCCAGGTTTTGCGTCATTTCACCGAGGCTGGCAGGTTTTTCGTCGTTATCACCGTTCAGCTCCGGCAGTTGCAGATCATCGGCCTCGATTGTTTCGCTTTCGCACAATGCCAGCGCGCGCTCAAGAATGTTCTCCAGCTCGCGCACATTACCCGGAAAGGCGTAGTTTTGCAGTGCTGTTAACGCCTGCTTGCCGATCGAAACCTGGGCTGCGTTTTCATAGTTATATTTTTCGATCAGGTAGTCAGCCAGCTGCGGGATGTCCTTGGCACGTTCGGACAGGTTCGGAACCGTAATCCCGATAACGTTGATACGGTAGTAGAGGTCCTGGCGAAAAGTCCCTTCCGCCACCATGGTTTCAAGATCTTTGTGCGACGCGCTGATAATTCGAACATCAACGGGTTCTTCCTGTGAGGCGCCGACCGCACGGATCGATTTCTCCTGGATAACGCGTAACAGTTTGACCTGCATCGCAAGCGGTAGATCCGCTATTTCGTCGAGAAACAGGGTGCCCCCGTGGGCCGCCTTGAACAATCCCTCGTTATCGCTGGTAGCGCCGGTAAAGCTGCCCTTGAGATGCCCGAAAAACTCGCTTTCCATCAACTCCGATGGAATTGCACCGCAGTTGACCGCGACGAAGGCGGCCTCGGCGCGTGAACCCTGCAGGTGAATCTGGCGCGCAACTAGCTCTTTTCCGGTGCCGGAATCGCCACGGATGAATACCGGCGCCTGGCTGCGCGCAAACTTTGCAATCGAGCGTTTGAGTTCGATCATCGACTCGGAATCGCCGATGATTTGATATTTCGTGTCCGAAGTGCTGCTGGAGAGCAGCGGCGAGCTCGGCAGGGTGAGGGCCTTATCGACCAGGTTGCGCAGTGTTTCCAGCGACACCGGCTTGGAGACGAAGTCGAAAGCACCGCATTTCATCGCCTTGATTGCGAGATCGATGCTGCCGTGTGCGGTGATGACCGCGGTTGGGGTGTTAGGGTAATGCTGCTGGATGTGCTCGACCAGCGCGATACCATCTCCATCGGGAAGTTTCATATCGGTCAAACATAGATCGAAGGACTCGTCATGCAGCATGCGCGTGGCGTTGCTGTAGTCTTCGGCGCTGCGTGTTTTCAGCCCCATGCGCGACAGGGTAATTTCGAGCAATTCCCGGATGTCGGGCTCGTCGTCGACGATCAAAATGCGCTGCTTGGACATTAATCTACCTGATCGTCTAGTTCGGTCGCGAGGGAAGTCATCTGCAGGATGAAACTGGTGCCATTATACTGATTTATCTGGGCCGAGATAAAAGCGTTGTTGAGTTCGCACAGTTGTCCGACGATATACAAACCCAGCCCCGAGCCCTGGTGACTGGTGGTATAAAAGGGTTCGAATATCTTGTCCAGGATTTCACCCTCGATGCCGGGTCCCTGGTCGGCGATCTCGATGCATAACGGGTAGGCCAGGGTAGAGAATACCCGGATAATGACCGGTTTATCCTGGTCACCATGAACACAGGCATTGGTGCAAAGATTGGTCAGTATTTGCGCCAGGTGACCCGAGTCAAACTGCAGCCCGGGATTCGGGATTTCAATTTTGAGCTCGAAGGAATCGGGTTGCGCCAGGCCGGATTGACAGAAACGATCGATAAAGTTTGGTAACCATGTGCGCAGGTCGATAGGCTCCTTCACGGTTGGGCCGCTGCGGGAGATTTTCATGATATCTTCAATGATGTTATTGATGCGCAAGGTGTGCTGGTTGATTATTTCAATCATCCGCTGATCCCCGTCGCCGAATTCGTCGCTTTCATTGAGCAATTCGGCGGCGTATGAAATCGCCCCGAGCGGGTTCCTGATCTCGTGCGCGATACTGGCGGTTAAATGACCGAGCGAAGCGAGTTTGGCTTGCTGCATGCTATCTCGAATCGACGATATATCGTTCAGGAAAATCATGGTATTGGGTTGGCCTTCGCTTTCGAGCTGGCGAAAACTGACCTGAATATTGTCGATTCCGGTTTCGAAAGACGGCGAAGTCGAATCCTCGTCCGAAGTTTTACGCCAGTTTTCAAGTGCGGCCAACAGCTTGGGGCAGTCCTTGTGCATCGAAATGGAGGTTTTGTTGGCGATATGTAACATGTCCAGCGCCGCCCGATTGATATGTCGAATCTGGTCATTACGACTCAGCACGATCACTCCGGCCTGCAGGTTCTCAATTATTTCCTGGTTTAAAGCCGACAATAACGCGACGTCGCGTTCGCGTTGCTGAATTAATTGTTCGCTACTGCGCACCCGCATAATCAGGTTATGCGTGACGATCGCTGTCGCAATCAGGCTGGCACCGAGGATTCCAACCTGGGTTGACGTGCCGGTATAGCCGGGGATGTTGATTACCGAGTAAACGTGTTCGGTCAGCAGTCCGAGCGATGCCAGCGAGGCGAACAGAATGGCCATCACCTGTTCGGTGAGTAAACCGGTTACCGCGACCGAGATTATCAACAACATACCGAGGCCGCTGGAAATCCCGCCACAAGCGTGCATCAGCAGGATAATGATTACCGTGTCACTGTAAATTTGCAGTGATACCTGACGTTTGAAGCCACGCCGCTCGATTAAGGCGGCCACTATCCACACCAGCGCAAGCACCAGGAAGGCCAAACTGGTCCACGAGTAGAGCGTCAGATTGACGATGTTTAGCAGCGGTGACGGGCTGATGAAGCTTTGCGCGAAAAATATTGCCGACAGGCCCAGGCGATAAACGTTGAGTAAGCGAACCGAAGTCCAGTTCGTCGAGCGTGTCTTGTACCCGCTGTCCAGGGGATTATTGCTGATCAAGGTCTGCATGTTGTTGACAGCAATAAGGCTCGTCTTTTACCAACAGGATTGATGATTCGGGCACATGGACCCCGCAATACTTGCATTGGCGCATATTTTCCGGCTTCGTCGATTCCAGTCGCTCCGGCTCGGGCCCAGGGCTGAACACCCTTTTAAGCAACCAGAGTAAAATCGCAACAATAACTAATAGAATAACCAGGCGCATCAGGAACATAGAGCAAGAATAGAGATGTTTGTACTGAAGTAATGATAGCTAAGTCTATGATTAATGCGCCAAAAGAACAAACCTCGGTCCGGCGGCTTAATGTCAGGCCGGTTAGTAGTAGCAAATGCGGCTTTCGGGGGAGGGCAGGAATAGCCCCAGGGCGACCGCTCGAGCCGCATTCGGTGCCTGATTACCTGAACGCGAAAAAAAGTTAAAAGGTGACTTGCCGAACCGAAAAAACGCCCCTATACTGCCCGCCTTTTATTGTTACCGGTCATCACTGGAGCCAATTTACATGACAATAGAACTACCCGAAGGCTACAAGCCATCCCCCAAGGAAGACTATATGTCTGCGCAACATCTGGAGTACTTTCGCCAGAAATTGCTGGCATGGCGCACGGAGTTGTTGCAAGAGTCTGAGAACACGATTTCGCATTTAAAGGAAGAAAATTGGCAGGAGCCGGATATCAATGATCGAGCCTCGCTGGAAACCGATGCTGCACTGGAACTGCGCACCCGCGATCGTTATCGCAAACTGGTGAACAAGATAGACCAGGCCCTGGCCCGGGTTTCGGATGGCACTTACGGATACTGTGACGACACCGGAGAAGAGATTGGTTTATTCCGACTTGAAGCACGGCCCATAGCCACGTTAACAGTCGAGGCACAGGAAAAACACGAACGGCTCGAGAGGCAGCGACGCGACGACTAGCCAGTTACCAATTTATTAGTGTTAAACGAAAACGGCCTGTTATTCAGGCCGTTTTCGTTTCATCTCCCTTGTGCGGCACGCGCGCAGTTGGCACAACCCTGGCAGCCCCCTCGC
Source organism: uncultured Gammaproteobacteria bacterium (assembly GCA_947259485.1). Taxonomy (GTDB): domain Bacteria; phylum Pseudomonadota; class Gammaproteobacteria. The sequence goes on along the minus strand of CAMYLU010000021.1, from coordinate 44,965 downwards.
AGTGCTGGTGCTGGTCGTCGAAGAAAATATGCGGGGAAAAGGATTCCAGGATCTTGTGCTTGGGAACACCGCCGAGAAAAAAGGTTTCATCGATGCGAACATTCCAGGTGCGCAGTGTACGAATCACTCTTTCATGCGCCGGACTGTTACGAGCCGTGACCAGTGCGGTTCGAATCGGCGGGGTTTTCTGCGTCGTGCTTTTAATCAGTTCAAATTGTAAAAACGACAATGTTTTTAACAACTTGGCGAATGGACCCTCTGGCAGTGGTTTTTCGACATTCAGTTTTTCGTGCTCGATGAAAGCTTCGAGTCCCTGCTGCTGGTAAATCATTTCTGATTCCTTGGAAAACAACACGGCGTCGCCGTCGAATGCAATTCTGATTTGCTCGAGTGGATCTGTCCGATTTCGACTTGGACCGTCATAGATCAAGCCCGCGGCCACATTAGACTCGACTGCTGCCTGGACGTCCTCTTCGGTGGCCGATAAAAATAGATCGACTTCGAACGCATTGAGATACTTGGCCACGGGTTCACCCCCGGTGAATGCAGCTCGTGTGATGTCGAGCTCATAACTGTCGATTGAATTAGAGATGCGCAAGCTGGTGTCAGCCGAGTTACGTGAAATGATTACGACTTCGGTGCGCCGCACCCCGGCTTCAATTTCGTTAATGCTCAGGATGGCCTCGATCAAGGCGAAACCAGTGCCCGGTTTTAGTACGTCGTTTTCATGTTCCAGTTGGTAGCGACAGTAGGCCTCCAGGCCTTCGTTTTCATATATTTCGTTTTCCCGGTTGAGGTCAAACAGGGCGCGTGATGATACGCCAATGACGAGGTAGTTGCTGAGATCGTAGGGCATCAGATTGACTTCAGTAGTATCTTGGATCCACGCTCGGGATTAAATGTTGCACGTTTGACCTCGGGTAAGTCGAAATCACCGGACTCTATAAAGCCATGCTCAATAAACCAGTGCGAGCTGCGCGTGGTCAGCGTATAAAGTCTTGAGATTCCTGATTTTATAGCTCGATCTTCGGCGATTTGCAGTAATTGATTGCCTAGCCCTGAACTCTGGTAACTTTCGTGCACCGCGAGGCAGGCGATTTCTGCGGTATCGTCCTTGCTGTCTGCAATGCAGGCGATACAGGCGATGATCATGCCGTCTTTTTCGATAACCTGGAAATGCGAGATTTCAAGCTCTATCTGTTCGCGTGACCTGGCAACGAGTATGCCGCTGTCCTGCAGCGGTTCAATCAGGCTCAGAATGCCGCCGACGTCGTCAATACTGGCCGCTCTGCTGCCTTCGTAAAATAAATTGGTTACCATGATTCCGTAACCATCCCGGGTGAACAATTCCAGCAATAAACCGCCGTCGACCTTTGAGTCGATAAAATGCACGCGTTTGACTTGTGCCTGAATCGCCTGGATCGCCTGTTGCAACAGGCTTGTCAATTCGCCAGGGGTCGCGGAATCCTGCAGCATCGACTCGCATTGGCGGGTAGAAAGTGTGCTTGCCTGTGCATCACCGTCGGCGATACCGGGTTGAACAAAAATGAGTTTGTCGGCCTTGAGCGCTCGTGCGACTTCCCCGGCCAGTTCTTCCGCGGGTAGATTGAAAACCTCGCCGGTTCGTGAATAGCCGAGATTCGATAGCAGCACTACATGATTGAGTGCCAGCAGGTCGTTGATCGCTTCGTGCTTGATCGCGCGTACTTTGCCCGAATGCTGCATATCCACGCCATCGATGACCCCAAGCGGCATGCCTGTTACGAAATTACCGCTGACCAGTGAAAGTTCTGAACCGGACATAGGGGTATTCGGCAGGCCGGTCGACAATTGCGATTCAAAATAGGTCTTAACTTCATTGATCGCCTGTATCACCAACGGCAAGGCCGCAGTGTCGGTAATCCTGATATTTCGATGAAACCGGGAATCAAGTTTGTTGTCAGCCAGGTGGGAATCGATGCTGCTGCGGCTTCCGTGGAGAATGACCAGCTTGATACCGAGATGGTTCAGCAGGGCGATATCGTGTACCAGGCCGATAAACCGGTCCGAATAAATGACTTCATCCGTAATCATGATCACAAAAGTCTTCTTGCGATGTGCCTTGATGTAAGGAGCTGCACCCCGAAACCATTGCACATAGTCTTGCGTATTACTCATTTCTGCCGATATCCGCTACACTCGAACTGCACTATAGTACATTCGCGGAAGCTAACAAAGAACGCAAAAGGATTTCCCGATTAACATCGAAAGTAAACCCGTCAGCACACATCAACTGCAGCAACAGGAACTTGTTGCCTTTCTCTATAATCGTTTTCGCCTCGGTATTTACATAACCCTTTTTGTATCTACGCTGGCATCGGCCCTGGCCTATGTTGAACTCGAAATCCAGGGTCGAGAGTACTGGGTCATCGGCTGGTTATTACTGTTGTACCTGGTAATGCTGGCGAGGTGGTGGTTGCTGCAAAAATTCCTGGGTCTTCGCAACAAGGTCTATTTCCCCTATCGACAGTGGCATGATCGTTTTTTGATCGGCGTTATTGCCTCGGGTCTAATGCTGGGTTGCGGTGCTGCCTTATTGATGAACTATATCAGCAGCAACGTGCAAATCATTTTGCATGCGATGTTACTGACCATGTGTGCGGGGGCAATCGCCTACCTGTCAACTTCACTACGCATTTATGTCGCCTATATGGTTACGATTATGCTGCCAGTCACGATTTGGCTGTTTCTGCAGATGAACTCCGGCGCCTTTGTTCTCAGTTTCCTGTATTTATTTTTTATGATCGCCGGATTTGTTAGCGTGAAACGGATGAATGAACTGGTTAACGATGCGCTTTATTATCGCTATGATAACGAAACCCTGATCGAGGATTTGCAGCGCCTGCTCGAATCCGTTTCCAGGACCAACAAGGCGTTGGAAAAAGTATCGACCAGCGACGAGCTTACCGGTGTTTCGAATTATCGTGCCTTTCGGGTTCACCTGGAAGATGTCTGGCGTCAGTATCAGGGTAATAATGGCCAGGTATCGTTGATCAAGCTTAATATCGATCATTACCATGAATTTAACGAGCACTATGGTCAGGAAGCCGGGGATTTACGCCTGCGCCAGGTTGCTGGAATGCTAAGTAACCAGATTTCACAACAGGATCAGATGGCGGCGCGCCTGCAAGGGGCAGAATTCGCGGTATTGCTTCCCGGAATGAGCTGTGAAAACGCGCGCCAGATTGCGCTCGATATCATGCAGGCCCTGGCGCAACAAAAAATAGAGCATCTGAAGTCAGCTACACGGCCGTTTCTGACCATGAGTGTCGGCCTTGGCAGCCAGACGGTGTCTCCGGGTTCTTCTTCGCGCGAGTTGCTGGTCAGGGCAGATACTGCGCTCAAGTTGGCCAGGGAACGCGGACGTGACCGGCTCGAGACCCTTGAAGGTTAAAGCCCTGGTCTGAGGAGAAATTCGAGCAGGGCTTTTTGTGCATGCAGGCGGTTTTCTGCTTCTTGCCAGATCACGGATTGCGAGCTGTCGAGAACATCAGCGGTGACTTCCTCGCCGCGATGGGCTGGCAGGCAGTGCATAAATAAGGCTTCACTATCGGCCTGAGACATGACTGACTGGTTGACCTGGTATGCCGCAAAAGTTGCTTCACGTTGTTGTTGTTCTTCTTCCTGGCCCATACTGGCCCAGACATCGGTAACAATTAAATCCGCGTCTTTGGCTGCAGCTTCAGCAGAATCATGAAGTGTCACCGATCCACCCCCGCTCTGCACTAACTCGGCTGCCGGTTGATGGCCCGGGGGGCATGCGATCCTGAGGTCGAAACCAAATTTCAGGGCTGCGTTTATATAGGAATGACACATATTATTGCCATCTCCGATCCAGGCAACACTGGCCCCGGCAATATCGCCCCGTTGTTCAAACCAGGTCTGCATATCGGCCAGCAACTGGCAGGGATGCAGTAAATCACTGAGACCATTGATAACGGGTACGCGCGAGTTTTGTGCCAGTTTTTCGATGCGATCGTGGCCAAAAGTGCGAATCAGAATACCGTCCACCATGCTCGAGATTACACGCGCGCTGTCTTCGATGGGTTCGCCCCGTCCCAGGTGGCTGTCTCGCGGCGACATGAAGATTGCGTGACCTCCCAGCTGGTACATTCCGGCCTCAAACGAAACCCGGGTTCGAGTTGAAGATTTTTCGAAAATCATGGCCAGCAATTTGCCTTTCAGGGGCGTATGCTCGATGCCCTGTTTCAATTTCTGTTTGACATCGATCGCGTGCGCAATCAATGCCCGGTGCTCGTCACTGCTAAAGTCCAGCAGGCTTAAAAAATGGCGGGTCGACATTTCGCTACTCGGTGAATTGGTAAATGCAAGAGATCAGTTTGCTGGCGACCTCGGCGGTTTGTGCTTCGCTGAGGATTAAGGGCGGAAGCAGGCGGATAGTCCGTTCCGCGGTAACATTGATCAGCAATCCCCGTTCCAGCGCAAGCGCTACCAGGGGCTGGCAGGGAATTTTCATTTCTATGGCGATTAATAATCCAAGATGACGCACTTCGACAACCTGCTTGTTGTCGGCAAGTCCCTGCTGCAGGAGAAGGGACAGTTGTTCTCCGCGCTGTGCCGCGTTATCGGCTACGTGGTTTTCGAGCATGTCAGCGAGCACGGTATAGGCAGCCCGGCAGGCTAATGGATTTCCTCCAAAGGTCGAACCATGATTTCCCGGTTTGAACACCTCCGCCGCTTTCCCCCGGGAAACACAGGCTCCGATCGGGACGCCGTTACCAAGTGCCTTTGCCAGCGTCATTACATCCGGCACAACTGCCTCGTGCTGGCACGCAAACATCTTGCCGCTGCGTGCCATCCCGGTTTGAACTTCGTCCAGCATCAGCAGCCAGTTATTTTGATCGCAGATGCGACGCAGCGCGCCAAGATAACCCGAATCCGGAATAACGATACCCGCTTCACCCTGTACCGGTTCCACCAGGATCGCGACAACATTGCGATTATTTTCCGCGATTGCCTCGATCGCAGCGATATCGTTGTATGGAGCACGCACAAAACCGGAGACCAGTGGCTCGAAACCCGCCTGAACCTTGCGGCTTCCGGTAGCGCTGAGGGTTGCCATGGTACGGCCGTGAAATGCATGTTGCATGACCACGATCTGCGGATTTTTGATACCTTGCTGATGGCCATACAGGCGTGCCAGTTTGATCGCAGCCTCGTTGGCTTCAGCGCCCGAATTGGCAAAGAAGACCCGGTCCATATTTGCGCTTGTGCATAGCAGATCCGCGAGTTTATGTTGCCAGCTGATCGAATAGAGGTTCGATGTATGTAACAGCGTTGCCGCCTGATCCTGAATCGCCGCAGTTAAGGGCGGGTAGTTGTGGCCGAGGCTGGTTACCGATATGCCGCAGAGTGCATCCAGATATTGCTGACCATCACTATCCCAAAGGTAACAGCCGTCTCCATGGGTAAAAGTGACGGGCAGGGATTGATATGCATTGACGAGATGGTCTGACATTGTCCGGCTGCGTGAAAAAAACGCTCAAACATACAGTGATTTTCAACGATTACAAGCTTTTCGGGCAAAAAAAAGCCCCGCTTAAACGGGGCTTTCGATCTGGCTGATCGGCCTCCTAGAAAGGGTAGCCCCCGTGTGCGTATGCCGTCATTGACAACAACATCGGGATGGATAAAGCCGTGTTGGTGCGTGATGCCATCAAGGCGACAGATTTCGCTTTGGCAATGACATCCGCTTCGTGGGTTTGCCCATCCAGGCCAAGAATTTTTTTCTGGTTTGGCCAGATGAACACCCATACGTTAATCGCCATGATTGTTCCCAACCACGCGCCTACGCCGATTACCTCGGCACCCGGCTGGAAGGTAAAAGCCTTAGCCAGGATCCCGTATTTGGCAAGTAGCGCGGCACCCGAAAGCCAGGTCACTACAGCCGCCCAACGGAACCAGAGCAATGCGGTCGGTGCAACATATTTGTTAATAGCGGCCGGCCCGGGACCGCCACTATCGGCTTCCGAGAGGGCCTTGGCCACACCTGGCACCTGCACGAAGTTGAAGTAGTAAAGCAGGCCAATCCAGGCCACGCCAGCTAGTACATGAAGCCAGACATACCACTGCGTCGTAGTGGTAACGCCGTCGGTAAAGATTGCCATCACAATTGCGGAGATCACCACCCCTGTGACGATTGTACCGGTAATTGATTTTAACGGATTCATTTTGATGACTCCCGATTATAAACGTTTAGAATACGGGGCCTGGTAACCATGTTCTGCCCCCGTCACACGCGGCGGAGTATAAGGACTTTCGGTATGGGGTGCAATGCATCCATGGACGCAAGCCGGATGAAGAAACGACAACTTTTGTGAGGTTATATGTGCGGTTTATTTGGTGCCCTGAGTTTCGACGGCAACGCAATCAATTCCGAACATGCGGTCAGCATGTCGGCCCGGGTTGCGCAGCGCGGACCGGATGACAAGGGAGAATACTTTGATGGACCGGTAATGCTTGGACATCGTCGCCTGGCGATAATTGACCTGTCTGCAGCAGGACATCAGCCGATGCAGGACAGCAGCGAACGCTACAGCATTGTTTTCAACGGAACCATATACAACTATCCCGAGTTGCGTGCGACCTTGATCGGCAAGGGTTACCAGTTCAAATCTCAAAGCGATACCGAGGTCATCATCAATGCTTATGCCTGCTGGGGTGACGCCTGCGTTGAACGCTTGCACGGCATGTTCGCATTCGCGATCTGGGATTCGAAACAACAAAACCTTTTTCTGGCCCGTGATCGCATGGGTATCAAGCCGCTTTACTACGCGGTCTCAAAGCAGGGTTTCTATTTTGCATCGAATCCGCAGGCACTGCTGGCAACCGGTTTGTTTGCGACCGATATTGATCCGGTTGGGCTGCATCACCAGTTCAGCCTGCACGCCGTGATACCCGCTCCGCGTACGCTGATCAAGTCGATCAGAAAATGCCGACCCGCTTTCTATATGAATGTAACGCCGGGCGGCGAGTTCACCGAAGCGCGTTACTGGACGCTGATGGCAAAGCGCCCGGCGGAGTCGATGTCCGCCGGGGAATGGAACCAGGCCATTCATGACTCGTTGATGCAGGCAGTTAAAAAACGACTCACCATTGCCGACGTTCCGGTTGGAGTGCTGCTTTCAGGCGGGCTGGATTCGAGCTTGCTGGTCGCCTTGCTGGCCGAGGCAGGGCAGCATGATATAAGAACCTTCAGTATCGGTTTTGAAGATCAGCCTGAAGAAAGCGGCAACGAGTTTGAATTTTCTGATCCGGTCGCAGAACGATATGCCACCGATCATCAGAAGTTTCTGATTCCTAATGCCGAGGTGTTAACCCGTTTACCGGAAGCGGTTAAAGCCATGGCGGAACCTATGTTCGGCCAGGACGCCGTCGCGTTTTACCTGCTTTCCGAACAGGTTTCGAAATCGGTTAAAGTGGTGCAAAGCGGGCAGGGCGCAGACGAGGTGTTTGCCGGCTATTTCTGGTATGCGAAAATGGCGGCCGCCGAGGGTGCAGCGCTCGAGCGTTTTGCAGACCATTATGTCGACCGTGATCATGACGAGTTCCGTGATACGGTGGCATCAGCCTATCGAGGTGAGGACTATACTTCGACACTGATCGAAGAGCATCTGGATACCGACCTGGCCGATAGTTTCCTCGATGCCGTTTTACGATTCGATGTCACCACCCTGGTGGTAGACGATCCAGTCAAAAGGGTTGATAACATGACCATGGCCTGGGGGCTCGAAGCGCGCGTGCCTTTTCTCGATCATCAGCTGGTAGAGTTGGCGGCATCTTGCCCGCCCGAACTGAAACTGAAGCACGGGGGCAAGGGTGTTCTCAAGGAAATCGCCCGCGGCCGTATTCCCGACGCGGTAATCGACCGGCCGAAAGGTTACTTTCCGATGCCGGCTTTAAAATACGTGCGCGGTGATTTTTTCCAGTTCATGGCGGATACCCTTAATAGCCAGCGCAGTCGACACAGGGGGCTGTTTAACCGAAATTACATCGACCGGTTGTTAGCCGAACCGGAACAGCATTTTACCCGCTTGAACGGCAGTAAACTCTGGCACAGCGCTTTGCTGGAGTATTGGCTGCAGCAACATGTCGATGCTTTATAAAATAAACATGAATCTCGATTTCCATGCTTGAAAAAAACAGTTATGATAATACCTTAGTAAATTACTTGGTTATTTTTTGAGGTATTGAATGGACGTCCTGGAACGCATTAAGCAGCAAGTCGAAACCCACCCGGTCATCATCTATATGAAGGGCACACCACAGCTACCGCAGTGCGGCTTCTCAAGCAGGACCGCCGAGGCCCTCAAATCACTGGACATTGAATTTGCCTATGTCAACGTGTTATCCGATCCTGAAATTTTTCAAAACCTGCCGCGCTTTGCCGATTGGCCAACCTTCCCCCAGGTCTATGTCAGCGGGGAATTGATCGGGGGCTGTGATATCACGCTTGAAATGCATGAGTCGGGTGAGTTAGAGAAACTCGCCAGGTCGGCGGTGGAGAGCAAGGCAAGCTGAAAAATGGCTTTGATAAAAGCCTCGCCCCGGCGGGGTTTTTTTGGCGGTTAATTGATAGGCGCGCAGGCTTCGTGCGCCAGATTGATGATGTCTGAAACCGATGGTGCCTCGAAACCGTTTCCATGCCAGACACCGATAGATATATCCAGATGTTTTCCCTCGTCGGTAGTCTGTAAAGTGTGTCGCTTGATGCTATTTATCAGGCGATCGAACAGGTCCGGATTAAAGTCCTCCGGATCCTGATACTGCACCGAAACCGCGAAGGTATTGATATTAAACCTCGATACCATGTCCATCGGTCGCAGCGAAAGCTGGATCGAATTGGCAATTGTCTTCAAGGTACCGAGACGCAACTCGTTTTTGGGCGAACTTACTTCGATCATGCCCAGTCCGAGGCCACCACCACGGGTATTGCAATGCTCGATCAAGGACTCGATATGTAATTCGAGTTGAGCCCGATTGGGCAAATTGGTTTCCGGATCCTGCAGGCTGTATTGCTTGATGCGCAGGAACTGGCTGCTGAGGTTGCGCATCCGCTCGCGCAGTTCATTTTGCTGGTAGGCATTTCGACCAGCGCCATAGACTCTCGCCGCGAGCTCGAACTGGTTCGCGGATTTGGATATGAAATCGTCAACCCCGCGGTCAAAGGCAACCACGATACTCGAGGCGGTATCTTCCGCAGTGAGCAAAACAATGCCGGTGTAACGGTCATTATTTTCATCCCAGCGACGCACCAGGTCGGTCATTTCCAGCCCGTTCATGCCCGGCATCCAGAAATCGGCCAGGACTACATGGGCGCGTCGCTGATTGAGTAAATAGAGTGCTTCGTCTGCCGAGGATGCAGTACGGATGTCGGTGAACCCGGATTTACCGAGACCGGATTTAACCACTTCGCGGCTAAATTGCAGGTCATCGACGACAATGATGGAGAGGTCTTCTTTGCGCAAGGCTTAAGACTAAAGGTTTTATTAACCGCGAGTATAAAGGAATTCTCGAACTAAGGCTTTATAAATGGCACTTCATTAATGATCTTGCAGAACAACTTTGCCGTCATTTCAGCATCATAGACTGCCGAATGTGCTTCACTGGAATCCCATTCCATTCCGGCTGACTGGATCGAGCGCGCAAGTACTGTCTGACCATAGACCAGGCCGGCAAGGGTAACCGTGTCAAAGGTGCTGAAGGGATGGAAGGGATTGCGCTTTATGCCGGATCGCACCGCCGCCGCATTGATAAATTTAAGATCGAAATGCGCATTATGTCCTACCAGTATGGCTTTTTTGCAACCGTGACTTTTGATCGCATTGCGCACCGGTTTAAAAATTTTTGGTAGCGCCTGCTTCTCTTCCACCGCCAGGCGAAACGGGTGATCGATATCGATGCCATTGACTTCCATCGACTTGGGATCAAGATTGGCGCCTGCAAAAGGGGTGACGTGGCAGGAAACGGTTTCGCTACAGTAAAGTTGTCCCTGTTGATCAATATCGAGAATCACTGCGGCAATTTGCAACAAGGCGTCGGTTGTCTCGTTGAATCCCCCGGTTTCTACATCAACAACGACCGGGAGATAACCTCGAAAACGCTGTGACAGGAACGTTGTTTCAGTCATTACCAACGATCTTCCATTGCAATGCCTGGCCTGCCTTGAACGGAATCAGGCTTGATCCCGGGAAGGGCAGTGAATCTGGAATTGTCCACTCCCTGCGCTCCAGGGTGATCGATCCCTGGTTTTGCGGCAGTCCGTAAAATTCGGCACCATTGCGGCTCATGAAAGATTCGAAATTAGTAAAGTCAGCAACCTCTTCAAAGGCCTCGGCATAAAGCTCGATGGCATTATTGGCCGAGTAGATTCCGGCACAACCGCAGGCAGACTCTTTTGCGTCTTTACTATGCGGAGCACTATCCGTGCCGGCAAAAAACAGGGCCTCGCCATTGCTGGCGGCCGCGAGCAATGCCTGGCGATGCCCTTCGCGCTTGGCCACCGGCAGGCAATAATGATGCGGTCTGATACCGCCTTCAAAAATTGCATTGCGATTTATCAGCAAATGATGCGGGGTTATTGTCGCGGCCATATTTACATTGACACTGCGCACAAAATCGATCGCATCGCGGGTTGTGATATGTTCAAACACGATTTTCAATTCGGGAAAATTACTGCGAATTTTGGCGAGATACTGATCGATAAAAATTTTCTCACGATCAAACACGTCAACCTCCGGTGCCGTGGCTTCACCATGTACCTGAAGTATCAGTCCATGTTTTTGCATGGCCTCGAACACCTGGTCAAGTTTAGAAAGATCAGTAACCCCGGCTTCAGAGTTGGTGGTCGCACCTGCCGGGTAAAGTTTGGCGCCATGGATATATTCCGAGTCACTGGCTTCCCTGATATCCGCGATGCTGGTGTTGTCGGTCAGGTACAGCGTCATGAGCGGCGTAAAACTGCTTTGCGCAGGAACTGCGGCCAGAATACGTTCGCGGTAGGCGATCGCATCCGCACAGGTCCGCACTGGCGGATTCAGGTTCGGCATGATGATCGCACGTCGGAACTGGCGCGCTGTATCGGCGACAACTGCTTCCATGTGAGGGGTGTCGCGCAGGTGCAGATGCCAGTCATCGGGAGTGATGAAGGTAAGTTTATTCATTTGTTTCTGACGCCGGATATGGAATTATGATATTGATGTTAGTTATGATAATAACATCGGGCGCGGATTAATATGCTGTATAATCCCGCCAAAATACAACAAAGGCGATGCACGTGGTAGATCAAACCGATATTGATCCTGAAGAAACTCAGGAATGGATAGAATCGCTCGATTCGGTGCTTGAGCGCGAGGGGCCGGAACGGGCTCATTTCCTGCTCGAACGACTGATCGATAAAACCCGGCGTTCGGGTGCCTACCTGCCGTTCTCGGCGAATACGGCCTATGTCAATACCATTCCCTTAACGCAACAGCGCCCAATCCCCGGTGACCAGGCGATCGAGCACAGTATTCGTTCGGTTATCCGCTGGAATGCCGCGGCGATGGTGGTGCACGCCAATCGCAAGTCCAGCGAACTCGGAGGACATATCGCAAGCTTTGCCTCGGCGGCGACGCTTTACGATGTTGGATTCATGCACTTTTTTCGTGCGCCCACCGAAGAGCACAAGGGCGACCTGGTGTTTTTCCAGGGGCATTCAGCACCGGGTGTGTATGCGCGCGCTTTTCTCGAAGGGCGCATCAGCGAAGATCAATTAAAAGCATTTCGCCAGGAAGCGTTGGATGAAAACGGTCTTTCGTCTTACCCGCATCCCTGGTTGATGCCTGATTTCTGGCAATTTCCAACCGTGTCGATGGGGCTCGGTCCTATCATGGCCATCTACCAGGCGCGATTCATGAAGTACCTGGAAAACCGTGGCCTGCAACCGCAATATGATCGCAAGGTCTGGGCTTTCATGGGTGATGGTGAAATGGATGAGCCGGAATCGCTGGGCGCGATTTCGTTGGCCAGCCGTGAAAATCTGGATAACCTGATTTTTGTTATCAACTGTAACCTGCAGCGTCTCGATGGACCGGTACGGGGCAACGGTAAAGTTATCCAGGAGCTCGAAGCCGTATTTCGCGGAGCCGGATGGAATGTATTAAAAGTCGTCTGGGGATCTTACTGGGATCATCTTTTTGCCAAGGATCAGGATGGTGTTTTGCAGCGACTCATGGAGGAAACGCTCGATGGTGAATACCAGGCTTACAAAGCCAAGGGCGGGGCTTATACGCGCGAGTATTTTTTCGGCAAGTATCCTGAAACGCGGGACATGGTCGCCGATATGTCGGATGAAGATATCTGGCGCCTCAATCGAGGTGGCCACGATCCGCACAAGGTCTACGCGGCCTATGCCGAGGCGGTTGAAGCCACTGGACGTCCAACCGTAATCCTGGCAAAAACGGTGAAAGGTTACGGTATGGGTGAAGCGGGTGAAGGACAGAACATCACCCATTCACAAAAGAAAATGGGCGAGGACTCGCTCAAGGCGTTTCGCGATCGCTTCAATATTCCGATTAGCGATGACGATATAGCGGAAACTCCTTTTTACAAGTTTCCCGAAGACAGCGTGGAAATGGAATATATGCGCCAGAGTCGCGAAAAGTTGGGCGGATACATGCCGGTTCGTAGTGATACCGCGGAAGCACTGGTTATTCCGGGGCTCGAAGTCTTTGATGCATTACTAAAAGATAGTGGTGATCGCGAATTCTCGACCACGATGGCTTTTGTGCGCATGCTCTCCTCCCTGGCGCGCGACAAAAACATTGGCAAAAACATTGTTCCGATCGTGCCGGATGAAGCCAGGACCTTCGGTATGGAAGGCATGTTTCGTCAACTCGGGATCTACTCTTCTAAAGGTCAGCTTTACGAGCCGATGGACTCTGACCAGGTGATGTATTACCGCGAAGATATCAAGGGTCAGATCCTCGAAGAAGGCATTAACGAGGCAGGCGCGATGTCTTCGTGGATCGCTGCTGGATCGGCTTACACTTCGCACGGCGTCAACATGATCCCTTTTTACATCTACTACTCGATGTTCGGTTTCCAGCGTATTGGTGATCTCGCCTGGGCGGCGGGTGACATGCAGGTACGAGGCTTTCTGATGGGCGGTACCGCCGGTCGTACCACGCTCGCCGGTGAGGGTTTGCAGCACCAGGATGGCCATAGCCTGATTGTCGCGGGAACGATTCCAAACTGCGTATCCTATGACCCGACCTTCGCCTACGAACTTGCGGTAATCATCCATAGCGGACTGAAGCGCATGTACCAACTGAAAGAAAATGTTTTCTATTACATTTCGGTTATGAATGAAAACTATCTGCACCCGGCGATGCCGAAAGGGTCGGAAGAGGGCATTATCAAGGGCATGTACTGCCTGCAGGAAGGTGAGGAAAAAGGACCCAAGGTGCAGTTAATGGGGTCAGGTACGATTTTGCGCGAAGTTATTGCTGCTGCCGAACTGCTGAAAAAGGATTTCAAGATTAACGCCGATGTATGGAGCGTGACCAGCGTCAATGAACTCGCGCGAGAAGCGCATAGTTGTGCGCGCTGGAATCAATTGCATCCGACTAAAAAGGCGCGCCAGAGTTATCTTGAAACAAAGATGCGGGGACGTAAGGGGCCGGTGATTATTTCGACCGACTATATTCGCGCCTATGCGGAACAAATACGTGAATTTGTCTGGTCACGTTTCGTCAGCCTCGGTACCGATGGTTTCGGTCGCAGCGATACCCGCGACAATCTGCGAATTTTCTTTGAAGTGAATCGCTATTATGTCGTGGTTGCGGCGCTCAAGGCATTAAGCGATGACGGTGAGCTCGATAGTAAAGTAGTGCAGCAGGCAATAAAGAAGTATGGTATCGATCCCGAAAAGCCCGATCCGGTAACGGTTTAGGCTGGCCAGAGGAGCATTTAAGTGGCAGAAAATAAAACAATAACGCTTCCTGACGTCGGTGACTTTCAGGATATCGAGATCATTGAAATACTGATTGCTGCGGGGGATGTTGTCGAACCCGAACAATCCATAATCGTGCTTGAATCAGACAAGGCAACGATGGAGATCCCGAGTCCGTATGCAGGTACCATCGAATCAATAATGGTTAACGTGGGTGATCGTCTGAACGAGGGCGATCAAATCGCAACGCTGAGTGCCAGTGCTGCTGCCAAGGCTGAAGAACCTCAACAGTCCGCGGCGCCAGTCGAGGCTGAAGCTCCTCCCGTCGAATCCGTCCCCGAACCCGATCCGGTAGCGGAGGATAGTGAGCCTTCACCAGCGGCAACCACCAGCCAGTCAAAAGCAGATGTCAGCCCAGGCAAGACATTACGACCTCATCCCGGCACCAGTGCAAGCCAGGCTGCAACTTCGGGTAGCAAGACAATTCATGCCAGTCCCTCGATTCGCAGGTATGCCCGAGAGCTCGGTGTCAACCTTGAACAGGTTATCGCCAGCGGCGCCAAGGGTCGAATCGTTAAAGCCGATGTTAAGGCTTTCATCAAGTCTGCCATGGCCGGCGGTGCGGCTTCGGCCGGGACCGGGATCAGTGTTAGCAGCGTACCCGAAGTGGATCATTCCAGGTTTGGTGAAATAGAGACAGTTGCGTTGAGTCGGATCCAGAAGATCTCCGGGGCACATTTGCATCGCAGCTGGGTTACGGTGCCCCATGTTACCCAGTTCGACGACGCCGACATAACCGAGCTTGAAGCATTCCGAAAGTCACTCGCAAAAGAGGCGGAAAAGAAGTCAGTCCGGCTGACACCATTGATATTTCTGATGAAGGCAGTCGTCAGTGCGTTACAGGAGTTCCCGAGCTTCAATGCCTCGCTTGACGCAAGTGGTGAAAACCTGGTCATGAAAAAATATTTTCACATCGGGATTGCCGTCGATACGCCCAACGGGCTGGTAGTGCCGGTGGTGCGCGACGTCGATCAAAAAGGCCTGTTCGAACTGGCCGCCGAACTGGGCGAGGTTTCGATTCGCGCGCGTGATGGCAAACTGTCTCCAGGCGATATGCAAGGCGGTTGTTTTACCATTTCGAGTCTCGGCGGGATTGGCGGAACTTATTTTACGCCGATCGTCAATGCGCCCGAGGTGGCGATACTCGGCGTCTCTCGATCGAAAATGCAGCCGGTTTATATTGACGGCGAATTTGAACCGCGCCTGATCCTGCCGTTGGGCTTATCCTACGATCACCGCGTTATCGACGGCGCCCAGGCGGCTCGATTCACCACTTATTTAAGCCAGGTAATCTCTGACATCAGAAGGATACTTTTATAATCATGAGCGAAAAAGAACTGTTACTTCCGGATATAGGAGATTTCGACAGTGTCGAAATTATCGAGATGCATGTTGTCGCGGGCGATACCGTCAAGGTCGAAGATCCCCTGCTGACGCTGGAATCAGATAAGGCGACGATGGACATTCCGTCGCCGTTTGCGGGCACTATTAAAGAGGTGAGTGTCGCGGTTGGGGACAAGGTTTCCGAGGGCATTAAACTCGGCGTCGTCGAAACTTCCGAAGCAACCGCCGGGTCTCAGCCACCCGCGAAGGCACAGAAAACCGATGCTCCGACCAAGCCCCCCGAAAAGGCGCAGAAAAGTGCACCCGCGAAACCAGAAGGTGGCGCCGACATCGATGCCGAGGTTGTTGTGCTGGGTGCGGGGCCGGGTGGCTATACCGCTGCCTTTCGTGCGGCTGACCTGGGTAAGAAGGTCGTGTTGATCGAGCGTTACGAGGTGCTCGGTGGTGTCTGCCTGAATGTCGGCTGTATTCCATCGAAGGCACTCTTGCATACCGCGCAAATTATTAACGAGGCCGATCACATGAAGGCTAACGGCGTTAATTTCGGCAAGCCTAAAATTGACCTGAAAGGGATCAACGAGTTTAAAAGCAAGGTAGTCGGCAAGCTTACCGGTGGCCTGTCGGGTCTTGCAAAACAGCGCAAGGTAACAGTAGTCCATGGGGTCGCGGAATTTATCGATCAAAACAATATCCAGGTCGACAAGGCAGGCGAACTAACCCGTGTAAAGTTCGAGCATTGTATTATTGCCGCGGGGTCGCAACCGACCGAGATACCGTCGTTTCCTAATGATGATCCGCGCCTGGTGGACTCTACCGGTGCACTCGAACTGGAAAATGTTCCGAAGAAACTGCTGATTGTTGGCGGTGGCATAATTGGCCTGGAAATGGCGACTGTCTACGATGCGCTTGGTTCCGAGATTACGGTAGTCGAGTTCATGGATAGCCTGATGCCCGGTTGCGACAAGGACCTGGTGCGAGGCCTGACGAAAATCATATCGAAGCGTTACAAGGCCATTCACCTAAAAACCAAGGTTTCCGCCATCAAGGCACAGAAGAACGGGTTGAAGGTTACCTTCGAAGGCGACAAGGCGCCTGCGCCGGCACTGTTCGACAAGGTGCTGGTCGCGGTTGGTCGTCGCCCCAATGGGCACAAGATCGGAGCCGACAAGGCCGGTGTGAATGTCGACGACGCCGGCTTTATTGCGGTTGACAAACAGATGCGAACCAACGTCTCCAATATATTTGCGATTGGCGATATTGTTGGTGACCCAATGCTTGCGCATAAGGCGACGCATGAAGGTAAAGTCGCCGCGGAAGTCACTGCGGGGATGAAATCTTATTTCGAGCCCTTGACGATTCCATCGGTGGCATATACCGACCCGGAAGTGGCCTGGATGGGGTTGAGTGAAACCGAGGCCAAGGCGCAGGGTATCGAATACGAAAAAGGCGCTTTTCCGTGGGCGGCCAGCGGGCGCTCGCTCGGAATCGATCGTGACGAGGGTTTGACAAAAGTGCTGTTTGACAAAGAGAGCAAGCGTATTATCGGTGCCGGGATCGTCGGTCCCAGCGCGGGCGAGTTAATCGCCGAGGCGGTGTTGGCGCTGGAAATGGGTGCCGATGCCGAGGACATTGGATTAACCATCCATCCGCATCCGACTTTATCGGAAACCTTCAACTTCGCAGCGGAAATGGCCGAAGGTACGATTACCGACCTCTACATCCCGCGTAAAAAGTAGTCCGGGTTCGCACACCGAGACTATCCCGGGTCAGCGGCAAGATGTCCGAATTGCATTTCACTTCGACGGGCAATGGTAAACCATTAATCGTACTGCACGGGTTATTTGGTTCGGGCAAAAACTGGCAATCGCATACCCGCCAGTTTTCGAGTCATTTCCAGGTTTTCAATGTTGACCTGCGTAATCATGGCGACTCCTTTCATGCCGATGAAATGAACTATTCGGTGATGGCGGCAGATGTCGAGCAATTATTGTATCGACAGAACATCGAGAATTGTTACATCCTCGGTCATAGCATGGGCGGCAAGGTTGCGATGACACTTGCGCAGCAGAATCCGGATCTTTTCGCGGCGATGATCGTCGCCGACATAGCGCCGGTTGCCTATTTTCACCATTACGACGACCTGATCGATCCAATCCTGTCACTTCGATTGGACCAGATCGAATCGCGTGCGCAAGCCGATCAGTTACTGCGTCCAAATATTCCGCAAGACCAACTGCGAGCGTTTTTATTACAAAACATGGTGCGTGAGTCCGGTGGCTGGCGTTGGCGTGTCAACTGGAGGGTTATCCAGCGTGATATGGAATGGCTGACGGGATTTGTTGATTTACCGGATGATTGGGTCGTCGATGTACCAGCCCTGTTCATGCGGGGTGACAAGTCTGACTACATCGGCGATGCCGAAATCGAAGTCATTAACCAGCATTTCAGCCGTTCGACGATTAAAACCATCGAGGATGCAGGCCACTGGCTGCATGCCGAAAATCCGGAAGCATTTGCTCGCGTGGCGCTTGAGTATCTGCAGCTCAACTAGGATTCAAGAATAATCGGATGGCGCCGATATATGCGTTAGTTTCTCGATCCCGCATGGTAGATGATGAAGTTTATAAAAAGCCTGTTATTCATTCTCGTGTTGAGTCTGTGCGCAAATGCACAGGCGCTCGAGCGCCGTTATCTCGCATCGATGGATACTTCAAACTGGACCCTGACCCAAAATAGCGTGACCAGCTGCCAGATCGAGCATCAAATTCCACGCTTTGGCAGTGCTATATTTACCCAGGAAGCAGGGCGTGGATTGCACTTGGAATTAAAGACCCAGCACAAGTTTGTCAAAGGTATTAATGTCGAACTACGCTCCGAGGCTAACACCTGGAATGCCAGCAAAACCCGCGCCGTTCTGGCCCGCTTCGAGACCAGTGGCCGCAAACGAATGTTTAAAATACCGACTGCGGTCGCTGAGCAGATTTACTACGAATTGCGTGAGGGTTACCAGCCCGGTTTCCTGTTTTATGATGAGCACCCGCTGATGGCGTCGCTATCGACGGTCAGGTTTGGTGAAGTGGAATCTGAATTCGAGCAATGTGTAGCGCAACTGTACGATGATAACTTCGAAGACGTGCGCGTCAGCAGTATTCACTTCGAACCGGATAATGAATTTGCGAGTCTCAGGGAAGAAAGGTCGGCGTTTATCAGAATGTTCAATTACCTGCAGATCGATAACGCGATATCCGAAATTGTGGTTACCGGGCATACCGACAATACCGGGCTGGCCTGTTATAACGATGGCCTGTCCGAGCGCCGCGCCTGGTATGTTTACGATTTATTGATCGCTCGCGGGATCGATTCGAAGCTTCTGCGGGTAGACTATGCCGGCGAAAAAAGACCGGTATACAGGAGCAGTAAAAAGAAAGCCTTGGCCGCCAATCGGCGCGTCACGGTCGAGTTACGACGCTAACGACTGGCGCAGGCAGAGCATCGTTTATTTGCCGCGATTAAGCCTTGAGTACTTCGAGTTCCAGTAAACCTCTCCAGTACCTTCATCAAATGCTTGCGCCCGTGCAAGAATGAATAACAGGTCTGAAAGCCGATTTACGTAGCGCGTGGTTATCGGATTTACGGTCTGCGCTTCGCTCAAGGTGACCAGCGAGCGTTCCACGCGCCGACATACTGTTCGTGCATGCTGCAAATTGGCGACCGCTTGCGAACCTCCGGGTAGAATGAACTCCTTGAGCTCACTCAGGTTGGCGTTGAACTCGTCAGCGCTGGTTTCCAGGCCCTCCACGTATTCGTCTGTTATCAGATTTTTACCGGGTTGACACAGTTCAGCCCCTACATCAAACAGGTCATGCTGCACGGCGAACAGGACTTGTTGTGCGGGTCCATCCTCGAGCAGGCTCAGCGCTAAACCAATGCAGGCGTTGAGCTCGTCAATCTCGCCCATACAATGCACGCGGGGATCATTTTTATCCAACCTGCTGCCATCGGCCAACCCGGTGGTGCCCTGATCCCCGGTACGGGTATACACTTTTGTCAGTCGGTTTCCCATTATTCGAATCTGTAGCTTGCGGTGAAAGTAAAGTTACGCTCGGGACTAGGTTGAAATGCTGGGCCTAGCGGAGGACCATTGTCGGTAACAAACTCTGAATATTCCTCGTCTGCCAGATTGTTAATCCTGAAGTTTACATCCCATTTTTTGAATTGATAACCAATTCCTGCATTGTACACCGTGATAGATCCGATCTTGCCAAATTCGTTGGCATTATCGGCCTGTGCGTACCTCGGGGAGCTGTAGGTGTATTCAAGGTAGGCGGTAAAGTAATCGTTTATCAGGTAATCACCGCGTAGTTTAGCAATTTTATCAGCGACCCCAGAAATATCATTGCCTTCGAAGAAGCCGGATTCAAACTTTGCGTCGACCAGTCCAACTTCAGTTTTTAATATGAAGTCATTGCCGAGTTGACTGGACAAGGCTAGCGTGATGCCGTCGCGCCGGGTTTTATCGAGATTAACATTTTCGCCAAACGGAGGCACGGTGGGATCGAATTCAATTTCATCCTCGAGGTCGAGGCGGTAAATTGAGGCGATAAGCTGGTGATTGCCACGTGTCATGTCGATACCGAGCTCGAAAGATTCACCAGTCTGGGTATCGAGTAATCCCCCACCAGCGAGTGCGAGTTCGTTAACCTTGGCAAAGCGGAAGTTTTCATCGATGCGCGCGGTTAAGCGGGTTTGCTCATCCAGGCGATAGGCCAGCCCCAGTTCATGCACGGTGACATCATCGTCGACGTCAATACCATTTGGAAAAGCGCCGAATGAACCTTCATCAGTAAATTTATTCTCAACCTCAGAGTAACGCATGCCAAAAGTCAGTTGCAACATCTCGGTAAGCTGGGGATTGACCTGGAAATACAGGCTCCTGACATCCTGCTCATTGCTCGATTTAGTTATACCAGGCCCAAAAAAATCGTAGGGTATTTCAAGTTCGTAGTCTACTTCCTCGACATCGATGCCGACCACGTATGGAATACCGATACTGGCCATCAAGTTACCCGACAGTTTTGGATTGATGCTGTTGTTTTCGCGATCGTCGAAACCGGGTTCCGGGCTCGGGAAATTGCGGAAACTCTGCAGAATATCGGCGTCGGTTTTACGGTGCGTGGCATCGATGCTGAAGCGATGCTCGCCGAGGTCACGCTCGTATCCCAGGCGGTACACGCTGATATCTTCATTGCGGAAGTCGTTGATAAATCCGGAATTGATCTGGGTGCGATCGTCTTCCAGTTCTGATTCAATGATTGCTCCTGGCAATTCCAGGTCGTTGTCGATTTCCTGGAGCTCGAAAAATAAACGGTTCGCTCCTTCGGAGTACTCCAGCACACCATTAAAATTGGTGTTCTCCTCCTGGTTGTGATCGCGATAATGATCGGCTTTAAAGGTACCAGCAGACAGGCGATAGGCCAGCGACGAAGTCAGTCGCCGCGATGAACTGAAATCGACCCCGCGGTAGTCGAAGCTGCCAACGCGCGTACTAATTTGGTGAAAGCTATCAACCGGCTTTTTGGTGATGATGTTGATGACTCCGCCAACTGCCTGATCACCGTACAGGCTACCCGCGCTGCCGACCAGCACTTCAATGCGCTCGATATCTTTTGGGAAAACATGATGTAAATCCGGCGCAGCGGTATCGCCGTAATTGAGCCGACGACCGTTCACCAGTACTAGCGTGTTTGCATTTGCGGTAGACGAAAATCCCCGCACGCTGATGGTGACTTCGGTGCCATTACCATACAAATCGTCGATTTGAACCCCGGGGATACCACGCAGCAGTTCACTAGTGGTAGAAGCACCACTGGCTTTAAGGTCCTCTGCATTAAGCACGTAGACTGTAGCGCTGGAATTGTTCTGTACCTGCTCGGTTCGGGTCGGGGTGATTACGATAGGACCGAGGTCGGCGAAACTACTGAGCGGCAGAGCGAGCAAGCAGGCACCAGCCATATTTAAATGTGAGGATTTCATGTGGTTTCCCTGGGCTAGAGAGACACACACAGTCGACGGGAAGTTGAAGCAACGCGACAAGCTGTGAGAATTACCACCCGTAATTCTGGTCTTGTTTAAGTCACTTTCAGGCCGGTCTCCGGACTTGGAAGCAGGTCAGGCTTCTTCACCGTTGCGGGGGCAGTACTCGATTTTCACGAGTTTCCCGATTCTCGTGTTTCCACGCACCTGAAAACGAGTGGTAATCATTATGTTAATTGTCGGGCATGTCCAGCAGATTTTAACTGTTTGTCGCATCCAGTTAATGTTTGCGTCGATTCAAGATCTATCGCATGATCAGGGTGTCGAACATCGCCGCTGAAACGCCTTGTTTAGTTTTAGGTCCAGAGCCTGTCGAAAATCGCCTTGATCATGCTTATACAGTGTCCTTATTCCGCTAACCGGTCACGGTACTCGATGACGCCGTGCAGCGTATCGAATAGATTAATGAACTGCCTGCCGGGTTTCTCGAAGCGGAAATGGCGGTGCCAAAAGTGAAGCGCGGGCTTCGGTCAATCGGTAACTACCAGCTGTTGCAGAAGATCGCTACGGGTGCTACGGCAATCATATATGAAGCGACCGACACGCGTAGTCAAAATCGTGTTGCGCTCAAAGTGATGCGGATTCGCAAGGAGGAGAAAATCGAGCGGGATCGTGTCGAACACTGGCTGCATGAGGCGGTGATCGTGTCGCAGCTCGATCACGACAATATCGTCAAGATTCATGATGCCGAAATGCTGGACGACGGTGCCTACATTGCAATGGACTATATATCGGGCTACTCGATGTCATTGCGCTTGCGCAAACAGGAATACCTGACGGTGGGGGAATGCATCCGAATTTCGAAGGCCATGTTGCGAGCACTGTCAGTAGCGCATGGTCACGGCGTGATACATGGTGATATCAAACCGGCAAACATCATGTACGACGTTGTTAACCAGACCTATATCCTGACCGATTTCGGCGCGGCATACAGCGAACGCAAGGAGCGGCAAACCGAAAATACCATTGTCGGCACCCCGGCCTATATGTCACCCGAACAGCTTGCGGGTAAGAAACTGGACGGGCGCTCGGATCTTTTTTCACTGGCAGTCACGCTTTACCATTTGCTCACAGGTTGCCAGCCTTTTTCCGGCAGCTCGTTACCGGAACTAAAACGTAACATTCTTGCCGACGAGCCCGATCTTAATCACCTGACCCTGCCAGTGGGTATAGTTGAAGTCTTAATCAAGGCGTTACAGAAAAAGCCGTACATGCGCTTCGCCGACGCACAACAAATGCTTATCTCGGTCGAATACTGCGAAAGTCAGCTACGCGAGCGGATGCAAAAGCAGGTCTGACTGCCCGTTATTCCGTGATGACCGGGGCCGTTTCAATTCGTTTCCTGCGTTCGCGCCACGCGATCAACATGCCACCCATGACAATCAGGAAAACACCCGGAATGAGTTTTTCGAGGGGTGCCTCGTCGAAAAATATCCATCCCAGTACAAACGCGAACGGAATACCGAAGTATTCGTAAGGGGAAAGGTTTGCCGGCCGTGTGAGACGGTAGGCGTTAATTAATGCGAGCACCGCGAATCCGCCGACAAACCCCATCGCTATCAGCAATAACCAGTCCTGCGCGGATTCAACCTGCAGGTAACCGGTGGTGGCGACCACGATTGCCAGCGTGCCGAGCAAGGCGCCGACGGACGCGTACATGTTAATCAGTGCAGTTGGGATATGTTCATCAAATAGTCTGACGCAAACCGTGGACAGGGAATATCCAAGCGAGGCGCCAATCGGCAACAGGCTATACGGGGTGAAGACTTCTGAACCGGGAGCCATGATCATCAATACGCCGACAAAGCCAATGAAAACCGCTATCCATCGCCACAGCCCAACCTGGTGCTTCAAAATCGGTATCGACAACATTGTTATCAAAACCGGGCTGATGTAAGTCAGGGTCGTTGCCGTCGCCAGTTCCATCCTGGTTATCGACAGGTAAAAACAGAATTGTGCGCCTGCAATAAAGAGTCCGCGTGCCAGGCCAAGCCGCCACTGCCTGATTTTCAGTTGCCTGCCCCTGGCGTGCCACTCGCTTGACAACAGCAGCACCAGAATGCTCGGAATCAGTCCGAATACGTTGCGAAAGGCCGCCAGCTGCTGTACCGGATAGCGCTCGCCCAGGAACTTGATAATGACCCCCTGCAGGTCAAATAGCAGGATGGCAAGCAAGATGTAAACCACGGCTCGCCCGAAGTGGTTTGAACTTGGGAGCATCAGGCAATTCTCGATCTGTTGAAAAGGAGTGCTTTGAGGTCGGCTAATTTAACAAAAAATTGATCCAGCCGTAGACTCATATCGACATTCATCATACAATTTGCGTTCAAGAAGATGCTGCTCCCGCGGTGTTATCGCATAGTGAATTATTCGACGGGACGAACCCAGGGTTCTTCCCGTTTCTGCGCGCGCGCATTTTTTTTGAGACTGGAGATTTAGTGCATAAACCCGCAATACTAGCCCTGCAAGATGGAACCATTTTCAGGGGCAGATCGATTGGAGTCGAGGGAACATCGGCCGGCGAAGTGGTATTTAATACCGCGATGACCGGGTACCAGGAGATATTGACCGATCCATCCTATTGCCAACAGCTCGTCACCCTGACTTATCCCCATATCGGCAATACCGGCGTTAACGATGAAGACGAAGAAGCGACCAGGATCCATGCCAGCGGTCTCATAATCCGCGACCTTCCTTTACTGGCAAGTAACTGGCGCAGCCAGGGCAGCCTGCAGAATTATCTTGAATCCCGCGGGGTGGTCGCGATTGCCGATATCGATACCCGCAAACTGACAAGGCTGCTGCGGGACAAGGGTGCCCAGTCAGGTGCCATAATGGCGGGCGAACAGATTGCAGATGACGTCGCAGCCAAAGCGGCGCAGGAATTTGGTGGCCTTGCAGGTTGTGATCTCGCCCAGGTGGTTACGACGAGCGAAACCTACTCCTGGACGCAATCAACCTGGTCGCTCGAGTCGGGTTATGGTGAAAATTCCGACACACCCTATCACGTGGTCGCTTACGACTACGGGATCAAAAAGAATATCCTGTGCATGCTGGTCGACCGTGGTGCGCGCGTCAGCGTTGTGCCGGCCAAAACACCGGCCGATGAGGTTTTGGCGATGAAGCCGGATGGTATTTTCCTGTCCAATGGGCCGGGTGATCCTGAACCCTGCGACTACGCTATCGAGGCAATAAGCGAAATACTGCAAACCGAAATACCCGTGTTCGGCATTTGCCTGGGGCATCAGTTGCTGGCGCTGGCAAGCGGCGCGAAAACAATCAAGATGAAGTTCGGGCATCACGGGGCGAATCATCCGGTACAGGACCTGTCGACCGGGGTGGTAATGATTACCAGTCAAAATCACGGTTTTGCAGTCGATGAGTCCAGTCTGCCAGAGTTTCTCAAGGCAACGCATCGATCGCTTTTTGATGGCAGCCTGCAGGCCGTCGAACGCACCGACAAGGCGGCCTTCAGTTTCCAGGGCCACCCTGAAGCCAGTCCCGGACCACATGATGTTGCACCGATGTTTGATCGTTTCTTCGAATTGATTGCCGCGCACAAATCAGGCGCGGGGGCAAACTGATGCCAAGACGACAGGATATAGAGTCCGTACTGATCATCGGTGCCGGTCCAATTGTCATTGGCCAGGCCTGCGAGTTCGATTATTCCGGGACCCAGGCCTGCAAGGCACTCAAGGAGGAGGGCTTTCGCGTCATCCTGATTAATTCGAATCCTGCAACCATCATGACCGATCCAAATAGTGCAGATGCGGTCTACATTGAACCCATTAACTGGCGTGCGGTTGAGAAAATTATTGCCAAGGAACGTCCGCATGCTTTGCTGCCGACCATGGGCGGTCAAACCGCGCTCAATTGTGCCCTCGACCTGGTGCGTGAGGGCGTGTTGCAAAAGTACGATGTGCAAATGATCGGCGCCACGCGTGAAGCGATCGACATGGCCGAAGATCGCGAACAGTTTCGCCAGGCAATGACTGAAATTGGATTGAAGACCCCCAAGGCTTTTATTGCTCATAGCCTTGAAGAGGCCTGGCAGGGCCAGGCCCAGATCGGTTTCCCGGTCATCATTCGGCCGTCTTTCACCATGGGTGGCAGCGGTGGCGGGATCGCCTATAACCGCGAGGAATTCGAAGATATTATTCGACGCGGGCTGGACCTTTCCCCGACCAGCGAAGTTTTGATCGAAGTCTCGGTGCTCGGCTGGAAAGAGTACGAAATGGAGGTGGTGCGAGATAAAAACGATAACTGCATCATCATCTGCTCGATCGAGAATCTTGATCCGATGGGCGTGCATACCGGTGATTCGATAACGGTTGCCCCGGCGCAAACGCTGACCGACAAGGAATACCAGATCATGCGCAACGCGTCGCTCGCGGTTTTGCGCAAGATCGGGGTTGAAACCGGGGGTTCCAATGTACAGTTTGCGATCAACCCTGAAAACGGTGAAATGATCATCATCGAGATGAATCCCCGCGTATCTCGTTCATCGGCGCTGGCCTCCAAGGCCACTGGTTTCCCGATCGCCAAGATTGCCGCCAAGCTCGCGGTTGGCTATACGCTGGATGAGTTAAAAAATGATATAACCGGCGGGGTAACCCCGGCTTCGTTTGAACCCAGCATTGACTACGTTGTTACCAAGATTCCGCGCTTTACCTTTGAAAAATTTCCCCAGGCTGACGACCGCCTCTCCACCCAGATGAAATCGGTAGGCGAGGTAATGGCAATTGGTCGCAACTTCCAGGAATCCTTCCACAAAGCACTGCGCGGACTGGAAACGGGCGTTCATGGTCTCGACGAAATTGTCGACCAGAATCAGGATCCGTCTGACCTCGAGGATTTATACCGCACCGAGCTGCGCCTGCCCGGGGCGAAGCGGATCTGGTACGTGGCCGACGCTTTTCGCTCGGGCTACAGCCTCGAGCAGGTGTTTGCGCATACCGCGATTGATCCCTGGTTCCTGGTGCAAATCGAAGAACTGGTGCTAATCGAGAAGAGCCTCGTTGGACGCAGCCTGAATGACCTGGGTGCCGAGGAAATCCGTGAGCTCAAGCGCAAGGGTTTTTCTGATCAACGCCTGGCAACATTGCTCGATACCGATGAATTGAGTGTCGCCGCGCTGCGCCGTACCCAGAATATTCGGCCTGTCTACAAGCGCGTCGATACCTGTGCCGCGGAATTTGAATCGAGCACGGCCTACCTCTATTCGAGTTATGACGAAGAATGCGAGGCTGATCCCAGCGATCGAGAAAAGATTATCGTGCTGGGGGGCGGCCCGAACCGGATCGGCCAGGGAATTGAGTTTGATTATTGTTGCGTGCACGCGGCCATGGCGATGCGAGAAGATGGCTATGAAACCATCATGATCAACTGTAATCCGGAGACCGTATCGACCGATTATGATACCTCGGACCGGCTCTACTTTGAGCCGCTGACCTACGAGGACGTGCTTGAGATTATTGATCTGGAGAAACCGAAGGGCGTTATCGTTCAGTTTGGCGGCCAGACACCGCTAAACCTGGCGCGCGCGCTGGAGGCGGCCGGCGTGCCGATCATAGGTACCACCCCTGACTCGATCGATCTCGCCGAGGATCGCGAACGATTCCAGAAATTGATCCAGGACCTTGGATTATTGCAACCGCCGAACCAGATTGCATTTGACGTTGAATCCTCCGCGCGCCTGGCTGAAAAGGTAGGCTTTCCGCTGGTAGTGCGACCATCCTACGTGCTGGGTGGCAGGGCGATGGAAATCGTCTACGACCAGGACGACCTGGCTCGATACATGAAAGAGGCGGTCAAGGTCAGCCGCGACTCACCGGTGCTGCTGGACCGCTTCCTCGACGAAGCGGTAGAAGTTGATGTCGATGCGATCTGCGATGGCGAGAATGTTTTAATCGGTGGCTTGATGGAGCATATCGAACAGGCCGGTGTACATTCGGGTGATTCGGCATGCTCGTTACCACCTTACACCCTGCCTGATGAAATTCAGCAACGCCTTTGCGAACAGGTCGCTGCCATGGCCAGGGCGCTCAACGTGGTAGGGTTGATGAACACGCAGTTTGCAATCAAGGGCGATGAAATTTACATCCTCGAAGTTAATCCGCGAGCCTCGCGCACCGTGCCGTTCGTTTCAAAAGCAACCGGGGTTGCGCTCGCAAAAGTAGCCGCGCGATGCATGGTTGGCCAAAGCCTGGTGCAACAGGGCAAAACCGAACAGGTGGTACCGGAATTCGTTTCGGTAAAGGAATCGGTATTTCCATTCACCAAGTTCCATGGAGTCGATCCTATCCTGGGTCCGGAAATGAAATCCACCGGTGAGGTTATGGGTATTGGCCGCAATTTCGCGGAGGCCTTTGCCAAGGCGATGGTGGCATCGGGAGGGAGAGTGCCGAGTCCGGGCACTGCATTCCTGAGTGTGCGTGAAACCGATAAAAAAGCCATTGTAGAACTCGCACAGGAGTTGCACCAAAAGGGATTTAACCTGGTTGCCACCGGCGGTACCGCGAAGGTGATTCGAGCCGGTGGAATAGCCTGCCAGCACGTTAACAAGGTCAAGGAAGGGCGTCCACATATCGTCGATATGATCAAGAATGATGAAATTGTGCTGATCGTCAATACGACGGAGGGGCGTTCGGCAATAGCCGATTCCTACGCCATTCGTCGGGAAGCGCTCATGCATTCGGTCTGCTATACCACCACCATGTCAGGGGGTAGGGCCACCTCCATGGCGATGGCACACCGGCATATAAAAGAAGTATATTGCTTACAATCTTTACATTAGGCGTTTATTAATGAATCAAATACCGCTTACCGCTGCCGGCGCAGAGAGACTGAAGTCAGAGCTGAAAGAGCTTAAATCCGTGAAAAGACCGGCTGTAATCGAAGCGATTGCAACTGCCAGGGAGCATGGCGATCTGAAAGAAAACGCCGAGTATCACGCCGCCCGCGAGGAACAGAGTTTTACCGAGGGACGTATCGCTGAACTGGAAGCGGCATTGTCCAACGCGCAGATCATAGACATCACCAAGTTGAACCAAAGTGGTCGGGTAGTATTTGGATGCACCGTGCATCTCGTCGATATGGAGACTGATTCCGAGGTTGTGTACCAGATCGTTGGTGATATCGAAGCCGATATTAGCGAAAATCGAATCGCCATCAGTTCACCGATAGCGCGCGCATTGATCGGCAAGGAAGAGGGGGACGATGTGGTTGTCGATGCACCTGCGGGTACGATGGAATATGCTATTGCAGGTGTGGAGTACAAGTAAGCTTATGTTCCGACCACTGCAGCGAAACGATTAACGTCTTTATTGCATCGGTAAATCACGATGACATTGCCAATACTCTCGACCAGGTCAGCCTTGTGCAGGTCACAAATCGATTTGCCAAGCGCGCGTTTGCCCGGCTTGTCCAGTGCTGGAATTCGCAGTTTCACCAATTCGTGGTGATCGAGCGCAAGATCTACCTCCTGATGCAGGTTCTCGCTCAGGCCTTTTTGCCCTATGATAACAACCGGTTTTAACTTGAGCCGGTGGCCTTCAGCGCGCAGGCGCTTGATCTGTCCCCTGGATAATTCCATGATTCCGCAAAGCTTGAGTTCGAAAGCACGCATTTTACCACAGCAGTCTGCAATCTATGCCTCGCTCAAAATCCAGTAAACGCTGGTTGCAGGAGCATCATCAGGATGCCTACGTATTAAAAGCGCGCGAGCAGGGATACCGTTCGCGAGCGGTCTTCAAGCTGGAGGAAATCCAGCACAAGGACCGGATTCTGAAAGCGGGACAATTTGTGCTCGATCTTGGTGCCGCGCCTGGTGGATGGAGCGAATATGCGAATCAGGTGGTTGGGCACAAGGGCAGGGTCATCGCACTCGATCTTTTGCCCATGGAACCCATTGCCGGCGTTGAGTTTGTGCAGGGTGATTTCACCGAACAGGATACGCTTGATCGATTACTGGTATCAATTAATGAGCGTCGATTTGATCTTGTATTATCGGATATGGCCCCCAATTTAAGTGGTATGCACAGCGTAGACCAGCCAAAATCGATCCACCTGGCTGAACTCGCATTCGATGTGGCACGTAAAGTTTTAACGTCGGACGGTATTTTCGTCTGCAAGTTATTCCAGGGAGCGGGATTTGAAGAACTGGTGTTACAGCTTCGCTCGAGTTTTAAATCGGTAAAGTTTCGCAAGCCCGATTCCTCGAGGTCCCGGTCGAGTGAAATTTATGCCGTTTGTAGCGGTCTAAGATAGGCCGGGATGCGTAAAATACGCTAGTATCTGTTAGTAATAGCAGTAATAATGAATCGGATAAGGCATTAGGTTAAGAGCCAATACAGGTGTAACAGTGAACGATGTAGTTAAGAATTTAGTTTTGTGGGTTGTCATCGCCGTGGTGTTGCTGTCGGTGTTCCACAGTTTCGGCGAACGCACGGGTAGCGCGCAGAGCCTGATCTATTCGGATTTTCTAACCCAGGTCAAGCAAGGCCAGGTGCGCGAAGTTACCATCGAGGGGCAGAACATTTCCGGCAAAATGATCTCCGGCACGCCGTTTACGACCTACAGCCCGGAAACCAATAATAGTGCGTTGATCGGTGATCTGGAGCGCGCTGATGTCTCCATTTTGGGTAAACCACCTGAGCCACCTTCATTGCTGGGACATATGTTCATCAGCTGGTTCCCTTTTATCGTGTTGGTGGCAGTGGCCGCGGTGCGATGTCGTTTGGCAAGAGCAAGGCTCGACTGCTGGGTGAAGACCAGATCAATATCAATTTTAACGATGTCGCAGGCGTCGACGAGGCCAAGGAAGAGGTCGGCGAAATTGTTGATTTCCTGCGCGATCCCTCCAAGTTCCAGAAACTCGGCGGCAAGATCCCCAGTGGTGTCTTGATGGTCGGATCACCCGGTACCGGTAAGACACTACTGGCCAAGGCGATAGCGGGTGAAGCAAAGGTGCCCTTCTTCACTATTTCCGGATCCGATTTCGTCGAAATGTTCGTCGGTGTCGGTGCCTCCCGGGTGCGTGATATGTTCGACCAGGCCAAGAAGCATGCGCCCTGTATTATATTCATCGATGAAATCGATGCGGTCGGAAGGCATCGCGGTGCCGGTCTTGGTGGCGGACATGACGAACGCGAACAAACCTTGAACCAGTTACTTGTCGAAATGGACGGCTTTGAAGGCAACGAAGGCGTCATCGTCATCGCGGCAACTAACCGCCCCGACGTTCTTGATCCGGCCCTGTTACGCCCCGGCCGATTTGATCGCCAGGTGGTTGTTCCTCTGCCCGATGTGCGTGGCCGCTCACTTATCCTCAAGGTTCATATGCGCAAGGTGCCAGCGGCAGAGAATGTCGATCCGATGGTGATTGCACGCGGTACCCCAGGATTTTCCGGTGCCGATCTGGCTAACCTCGTCAACGAGGCCGCGCTATTTGCCGCACGTGCCAACAAAAAACTGGTAACGATGACAGAATTCGAGCGCGCCAAGGACAAGATCATGATGGGTGCGGAACGTAAGTCGATGATCATGAAGGACGAGGAGAAAAAATTGACCGCATATCACGAGGCAGGTCATGCCATCGTGGGTCGCCTGGTACCTGAGCATGATCCGGTTTACAAGGTCAGCATCATTCCGCGTGGGCGCGCACTCGGAGTGACCATGTTTCTGCCGGAGGATGATCGTTACAGCTATAGCAAACGCCATCTTGAAAGCCAGTTATCGAGCCTGTTCGGAGGGCGAATCGCGGAACAACTTATTTTTGGTACGGACGCGGTGACTACCGGGGCTTCCAACGATATCGAGCGTGCCACCGGCATTGCGCGCAGTATGGTCACCCAGTGGGGCTTGTCGGATCGTATGGGTCCCTTGACCTATAGCGAAGATGAAGGTGAAGTTTTCCTCGGCAAGTCCTACGGCAAACAGAAGACGGTATCTGATGAGACCGCGCAGGCGATTGACTCCGAAATTCGCACCATCATCGATCGTAACTATCAGCGTGCGCTTGATATCCTCACCAAGGAGGAGGATAAACTGCATAAGATGGCTGATGCGTTAATGAAATATGAAACCATTGATTCCGCCCAAATTGACTCCATCATGGAAGGTAAGGAGCCGGGTCCGCCCGCTGACTGGTCGGATGATGAAACGCCCCCAACCCCGGATGAACCCACGGGAAAAGCCAGTACTGGCGAAGATCCTGATCTGGATCCCGCTAAATTGCACTAAGCGGAGCGCGGGCTTCAGCTAGCCCGGTTCGATTGTGCTGCTGCCAATATCAGCTAATCTAAAGATTATGGGGGTTGTCAATACAACCCCCGATTCTTTCTCGGATGGTGGAAAATTCGACACCACCGAAAAAGCACTTGCGCACGCCCAGGCGTTGATAGATCTAGGTGTCGACATACTTGATATTGGTGGAGAGTCAACTCGGCCAGGTTCACGACAGGTAGTCCTGGATGAAGAGCTCGCGCGCACCATTCCGTTGATCAACGCGATCCGCGAGATTTCCGAGATTCCGATTTCAATTGACACCAACAAATCCGGTGTCATGCAGGCTGCAGTCGCAGCAGGCGCAACCATAATTAACAGCATCTGGGCTCTGCAGCTCGATGATTCAATGCAGGTAGCAGCGGACCTGGGAGTGTCGGTCGTGCTCATGCATATGCAGGGATCGCCGGAGACGATGCAGCAAAACCCGTTCTACACCGATGTCGTCGGAGAGGTAAAGGATTTCCTCAAGCAACGTATCGACGCGGCACTCGATGCCGGTATCGAGGAAGGGCGCATTATTATCGATCCAGGATTTGGGTTTGGTAAGACCATCGAGCATAATCTATTATTATTAAAATCGTTAGACGAATTCAAACAACTGGGGGTACCTGTGCTGGCTGGATTATCTCGCAAAGCCATGATCGGTGCGATTATCGACAAACCGGTCGATCAACGGCTTTATGGCAGCTTGTCGACGGCAGTAATAGCCGCGATGCTGGGTGCTGATATATTGCGCGTGCATGACGTGGCCGAAACCCTTGACGCGATCAAGGTGGTTAAAGCTCTGGGACAGGTGGCAACATGAGTCGCAGGTACTTTGGAACCGACGGCATTCGTGGTCGAGTTGGTCAGCTACCAATGACGGTCGATTTCATCATGAAGCTCGGCTGGGCTGCCGGTAAAGTCCTGTCACAATCCAGCCGGGGGCAGGTCGTCATCGGTAAAGACACCCGGATTTCGGGATATATGTTCGAGTCTGCGCTGGAAGCCGGACTGGCTGCTGCTGGACTTGATGTGCTGTTGCTCGGGCCCATGCCAACCCCGGCAATCGCCCATATTACCCAGTCACAACGCGCCATCGCCGGGATCGTTATCAGCGCTTCGCATAATCCATACCATGACGATGGGATAAAGTTTTTCAATAGTGATGGCTTCAAACTGCCCGATGCGACCGAGCAGGAGATCGAGAGCATGCTGGATCAGGAACTGGTAATGGTCGAACCGGAGCAGATCGGCAAGGCGACGCGAATGGAAGATGCCAGGGGCCGTTACATCGAGTTTTGCAAGAGTTCGATTGCATTCCACAAGAATCTGCGTGGCCTTAAACTCGTGGTCGACTGTGCCAATGGCGCTACCTATCATATAGCACCGGCGGTTTTTCGCGAGTTGGGTGCGGAAGTCATCGAGGTAGGTACCAGCCCCGATGGCATGAATATTAATCAGGAAGTGGGTGCGCTATACCCTGAAAGTATGCGCGCTCATGTGCTCGAAAATCAGGCCGACGTGGGTATCGCGTTCGATGGTGACGGCGACCGCGTGATGATGATGGACGCTCGCGGTGACGTGAAAAACGGTGATCAGTTACTCTATATAATCGCCAAGAATAAACTGCTCAGGGGGAAACTCGATGGCGGTGTAGTGGGCACCTTGATGACCAATCTCGGCTGCGAACATGCGTTCAAGGCTAATAATATTCCTTTTGAGCGGGCGGCGGTGGGCGATCGCTACGTGCTGGAAAAACTGGTTGAGTTCGGCTGGTACCTGGGTGGTGAGTCTTCCGGTCACCTGATATGCCTGGATAAAACCACGACCGGCGATGGAATTATCGCAGCGTTGCAGGTTCTCGATGGACTCGGCAGCAGCGGGCAGACGCTCACCGAAGCCTGCGCTGAAATGGAAATTTACCCGCAAACCCTGATTAATGTGCCGGTGTCGAAGAAACTCGACCTGGATAATTCTGCGCTGGTACAGGATGCGCTTAGATCGGCAGAATCCGCACTGGCAGATTCGGGCAGGGTTTTGCTGCGTCCTTCCGGCACCGAGCCGCTGATTCGTGTCATGGTAGAAGGTCAGCAGCAGGAGCAGGTTGAAAAAACAGCCGAGATACTGGCGCAAGCCGTCAGGGAAGCCGCAGAAAACTAGCGGCAATCTATCATTAGGACCCTAAAATAGGCCAAATCACCTAAATCCAGATTGATTTATTCGGCCGAGGTGAGTAATCTTTGCCGCCTTTAAAAAACCGGTAACAAATATGCGTTCTAGCCTGATAGCGGGCAATTGGAAGATGAACGGTAATCTGCAATCCGTCATTGATCTGGTTGAAGGTATTAAGGTCGGCGATCCCGGTAAGGCTGAACTGGCGGTATGCCCGCCTGCCGTGTTTCTGATGAAAGTAGGTGGCATGTTGGCTGAAACCGGGATTTCGCTCGGCGCCCAAAATGTCTGCGACCGGGAAGCGGGTGCCTTTACCGGAGAGATATCGGCCGCGATGCTGAAAGAATGTGGTTGCAGGTACGCGATCGTGGGCCACTCGGAACGCCGTGCGCTATACCTGGAATCGGATCAGCTGGTAGCGGCAAGATTTTCGATGGCCTTAAGCGCGGGTATCATTCCGATTATTTGTGTTGGAGAGACCCTCGACGAGCGCGAGCAGGGTGTAACCGAAACGGTTGTGACGAGACAGATCGATGCGGTTCTCGATCTCTGTGGAATTGAAGGTATATCCAGGGCAGTGATCGCCTACGAGCCGGTGTGGGCAATCGGCACCGGAAAAGTTGCTACACCCGAGCAGGCACAGGCGGTACATGCGTTTATCCGCGCTAGACTCGAACAGCTCGACTCCGGAGTCGCACAACAGGTACAGATTTTATATGGTGGCAGCATGAATCCGTCAAATGCGGCGGAACTATTGTCACAGCCGGATATCGATGGCGGATTGATCGGCGGTGCAGCGCTCAAAGCCGACGATTTTCTGGCCATCGCCCAATCAGCTTAGGAAGTATTTATGGAAAATATCAACAGCATCTTACTGATCGCCCAGGTTTTATTATCGATCTCCCTGATCGCACTCATCCTGATACAGCATGGCAAGGGTGCCGACGCAGGTGCGGCATTTGGCAGCGGGGCATCGGCCACCGTTTTTGGTGCGCGTGGCTCGGGTAACTTCCTCAGCAGGGTCACAACCGGCGTTGCTATTTTGTTTTTCCTGGTCTGCCTTGCGCTGGCTTATGTCACCAGCAATCGCGGTGCGCCCGATGGTGTGACCGGCAGCGTTACCGCACAGGATGCCATTGTTGTGCCGATGCAAGAAGAAGGCGATGTGCCTCCTGCGGTACCACAACAGGGCAGTTCGCCGGAATCAGATTTACCCCCAGCCGAGTAGGTCGGGGCAATGCCGATGTGGTGGAATTGGTAGACACGCTATCTTGAGGGGGTAGTGGCGAAAGCTGTGCCGGTTCGACTCCGGCCATCGGCACCATTTTTTTAGTTTTGACCCGGGATTGGACGGATCGGAGCAGTGCAATCGAAAACCTGGTTCCGGGCCGCCCGGAGCCGGGTTTTTTAACGATATGGGTGCGAATTATGACGCGGCTTGGAGATTTCTTGACACTATATAGGGGCCACAATAGACTGGCCCCTCGCTTTACTAATGCAGGCTCTCCAGGGGCAGTACTCGAAACATGTTAGGTAATTACCTACCGATCCTGATTTTCATGTGCATAACGCTCGTGATGGGCTCCGTATTCATCATCCTGGGCAAGCTTCTGGGACCCTCGCGCCCGGACGCGGAAAAAAATTCCCCTTACGAGTGCGGCTTCGAGGCCTTCGAAGACAGCCGCATGAAATTCGATGTGCGTTACTACCTGGTGGCGATTCTTTTTATCATATTTGATCTCGAAATTGCCTTCCTGTTTCCCTGGGCGATCGTGTTGGACCAGGTGGGCACTTTTGGATTGGTCTCGATGGCAGTTTTCCTATCGGTGCTGGTCGTCGGTTTTATCTACGAGTGGAAGAAAGGTGCCCTCGAATGGGAATAGAAGGCGTTTTAGAACAGGGTTTTGTTACCACCTCGGCCGATAAATTAATCAACTGGGCGCGTACCGGTTCGATGTGGCCGATGACTTTCGGGCTGGCCTGCTGCGCCGTCGAAATGATGCAGGCAGGCGCGGCGCGCTACGACCTGGATCGATTCGGTATCATATTCAGGCCGAGTCCACGCCAGTCGGATGTCATGATAGTAGCAGGGACGCTGGTGAACAAGATGGCCCCGGCGCTGCGTAAAGTCTACGACCAGATGGCGGAACCACGCTGGGTAATCTCGATGGGTTCCTGCGCCAACGGTGGTGGCTACTATCACTATTCCTATGCCGTGGTGCGTGGCTGTGACCGGGTTGTTCCGGTCGATGTTTATGTGCCCGGTTGCCCGCCAACCGCGGAGGCGCTGCTGTATGGCATATTGCAGCTGCAAAACAAAATCAAACGTACCAATACGATAGCGCGCTAACATGTCGAATCCCAGACAGCAACTGGCTGATGCGCTGCGAGCGGCGTTTGCTGACAGAGTCGACTCGGTCGTGGTCGGGTTCAACGAAGTGACGCTTGAAGTCGCTGCCGACAATCTTGTCGCAGTTGCGACCGAGTTACGTGACGATGCCCAGTTTCAATTTCAGCAGTTACTCGATGTATGCGGTGTCGATTATTCCCAGTTTGGTCGCGATGAATGGTTAACCGAAGACGCCAGCCGGTCAGGATTCAGTCGCGGCGTTGATGCCGCTTCGGCAGGGCGTTTGCAGTTTGGTGATGAGCTGGAGTCACTGACGCCACAGGGCAGGCGCTTTGCCGCGGTGTATCATTTGATTTCCTACGCGCATAACCGGCGCCTGCGCCTGCGCGTATTTGCCAGCGACGATGACTTTCCGATGGTTCCTACCGTTACCGCGATCTGGGCATCGGCAGACTGGTATGAACGCGAGGCTTTCGACCTGTTCGGTATCCTGTTTAGCGGCCATCCCGATTTGCGCCGGATCCTGACCGACTACGGCTTTGTCGGTCACCCGTTCCGCAAGGATTTCCCAATGGTCGGGAATGTCGAAATGCGTTATGACCCGGAACGCGAACGCGTTGTTTATGAACCGGTAACAATCGAAGCGCGGGTGCTGGTGCCACGCGTTAAACGGCAGGATCACCGTTACCTGATGGACGATCAGGAAGAGGCACAGGACGATGCCTGAGATCAAGAATTACACCCTCAATTTCGGACCCCAGCACCCGGCCGCGCATGGAGTATTGCGCCTGGTACTGGAAATGGACGGTGAAGTCATCGAACGCGCCGACCCGCATATCGGGCTGCTGCATCGCGCCACCGAAAAACTCGCCGAAACCAAGCCTTACAATCAAACCATCGGCTATATGGATCGTCTTGATTACGTTTCCATGATGTGTAATGAACATGGTTACGTGCTCGCGATTGAAAAATTACTCGACATCGAGATACCCGAGCGTGCGCGCTATATCCGCGTCATGTTCGATGAAATTACGCGTATCCTGAATCACCTGATGTGGATCGGTACGCATGCGCTCGATGTCGGTGCGATGACGATGTTTCTGTATGCATTTCGTGAGCGCGAAGACTTGATGGATATGTACGAGGCGGTGTCCGGTGCACGTATGCATGCGACTTATTATCGACCGGGTGGCGTCGCTCGTGATCTACCCGATGCGATGCCGCAGTATCTTGAAAGCCGCTGGCGCAGTAGTAAGGAAGCCGGCCGTTTGAATGAAAATCGCCAGGGCAGCCTGCTTGATTTCGCCGAGGATTTCGTGAGCCGGTTTCCGACTTATATCGACGAGTACGAAACCCTGCTAACCGACAATCGAATCTGGAAACAACGCACCGTGGGCATTGGTGTGGTATCCGAAGAACGTGCCTATCAACTCGGTTTTACCGGGCCGATGCTGCGCGGTTCCGGCGTCGAATGGGACCTGCGTAAAAAACAACCTTACGAGGTTTACGACAAAATCGATTTCGATATCCCGGTCGGTACCAACGGGGATTGTTACGATCGTTACCTGGTGCGGGTCGAAGAGATGCGCCAGTCAAACAGCATCATCAAGCAGTGCATCCAGTGGCTACGCGCCAACCCGGGAATTGTCATATCCGAAAATCACAAGGTGGCGCCGCCGCGCCGCGAACAACTCAAGGCCGACATGGAAGGCCTGATCCATCATTTCAAACTTTTTACCGAGGGTTATACGCTTCCCGAGGGTGAGGTCTACACCAGTATCGAACACCCGAAAGGCGAATTCGGTGTTTACCTGGTTTCCGACGGTGCCAACAAGCCTTACCGGCTCAAGATACGTGCCCCCGGGTTCGCCCACCTCTCCAGTATGAATGAAATGGCGCAGGGCCATATGCTCGCCGATGTGGTCGCGATCATCGGCACCCAGGATATCGTGTTCGGGGAGATCGACCGCTAATGGCAATCGAAACCCGCTCCAGGATAGACTTGCTCAACGATCATACGCGTGCCGAGATCGATCACTGGGTTGCTCGTTTTCCGCCCGAACACAAGCGTTCGGCGGTGTTGCAGGCGCTGAGCGCCGCGCAACATCAGAACCAGGGATTTTTGACCACGGATCTGATGGATGCGGTTGCCGAGTACCTGGAATTATCACCGATCCATGTCTACGAGGTGGCCTCGTTTTACTCGATGTTCGAAACCAGTCCGGTAGCACGGCACAATGTCGCGATTTGCACCAACATTTCCTGCATGTTGATGGGCTCGGACAGCATTGTTGAACATGTCGAAAACAAGCTGGGAATCAAGATCGGGGAAAGCACCGAAGACGGGCGTATCTACCTGAAGTGCGAGGAAGAGTGCCTGGCTGCCTGTTCGGGTGGTCCGATGATGCAGGTCAATCATGTCTATCACGTAGACCTGACGCCCGAAAAAGTCGATGAAATCCTGGATGCACTGGAGTAACAATGGCTAACGAAGTCTGTTTCGCAACCCTGCAGTTCGATCAGCCATGGTCGATGGAAAGCTATTTGAAATTGGGTGGTTACGAGGCACTGAAGAAAATCCTGGTTGACGGTATGTCGGCCGAAGATGTGATCGAGGAAGTCAAGGCCTCGGGTCTGCGCGGTCGTGGTGGTGCAGGTTTCCCGACCGGGTTGAAATGGAGCTTCATGCCGCGCAATGCGCCGGGGCAGAAGTACATTGTCTGTAATTCCGACGAATCGGAACCGGGCACCTGCAAGGACCGCGATATCCTGCGCTTTAATCCGCATGCGCTGGTCGAGGGTATGGTGATCTGTGGTTATGCCATCGGCGCCACGGTCGGTTACAACTACATGCGCGGAGAATTCATGGATGAACCCGCGCAGCGTTTCGAAACCGCGGTCAGGGAAGCCTACGAGGCCGGATATCTCGGCAAGAATATACTCGGTAGCGGGGTTGATTTTGATCTTTACCCGGCGCTCGGTGCCGGTGCCTATATCTGTGGCGAGGAA
Organism: uncultured Gammaproteobacteria bacterium; assembly: GCA_947259485.1. GTDB lineage: Bacteria > Pseudomonadota > Gammaproteobacteria. The sequence goes on along the minus strand of CAMYLU010000021.1, from coordinate 5,675 downwards.
ACCGCGTTACTGGAATCGCTCGAGGGCAAAAAAGGTCAGCCACGCTACAAGCCACCGTTTCCGGCCAATTTCGGACTCTATGGCAAGCCGACCACGATCAACAACACCGAGTCGCTGGCCTCGACACCGTCGATTATTCGCAACGGATCGCAATGGTTTGCCGAACTCGGCATCCCTAACAACGGCGGCGTCAAGTGCTTCTCGTTGTCCGGGCATTTGAATAAACCGGGTAACTTCGAAATTTCGATGGGAACACCGTTCAAGGACCTGCTCGAGATGGCTGGCGGTGTCAGGAACGGACATAAATTGAAAGCGGTAATTCCGGGCGGTTCCTCGGTACCGGTGTTGCCGGGCGAGATTATGATGGAGTGCACCATGGACTACGACTCTATCACCAAGGCCGGGTCTATGCTCGGTTCGGGTGCGGTCATCGTGATGGACGAATCGACCGATATGGTGGTCGCGCTAAGACGCATTTCGCGCTTTTATTTCTCGGAATCCTGTGGTCAATGTACGCCCTGCCGGGAAGGTACCGGTTGGCTTTATCGAATGCTGACCCGCATTGTCGAGGGCAAGGGGCGAGCGGAGGATATCGAGCAGTTGGAAGAAGTGTCACACAAGATCGAAGGACGCACCATCTGTGCGCTCGGTGATGCCGCGGCGATGCCGGTATGGAGTTTCATCAAGCACTTCCGCCATGAATTTGAATACTACGTCGAGCATAAGCGCTCGATTATTGACAACGCGGCCTGATCGAGAAGTTTAGCAATGAGCGATAACATAACCGTTACCATAAATGGCCAGCAGATCGAAACCCAGCCGGGACGCCTGTTGATCGATGTGGCCGATGAAAACGACATTGTGATTCCGCGTTTTTGCTACCACAAACGTCTCTCGGTAGCGGCGAATTGCCGTATGTGCCTGGTGGAAATAGAACGCTCTCCGAAGCCGATGCCGGCCTGTGCCACTCAATGCATGGATGGCATGGTGGTTGAGACCCGGTCAAAGGCTGCACTTGCGGCGCAAAAATCAACCATGGAGTTCCTGCTGATCAATCACCCGCTGGATTGCCCGATTTGCGACCAGGGCGGTGAATGCGAACTGCAGGATGTCGCGATGGGATTTGGCGAGGGCGTGTCAAAGTATACCGAGCAGAAACGCGTGGTCATGGATAAGAATATCGGACCCCTGATCGCCACCGACTTTACGCGCTGCATTCATTGTACGCGCTGCGTGCGCTTCGGTGATGAAATCGCCGGTATGCCCGAACTCGGCGCAACCGGACGCGGTGAATTTATGGAGATTGGCACCTATATCGAAAAAGCCATTGTGTCCGAGATGTCGGGTAACGTCATCGACGTGTGCCCGGTCGGTGCGCTCACGGCAAAACCCTCTCGCTACACCGCGCGTCCCTGGGAACTGACCCAGCATGCCGCGGTTTCGGCGCACGACTGTGTCGGTTCGAATACCTACGTGCATACGCGCGGCAGCGAAGTGATTCGGGTGGTGCCACGTGAAAATGAATCGATCAATGAATCCTGGATTTCAGATCGCGACCGCTTCAGCTACACCGCGGTCAAGGCGGAACAACGCATTACCCAGCCGCTGATGCGTGACAACGGGGAACTCAGACCCGTTGACTGGGAAACCGCGCTAAACGCCGCGGCCGGAATTCTGGCCGAGGCTGGCAACGATATTGCCACGCTGGTCAGCCCGCAGGCGACCCTGGAAGAACATTACCTTGCACAGAAACTGACCCGCGGTCTCGGCTCGAATAATATCGATCATCGCCTCACCCAGGTCGATTTCTCAAGCCAGGACCAGGCCCCGGTCATGCCGTGGCTGGGACGTTCACTGGCATCGGTTGAAACCCTGGACGCCGCGTTGATCGTGGCCGGGAACCTGCGCTACGAGCAACCGCTGTTGTCACATCGACTGCGCAAGGCAGTGCTGAACAATAATGCCAGCGTATCGACCATCGGACACGTTTCCGGGCAGTATAATTTTGCCTTGCAGACCGAGCTGGTCGGATCTGCCGCGCAGCTGGTTAACGATCTTGCCGCGGTTGCCATCGCGCTCGCCGAAATCAGCGACAGGCCCCTGAGCGGGCATCTCGCAAAGATAGTCGCTGGCTGCGAAGCGTCACCGCAGCACCAGGCTATCGCCCGCTCATTGCTGGACGCCGACAATGCAGCCGTTATCGTCGGTGTGCAGGCTTTGTCTAATCCCCATCTCGCGTTGGTACAGGAAGTATGCGAAGCCATAACCAGCGCAAGCGATGCGACCCTGGGGTACCTGTCGGTTTCTGCAAACAGCGCGGGAGCCTGTCTCGCTGGCGCAACCCCGCACCGTACCGCGGCCGGTGTTGCCGTGGATCAGCCCGGGGAACATGTCGGTGATATCCTGAACGCAAGGCACAAGGTGCTGCTAACCCTGGCGGTCAATCCGTTACTCGATACCAACTCGGTAACTGCCCTCTCTGATAACAATGAAAGCGTGATTGCGATCAGCAGCTTCGATAACGACTTTATTCAACACCAGGCGGACCTGGTGCTGCCATTAGCCACGGCGGTCGAAACTTCGGGTAGTTTTGTCAATGTCGAGGGTTTGTGGCAGAGCTTCAATGGCTGCGTGCAGGCCAGGGGCGAAAGCCGCCAGGGATGGAAGATTCTCGCTGCCCTGGGCCAGGTGCTGAAACCGGGAGAATTTGATTACGCCGATTCGGTTGCGGTCAAGAATGAACTCAAGGCGTTGTGCAGTGATGTCGCGCTAAGCAATATCTGCGGCATTGAATCGGGCGCGAAAATCCTGCCGGAAACTAAAAAGTCACTCCAGAAAATCGGCATTACCCCAATTTACGCCAGTGATGAAATGGCGCGCCGATCGTCAGCGCTGCAGGCGACCCCGCTGATGAAAGCCCAATCCGCGGTAATCATGAATCGCCAACAGGCGCAGGATATCAAGCTGATTAACTGCGACCAGGTCCAGGTCAAGCAGGGTAAGGGAACCGCTGTTTTACCGCTGCGTATTGACGAGGGTATACCGGCGGGCTGTGTTTATGTCCCCGCTGGTATCGACGCGGTCAAGCACCTTGCCGAGGCCTTCGGCAAGATATCCCTGGAAAAGGTGTCCTGATGGATTTCCTGGTATCGATATGGGAATGGTTGCACGAATACGTGCAGTACACGATCTACAGTGGTGTCAAGGCGCTAGCCATTCTGCTGCCGCTGTTCATCGTGGTTGCCTATTACACGCTGGCCGAACGCAAGGTCATCGGTTACATGCAAATCAGGAAAGGCCCGAACCGGGTCGGGCCCAAGGGCCTGTTCCAGCCGTTTGCAGACATGTTCAAGTTGATGTTCAAGGAAATCATCATCCCGACCAATTCCAATCGTTACCTGTTCATCATTGCGCCGGTAATCACCTTTGCCCCGGCGATGGCGGCCTGGGCGGTAATCCCGTTTAATGACACGCTGGTATTCAGCAATATCAATGCCGGTCTGCTCTATATCCTGGCGATGACGTCGGTCGGGGTGTACGGCGTCATCATTGCCGGCTGGGCCTCCAACTCCAAGTATGCGCTGCTCGGTGCGATGCGCTCGGCGGCGCAGATCGTGGCCTATGAAATCGCGATGGGCTTCGCCCTGGTCGGTGTATTGATGGTTGGCGGTAGTCTTAACCTCGGCGATATCGTCAACAAGCAGGCGGGCGGCATCGAACACTGGTTCTTCATCCCGTTATTACCATTGTTCTTCGTCTACCTGATTTCGGGCGTTGCCGAAACCAATCGCGCACCCTTCGATGTGGCCGAGGGTGAATCTGAAATCGTCGCAGGATTCCACGTCGAGTATTCAGGCATGACCTTCGCGGTATTCTTCCTCGCCGAATACGCGAACATGATTCTGATCGCGATGTTATGCGCACTGCTGTTTTTCGGCGGTTGGCTGAGCCCCGTTCCCGGGCTTATCGGTGATGGCACCGGCTGGCTGTTTGGCAAGACCGCGGTCTTTATGCTGCTGTTCCTGTGGTTCCGGGCGACTTTCCCGCGCTACCGTTACGACCAGATCATGCGCCTCGGCTGGAAAGTGCTGTTGCCGGTAACCATTTTCTGGCTCGTGGTCGAGGGTGTTGCGGTCTATTTCAAAATCGGCCCATGGTTTGATTAAGCTTATGTTTGCGAAAATACATTACTACCTGAAAAGTTTTCTGTTCCTCGAATTACTCAAGGGAATGAGCGTGACGGGGCGTTATTTTTTCCGCAAAAAATTTACCGTCCAGTACCCGGAAGAAAAAACACCCATCAGCCCTCGTTTCAGGGGCCTGCATGCGTTGCGTCGCTATGCCAACGGCGAAGAGCGTTGCATCGCCTGTAAACTCTGTGAGGCGGTATGTCCCGCGCTTGCAATCACGATCGAATCGGAGCAGCGGGCGGACGGAACCCGCCGTACCACGCGCTATGACATTGACCTGTTCAAGTGCATCTATTGCGGCTTTTGCGAAGAAGCCTGCCCGGTCGATTCGATCGTCGAAACCAATATTTTTGAGTATCACTTCGAAAACCGGGGTGAAAATATTATGACCAAGGAAAAGTTACTGGAGATCGGTGATCAGTACGAGGCGCAGCTCGCCGCGGATCGGTCGGCCGACGCTCCTTACCGTTAAGCCAATTGAGATGATAGAAACCATCATATTCTATGTTTTTGCCGTCGCCACGGTGGTTAGCGCCTGCGCGGTCGTGACCGTGAAAAACCCGGTGCATGCAACCCTGTCCCTGGTGCTGACCTTTTTTACCAGTGCGGTCATCTGGATGACGCTGGAAGCCGAGTTCCTCGCGATCAGCCTGGTGCTGGTTTATGTCGGCGCGGTCATGGTGTTGTTTATCTTCGTCGTGATGATGCTCGATATCAATGTTGCGCGCCTGCGCGAGGGTTTCGTGCGTTACCTGCCACTCGGGCTTGCGGTAGCGGCGATCATGCTGCTGTTAATGCTGAGCGTCGTCACCAGTGATATTTTCGTGCTCGAAGCGGGATCGGAGCCGGTCCCCAAGCCTGCCGATTACAGCAATACCAAGGCCCTCGGGGGCGTACTCTATACCGAGTACGTGTTTGCATTTGAAATCGCCGCGGTGATCCTGCTGGTGGCGATTATCGCCGCGATCGCGTTAACCATGCGCAAGCGCACGCAAACCAAGTACCAGGTGCCATCGGACCAGATCAAGGTGCGCAAGGCAGACCGTTTGCGCATCGTCGACATGCCGTCGAGCGAAGAACAATGATGACGGTCACCCTAAGCCATTACCTGATTCTTGCCGCGGTGCTGTTCAGCATTTCGATCGCGGGCATCGTCATCAATCGCAAGAACATCATCATCCTGTTGATGTCGATCGAGTTGATGCTGTTGTCGGTTAATCTCAATTTCATCGCCTTCTCGCATTACCTCGATGATCTCGCAGGCCAGGTCTTCGTCTTCTTTATTCTTACCGTTGCTGCCGCCGAAGCGGCTATCGGTCTTGCCATCCTGGTGGTCCTGTTCCGTAACAAGCGCTCGAGCAACGTCGAAGATATCAAGGAGCTGAAGTGGTGAGTATGGAATCCATTTACCTTGCCATCCCGTTGGCTTCGTTGCTGGGCGCGCTGATTGCCGGATTCTTCGGTAACAAGATCGGTCGTGCCGGT
>CAMYLU010000020.1 GCA_947259485.1 uncultured Gammaproteobacteria bacterium | reverse complement strand
TTTTCAAGGCGGTATTGAGGGGATTTGCTTGTCATGTCCTGGAATTAACCCGAGAATATAGCCGCCAGCCACACCGAGCAGAGATTCCCTACATGGGCAAGCAAAAAAACAAGTCTCCCGACAACACGATCGCGCGCAACCGTATCGCGCGTCACGATTATTTCATCGAAGATGAAATCGAGGTTGGCATGGTTCTCGAGGGCTGGGAAGTCAAAAGCTTACGTGCCGGAAACCTGCAGTTGAGGGAAACCTATGTCATGCTCAAAAACGGTGAACTCTGGCTAATCGGTGCACATATAAGCCCGCTCAACAGCGCTTCCTCGCACGTCGCCCCCAATCCCACGCGCACGCGTAAATTACTGGCACATCGTAATGAAATTGATCGCCTGGTCGGCATGGTGGAACGCAAGGGCTATACCCTGGTCGCGCTTTCAGCTTACTGGATTCGAGGGCGCGCCAAGCTGAAAATCGGCATCGCCAAGGGCAAGAAGGCCCACGACAAGCGCGCCAGCATCAAGGACCGAGACTGGAAACGCGACCAGGCCCGCATCCTCAAACCCTCCTGATCTAACTCTAGGTTTGCAGAACCTCGCCTACGGCATGGACATTGGAACTTCTTTGCGGGAACGCCGTAAATACATCCATGTAGGCTCGCGCGCAACATCCCTGTTGCGCAGCGTCCCGCAAAGAAGTTCCAATATCCATACCTCGATAGCGGGCTGCCTCTGGAAAATGGTAGCAAAAGTGTTAGAGAGGCAGCCGAAGGAACCCCTTGCGACGTAAAGACTGGGTGCTGAAAAGGCAACGCTTTTGGAGGGTCAGGCCGCAGGGATGCGGCCTGTGGCGAGTCGAGACATGGAGGTCGAGTCTCGCCTTGCCCTTCAAAAGCGTTGCCTTTTCAGGAAGCCGCAGGCCACCCAGTCAGTCGCGAGGGGTTTCTTCGGTTGCCCGAATGGTATAAAGAAAAGAATTTGAGATGACGCCTGCGGCGTCACTTCCAGGCGGGGTCGTCGTGTTGGGTTGCGAGAAACTCGATGTATTCGCGATTGGCTTGCTGCGCAGCTTCGTCAACCTGCCACAATGGCAGCGGCTTACCGGTTTCAATGCGTTTTATTTCGGTCTGCTCGGCTGCTGTATCGGCGCCCTGCTCGGCTTCCAGTCCAAGACTGGTTTGGCCACCGGTCATCGCAAGGTAAACATCAGCAAGAATGCGTGCATCGAGCAGTGCACCGTGCAAGCTTCGATTGCTATTGTCTATGCCGTAACGCTTACACAATGCGTCCAGATTATTTTTCTGTCCAGGGTGCTTCTGGCGCGCCAGCAATAGCGTATCGAGAATACCGCAGCTCTGCTGCAACTCCGCCAACGGCGGTTGCAGCAGCGATAACTCATGGTTCAGAAAGCCGATATCAAACGGGGCATTGTGAATAACCAGTTCGGCCCCCGCGACATATTTGCAGAAATCTTCAGCAAGCTCGGCAAAGTGTTGCTTGTCCTGCAGAAACTCGGTGCTTATTCCATGCACCTCGAAGGCCCCGTTATCGATTTCTCGGTCAGGGTTGATGTAAAAATGCCAGTGATTTCCGGTGACACGCCGGTTCACCAGCTCGATACATCCAATTTCAATGATGCGGTGCCCCTGGCTAACCTCGAGCCCGGTTGTTTCCGTGTCCAGTACTACCTGCCTCATGCCGGTGTCTCTGCTTCTATAGCTGCATTTGCAAGTTGGTCCGCAAACTCATTATCTTCAACACCGGAATGGCCTTTGACCCAGTTCCAGTCGATCTCGTGACGGGCAACTTCATCGTCCAGCTGTTGCCAGAGATCAACATTCTTAACCGGCTTTTTAGCTGCTGTTTTCCAGCCATTGCGTTTCCAGTTGCTCAACCATTCGTTGACTCCCTGCATAACATACTTCGAATCGGTGTGCAGTTCGATATCGCAGGAGCGGCTAAGCGCCCGCAGTCCCTCGATAACCGCGGTTAGTTCCATCCGATTGTTGGTTGTCTCGGGGTCGAAGCCATTCAGGGTTTTCAGGTTTCCCTGATAACGTAAAACAACCCCCCACCCTCCGGGACCAGGATTACCGCGACAGGCTCCATCAGTATAAATAATGACCTTGACACTCATGGTGACTTAGCGGTCATACCTCATACCTCGGCCGACACTCGGACGCGGCACCTTGCTGGCGAGTAACTTGCGTGCAACCCAACGATGGCGCACCGGGGTCAAGGGTGAAATACTCTTGCTATAAACCAGCAAATTAAGCGTACCCAGCACTGGTAACCATTTCCTTGTACCTTTCTCCAGCCAACTCAAATGGCGCGTTATTGAGGTCTTTTGAATGGGTGGCAAGTATCCAACGCGATGGTGGCAGAGTTGATCGAAACCGAGCAGACGCATCCAGTCATCGATTCGTTTGGCGGTATAAAAATGGCCACTGAATGGGACATGTTCTAACCAGCCCTGTAAAAAATGGCGCAATCCCCATAACGATGTCGGGTTGAAATCGATTATCACCAGCTTTCCTTCGGGTATCAAAATTCGAAATGCCTCGCGTAACACCGCATGCGGCTCGCCTGTATTAGATAGATGGTGCATTAAAATTACCAGGTCGACACTATCCGATGCTATTGGCAGCATCGAAGGAGTAGCCCGTATTTCGGCTTCAGAGTCAAGATCATTCAGCGTGAATTGATGTTTAACACGGCAACTTTCCTGCAGTCGCGGGGCCAATCCGGTGCAACCGACCTGTAATGAATAGTAACCGAATGTCGTTGCCAGTAGCGGACTAATCCTTTCCGTGAGTTCGTTGAGCAAATTATGCCCGGTTTCACTCAAATACCAGTCGTCAATATTGGTAAAACCTTTGCTCTCAGTAGTGGGTCGCCAAAATCTCATTTCAAACTTATCAATCCGAAGGTACAATTGGATTATTCTAGTCTCTTAGCCTATACCTTACTAATGTTTCTCGAACAAAAGCCCTTGAACGGGGTCCGGATTATCTTGGTCGCGCTATCGATAACGCTGCTAGTAGCGGCTTGCACCAACCTGGGTCACGATAATTCGCAGACAGTATCCTCGGCGACACCCGTTGTCAGCACTGATATTACCGGTACCCAAAGTCCCCGAATTGCCGCACATGAACCTGATTCATACGCTGCAGCTGATGTTGCCAGACCAGAACTAGATTATTCAGCCCTAGATTTCGAGGCCGAGCTCCAGATGGCGCAGGCTGAAAAGGCATTGGCGACGCAGGCAATGGCGACACAAGCGATGTTGGAGCAGGCCAAAGTCGAGCAGGCGATGGAAAATCAACTGCAGGCAGAGACACAGGCAGTCGCTGCCATCAAGGCATCGCTACTGGAGACTCGCAGAAATGACAACGCCTGGTATCGATTACAGGAAGGCATGCGCTTAAACGCCGTTGATAACTCACGGGTACGCGTCCAGTTAAAATGGTTTCTCGACCACCCCGGCTACCTGCAACGCGTCATGGAAAGAGCGCGTCCGATTTTACCATTTGTACTCGACGAGCTCGAAAGGCGAAACCTACCGAGTGAATTGGCATTGCTACCCATCGTGGAATCTGCTTACCAGGCCTTTGCATACTCGCACGGCCGTGCTTCCGGAATGTGGCAAATCATCCCCTCGACAGGTCGTTTCCTGGGTCTCAAGCAGAACTGGTGGTACGACGGTCGACGAGACATTATCGAGTCTACCCATGCGGCGATTACCTATCTTGACAGCCTGGCGCAACAGTTTGATGGAGACTGGGAGCTTGCGCTTGCGGCTTACAACGCGGGACCCGGAAAGATTCGTAATGCCGTTCGTTACAACAAGAAACGTAAACGCAAAACCGATTTCTGGCACCTGACCAAAATCCGCAATGAAACCCGGGCCTACGTGCCCAAGCTATTTGCACTCAGGGAACTGTTTGCCAACCCGGAAAAATATGAGCTCGATTTGATTCCGGTTAATAACCAGGTTAGCTATGAGATCGTCGAGCTGGACGGTCAGATTGACCTGGCACTCGCCGCCGATCTTGCCGGCATAACCGTTAACCAGCTGTACCAGCTCAATCCGGCATTTAATCGCTGGGCGACCGCACCCAACGGTCCACACAGGTTGCTGCTACCCCGAGAAAAAGCCGAGCAATTCAAACTTGCCGTGGCCAAGGTCCCACCCAGTGAACGCATTAACTGGGTGCGCCACAAAATCAGAAACGGAGAGACCCTGAGCCATATCTCGAAAAAGTATCGCACCACCGTTGGCCTGATCAAGAAAGTCAATAATATCCGCGGCAACCAGATCCGTGCGGGTAAATATTTAATGGTTCCAACTGCTACGAAATCATTAAATACCTACACGCTTAGCGAAACCTCGCGCAAAGCTGCCATACAAAATACCGATCGCTCGGGTACCAAGCGCATCCATATTGTTCGGCGAGGCCAGAGCCTGTGGAGTATTTCGAGGAATTACAATGTCAGTACCCGGGCGCTCGCCAAATGGAATGGCATCGCGCCGATCGATACGCTCAGTGTCGGCCAAAAATTAGTGGTATGGACACGAGCCAGTCTCTCGCAAACCGTCAGTATCAATCAAACCCGCCCAAGTAACGCGTTGCACAAGCTTCGCTATACGGTTAGAAAGGGAGACTCGCTCTACCTTATCGCAAATCGGTTCAACATTCGCGTTGCCGATATTAAACGCTGGAATCAGGTCGGCAAATACCTGCACCCCGGGCAGAAACTCAAGCTTTACGTCGACATCACCAGCCAGTCAGGCTAATACAATCGGGTCTGTGACGCGGCTTTGAAATTTTGAGGACAAGAGTTGCTTTATCCGGTACCACAAGCCAAAATAGCCGCTAATTAACTCCACGCGCAATGGATTTCCGAATACATCATGAGCCTTGAAATTGATCCCAAACAAATCAAATCTCTATCACCGATCAATTCTCTGAATCCTGAAAATGCTCAAGAGTTAGTCAACAAGATATCGGCGGTCGCGGTAAAGCCTGGTCACTATGTATTCAAGAAAGGGGATGCGGACAAGTTCCACGTTTATCTTTTGAAAGGTGAGATTGAGCTGGTTGACGATAAAAAAGTCGTCAAGGTGATCAAGGCAGGCTCCCCCGACGGATTGCAACCCCTGGCACACGGATTCCCGCGACCACTCGCCGCACGGGCAAAATCAGCGGCAGTCGTTACCAAGATTAACAGCGACATGCTCGATATCATGCTGACCTGGGATCAAACGGGGAGCTATACAGTCGAAGGGGTTGATGATGAAGAAGACGATGATGAAACCGACTGGATGACCCGTATTTTGCAAACCCGGGCTTTTCATCGCATTCCCCCGGCCAACATTCAGGCGATGTTCATGCGCATGGAGTCAGTCAGCTTCAAGCCCGGCGAAAAAGTAATCGAGCAAGATGCCGAAGGCGATTATTTTTACATAATAAAGGAAGGACGTTGCCTGGTTACGCGCGCAACCCCTGCCAACCCCAACGGAGTAAAACTTGCCACGCTCTCGGTCGGCGATAGTTTCGGCGAAGAGGCATTGATTTCCGACAGCAAGCGTAATGCAACCATAACCATGCTTTCCGAAGGTCACTTGATGCGTCTCAACAAGGAAGACTTTAATTCTCTGCTAAACGAGCCGCTGCTTAACTGGGTTGATTATGCAGAGGCCAAGACACTGGTTGAGGCTGGTGCTGTCTGGTTTGACGTTCGTTTACCGACAGAGCACAAGGCCAATCACATCAAGAACAGCATTAATATCCCGCTGATATTTCTGCGCATGAAAGCCAACTCACTCGATAACAAGAAAAAGTACGTGATTTACTGCGATACCGGTCGGCGCAGTTCGGCGGCTTCATTTCTACTCAACGAAAAAGATATCGAATCTTATGTGTTGAAAGACGGGGTTGACAGCGCCGACGCAGGTGACCTTGTAAGCGCGTAGTCGGAGTAGCCCGGGATCCTGGTTTCAACAATTTGTTCGGCATCGAAAAATTCACCGGCGTAGTCCAGATAAACCCGCTTTCTTATGAATACATCGAAGATTTCAGGGCCGATATGATACCCGCCTGTATCGGCATTTCATCACGCCTCAGACCGCACGAGTAACCAGTCCCATCCATTTTTTCGGGATCACCGACCACATACCCTGAAAAATTCACTAAATTTCCGGGAATCGACAGCAGCTCAAGCATTTTCATTGTTGCAACAGTGCGATCGAGAAATAGAAATTTAAAGCATTGATGCAAAGCTGCTGCCAAAGTAGTTAAAGGTTAATCACATGACATTTCAATTTAGTATAATCAATCGACTTTTTGAACCTTAACACTGGTAAAAGCTGGCCTACGACCTTATAGTTATTCGTCTTCGCGATGCCATCGGACGCCGGGGAGGTTAGGAGTTGTTAACCAGTTCAGGGTAATCGTTTAAACCTGGAAGTTTTATCCGATTCGGATTCAGGCTTTATTAAGTCGCACGCCCCGTTGCGGGCCGTGAAAACTGCGGGGTGACTTATAATAAAAACTATGGAGACGGTATGAATTTCCGTTATTGGGGTAGCGACTGGTTCGCTGGGCTACTCACCACTATCGTAGTCGTATTTATATCGGGCTCTTTGCCCTGTAAAGCCGATTGATGACAAGTTTAATATTAAAATTTACTATTGAAGAAGCCGCAGATATTAAAACCATTCGTGCCAATATCCAGGAATCCCCTGCTGCCGTCATCAGCAAGACCTTATTGAAGGACGTGGAAGTGCGATGTCAGAGCGATACCGATTTGACCGATGCCTTGAAAGTTTTCCATAAGGCTTGATCCCAATTATCAAATGAATTTGCAAGATAAAATTACAATCATGGGGCTGACGGATACCGGGATCGTGCGCCGTAAAAACGAGGATGCTATCGGTTACGACAGTGCGCTCGGAATCGTGGTGCTCGCCGACGGCATGGGAGGGCATCGTGGAGGTGAAATAGCGAGTCACATGACAGTTGATACGGTCATCCACCAACTGCAACAAAATATACCCGATATTACGCCCGGGGAGGTTGACGCGGGAAGCGGATTCTCGATGGAATCAATTTGTATACAAAACGCTGTTGTTGCTGCCAACGAACTGGTCTATAAAACTGCCGAAGAAAACTCCGAACACAAGGGTATGGGTACCACAATCGTTGTGTTGCAGTTTTACAACAATTCATTTTCACTCGCGCATATTGGCGATTCACGCTGTTATCGAATGCGTGCAGACAAGTTAGAACAAATCACCAAGGATCACTCATTACTGCAGGAACTCATTGACCGGGGCTTTTATACCCCCGAAGAAGCCCGTAATTCGATGAATAAAAACCTGGTTACGCGTGCTTTAGGCATCGATCCAGTCGTCATGCCAGACATTCAGGAAGATATAGTTCTGAAAAATGACATATATTTGCTATGTTCAGATGGATTAACTGATTTAGTTGAAGATGAAGATATATACTTAACTATTAAGCAATTTAGTGCTAATCTAGAAGAAGCTGCCAAGCAATTGATTACAAAGGCAAACCAGAATGGCGGAAAGGACAATATTTCGGTAATGTTGTGCCGAATCGATGAAGATTTTTCGTCGAAAATAGGCTGGTTTAAAAAGATTGTTGCTTGGTTCGATGAATAACGGATTACACCCAGTAGAAACATACTCAAGAGGCTGGATAATAAAATGGTCGCAAAACTGATCACGACATCAAGCACGGGCGAAAAAACCGAGTTCGAATTGGTCAATGAAACAACTACTATTGGCCGCAAGCCTGGCAATGATATACAGATCGACAACCTGTCGGTCAGTGGCAGGCATGCCCAGGTCATTACCATACTCGAAGATTCCTTTCTTGAAGATCTTGGCAGCACTAACGGAACCTACGTTAATGGCAAGCTGGTAAAGAAACACGCGCTTGAAAATGGTGACAACATCACTCTGGGCAAGTATCAGATAATCTATCAAAATAGCGCCGGCAGTGGCGAGCAGGATTTTGAGCAAACCATGATTATTCGCCCTGGTGAAGAGGGTATGCCCGAGGAAGCCGGCGGCAAGGAAATTGATAAATCGGTGCAGAAAATATCCGCTGCGATTGCTTCCGAAGCCGCGGCCACGGCAGCCTCACCGATGGCAAACAGGGAAGCCTGCCTGCAACTTTTGAGTGGCGCAAATGCCGGTAAGGAATTAATACTCACCAAGGCCTTAACAACGATCGGCCAACCCGGCGTGCAGGTTGCCGCAATCACCCGGCGTCCCCAGGGCTTCTTTCTGATTCATGTCGATGGCGGCCCGAATAACAGCGTTCCAAAAGTCGGCGGCTCACCGATTGGATCGAATGCTCATGAATTGAAAAGCCACGACATTATTGAGGTCGCTGGTGTAAAAATGGAATTTTATCTGAAGTAGTTCCTGCCGACTTCTCAGTCGAGCTTAAATCCGGGAACAAGCAATGCAACTACAGCGCATTATCCGATTAGTGCTCAGCGCACTGATCTTGTGCGCACTTCTGGTCAACACTTCCGGCTTGATTGAATACCCGTTCATCAAGCAGCTAGAGAATTGGACCTACGATGCAAGACTCAATTTTACCCGTTCCGATACGATTGACGACCGCATCGTAATCGTCGATATCGATGAAAATTCGCTGGCCGAGGTCGGTCGCTGGCCCTGGAGTCGCGACCGCCTGGCGACATTTGTTGAAAATCTGTTCGGGCTTTACCAGGCCGATGTGGTTGGCTTTGACATCGTATTTGCGGAAAAGGACGAGAGTTCTGGCCTGGAGCAATTTGAGCGCCTCGCCAGCACCACATTAAAGGATAACAGCACTTATCTGAGGGAACTCGACAGAATTCGTCCAAGCCTGATGCATGATGAAATTTTTGCCGAAAGCCTGATCGGTAAGAATGTTGTCCTGGGATATTATTTTAAAACCAACCTGCAACTGGGGGAGCCAGCTGAAATCGGATCACTGCCACCATCGCTGACCCGGGTGGACGCGCAATGGAGCGAACGTTTGTTTATTAATCACGCGGTTGGCTACGGCGCCAATCTCGAAGTCCTGCAGAGGTCGGCCAGGTCCGGTGGGTATTTTGACAACCCATTTGTCGACGCCGATGGTGTATTTCGCAGGGTTCCACTAATTCAGGCTTACGACGGTCACCTGTTTGCCTCACTCTCCCTGGCTACTGCGCAGGGACATCTCGAGACTGCCGATATCGATTTGATAATAGAAACCGATGGATCGCAAAGTGGCAACGAATACTATGCACTCGAAGCCATCAAGATTAAAGACTTCAGCATACCGGTTGACGCTAGTGGAGCGGTTTTTGTGCCCTATCGTGGCGCACAGGGCAGCTTTTCTTATATTCCGGCCCACAGAATTCTCAGCGGTGAAGCTGACGTGGAGCAATTGAAAGGCAAGATTGTACTGGTCGGCACCACGGCACCGGGCCTGCTCGATTTACGTTCTACCCCGGTACAGAATATTTATCCTGGAGTTGAAGTCCACGCCAATATTATTTCTGGAATTCTCGACAACCGTATTAAACACAAGCCGGCCTGGACATTGGGTTACGAGTTCGTGCTACTGGTAGTCATCGCCGTAAGCATGGCATTGCTGCTACCGCTCGTTTCACCGTTACTCGCCGCGGCAGGGGCTTTAGGTATTGCCGCCATGGTAACCATTGGAACTTTCATCGCCTGGAATAGTAATTTAATTCTGCCAATGGCAAGTCCGCTGCTGCTGATCGTGCTGATATTCATGTTACATATGACTTACGGCTTTTTTATCGAGTCTCGTGGGAAACGTCAACTGGCCAACCTGTTCGGTCAATACATTCCCCCGGAACTGGTCGACGAGATGAGCGAATCCCCACAGGAGTACTCGCTTAAAGGCGAAAATCGTGAGATGACCGTCTTGTTCTCTGACGTACGAGGATTCACATCGATCTCGGAAGGTATGGATCCCAGGCAGCTAACGCAGTTGATGAACGCATTGTTAACACCAATGACCCGTGTCATTCACAAAAATCGGGGCACCATCGACAAGTATATGGGCGATGCGATTATGTCATTTTGGGGCGCTCCGCTCGCTGATTCAGAACACGCCCGACACGCACTATATGCAGCAATGGAAATGATGGATGAGCTTAAGATAATGCAGCAGGATTTTAAGCAACGCGGATGGCCCGACGTAAATATAGGAATCGGGTTGAACACCGGCAATATGAACGTTGGCAACATGGGCTCGGAGTTTCGAATGGCTTACACCGTACTGGGTGACGCGGTGAACCTCGGGTCCCGGCTGGAAGGCTTAACCAAAAACTATGGCGTAAACATCATTGTCAGCGAGACCACCATGGCTGAAATCCCGGAGTTCATTTTTCGTGAACTCGACCTGGTCAGGGTTAAAGGTAAGAGCGAACCTGTTGCTATTTTTGAACCCATCGGTCACAGGAACGACCTTGAGGAATCGGTGGCATCTGAACTCACGGCCTATAAGCAGGCATTAATTCACTTTCGTTCACAATCCTGGGATAAGGCAGAACTGGACTTTTCCAATTTGACTCGCCTTGATCCAGGCCGGCTGCTCTACCAGGTTTACCTGGATCGGATTGCTTTTTTCCGCAATGAGCCTCCAGGTGATGACTGGGATGGTGTTTTTACGCACACGTCCAAGTAACGAGCAAGCCAGGCATTGCTACCAGCATGCGTTTAATTCGCGGGCCAGTATTTCGATTCCTTTTGCCAGTTCCTGTTCGCTCTGAACATAATTCATGCGAACGCAACTTTCTGCATGGTCAGTAACAGAGTCCTGGCCTGGAAAGAAATATTTCCCGGGTACGACCAGTAAGCCTTTTTGCTTTAAGCGCTGATAAAGCTCGCTGGTGGTTAGGTTTAAGCCGTCAAACCACAACCATAAAAATATTGACCCCTCGGGCTTGTGGATATGCAACCCGGGATTATCGATTGCTTCACGCAATAAATGCACTGCCAATTCAGAGCGCCGTCTATAAAAAGGCTGGATTAGATCATGACAAAGTGGCAACAGGGCATTGTCGGTAATCAACTGGTTGACGATCTCGGCGCCCAGGCCAGAAGGTGCGAGACTGGTAATGGCGGTCATATTAGAGAAATAACGGATCACCTCTTCGTTGGCTATTACGATCCCGGTGCGGGCGCCTGGAAGCCCCAACTTGGACAGGCTCATACAAACAATACAATTTTCGTTCCAGAACGGGTTAACTTCGTTGAAAATTATATTTGGAAATGGTGTGCCATAAGCATTGTCGACAAGTAACGGTACCTTTTGATCACGGGCAATCTTATCAAGCTGCCGGCACTCATCGTCAGTCAACACGTTACCACTGGGATTGGTAGGCCGTGAAACACAGATCAGGCCGACCGTATCGTCAACTTTCAAATTATCAAAGTCCACCTGGTATTTAAAGAACCCGTCTTGCAGATGCACAATCCGGGCCTCCTGGCTGGTAATCAGCCCATCTTCGATACCAACGTCACAGTAGCCAATGTATTCGGGTACCAGTGGAATCAAAACACGCTTCTGTCTTGAACCGGCCTTACCGGCGAAAGAGTTAAACAGAATATAAAATGAACTCTGGCTACCGTGGGTCAATGCAATATTGTTACCGGTTATCTTCCAGCCATATTGTTGGCGGAAAAATTCTGCCAGGGTTTCAAGGAAAACCGTTTTGCCCTGCGGCCCATCGTAGTTGGCGAGTGTATCGAGCAACTTTCCGGATTTGACTAACCTGGCAATCACGGTTTCGAAAACCGACATGACTTCTGGTATCGCGGCCGGATTACCTCCGCCTAGCATTACGGTTCCTGGCTGGGCCAGACCTTCTGCCAGGTCATCCATTAGATGGGTGATCCCGGAGTAGCCCTGGAATCGTTCACCAAAATCTGAAAGATTCATAATATTTGTTTCATTGATATCAACCACCAGAATAACAATTACGGATACCATTTAAAATAAATACAACCGCTTTTACCGACTTACTTGATTTGTTGACTCACCTGATAAATATGGCAACATGCGCTCCACATGAACGCACCGAAAACTATACGATACACCCATGAAATTGAATTCAAGGTGCGCGACTACGAATGTGATATTCAAGGGGTGGTCAATAACGGCGTCTATCAGAATTATTTGGAGCACGCACGCCACGAATTCCTGCAGTCCCGTGGTATTAATTTTGCCGAGGTAACCGCCGCCGGCATCAACCTGGTGGTCACCAGGGCAGAACTGGATTATAAAAATTCACTGGTAAGCAATGATCATTTCGTCGTGCGTAGTCTGGTTCGGCAGGTATCTCGCGTTCGCTTCGAATTCAAGCAAGATCTGTTTCGAATTCCTGACGAGAAACTAATGCTTGCCGCTATCATTACAGGCACTTCTTTAAATCAGCAAGGAAGACCCTTTTTACCCGAATTGTTGGTTAACCTGTTCGACGCTGAATCATAGCCCGTTGTCGCGATGTCGACTCGAATGCCGACCTCGCCTGGTTGGCCAAGTTTGGGATTGCATGAAGCCCTGTAGGCTGACAAAATGGTTTTCATTTTTCGGGAGCAACCATGGGATTTCTAGCCGGCAAGAAAGCACTCATTGTGGGTATTGCCAGTAACCGATCGATTGCCTACGGTATCGCACAGGCGATGCATCGCGAAGGCGCTGAACTCGCCTTTAGTTATGCCAACGACAAACTGAAACCCAGGGTGGAAAAGTTCGCTGCTGAATTTGAATCCGATATCGCCCTGCCATGCGATGTCAGCAGCGATGCCGAAATTACCGACCTGTTCAAACAATTAGCGAGTCGCTGGGGCAGTCTCGACGCACTTGTGCATTCAGTCGCATTCGCTCCGCGCGAGGCATTAGCCGGGGATTATCTTGAGAATCTTGATCGAGAAGGTTTTCGCATTGCACACGATATTAGTTCCTACAGCCTCGCAGCGATGGCCAAAGCTGCAAGACCGATGATGCAAAATACCAACGGATCGATAATCACGATGACTTACCTGGGTTCCGAACGCGCCTTACCCAATTACAACATCATGGGCGTTGCCAAAGCCAGTCTCGAAGCCAATGTTCGTTACCTGTCGGCAGCCCTGGGTCCCGAAGGCATACGCGTCAACTCAATCTCGGCGGGTCCGATCAAAACCCTTGCCTCGGCTGGAATCGGAAGTTTTAAGAAAATTCTCGACGAAGTTTCTACCAACGCCCCGCTACGCCGCAATGTCACCATCGAGGACGTGGGAAACACTGGCGCTTTCTTGTGTTCGGATTTAGCAGCAGGTATTACTGGGGAAAATATATATGTCGATTCTGGCTACAATATTGTCAGTATGGGGGTAATCTAGTAATTAGCCGATGTATCTGAAAGATCTTCTGCCGGTGTTCTCACAACATCAGCGCGGCTGGTTAGCAATTTCAGGACCGACTGGTACTCGGCACCACCCCGCGCCTCGGCAAGACCGTCAAGAGCCTCACGATCGTTATTCGCGTCATTTGATAACACCGCGGATAGTTCAAGCACTACGTATTCACCGTTAGCTTGTGACAAGCCATCAAAAACCATTCCCTGGTCAGGTTTTGGCATCGAGAAAACGCGACCAAGAACTGCCGCACTGATGCCCGATTGATTACGCTCGATAAAGCCGAGATCGTTAATCGACGAGGACCATTCGCGGGCCAGGTCATCTAGCGTTTTACCTGACTTTAAATCTGCAATTGCATCGGTCCCTATTTTAAGACTTCGCTCACGGGCTTTAGCCTGGATCAACTCGGACTTAATCCTCTCCTGTACCTGCTCCAGTGGTTGTAGTGTGGGTGCCTCACGCTGATTGAGACGAAGGAACACGACACGGTCGCCTCCAAGTTCGATGGCCTCGCTATTGAGTCCCTGAGTGAGTACCTCCGGAGAAAATGCAACCTGTCTTATTTTCTGTTCGGCAGCAATTCCCTGTTGCGCCGAACGATCGAACCAGTCGCTGGTTTGTACTGGCAATCCCAGTTGGTCCGCTGCCGGTAACAGGGAATCGGGCTGTTCGTATGCAAGATTTGCCAGGTTCTCGACAAGATCATAAATCTGGCTTTCCGCGAGCTCGGTTTTAATCTCGTCTTCCAGGCTCGATTTCAGCGATTCAAAAGATTGCGTCTCACCCCCGCTAACCGAACGCAATTTTATCAAGTGCCAGCCAAATGCCGTTTTAACCGGTTCACTTAATTGGCCCACTTCCATTGAAAACAAGGCCGCTTCAAAAGTCTGCACCATGACGCCGCGCTCGATCTCGCCAAGATCACCCCCGCTCTCGGCCGAACCGGGATCTTCAGAAAACTCACGCGCCAGGTCAGCGAAGTTTTCACCGTTAGTGATACGTTCACGAATTTCAGTGATCCTGGCAAGAGCTTCATCGGCTGCCTCATCTGCTCCAACTTTGAGCAGGATATGACTTGCCTCTCTTATTTCAGCACTGGTATAAGCCCCTTGGCTTTCCTGGTAACGCGCAAATACATCGTCTTCGCTGACAGTAATGTTTTGCTTTATACCGTCGAGGCTCAATTCGATATAATCGATTTTGACTCTCTCCGGGGTACGATATCGGTCAGCTTGTGATTGATACTGCTGCTCAATCTCTTCTGCATGCACCTGGATTGAGGCCGGATCTACCCTATAGGTTAACATTCTCAGCTTGCGGGTCTGATTGCTCAGTTTAGTAAACTGGCTTTCGAAAACCGGCACCACAAAGGCGCTTTCGCGAATGCCATTCTGGAACTGTTCTATTGAACCGTTAAGCCTTAATTCCTGTTCGAAACCAACCGGGGAGTAGCCAAGCGAGCGCACCTGGGATTGGTAGATTTCGGTATCAAATTGCCCATCGCGTTGAAATGCATCCATGCCACGAATCATTTTATTTAATTCATCATCACCGATACGGTAGCGTTGCTGCTGGGTATATTGACGTAGCACGAACTCTTCGATCAATTGTCCCAGCACCTGCTCTCGCATTATCGAATCGTTGTCAAAGGATTCGGGGATAGTGCCGCCAAACAATTGCGATAGTCTTTGGCGATAGTTTGCGTAGGCCTGGTCCAGGTCACGCACGCTGATTTCCTCCCCATTGACCGTCGCGGCCGGCAGGACTTCGCCGCCACCCAAATAGGAATTAACGCCCCATAAAGCGAATGGAATACTGATCAGGAAGATGATGCCGTAGGCAATCCATCCCGTTACCTTGTCTCGAATTGCTTGCAGCATTATCTTATGGTCACTGTTGAAGTCGCCATTTCTTCGCGACGCTAACCATCAGCACCTTCAAAAATGGCGGAGTGGACGGGACTCGAACCCGCGACCCCCGGCGTGACAGGCCGGTATTCTAACCAACTGAACTACCACTCCTGATTGTGTGGTGGGTGCTGACGGGATCGAACCGCCGACCCTCGCCTTGTAAGGGCGATGCTCTCCCAGCTGAGCTAAGCACCCGGTGTAGCTAAAAAAGGGGCGCTAGTTTACTGCGTCTTTTAGAGCTTTGCCAGCCTTAAATGCGGGTACGTTCGAGGCTCTAATCTGAATGGTTTCACCGGTGCGAGGATTGCGTCCGGCACGTGCGTCACGATGACGAACGAGGAAAGTTCCAAAGCCAACTATAGTTACCTGGTCTCCGGATTTCAAAGCCTGGGTTACGGTAGCTATTGCACCATCTACTGCACGCGCAGCATCAGCTTTACTTAAATCTGCAGCACTGGCGACACCATCAATTAATTCGGATTTATTCATTAGATTTTTCCATTTGGTTAAGTTGATATATTTTTAGCCCGAAGGGCGGACGGCAACACAAGTCTCGATCTTGCTTGCTATCGTTGCTGATGAACGATCTTATTGTGATCGTCGAATCCCCCCGTCCAGAGCGTCGAATTAAACCAACAGCAGCCTTTAGGGTCAACCTTAAAACGTTAAAAACTGCAAATTAGTCGCATTATTTACATAAACGGCTAATGCGCCCTGACTCCAGACGACTTTTTGTCTTTCACTTTGGGCTTTGCAGTACTGCCGGTCGCCTCGGTCCCCTTGGGCAGCGGAGTCGGTTGATGGGCCAGCGCAACTTCAAGCACCTGGTCGATCCATTGGACTGGAATAATATCCAGCTTGGCTTTGATATTATCCGGAATCTCGGCGAGGTCTTTTTCGTTCTCCTCCGGAATCAGGACTTTTGTAATACCGCCCCGATGCGCGGCTAATAATTTCTCCTTCAATCCGCCAATCGGCAAAACCTCGCCACGCAAGGTTATTTCGCCTGTCATCGCGACTTCTGCTTTTACCGGTATACCGGTTAGCGCAGAGACCAACGCCGTGCACATGCCAACACCGGCACTTGGACCGTCTTTCGGCGTCGCCCCCTCGGGTACATGGATATGGATATCCTTGTTTTCGTTAAATTCTGGGTTGACCCCGAGTATTTCGGCACGACTGCGCACCACTGTCATTGCAGCCTGGATCGATTCCTTCATCACGTCACCCAGTTGTCCGGTCTGTACAAATTTACCCTTGCCATCGACCACGGCGGACTCGATGGTTAACAATTCTCCACCAACCTCGGTCCACGCAAGCCCGGTTACCTGGCCTACCTGATCCTTTTCGTCGGCAGAGCCGAAACGGAAACGTTTTACACCAAGATACTTTTCGATATTTTTCGAGGTGATTGTCAATTTCCGGGTAGCCGGTTTTAACAGCATCGCCTTGACTGCCTTGCGGCATATTTTGGAAATCTCGCGTTCAAGGTTACGCACGCCGGCTTCACGGGTGTAACGCTGAATAATTTCACGCACCGCGCTTTGCTGAAACACAATTTCTTCCGCTTTCAAACCATTTTCCTTGATTTGTTTGGGTACCAGGTACTTGATTGCAATATTCAGTTTCTCGTCTTCGGTATAACCCGGGATGCGAATAACTTCCATGCGGTCGAGCAAAGGACCGGGAATATTCATGCTGTTAGAAGTTGCCACAAACATCGTGTCGGAGAGATCAAATTCGACCTCCATGTAATGATCCGCAAAGGTATTATTCTGTTCCGGGTCCAGCACTTCGAGCAAAGCAGAGGCCGGATCACCTCTAAAGTCCATCGCCATCTTGTCAATTTCATCGAGCAGAAACAGCGGGTTTCTTACCTTTACACGCGACAGGTTTTGAATAATTTTACCCGGCATGGAACCAATATAGGTTCGACGATGACCCCTGATCTCGGACTCGTCACGCACGCCACCCAGGGACATGCGCGAGAACTTTCGATTAGTTGCCCGGGCAATCGAGCGGCCGATAGAGGTTTTACCAACACCGGGTGGACCCACCAGGCATAAGATCGGGCCTTTCAGCTTGCGCACGCGTTGCTGTACCGCGAGGTACTCGAGGATCCGCTCCTTAACCTTCTCCAGGCCATAATGATCTTCTTCAAGGACTTTTTCGGCCTGCGACAGATCGCGCCTGATTTTCGATTTCTTTTTCCAGGGTACGCTAACCAGCCAGTCGATATAGTTGCGCACCACGGTGGCTTCCGCCGACATCGGCGACATCATCTTCAGTTTGTTAAGTTCAGAGTCAGCCTTTTCACGCGCCTCTTTCGGCATTCCCGATTCTTCAATCTTGCGTTGCAGGTCTTCGACTTCGTTAGGGGCGTCGTCCATGTCGCCGAGTTCCTTTTGAATCGCTTTCATCTGCTCATTCAAATAATACTCGCGCTGGCTTTTTTCCATTTGCTGTTTGACACGTCCACGAATGCGTTTCTCGATTTGCATTAAATCGATTTCGCCTTCGATCTTGCTCATGATGTGTTCGATGCGTTCGCGGGGATCCTGGATCTCTAGAATTTCCTGCTTTTCATCGAGCTTCAAAGACATATGTGCAGCGATGGTATCTGCCAGTCTGCTGGGATCATCAATACCCGACAACGAAGTCAGTATTTCGGGCGGCACCTTTTTATTCAACTTCACGTACTGATCAAACAAATTCAATACCGAACGCAGTAGAACTTCGGCTTCGCGATCATCCACCAGGCCCGATTTTTCGAGCATTTTTGTTGCGGCCGAATAATATTCGTTAGTTTCAAGCAGGCTCTCGACCGAAACCCGGTCACCGCCCTCGACTAGGACCTTGATAGTGCCGTCCGGCAGTTTAAGCATTTGCAGAATAGTCGACAGGGTTCCTATCTGGTACAGGTCCTCCTGCCCGGGATCATCGACCTCGGCATTTTTCTGAGCCAGCAGCAGGATCTTCTTGTTATCGGCCATCGCGGCTTCGAGCGCCAGGATCGATTTCTCACGGCCGACAAACAGCGGGATAACCATGTGCGGGTAAACCACGACATCGCGTAGCGGCAACACCGGTATCAATTGCCTGTCCTGTTGTTGTTCAGCGAGTAAATTATTTTGATTGTCTGACATAAGTGCCTCGAAGCCTGGGTCTCCGGTCTATATGGGTGTCCATCGTCCGTTTTCAACCCGGCCTTTATGCCCGGGC
The DNA here is from genome assembly GCA_947259485.1 of uncultured Gammaproteobacteria bacterium. GTDB lineage: Bacteria > Pseudomonadota > Gammaproteobacteria. Next base: position 67,702 of record CAMYLU010000020.1, on the reverse strand, counting down.
TGAGACTTACTCGTCAGAAGCCACGCGCTGCATTTCCCCACCCTCGTAGATGACATAGGGTTGGGCATTACCTTCGATTACTGCAGCATCGACCACGACTTTGCTGACATTATCCATTGCGGGCAAATCGTACATAATTTCCAACAGGGTATTCTCGAGTATAGTACGTAATCCACGCGCACCGGTCTTTCGCGCCATCGCCTTGGTCGCGACCGCGTTGAGTGAATCAGGTCGAAATTCAATTTCGCAGCCTTCGATTTCGAACATTTTCTGATATTGCTTGGTAATTGCGTTTTTGGGCTCGGTGAGGATTTTTACCAGAGCGTCCTCGTCAAGCTCCTCAAGCGTAGCCACCACTGGCAGACGGCCAACGAACTCAGGGATCAAACCATATTTAATTAAATCCTCGGGCTCGACCTTGCTGATGACTTCGCCGAACAGGTCCTTCTTGTCCTTGCTTTTGACGTCAGCGCCAAAGCCGATGCCACCCTTCTCCGAGCGGTTGAGGATAACCTTGTCGAGGCCGGCGAATGCGCCACCGCAAATAAACAGGATCTTACCGGTATCAACCTGCAAAAACTCCTGCTGGGGATGCTTTCTGCCGCCTTGCGGTGGCACCGATGCAACCGTTCCTTCAATCAACTTCAGTAGGGCCTGCTGTACGCCCTCACCGGATACATCCCTGGTGATCGAGGGATTATCCGACTTGCGCGAAATCTTATCGATCTCGTCGATATAGACAATCCCCGTCTGCGCCTTTTCGACATCGTAATCACATTTTTGCAACAGTTTCTGAATAATGTTTTCCACATCTTCACCGACATAGCCAGCTTCGGTTAAGGTGGTGGCATCGGCAATCGCAAACGGAACATTAAGCAGGCGTGCGAGGGTTTCGGCGAGCAGTGTCTTGCCCGAGCCGGTTGGCCCGATTAACAGGATATTACTTTTGGAAAGCTCGATCTCATCCTTGATATGACCAACCTCGAGACGCTTATAGTGGTTATATACAGCCACCGAAAGCACTTTCTTGGCGCGACCCTGGCCAATGACATACTCATCAAGGACTTTAAAAATTTCGTGGGGGATGGGCAGCTTGCTTTCAGCATCTTCACCACTTTCGTGAATCTCTTCACGAATGATGTCATTGCAGAGGTCCACACACTCGTCACAGATGAAAACCGACGGGCCGGCGATCAGTTTTCTGACCTCGTGCTGGCTTTTACCGCAAAACGAGCAATACAGGAGCTTTTCGTCCTTATTCTTGGATCTTTCGTCACTCATACCAAACTACCGAAATTAACTGTCCAATCTACTCGATAATATTAGACCGAACCGCGGAGTACAACCGAAAAAAACGCTTTTTGACCAGCGTCTCACAGATAAAACAAAAAAGAATATCTATTCTGTGGCGCCATTCTCATCTGGGTCGGCACGAGAAGCCAAAACTTGATCAATAATTCCATAATCGACTGACTGCTCGGCACTCATGAAGTTGTCACGTTCCGTGTCACTATCAATGCTGCTTTCCTTCTTTCCGGTATGGTTTGCGAGTAATTTGTTAAGCCTCGCCCTGACCGCCAGAATTTCCTTGGCATGAATCTCGAAGTCAGTGGCCTGCCCCTGGAATCCGCCTAACGGCTGATGAATCATGACGCGCGAGTGCGGCAAACCGTAACGCTTTCCGGCACATCCTCCAGCCAGCAGAATGGCACCCATACTGGCCGCCTGGCCGGTGCAGAGCGTGCTCACATCGGGTTTGATGAATTGCATGGTATCGTAAATCGCCAGGCCCGCGGTTACCGAGCCGCCCGGGCTATTGATGTAAAGCGAGATATCTTTATCCGGATTCTCGGATTCCAGAAATAACAACTGGGCAACGATCAGGTTAGCCATGTGGTCCTCGATTGGACCTACCACGAAAATAACACGCTCTTTGAGCAAGCGGGAATATATGTCGTAAGCTCTTTCTCCGCGCGCAGATTGCTCTACAACCATCGGCACCAGGTTGGCCCGGGTATCCAGGTAATCGGGTATTATTGAGCTGATGCCGGTATTGCTAACTTGATCTTTCATTGAAGGTCCGAGATTAATAGGTTTTTAGAGATTGCCATTCATCAAGTCGTCGAAGCTGGCCTCTATTTCGGTAACTTTGGCTTTGTCCAAGATATGGGCGACAACCTGATCTTCAAGCACCATGCCCTCGATTCCGGAGCGCGCCTGTTGGTTATGCCGATAGTATTCGCGCACCTGGTCAGGCTGTTCGTAAGCAATCGCCATCTCCTCAACTGCAGAATCTACAAGCTCTTGATTTAATTCGATTTTTTCTGATTTAATCACTTCTGCGACGAGCAGCCCGAGTTGCACCCGCCGGGTTGCTTCGGCACTGAACAACTCGTTTGGATAACTGGTTTCATCTATCGACTCAGGGTCCTGGCCCATGCGTTGTGCAGCCTGGGCGCGCAGACTTTTGATCTCGTCGTTTACCATGGCACTTGGTGCAATGATTTCGTTGTGCTCCAACAGACCCGCCATCACCTTATTTTTTATATTCAACTTAAGACGCTCGTTCTTCTCCTTTTCCATGTTGGCACGAATGTCAGCACGCATTTTCTCCAGGTCACCGTCCTCGATGCCAAAGCCTTTGGCAAATTCTTCATCAAGTTCAGGCAACTCCGGCTTCGAAACCTTGTTGGCTTTAAGCGTAAACTCGGCTTTCTTGCCGGCAACCTCGGCACCATGATAATCGTCGGGAAAATTGACTTCGACGGTTCTTTGTTCTGTCGCCTTGACACCCTCTAGCCCGGCTTCGAATTCCGGCAACATCTGGCCAGCCCCGATTTCAACGGCCATATCCTTGCCGGCACCGCCCTCAAACAACTCGCCATCTATGCGCCCTTCAAAGTCAACCATAACCTGGTATCCCTTCTTCGCGGCAGCCTTGGTTTCCTTCCAGCCCTTGCGCTGTTCGCGAAGTTTTTGCAGCATCGCGTCGAAATCCTTGTCGGAAATTTCAACTTTCGGTTTTTCGACCTCGATCGATTCCAGTTTAAGCGTCCCCACCTCCGGGTAAACTTCGAAAGTCGCGGTATACGACATGTCTTCCTTTTCTTCCGTGCTAACCGAATCAATACTTGGCATACCGGCGGGACGGACCTTTTCCTGGATCAGGGCTTCCTGGTAGCTAGACTCAATGACATCACCGATAACTTCCTGGCGCACGTGGCCACCGTATTTCTGCTGTACCACCTTCAATGGCACTTTGCCCGGGCGAAAGCCATCAATGCGGACTGTTTTACTCAAGTCCTTAAGTTTCTTTTCAACGGCTTCGCTGACCCGCTCGGACGGGATTTGCACCGTCATTCTGCGTTCCAGCCCATCCAGGGTTTCAATTGATACTTGCATGTCAAAATCTCGTGATTCTTACTGTAGAGATAGTTGTAGTTTACGACCGGTCGAACCAATTGCACAACCGGGTATAAAACCTCACTCCGAGCAGCTGGTGTTGCTGCATCACTAAAATGGTGCGAAAGGAGAGACTCGAACTCTCACATCAAAAGATACCAGAACCTAAAGCCCACCATAAAATGGCACGCCCGGCAGGATTCGAACCTGCTACCCTCGGCTTAGAAGGCCGATGCTCTATCCAAATGAGCTACGGGCGCTCAGGATACCTTTCTAGCAGCCTATTTTAGACGATTGCGGCGTTGGCTGCGTGCTCGGATCCTCGTGCATGTTTGTATACACTGCGGTCCTGCGCGCGCATCCGCCTTGCACTCGCCTAAAATAGGCTGCTAGAAAGGCATCCTCGGTTCAAACTGCCGGCCGAATTCCTTATCTTTTTCGCGTTGGCCTCGTGCTCGGATCCTCACGTATATTTAAATACGCTGCGGTCCTGCGCGCGTGGCCGCCTTGCACTAGCGTAAAATACGCCCTGGTAAAGGTATCCTGGGTTCAGGGATTATTACCCACTTCCCATCCACCGGAACCATTGTCCGATATCTGGTGCAATACGATATCAGACTTAATCTTAAAAATTGGTCGGGGTGGAGAGATTCGAACTCCCGACCCACTGCTCCCAAAGCAGTTGCGCTACCAGGCTGCGCTACACCCCGAATTATACCTCTGGCATTTCACGCCACCCGACGCTAAAAGCATCGCGTGGCAAGGCGCGGAATAATACGCCGATCAAAAATAATCGTCAATTGAATAGTCATTTATATTCAATCATTTAGTCGTACTTTAGATATTAGCTTACACTTCCTATCTACGTCGCCAACGGGTTCCTTCGGGGCCATCTTCGATGACGATACCTGCCGCTTCCAACTCATCGCGTATACGATCGGCATTAGCCCAGTCTTTACTGGCTCGCGCCTGCAACCGCTGTTCGATAAGCTCGTCGATTGCTGCATCGCTTAATCCGGTCCCTCGCCCCGCCTCCGATTTAAGGAAACTCTCGGCTTCAGATTGCAACAGACCAATGATGCCACCGAGATAGCGCAACAAGCTCGCCAAAGCATGCTGTTGGTCCTGATGCTCGGTCTTGGCTCGATTTATATCACGTGCCAGGTCAAACAATACCGCAATCGCAATAGGAGTATTGAAGTCATCATTTAGCGCTTGCTCAAAGCGATGCTGGTATTCACTGCCTGCAGGTATCTCGACTGCATCCGTGTCCTGCAAAGCGGCATAAAGTCTTTGCAGCGCGGCACGCGCATTATCGAGTTGTTCCTCGGAATAATTCAGCTGGCTTCGATAGTGACTGCTGATCATAAAGTATCGGATTTCCTCGGCACGATAGCGCTCGAGAACCTCTCGCAGGACAAAAAAGTTGCCCAGCGATTTGGACATTTTTTCTTCGTTGACTCGAACGAATCCGTTATGCATCCAGTAGTTTACGAATTTTTCCCCATTACAGGACTCGCTTTGTGCGATTTCATTCTCGTGATGCGGAAATTGCAAATCCTGGCCACCACCATGAATATCAAAATGGTTACCGAGCAAACTGTTCGACATCGCTGAACACTCGATATGCCAACCGGGCCGCCCCTCACCAAACTTGGAAGGCCAGCTGGGTTCGCCGGGCTTGGCCGATTTCCACAACACGAAATCGAGTGGATCTGCCTTGCCCTCATCGACATCAACCCGTTCACCCGCACGTAACTCTTCAATTTTCTTGCCCGACAACCGGCCGTAATTTTTGAACTTCGATACCGCAAAATATACATCACCATTGTCAGCCTGGTAGGCGTAATCCTGTTGCTGCAGGCTATCGATCATCGCCAGTATCGGTTCAATGGTATCGGTAGCGCGCGGCTCCATATCAGGGCGCAGCACTCCCAGGGAATCGGCATCCTCGTGCATTGCCCGAATAAAACGTTCGGTCAAATGGCTGGTTTCCTCTTCATTTTCCCTGGCCCGATCTATGATCTTGTCGTCAATATCGGTGATATTGCGCACATAGGTAACATCGAAACCCAGGTGTCTTAGAAATCGAAACACCACGTCGAACACCACCAGCACGCGCGCATGACCGATATGACAATAGTCGTATACCGTCATACCACAGACATACATCCGAACCTGGCCGGGAATGATGGGTTCGAAAACTTCTTTTTTATTGGTAAAACTATTGTAAATCGTCAGCATTGCTTGGCTTTAAACCGGCTTGTTGAATCTGGCCATTGAGTTTAAAAGAAGCACCCACGCAACGAAACCGTTAATTACCGGCTGTCTTCCATAAACGAGGACAAATCAGTAGAATCCGCAGCTCACAATAAACTGGAATGCCGATGAACAAGACGTTACTTCCGATTGCAGTCGTTCTCGCAGCCATTCTATCCCTGGTATTTTATCCTGACAGCAAAGGTGGCAAATCAATGAACGAAACTACTGCGAGCAACCCGATCGTGCTAATTGAAACGAGCATGGGCAATATCACCATCGAACTCGATATGCAAAATGCACCCAATAGCAGCGAGAATTTTCTCGCCTATGTCGATGACGGCTACTTTGTCGACACGACTTTTCACCGCGTTATTCCGGACTTTATGATTCAGGGCGGTGGAATCACGGCTGATATGCAGGATAAGTCGAGCAAGCGGGCACCGATTGAAAATGAAGCCAACAATGGCCTCAAGAATGATCGCGGCACCCTGGCAATGGCGCGCACCAGTGACCCGCACTCCGCGACTTCGCAGTTTTTCATTAACCATGCCGACAATGCATTTCTGAATTTCACCAGCGAGTCGATGCAGGGCTGGGGCTACGCCGTATTCGGCAAGGTCACCGAGGGAATGGACATTGTCGATGCGATCGCCCAGGTTCCGACGGGAAACAAGGGCGGCCATCAAAACGTACCAATCGAAACCATTACCATCACCGGTGTCAGTCGCCAGTAACCAGGGCTCGCGGGCATGAGCGACGAATACCTGTTTATTTCAGATTGCCATCTCGATGCCGGTCGGCCAGAGGTTACCAATGCAATAACGGAATTTCTGCAACAGCGGGCGACCACGGCTCGATATCTCTATATCCTGGGCGATCTTTTCGAAGTCTGGCTGGGTGACGACGACCCGGCACAGGAGCACCGTAGCGTAATCGAGGCTTTGCGGCAGCTGGCGTCAGAGGTCGAAGTATTCTTCATCGCCGGAAACCGGGATTTCCTGTTAGGACAGGCATTTGCGCGAACGGTAAATTTAACCTTACTAAACGAACCACATATGCTGCAACTCGGTACCCACAGGGTAGTCCTGATCCATGGTGACACCCTGTGCACCGACGATCAGGATTACCAGCAATTTCGTTCCATGGTACGCGGTGCAAAATGGCAATCTGATTTCCTGGCCAAATCCCTCGAAGAGCGCCAACGCATTGCAGCCCAGTTGCGCGCGGACAGTGCCGATGCGATGACACAGAAATCCTCCGAGATTATGGATGTAAATCCGCTGGCGGTGCAAGACTGTTTCAAGGCTAACAGGGCCAGCATTATTATCCACGGACATACCCATCGGCCGGCGGTTCACCAATACAATTCCGAATTATCCCGAATCGTTCTCGGGGACTGGGGCCGGGAGCCAAGTTACCTGAGCTGGACGCTTGAACAGGGATTTGATCTTAGTGATCCGAGGGTCTAAATGCCCTGCTCCAGCGCACTAAGTTCGGTTTCCTGAAAACCAGCCTCGATACGAGCCGGCCAGTTAAACGGGCCGCGTAACTTGCCATCCATGTATTGGATGACCAGCTCGCGAAATGTGTTTTCCGCATCGAGACCCCGTTGCCCGCAAAGGTAACCGTACCAGTGATTGCCGATGCGAACATGTCCGATTTCATCGCGGTAAATGACCTCCAGGATCTCGACTGCAGCCCGATCGTCAATTTGTTTGAATTTCGCAATCATGGCGGGGGTAACGTCCAGTCCCCTGGCTTCCATGACACGTGGCACCAGGGCCATTCGATGCAACACATCGTGCCGGGTTTTACAAACCATGTCCCACAAACCTCGATGGGCGTGATGCGCGCCGTAGTAACTTCCCCGTTTTCTGAGTTCATGCTCCAGTAGTTGAAAATGCCGGGCCTCTTCGCCTGCAACCAGCAACCAGTCATTAATAAATTGTTCCGGCATATCACGAAACCGGTAGACAGCATCAAGCGCGATATTGATCGCGTTGAATTCAATATGCGCAAAAGCGTGCAGCAGGCGAATACGCCCCTCCGGTGAAGACACGCTGCGACGTTCCAGCTCTCGAGGATCAACCAGAACCGGCCTTTGTGGCCGCCCCGGATCATCAATTGACAGAATTTTCGATTTCGGCTGACGCTTTAGCGGGCCTTGTCTCCAGGCCTGATAAATGCTCGCCGTCAATTCGCACTTGGCCTGGTAATCCGGCTCCAGCAGCGCATTTTCGAGTTGCTTGAACAGTTCAGCCATCCAGACCTCGTTCCAGGTCGGCGATGATATCGTCGATACTTTCCAGCCCAACCGCAACCCGGATCAAACCCTCGCCAATGCCGGTCCTCGCTTTTAACTCATCGCTAACGCGTCCATGAGTTGTGGTCGCGGGATGCGTTATCGTCGTCTTGACGTCACCGAGATTGGCGGTAATCGAAAGTAACTCGGTCGAATCGATTATCTTCCACGCACGTTCACGACCCCCGGCAACGACAAAGGAAACCACGCCGCCGAATCCATACTGCTGTGATTTTGCCAATTCATACTGGGGGTGGGATTCAAGCCCTGGATGGAACACCTGATCCACATGCGGATGTTGTTGCAGAAATCTTGCCAGTTGAATGGCATTTTGTGAATGTGCATTCATACGCAGATTGAGTGTCTCGAGACCTTTCAAAGCTACCCAGGCGTTGAACGGACTCATACTGGGACCGGTACTACGGATTACGCCAAATATATCTTCATTAACCAACGGGTTAGGGCCCACAATCGCACCCCCGACAATACGACCCTGCCCATCCAGGTACTTGGTCGCTGAATGTACGATGATATCTGCACCCAGTTCAAGCGGCCGCTGCAAGGCTGGAGTACAAAAACAATTATCGACCACCAGCATGCAGTTATTTTCGTGCGCCAGATCTGCCAGCTGCCTGATATCGGCAATTTCGGAAAGTGGATTCGATGGTGTCTCCAGGAACAGCAATTGCGTATTAGCGCGAATCGATTGCTTCCAGTCATCCAGGTCCGTTAGGTCAACAAAGCTGGTTTCGATGCCAAAGCGCGGAAGGTACTTGTCGAACAGGGTTGTCGTGGTGCCAAATATCGAGCGCGAGCTGACGATATGATCGCCTGCGCTCAGCATGGCAATACACAGGCTCGTGATTGCCGCCATTCCCGATGCGGTTGCGATACAGGCCTCACCCCCTTCCATGGCAGCCAGACGCCTTTCAAAGGCCTGCGTGGTCGGATTGGTAAAGCGCGAATAAATGTTTCCAGGCTCGTCTCCGGCAAATCGCGCCGCGGCCTGGGCGGCATTTTCAAACACAAAACTGGAAGTCGTGAATATGGCTTCGTTGTGTTCGAGTTCGGAACTACGTCGCTGACCGCTTCTTATGGCGAGCGTGTCAAAACCATAACTATCATGTTTCACGGAGTTTCTCCAAAATAGAAAAAACTCGGGAGGGGACGGGTTCGGAAATAATTCAGGACCACCCTCTTTAGCAAATTTTTAAATCCGAATCTTTACTGATTCGCGGGCGCCTGCAAGCCGAGTAACAAATTAGCGCCAGTCCCGCACCATATGACGATGATTCCGGGTTGTCAAGATTCGTATCCGCTCATAATTTGCGGATTGATGGTTTAATAATTTGAGTGTTTTTATGAAACCAGCAGCCCCCGATATTGCTCACAGCGGGGAACACTGACCCAGGCAGTGGCGATCTACGCGATTAAAACCAGGTCATTCACCATAACTTCGTCAAACAGTTCTATGACATCGTCATTTTTCATGCGGATACAGCCACCTGAAACTGCTTTGCCGATACGTTTTTCGTCAGAGGTGCCATGAATGTAAATATAACGGGCACAGGTATCATAAACCCCGTTAAGATTGATACCGTCCTCCAGCCCATCCAGCCATAATATGCGTGAGGTGATTTCGTCCCGTTCCCTGTTATCGAGATCGTCGACAATCCTTCCGGTTGGCTCGCGCGCTTCAAAAACCATTCCCCAGGGTTGGCCTCCACCGACTTTTTGGCGAATGCGATGAATTCCAAAAGGGGTCATCAGAGAATCCAGGCGATTGCCAATACCGCACTCTGCCGTCGACACCGGATAGCTGCGATTATGCTCTTCTTCAATATCAATCCAGTGCAACAGTTGCTGCTGCGAATCGATATATATAAATGGACGCTCATCCCCCAGCGCCGAATTGCCGCCCAGCTTCGCGACCACCTCGTCCTTAATATCCTGCCAGCGCATCAGGCGTTGTTGTGTAGTTCTATGCCTACCACGTTGAGCTGATCCTCGCTTGCTTCCTTGGCTGAATCGTTGCGCAGGGATCGCACCTTGTCGAGATAATCAACACCGACCGTATTGGTAACATACTTGCCATCAAAACATGAACAATCAAACTTTTTAATGCGGCGATTTCCTTTCTGTACTGCATCGATTAAATCGTCCAGCTCCTGGTATATGAGCCAGTCCGCTCCAATGTATTCCGCTATTTCAGCTTCGCTGCGTTCATGCGCTACCAGTTCATTGGCCGCGGGCATGTCGATGCCATAGACGTTGGGATAGCGCACCGGTGGCGCCGCGGATGCGATATAAACCTTTTTCGCCCCTGCCTCGCGCGCCATCTGAATTATCTGCTTCGACGTGGTTCCGCGCACGATGGAATCATCAACCAGCAGAACATTCTTGCCCTTGAATTCAATATCGATGGGATTGAGTTTTCGGCGTACGGATTTCTTGCGCATCTGTTGCCCGGGCATGATAAAGGTTCGGCCTATATAGCGATTCTTAATGAAGCCTTCCCGAAACTTGACTCCCAGGTGATAAGCAAGTTCGATCGCTGACGGACGGCTGGTATCGGGAATCGGTATTACCACGTCGATATCGTGCTTGGGCATCTGTTTTAAAATCTTACGCGCCAGTTTTACGCCCATGCGCAGACGTGCCTTATAAACATAAATATCGTCGATTATCGAGTCGGGTCGTGCGAGATAGACATATTCAAAAATACAGGGGTTGAGTTTGGGTGACGTGGCGCATTGTTGACGATGAATGGTGCCCGCAACGTCGATAAATACCGCTTCCCCGGGTTTCAAATCGGCTATCAACTCAAACCCGGAGGTCTGCAGGGCCACGCTCTCTGATGCGATCATGTACTCAGCGCCGTCAGCGGTTTCACGTTTTCCATAGACAACTGGTCGAATACCACGCGGGTCACGGAAGCCAACAATCCCCTTGCCCGTCAGCATCGCGACCACGGCGTATGCACCCTCGATACGCTTATGGGTTTCGGTCACAGCGGTAAAGATTTCATCAGCGTTAATATTCAGGCTACCGCAACTTTGCAACTCGTGCGCAAACACGTTGAGCAGTACCTCGGAATCAGACTCGGTATTAATGTGGCGTAAATCGGACTGATACAGTTCCGCTTTCAGTTTCTCGACATTGGTCAGATTACCGTTATGCGCCAGGGTAATACCATACGGTGAATTGACGTAAAATGGCTGTGCCTCAGCGGATGAGGAACAACCCGCCGTGGGATAACGCACATGCCCGATACCCAGGGTACCGGTTAGCTCAAGCATATGTCGGGTGTGAAATACATCGCTAACCTGACCATTGCCCTTGCGCAGGTTCAACTTGTTTTTGTCACTGACCACGATGCCAGCCGAATCCTGCCCGCGATGCTGCAACACCAGCAATGAATCGTATATAACCTGTGCAACTGGTTGGTGGCTGACTATCCCGACTATTCCACACATATTTCGTTACCTACACTGCCGCCGCGTGACTAGAAACTGAAACTATCAACTGCATCCTCCGGGATAATTCCTTTAATCCATTCCGCCAATTCCTGAAAAAAACCAACCATTGCCGAATCCTGCCACCACTGTGCCTCTGGCATGGGGGTAAGACTTGCAAGCAATACAATCATGGTGACAATCAGGACACCACGGGCTCCGCCGAATACAACGCCAAGAGCCTTGTCGGTACCACTTAAACCGGTTTTCGAAACCAGCTGGCTCATTATAAAATTGATGATAGCGCCTATAATTAAAGTGCTGATAAAGAGAATAGCAAACGCTGCCATGCTACGAATCGTTGAATCTGCCAGGTAGGGCTCGAGCAATGCCGCCATCGGTGAAAAATACCGAAAAGCGACAATGCCTGCGGCAATCCAGCTTAGCAAGGAAATTGATTCCTTAACGAAACCGCGGATCAGGCTGATTAAAGCCGACAACGCAATAACGCCGAGAATTAGCAGATCAAGCCAACTCATGGCGTCCCTCGTCTGGTCGGCATGAACGCTGTCGAGTAATAGGTATAGTTGTTAACAATCAAAGCGTCAATCAGCCCTGGATGCATGATTATCTTTCATACTTCATGATTATGCCATCGATGTTGTGCTTGGCTTTTATCTTGTTCTGCGCCACCCTGGTTTGATCCCGATTGACAAATGGTCCCAATCGAACCCGGAAACTGGGCTTGCTATCGACCTTAAATTGCTCGATAAAAACGGCAGCGATATTAGATTTGCGTATCTTGTCGCGCTGCACCAGGGCCTTGTCGCGGTCCTTGAAGCTACCGACCTGCAACACCCAGCTATCTCCGCCCTCCTTAACCTTCGGCGCAACATCAGCCTTTGCTTTTATCTTTTTAACCTGTGTCTCAGGCTGAGCTTTTGTATCTGGTTCAGATTTCGCGTCGACTTTGGCAACATCGACGCGCTCGATCTGATTTTTGGTAGAGTTTTCATCGATGAAGCGAGGCTCGAGGTCAGGCAACTCTTCAGCCCTGGTATTCAGTTCAATGATCTTCGACTCAAACTCGGGATTGGCACTGACCAGGGGTTGTGCCGGAATCACGACTTCGAGCTTATCTTTGCGTACCCCGGAACCATCCAGAAGCATGGGCAGAAAAATTACGGCAAGAGCAAAAATCACGATGATACCAACAAGACGATTTTTAATGTTTTGATCCATACTAGTTTTGCTGGTCTGAATAGGAAACTGCGCGTAGCAAGTATTCGACAGTTACGAAGGAACCGGTAACCAGCATTATATCCTGATTACCCAAAGATGACAGCGCATGATCCAGTGCATCGGTAATGTTGGCAAAAAGCCTTTCTGGCGCCACTTGCGACTCGATACGGGACGCCAACTGTGCGGCATCAAGACCGCGATCTGCATCCAGTGTCAACAACCACCAGCAATCGACTACCGGCTTCAGGGCCTCCACGAATAGATCTGGCTGCTTGTCTGCAAGCATGCCCAGTAGCACCACGACTTTCGCAGACGGTCGTTTCAGGGTCGCAAAACAGGTCGCCAGGGCTTGGGCGGCATCCTGATTATGCCCGACATCGACGTATAACTGGCACGCAAGCGGGCTTTCAACAAGTTGCAAACGACCGGCAAGCCGGGTCCCGTGAAAAAATTGTCGTACCTGGTTCGACTCAAACTTGTCGAGCAGTGATAATTGCGACAGGCCGGCAACGACACCCGCGAGATTTTGGGCCTGGTGCGAGCCCAACAGAATATTATCAAGCCGCAGCTCAATATCCCGACAACGCCACAGCAGCTGCCCGTCATCCAGTTGCGTTGCCTCAAAATCGCGACCTGTCTGCAGGCAGTTGCAGCCAAGCCGATCGATTTCTTCGATTAGCGAACGTGGCGGATCGGGATCATTGAGAACCACCGCTATCCCGTCACGAAGGACTCCCGCCTTTTCAAAGCCAATTTGCTCCCTATCATCCCCCAACCAGGCCTGATGATCGAGTCCTATCGGAGTCAGATGGACGAGATCGGCATCTATAATATTGACAGCATCGAGCCGACCACCGAGCCCGACTTCGAGAATCGCATAGTCCGGCTGCCACTTCTGTATCAGGAAAAGCGCGGCCAGCGTGCCGAATTCGAAATAGGTTAAGGAGACACCCTGACGCGCCGATTCTACCGCTTCAAATGCGCTGCACAATTCAGCATCACCAACCGGTTCCAGGTTACGTTTAATGCGTTCGTTGTAGGATAAAAGATGCGGCGAAGTGTAGCTTGCGACCGCGAACCCCGCCTGGTGCAGCCAGTTTTCGTAGGCAGCGACGCTGGAACCCTTGCCATTGGTTCCCGCAACAGTGATGACCTGGCGCGCGATCTCGGCGACACCCAGCCGCTCACCGACCTGGCCGACCCGATCCAGACCCAGTTCGATGGCTTTATCATGTAAAACCATCTGCCATTCCAACCACTGGTCAAGAGACTCAAAACGCATGCTAATTCGCTGGGATTGAAACAGAGTGTATCTAGGGGGCGGCTTGCGCCATCAACATGGTACACAGCGAGCTTATCTTGTCGCGCAACTCTCGACGATCGACGATCATATCAAGTGCGCCATGTTCAAGCAGGAACTCGCTTCGCTGAAACCCCTCAGGCAGGGTTTCGCGCACTGTTTGCTCGATTACCCGGGGGCCCGCGAATCCTATCAAGGCGCTTGGCTCAGCAATATGAATATCACCGAGCATGGCTAAGCTGGCCGAAACCCCGCCCATGGTGGGATCAGTCAGTACACAGATATAAGGCAGTCCCCGCCTGGAGAGTTGGGTCAGGGCGGCACTGGTCTTGGCCATTTGCAGTAACGAGAACAATGCTTCCTGCATGCGAGCACCACCGCTCGCAGTAAAGCAGACCAGCGGGATATTATGCTCGATGCAGGTATTCACCGAACGCACGAATTTTTCGCCGACTACCGAGCCCATGGATCCTCCCATAAACTGGAACTCGAAAGCTACGGCCACCATTTCAACCGATTTTACGCTGCCACGCATCGCCACCAGTGCATCCCTCTCGCCCGTTTGTTTCTGCGCCTGGCTCAAGCGATCCCGGTATTTCTTATCATCCCTGAACTTCAGGACATCGTCGGCTTCAAGGTCAGGCGCAATTTCATGGCGGCCCTCTTCGTCGAAAAAAGCTTGCAGTCGGCGCCGTGCACCGATGCGCATGTGATAATCACACTTGGTGCAAACTTCCTGGTTACGATCCAGCTCGGCGCGATAAATAATAGAATCGCACTGATCACATTTCGCCCACAATCCCTCGGGTACGTTCTTTTTGTCATTGCCACCCGAGGTGCGGATTTTGGATGGTATTAAATTCTCAAACCAGTTCATGCAACGCTCCGAATAAGCCGGTCAATCATCGAGGTTCATCTGGTTCGACACAGCCGTCGCCGCGTTGAACCTCGTTAAAAAAGCGATCCATAAGATCGGCGCTTTTAATGCCCTTGGAAACCTCAACACCGGTACTTACGTCCACTCCCCACGGCCTCACTCGAACAATGGCATCGGCAACGTTTGATGCATTGATACCGCCAGCCAACAACAGCGGAAATTCAAACGAGGCGGGAATCTTAGACCAGTCAAATGTATCACCTGAGCCGCCCAGTCGTCCAGCGACGTTGCTGTCGAGCAAGAATCCCTGCGCGGATTCATAGAGTCGCGCATAAGTATCTGCTTCCTCGATACTGCCCATGGGTATCGATTTAATATAGGGAACTCCCCAGCCCTCACAAAACTCGGTCGATTCGCTGCCATGGAATTGCAGACAATCGGGTCGAAGCTGGTGGATCACTTCAGCTATCCAGTCCTCACTCTCGTCCAGGAAAAGGGCTGTCAGGGTGACAAATGGAGGTATCGCCTGGCGAATCTCGCGGGCTTTTTCGATTGCAAGCGAACGTGGACTAGGTGGATGAAAAACAAGCCCGATCGAATCGGCGCCCCTGTGTGCCGCGTGAAGCGCATCCTGCACTCGCGTTATGCCACAAATCTTGATTCGGGTTCTGTGATTCATATCAGAATAATACGGGTTTTTTGCTGATCGTGGGGAGCTTAAATTGCTCATCATAAAACGCCTGCAGGAAATACAAGCCGGCGGCAGGAGCCGTTACGTCGGCCAGGTTACGGTCTCGGGACATAAAAACCTCGGAGAACCAGGCACTGTCCCGCTCCCCCTTTCCGACGCTGATCAGGCTGCCTGCAATATTACGTACCATATGATACAGAAAAGCATTCGCCCTGATATCCATGTAAATCATTTCGCCTTGTCGACTAACTGAAACTTGATGAACATTCCGGTTTGAAGATTTAGCCTGGCAACCAACGGCACGAAAACTGCTGAAATCGTGTTCACCAAGAATCATCTGTGCGCAGTCATGCATGACAACGTGGTCTAGCGGTCGAAACTCCCAGCTGGTGCGATCATGGAAGATTGCGCTCGGCACATCGGAATTAAATATGATATAGCGATAGGCACGGGATTTTGCACTGTATCGGGCATGAAAGTCATCCGCAACGGGCAGCACCCATTTTATCCGTATATCGCGCGGCAAACGGCAGTTTGCGCCGAGCGCCCATGCGCGTTCGGTACGCTCCACGTTGGCATTAAAATGAGCGACCTGCTCAATAGCATGGACACCGCTGTCGGTGCGTCCGGCACATACCAGTTCGACCGGGTGGTCCGCGACGAATCCGAGCGCAGCTTCGAGATGCTGCTGCACCGACTCGCAATGTGGCTGGCGCTGCCAACCGCAATAGGCAGTCCCCGAATACTCGACACCGAGCGCGTATTTCACTTGCTAAACCAACTTTATTTATAAGGCCCTTATCATATCTTTGATCCAGACCTATGACACTAACTGTGATCGCCTGGATGACTGGATTTACCAACCCGGCAGGAAGGGCCAGGGGGTAGAGCGCGAAATCTAGCTGTTGGAGCAAAAACCGATCGGCATTTTCCAACTTTTAATGCTGTCGGCCCCACGCTAGATAGACAAAAAAAAGCCTGCTGTTTTCACGGCAGGCCCTCTAACTTGGTGCTAAAAACTCTAGTTATTATTAGATTAAATCTGGTCAAGCAGCGATTTTGCTTCAGCCTTCTGGTCTTCATTGCCCTCGGCAATAACCTCTTCAAGACTGCCACGAGCACCTTCGTTGTCACCCATATCGATAAACGCACGGGCAAGATCAAGTTTGGTCGACACTTCGTCGACGTCATCCGGCAACATCAATTCACCGATATCATCAATATCCGAAATAGAATCAACGGCTGCGGTTGGCTCTTCGAAGTCACCTGGTGCAAAAGTTCCTGTTTGTACGTCATCATCGTCCCCGAAATCAGCGTCGTCCACATCCACGGATTCAACAATATCGGTAGGTTCGACAAAATCCTCTCCACCGAAGTCGATGATCGAAATATCCTCGTCATCATCGCCTTCCTCGTCATCGGGCAGATCAAGCTCGCCCGTATCAAGATTCAGCTCGGCGGTTTCAAGATTGACTTCTGCGGTTTCAAGATTCAGGTCCCCTGTATCGAAGGAAGTTTCATCGAGATCGATAATCCCGGTTTCGTCCATACCAAGATCAATGGCTTCATCATCGTTATCACCCGCACCACTTTTTAGATCGGGGACAACCTCGGTATCTTCGTAATTCGGCGTGATAATTGCCGTCTCGGTATAGCCGTCCTCGTCTAAAGACTCGGCGTCAAGCTCGACTGCATCATCGTCGACTTCGACTTCAGCGGACGCGGATTCATCAAGATTCAGCTCATCAGACTCTTCGAGAGATTCTTCAAATTCGGCTCCGAAGTCGACTTCGGATATATCTTCTGACGCGGCTTCTTCCTCGCCGATATCAAACTCCATGGCGATGTCATCCAGATCGACTTCTTCTCCCACTGCAGGCTCGGCAGACTTTTGTCCTGCTCCATCATCCATTGAAAATTCGAGTTCCTCACCCACGTCATCAGGTAGTTCCAGGTCAACCTCGGCCTCGGGCTCAGCGCGTAAATTTGTATCGTCTTCAGCATCGAAATCAGGTATCTCGTCAAGCTTGGGGATTACCTGCGTTGAGGCAATCTGCCCCGCTTCACCCGTCGAATCTGTATCGCTAAAATCACCACCGGTGTCGTCTTCACCAAGATTAAAGTCTGTAGTCGAAAAATTTGTCGTATCGTCATCAGACGCACCCAGGTCAAAATCCGCTTCCTGGGGTTTGGATATCTCGAGATCGGCAGCGCTTAGATCGCTATCCTTGGCATCTGAAAACAAGGCGTTATCGGGTGCGAGTTCGTAGCCCATAATCTGCACCCGATCCCAGTAATCAGCTGCTGAATCGCCCATGGATTTGAGGTTTTCAGCTTCCTTGACGAAGGCCTCTGAATTTTTAGTCGCAAAATAAGTGTCAAGCAGCTTGGAACGATAATCGGCGCGCTCAGGATTTTCAGTTATACTGTTGCTCAAAAGCTCTTCGGCATTATCATAAAGCCCGTAAGCCAGGTATACGTCGACCTCGTTTAATACGTCATCCTGCTCGGCGGTAGATGCTGCAGAAGCTTCCACCTCTGCTTCAGGCGCTTCAACTGCTTCAATCACCGCGGTCTGTTCGATATCTCCCTGGGGTTCGGGTTCGGCTGCGACCTCGGCAACGGGTTCTTCGACCGGTTGCTCTTGAACTATTTCTTCTGCCGACGGGGCATGCAAATCGGTTTCTTCCACTTCAGTGCCATCCGCGAGGTGAATCGGGGTTAATTCATCCTCGTCATCTCCGGCAAACAAGTCTTCATCAGCACCGGCGATAATCGCTGATTCTTCGTCAGACGATCCTTTCCTGCGTTTAAGAAATAACAGGATAAGCAGCAGTAAGAGAACACCTCCAACCGCGGCAAGAATTATCGGATCACCGATAATACTGTCCATAGACGGAATCATGTCGACTACTTCCGGAGGTAACAGACCGTCAAAAATTGAAGGTGCCCGGGTAGCTGTTTCAGTCACGATTACCGGAGCGGGCGGTGGAACCACCTCATCAGATACCGCCTCTTCTGCGACCATTCCATCGGTCCCGGTCTCCGCGGTTACGGTCTCCTCAGACATGTCATCGTCTGTCATCATGTCGTCGTCAGAGGCCGCTTGCTCGGTTACAGCTTGATCAATAACGGCCTGCTCCTCTGCCTGGGCTTCGGCCTCCTCGGCGAGCAATTCTTCAAGCAATGCTTCCTCGTCGGCCTCGATCGCCTCGGTTACCGCTTCTGTAGCTGCCTGTTCCTCGACTGGCTCAACCATTTCTTCAGCTTGCTCAGATTGCTGCGCCTGGTCAGCCTGTAACTCGGCGAGACTGTCGTCTTCGATCTCGACCATTCTCTGCAGCTCTTCAAGCTTGGCGAGCCTGGCCTGAAGTTCAGATATACGAGATTCGAGTTCCTGGTTTTCGATGCGAGATGCTTCAAGTTCTTCTTCGGCCAGGGCCAGCTTTGTGCGTAAGCTATCAACATCACCAGTATCCCCCGTACCCGTCGATTCACTCTCACCCTCTGTCGGTAACAACAGGCTGAGTTCACCATCGGCGGCCTCTGCTTCACTTTCCTGGGCCACCGCTTCGGAGCTGCCATCTTCGATTGCAACCGCAGGTGACACTCCGGTTACGCGGGCAACGTACTCGTCCCAGAGTCCATTTTGCACCAGTACTTCGGCATACGACTCCTGCTTTCCAAGCGCATCGAGTTCTTCGGCGCCGGGAACGCGCAGCACTGTACCGGCCTTCATGTTATTTATGTTGCCGTCATTAAAGGCGCCCGGATTAGCGCGCTGAAACGCCAGCATTACCTGCGACATACTATGATCATCATCCTTGTAGCGAGACGCGATGCTCCATAATGTATCTCCCTTAACGACTGAAACGTCACCCTGGGTGACGCTTCTGGTTTCATCTGATACATATTCTTCTGTAAGGGGTTCAGGCTCTGGGACGGTCGCAGAGGAGGTGTCTTCTGACAACGCAATCGGCTCAGTTATGCTTTCACCTGTTTCGGCAGGCTCAGTGGTATCGACCGAGGTAGTGACACCCGATTGTTCTACGATTTCACTAACACTGGCCTCTTCAATACTGGTCTCTTCGCTTACCGGTTGTTCAACTGGCTCTGCGACCGTTTCAGCCGGCGCGGGTTGATTCGCATAAAATGGGGGATCGAGAAGTATCGTAAATTCGCGCAGTACCCGGCCCTTGGACCAGTCGGCTTCAATCAGAAAATTCAGGAAAGGTTCTTTGACCGCCGACTTGGTTGAGACAATGACGACGGCCTCATCTCCTTCCTCATTTTTCCTGACCGAGAATCTGAGGTTGGAAAGATGGCGAGGGCGCGCTAATCCGGCACGTGTAAAAGCTTCACTCGATGCCAGGCTGACAAGAAGATCATCGATCTCACCGGGGCGTGCGGAAATAACTTCGATTTCAGCATTAAGCGGTTGATTCAGGAAGGAATTGACTTCGATCTCGCCCAGGCCTAAGGCAAGACTGCTCGTTGGCAAAAGAGTTGCCAACCAAAATGCTACAATTAGTCCCAGATTACGCACGTTTAGTCTCCCAGTTCCCCAACCTGAATTCTTATATAAAAGTGCCTAAATCCATGCACCTATGATTGCAGCTAGAGAATTTACTTTAAAGAAAACACTTTCACAAGCAGATGTAACTATAGATTACAAAAAAGATTTTAGCAAAAAGTCTGTAACATTCACGTAATTATTAGCCAAACCATATCTCATGGGGTCAGAAATCACCCAGAATTGGACGCTTGAGGGTTGCTGCGGCGGCTGTTCCAGGCCGCTTATAACACAGCTAAATGATTGATTACAATCAGTAATTGGGCTAGCAGGACCTTTTTTAACAACCACCTTTTCAAGGCCTTTCAGGCGACCCTGGCAGTCGTCAATACTGACACTGGATTCGAAGCGGAGCTGCAGCGCTGCGACTAGACCATGGAATACGGGCACATTAACGGATTGCAGTCCCATATTATATGAATTATTTCCCAAAATTTGCCTCAGGTCCGACTCGATCAGGGGGTCAACAATATCGGGCAACAGGTTAAAGGCAATTTGCTGCTTAAAAACACTGGATTCGGCCGCCCTTGAGTTCAAAAGGTTAATGGTTTGAGAAGCCAGTTCGTCCACCCCCGCTTTACCATGAAATTCAGCGCTTCGCAGCAGCGTCACATTCAATTGCTCGATCGGACACAATCGATTCAGCTCGTTCAGGGCCGGCAGCAGGCAGGAAAGCTCGGGTCCCGTCAGGCGTAAACTCGTCTGCGTGTAGGAAAGCTCGGGGGTGGCAGTTTTATCAGCAATAAAAACCGGCGGGATATCCGACTGGATGGCGTGGCTAACCAGCAGGCATCCGTGATGCAGCGCTGCTGATTCCAGTTCGACATCAGCTTCAGGCATCAACAACAAGGCGCAGCTCGACAGATCGAAGCTGCGTTGATCCTGCAGGCTTAGATTACCGCCGGCAAATGACACGCGCTTGCCCAGGTTCGACTCATGGTCCAATAAAATCAACGAATCCTTTGTAACACCGGCTTCGGGTAATTTTTCGAGGATGGCCTCGGCCGCGACTCCGCTGGCATGTGATAACGCGATACGATGATCCATGCTAACGTTCGTATAAAATTTTCAACATACGCCGTAATGGTTCAGCGGCACCCCACAGTAATTGATCGCCGACGGTGAAGGCAGCCAGGTATTCGTCACCCATGCTCAACTTACGCAATCTTCCTACCGGCACATCCAGTTTGCCGGTTACTGCGGCCGGTGATAGTTCTTGCATAGAAACCTGCCGATCATTCGGTAGAACTTTAACCCAGTCGTTCGACGCCGCAAGTGTCTGCTGAATTTCATCCAGCGGCAGGTTCTGCTTGAGCTTGACAGTTAGCGCCTGGGAATGGCATCGCATCGCTCCAACACGGACGCACAATCCATCGATAGGAATCGTGTCCATACCGCGACCCAGGATTTTATTGGCTTCGGCGCCGGCCTTCCATTCCTCTCGGCTCTGACCATTATCTAGTTGCGCGTCGATCCACGGGATAAGACTACCGGCCAGGGGCACCTCGAATTCCTCGCATGGAAAACTGCTCGAACGCAATTGCCCGGTTACGCGGCTATCGATTTCCAGGATCGCCGACGCGGGATCGTCAAGCAAATCGACCACGCTCTGATGAAGGCTACCCATACCGGCTAAAAGCTCGCGCATGTGGCGGGCACCTCCGCCCGAGGCGGCCTGGTAAGTCATGACGCTGATCCAGTCAACCAGGTCATGCTCGAACAAGCCACCCATGGCCATCATCATCAGGCTTACCGTGCAATTACCACCGATAAAATCCCGGCAATCCGCGTCGAGTGCAGCATCGATGACACCGCGATTAACCGGATCAAGAATGATTATGCTGTGCTCCTGCATACGCAATGCCGAGGCTGCGTCAATCCAGTAACCTTGCCAGCCGCTGCGACGTAATTCCGCGTGCACCTGTTTAGTATAATCGCCACCCTGGCAGGTGACGATGGCGTCCATCAATTTCAGCTGCTCGATATCAGTCGCATCCTGTAACGGCGGAATATCCCTGCCGATATCAGGCCCGGCCTGACCGGTCTGCGACGTTGTAAAAAACAACGGTTCGTCAATCCACGCAAAATCCTGCTCGGCGAGCATGCGCTGCATCAACACCGAACCAACCATGCCACGCCAGCCGACAAATCCCACTCTTTTCATAAGCTTCTCCATTAAACCACTATCGAGCGAGCGCACGCAGCGCCGTCACCACCGCATCTCCCATCTCCGATGTGCTCGCACTTTGTGCAGTCCCGGCAATATCGGCAGTACGCAAGCCCTGGTCGAGGACGTTACCCACGGCGCTTTCGATCTGCTCCGCCAGGTTCGGCTGCTGCAGGCTGTAACGCAGCATCATCGCCACTGAAAGAATAGTCGCCAGTGGGTTCGCCAATCCCTTGCCGGCGATATCTGGCGCAGAGCCATGAACCGGTTCATAAAGGCCCTTGCCATTTTCATCGAGCGAAGCCGACGGCAGCATACCTATCGACCCCGTCAACATCGCAGCCGTATCCGACAGGATATCGCCAAACAGGTTAGTGGTAACAATAACGTCAAATTGCTTCGGAGCCCGCACCAGTTGCATCGAAGCATTATCAACATACATGTGGCTTATTTCGACGTCGGGGTATTCGCCGGCTACCCGGTTCAAAACCTCGCGCCAGAGCTCCGATACTTCGAGCACATTGGCCTTGTCGACCGAACACAGTTTACGATCACGCAGCATCGCGATATCAAAGGCCGAACGCGCAATACGCTCGATTTCGTGTTCAGCGTACACCAGTGTGTTGAATCCCTGGCGTTCACCATTTGCGAGTTTACGTATGCCGCGAGGCTGTCCAAAATAAATACCACCGGTAAGCTCGCGCACAATCATGATATCGAGACCAGCAACCAGGTCAGGCTTCAGGCTGGAAGCATCCGCGAGCTGGGGATAGAGAATCGCCGGGCGCAAGTTGGAAAACAGGGACAGCGACGAACGCAGGTTAAGTAAACCTTTTTCCGGACGTAACCCGCGCTCGAGCTCATCATATTGAGGGCCGCCTATGGCGCCGAACAGGACTGCATCCGCCCGCTCACATAGCGCAAGGGTTTCGTCGGGTAATGGCTTGCCCGACTGGTCATAACCGGCGCCACCGATTGCAGCAGCTTCCAACTCAGTGTCGAACCCAAACTCCTGTTGCAGACAGTGAATTACCTTGACCGCCTCGGCAACGATTTCAGGACCAATGCCGTCGCCTGCCAGTAGCGCAATATTCTTAGTCATTTACTGGACCCCTATCTCAACCAGGGCAGCTTCTCGTAATACTGCTGCTCGAACGCCTTGATTGTTTCAGCGTGCTGCATTGTCAGCCCAATATCGTCGAGTCCGTTCAACAGGCAATACTTGCGAAACTCTTCGATTTCAAAGGCCATTTCAGTTCCGCTTGCATTGCGCACCACCTGGTTTTCGAGGTCTATGCTTAACTGGCAATCCTCGTTGCTTTCAAGTTCGCTAAACAATTGGTCAACCAGTTCGCTGCCCAGTGCAATCGGTAGCAATCCATTCTTGAAAGAATTGTTATAGAAAATATCGGCAAAGCTCGGCGCAATGACGGCTTTAATGCCAAAATCCAAAAGTGCCCAGACCGCGTGTTCGCGCGAAGAACCGCAGGCAAAATTTTCACGCGCCAATAAAATTTGCGCATCTTTAAATGGATCTTTATTAAGCACGAAATCAGGGTTGATACGACGCCTGGAGTGATCCTGCCCGGGCTCTCCAGGATCAAGGTAGCGCCAGGCATCAAACAGGTTCACGCCGAATCCCGAGCGCTTGATCGATTTCAGATATTGCTTCGGGATTATTGCATCGGTATCGATGTTAGGGCGATCGATCCCGGCGACAATTCCAGTAAACTTTTCAAACTTTTCCATAACCTCTCCTAGAGTTCTCGCACATCGGTAAAATGACCTTTCACCGCCGCTGCAGCCGCCATCGCCGGTGACACAAGGTGAGTACGTCCACCCTGCCCCTGGCGCCCCTCGAAATTACGATTCGAGGTTGAAGCACAACGTTCGCCCGACCCCAGCTGGTCGGCATTCATACCGAGGCACATTGAACATCCGGGTTCGCGCCATTCGAATCCAGCCTCGATAAAAATCCGGTCGAGTCCCTCGTCTTCAGCCTGTTGCTTGATCAAGCCCGAACCGGGTACGACCATCGCCAACTTTACACTGTCAGCCACCTTGCGCCCTTTGACGACACTGGCCGCGGCACGCAAATCCTCGATTCGCGAATTGGTACACGAACCGATAAAGATCTTGTCAACAAAAACCTGGTCCAACGGCGTATTGGCTTTCAGCCCCATGTAATCGAGGGCGTTCTGCATTCCCCCGGCCTTGATCGGATCCGGCTCCTGGGCCGGGTCGGGTACCCTCTGGTGGACGGCGCAAACCATTTCCGGAGAAGTCCCCCAGGTGACCTGTGGCGCAATATCCTGCGCGTCGATTACCACTTCACGATCGAAAACAGCATCCGGGTCGGAATGTAAATCAGCCCAGCAGGTGATTGCCTGCTCCCAGGCTTCCCCCTGAGGCGCAAATGGACGTCCCCTGACATAATCCAGCGTGGTCTGATCACAGGCGATAAGTCCGGCACGGGCACCGGCTTCGATTGTCATATTGCATACCGTCATACGGCCTTCCATGGAAAGATTCGTGATCGCCTCACCGGCAAACTCGATGGTACAGCCGGTGCCGCCGGCGGTACCGATTTCACCGATTATATGCAGCACGATATCCTTCGCGGTAATGCCTTCAGCCACCTTTCCGTCGACCGTTACGCGCATATTTTTCGATTTTTTCTGGATCAGGCACTGCGTTGCCATGACATGTTCGACCTCGGAGGTGCCGATGCCAAACGCGAGTGCGGCGAAAGCACCGTGGGTTGACGTGTGCGAGTCGCCACAGACAACGGTCATACCCGGCAAGGTTGCCCCCTGCTCCGGACCAATAACATGTACGATGCCCTGGCGTACATCCCCCATCTTGAATTCGGTAAGTCCGTACTTGTCACAATTTTGATTGAGGGTATCAACCTGTAGCCGAGCTACCGGGTCGGTAATACCCAGCTCAAGCCCGGTGGTGGGCACATTGTGATCAGGTACCGCCAGAATAGAACGCTTGCGCCACAACGAACGCTGTGCGATCTCGAGACCTTCGAATGCCTGCGGTGAAGTTACCTCGTGCACCAGGTGCCGATCAATGTAAAGTAGCGCGGTACCGTCATCGTCACGACGTACCTCGTGTAATTCCCAAATCTTGTCGTAAAGGGTTTTTGCAGCCATTTTTCGTTTACCCCATTTTATCTACCCGAAAAAACTTGTTCGATTTTACGCCCCCACCTACAATAACACTAATTCATAATTTTCATTATTTTGATTCTATTTAGGAATACATGTGCAAATAAATCAAATAAACGCCTTCCTCGCGGTTGCCGAACTCGAATCCTTTTCACTCGCGGCTGATAAACTGCATATCACCCAGC
The DNA here is from genome assembly GCA_947259485.1 of uncultured Gammaproteobacteria bacterium. GTDB lineage: Bacteria > Pseudomonadota > Gammaproteobacteria. The sequence continues at coordinate 42,070 of CAMYLU010000020.1, read as the reverse complement.
CCGCGGTCAGCAAACGCATACGGCAACTGGAAATCAACTTGAATGCTGAATTGTTCGATCGGGTCGGCAAACGCAGCATCCTGACGCCCAACGGAAAGGCTTTTAAACCGCATGCCGAACGTATTCTGCAGGAACTGAAAACCTATCGCTCAGGCCTGAGCCAGCAACAGGGCACGCCGTCGGGTAGCCTCAGCTTCGCTACCAGTCATCATATCGGCCTGCATCGCCTGCCGCAGGCCCTGCGGGACTTTAAAATCCTTTATCCACGGGTTGACCTGGACCTGCATTTCATGGACTCGGAAGACGCCTGTATCGCAATCGCTAATCATGAGCTTGAACTCGCAATAGTGACTCTACCGGAAATCGCCGACGATAAACTCGAGTGCGAGCCGATTTGGGTAGATCGACTGGTTGTCGCCATGGCAGCCGACCACAGCCTCGCGGGACAGCAGGATATCGATCCCAAAGATTTACTGGATCACGCCGCGATTTTACCGTCGAGCGGAACCTTTACCCGAAAAATTATCAACAACCTTTTCGCCGGCAACCAGGACCAGCTAAAAATCGTACTTGAAACCAATTACCTGGAGACGATCAAGGTCATGGTATCGGCCAACCTGGGCTGGAGTATCCTGCCGCAGAACATGGTCGATGACAGTCTCGTCTGTCATGGCTTGAAAGGACTCAACGTACACCGTCCGCTGGGCATCGTGACGCGCAGAAATCGTACCCTGTCGTTAAGTTCCAGCGCAATGATCGAGTTGCTGCGCAGCTACCGCCCCGAGGTGCCCCGGTGAAGCTCCGATACAGGTTTTTACGACCCTGCAAATACGCAATATTATTGCTATAGTCAGGGCAAACACAGTCGAGGAGACCTTCATGCGTCTTACAATGAAATCACTAATATTGCTTACCTCCCTGGGATTTGCCGGCAACAGCATGGCCGGAGAAGTGAGCCGCGCACTGTTCACCATTGGCGTCGACAACCACGAACCGGTTTTGATGGTCGATAGCATGGACAGCACTTCCTATACATCGATCTCGTTTTTCACCGAATTAAACGACCTGTCCGGCCACAACGTAATTCACCAGTGGACTCACAACGAACAGGTCATGTTTGAGAAAACTTTCGAGGTAAAGGGCTCCCGCTGGCGTGTCTGGACCAGCAAGACGCTGATACCTTCGTGGACAGGTACCTGGACCGTCAACGTACTTGATGATGATCGTACGCTGCTGGCCAGCAATTCCTTCGAATATCAATGAACCGAATTAGCAACTCTTCAAACCCCGCCATCGAGCGGGGTTTTTTTTGTCAGTCAACCGGTGCCAGTTATTGTGAAGCCACTAGACACGCCACTACAGCTCAACTAGAGTTCATTTCTTTCGCTGCTTTGTCTGCACCATGATCTGGATTACGCGAATTTTCTTTGCGCTTGTCGCGCTGGCAATAATCCAGGTCGCTTACTACTACCCACAGATGCCGGACACGCTCGCGTCACATTTTGACGGCCTGGGTGCACCAAACGCCTGGGCTAGCAGGGAAGGATTTTTTGTATTGTACGCGGTTATATTGCTAATGCTGGTCGTAGTTTTTGTATTCGTTCCAGGCTGGTCCGAGAAGCGAGCCAGTTTCGGCATGAAGATCCCGCACCGTGATCACTGGCTTGCAGCTAAGCGGATCGAAGCAACCCGGCAGTTTTTCCGACGTCAAATGATACTGATGGGGATCGTGCATCTATCGCTGGCGATATACGTCATGCAACTCGCCATCCTGGCGAACTTCGAGCAGCAACCGCGCCTGCATGGCAGCATATATTGGGCCCTGGGTCTTTATTTCGTATTCTTGATAGCGTGGCTCATACATTTTTTTTTACACTTTAGAAAACCATGAGAAGTAAAAATATCGTCCACATGATTTCCTGCCATGCCGAGGGTGAAGTCGGCAACGTAATTGTTGGCGGAGTCAGCCCTCCCCCGGGAGATACGTTATGGCAACAGTCGCGCTGGATTGACGAGGATCAGGGTTTAAGAAACCTGGTGCTCAATGAACCACGCGGAGGCGTATTCAAACATGTCAACCTGCTGGTCCCGGCAAAGCAACCCGAGGCCCGGTTTGGATTCATCATCATGGAGCCCGAACATACTCCGCCAATGTCGGGTTCAAATTCAATTTGTGTTTCCACGGTATTACTCGACAGCGGACTGATCGAGATGCAGGAACCGCTTACCGAATTCGTACTCGAAGCACCCGGTGGCCTGGTTCCGGTAAAAGCGTATTGCCAGAACGGTAAGGCACAGAGTATCGAAGTACATAATGTAGCTTCGTTCGCCGACCAACTCGATGTCAGCCTTGAAATCGAAGGATTCGGAACGCTGACCGTCGATACCGCTTATGGCGGCGACAGCTTCGTGCTCGTTGATGCGGCTGCACTCGGCTTCGAAATCAAACCCGATGAAGCAAGAGACCTGGCACAGCTTGGTACCAGGATCAGTGCCGCCGCCAACGAGCAACTCAATTTTACTCACCCGGGCAACCCGGACTGGGCGCATATTTCGTTCTGTGAATTCGGCATGCCGATCGCCGAAGAAAACGGGGTCAAAGTCAGCAGGAATACGGTCGCCATCGACCCTGGCAAACTGGATCGCTCTCCCTGTGGAACAGGTTGCTCGGCGCGCATGGCGGTACTACATGCCAGGGGCCTAATGCAACCAGGGGACAAGTTAATTGGCAGGTCGATCATCGATTCTCGCTTCGATTGCGGCATCGTCAAGGAAACCCGCGTGGGAGATAAGTCAGCGATTATTCCATCGATTCGCGGGCGCGCCTGGATTACCGGCACTCACCAGGTGATGCTCGACCCCGACGATCCGTGGCCTGGCGGTTATCGTCTCAGCGATACCTGGCCCCTCAAGCAATAACACCCCTGGATCTCAATAGATCAAGGTCCTGATCGCTCAATCCAAGCAGCGAAGTTAACACGCTGTTAGTGTGCTCTCCCAGCATCGGTGGCGCCTGTTGGTACTCGACCGGGGTAACTGAGAGTTTGATCGGATTGGCGACACTGGCAACCTTACCCGCAACCGGGTGGTCGAGTTCAAGTTGCATCCCACGGTGGCGCACCTGCGGATCGTCAAATACCTGTTCGACGTTGTTAATCGGGCCGCAGGGAATAGCGCGCTCGTTCAATGCATCGAGCCATTCGATGCTCGATTTTTGCAACATGATTTTCTCCACCTGGGGCACCAGGGTTTCACGGTTCTTAACGCGGTTACTATTGCTGCGAAAACGCTCATCGGCAGCCAGTTCGCTGCTATTGGCCAGGTCACAGAATTTTTCAAATTGAGCATCGTTGCCAATCGCAAGAATGATATAACCATCGGCAGTCTGGAACGCCTGGTAGGGCACGATATTTGGATGCGCATTACCCAGCCTGCCAGGGCTGTCACCGCTAGCGAGGTAGTTCATAGCCTGGTTCGCCAGTGTTGCCACCTGTACGTCCAGCAGGGCCATGTCGATATATTGACCTGCGCCGGTTTTTTGCTGATGAATCAACGCTGCCTGGATAGCATTGGCCGCGTAGAGACCGGTTAACACGTCGGCCAGCGCCACGCCTATTTTCATCGGCAAACCATCGGCTTCCCCGGTGACGCTCATCATGCCGCCCATCGCCTGGATCATAAAATCGTAGCCGGCACGATCGGCGTAAGGCCCGGTTTGTCCAAAGCCGGTGATCGAACAGTAGACCAGGCCGGGATTAATGCGCTTCAGGGCTGGATAATCCAGCTTGTACTTTTTCAACCCGCCAAGCTTGAAGTTTTCAATCAATACATCGCAGTCTTTTGCCAGGTCCCGGATCAACGCCTGCCCGTCGGATTGGGACATATCGATGCAAACTGACCGCTTGCCGCGGTTGGTAGCATGAAAATAGGCGGCCTCCGAGGTAGCGTCCCCAGCTCTATCAGGCATATAGGGAGGACCCCAGCCTCGCGTGTCGTCACCACTGCCGGGACGTTCGATCTTGATAACCTCGGCACCGAGGTCCGCCAGCATCTGGCTGGCCCAGGGGCCGGCCAGTATGCGACTCAGGTCGAGAACCCGGAAGCCCTTTAGAGGTCCTGCCATTTAGGAAAAGGCCTGGATCCCGGTTTGTGCGCGTCCGAGGATCAGGGCATGAACATCATGCGTACCTTCATAGGTATTAACGGCTTCTAGGTTCATCACGTGCCGAATCACGTGGTATTCGTCGGAAACGCCATTACCACCATGCATATCGCGGGCAACGCGGGCAATGTCGAGCGCCTTGCCGCAGTTATTGCGTTTCATCAGCGAAACCAGTTCCACCGGGCAACTATCGGCATCCATCAGACGCCCCATCTGCACACAACCCTGTAAGCCAAGCGCGATTTCCGTTTGCATATCGGCGAGCTTCTTTTGTATCAACTGGGTCGCCGCCAGCGGACGGCCAAACTGATTGCGATCGAGCGTATATTGACGTGCCGCGTGCCAGCAGAATTCAGCGGCTCCCATCGTGCCCCAGGCGATGCCGAAGCGTGCCCGGGTCAGGCATCCAAACGGCCCCTTCAGGCCTTCGACGTTTGGCAACAGGTTTTCCTCGGGAACAAACACGTTCTGCATCACGATTTCACCGGTAGATGAAGCGCGCAATGAAAATTTGCCTTCGATTTTCGGGGTTGAAAAACCCTTCATACCACGTTCCAGAATAAAACCTCGAATGACGCTATCGAGTTTGGCCCAGACCACGGCGACATCGGCAATCGGGGAATTGGTGATCCACATTTTCGCGCCTTTGAGCTGGTAGCCACCGTCAACCGGTGTAGCCGTCGTCTTCATGCTGGCGGGATCAGAACCCGCGTCAGGTTCGGTTAATCCAAAACAACCAACCCATTCACCCGAGGCCAGTCGTGGCAGGTATTTTTCGCGCTGTGCCTCGTCGCCATAGGCATATATCGGGTGCATCACCAGCGATGACTGCACGCTCATTGCCGAGCGGTAACCGCTATCGACGCGTTCGACTTCGCGCGCCACCAGTCCATAGGACACGTAGTTAACACCAGCACAGCCGTAGTCCTCGGGAATGGTTGCACCGAGTAAACCCAGTTCGCCAAACTCGTTCATGATTTCACGGTGAAACACTTCGTCGCGATTTGCCATTTGCACGCGGGACATCAGTCCATCCTGGCAGTACTCACGGGCAGCATCGCGAATCATGCGCTCCTCCTCGCTCAACTGCTGCTCGAGGAACATCGGATCCTGCCAGTCAAAGGTTACTCGTTTCGATTGTGCCATGGGTTATTTCGCCTGTTTAGTGTGATCGCATTTTATCCGGACTATCGGATAATTCCAGCCAATATGCCTGCTACCCTGAACAATTTAATGCCCGGCATCGGGATTTAACCGCGACTGCTGAAAAACTCCAGCGCCAGGGTCCCATAATCGTAGTAAGCCGCGCGCATCTTTGACCATTTTTCACGATAGAGCGCCTCGATCGGAAACGGAAAATCATCGCGGTTACCGCTGGCGATGGTGTCGGCAAGCTGCTTCCCCATGACCGTGCCCACACCGATGCCCCGCCCGTTATATCCCGCGGGTGCAAACAGGCCGGGGGCCAATAGCTGAACCCGCAGGATTTTTGTCGAGGTTACCCCGATCTGCCCACTCCACTGGTAAGCCCAGGGGGTTCCTTTCAGTTGCGGATAAAGGCGATCACGCTTGCGCATCATCCAGCTCTCCCGAATCCGGCGCTGAAAGCCATGCAGTCGGCCTGGGGCACTCATCACCAGGCGGCCTTCAGCGTCAATTCGCGACGATGTCAGCAAGCTATCCGTATCCCACAGGCCGTGGCGTTGCGGAATAATAGACGCCGCAATTTCTGCGGGTAACGGTGGCGTCGCGCAATGGAAAATAAACACCGGCAGGGTCGACTTGCGAACCTTTTTACTTTTAGCATCCGCGTAGGCATTGATTGCAATGATCGCCTGTTCGGCAATAACCTCGCCGTTGGCGGTTTTCGCCAGCCAGCGATCATTGTATCGATTGAGACTTTCGATTCCGGAATGCTGGAACAAGCGCACACCCCGGTTGATTGCTGCTTTTGCGAGCGAGCGCGCATAGCTCAACGGATGGACGGTGCCTGCGCCCGGATCGAGAATTCCACCATGGCGGTATAGCGGCGATCCTGAAATGGCCTCAGCCTGGCTGCCATCGATCAACTGCGCCGCAGCGCCCAGTTTTTGCAGTTGCTGGCAACGATCTTCAAGATAAGCCATGGCATCGGCCCTGTGGGCAATATGGACAGTGCCACAGCGCTCCGCCTGGCACTGCAGGTTAAAGCGTTCAACCAGGTCGAACACCAGCGCGGGGGAATCGCGCAACGCAAGATTGAAGCGTTTGGCGGCATCAGGTCCGATCAGATTTTGCACATCGTCGGGGGTTTTCCAGATTCCGGCGTTGACCAGCCCGGCATTGCGGCCTGACCCACCAAAGCCAATGTTCTTTGCCTCGAGCAAGACCACCGAGACACCCTTTTCGGCAAGGTGCAAAGCAGCGGATAATCCGGTATAGCCACCACCGACAACGAGTACGTCGGCCTGCATCGATTCGTTTAACGATTCACTTTCTGGGCCGGCAACCGCGGTTTCAACCCATAGAGAGTTTTCGTTATTATCTTGCGGCAGATATTCAGACATTAATATTGATCGCCTCGGTAATCGCGGAATTGTGCGTGATCCGATATTTTAAAGCTAGCCAAGCTCTCGAAAATCGATAAGAATCGTTGGTTGTACTATACATTTTTGGAGTTTCCGCGATGTCGATGCTACGCGTTGCGGCCACGCAGATGGCCTGCAGCTGGGACCTTTCCGCAAACCTGGATCGCGCCGAAAATTTAATTCGCGAAGCCGCGGACGGAGGTGCACAGGTCATCCTGATTCAGGAACTATTCGAGACGCCCTACTTTTGTATCGAACAGGATGCCAGTCATTTCGAGCTGGCCACGACCCTGGAACAGAATCAATCCTTGAAACGCTTCCAGGCTCTCGCCAAAGAACTCGACGTGGTACTGCCCTTTAGCTGGTTTGAACGCGCCAACCGGGCATTCTACAATTCGCTGGCAATGGTAGACGCCGGTGGCGAAATTCTTGGTATCTATCGGAAATCGCATATTCCCAACGGGCCCGGTTACCAGGAAAAGAATTATTTCAATCCCGGAGATACCGGCTTCAAGGTCTGGGATACGCGTTACGGCAAGATCGGCGCCGGCGTTTGCTGGGATCAATGGTTTCCCGAAGCGGCACGCAGCATGGCGCTGATGGGGGCAGAATTGTTGCTCTACCCAACCGCCATCGGCTCGGAGCCGCCGCCCGCAATCACGCTTGATTCCAGTGGACACTGGCAACGCACCATGCAGGGCCACGCCGCTGCCAACATGGTTCCGGTGATCGCTTCCAATCGTATCGGCACCGAGCATGCAACCCAGGATTCGGCTTACGAACTGACTTTTTACGGGCATTCGTTTATTGCCGATCATACCGGTGAGATCGTTGCCCAGGCCGACAATCATAGCGAAAGCGTACTGCTACACGAATTCGATATGGAGGTGATTCGCAGCTATCGCGACGCCTGGGGCATCTACCGCGACCGCCGGCCTGATCTTTATCAAACCATTTCCACGCTCGACGGCAAGCTCGAGCCACGAATCACCCACGAAAACTAGCCATGCTTACCGTATTCAGCGACAAACACGCGCTGCACGACGCCAAAACCGAACTCTACGGTGGTGAGCTGGTGCCGCCTTTCGAGTGCCCGGTACGCGCCGAACATATCCTGCAACGCGTTAACGAGGTTGGCCTCGGCGATGTGATTACCCCGCACCAATACAACATCGACGCTATCACGCGGATACACGATCCAGAATTTTTACACTTCCTCGAAACCTGCTGGGATGATTGGACGGCTTCGGGCTACAAGGGCGAAGCAATCGCAACCTGCTGGCCCGCCCGTGGCATGCAGCAACGTATTCCAGACCATATCGAAGGTAAGCTTGGCTATTATGCGCTCGCTGCCGAGACCGCTATCTCCAACGGCACCTGGAAGGCCGCACGCGCCAGCGTCGATGTCGCACTGACGGCACAGTCCGCAATTCGAGACGGTGCCCGGGAAGCTTTTGCGCTGTGCCGTCCGCCCGGGCACCATGCCGCCGGCGATATGTTCGGCGGTTACTGTTTCATCAATAACGCCGCGGTTGCGGCGCAAGGCTTTATCGACCAGGGCGCATCAAGGGTCGCATTGCTCGACGTCGATTTCCACCATGGTAACGGTAGCCAGGCAATATTCTACGATCGTGACGATGTCATGTTCCTGTCGCTGCATGGCGATCCCCGGGATGCCTTTCCGCATTTTCTCGGCTATGCCGATGAACTCGGGCAAGGCGCCGGAGAAGGATTCAACCATAACTATCCGCTCGGTCCCGGCACCCACTTCAAAACCTGGAACGCGGCACTCGCAGACGCCTGTCACAAGATCAGGAATTATGGGCCCGATGCGCTGGTAATATCGCTCGGTGTCGACACCTTCGAACATGATCCAATATCATTTTTCAAGCTGACCAGTGATGACTTCAAGCGCTACGGCAAAACCCTAGCAAGCCTTGGGCTACCCACGCTATTCATCATGGAAGGCGGCTACGCGGTCGAGGAAATCGGCATTAACACGGTGAACGTGTTACAGGGTTACGAGGGGTCGTGAGTCCCTCGACCGGGCAATTGCGAGTTTAGAGCGGTCAGATTTGACCTACCTGAAAACACTCAATCGAAATACCCAGGGCATCTTATGCCTGGTTGCAGCATTGGCATTCTTAACCGTCAGCGACTCGATAATAAAATGGCTGAGTACCGGGTTGCCACTACACGAAATTATGTTGTTCCGCGGTGTCTTCGCAATGATCCTTGTTTTCGTTTTCATTCACCTGGAAGGTGGTTTGAAAACTTTGAAAACACGTCGACCACTGCTGCACTTTATACGAGGTTCGATGCTGGTGCTGGCGAATATGTTTTTCTTCCTGGGTCTGGCAGTAATGCCACTCGCCGAGACCGTATCGCTATTTTACACGGCACCGCTTTTCATCTGCATATTGTCACAACCCGTACTTGGAGAAAGGGTTGGGCTGTTACGCTGGCTGGTCATCATCGCCGGATTGATTGGTGTCATCATAATGCTGCGTCCGGGCAGTGAAGTGTTTCGCTCAATCAGCCTGTTGCCGGTTCTTGCCGCCCTGTCCTACGCGGTGATGACCATGATGACACGTAAACTCGGCATGCGTGAAAAGGCGAGCGCCTTAACCTTTTACATCCAGCTCGCTTTCATAGTCATCAGCTCTGTTGTCGGCCTCGCTATCGGCGATGGCAGGTTCGACATTTACGATAACGAGGCAACCGGTTTCCTGTTACGCGCCTGGAGCTGGCCTGACCTGGCCCAGCTGCAACTGCTGCTGCTATGCGGGATTATGGTATCGTTTGGCGGCTACCTGATTTCACAGGCTTATCGTTTGGGAGAGGCCGCGGCGGTGGCACCTTTCGAATACGCCTCCCTGCCTTTTGCACTGGTGGTTGGCTTTTACCTGTGGGGTGACTGGCCCGACTGGATTTCCTTTGTCGGTAGCGGCTTGATTATTTTCAGCGGCTTGCTGGTGTTCTATCTTGAGAACCGTGCCCATAAAAAATTACCTCAACACGCGCAGATCGACTATTAACTTGCCCCATATCAAGGTTATTATCGAAATTCTGTCGATACTTTAATAATCCATTTTAATAGAATTTTTAGACTTCAGGTTTTCCTGGACTGAAATTAGGAGTAAATACCCTTGGACGAGAAAGACATCAAAAAGAAATTAATCGCATTAAAAAAGGAAGTGACGCATCGTATTAATTCGATCGACCGGGACATTCGCCACGAGGGTATGACAGCCGACTGGAGCGAGCAGGCCAGCGAACGCGAAAATGACGAGGTGCTTGAATCGCTCGGTAACAGTTCTGAACAGGAGCTGGAGATGATCAAGTTCGCTTTACACCGACTTAAAAACGGTACCTATTTCCGCTGCGAAGAATGTGGTGAGGATATCCCGACCGCCAGGCTCGAATTGCTGCCTTTCACGGCATATTGTGTCAATTGCGCCGAAAAAATTGAGAGTTAAGCGAGGATAAACGCATGTTGACTGAGAAGCACGACCTGGTGCACGAATTACCCGAGCACCGCGACGCCATCCACGATCTGAAAATGACCAATCATCATTTTGCCAGGCTGTTCGACGAATATCACGAAGTCGACCACGAGGTACATCGCATCGAAACCGGGGTAGAAAATACCTCTGATGAATACCTGGAGGAGCGCAAAAAAGTCCGTCTGTATTTAAAAGACGAACTGTTTCGCATGATCAAGGAAGCCTAGACTTCCGCTTCGGGGGCCTCAAGATAAACCACAATAACGCAACCATTCTCGGTGTAAGAGCAATGCTGAGTGCCATCCTTCATCAAAACCAGGTCACCTTCACGGTATACCGTGCCGTCATTGTCGGTTACCTCGCCACTCAGTATTAAAAACTCTTCGTTACCGCGGTGTTGATGCGGGATCGTGGTATATCCGGGTTCCATTTTGTAGATATGAAAACCGGTACCCAGGGGCTTGCTTCGATCATGTTGAAAGGCTAGCCCGTCTTCTTCACCGCGGCTATTGATATAGGGCTCAAATTCAATCTCATCGAGGTTGATAACCATGCGTTCACCCTCAGCTACCGGTTTCATCGGCACCTCCTTTCAATCTAGTTATAACTATACAATTTCTCATCGGAGTGGCAGTGCACTGCCGATGCGTTAACCAGGCCAGCTGACTTAGTCTTGCGGAATCACGGCAATAACATCGATTTCCATCAGCCATTCAGGCTGACCCAGTCCGGCAACCACGATCCCGGTCGAAATCGGAAACACGCCTTTGAGCCACTTGCCGACAACCTGGTAGACCGGTTCGCGATATCCTGGATCGGTGATATAAGTGGTGGTTTTTACAATATGACTCAGGTCGCTACCGGATTCCTCAAGCAGCTGCTTGACGTTCTTCATCGCCTGCTCGGCCTGCGCAGCCGGGTCACCCAGACCAACCAGGTTGCCGTCGAAATCAGTACCGACCTGGCCGCGCAGGTAAACCGTGTTGCCGGCTACAACAGCCTGGCACAGATCGTTATCGAGCGCCTGGTTGGGATAGGTATCTCGCGTATTGAACTTTCGAATGCGTTTATGGGTTGACATCTCAGGCACGCTTCTTCACGGCTGCTGCTGACATTGTGCCGACGATTCTGCCATCTTCAGTGACCTTGCTCCGGGCCTTCCGGGCAACCTTTCCGATCATATAGACTTCACCTCTAGCGCGCATCGATTCGCGATCTTCCCCACCTGTTCTGATCATAGCCTCAACCATTGCCTGGATTGTGATGCTCGAAGTTTGAGTGGATTTCCAACTCATGTAAAATATTTTTAATGAATTCCGACGATCATGCGCTGCTAGCGTACCCGATCGATGATGACATCAGAGCCGGCCGTGTTATCCTTCAAACACCGGGCCAGGCAATCGAAAATCCGCATATCGAAGCCATTGCCGCGCACTGCCAACGGCTCTTCGCCTGCTGGGCCCAGCAGAAAAGGTAACAGTATGACACTATCAATCGCTGCCTGGGACGAAGCCACGGGCCAGCTTGGGGCAGCCATTTCGTCGTCCAGTATCAGTGTCGGTAGCCGCTGCCTGCATTGGCGACCGGGCATCGGAATTGCCCTGAGTCAGAACATCACCGATCCGCGCCTCGGCCCACGCATGCTCGCCCTGCTCGATGACGGAGTTGACTTGGATACTGCAATCGGCACTGTGACAAGTAACACGCCACACATAAAGTATCGTCAACTCGGCCTGATCGACAGTCACGGCAATACGGGATTGTTTACCGGCGATGCTGTTTTAGGACGCTTTGCCTCGGCCGAGGGCAAACACTGTGTCGCGGCCGGTAACCTGCTGGCCAACGAATCGGTTCCGACAGCGATGATCAAGGCTTTCGAACAATCCGGCGGCAGCTTCGGCTCGCGTCTGCTCGGCGCCCTGACGGCCGGGGTAGATGCCGGTGGAGAAGCCGGCTCGCTGCACTCTGCAGGTCTGCTGATCGGAGGCGAACCCTGCTGGCCGCTGGTCGAGCTGCGTATCGACTGGGATGATGATCCCATTACCAGGATGATCGCAGGCTGGGAAGTTTATGAGCCGCAGATCGATGACTACGTGATGCGCGCCTACAATCCGGAAGATGCGCCATCCTATGGTGTTCCGGGAGACCCCTGAGAACGGTCTTTGCAACGGAAATGGTTATGAATAGTGAAGAAATTCTGGCCCGGCTGGTCGCATTCGATACCACCAGCAGGACATCGAATCTGCAACTGATCGATTTTATCCGCAACCTGCTTGGCGACCACGGTATCGAATCGCTACTGGTGCATAACGATGACCAGAGTCGCGCCAATCTCTACGCCACCATCGGGCCAAACGACATTGGTGGCGTTATGCTTTCCGGTCATACCGACGTTGTACCGACCACCGGCCAGGACTGGCACAGCGATCCCTATCATTTAAAAACCGAGGATAAAAGACTGGTTGGTCGCGGTTCATGCGATATGAAAGGCTTTATTGCCTGTGTGCTTGCGGGACTGCCCCAGATTACAGCCGGGTTGTTAAAAACGCCCATTCACCTCGCGTTTTCCTACGATGAAGAAATTGGTTGCCTTGGCGCCAAGAAACTGGTCGACGCGATGGCTGGATTCGAAGTCAAACCGCGTATCGGCCTGATCGGGGAACCGACTAACATGAGCATGGTCCTCGGCCACAAGGGTAAGCTTTCTTACCGGGTCACGGTCAGCGGTCTCTCCTGCCATTCCGCCTATATCAGCAACGGCGTTAACGCGGTTGAATATGCCGCCGAGTTAATCGCATTTATCCGCAATATGAATACGCGCGTGCAGCAGAAATTGACTGATCAAAGCTACTCGGTTCCCTATTCAACCTTTCACGTCGGTACCATCAACGGTGGTACCGCACTTAACATCGTGCCGAAGCAATGCGAATTCGAATTCGAGATCCGAAACCTGCCGCAGGAGGATCTCGACGCACTGGTGCATGAAATCAGGCATTATGCCGATGACGTATTGCTAACCGATATGAAATCTCGCTATCCCGATAGCGAGATCCGTTTCGACGAAACCTCGTCCTATCCGGGCTTACACACCGATCCTGAGTCGACGGTCATCACCTACACGCGCTCGATCAATCCGATTGACAATATCGGTGACAATGTCAGTTTTGGCACCGAGGCCGGATTATTCGATGGCATCGGTGTCAACTGCCTGGTGTGTGGTCCGGGCAGTATCGACCAGGCCCACAAGCCTGATGAATTTGTCAGTCGCGAGCAACTGCTGGCCTGCGACCGAATGATTAAAAACCTTGTACATCGCTGCCGCGAGACGTCAGAATTGGATTAACCAGGACAATTTTTTACCTCTATGACAGCTGAATCAACGCAAGCCACTATCGGATGGCGGGAATGGGCGGCATTACCGGAGCTGAATCTACCGGCGATCAAGGCCAAGATCGATACCGGGGCCCGCACCTCCGCATTGCACGCCTTCCTAATCGAGCCCTATACCCGGGATGGGATTGATATGCTCCGCTTCCTGATCCATCCGATACAGCTTAACCAGGCGTTTGAAGTCGAATGCCACGCACCGGTTTACGACTTTCGCGAGGTCACCGATTCCGGCGGACATCGCGAAATGCGTTACGTCATCCAAAGCAAAGTTGTCATCGGTGATATCGCCTGGCCTATTGAGATGACCCTGACAAACCGTGATACTATGCGCTTTCGCATGCTGCTGGGGCGCCGGGCCATGGAGAATCGATTCGTGGTTGATCCAGGTGTTTCCTATGTCAATGGTAAATTAAGACCGCGTAAGCTGTACGGGTTATAGACGGATAATCAAATGAAAATTGCTCTTCTTTCGCGAAACCGAAAGCTATATTCCTCACGTCGCATTATCGAGGCCGCCGAGGAACGCGGTCACAAGATCATCGTCATTGACGTACTGCGTGCCTATATGAATATCGCGGCGCACAAACCCTCGATTCACTACCGTGGTGAAATACTCGAAGACTTTGACGCGGTTATACCTCGCATCGGCGCATCGGTTACCGCTTATGGCCTCTCCGTTTTAAGGCAGTTTGAAATGATGGGCGTGGTAGCGCTGAACGAATCGGTAGCCATCGGTCGCTCACGCGACAAGCTGCGTTCGCTGCAATTATTATCCCGCAGAGGCATAGGCATGCCACTTACCGGTTATGCCAACAAGCCGGATGACATCAAGGACGTCATCAAGATGGTTGGTGGCGCACCCCTGGTGGTCAAGCTGCTGCAGGGAACCCAGGGTATCGGCGTGGTTCTGGCGGAAACACAAAAAGCGGCCGAAAGTGTCATCGAGGGATTCATGGGCGTTAAGGCCGATATCCTGGTACAGGAGTTTATCAAGGAAGCCGGGGGTTCCGACATCCGCTGCTTCGTCATCGATGGCAAGGTCGTCGCTGCCATGAAACGCCAGGCGCCCAAAGGTGAATTTCGCTCTAACCTGCATCGTGGTGGTGCTTCCAGCCTGATTAAAATTACGCCCGAGGAACGCTCAACCGCGGTCAGAGCGGCACGAATAATGGGTCTGAACGTCGCCGGTGTCGACCTGTTGCGTTCCAACCATGGACCCGTGGTGATGGAAGTCAATTCAAGCCCTGGACTGGAGGGTATCGAAGGTGCCACCGGCAAGGATGTCGCCGGTTTAATCATCAACAATCTTGAAAAGTTGCAACCCGGCAAAACCAGGACACGTGGCAAGGGCTAAAATGCAAGCGGCCATCGAGATTGCCGGGGTAGCGATTAAACCCGGCAGCCGGCAATCGATAGACATCCCGTTACCCAGTTTCTACACGCATAGTAGCGTCAACATGCCGGTACACGTGGTACACGGTCGGCGACCCGGCCCGGTTCTGTTGGTTAGTGCCGCCGTGCATGGAGATGAAATTAATGGTGTTGAAATCATACGGCGCCTGTTGTCGCACAAGTTCATCGATCGAATCAAAGGTACGCTGATCGCAATACCCGTGGTAAATGTCTATGGTTTCGTTTCCAAGTCACGCTACCTTCCCGACCGCCGTGATTTGAATCGATCATTCCCCGGCTCCGAAAACGGATCGATGGCGTCGCGTCTCGCCCACGTATTGATGACGCAGATCATCCCTCACTGCAGCCATATCATTGACCTGCACACGGGTGCAGTCAATCGCGAAAACTTGCCGCAGATTCGCGCCAACCTGCAGGGTGAACCTGAACTGGAAGCGCTGGCCCAGGCGTTCGGAGTTCCGGTCATCCTCAATGCCAAACTGCTCGAAGGGTCCTTCCGTGAATCCGCACACAGCAACGGCATCGGTGTATTACTTTACGAGGCAGGCGAAGCGCTGCGCTTTGATGAAGTTGCGATCAGGGCTGGTGTCAAGGGTGTGCTGCAGGTGATGCGGGAACTCGGTATGCGCGCCAAAAGCAAGAGGAAGAGAAAATCAGAGGCGCTGGTCGCGAATACTACTCGCTGGGTACGAGCCGCGCAAAGTGGAATTCTGCGCTCCCTGGTAGCGACCGGAACCAAGGTCGAAATTGGTGACCTGCTGGCTTACATCAATAACCCGCTCGGTGAAAATACCGAGGAACTGGTTAGTCCAGTCGCCGGAATCATCATTGGCAAAACCAATCTGCCGCTGGTTTTCGCGGGCGAGGCGATTTTTAATATCGCCAGTTACGAGGCCGTTGACCGCGTAGCGGAGAACATCGATGCCTATCACGAAGAACTCGATCCGAATACTGACGAATTGCTAAGCGACGAACCCCCCCTGGTCTAATCGGACGCTCACGTCAGGTAGTTTGTGGAATCGGGCGATGGACGGGTTCTTCGCGGATTGGCCAGTGCACGATTGCGGCGAATATTCCGAGCGCTACTCCGAGCCACCAGACGACATCGTAGGAGCCGGTCGCGTCATAAAGAAAGCCTCCCATCCAGACTCCGAGAAATGAGCCTACCTGGTGGGAAAAGAAAACGATTCCCCCGAGCATCCCCAGGTAACGGGTACCAAACATAACCGCGACCAGCGCGTTGGTCGGGGCCACGGTGGACAGCCATAACAAGCCAATGACGACAGCAAACACGACAACCGTCGTGGGGCTTGCAGGCATCAACAGGAATACCGTAAAGGCTATGGAGCGGGCAATATATATCAGGCTCAGAAAAATCGGCTTCGAGTAATGTTGCCCGATGATACCGGAAGCCAGCGAACCGATGATGTTGAAAAATCCGATCAGGCTGATTGCGACCACCGCCCAGCGCGAAGCGATGCCGAGATCATTGATATAGGCAGGAAAATGGGCGGTGATAAATGCGACCTGGAAGCCACAGACGAAAAATCCGGATGTCAGTAATAGATATCCCTTACTCGCGAACGCCTCGCGCAATGCAGCGCCAACCGTTTGTTCGAATTCAACTGCGGCAAATTTCGAGGTCGAGGAATTACCCCTTAGCGGAATCGCCAGTAGCGGAATGATTAGCATGATCGCACCGATTGCGACCAGGCTGTCGGACCAGCCCAGGGTATCGATCAAGCCCTGTGAAATCGGTGCAAACACGAACATTCCGGCCGAGCCGGCAGCAGTGCCGAGACCAAATGCAAACGATCGTTTCTCGGGGCTGACCAGGCGTGCAATCGAAGCCAGCACAACACCGAAGGAGCAGGCCGCAACACCCAGTCCTATCAGAACTCCGCCGCCAATATGCAGCCACGTGGGACTCGGCGCAATCGCCATCACGACCAGGCCGGCAGCATACAAGCTAGCCCCGGTGGCAAGCACCCGCCAGGCGCCGAACTTGTCGGCAATCACGCCAAACAAGGGCTGCCCCATGCCCCAGAACAGATTCTGCAAGGCCATCGCCATACCAAACGTGGTCCGATCCCAACCAGTATCCTGCAAAATGGGCAGTTGGAAAAAACCCATCGCGGAACGCGGGCCGAACGCCAGCAGAGCAATAATACAGGCACAGGAGATAGCGATAACGGGCACTTTTGGCCGAACTAATGATTCAGTAGTCATTCGAATTATTCAGGTTAGTGAAGCCGGCCCACCCAGTTTACAATATTAATCTGGCACCGTGCCTAACTTTCATATGCGCTAACAGGAGCATGCTTTGAAAATCAAGATCTTCACTACCGGTGGTACTTTCGACAAGATTTATTTCGACGCCAAAAGCGAGTTTCAGTTTGCCGATACAATCATCGGGGATTTGCTCGAAGAGGCCAATATCGGCTTCGAGTATGACATCGTAGAGCTACTTGAAAAGGATAGCCTCGATATCAATGACGTTGATCGGAAAATGATCCACGATGCTGTCAGTAACGTAATTGAAGAAAGGATTTTGATAACCCACGGCACCGACACAATGATAGAGACCGCACAGGCCCTGTTGGATATCAGGGATAAAACCATTGTGCTGTTCGGTGCAATGCAACCGGCCCGCATGCGCCATAGCGACGCAACCTACAACCTTGGAGCTGCCTGCGCTGCCGTTCAACTATTGCCGGCGGGGGTATACCTGGCAATGAATGGGCAGATTTTTGATCCGTGTAAAGTAATCAAGAATCGGGCTCTAAATCGCTTCGAACTCACCGATTCCTAGCCTCGCACCCCTTTACAAAGGTTATACTGCGTATGCTTTATATTTTCCGCTTCTGGATCCACCATGATAGCTAGGACCTCGGCCAAAATAATACTACCTTTTCTGGTGCTTCTGATTGCCGGCGTGCTTTATTTTTCGCTGGTCTCAAGCCGCACCGAGAGAGAGAGACCTGCGCTAACCGAGAAAGTCTGGCAGATCGATATTATCGAAGCCCGACAACAGACACTTTCGCCCAGCGTTACGCTGTACGGTCGCATCGAGTCGCCCGAACAATTGAAGGCGGCAGCCCCGGGGGGTGGCATCGTCGAGAAAGTGTTCGTACGCAATGGCGCTCGCGTCGACCAGGGGCAACCCCTGGTAACCATGGACCGACGCGATTTCGCGGCATCGTTACTCCAGGCCGAAGCCGATTTGCGTGACATCGATAACCAGATCGCGGAACTCAAGATTCGATACCAGTCAAACCAGGTTTCACTTGAAACCGAACGCGACCTGCTGGCGCTGGCCAATGACGAGGTACAACGCCTGGTCGAGTTGAAAAAGCAGAACCTGAGCGCCGATACCGCGCTGAATAGCGCTCGTAGCGAATTGGGTCGGCGCAAGCTCCAGGTGACCGCACGTGAACTCGAAGTCGAAAGTTACCCGGCGAAACTTCAAATCCTGGCGGCAAGACATGATCGTGGCAAGGCAGCACTCGATCAGGCAAAGTTAGCGATGGACCGTTCAGCGATAAAGGCACCTTTCGACGCGATCATCAGCGAGGTTGGGGTTGCCGCCGGGGATCGCGTATCACTTGGCCAGATCCTGATTTCGCTGTTTCCGGTCAGCAATCTCGAAATCCGTGCACACCTTCCGATAAATTACGTTAAGTCGGTACAGCTGGCACTTGCCGAGGGACAGCAACTGGATGCCAGCGTGCCCAATCGCAGGTATTTAGGTCGTTTTCCACTGATACGCCTGGCCGGGGAAGCCGAGGCGACCGGCATTGACGCTTATTTCGCAATCGATGCCATCGCAGAACAACTGCGCCCGGGCGAGTTATTGCCACTCAGTTTAATGCTTCCTGCCGAGAGCGGAGTGTTCGCGGTGCCTTACCAGGCGGTTTATGGAAATTCCCGGGTCTACCGTGTTGTAGAGAGCCGCTTGCAGGCACTCGACGTGGTTTCGATCGGGCAATCAAGTGCCGAAGGTGGTCGGGCACTGGTGTTGATTCGCAGCAGTGATATAGAGCCCGGTGATCAAATCGCGATCACCCACCTGCCCAATGCGGTTACTGGTCTCAAGGTGCAGATCAATGTCGAATAGCATTCTCGGCATCTTCGCGCGCCACCGGGTTGCTGCCAACCTGCTGATGGTGATGATGCTGTTGTCCGGGGTCATCGCCCTGCAAAAACTGAATGTACAGTTCTTTCCAAACTTTGAGCTCGATCGAATAACGGTCAGTACCATCTGGAGCGGTGCCAGCGCCGAAGATGTGGAATCAGGTATTACGATTCCGTTGGAACAGCGACTGCGCAGCATCGACCGTTTAAAGGAAATAACCTCGACCTCGGCAACCGGGACATCCGGGATCACACTCGAATTCGACGAAAACAGCAACATGACCTTCGCGCTGGATGAAGTCAAAAAGCAGGTTGATGATTTCAACAATCTACCGGAGGATGCAGAAAAACCGAAGGTTGCGCAGTTGGTGCGTTACGAGTCAGTTGCTCGTTTGCTTATAAGCGGGCCTTCACAGATCGACGAACTGCGCCTGTTGGCCCGGCAGTTCGAACGTGAGCTGATCAACGCTGGCATTGACAAGGTGGAAATTTCCGGTTTGCCCAAACAACAGCTGCAAATCGAGCTTGCTGCCGAACAAATGCAGCGCCTCGGCGTCGGCCTTGGGGAACTGGCAAACCGCATCGATGCTGAAAGCCAGGATCTACCGGCTGGCTTGATAGGAGAAGACGATGGTGCGCGCGAGATTCGCAGTCAAAACCAGCGCAGGACGCCACAGGATTTCGCCAATCTCGCCATTGTCAGTGAGTACGATAAGCGCATTCATCTCGGTGACATAGCCAAAATCGAAAGACGGCATCTGCCCGGTTCGCCGACGATCAGTCTGCGCGGCAATAACGCCGTGGTACTGGTGTTGCGTCGCAATGAAAACGGGGACTCGCTGGAAGCAGCGGAGATATTACAAAACTGGCTCGACCAGGCCCGGCCCCAGTTACCTCCAAATATCGAAATCCAGGTTTTTAACGAGCGCTGGCAGCTGATTAAAGAGCGCATCATGCTGCTGCTTAAAAATGGTGCCGGCGGCCTGGTACTGGTGTTGCTGATTCTTTACCTGTTCTTATCGGCACGCGTGGCGTTCTGGGTTGCCGTCGGTATTCCGGTTTCATTCATGGCTACCCTCGCCGTGCTGTACCTGGTCGGTGGTTCAATCAACATGATCAGCCTGTTTGCACTGATCATGGCGCTCGGCATTATTGTCGACGATGCCATAGTGGTCGGCGAAGACGCACAGGCCCATTTCGACATGGGTGAGGCTCCCCTGATGGCTTCCGAAGGGGGCGCCAGGCGCATGCTGGCACCGGTTCTGGCTTCATCCCTGACAACCATCGCGGCATTTCTTCCGTTGATGTTGATCGGCGGTCGCATGGGCAGCATCATGATGGCAATTCCAATGGTTATCGTCTGCGTCATCATCGCTTCACTGATCGAAAGTTTCCTGATTCTGCCCGGCCATTTAAGACATGCCTTTGTGCAGGGACGTGCGGACAAACAATCTCGTCTGAAGCAAAGACTGGATCGGGGTTTTGCGCACTTGCGCGATCACTGGTTTCGTCGGCTGGTACGCAATGCAATCGAGTTTCGCTGGACCACTATTGCAACCGCCATTGGTTTCCTGTTGTTTGCGGCCGGATTATTTTTCGGAGGCAAGACAGGCTGGCAATTCTTTCCTTCTCCCGAGTCGACCACGGTGTATGCAAACGTGCGTTTTGTCTCCGGTACCTCAGGCGAAGAAGTCGATAAATTCGTCGACAGGATCGAGGCCGAATTACTCAACACCATCGCCGATATCGATGAAGCCGTGGTTTCGACTTACTACAGGGTGCATGCGTCCACGGTCGGTCGTGGCCGCGCGATAACAGGCGAACGGGTGGGTTCAATTTACGTCGAACTGCTCGGCTCCGATCAACGCAGCACAGATAATCCCAGTTTCATCAAGAACTGGCGCTCGCGCATCAAGGTTCCACCAGGGGTGGAAAGTTTCCAGATTACCTCGCGCCGGGTCGGTCCGTCGAGACGCGAACTCAACATAAGACTCACCGGTACCACGCCCCATCGACTAAAAACAGCTGCACTTGACCTGGCGCAATCACTGCAGGGAATCCCCGGTGTCAGCGCCATCGATGATGATCTCCCCTACGGCAGGGAGCAATTGATATACGAGTTGAGCCCGGCAGGCGAGGCCCTTGGCTTATCGATCACCGATATCGGGCGTCAGTTGCGGGCCGCCTATGACGGCATCATCCTGCAACGCTTTCAACAGGGCGCCGACGAGGTCGAAGTTCGTTTACAGCTGCCCGACTCCGAGCAGCGGCGTCTCGACAGTTTGCTGTATTTGCCGATTAAGCTACCCAGTGGTGAGTTCGTGGCCCTCGAAACGGTCGCCAACTGGCGCTCGGCGCAGGGTTTCGAGACCCTGAGACATTTCAACGGCAGGCTTTCGGTTGACGTGTCGGCGGATGTCAACGCCGCGCTTAATAACACTTCGGAAATCGTCGCCGACCTGACACAATTTACGCTGCCTGAACTGGCCAGTAAGTACGGGGTTCAATTCAGTATCGAGGGGCGCTCAGCCAGTCAACGCGAAACCTTCGCCGATATGCGCATCGGCGCAATTATTGCGTTGACATTGATGTATCTCGTCTTAGCCTGGGTGTTTTCATCCTATGGATGGCCTTTCCTGGTCATGCTGACCATACCCCTGGGACTGACGGGAGCCGTGCTCGGTCACTGGTTCATGGACATGAACCTGACTATCCTGTCACTGTTCGGCTTTTTTGGCCTGTCAGGCATCGTTGTCAACGACTCGATTATCCTGGTCATGTTTTATCGCCATATCAGGGACAAAGGTGCTTCAATCCGCGAGGCGCTAGAAGAAGCCGCCTGTCAGCGCCTGCGCGCGGTGTTATTAACCTCGCTTACGACCATCGCGGGTCTGACGCCATTGCTGTTCGAAACCTCGCGCCAGGCACAGTTCCTGATACCAATGGCGGTTTCAATCGCCTTCGGGCTTGCCTTTGCGACGCTGCTGATATTACTGGTGATTCCAGCGATGCTGTCTATCTATGAAGACGTGCACGCCAGCTTACAGTCCGAACCGCAGCCAAGCGAGGGACTGACGTGACGCAATTCTCGCGCTTGCACAAGGAACAATTGCGCGCGGTGGCGGAACCGATCTGGAAAAACATCGTCGAAGCCGCGCGTGAGCAGAATTACGCGCGATTTTCGCGTGGTTTCTCAAACGAGTTACTGGCAAAACTATCGGAAGAGCATTTTCGTCAGAGTTGCGAGGACTTTCCGGTGTTAACCTCGATCGAGCCCGACTTCGAGTTTATCGATTCGATTCACCGGGAAAATTCGATAACGATAATGTGGAGGCTCGGCAGCTCGAAATTTGAAGGAGAATTCCTCGGCCTGTTAACCCTGCAAAGCGGCGAAAATGGTATGGAAATCACCGCGGTTTCAGTGAACTAGTCGGTACCGCCGACCGTTATTTCATCAATTTTCAAGCTGGGCTGTCCTACCCCGACCGGCACCGACTGTCCTTCTTTACCACAGACACCGACACCCTGGTCCAGTTCCAGGTCATTGCCCACCATCGATATTTTGCCCATGACCTCGGGGCCGGATCCAATCAGGGTTGCACCCTTGACCGGTGCCGTAATCTTGCCTTTTTCGATCAGGTAGGCCTCGGAGAGCGAAAATACAAAACGACCCGAAGTGATATCTACCTGGCCGCCGCCAAAATTCACCGCGTACAGGCCCTTGTCCACCGAACTGAGAATTTCCCCGGGATCGCTTTCACCGGGCAGCATATAGGTGTTGGTCATGCGTGGCATTGGTAGATGGGCAAAAGATTCGCGTCGTCCGTTCGAAGTTGACCGGGTTCCCATCAACCGGGCATTCATCTTATCTTGCATGTATCCCTTGAGTATGCCGTTTTCGATCAGCGTCGTGCACTGTGCGGGCACACCCTCGTCGTCTACGGTTAACGAACCCCGGCGGTCAACCAGCGTGCCGTCATCTACCACCGTGCACAGCGGTGAAGCCACTTGCTGACCTAGCTTGTTACTGAACGCCGAAGTACCCTTGCGATTGAAATCCCCTTCCAGGCCGTGACCGACCGCTTCGTGTAACAGGACACCGGGCCAGCCTGGTCCCAATACCACGGGCATGGTGCCGGCGGGTGTCGCAACCGATTCAAGATTTACCGTGGCCTGCCTGACCGCTTCGCGTGCCAGTTCATAGGCCCGGTCAGAATCAAAAAAAACATCGTATGCATGTCGACCACCACAGCCGGCGCTGCCTTGTTCACGACGCTCCGCTTGATGCATCAACACGGTAACATTAAGACGAACCAACGGGCGTATGTCGGAGGCCAGGGTATTATCGGTAGCCGCGACCAGTACATGATCGATACCACCCGACAACGAAATAATGACCTGTTCGATACGCTCATCAAGTGAGCGGGTATAAGCATCAAGTTTTTTGAGAAGTTCGACTTTTTCTTCAGCACTGCGACCATCCACCGGGTTGTATGAAGTGTACAAGGCAGTCGCAGGTTTACTCGCCAGCTTAATCTCGCTGGTTCCTGACTGGCCCTGCTTTACAATCGCACGCGCATTACCGACCGCCTGGGTAATCGCATTACTGCGCAGATCATCACAATAGGCGAAGCCGGTTTTCTCCTCGGACATGGCACGAATGCCTACCCCTTTCTCGATATTAAAACTACCCTCGCGCAATATGCCGTCATCCATGACCCAGGATTCCTGTTGACTGGTTTGAAAATACAGATCCCCTGCATCGACATTTTTGCCCTGTAAGCCATCGAGAAATCCGCCGAGCTGCTCAATTTGCAGTTCGCTCGGTTCGAGAATAGCTTTACTAACTGCCTCTAAAGTTGACGCCATATCTAGTTATTGCTCCATTTCGTCGCGATTGCCGACCACGAGTTTGATTTCATCGGCTGCCTGAGTACCCGACAGCAGCAGGATATAATCTGAGGGCACACCGAGAGATATCAACCAGTCTCGCATTTCCGCGGCCCAGAGTTCACCGCTATCCTCGCCCGGATATCGAATGATCATAATCCTGTCTCCACCCTTGCCCCAGTAGCTCACCGCGGAGCGTATAGCTGACAGTTGCGGAATTACCGCGCCAGAACGCGGCCGCGCCCATTCATCGGCGCTCAGCGTAAAAATACGAACCGAGTTAGCCCACACATGACCCGTTACCAGGAGCAGGCAGAGGATACAGGCTTTACCTTTCACGTTTCGGTAATTCTTGCTGGTTTTCATCAACCGCCTTTATCAATTCAATCTGGGGGTCATCCCAACTTCCGGTAATCTTGTATTCAACTTCCACCGCATCGTCTATGGACTTTTTAAACAGGTTTTGCAGCAGTAGCAACCCCCAGCCGACCGTGCTCCCTGCCGAAATCGCTCCTATTATTGGCAGCGTTTGCCGGATTTTCGGTGTGACACGAATAAGCTGGTCATAATCGCGCGTTTTTATGCCTGTCTGACCCGAAATCTTGATTTCAGCAGCGGGACCGTCCATCCGGGTGTCCTCGGTAAAAAGTATGCCGCCATCTATCCGGTAGGATCCGGTAATTTTATCAAATTCCATACCCTCAACCACCACGTCGGAAAAATCCAGCGCCAGCCGCCTCGGTAAAGCGCTCAAGCTCAACAGTCCAACAAACCTGCCACCGCCCGGTTCGACGTTATTGAGTATTCCGTCGATAATTTTCAGCTCGGCTTCACCTTTGAAATTATCCAGCTCGAAAGCCAGCAACGGTGCCGACCAGGTAAAGCCACCGTTAAAGTCTACGCTGCCATCAGTCATGGAGTCACCGAATCCTAGTCCCGCTATCGCCAAGCCTAAATCAGGGCCCTTGAAGCCCACGTTGACACTGGAAAGATGTGAACGCTTAGTTGCATCGTATTCCCATTGCGCTTTTCCAGTCATAAGAATCTCTTCACGGCGCATGCTGAAATTATCGACATGAAGTGTATTTTCAACTTGCCTGGCCTCAATTAGCGCATCATTAAACAGCATGTCATGAAAAATCAGTGCCTGGGAACTGAAGCGAAAATCGGTCAAATCACTCGGCAGCAATGCGGCATAATCTGCTTCCTGGTCGAGTTTGTCCAGTCTCAGGTACTCAAGGTTGACGACAAGCGGATTTTGCGGAGAAACCTGGCTCGGAGCTTCAAAGCGGCCGCTGAGCAGTGAAGATTGAATTTCTCCAACAAAGCGATGATCGGTTTGGTTAACTTCGAATACAACTTTTTCAAGTACCCGGTTAAAGGCATTAACCCGATCAAATTCCAGACTGGCAGATTGGAGCAGATCGGGACTCGACACACCAGAGCCCTTGAAAACCTGAATCCAGTCGTCAATTGAAATTTCGGGTACAAATCCGTAGAGATGTAATCCCGGCCGTGTTGTGGGCTCGAGCTTAGCCGCGAAGGCGAGCTCGAGCGAATCAAGCTGAAAATCCTGCTCATCGCGTGAGCTCAGCTGTCCTCGCGCATGAATGTCGACACCGAGGTCGGTGGTGAAGTCAACCTGTTGCGGAAAAAAATTAACCTCGGCCGAAATCCGTGAAGAATCCTGGCTGGACTTGGCAAACGGCGCAGGTAGCGCTATTTCCGTGTTTTTTAACTTGCTGGCTGCGCTTATCTGCAAATACGGGAGCTCGTCTGATACTGATTCTGCCGCAAAATTCAGCTTCACTTGCCAATCGCTCTTGCCGTGAATGTGTCGGGTCATGTTTTCAGGTAGTCGCTTTAGCAGGTTTCTGGATTCAAGGATTCCGTCCACATTCACAACCGTATCACCGCCCGGTTTTACGGTTCTGATCTCAATCTCGACCGGATCTTCGAAGAACCTGGCATTCAACTCCCGGGCAACAATCGTATCCTCGGTTACCCGCAGTTGGCCGTTTATCTGTGACAGGTCGAGCCCCCAGTTCCGCGCTCGCGCGCGCGCATTTTTGAGATCGACCAGGACAAGCACCTGCTGTTTCTCGTCTCCGCTATGCAGCGGCAAGCTAATTTGGATATCACTGCTGACGTTACCTTCAAGGTCGTGCAAATTACCGATCACTTCACGATAACGTTGCCCGACTGGAGTTTCGATCCATATACGGATCGCGTCGGTTACCGGAGAATCTGCCTTGACCGCGAGTTCCAGCACCGCTTTACTGAAATCGGCGATCGATCCCTGGGCGCGGGCATTATCAAGATTCTCATAACTGACTCGATCAAGATCGAACTCAAGTCCAGTATTATGAAATAAAACCCTGCCGGTACCGTTCCTGGCATGCAGCCAGCCGGGTGCAAAAAACACGTCGGCCTGCTCGACATTGAAATCGACAAAAAATTCGCCCGACTTTTCCTGTTGAAGCTTTTTGAAGCCGCTAAGCCTGCCGTGGAACTGTAGATCGCCAGCAGGCGCAAATCCTCCCTTAATACCGCGATCCAGCCACTCCAGTGTCTTCTCGGGCAATAATTTTATCGGCATATATTTACCGGCGCTGCTTGCATCAGCATCGGTAAAGTTGGCGCGCAGAAACATGAACGGGCGCTCGTGATCATCGGATTCCATCCATATGCGACCCGAAACCCTGGCATCCTGGTTGCTAGCCTGGAATTCGTTAACTGAAAACGAAATTTCACCTGAATCGTTGCGGCTGGCATTTGCGCTCAACTCCAGCGCATCAAATTCCAGTGGAGCCCTGAAAAAGTCAGCGAAGTCGAGACTGACCCGCTCGCCATGGACCTTTACTCCCAGCCGCCTGCCCGCTAACAGAAAATCAGCGTTCAGATTCGTTGCGCCCGGAATATTTCCGAATGCCTCGTTGTTAACCTGGACCGCTTGACCGCCGATTTTAAATTCCTCCGGTCGCCGCAGATCAATATTGAACACCAGGTCCCGAAGTAATCCCTGCAGTTTACCTTGCGCGATTTGCTGATTGACGTTTGCCGGTAACCACTGTCCCGCTATAGCCGGCAAACCGGAGATCTGGAATCGGTTTATCCACGCAGAAACCAGGGTCTGGTCGGGTCCGTCAGCGATTTCCAACTGGGTACGAAATCCTAAAACACTCTGATTATCGACTCTCAAACGGTCAACATTGCCGGTAACGCGCCAACTGGATTTACGATGAATGGCACTGAATCGCGCGTGATAATCCACCGCCAGGGGCTTTTTATCGGCAAAGGCCCGCAGCAGGCCTTGCTTAAGTACCATGTCTCCATTGACGGCGACGACACGCGCACCGGACATGTTAATCCAGGCTTCACCATCCAGTGCACCATTTGTCAGGCCCCAGGTGTTCAAGTCAAACAACCCGGCAATGGCAGGCAATTGCAAATTAGACACATTGATATAGAAAACGCTTCGATCCGGGCCCACAACCGATTTCACCAATATGCCCTGCCCGAGCTCATCCGGCAGCGCGGCGCTTAGCTGTGTAAAAAACTGACCTTGCTGGTAATTGATGTGTGCTGAGATGCGTTCTAACTGGTAGGTCGCGGGATTTTTTTCATCGCGGATGATTAGCCGACGCAAATCGAGTTTGAGGTAGCGCGGCACGAATGCCAGCGATTCCATGAAATCGAAGGTCGAACTTCGATTTTTACCCGTACCAATCTCGAGATCGTGAGTCCACCATCGACCTGACTCATCTCTTTTCAATTCCAGTTTTTCGAGCCTGCCTGAAATTTCAAGCACGACAGGGGCTTCCTGCTTCAGGCTGGCCCAAAAATCGAACTCAACCGTGAGGCGATCGATAAATAATGGTTGTGACCTATCGGGCAGATTTATCGAGACATTTTCGATACGAAGAATCGGATTGAAGCGGTTTACTTCTCCGCTGACCCCGGTAAAGACAATACCTTTACTGACATCACGCTCCAGCAGGTACGCAATTTCGGGTTTGAAATACTCGATATTGCTTATCGCGAGCCTCAACCCGCCCATGATAATCGCCAGCAGGATGACAGCGACTACGAACACTCCAAGGCTAATTCTTTTCAGAAGCTCCATTCGATCAGCTCGAGATATTTAGACTGGCACCACGTCATAAGATTCCTGAGATAAGTGTGCCTCTACCTGAAGTTTGACCGGAATTTTGATAAAGGTTTCGAGTTCAGCCAAATTAGCCGCCTCCTCGTCGAGTAATCTGTCGACGACATCCTGGTTTGCCATAACCAGCAATTGCCGCGCTTCATCATAAAAGCGGGCCTCGCGCAGGATTTCGCGGAATATCTCGTAACACACGGTTTCAGTGGTCTTAAGCGAGCCTCGGCCATGACAGGTTTTACAGGGCTCGCACAGAATATGCTCCAGGCTTTCACGCGTGCGTTTACGCGTCATTTCGACCAGCCCCAACGGCGAAACCTCGCAAACCTGGGTCTTGGCATGATCCTTATCAAGGTACTTCTCGAGTGATTTTAATACCTGTCGCTTATGATCCTCGTGCTCCATG
Organism: uncultured Gammaproteobacteria bacterium; assembly: GCA_947259485.1. GTDB lineage: Bacteria > Pseudomonadota > Gammaproteobacteria. Next base: position 13,440 of record CAMYLU010000020.1, on the reverse strand, counting down.
TCGATGAAATCGATGATGATAATACCCCCGAGATTGCGCAACCTGAGTTGCCGTGCGATTGCCTGCGACGCCTCCATATTGGTTTTGAAAATGGTTTCTTCGAGGTTTTGATGACCCACAAACGCACCGGTATTGATATCAATGGTCGTCATCGCCTCGGTTTGGTCAATAATCAGGTAACCACCTGATTTAAGACTGACCTGGCGTGCGAGCGCACGTTGCAGTTCATCATCGATATTGTAAACATCAAACAAGGGGCGTTCGCCCGGATAGTGTTCGATCCTGGCTGGCAGGTCCGGAATATAACGCGTCGCGAAATCGGTCATACGCTGGTATGTTTCTCGAGAATCAACTTTTACCAGGCTGGTATCGACCCCCACCATGTCACGCAGTGTACGGATCGACAACGGTAGATCCTCGTGAATCATACTCCCGGCAGACACCGATTCTGCGTGCTCGAGTAACGATCCCCACAGCTTGGATAAAAAAGTGATATCAAGCTGCAATTCGGTCTCGTCAACGCCTTCCGCGGCGGTACGAATAATACAACCACCGACCTGGCTTTCGGAACGGCAAGCCTCGATCAGTTTTTTCAGGCGTTCACGCTCGGCTTCATCCTCGATCTTGACCGATATACCCACAGCGGTGGAGTTTGGCATGTAAACCAGGTAGCGGGAGGGTACGGATATACCGGTCGTCAAACGTGCTCCCTTGGTGCCAATTGGATCTTTGACAACCTGCACCAATACAGTCTCCCCTTCACGTAAAAGCTCATTGATTGTCGGGCGCGTCGTATTTTCCTCTGCAACTGCACTGTCATCACCCGTATCGATATCGGAGACGTGCAGAAACCCGGCCTTGTCGAGACCTATATCGACAAAAGCTGCCTCCATACCGGGCAGCACCCGATTGACCTTGCCTTTGTATATATTGCCGACAATTCCACGGCTACGCTGGCGCTCGATACTGACTTCCTGTAACGCCCCGTTCTCCACTATCGCTACCCGGGTTTCCTGGGGAGTTATATTGATCAGTATTTCTTCGCTTATCGTCATCATCAAAACATCGCTATATTAGCGTCTTGCAGTAACTCTGCAGTCTCGTAAAGCGGCAAACCCATAACCGCTGAATAACTTCCTTCAAGGTGTTCAATAAAGATAGCAGCCCTACCCTGGATTGCGTAGGCACCCGCCTTGTCCATCGGTTCCCCGGTCGCACAATAGGACTCGATTTCCGATGCCGATAATGACCTGAAGCTCACCCTGTTTTGAGTTAGCCGTAACGCAACCTTGCCCGGTGTGGCCAAAGCGACGGCACTCAAGACCAGGTGTTGCCTGCCAGACAATTGCCGCAATATAGAGTGGCACTGCTCGCGATTTGCAGGCTTGCCAATGGTATCACCATCGAGCACGATTGTAGTATCTGCCGCCAGCACGGCGTAAGGCTCCTGCTGCCCGTCCAGCTGCTCGGCGACAACCCCGGCCTTGGTTCTGGCCATGCGGCTTACGTACTCGACAGACGATTCCGTTGCTACTCTGCTCTCATCGATATCCAGAGCTTGAACCACATATTCAATTCCGATCTGGCGCAATAACTCGGCCCTGCGGGGTGATTTGGAGGCGAGGTAAATCATAGTGGAATGATAGCTTGAAAGCCCGTCCGGGTCGCCTATTGGCGATGATAGGGATGACCTTTGTGAATGCTCCAGGCACGGTACAATTGTTCCACCAGCACTACCTTGACGAGCGCATGCGGCATCGTCATTTTTCCGAGCGAGACCTTGTGCTGGCAGACTTCGATACAGGCTGGCGACAAACCATCCGGCCCACCGATAATCAGGTTCACGCGCGGAAAATCAAACATCCAGCGTTGCAGGTGCTTTGACCAGTCGGTACTTGACCATGATTCACCAGCTTCATCGAGCGCAATATTCAGGCTGTCGGAAGCCAATTTTTCCAGTATAAGAGCCGACTCCTGTTGTTGCAGGCGTGCGCGGGACTGTTGTGATTTGCGAGACGCAAGCGGCACGGTCACGAATTCCAGCGAAATTTCCCGCGGAATCCGTTTCAGGTAATCATTGCAGGCGATGTCAACCCAGGCGGGCAGTTTTTGCGCGACATTGATAACCTGGATCCGCATTTTCAGCCCACAGCCAGTTCTTCGCCCCAGAGTTTTTCAAGGTCATAGTAGAGTCGCACATCAGGCAACATGATATGAATGATTACATCGCCGAGATCAACCAGTATCCATTCACCGATATCCTCGCCTTCGATGCCAATGGCGGGGCTATCAGCTGCCTTTGCTGCCTCGACAACCGATTCAGCAATTGCACTGACGTGGCGCCTGGAGCTGCCGCTCGCAAATATCATATAGTCGGTGAAACTGGACTGGGCACGCACGTCCAGCAGCACTACATTTTCCGCCTTAAGGTTTTCCAGCGCCTCTAGTGCCATTTTCTTGGTTGCCTCGACCTGCAAGCTGGTGGGATTGGTATCAGTCAATGGTTGTCCTATATAAATTATGTTTTTCGATATAATCTGCCACTGCGGGTCGTAGACATTGCCCCGTGGTATCCCCCTTCGCTAACGCGGCACGAACTTCGCTTGAGGAGCAGTCAATCGCTTCGACTTCGAGCATTAGAATGGCACCTGCCGATTGTTCGGCCAACACGTTGGATGAACTGGAAAGATAGTCATTGAAGATGTGCGCACCTACTTCATAACCCGGCCGATAACAGACTACCAGGTGGGCAATTTTCAGGATTTCATGCGGCATTTTCCAGCTGGCGAAATCATTGAAAGCGTCTGCGCCGAGCAGCAGCACCAGGGTCGCGTCAGTTTGGCGACGGATCTCGCGCAGGCTGTCGAGCGTGTACGATGGGCCACTGCGATCGAGTTCAAGGGTGTTCAGCGCAAACGCCGTCTCGTCTGCGATCATCAATTCAATCATCGCGCAGCGATCCGTGGTCGAGGCATGGGGTTCATCGCGATGCACCGGCAATGCGCAGGGCATAAACTGTACCTGCTCCAGGCCGAGCCGGGTCAATACCTGGGTAGCAATGTGAAAATGTCCCTCGTGGATCGGATCGAAGGTGCCTCCCAAAATCCCTATCATCTTAGTGCTGCACTAGCTACGTACGTTTCCGTCCCCGAAAACAACGTACTTCTGCGAAGTTAACCCTTCCAGCCCAACCGGTCCACGGGCATGCAGTTTATCGGTGCTGATCCCGATCTCGGCGCCCAGGCCATATTCGAAACCATCTGCAAACCCGGGCGACGCATTGACCATGACCGAACTCGAGTCGACGCGACGGGTAAATTCGCGGGTATGGCTATAGTCTTCGCTGACAATCGCATCGGTGTGATGTGAACCGTAGTGATTGATATGCTCGATCGCCTGTTCGAGGCCATCGACAATACGAATCGATAAAATCGGTGCCAGGTATTCGGTATACCAGTCATCTTCACTGGCGGGAATAATTTTTGCAGCATCGAACTGGCAACTGCGATCGCAGCCACGCAACTCGACCCCACTGGCCGACATTTGCTCGATGATACCGGGCATAATACGATCCGCAATCGCATCTGCCACCAGCAGGGTCTCCATCGCGTTACACACACCATAGCGCCTGGTTTTTGCGTTTACGGCGATATCCAGCGCCTTTTGCAGATTAGCATGATCATCTAAAAAGACATGACAAACGCCATCCAGGTGCTTTATTACTGGAATCATCGATTCACCGGCAATACGCTCGATCAGGGATTTGCCGCCGCGCGGAATGATCACGTCTATGCTGTCATGCATCTTCAACATCTGGCTGACCGCTTCACGGTCGGTGGTATTAATTACCTGGACCGCATGCTCTATCAAACCGGCTTGCTTCAGACCCTGCTGAATACACTGGTATATGGCCTGGTTGGAATGCAGCGCTTCCTTACCACCACGCAATATACTTGCATTGCCGGATTTAAGGCATAACGCCGCCGCGTCGATTGTCACGTTGGGTCTTGATTCGTAAATAATGCCGATAACACCCAGCGGTACCCGCATCTTGCCCACCTGGATACCGGAGGGACGATAGCGTAACTCGGTGATTTCACCGATCGGGTCAGCGAGACCTGCCACCTGCTGCAATCCTTCGATCATCGCATCGATACGTGCCTGGTCCAGTTCAAGTCGTTCGAGCATCGCGGCACTTAACTGGTTAACACTGGCCGCCTCAAGATCCTTTTTATTTTCCTGCAGAATAAAATCTCGACGTTGATCCAGTACCGTCGCGATCGCGAGTAAGGCCTGGTTCTTATGCTGTGGCTCTGCGTGCGCGAGTTCAGCAGCTGCCGCGCGTGCCGACTGCCCAAGCTGCAGCATGTACTGACCCAGATTGGCACCCTGTTCTTTATGTAACGCAACACTCATAATCTATTACCAATATTGCCGCTGAAGTCGGCAACCAGTGATTTTACCTGTAACCAGTCCTGCTCATATAATTCACTGTCCTGTTGCCCCTTTCCGAGGCGATCTAATGTAGCACAGCTTTGTAGCAAACGCTCAATCCGTGAAGCCCCGAGTCTTGCTAACGCGGCCTGGTAAAGCCCCTGTTTAGCTCCCCAGATGCGCAGTTCCTGCCAGATGCGGTCACCAATCGAACCACCTCGCTGGGCCTGCTTGAGACGATCCAGTTGTTGCAGCGAATTCTGCAATGCCCAACGCAACTGTGCCGTGGCATAGCCTTCTGCTTCGAGGCTATGCAGAATCTTCAGCGCGCGCCCGGTTTTGCCAGCAAGACAGGCATCGACCAGCAGGAAATGACTGTAGCGCGACGACTCTGAAACCGATGCCGCTATGGTTTCGAAATCGACCTCAGACTGGTCTGCAAATCGTATCGAAAGTTTTTCCAGCTCCTGGTCTGCGGCCAACAGGTACCACTTGATACCCTCTTCTTCGTCAATAGGGATAACCAGTCGGCCAGTTGATTTTCATAAACCGGTTTAAGCTCGACAATCTTACCCGCTGCCTGTATCGCCTTGCACCAGCTCGCGTTTCTGGACTGCCGATCGAGCGCCGGTACCGAAAAGATATAAACATTACCTTCGCTCGGCTGTTGACAAAGACTTTGAATAACCTTGCTCCCGGCCTGCCCTGGTTTCCCGGTTGGCATGGTCACGATACGGCATTTGTGCTCTGAAAACAGCGACATCATATCGCCTTCCTGTAGTAGCTCCTGCCAATCGAAACCGGTATCGGTTTGCAGATTCAGAATGTCTTCAAAACCCGCTGCACGCAGCGCATCACGTGCATCGTCAAGCCAGTCGCGAGTCAATAAGGGTTCGGCGCTGGCGAGCAGATATACGGGTTTAATATCCTGCGTGATCTGGGAGGCTTGCATGCGGCGAATGCTACCACAATACGGTTCTGTAAAGAGCGTGGCAGCAGAACAAAAAAAGGTCCTCGACCGGTGAAGGTGCGAGGACCCAAAGATTACCTGCATACTTGATCCAACGGCTTCCTGCAAGGCTTCCTGCCTTTGATGCAATAAAAATATTTATTAACATCTCCTTTGCCTGCATCCATACCGGCACGTCCTGAATTATAGAGTTTCGGAGATCCTGACTCTACGCTGTTAGGCGACTTGATTTGTAATCCCGGGCAACCGTTTATGTAGGATCGATCCTACATTTTTTAGATTTCACGCAAGCCTTCGGACGGCTCGATACCGGCGGCCCGGGCGCCACCCAGTATGGCGGCAAAAATGGCGACGACGACTGTCAATCCTAAAGCCCACAGGAAATGCTCGGTGAGCAGAAAACACAGGGCGCGATCAAGATTAAGCCGTGGGGCCAGAAAGAAATTGATCAGGTGTTCAAAACCGAGATAGACGAGAACCGCGAGCAACCACCCGAGTATGGCGGTGTAAAACGATTGCAGAACGGGAAACATGACGATCCGCCCGCTTTTAAATCCGACCAGTCTTAACACGCTCAGTTCCTTGCGCTTTCGATCAACATTGGCCCACAAGCTCGCACCCAGCGAAAATGAAAATCCAATAGCCCCGACACAGGCGATAATCCAGAATATGACAGTCAGGTTCTGATCAATCGATTGTACGGTGGCAATTTCAGCAACATTGGCTTTAATCTTGGCACCCTCTTTCTCGAGATCATTCACCAGCTTTTCTACATCGTAGATTGAACGCGCATAGAGCCGAAACGAAGGATAGATTCGCTCGGTTGATGCCTCGCTATCACCCCCCCAGGAGAGATCCTTGACAGCACGTCCATCCTTGAACAGCTCACTGGCGATCAGTAAATCCAGGTTGACGAAAGCGACATTACGCGAGGTGACCCCGACATCAGCGATATCGATAACCTTGATCGGTAAATGCACCCGCTCGCGCTTGCCCTGGAACTGACGCGCCAGGCTACCGTCGATTTCATCTCCGAGATCGACGTTAAGTTTTTTCGCTGCGCTCTGGCTCAGAATAACCTGGTCATAACCCTCGGGGAAACTGCTTGATCTCGAAAGCAACGGGTCGCCCTTCGCCGTGGCCAGTAACTCGGTCGACAGAATACGGTTTGCGGTATCGCTTTTTAACTGTATGGTTGCGGCCAGGGCACGGGTTTTCGGGATGATGAATTCAACGTCGGCTCGCTCGCGAAAGCGATCGATCCAGGCATCGTTATAGCGACCGCTGCCGACCGGTTTAATTTCGCGATTTGTCGGGTTCTCGATCAGCTGATCAAGCATGGTGCTGACAATGCCAAACTTGAGGCCAAACAAAATCATCATCGGTGCGAGCACCGAGGCCAGGGCGAGGATAAAACAACCGGACATGCGCCACTCGTGGCTGTAGTCACGGAAACTGAGTCGAACAATACTGGAGATCTGCGCCATCAGTCACAAAACCTCGATTGGTAAACATTGCCATCCTCTATCACTTCAGACTCCTGCTTCAAGGTGCGTAATTCCATCTTGTAAACGCCCGCCCAGTCATGGCTGGCTGTTATCAGGGTAATATTAAGTCCCCTGATGACTTCCATCACCACCGCCATGATTTTTTGCGCGGTAATCGGGTCCAGGGCCGCGGTCGGTTCATCGGCGATCAGAATCGAGGGGCGGTGGGACAGCGCTCGCGCGAACGAGGCACGCTGACGTTCTCCAGCAGAGAGCAGGCCCGGTAACTTGTCGAGCTGACGATCTATTCCCAGTACCCTGGATATTGACTTGATCGAATCATCATCAGGCAGATTCAGCAATTTTCTCGGCAGCTCGATATTTTCCCTGACGGTCAGGTAAGGCAGCAGCCCACCCGACTGCAGTACGTAACCGATATGTTGCTTCCTGATCTGGGATAACATGCTCTGCTTGTCCTGTTCCCAGAGTTTGGCGACGTCATGGCTGTCACCATCCACGGGATGCAGGCTCATTTGATCGAGCGAATCGGGTTTTGAAATGAGTGCGAGTATATCCAGCAAGGTACTCTTGCCACAGCCGCTATGCCCGATCAACGCGATGTTTTCCTTCGCACTGATCTGGATGTCAGGGACCATGAGACGAAAGCCGACGCCATCGATGAGCCGTTCCTTGACGACATTCTTTAGCCTGTAAACAATGGTCACTTAAAACTGCTAAACGCTAGGGCAGCAGATCAAGCGCAACCGGGAAAACCGAGTTGCCGTTAACCGGTCCGCCACCCGGGGTGACCCAGAGATCGGTATGATCATGCAAAGCCTGGTAATAATTGATCTTGCCCTCGAGCCGGTACATAAATTCTATCTGCCCCTTGGCTGACCATTCTTCCCAGGTTTCCAATGTCAGGTCCATCACCTCACCGGTGTAGGGCAGGTCTTCGATATATTCGCGCATGTAACCCATGTCGGCGAGATTTGCGCCGGCTCCCGAGGTGGCTCCCGCAACCGACGAAGGGTCACGGCTGACGGTCGCGGCGAGGCTTTTCAAATCGTCGATGAAATTCTGCGGACTGAGCACGCCCTCTTCGGCGAGTTCCAGCACCTGTTGCATGACATTCTTCAGATCACTGAGTTGATCACGGGTTAGCAGGACACGTACATCCACTGCCGAGCGTTCGGGATTGAAAAAGTCGCGATCCACCATCCAGGCGTCAAATACCGCGGGCGGGGGCTGCCCCGATTCTTTCTGCAGATAACGCATGCGCAATGCGTTGCCAAGCTTTGCGACCCGGTCCTGTAACTGTGCGAGCTCGGTTTGAGCGGAGTTCTGCCCCGGAACTGGCAGGGGCGGCACACCATTGGTGGTTGCCAGCACCTGTTGCGTAATTTGATTGGCCAGTACTTCCAGCACGTTACCGAACTGGTCAACCTCGCCCAGCCTGACACCGTAGTAGAAATCACCTATGCCGGGGAAATAGGACAATTCCTTGTAAATGGATTCTGCCTTTTCATGATCTGCCGAGGCCGCGGGAGTACGCAAATGCAACACCCAGATCGAAATCCCCCGGTCAAAAGCAAACTGGCGTAACGCCTGTGCGCTTAGCCGGGTCGCACCCAGCGAATCACGGCTTTCACGCGGGCTCGCGTCGGTAATCAGGACCACGTAACGCGCGTCAAACTTGTCCCAGTCGGTATCTTCTATTGCCGATTTAACGCCGGCATAAGCATCTTCACGGAAATCACGGCTCGATATCTCTGCCGGGCTCAGTGAATTGACACTGTCGAGGAACTGCTTGGCATTGGAGCCTTCCTGCAGGCTGACATAACGACGGGTCAGGTATTCAAGCTCGGGTCTCTGGTCGATATTATCGCGATAAGCGGTGAGGCCGAAACCGACGTGGCTGGTTAATCCCTGTTTCTCGATCGCGGAATAAACCTTTTCCACAGCTTCCCGGGTGCGGTCGATATAGGGACCCATCGACTGGGTAGAATCAATAACGAAGTGGATACCGCTGCGATAGCTGCGACTGCTGGAACCGATAGCCGCGAGCTCGGCTTTTGGCGCCGAGTCATCGAGCGGGACACTGGCAATTTTCAGCAGGCGCGCCTGCTCGTTACCGAGATAAACGTCTTCGTGTTGCTTGATCGGAACCAGGTAGAAGTTGTCCCTGATTTCAAGATGGGCTTCAGGCTGGATCGCGACAATCGGGGAATCCTTCGCAATGGCGCCAGTTACGGCCGACTCGTAAAGCGTCTGGTAGCCCTCCTTGTCGTAATCGCTGACCAGTCGCTCCAGGTCGTTTTTGCTGTTGAACATCATCACCCGCTGCATATCCTGGGAATCCTTGAACGACAGCGTCAGCGCCTGGTTCCAGTCGATGGCCTTATCGCTCTTAACCCAGCCCGCGGTCTGCCCGAAACTATTGTAGCCAACCTTGATCCAGTCGCCCTCCTTCTCATATACATAGAGTACGCTGAACGGGATAACCGCACTGGAGGTTGCCGCGCCCTCCGGTGCTTCGTAAAGGCGCGCATCGGGCACGCTGAGAACCCGTTGAAACAGCGTTTTCTTGCCATCCATCAACAGGGGCTTATCGGCCGCGGCAAGACTACCGCCCAGGGCTAGCAGTAAAACCATCATCAGGGTTTTTATCATTGGTTTCTTAATTCCTCGTTCATTAATTCACCTATCGAAAGTTAAGTAGCAACTGCCTCGCATTAGGATTTCCATTTTCGGCGGCGTTGCTGGCCCATTGCTGCAAGCCGTCGACACGCTCGCTGGCCAGCTGGTGGCCCATATCGGCAGCCTTTCGATACCATTTGTAGGCCTGGATTACGTCGGCATCATCCATCAGCGCATTCTCGGCACGAAACAGGGTCGGGTCCGACATTTCAGCCAGCTTCATGATTGACGGCACATGGTCTTCACGCGCGGCGAAAAAATAAAGCAGGTGTGCATCGGCAAGGCTGCCTTCCTGCATAAAGTTTTGCGCCTTTTCATAAATCTTCGCAAACGGGTAGGGTTTACCCTGATCACGCAGGTCCTTGATGTATTCGCGAGCGCGCATCCCCGGTTGCACCAGCAGGCTGCGCTCAATAGTTCCCGCGGCTCCATCACCCTCGATAGTTGTTGTGGCTTCAACACTGGCGATCGCTGTGGTAGCGGTCTCAAGGGTTTCAGTCGAGGCCTCACCGGCTTCACCCGAATCTGCACCGGGCAGCCTCAAGTCCCGATCTCCGCTCAGGAGCACGAAAATGATAAGGCCGATAACGACCAGCGAAATCCAGATTAACGGGTTGCGGGCTGCAGATGTTCCATCTTCATTTAATTCAGACATATTTTTTTCGACGTTTAGCGATGCTTTTCCGACCCGCGATTAGCGGGATGCCGGCCTGATTCGGCAAATTATAAACCCTTGTTGGCAGCGGGTAAATTTAACTACGAATTTAAATGCGTTTTAGTTGACGAATTAGCTGCTCAAACAAGTCCTGCTGTAGATCTCCGAGCACGCTGGCCTTCTCCTTGCTCGAGGCAAGCAGGTTATCGTCATCGAGGACGATATCGTTTTGCTGCACAAGGGTTCTGGTTGGTACCAGCATTTCGCCGTCAGCGGCACGCAAACTGAAATCGAGGCTGCGCGCCAGGCGCTCTACCGTCTTGCCGTCGCGGGCACTGGTAACCAGCCGGCGATCGGGCAATGCCTTCAAAGACACGGTTAACTTAACCGCATCGGGATCGTCCGGGTTTTTGAGCTCGGCCCCGGCACGGGTAAGCTGCAAACGCAGGGCATCCTGCTGTTGCTTGTCGAAGCCACTGGTTAGCAGGGTTATCGAGGACAGCTGTTGCGGCAGATTCGCGGTTCCGGCCAGCCTGAACCCGCAGGCGGCAAGAACAGCAGTAATTAACAGGACAATAACAAAGCGGATAACGGTGGTATTCACGGTTTTATCAAATCACAATATTGACCAGTTTTCCCGGGACCACGATGACTTTCTTGACCGGATTATCGCCGATGAAGCGCAGCACCTGGTCATTTTCCAGGGCGGCAACCTCGCAGGCATCGCGCTCGGCATCGACGCCCACCTGCATCTTGCCCCTAAGCTTTCCGTTTACCTGGATTACCATTTCGATACTGTCCTGAACCAGTGCAGCTGCGTCGACTTCGGGCCAGCGATGATCGATTATCAGGCTGTCATGACCCAGGTCCCGCCACAAACGGTGACAGATATGCGGAATAATCGGCGCCAGCATCAACACCATGCTATCAAAAACTTCCTGGCGGATTGCCCTGCCCGGGACCGAATCATCCTCGAACCGGGTTACGCTATTGAGCAGTTCCATATTTGCAGCAATCGCGGTGTTGAAGGTCAGGCGACGATCGAAATCATCGCTAACCTTGTTGATGGTTTCGTGCAGCTTGAGGCGCATCGCCTTTTGATCATCATTGAGCGAATGCTTATCGAATGAGGCCGTATCGATGTCATCCGCGATATGTTCCTGCACTGCCGTCCACAAGCGCTTGAGAAATCGATAGGCACCTTCGACACCGGTATCCGACCAGTCCAGTGATTGCTCCGGGGGCGATGCAAACATGATGAACAGGCGCACCGTGTCGGCTCCGTAACGGTCGATCAAGTCCTGCGGATCGATGGTATTACCCTTCGACTTCGACATCTTGCTACCGTCTTTCAGCACCATGCCCTGGGTCAGCAGGCGGTTAAAGGGTTCGCTGGACTCGATCAGGCCTTCATCACGCATCAGCTTGTGATAGAAGCGGGCATAGAGTAAATGCAGGATGGCATGCTCGATGCCACCGATATAAAGGTCTACCGGGCTCCAGTAACCAGCGCGAGCGTCCAGCATCGCCTCGTTCTGATCCGGGCAGCAAAAGCGCTCCTGGTACCACGAGGATTCCATAAAGGTATCAAAGGTATCGGTTTCGCGCTCGGCCGGCCCACCGCATTGCGGGCAGCTTATCTTTTTAAACGAATCCATTTTCTTGATCGGCGAGCCGATGCCCTCGAATTCGACGTCCTCGGGCAGCACTACGGGCAGGTCGGCTTCCGGCACCGGCAAATTACCACAGGCTGGGCAATTAATGACCGGTATCGGAGCACCCCAGTAACGTTGCCGCGACACACCCCAGTCGCGCAAGCGGTAATTAACCTGGCGACTGCCCTTACCCTGCGCCTCGATGTGATCTGCGATGCGGTTGAACGCCGCTTCGAAATCGAGCCCGTCTAAAATATCGGAATTACATCCGCGCCCTTCCTTGGTGACGAACGATCCCGCTTCAAGATCGATGGCGCTGCCATCGGCAGGCTCGACCACCTGACGAATTTCGATGCCATACTTGCGCGCAAATTCCCAGTCCCGCTGATCGTGACCCGGCACCGACATAATCGCACCGGTTCCGTATCCCATCAGCACGAAGTTCGCGATCCAGATCGGAATCTGTTCGCCATTGACGGGGTTGATGGCGTTGATTCCAATTGCCATGCCGAGCTTTTCCATTTTCTCGAGTGCAGCCTCCGAGGTATTGGTCTTGCGGCAGGCTTCGATGAATTCGGCGACTTCGGGATTTTGTTCGGCCGCCTTCAGCGCCAGCGGGTGCTCGGCCGCAATTGCCATGAAGGTCGCGCCGTATAGCGTGTCCGGGCGAGTGGTGTATATCATCAACGAGTCATGGCCGGGCACTTCAAACTCGACCTCCATGCCCTCGGAACGCCCGATCCAGTTGCGCTGCATGGTCTTGACCTGTTCAGGCCATTCGACCTTGTCGAGATCGGCCAGCAACTCATCCGCATAATCGGTGATTTTCAGGAACCACTGCGCGATTTCACGACGCTCGACCTCGTTGTCGCAACGCCAGCAACGCCCATCTATTACCTGTTCGTTGGCGAGTACGGTTTGATCAACCGGGCACCAGTTGACCGGTGCCGTTTTCTTGTAGGCAATACCTTTTTCCATCAGGCGCGTGAACAGCCACTGCTCCCAGCGGTAATACTCGGGCTTGCAGGTCGCCAGCTCCCGTTTCCAGTCATAACCAAAGCCGAGCAATTTCAGCTGCCCGCGCATATAGTCGATATTCTGGTAGGTCCAGCTGGCCGGCGGCACATTGTTTTTAATCGCCGCGTTCTCGGCCGGCATGCCAAAAGCATCCCATCCCATGGGTTGCAGCACGTTAAAGCCGAGCATCCGCTTGAAGCGCGAAATCACATCGCCGATGGTGTAGTTGCGCACGTGGCCGATATGCAGTTTGCCGCTCGGGTAGGGAAACATGCACAGGCAATAATAACTTTCCCTGGCCGGGTCTTCGGTGACTTCGAAAACACCGTTGTCGGCCCAGAATTGTTGCGCTTCAGCTTCCAGGGATTTTGGGTCGTAGGGGTCCATAGGGTCTAGCGAATGAAAAAGCGGAGGATAACCTAGCGCAGGATCAAACTAAAGAAATGTTACCGGGATTGGTTGCTATACCGAACGATTTCAAAAAATTTTTTGAATTTTCGGGTATTACGGCGAAATAGGTTC
>CAMYLU010000019.1 GCA_947259485.1 uncultured Gammaproteobacteria bacterium | reverse complement strand
TGATGAGATGCATCATTTCATCGCTGATTTCAACGGCGCGGAAGGCGGCGTTATTATTGATGTAGGTGAGTTCGCTATCTTCCTTATACGAGCTCATCAGCGCCTCGATACGCCTCATCTCGGCGAAAACCCTTTCGCTGCACTCATTCGCAAGGTCGGTTTCTTCATGCCAGAGCTCGACCGAAATACGGGTGCCCATGAGGTCACGCTGCTGTTGATACCAGTCCGCAAACACGGGTGTCTGGCTGAATAGCTGCAGGGCCAGGAAGACGAGCAGGGCTAGAACCTGCTTAGGCAAACCAATGGTTATGCCTGCCAGATACTCCGACATGGGAAGCGCACCTAAATCGGTAGCTTATACCAAAGAACCAAATGAAATAAAGCTGTTCAGGTTTGCCTGGTTACCCAGGCCGTGATTCGGAAAAATATTGGTGAAGGCGGTTGTATCTCCGGGCGACACCCGTCCGTTCAAGGCCATATAGTTAAGCATGACCATGTTGACCAGCAGGTTGACGTTATTCGCCGCGGGCGTGGCCGAGGTGACCACGGAAGCGCCTGCATTCATGCGTCCGATCTGGCGTGTGCCGACCAGGGTAGGAGCAGCCGTCGGGTCGAACACCAGGAAGAACGAACAGGCGGTCGAGGAGTTATCGCCAGTCCATTCGCCTTTGCCGCCGCCGCCGAGGGTGATATTACCGTTGCCATCGGTACCGCCGCCTGGCGCTGCGGTATCGTCGACCCGGCCATTGCTTGCGACCGAGCCATCGCTGAACACGTAAATCATCAGCGGTGACGCCAGCCGGCGTGCATATTCGAGACAGGCGCCGATGCAGCGCCCGGCCCGCAGATCTCGGTTTTCGCCAGCAATTCGATCGCCGGTGTGATAATCATAGCCGCCCATGGTGATGCAGCCGCCGGCGGCATAACCATTCATGACCATTTTCATAACCGAGGCGGTTTTGCGGAACTCGCCATCGTTGGCCAGTTCGGCTGCCGAAAAGATCGGACCGGCAATGTTGGTATCGAGCGTCGGATCGACTTCCTGACCGGCAAAGCGGTCAGCGATGTCGGAAGCCTTGAGGTAGCCACAGCGTACCAGGTCCTTGACCACATCGTCGTTGGTCAGCCCGGTGTCAATCGTACCCAGCTGAAGTTTCTTGTGGGTTATGCGGGTGATGGATTCCATCACCGCGGTGACATCGTCCGGTCCCAGGATCGTGGTCAGATCGCCGACATCCACCAGCCCGGTGACGTCGCTGGGACGGTCTACCTTGGTGGGTTGGAAATTCGGATCGATGTACATCGCCGGCGCCATCGAGTTGCCGCCCGAGATGCTGCTGCGTGAACCGATCAGGTCGACCACGCTACCGCGCGCGCCGGTCATTGCCAGCGGGTAGAGCGGATTATGGGGGTTGTTCCCGGTGTCATTATCCGAGCGTGCCGGAATCACGGCGCCATCGACATTGCCGATCGCGGCACTGGCTTTCTCGAGAATGCCGAACAGCATCGGGCTGTCCGCATGAAAGAGTAAATTCAAATCGTCATTGGTAAAATTATCGTTTGCACTTGTGTTGAGCGTTGTAATTCCGGAGAGGCTCTGGACCTGACCGGGTAACATATCTCCAGGAAGCCCGAGTTTGCTGTAACCGGCCGTGGATAACAGATCCATCTGGCCACCGCCCTGGCCGACCAGCACGTTGGAGCCTGCGAAATTAGCGCCTCCGGCTAGGTCAAAACTGATAAAGGGTACGCTTTGGCCTGCGCCGACACCGCCCAGGATGCAGCCGATATCGGTGGCAAGGGCGTCAAGGTCGGGTGCGACCGCCGCACGCGCCATATTCGGATTAGCGAACATACTGAAGGCGCCGGCCGACAGCACACTAGCCGAGCCGGTCATCAGGCCCTGGCGGATAAACTGCCGGCGGGTGACGGGACGTCCGTGGTCTTCGTACAACAACGGTGCTTCGGGTGGGACGTATTGGTTCTTTTTGAATCTGGCCATGATATTGAATCCTATTGTACTAGCATTACCGCGCCACCAGTGGCGACGGCGCAGACGGATTTCACGATTTGCTGAGTACGGCTAGCACTGTTCGCGATACATTCAGGCGCATTACAGGGGCCATTCAGCAACTGGGTGATCAGGCTGTCATAAGCATCACCTGCCAATGCCGGATCGAGATCCTGCGGCGACGTCGAGCCCAAAAGGTCACTAATTTCGGTCTGATCCGGTTGTGTAGTCAAATTGTTCAGCAGCGGATTGCCGACATCGACATTCATTGCGGCGGTTAGCAACGGCTGAATGATTTGATCGCGTTTAGTACTGGTATTAAACGCTGTACCTTCTGGATCGGTAAAGACAAAACCGGGGAAATAGACGCTACGGGGAATGGTTCCATTGTTATCGACCAGCTCGCTGCACGAAGTCAATGCCAGCTGAGCAACCGCCATCTGGTGTGATGGCAGGAAGGCATCTATCGCTTCGACGGTCGGCAACTGCTGCATGTAATCATCGTAGACACCGTCAACTGCATTGTTGATGACTGGGACTCCGGTGATCGCAGCTATGGTTGCGTTGATTTCCTCGAAGGTACGCATGCCGATATCGGACTCGGCCGGGTTGGCCGGATCAGCCGGATCAGCGGCTACCGTTGGCACAGTGTCGGCAAAGGCCTTGGTGACGCCGTTGAAGTCCTCGAAGGTGAGGAAAAATTCATCGCTATCAGGGCCTTTTTCGAGCGAAATAATGGTGCCCTTTGGAGACAGCTCTTGGCCGGTCGCCGGGTCGTAGGTGGCCGCGATGACACTGGTGTCGAGGTTGGAATAAGACTGGCCTACCAGCGCCTCCTTGCCGTTAATACCGATACGGAGGCCCTTGATGCTTATGTCTGTGCTTGGAGCACTGCCATCGAGGGTGACAAACGTGGGTTTGTTGAACAGGTAGCTGTAGCTGTCGAATTGGGCCACCTCGAACACGATAAAGCTGTTGGGATTACCGGTTTCGCCCAGATGATGGCCAACATAGAATAGCAGCAGGAATTTCTGGCCGACACCGAGGTCGAAGTTTTGCTGAATATCTGTTTCGGGCAATGGTTGGCTGTGCAACGCGACCATTTTGACCTGCCCCATCCACGGGCGGCTACCCGAAATTTCATTGCCGAGGATGAAGGCGAAGGTATCGTCCCAGACGTTTGCGATTGATAATCCCGTGGCGTTATCAGTCAGGTTATTGACCAGCTGGCCGTTGACGTAAATGCTGCGACCTGCACCATTGCCGATGCGATCCAGAGGGTCATAGTTGATCACGACATGCTGTAGGCTGGCCTGCGCCAACTCTTCGTCGTCTTCCCCGGTGGACATTACGGGTTCGCCGTTAGGATTGGGGATAACCGAGTCAACCCGGTTGTAAGACTCGTAGTTGTACATATCCTGACCCAGCGTGAAGTTACGCGAAAGGTCACCGCCAGAGTAACTGACGATATTGGCGTCTTCCTGGGTGACGTTGTTCGGGATAACCCAGGCCTCGATAGCATATTCACGGGTATCCTGGAGATAGGTAAAGATCTTGTCGCTGCTGATGGTATCGGCCTGTGCCCGTCCGCCGGTGAATTCGAGGCCATAGCCGCCAACCCAGTTGACGCTGCCGATCAGCGAAAGGTTGATCGAGGCGCCGACACCGCTGGTGTCGTACGCGGTTAGTCCGGAGCCGGTTTTGAATTCCCAGATGGCGAATTGATTGGTTTCAGCGCGATTACCACCCGAGGCGATAATACCTTCGCCGAGAGTCAATGCCTTACTGGTGACCAGGGTGGGGTCGATCGACGAAACCGCAATGCCATTGGCAAAATCCGTGATCCTCTGCACCATCAACGCTTCGTTGGGGCCACAGGTGCTCCAGCAGTTGTGCTGTTCGAACAGGCGCAAGGCCAGTCGTGAGTTAGCCGGCGTATCGATGTCCATTTTAGACTTGGCGGCCTCGTAGGCCACGTCGACATCGATGTGGGCAAAAAACGGCGCCTGCGACAAACCCGGGCCTTCGGTGTGGCAGTTCTGGCAGTTATTGAGGTTAATTACCGGATTCGAGCCCTCCACCAACGGATACACGGTATTCGCAAAACTGGTGCCGTTGGTGCCGAGCGTGGTCGCGGAGGCGGGAAACGACTTGGAGTCGCCTGGGTCCCTGATATTGGCCGGAGCGGTCAGGTTGATCTGGCGCGCAACAGCGCCGCCATTGGCCGCATTTTTCCAGTCGTCGATCCAGCCAGCTATGAGCGTGGCACAGATCGTGTCATTAGTCTCCCAGCAAAAGTGGCCATTGTTGAGCTTGTCGACAAATACCGCGTTTAACGGATTTACTGTCGTCATGTCCAGAAGTGCCGGATCCCGAGCTACTGTCGCGTCGTAGGCCACGTTAACATTGGAGGTATCGAAGAATAACGGGGTAACCGGAGAACTGGCTTCTGAGTTGTGACAGCCGCCGCAGCGGGTTACGTCGGTCACGTTCCGCCACAGGTAGAACTGGAAATTACTGACAGCGATGTCGCGTGCTGCCGCACCAGTGTACGCGAATCCGTTATTGGCGGTGCTCAGGTCGGGATTGGAACTGGTGCCAACGCCGCCGCTATCGCAAGCGGACAGGACTACAGCGAGGGCAAGCACTGATAAGAGTTTAGTAAAAGGGCGATTTGTTATCATGTTCAACTCCCTTTGCAGTATGCGGCAACGTCGGTGAAGACTTCGCGCATGTTGTAGCCGCTGCCAACAAAGTTGGAAACGAATCCGTCGCGAGCGCTGCGGTCGCCGGCGAAAATATTGGGGTCGCGCAGGCAAATCGCCTTGAAAGCTTTATCTACCTGGCACTGGGCGAAGGCTTTGCTATTGGACAATTCGATGCCGAGAGATCTCGCCCCGCTACCGGTTTCATTGCCCTTGGAATCGGGATTTGTCAGTGGTCCCCAGCCAGTAGCATTGGGGCCGTCATCGGCGGGCCGCAGTCCGAGCTTCGAGTTGGGGCCGTTGCGCCAGAAGTTGATCCAGCTGTCATCGGTGGTGATGTGACCGTACTCGAAGTTATTGCCGTTGATGTTGTGCTTGAGCGATACGCCGAACGATGGACTGGCAGGGTCAACCTCGAACAACGCCGCATTGCCAGTGTCCTGGTACAGCATTCGGCCGGCGGCATCGTCCCATTCGTAATAAGCGAAAGCGCCCGCCATGCCGTCCATGCCGGCGTGGCAGCCGACGCAACCGTTCAGGTAGAGACGACTATCGCCACCTGGGCTGCGCGATACATCGCGGCGAACCTTTTCGGAGGAACGCGAGACATCCTTGAGCGGTTCGAGATCGGTGCACAGGTGATTCATCAACGTAAAGCGGAACATCGCGCGATTGGTGCCAGCGTAGTAGAACGCCATGGCGCCGGCGCGGCTGGTCATAATCCCCGCAGCCGGGATGCCTGGCCGAACCGATGTCTGTGTGGTCTGTTGTAAGATGGCCGGATTGGACAGATCGCCGGTGGTCGCTGGATTCAGCGCTTCCAGTGCCTCGTAATGATTGTTGTTGGAGTTACTGTAAGCCGGGGCGTTATTGCCAACGTACAAGATATCGTCATACAGAATACGGCGGAAATCCAGGCCGTCGCGGATTAAGCCGATCGCAGTCGCGATGTAGTCGTTTAGCGGGGTGAACACGGTCTGTTCTTCGTTAGTCCAGGGGGCGACATAGTTCTTCAACGTGACGTTGTAGAAGTAGCGCGCGTTCGGGTTAACGGTGGTATCGATCGCATACAGTGCCGCGTTCTTTCCATTTGGGTCGCAAGGGTAACCCGGGAGTGCTGGCAGAGTGCAGTCCAGGGTGCGCTCCATATCGTTGATCGCCGCATTGGTGGCGGTAACGCCAGTGAGCCGGTCGTGAATTCGCTTGGCCATGGCGCGCTCGGTCGGGCCAGCCCAGGCTACCTGGCTTGTCAGTGCCACCATTATTAACAGCGGAAGCGATAATTTATTAATCTTTCCCATCAGTATCCCCATCTATCTCCGTATCAACCGCCGTTGCGCGGGCTCCAGGCCTAAGGTCTAAATCTAGCACAGCGAGTTAACGTGAAATGGATAAACAGCGTTAATTAAGTCACAAAAAGTTCAATTACACCTGACCATTTTATTATTGCTGTTAAGCTCAGACCTGTTGCCTCGTAAATGCCGCCTGCGTGTTAAACGTAATACTCTATTTTACGAGACTGGCTCGCTCTCATGTATACCGTTCGTAAGGAAAAAAGTACGTTTGGTCAGAATTCGAAAGCGGGATATATAAGATCGAAGATACAATATAAAACAATGACATACGGGCGCTCTGCCGGGTACCGAACTTAACCATATGATGAAGCATACGACAGCCTTATATTCACGCATAATGACGAGACCAGGACAGCGGATGGAATCTCAGTTTCACTGGCTTGGACTGGTTGTGCTGTGCACTGTAGTCGTTGCTATTAGCGCCTGTGATCCCGGATCTGACTCAGGCGATGGGATCGACCCCGGTATCGTCGAAATACCGATTGCCTACGTCAAGCGTCCGATCCCGCTCGACGACATGGGCAACGAGGTACAGGCCGATGTGCGCGAGCCGAGGCTGTTCAGTTCCGGTGGTGATGTTTATCTGCGTACCACCGACGATGAGTTTAATATCACAAGCTCCGTTACCACCGGTATTGGTGACGTCAAGGGCTTGAATGCCAGCCACGATGGCACCAAGATCGTGTTTTCACTGCGCCTGTTCGACCCTGATCCGAACAATCCTCCATTCCCCAGCTGGAATGTTTACGAATATGATTTAACCGATAGTCAACTTCGACGAGTTATCTCCACCGCGCTGATTGCCGAGGAGGGTGATGACCTGTTTCCCAGCTATCTGCCCGATGGCCGTATCGTATTTTCCTCGAATCGTCAGCGCCAGTCGCGCGAAATGTTGATCAACGAAGGCAAGCCGAGATTTTCCGCACTCGACGAAGACGAGGGAATTCAGGCCCTGGTGCTACACGTAATGGATGCCGACGGCACCAACATCCGCCAGATTTCCTTCAATCAGAGTCACGATCTTTACCCGCAGGTATTGACTGGTTTCAAGGGCGGAAAAATCGTATTCAGCCGTTGGGACAATGCCGGGGGCAATGACGAAATCAATTTGTACACCGTCAATCCGGACGGTAGCGATATGCAGATTCTATATGGATCGCAAAGTCACAACACCGGCACTGGAGGCGCAGAAATTCACTTTACCAATTTACGTGAAATGGCAAACGGCGACTTGATGGTAATCACCAAACCATTTGACGGAACCTTCGACGGCGGCGATATTGAAGTTATCAGTGTTGATCGCTTTGTGGATATCTACAAACCGCTGTGGTCGCTGACGGGTATGCCCGGTCCGGCACAACGTGATGCCACGATCTCCAACGTTGCCAACGATGGTTCGATCTCGGCCAACGGCCGCTACGCCACCGCCTTCCCGTTATGGGATGGGTCGAATCGCTTGCTGGTCAGCAAATCCACCTGCCAGGTCGATGTCAATGGCGTGACAAGGCCCTGTATTGATGAATATCTGAATGATCCTGCGGCCGTGGAAGAGTCTCCCGCTTACTCGATCTGGATTTACGATATGGACGTCCATACCCAGAAGCCCATCGTGCTGGCGGAAGCTGGTAAAGTCATCACTGACGTCATTGCGCTCGAGAATAGAACCCGGGCGCCGGTTATCTTCGACAAGAGTCTGCTCGGCGAGCTTGATTCCGGCTGGGAGTCCGAAGTCGTTGGCGTGGTCAATATCAAAAGCGTTTACGATATGAGCGACCCCTTATTTAACGGTTGTTTCTTCACCGAATGCGCGCCTGTGGGCCTCGGCATTACTTCGGTACAGGATTTTGCCGATCCGGTGAATTCTGCCGCAGCCGATCGTCCCGCGCGTTTCGTGCGATTCATCAGGTCGGTTGGTATTCCCGATCCCGATGACCCGACACTCGTTAACCCGCCTGACCTCGAAAATGAAGCCTTCGGGCCTCAGCGCAATCGGGGTATGCGTGAGATCCTCGGCTACGCGCCGGTCGAACCCGACGGTTCGGTCAAGGTCAAGGTTCCGGCCTATGTCCCGTTAGCGGTCGAGGTGCTCGATGGTGAAGGTCGCAGGATAGGCCCGTCGCATGAGAACTGGTTCCAGGTGCAACCGGGAGATATGTTGACCTGCGTCGGTTGTCACGACGTCAACAATGGCGGTAGCCCGCCGGAAATTCATGCGCGCAGCGACGGCGAGGCGCCATCGATCAATAGCGGCCTGCCGGCAACGGGGATATTTGTCAACACCTTGATTCCAGGCTCGATGCCTGCCAGTCCTTACATGGGTGCTCCCGGGCAAACCATGGCGGAGGTGCGTTTCGATAGCCTTGCGGTTGCCAATCAACCGAAGCTCAGTGCTGACTTGATATTCCGTGATAACTGGACCGATCCCGGGCTAAGCACACCCGACCCGGATATCGACTATCTTTACGCTGATCTGGACGCCGGCATGCCGAGGCCGACCAATACCTTTTGCGCTCCCAACTGGCTGTACAATTGCCGTGTGACGATTAACTATCCACCCCATATTCACGCGATTTTCCAGCTTGATCGCGGTGTTGATACTTTTACACCGCAGGCGCCCCTCAATCCGACTAACACCGATCCGACCAACACCCCCCTGGTGTCCCTTCCGGTGACCGATGGTGTTGGTGACGATACCTGTATTAGCTGTCACACGACTCTGCCCGGCATTCGTTTACCCTATGGGCAGCTCGACTTGACCACTGATCCTGCCCAGGTTCAGAACAATCGCTTCCGGTCTTATCTGCAAATGTTTAACACCAGGCAGGGCCAGTTCATTAATGCGGGGGGCATGCTCGAGCAGTTTACGGTGCCCGACGGCAACGGCGGTACCATTCCCGACCCGGCAGCGGCGATCGCTCCGATCATGACTTCGGCCGGTGCTCGCAGCAGCTTTTTCATTGAAAAGATGACCGGCACTGAGTTGGAGGCCGGGCGTGCATTACCCGTGGGCAGTGTCGATCATACGACTATGTTGACAGGTGCCGAATTAAAGCTAATCTCAGAGTGGTTAGACTTAGGCGCCCAGAACTTTAACGACCCTTTCGACCCGGCGGCGCCACAAAACTAAATTAGTGGCTGTAATAACACGGGAAAAAATACTTGAAACGTCTCAAGGGGATACTTTTGCCCAGTTTGTTCCTTTTGTTCATGGCAGCTTCCAAACCGTCGCAATCGCAATCGGTGGAAGAAGAATCCATGACCGAGGAAGCAATGCCCTCCGCAGTGGAAGTTGTTCCTTCGACGCAGGCGGCAGAGGCCGCGTACGCACCTGAACTCGGCGCTGACGCGGAAGGCAAAGTATTCTATAAGGTTAGAATTGCCGACCCTTTTATCGAACTTCATACCGGGCCGGGCGCGGGCTATCCGATTTTTTATGTTGTTGATCGGGGCACCGAGGTCAGTGTCATAAGACGAAAAACTGATTGGTTCAGAATCGAAACCAGTGATGGCAAGAGCGGCTGGGCGAGCCGGGAGCAAATGCGAGAAACACTGTTGCCCACCGGAGAGAAGTTCAAGCTTATCGAAATGGGCCTTGAGGATTTTTCGCAGCGTAAATGGAACATTGGGTTCACCGGTGGTGAGTTTGAATCGACCCCGGTATTTACCTTGTTTACCGGCTATTCTTTTACCGAGAACCTGACCGGTGAAATTCATTTTGGTAAGTCGGTAGGTGATAGGTCAAGTGCCACTTATTACAAGGGAAATATGCTTATGCAGCCGTTACCGGATTTGAAATACTCGCCTTACCTGACGCTTGGGTTAGGTGAAGTAAAGGTCGATCCAAGCGTGATACTAATTTCGGCAAACAAGGAAAAAAATAATTTTGCGCAGGTCGGGCTAGGTTTGCAGCGCTATATCAGCCGCAGTTTTCTGTTTCGAGTCGAGGCAAACGAGTACGTTATTTTTTCGTCCGGCACCAGTGACAACAGCGAGGTAATAAGAGAGTGGAAATTCGGATTCGCAGTATTTTTCTAGCGAGTGCCTGGGTGATCGCCATGTTGCCAGCAGCCCAGGTTGCTGCACAGAGTGATGAGGAAGATGAAACCAATCTTATTGAGCCTCAGATCGAGCGCGTCGAATTCGACGAATCGCTGATCGATTCGGATGATTTCGAAATCGCGGGTTACATCGGCTACCTGGCAATAGAAGATTTTGATACCGATATCGTTACGGGCATCAAGCTCGCGTACAACGTATCTGAAGATTTTTTCGTCCAGGCCTCCTATGGCCAGGGCGATTCGGGAAAGACCAGTTTCGAAATACTGAGCGGAGGGGCACCGTTGCTGTCAGAAGACGAGCGCGAAATTGAGTATTACCTTGTTAGCCTCGGCTTCAACCTGTTTCCAGGAGAGGCATTTCTAACTGATTCGACTACCTTTAATACAGTGCTTTATTTGACGGCCGGGATCGGTAACACCGAATTTGCTGGAGATGATCGCTTTACCATCGCATATGCGGTCGGGCATCGCACCTTGTTTGCTGACGGGTTCAGTTTCGACATCGAGATGCGAGACCTGATATTTGAGCAGGATCTCTTCGGTAGCGAGGAAACGACTCACAATATTGAATTGACGGTAGCATTAAACTTTTTTTTCTAAGGAGAATATGGATATGAATAGCCTTTTTTCGGGAAATCGCCTCAGCCTGTTGCTGGCATGCTTTTTATCATTCGCGGTTGTAACCCATGTTGATGCCGCATCTCTGAAGGGACAGGCGCCAAATTTCACCTTGAAGTCCCTGGGTGGCAAAAATCTGAAGCTTAGCGAAATGACAGGTAACGTTGTTTTGATTAACTTCTGGGCTTCTTGGTGTGGTCCTTGTCGAGAGGAAATGCCCCTGTTGAACGACCTGCACAAGAAGTATGAACCGCTTGGTTTTACGGTGCTCGGGGTGAACGTCGAAGAGGACGCCAGGAACGCCAGGGGTTTTCTGAAGAATTTCCCCGTTGATTTCCCGGTTTTACTGGACAATAAAAACCAGGTCAGCAAAAAATATAATGTTATCGCGATGCCGACCACGGTGGTCGTCGATCGTGACGGTAACATGCGATTTCTGCACAAGGGCTACAAGCCCGGCGATGAAGAGAAGTATCGCAAGATGGTGAAAAAACTGGTGCGTGAGTAATACGGATGAAACAAAAACTGGCATTTTTACTATTCGTTTGTACGGTAACACTGGGTGGTTGTGCGATCGAACCCTGGGTCAAGCCCTACGAGCGTGCCAACCTCGCAGATCCTATTATGAGCTTTAACCGTGACCCGGTTTCGGCAAGTTACATACACCACGTTTATGATTCGCGTGAAGGTGCCAGGGGCGCGGGAATTGCCACCGGCGGCGGTTGCGGCTGTAACTAAATCCTGTTGTCGGAATAGCGACCACTGCATACCACGATGATTTCCGAATGAAGTTTTCTATCTGGCGATTTTTTTCGGTTCTGTTACTGCTGCTTGCAACCATGGAATTGCAGGCCGCGGTTTTGCCCGAGGAAAGGGTAGACCTGCTTTACCATAAATATGACGGCGGCGGTGTGACTATCGACGGGCCTTCTCTTCTGGTGCGCAAGAACCTGGGTGACAGCGTCTCGGTGGGATTTAATCACTACGTCGATAATGTGACCAGCGCTTCAATCGATGTCGAGGTCAGTGGAGCCAGCGAGTATACCGAGGAACGGACCGAGAACTCTATCAGCGTCGACTACTTGCGCCAAAAAACGACCATGAGTATTTCCTACACGGTCAGCGATGAAAATGATTTCGATGCAAATACCCTCAATCTCGGGATTTCGCAAGACCTGTTTGGTGATCTGACCACGGTCAGTATGAGCTTTGCGATTGGCGACAATACGGTTGGATTAAACCTCCCTGGTAGCGAGGGCTTCTCAGAGGATACCAAGGTACGCAGTTATCGGTTCGGGGTTTCCCAGGTTTTAACCAAGGACCTGGTGATGGCCTTTACCTACGAAACAATAACCGACGACGGCTACCTCAATAACCCATACCGTTCATATAGGTATTGTACTAATTTCGTTGGACAGACATGTACCAGCGATAGCTTCAAGCAGGAGGTCTATCCGGAAACCCGTACCAGTACCGCGATGGCGCTGCGTGCCAATTATTTCCTGCCGCAACGCGCCGCGATTTTCGCCGGGATCAGGGTGTTTGAAGATACCTGGGATATCGACGCGACCACCTACGAGATGGGTTATACCTTCCCTTACCAGGATGAATGGATATTTGAGGCCACTTTTCGTTTTCACGATCAAACTAGTGCTGAATTCTATAGCGATTTGTTTCCCGCCGAGAGGGCACTGACTTACCTCGCTCGTGACAAGGAACTCAGTACCTTTACCAGCACCACCCTCGGCCTCGGCGCGAGTTACGAATTTGCTCGGGCCTGGACAGGTATTGATCGTGGCAGCCTGAACCTGCAGGTGGACTGGATCGATTTTGACTACGATGATTTTCGTGACCTGACTAAATCAGGCCCGGTCGGGGAAGAACCGCTGTACAGTTTTGATGCCACGGTTACGCGATTATTCGCTTCGATCTGGTTTTAGGTTACTCAGCCTAAGCCTGTTGCTGCAGACAGCGGCCCAGGCGGCGAGCGCAACCGAGTGCACTGCATTGAGCCAGGTTGATATCGTTGACGCCGAACTGCCCGACGAATCCGCCCTGGCAATGCTCGCCCGGCCTTTCCTGGGTCGTTGTATCGATAGCGACTTAATTCGAACCCTTCTGTCCGAAATTTCAAATGACCTCATCGCTCGAGGCTATGTTACCAGCAGGCCTTATTTGCTCGAGCAGGATATCAGCGATGGTCAGATCGAGATTCAAATTCTAGTTGGCACAATTGAAGCTATTATCGATGCCGATAGTGGCGCTACCAATGGCAAAATAGCTACTGCCTTCATGTTCAATGATGAGATTTTGAACCTGCGCCAACTCGAGACTTCGCTTGAAGCGATCGAGCGAGCCAGGTCGGTTAGCGCCAATATTGAAATCAGGCCGGGGACAAAACAGGGTGGCAGCATTGTTGCCATCGAAACGTCAGAAACCACTCCACTACATACTGAACTCGGGGTAAATGCCCGCACTGATCTCGATCCCCAGCTCAGCTTTCAGGCGGTTCTGGACAATCCTCTTGATATCAATGATATCGTTGAATTCCGCTATAACAGTGGCGAGGTATTCCAGGCCCTGCAAAGCAATCGCAGTCGTGAACTGAATTACTCTTTTCCACTGGGTAGTTATTTGCTGGCATTGAATCACAGCGACATCGAGTACGAACAACGGGTCCAGGGAATCAACGATAGTTTTGTTTCCGCCGGAGACACGGTCAGTGACCAGCTGCGGATCAGTAAACTGGTGACCCGCAGCCAGACGACCAGGCTTACCGTTGCATTTGCGCTCGAAGTTAAAGATTCGCGCAGTTTTTTCGATGACCAGCTAATCGATGTATCCAGCTACAAAACCAGTCAACTACAGCTCGAACTTCGACATAACTGGCTGCAGCCCTGGGGCCAACTCAACACCAGTTTCAGCTATTACCAGGGGCTTGATTCATTCGGGGCCAGAGACGATGACTATTATACGCTCGAGGACGGGTTCGAAAGTGAAGCCAAACTGCAGTTTGAAAAATTTAATATCGACAGCCAGCTGTTTTACTACCTGCAGAATCCCGCCTGGCATGCAAGTGTCAAGCTTTACCTGCAGTACAGTGATGACATCCTGTTTGACAACGATAAGCTTTATCTCGGCAGTCCGTATACGGTGCGCGGCTATTCGTCCGCATTGAGCGGAAGCAATGCCTGGTACCTGCGTAGTGATATAACCAGGAGATTACAATCGGTAGTAAATCCGTTTAGCGGGAATCCTTTGACCAAATCAATTTCCCTGTCTGCGGGTGTCGACTATGGAGATGTTAAATGTGAAATCGATAATCCAGATGTTTGCGGGGAAATTTACAGTATTGGTATGGGCGTTGAAATAGCGGATGCTAATTTCATCGGGCGTCTGCTTTGGGGGCACCCGTTAAATGAAATTGGTGATGATATCGGTGACCAGGATATCTTCTCCCTGGACCTGCGCTGGACGCTTTAAATTGCGGTTTTAACGCTATAGTCGGCGTTCGGTTATGTCCTCGCGTTCATCCAGGTCCCGGACATTGTGTTTTGCAACCGCGTCCGCATACTCGATTGAATCAGGCGCGATATACTCTGCTATCGGAGTACCCATCGGACCGGCGACCAGGGTCGACTGGTCCGCTATTGCGACCCCGGCACGAGATCCGATCCTGATCAGGGTAAAAAAGAAGATAACTGTAAACACGGTTGCGATACCCCAGAAATAAAACTCCACGCTATAAAAGTCCATGAAAAAGGCGATTATGATGGGTCCGGTCATCGCACCGAAACCCGCAACCATGACCAGGCTGCCACTGGCGCCGATAATTTGATGCGGTTCGAGTCGATCATTAGCGTAGGCAATGCAAATCGAGTACATCGGCATTGCGGCTCCACCCAATGCGATGATAAAGAGGTAAAACAACCAGCTGTCGGTAGGCGTGGCAAGGGCCAGTAAACAGCAGGCGATTGAAACGATCGACAGGCCCGCCATGACACCGCGACGGCCGATGCGATCGGAGATAAAACCGACCGGCCACTGGAATACCAGGCTGCCAATCAGGAAGCAGGCCATGAACCAGGATATCGCCTTGATATCGACTAATACGGCGGCTGCATAAATCGCACCGAGGCCGAAAATTGTGCCATGTGCCATACCGGTGAGGCAGTTGCCGATAACGGCCAGTGGTGAAGCGCGGTACAGGTCGAGCACCGACATCTTCGACGAAGTTGCAAAGTTTGGTGCGGGTTTTACGGTGAGCAATATCGGAATCAGGCCAAATGAAATGATCACCGAGATCAGTATGAACAGGTCGATCGCGGCCGGTTGTGCGAGGTTGAGTAAGAACTGTCCGGCGCCCATACCGCCGGTAACGATGAGCATGTACACCGATAACACCTTGCCCCGGGTTTCATTACTGGCGCGATCGTTGAGCCAGCTTTCGGCAACAACATAGAAACCGGCGAAGCTGATACCGGTAATGACACGCATCGTCATCCACAGCCACGGGTCGATATAAACGCCGTGAAAAAGAATCGAGATCGACGCCATTGAAGCCAGCGCCGAAAACACGCGAATATGACCTACTCGATTGACCAGGTAGGGTGCGACCAGCGAACCGATAAACATGCCGATGAAGTAACCCGACATCATAATGCCGGTGGAAAATGTCGAAAAACCCTCGATGCCGGCACGTACCCCGAGCAGGGTGCCCTGGAGTCCGTTGGCGAGCATCATGCAGCCGATGCCGAGGAGTATTGCCCAGGAGGATCCGAGGTCTTTCCACATACGAGTCGTGTTCCGGTTGGTGACAGTCAGTCAAGCTGAAGCTGCGCGGAGTTTAGTAGAGGGTTGACCTGCCAGCAATGATTAATTAAATGCCGGATAAGCTGGCTCGAAGCTGAATCTCCCGGTGGCAAAAATTGTTTTCTAGTCCACGAATTCAGTCAGTTCGAAATTAATTGCCTGGATGTTCCCGAGTTACTACCCGGCTTTCTTCCTGGGTGGCTGTTGGGATATAGTAACCGTGAAATCTATGAGGTGAAAATATGGCGTCAGGTTCGAAGCTTGTCATCATTGCAGCACTGATCGGTAACTCGCTGATATCGGTCACCAAGTTTGTTGCAGCGTCGATTACGGGCAGTTCGGCAATGCTGTCGGAAGGGATTCATTCACTGGTGGATTCCGGGAACCAGGTGTTACTGCTATACGGCATGAAACGCGCCGCCAAACCGCCTGACGAAGATTTTCCGTTCGGTCACGGCAAGGAAATATATTTCTGGAGCTTCATCGTCGCTATCCTGATTTTTGCGCTCGGTGGCGGCATCTCTATTTACGAGGGAATCCAGCATATCCAGCATCCCGAGCCGATCAGTAGTCCGATGATTAACTATATCGTGCTCGGGCTGGCAATGGTCTTCGAGGGTGCAGCCTGGTATTTTGCGTTTCGCGAATTCAGCCGCTCCAAGGGTCGCTGGGGATTCCTCGAAGCGATACAACGTGCCAAGGACCCGACGATATTCGTGGTGCTGTTCGAAGACAGTGCGGCGATGCTGGGTTTAATGGTCGCCTTTGCCGGTGTATGGATGAGCCAGGTAACCGGCATCCTGGTATTCGATGGCATCGCCTCGGTCATTATCGGACTGATCCTGGTCGGTACCTCGATCTGGCTAGCCTACGAAACCAAGAGCCTGTTGATTGGTGAAAGTGCCAACAAATTGGTAATCCGTGGTATCCGTGATGTGCTGAGGGGGCGATCCAATATCGAACATGTCAACGAAGTACTAACCATGCACATGGGCCCGGATTATATTCTCGCCAATATCAGTGTGGATTTTACCGATGCGATCAGCGCAAACGAAGTCGAAGCAGACATCGCCGCAATTGATCGCACAATCAAGCAGAAATTTCCCGAGGTAAAGCGCGTTTTCATCGAGGCGGAAAAGCGCAGTAACAGGTTTCCCCACCACTCTTGACCCTAATAGCGAGAGGCGGGAGAACGAAATTTTTTTGCGGGATTAATAAGAAAGCCCGGCCCGCATTAGCAGGCCGATACGAATTTCTCTGGTTACTTTGCTGTTACTTATCGTGACGCTCGAGAAAATCTTCTAGTTTCTGAGCGAGAACGTCCCAGATTGCCATGGGGCCTGCAGTTTGTACGGTTTCTTCGCGCCAGTTTTGCAACGGCATGGTTTTGATTTCGTCGGCTTTTTGTTTCAGTTTTAGCCGTTGAGCCTCGTAATCCTTTAGTTCAGCGCGGGTTTCATGCCCGTCATCCAGGTGTTTGATAGCACCATGGGCGCGCTCGTAGAGTTCATCGATATGCTTCAGGCGTGATTCATACTCACGAATGTGTTGATCGATTAACTGTTCTTTGGTGGTCATTCTATTATCTCCAATCTATACGATATTACCTTACTATCGTTTATACTCTTTTGCCTGATCTATATCAAAAAAATGGGTTGATCGAGATCATGGGCAAGGCTAATCTTCGGGCACATTATAATCCGACCATTGCATGTCCACATCGACCTTACTCGAAACCCGTGATCTCGGATGTATCCGTAACGATCGTCAATTGTTCGCGAAGCTCAAATTCGCGCTTAAAGCGGGCGAAATGCTGGTGGTCGAAGGCCCCAATGGCTGTGGTAAAACCAGCCTGTTGCGTATTCTGACTGGGCTCAGACTGGCAGATGGCGGCGAAATCCTGTGGCGTGATGTTCCGATTGATCGCCTGGCAGGTGATTACTACGAGCAAGTGGCCTATGTCGGTCATCACGACGGCGTCAAGCATGAACTTTCCTGTCTCGAAAATTTACGCCTGGCGAGGGCGATGGGCGTGCCTTCCGAGCAAAGCCTTGACGACGTGCTCGAGCAGGTAAACCTTTATGCTTACGCGGAGACCGAAGTAGGTAGTTTGTCTGCAGGGCAGAAGCGCAGACTGGCGCTGGCCCGCCTGCTGGCAACCGATTCGATGCTCTGGATTCTGGATGAACCGTTCACTTCGCTCGACAGGGACAGTATGGCAATGTTTGCGTCGTTGTTTGAGCAACACCTGGAGCAACAAGGATTGATCGTGATGACATCGCACCACGATATTTCGCTGCCCGCACAGAAAGTGCAGCGTATACACCTGGGTGGACAGGCATGAGTCATCGATTATCCCTGCTGCAGGCATTTGTCTTCCTGCTGCGTCGTGATCTACTGCTGGCGTTGCGCAACCGCGCCGAGTACACGATGCCGCTGTTATTTTTTGTACTGGTAATAACCCTGTTCCCGTTGGCACTGGGTGCGGAGCCCGTGCTGCTGGCGCGCATTGCGCCCGGAATTATCTGGGTCGCGGCTTTACTCGCGGCGATGCTGTCGCTAGATAGCATTTTTCGCTCCGATTTCGATGATGGATCACTGGAACAGATCTTGCTCAGCGCCCATCCCGTAGCCGTGCTGGTGCTGGCAAAAGTCAGCGCGCATTGGCTGGTGACCGGGTTGCCATTACTGATCGTGGCGCCGTTACTGGCGGAAATGCTGGGAATGCCGGGTTCGGCCCAGGGGACGCTGCTATTGACTATACTCATTGGAACCCCAATCTTAAGTTTGATAGGGGCAATTGGCGTTGCACTTACGGTAGGCTTGAGAAAAGGTGGTATAATCCTGTCGCTTTTGGTATTGCCCTTATACGTGCCGGTGCTGATTTTTGCGGCCAGCGCGATTGAAAATGCCGCCATGGGATTTGAAGTATCGGCGCAGATTTACATGCTGCTGGCGTTCCTGTTTCTATCGGTTTCACTGTCGCCCTGGGCGACGGCGGCGGCTTTACGAATGTCGGCAAGTTAGTAAGTTAAAGGGATTTCAATGTTTCTCTGGTTTCACAAGTTAGGTTCGCCCCCGCATTTTTACCGCATCGCCGGTAAATGGATTCCGTGGCTGACCTGGATCTTCCTGGCCTTTTTACTGACCGGCCTCTACGGTGGTTTGATCGAAGCGCCACCGGACTATCAGCAGGGCGAAAGCTACCGCATCATTTTTGTGCACGTGCCATCGGCGTGGATGTCGTTACTTATTTACGTTGTAATGGCTTTTTGTGGTGCCATAGTCATCATCTGGCGGATGAAACTGGCCGAGGTGGTATTGATCAGTAGCGCGCCGATAGGCGCCAGTTTTACTTTTCTTGCGTTGGTTACCGGGTCGCTTTGGGGCAAACCCATGTGGGGTACCTACTGGGTCTGGGATGCAAGATTGACGTCGGAATTGATTCTACTGTTCTTATACCTTGGTATTATCGGGTTGCATAATGCAATCGATGATCGGCGTGTAGCCGGCAGAGCGGTAGCAATACTGGCCCTGGTTGGAGTGGTTAATATCCCGATCATCCATTATTCGGTCGAGTGGTGGCATTCGCTGCACCAGGGACCGACGGTGACCAAGTTCGACAAGCCGTCGATCCACTGGAGCATGCTGCTGCCGTTGTTGTTGATGGCGATGGCGTTCCAGGTTTACTACGTGTTGACACTGTTTCAGAAGTGCCGCGTGGAGTTGTTGCGGCGTGAACGCAACAGCAAGTGGGTCGAGGAACTTTAAATGGTAGAATTTTTCCAAATGGGTGGATACGCGGTTTTTGTGTGGCCGAGCTATGCCCTGGTCGCATTGGTGCTATGGCTAAACTGGTATCTACCGCGCAAGCAACACGAGAAAGAAATACGCCAGCTGCGGCGGCGTCAAAAGGATGAACAGAAATGACACCTGCAAGAAAGAAAAGACTCGGCCTGATCCTGCTAATGGTTGCGGGCGTGGCCGTTGGCGTCGGGCTCGTGCTCAAGTCGCTGGATCAGAATATCATGTTTTTCTTTACCCCGAGTGAGGTCATGTCGGGTAAGGCACCGCAGAACAAGCTGTTTCGTATGGGTGGCATGGTGGTCGAAGGCAGCGTCGACCGTCCCGGTGACGGTTTAACCGTGGAGTTCGATTTAACTGATAACGAGCAGCGCGTAACGGTACGTTATGCCGGCATTCTTCCCGACCTGTTTCGCGAGGGGCAGGGCATCATCGCCAATGGCAAGCTCAATGATTCCGGGGAATTCGTGGCCGAGGAAGTACTGGCGAAGCACGATGAGACCTATATGCCACCTGAACTTGCTGGTATGCAATCCAAGCAGGAAAGCGCGCAATGATCCCCGAAATTGGCCAGTTCGCGCTGATAATTGCACTCAGCATTGCCGTTATCCAGACTCTGGTGCCGATGGCCGGCGCCAGTCTCGGTGTACAGCGCTGGATTGCGCTGGCAAAGCCCGCCGCCCTGGGCCAGCTTTTATTTGTCGGACTGTCCTATGCCTGTTTGACCTGGGCTTTTCTGAGTCATGATTTTTCGGTCCTTTATGTGGCCAAGAATTCGAACAGTGCACTACCGCTGATTTACCGTATTTCCGGCGTCTGGGGTTCGCACGAAGGATCATTGCTGTTATGGGCCCTGGTGCTTGCGCTGTGGACCGGGGCGGTAGCGCTGTTTACGCCGAATGTACCGAGCGCGATGCGGGCGCGGGTACTGGCGGTACTGGGATTTGTGAGCTGCGGATTTTTACTGTTTATTATCATTACCTCGAACCCTTTTGAGCGCCTGTTCCCTGCGGCGGCCGAGGGCAGTGATTTAAACCCATTGTTGCAGGATATCGGTCTTGCGATTCATCCCCCCATGCTTTATCTGGGCTATGTCGGATTTTCAGTCGCGTTTGCATTTTCAATCGCCGCGCTGATTTCCGGCCAGGTCGACTCGGCCTGGGCACGCTGGGCGCGTCCCTGGACCAATATCGCCTGGTTGTTTTTAACCCTCGGCATTGCACTCGGCAGCTGGTGGGCCTACTACGAGCTTGGCTGGGGCGGCTGGTGGTTCTGGGACCCGGTTGAAAACGCATCTTTCATGCCCTGGTTGGTCGGAACCGCGTTAATGCATTCGCTTGCGATTACGGAGAAGCGCGGCACTTTCAAAGCCTGGACAGCGTTACTGGCGATCTTCGCGTTTGCGCTGAGTCTGCTGGGTACTTTCCTGGTGCGCTCCGGGGTGCTGACCTCGGTACACGCCTTTGCCAGCGACCCGGAACGCGGGGTATTCATTCTGGGCTTTCTGGTGCTGGTGGTTGGCGGTTCTTTAACCCTCTACGCCTGGCGTGCTCCATTACTCAAAAGTGCAGCCCAAACTAAACTGCTGTCTCGCGACGGCGCGTTATTACTGAACAATGCTTTTCTTGCGGTAGTAACCAGCGCAATCCTGCTAGGCACGCTATACCCGATCGCCATCGACGCCATGGGCGGTAAGATTTCGGTCGGCCCACCTTATTTCAACCTGATGTTTATATCGCTGACCGCGCCGCTGGGCGTATTGATGGGTATCGGAATGCTGATTCGCTGGAAGAGCGACAGCCTCGGGCGCCTGGTATCTAAACTTAAGATCCCCGCATTGGTTGTGCTGGTCCTGGCCTTGATGCTTAGCCTGGCGCTGCCGCAATGGATGTGGGGTGCCTACCTCGGGATTGCGATGGCGTTATGGATAGCGGTCACGGCCGCTATCGCGATTTACGAACGATTTCACCATCGCGCCTTGCTCTCGACCCTGCGTTCGACGCCGGCCGGCTTTTACGGCATGTTGCTCGGGCACCTCGGGATCGGGGTATTCATTATCGGGGTAACGCTGACCAGCCTGTATACCCAGGAAAAGGATTTGCGTATGGCTCCGGGCGATACCTACTCGGTGGCGGATTATGAATTCACTTTTCATGGCGTACGCGATTTCAATGTCGATAATTATGTTGCGACGCGCGGTGGTTTCACAGTGCGCTCCGAAACCGGCGACTTCAAAGTCGACCTGTTTCCTGAAAAACGCATCTATCCCGTGCAGACGATGCCAATGACCGAGGCAGCGATCGATGCTGGACTTGCACGGGATCTATTTATCGCCCTGGGCGAACCACTAGATAAAGAAGGCGCCTGGGCGGTACGAATTTATTACAAGCCTTTTATCCGCTGGATCTGGTTAGGCGCAATCATTATGGCAGTAGGTGGCCTGTTTGCCGCGAGCGATCGACGCTACCGGCGTCTTGCTCGCAGCAAGGCCGTCGTGGCCGACGGCGCGGAGCAACTTTCATGATCCGTTTCGCGCTGCCGCTTGCGGTGTTCGTGCTGATGGCTGGACTGCTCTGGCGTGGCCTGTATCTGAAACCGAAAGAGGTACCATCGCCGCTGATCGACAAAGCGGCGCCAGAGTTTTCGCTGTCGATGCTGGACGACCCGTCGCGGCAACTTTCCACGGCAGATATGTCCGGCCAGGTCTGGGTGCTCAACGTCTGGGCTTCGTGGTGTGTTTCCTGCCGCGCCGAGCACGAGGTCATTAGCGCACTTGCTGCGAGGAACCTGGTGACAGTAGTCGGGCTCAATTACAAGGATGAACCCGTGGATGCTGCCCGCTGGTTAAAACAGTTTGGTAATCCCTATGCCACCAGTGTTATCGATCGCGATGGGCGGGTCGGCATCGACTGGGGCGTTTACGGGGTGCCGGAAACCTTTGTCATCGGCGCCGATGGAATGATCAAGTACAAGCATATCGGCCCGGTAACCCATGAGTCGCTGGAAAAGAAGATCATGCCGGTCCTCAAGGAGTTGCTAAGTTGAGGAGTTTGCTGTTGCTAGCGACCTTCGTGTTCTGGATGCCGCCGTTACAGGCTGTGATCGAGACCTACGAATTCGAGTCGGCGCAAATGGAAGCCGACTATAAAAAACTCATTGACGAATTGCGCTGCCTGGTCTGTCAGAACCAGAACCTGTCGGCCTCGGATGCCGACCTGGCGCGTGATCTCCGGCGTGAAACCTACGAGATGCTGCAGCAGGGTAAATCCTCACAACAAGTCGTTGAATTCATGGTCGCACGCTATGGCGATTTTGTACTTTACCGGCCACAGTTCAAAACCAACACTTACCTGCTGTGGCTTGGGCCCTTCCTGTTATTGTTGTTGGTGCTTTACCTGCTGGTCCGCAAATTACGTGCCGCCAATAAGCCTGTCGAAGTCGATGCCGCCGCAATGGCCGAAGCAAAACAATTGCTGGAAGAAAAAGAGACAGGTAAATGAGTTTCTGGATTATCGTCATCGCGCTGCTCGCGCTCGCGCTTGTTATTTTACTGGTCCCGCTGATACGGTCTTCCCGAGCACAGCAGGGTGATCAGCGACAACAACAGAATATCCAGATTGCGCGCGAGAAGAAGCAACAGCTAGAAGCGCAGCTGGTGGATGGCGAGATTGACCAGGCTGCCTACGATAGTGCGTTCCTGGATTTGCAGACCTCGCTCGCACTGGAGCTCGATAGCAGTGAAGCCGATAGCGAAAAATCGCGCGGCAAGTGGATGGCAGTCGTGGTGTTGCTGGCGATACCGCTTAGCAGCGTCGCTTTATA
Source organism: uncultured Gammaproteobacteria bacterium (assembly GCA_947259485.1). Taxonomy (GTDB): domain Bacteria; phylum Pseudomonadota; class Gammaproteobacteria. The sequence continues at coordinate 32,770 of CAMYLU010000019.1, read as the reverse complement.
CCTGGTTTATGGTGAGTACCGGGTTATCGAAAACCCGCAACTGGTACAAGCCGTACCGCAGCAACAGGCTGCAGCCGCGCCGCAAATGAGCCTCGATGAAATGGTCGTTGCGATCAAGGAAAAGCTGCGCGCTAATCCAGAGGATGCAGAAGGTTGGTTTATGCTCGGTCGGGCCCTGATGGGCAAGCAGCAGTATAATGAAGCGGTAACGGCTTTTCAGCGTAGTAACGACCTGATCGGCGACGAACCCGGAATCCTGTTTGCACTTGCCGATGCGCTGGCGATGCAAAACAACGGCAATCTGCTGGGCGAACCGGAAGCACTGGTAAAACGCGGACTGGAACTCGCACCCCGTTTTCCTAATGGACTCTGGCTGGCTGGAATGGCTGCTGAGCAGCGCAAGGATTACAAGGCGGCACATGTTTACTGGACGCAGCTATTACCTTTGATTGCGGATAATCCAGGCTCAGTAAGTGAAATCAAGGGCCTGATCGCGATGCTCGAAGAACGTGAGCCGGAGCTTGCCAGCTTGGTGAGTACCGGTGCCAGTCTCAACCTGGTCGTCGATATCAGCGCCGACCTTAAATCCAGGTCCAGCCCCGGGGCCGCGGTGTTTGTTTATGCCAAGGCAATGCAGGGACCGCCGATGCCGCTTGCGGTCAGAAAGTTGCAACTCAGTGATCTGCCAGTGACGCTGACCTTAAGTGACGATGACGCGATGATGCCGACGCTGAAGTTATCGACCTTTGACCAGGTTATCGTAGGTGCTCGCGTTTCCAGTAGTGGTAAACCGGTGGCCCAGGCGGGTGACTTTTACACCGAGATTGAAGCGGTAGATAGCAAAAACCCACCGGGGCAAATCACCCTGACTATCGATCGGGTAAAGTAGCCAGGCCATCAACCAAAGGTCTCCTTGATCTCGTCAAAGGGTGCGGTTATTGCGTATACCTCCCCGTATCCCAACTGTTTCAGGGTTTGTGCTGCGAGTGACGCCCGGCCACCGCCACCGCAATGGGTCAGGATCACGGTCGTCGCCTCGGGGCAGACTTTATGAACCTGCATTTCGAGCAGCCCGCGTGAGATGTTGATCGAATCGGTTAGCTTTGATTCCTCGGCGCTGTGAGCCTCGCGCACATCGACGATGACCGCGTCGGAGTTTTCGTCATATATTTTCTTCGCCGTGGCAACGTCCACGCACTCGATATGCTGTTGGGCTTCCGTTATTAAATCACCTGCAGATTTGAGCATGATAGTTTCCTGGTTTCCCGTTACTTCCGAAAGCAATAGTTTACTGCGAAATGATTCCGGAACAAGGCTGTCCCGATGGCAGCTAACTGGAACTTTTCGGGCGGGGGCAGCAGGTTTAGTAGTCAATATAAGCCAATCGATGAGTTCACGGATGTCCTGGAATGGGGCTAATTGTCAAAGGTTTCTGCGACCGCCGCGCGTTCCACCGGAATCGAGACGATGCTCCAGTTGTCCACTGCCCATTGCAGGATTACCTGCGGCCCTGCATTTTCCAGTTCACGCTGGGGTGACTGGCCCAGGTGCCTTAGTGCGGCGAACAGCTGTCTCGACGGGTTCTGGTGATCCAGCGCATTGGCCCCGGTTTGTTTGCTGAGCTTTACGCCCTGTGCATTGTTGACCAGTGGAATGTGCATGTAGTCGGGGGTTTTGAATCCGAGTTTTTGCTGCAGGTAGATATGCAGGCAAGTGTTTTCCAGCAAATCGGCACCACGTACAACTTCGGTAATGTTCTGTAGCTCGTCATCGACCACCACGGCCAGGTGGTAGGCGTAGATGTTATCCGCGCGCCTGAGCACGAAATCGCCAACCGATTCAGCCAGGTTCAAGGCAAATTCACCATAGACCCGGTCGACAAATTTTATCCATTGCGCATCCCCGGTATTTAGCCGAATCGAATGGTTTTCGAGGGATAAATGCTTTAAGCGGCAGTTACCGGGATAAATCTGTCCCAGGGGTCCGCTGGGTACACCCTGTTCGCGCAGGATCCTGCGGCTGCATTCACAGGCGTAACAATCCTCCTGGTTCAGTAACTTGTCGAGATAGTGCCGGTACTTTTCAAAGCGTTGGCTCTGATAGCTGACGGTTCCGTCCCATTCGAAGCCGAAGGCTTCCAGGTCACGCAAAATTTGATCACTGGCTCCGGCCACGACACGGGGTGTATCAACGTCCTCGATACGCAACAGCCAGTTTCCCTGTTGCGACTTCACCTGGCAATAGCTCGCCAGGCCTGCGACCAGGGAGCCAAAATGCAGGGGTCCCGAGGGCGAGGGCGCGAATCGTCCAGTCAATGGTGTCAAGACAGCAGGTTTTCGAGAATACTTTGGTATATATCGGACAGTTGATCGAGTTCCCGCGTATTCACATGTTCATTAAGCTTGTGAATCGACTCGTTTACCGGTCCGAGCTCAAGCACCTGTGCGCCTGTGGGGGCGATAAATCGACCGTCCGAGGTACCACCCGTGGTTTCGAGAGAGGTGGTCAGTCCCGTATGCTGTTTAATGGCCTGTTGCGCCGCTGCAACCAGTTCGCCTTCAGGCGTCAGGAACGGGTATCCTGAAATCGACCAGTCGATGTCGTAATCAAGCTCATGCTTGTCGAGTATCACGCGGGTGGTTTCTATGATTTGTTTGGCATCGATCTCGGTTGAGTAGCGCAAGTTAAACGCGATTTCGGCGTGCGCCGGAACCACGTTATGTGCTCCGGTACCTGAATTGATATTCGAAATCTGGAAACTCGTGGGCGGAAAAAAACTGTTTCCCTGGTCCCACTCGTGCCGCGCAAGTTCGTGCAATGCCGGCATTGCACGGTGGATCGGGTTGTCTACTTTGTGCGGATAAGCGACGTGCCCCTGGACGCCGTGAATCACGAGTTTTGCACCGATCGAGCCGCGTCGGCCGTTTTTGACAACGTCGCCTACGTGGACGTGACTGGAAGGTTCTCCAATCAGGGCCCAATCTATTTTTTCACCCCTTGCCTCGAGCCTCTCGATCACCTTGACGGTGCCGTTAACGGCTTTGCCTTCCTCGTCACTGGTGATGAGCAGCGCTATCGAACCACGATGATCCGGGTGCTCAACAACATATCTTTCGCAGGCAGTCACCATTGCCGCGATACTCGATTTCATATCCGCGGCACCACGACCAAACAGGTTGCCGTCGCGAATTTCCGGGGTAAACGGATCACTATGCCATTTCTCCAGTGGTCCGGGCGGTACCACGTCGGTATGGCCGGCAAAGGCAAGCACCGGTCCGGTCTTGCCGCGGCGCGCCCACAGGTTGGTGACATCATCGAAAACCAGGACTTCGCAGTCAAAACCAATCGCCTCGAGGTGCTCGATCAATAACGCCTGGCAACCAGCATCGTCCGGGGTTACCGAGGGTCTGGCTATCAGCTCAGAGGCAAGTTTCAGGGTTGCGCTTGCCATAGCTTAGCCAAAGATCTCCTGGTATTGCGCCGCACTGAAGCCAAGATGTAGCTGCGCGTCTGTAGCCAGTATCGGTCGCTTGATGATCGCCGGGTTGTCGAGCATTATGCTGATAGCCGATTCGAGATCGATGCGCTCCTTGAGCGGCTCCGGCAAGGCGCGCCAGGTAGTACCGCGACGATTCAGCATGGCCTCCCAGCCCAATACCGCTAACATGGATTGCAGCTGCTCCTTATCAAGCCCCTGCTTGCGATAGTCATGAAATTCAAACTCGATACTGTGATCGTTCAGCCATGCTTTGGCCTTTTTGACCGTGTCGCAATTTGGAATTCCGTATAATGTTACCGCGTTAACCATGGCCTACCTATACGTTGCGAATCAGTTCGTTGATCCCGACCTTGGCGCGTGTTTTTTCATCGACCTGTTTGACAATGACCGCGCAGTAAAGACTGTACCTGCCGTTGTCGGACGGCAAATTACCGGCGACCACGACCGAACCCTCGGGAATTCGTCCGTAGGTCACTGCGTCGGTTTCGCGATTATATATCTTGGTACTTTGACCGATATAGACACCCATCGAGATGACCGAGTTCTTCTCGACAATCACACCTTCGACAACTTCCGAGCGTGCCCCGATGAAACAGTTGTCCTCGATGATAGTGGGGGAGGCCTGCAGCGGTTCGAGTACGCCACCGATACCGACGCCGCCCGAAAGATGCACATTTTTGCCGATTTGAGCGCAGGAACCGACTGTTGCCCAGGTATCGACCATGGTGCCGCTGTCGACGTAAGCGCCGATATTGACGTAGGAAGGCATCATTACGACACCGGGCGCGACAAACGATCCCTTGCGTGCCACAGCCGGGGGAACCACGCGAACCCCACTGGCAGCATGCTGTTCGGCTGAACAACCGTCGAACTTGGAGTCCACCTTATCGAAATACTGGGTAAATCCACCCGGCATGACCTGGTTTTCACGAATGCGGAATGACAACAGCACGGCTTTCTTTAACCACTCGTTGACCTGCCAGCCGCCAGCGACCGGCTCGGCAACGCGCTGCTGACCTGAATCGAGAAGCTCGATCGCCTCGAGCACAGCATTCTTGATCTCAGCATCGACGTTGCCGGGATTAATTTCAGCGCGATTTTCGAACGCCTGTTCGATAATTTGCTGAAGTTCAGCCATGGTGTTTCTCCTAAAGACCCGCTAACAGTGAATTGATTCGTTTGGCCGCATCGAGGCATTCGTCCAGGGGGGCTACCAGCGCCATGCGCACCCGGTTTTTTCCGGGATTGCCTTTACCATGATCGCGTGCCAGGAATCTGCCTGGCAGCACGGTCACGTTTTGCTCAGCGTAAAGACGTTGCGCGAACTCGGTATCTGAAATTGGCGTTTTGGCCCACAGGTAAAAACCCGCCTGCGGTTTCTGCGGCGCGAGTGTATCAGAAAGCAGTGCCAAAACCTGCTCAAATTTTTGCCGGTATAGACACCGATTTTCGACAACATGGGCTTCATCACCCCAGGCCACGGTACTTGCGGTTTGCGTCGCTGGTGGTAAAGCACAACCGTGATAGGTTCGGTAGAGCAGGAATTTTTCTATTATTTGTGCATCTCCCGCCACGAACCCCGAACGCAATCCCGGTAAATTAGATCGCTTCGACAGGCTGTGAAATGCCAGGCAATGCCTGAAACTGTCGTTTCCCATACCCGCGGCAACGCCAAGTAGCCCCGGGGGTGGATTTTTTTCTTCAAAGTAAATCTCTGAATAGCACTCATCGCTGGCGATAACAAAATCGTGGCGATGGGCCAGCTCGATCAATCGTTCGAGGTATTGACGCGACATGACCGACCCGGTTGGATTACCGGGATTGCAAATGTAAATCATCTGGCAGTCCGACCATTCCCTTGCGTCAACCTGGTCCAGGTCGGGAAGGAAATCTTTTTCCGGCAGGCAATCGAGATAACGCGGTGATGCGCCAGCCAGCACCGCGGCACCCTCGTATATCTGGTAAAACGGATTCGGCATGAAAACCAGCGGATTGGAGGCAGTGCGATCGATGATGCACTGGGCGATAGCAAACAGGCCTTCGCGCGTGCCGCTTACCGGCAACAGATTCACTGCCGGATCCAATAGATCCTGTCCCATCGAGTAGCGTGATGTTAGCCAGTTCGCAATCGCCTGGCGCAACTCGTCTTTGCCGCGCGTGCCGGGGTAGGTCGATAACTGGTGCAGATGAGCGATCAGGTTCTCGACCACAAACTGGGGTGCCGGATGCCTGGGTTCGCCGATTGACAAGGCGATATGATCGAGCTGTGCCGGGGGATGCAGGTTCTCTTTCAGCTGGGCCAGTTTTTCAAACGGGTAAGGCTGTAGCAAGGATAAATCTTCGTTCATGGGAGCCTGGTCAGTGCTGGTGCCGACAGTATAACGGCACCGACGGAGTTTTAAATGATTAGCACGAAACGGGTACACCTCGAATTTAGAGGTATTGTGATTAATTTACATTTGGTGGGCTGGGATTTGAGACCCAGGTCCCAGTTATAATTGCGCAGCTGCTTATAATTTAACTTAAGACCCTCCTTAGTTATATGTGTGTGTTAGCCCCATCTACCCGATGGGGTTTTTTTCTTTTGAGCTGCTGCGCTCTCACATGCGTTACCAAAAACGACGACAAATGCTCATTTAGGATAGGGTGAAAGTTTCTGCTTGCGCAGGGGCTACCAGCAACTAGGCGATAGCGATGTCGCGCCGGCCCGGGGTACTAAGGGTTTTGCCATCACTACTGTAGGTTTTACAATTACTCGAGGCACCAAGCCCGGTCAGTATACCGAGTGAACGTTTTACGCGGTCCCGACCCCTGCTGACCAGCAGGCTATTGATCTGAATGGCATGTTGCAGTTGTACCAGGCTTTGTATTAACTGCTGGTAAAGCCCGGAGACCCGGTTTTGCTCATCGTCACACCAGGTCATGCATTTCTCAAAGCCGTCGCTATCCTGGCTAAAACCATAGTCGGCCAGCAGCTGGTAACGCTGTTGCTCAAGTCTTTCGATATCATCAACCGCAAAATCCGGATTTGACAGTGAGTCTTGCAGGTTTTCCAGTCGATTTTCGGCTATTGCCTGCTTGATATTGGCCAGGTATTCGGTGGCCCTGCTAATACGTGCGTTATGTGCTTCCAGCAGTTCAATCAGTTGTTCACGACATGATTGGCTATTCATGGCAGTAACTTTTCGATTTCACTATATTTGCGCGCGATCACTTCGGCGTCGGTCTGGTACTCCCCCTTGCCGATTGCCTGCTTAATCGCTTCTACGCGGGCCTCGTTAACTTCGGGAAGATTCTTGATTTGTTCGCTCAGTTCCTCGATCAGCGTGGTGCTGCTCAGTTCGACGGTACTCGCTTCGCTGGCTGTATTGGCAGCAGGTTGTTTTTGTGTGGCCTGCTGGTTTGTTTTCGCAGTAGATCCAGCCTTGGTATCGCCGGATACCCCGGTATTTCGCAGGCGGTTTTGCGTGTTAATCGCGTCGGACATTGCTGGTCTCCTTGAGATTCCTGTTTACCTTATCGGCCGTATGACAAAATAGTTTACTGTTAAAAGCATTTAGATTCATCAGATGCTTACCCGTACCATGGCTTCGCCCGAGACTATCCCTTCGACAACTCTAAGCGACTGGCTATTGCGAACCCTTACTACCTGGCCGAGAGTGGCGGACTTCAGGGCTGTGCCGGTCGATTTGATTTGCAGCCCGTTGTAATCTAATACCAGCGTAACCTGTTGGCCCGAACGAACCATTAACCGGGGACTCAGGTTTTTGGGGGTCAGAACGGTTCCACGCTTCAGGTTACGTCGCGCCTGCAGCTGATCGAAGCTGCTGTTTTTCACGTAATAGCCATTTTTAAGTAGCGCTATATTATGCTTCTGAAAAGTGACCGACGATGTGTCAATATTTTGACCTTTAAGTATTGGATTGGCGGTAACGATAACGTCTTCGAAGACTTCAATACGTACCGGCAAATTAATTTTCCAGCCAGAATCTATCGGACAACGCACCAGGATTGCGGTGTTCCCCAGGGCGATATCAGGCCGCACGAAATCGACCTCCAGCGCTTCCGGGCATACCTTAAGGCGCAGCCTTGAATCCAGCTTGCTGAGCTGAAAGCGCGGTGGATAGGGGCTCTCGTAAGGATATTTCGAGATAAAGGATTCAGTTTGCATACGGATCGAGGCCAGGCTCTGGTAATCCGCAGCCAGTAGTGACGATGAGGATGCCACTATGAAACAGGCCGTTATCGCTAGCTGCAATAGGGACCTTGTAACGGTTTTCAGAATCATTTGTTTGCTCATGACAAGAGTCACTGCAATTATCAGGCCAATACTCGGCCCTGTTACCAGCTTTTAATTATGGTATCGATCCTGGGTAAATCCGAGGGGAAATTTTTTTCAGGGACGTCAATTTCAGGATTTCAGGCAATTCTGCAGGATAGTACTCGCTTTCGCGATCTTACAGGCTGTAGTCATCAGCAGTGCCGAGGGGGTGTAGAACTTGCTTGTTGAGTACCTTGACGGCTTTCTGAAGGGCTGCAAGAAGGCGGCAATATTGCCTCTTTGTGTTGCCGCATTGCCACCTATGGGCCAGGAGTCAGGCCCTAAGTCGTTGATTCACAATAATAATAATTTGGTGGCACCGTCTATGCAACGATAGCCGTAATGATGATTTACGGTGAGAAACATGCCCATTAGCTTTGAAAGAGCCTTTTCAATACACGATGACGCGCTGCTGCTACGTGGCCAGCGCACCTCGATCCTGGCTTCTAATATCGCCAATGCCGATACCCCGAATTATAAAGCGCGCGATATTGACTTTGGCGCAATGCTGCGCACAGCAAGCCAGCAGCAGGTTGGCCGGGTTGCGATGGCGAGTACGCATCGTGACCACATTGCACCCCAGACAAACGTCATGCAGCCCGCACTGATGTACCGTAATCCCTTACATCCGTCGTTGGACGGCAACACTGTAGATTCACACGTTGAACAGGCCAAGTTTTCCGAAAATGCGCTGATGTTTCAAACCAGCTTTAGTTTTCTGAATAGCAAGGTTACGGGTCTTATGAAGGCCCTGAAAGGAGAATAATCATGGGACTGTTTGCCAATTTTAATATTTCTGGAAGCGCAATCAGCGCGCAGTCGGTGCGATTGAATACTATCGCCAGTAACCTGTCCAATGTCGAAACCAGCGCCAGCAGCGAGGCCGAGGCTTATCGCTCGCGCCAGCCGGTGTTCCAGGCAATGCTCGGCGATCATGCACGACCGGGTGAGGTCGGTGTGAAGATGCTTCAAATCGTTGAAAGCCAGGAGAAGGTTACAAGTCGTTACGAACCGGGTCATGTGCTTGCCAACGAAGAAGGTTTTGTGTTTGGCAGCAATGTCAACCCGGTCGAAGAGATGGCTAACATGATTTCGGCTTCACGCGCCTACCAGAATAACGTGCAAGTATTGAGCACCTCACGCGACCTGTTGTTACGGGTTCTGTCGTTGGGAAGTTAACGGAGACTGAAGATGTCTGATATCGATACTAATTCGATTTATGCCCAGCTTGGTTTGAGCCAGCCTACGGAAAATAACACCAGGGACAACGATGAACTTGGGCAGGCTGAGTTTCTGGCATTAATGACTGCCCAGCTGCAATACCAGGACCCACTCGCGCCAATGGAAAACGGAGATTTCCTCGGCCAGATGGCCCAGTTTGGTACCGTCAGTGGCATCAATGATTTGAACGCAACATTTAACACTTTGAGTTCGTCATTCCAGTCAAACCAGGCCTTGCAGGCTTCGACCCTGGTTGGTCGACGCGTCCTGGTCCCTGCACAAACCGGCATCCTGAATGAGGGTGCTAACTTGATGGGGTCCGTTGAGCTCGTTCAACCCGCCAGCAATTTAGTCGTTACGATCAAGAATGCTGCCGGCCAGCTGGTAAATCGCCAGGAGTTGGGTCTGCAGCAGGCAGGCCTGATCGATTTTGAATGGAATGGTCTCGATACAGACGGTAACAGTTTGCCGAGTGGTGAATACCAGATTGCCGCAGAAGTTTATCGAGGAACCGAGGTTAGCTCGGGAAGTATGTTTTCGGTGGTTGATGTCGAGAGTGTAACGCTCGGCGTCGGTGGTCAGGACCTTACGCTCAGCGTGTCCGGCCTCGGCGATATCGACATGGGCCAGGTTCGCAAAATAATGTAACAAGGCAGGAGAATATAATGTCATTTAATGCAGCACTCAGCGGATTACAGGCCGCAACCGTCGATCTTAGCGTTACCAGCAATAATATCGCTAACGTCGCAACCACCGGATTCAAGAATTCGCGCACCGAATTTGGCGATCTGTTCGAAATTTCACCTTTTGGTAATACATCTACCCAGGTCGGTAGTGGCGTAGAGGTATTGAGCGTGAGTCAGCAGTTCGACCAGGGTAACCTGAAGTTTACCGACGCCAGCCTCGACATGGCGATCAGCGGCCAGGGTTTTTTTATCACCAACAAGTCGTTAACGGGCAGCGACATCTCTTATACCCGGGCCGGCCAGTTTGGCGTTGATAACTCTGGAACCATCACTAATAGCGCGGGCGAATACCTGCAGGCGTTCCCGGTAGACGCAAGTGGTAATGTCACCTCGACCAGCCTGAACACTACGATCCCGATCGTGTTGCCGGCAACCACGGGTGCACCGCAGGCGACGACCGAAGTAGAGGTCGGTCTGAACCTGGATGCTTCGAGACCTGCGCTTGACCCGACCGCGTTCGACCCGACCGCGAGCAACACCTATTCACATGCAACTTCGACCACGGTGTATGACTCACTCGGTGCCTCGCACGTGATGTCTTACTATTTCATCCATGACCTGTCAGGATCGGCGACAAATCCACTTCCGGGCGATCCTAACCAGTGGATTGTTGCGTCCTATCTCGATGGTGCCGAAGTCGATATTGCTGGTGGTACCTCGGTTACCCACCTGAACAGCGGTTTACCGGTTACCCAGGATGTCGGAATCCTGAGTTTTAATCCCGATGGTAGTTATGCCAGCAGTACTCCTGCTGCGCTGCAAAACGTTGCGATTCCGTTAACCACCGGTGCCAGCCCACTCACAATACTGCATGATTTCGCCAACAACAGCACGACCCAGTTTTCGGCTGCGTTTTCTGTCAGCACTCTCGATCCCGATGGCTTTACCACGGGCAGGCTGACGGGGCTTGATATCTCCGAGGAAGGATTGCTACGTGCGACCTACAGTAACGGTATCCAGACTCCCATGGGCCAGGTCGCGATGGCTGATTTTGCCAATGTCCAGGGCTTGAACGCGGTGGGTGGAACCGCCTGGCAGGAAACCATCGAATCGGGTCCGGTAATCACCGGTGCTGCCGGAACCGGGCGCTTCGGCCTGATTCAATCGGGGGCGCTGGAAACCTCTAACGTCGACCTGACGCAAGAACTGGTAGGCCTGATTACTGCACAGCGTAACTTCCAGGCCAACGCGCGTTCGATCGAAACAGCAAATTCGATCACCGATACCATTATCCAGATTCGATAAAGCATTGAGATTTAAATCGTAATGGATGATTACCTGTACCTGGCAATGAACGGAGCTGCGCAAGCAATGCTTGCGCAGCAAAGTAATGCCAATAACCTTGCCAATGTCAGCACAGTTGGTTTCAAGTCCGCACTGGATTTTTTCGAATCGAACCCGGTATCCGGTCCAGGATACGCTGATCGTGTATACGTCAGTGACGAAGGTAGTGGTGCTAATTTGAATCCTGGTGCAGTCGTTACCACCGGGCGAGATCTTGACCTTGCACTGAATGGTGACGGATGGTTTACGGTTCAGGCCGCTGATGGTAGCGCCGCGTATTCACGACGCGGCGATTTCAGAATCGACCCCAATGGGCTGCTGCTCAACGGCGCCAATCAAATTGTACTGGGTGACGGCGGTCCGATAACAATTCCGCAATTTGAAAGCCTGCAGATCGGTCGTGACGGCAGTATCAGTATTCGTCCCACCGGTCAGGCCGCCAATGCCCTGGTGGGGGTGGATCGAATCCGCCTGGTTAATCCGCCGCAGGATCAGCTTTATCGTGGTGAAGATGGGTTGTTTCGCAGTCGAGATGGTATCGAGGCCGTCGCCGACGCTTCGGTTAGCGTAACCGCAGGTGCACTCGAATCGAGCAATGTCAACACGGTCGACGCGATGGTGCGAATGATTGACTATGCGCGCTACTATGAGCACCAGGTCAAACTGATGAAGCTTGCCAGTGAGAACGACGAGGCCAGTGCGAGCTTGATGCGTATGCCCGGCTAGCGTGGCAAAATAACCGGGTATTGACTACCGGGAACAGTTTTGAACGAATCAGATAGCGCACGCCAGGATTTCCTGGCGCTGCGCGATAACACCTCCAGTGCTCAACTAGCGACTCTCGCTAAAGACACGACTCCCGAGGCGAGTTACGCACCCTGTATTTTGTTTGCAGGTGATTATTATCTTTTCCTCAGTCAGCTGGCGAGCCACACCGCCAACCTGGTACGTAATCCCGAGCTTGGCTTGATGCTGATCGAAGATGAATTCGAAGCAGCAAATGCGTTTGCCCGAAGGCGTATCAGCCTGCAGGGCAGGGCCGAGCCTGTTGAGCGGGATAGCGATATATTCAAAAGCGTGCTCGGCGAGTTTCATCAACGTTTTGGCAAGGTGATGAAGATCATTGAACCGCTCCCTGATTTTCAACTGTTTTGCGTGCGTGTAACATCGGGTCGATTTGTTCGTGGGTTTGGGCAGGCCTACGAATTAACCGGGGAAAGACTCGACGACCTCCACCTCACCGATCCGAGGCGATGAAATGAAGGCCCCGGTTGAGATTTTCTTCGATCAGCGCAAGCGAGCCTATCTTAATCCGGAAGGTGCCGATCGCCCGCTGAAAAGTCCCATCCTGCATGACACCCTGATTAAGGCTGGAAAGTATCGCCTGCAACGATTACCTCCATGGTGCTCTGCGTGGAAAACCTTATCGGTGAAAAAGGCAGCGAGTCGGTCAAGCTGGAAGTCCAGATGGTGGTCAGGGACGGGGCATCGAAGGTCTCGACAGTTTCCCGTTCGAGGAGATTTGGTTCGCGTTTCAGGGATCACGATTGGCACTGTGATCGTTGTATCTGCTTCGCTTTGCCAGGCCGAGGTTTCAATTTTCGCGGATGAAATTAATGCAAAATTCGCTAGAAACTTTGAAAAACCTGTGGTCTACTACGGTCAATCAATATCAGTGGCCCCTGACCCGGAGTTGGAGACATAACCCCAGAAGGTCAGTCGAACAAGGGCGAAGAGACTGGAGGAGATAGCTGCCGAAGAAAAATAATAGCGGCTGCGAGAACGAGAAAGGCGCCCACAGGCGCCTTTTTTTATGGGCAGAAACTCCTCGTTATGTTTAATATTCTAATCCTGCGAGCATCGTCGTAATTTCGGAGTAATTATTCAGCATGCGTGACATAAGTGAAAACGACCGCGCCATTCAGCGGTGGTTACAGGTTTGCCTGGTGTTAGTTTTTGCGATGATAATTCTGGGTGGGGTAACGCGGCTTACCGATTCAGGACTTTCAATGGTTACCTGGCATCCGACCGGAATGCTGCCGCCGCTCGACACTAAACAGTGGCTCGTCGAATTCGAGCGTTACCAGCAATATCCCGAGTTTCAGAAACTTAATAGCGATATGACGCTTGACGGCTTTAAATCGATTTACTGGTTTGAGTATTCGCATCGCATGCTCGGGCGATTGATAGGCGTGGTATTCCTGTTGCCGTTTATTTACTTCTGGTTACGCAAAATGATCAAACCGGGATTAACCCCTCGATTGATGATCATGTTTGTCCTGGGAGGGTTGCAGGGTTTGCTCGGCTGGTACATGGTTAAAAGTGGCCTGGTAAGCAATCCGCATGTCAGTCAATATCGATTGAGCGCACATTTACTCAGTGCAATTCTGATCTACGGATTCATCCTGTGGACGATATTCAACCTGGTGACGACAAGAGAGTACCGGCGACTTGCCGAGTCGAGTGTCGCAGGTTGGCGCAAGTTGTCCCTGGGCCTGGTCATCCTGGTGCTGATCACGATTGTTTCCGGCGGTTTTGTGGCCGGGCTCAAGGCGGGATTAATTTTTAATACCTTTCCGCTGATGGGGGGCAAGCTGATACCCGAGGGTATCGGTGCCTTGTCCCCGTGGTATCTGAATCCGCTGGAAAACATGGTCACGGTGCAGTTCAATCACCGATGGCTGGCGATGATAACCGGCATAATCCTGATTATCTGGTACATCAGGGGGCGTTCGCATTTCGAAGCAACAATGCTGCAACGCAGTTTCAAGCTCGTCGGCATGATGATAATTATTCAGTTGGCACTTGGTATCGCGACCCTGCTAATGCAGGTTCCCGTGCTGCTGGGCGCGTTACACCAGGCCGGCGCGTTGCTGTTATTCAGCGCGCTACTTTTTAATTTACATGCACTCAGCCGGGTGTAGTTGCCGCGACAGGCGGTTATAATTGCCCGGGTTGGTAAAATCGAGACTGGGATCCGATGAGCACTTCCAGAATTGGACACGGTTATGATGTGCACGCATTCACTGATGGCGACGGCTTTGTCCTGGGTGGCGTTTTAATATCCTGTGATAAAGCTGTAGTAGCCCATTCCGATGGCGATGTACTTATACACGCTTTATGCGATGCATTGCTGGGTGCCATGGGGCGCGGTGATATCGGTCGGTTGTTTCCTGATAACGATTCACGCAATGAGGGTCGGGATAGTCGTGAATTTTTACGCGCAATAAAACAACTGCTCGATAGCGATGGCTTCCGCCTGGGTAATGCCGATGTCACCATCATTGTGCAGACACCGAGAATGGCACCACACATCGAAACGATGAAAGAAATCCTGGCGCAGGAACTGGACTGTGTGCCTGCAACAATCAATATCAAGGCAACCACGACCGAGCGGCTTGGATATATCGGACGTGAAGAGGGAATTGCCGCAGAGGCGGTAGTTATCCTGGAGATGAATCAATGACCCTCGGGCCGGTTATGCTCGATATCGCCGGATGCGAATTAACCCCCGAAGATCGTAAGCGCCTTGTTCACCCGCAGGTCGGCGGTGTCATTCTGTTCAGCCGTAACTACCAGGATCCGCATCAGCTCGCCGGTCTGTGCAGCGAAATTCATGCACTTAGAGATCCGCGCCTGGTGGTTGCGGTTGACCATGAGGGTGGTCGGATACAACGTTTTCGTGACGGATTTCAGGCGATACCGGCAATGGGGTTGCTGGGTGATCTTTACGACGAGGATCAGCAACAGGCAATCCGCCTGGCGGAGACATTCGCCTGGGTGATGGCAGCCGAGTTACTCCATTACGGCGTTGATTTGAGCTTTGCCCCGGTACTGGATATTGCTAATCCGATCAGCAGTGTCATCGGCGACCGCGCTTTTCACCGGGACCCGGAAACGGTTTCTCATTTAGCCAATGCCTGGATTAGGGGCATGCGCAGGGCAGGCATGGAAGCGGTGGGCAAGCACTTTCCCGGACACGGTTCGGTGGAAGGTGACTCCCATCATGTGATGCCGTTCGATCGTCGCCGCTTTCACGAAATCGAATCGCTGGACCTGGTGCCCTTTCGGCGGGTGATTGCAACTCATCTAACCGGCATTATGATGGCCCATGTAATTTATGATCACGTGGATAAAGCCGCGGCAGGTTACTCGCGCTACTGGATAGAGACAGTCTTGCGCGGGCAGCTCGAGTTTGAGGGCATTGTCTTCAGCGATGACTTGAGCATGAGCGGTGCGGAATCGGTCGGCGGTTACCCGGAACGCGCACGGCATGCGCTTGCAGCCGGAAGCGATATCCTGCTGGTTTGCAACAACCCGGACGGTGCCGATGAAGTGCTCGAATCGCTTGATGATTACGCCAATCCGACCTCGCAGCTGCGTATGATACGCTTGCACGGAGAGGCGGTGGATACGGATTTGTTTGCCTCCCGGAACTGGCAAAATGCCTGCGAGGAATTACATGACTTCAATCATCGGCTGGGACTGGCGCAAAGCGGGGATTTATTTGAATAATGTTTAATCTGGAAAATTGGTTGCCTGGTATCGACCGCGAATGGTATTGGGTAGTGCAGGTATTCATCGTTGTATTGATTACCGCATTTGCCAGTTACTTCACCAAGCGCTTTCTCGACAAGGTGTTGAGAAAGCTTGGTCGCACCCCCACGCGTTGTGACTATATCGTATTCAACGGTATGATGCGTCCAATTGGCTGGATAGTCTGGTTGGTTGGCCTGGACATTGCGATTGATATTATCTATCTCGAAACCAAAAGCGCGATCTTTACTTATTCCGATTCGGTTCGTGATGTTGGAGTACTGGTTTGTATCACCTGGTTTGTGCTCGGAATAATTCGCGGGGCGGAACAGGAATACAGCGAGAATTCGGATCGAGTCGACAAGCATACCGTACAGGCAATCAGCAAGCTGGTGCGCCTGGCGGTTATCATTACTGCCGCTTTGGTGATCCTGCAGACACTCGGTTTCAGCGTGTCGGGCGTTTTGGCGATGGGTGGTATTGGCGGTATCGCGGTCGGCTTCGCGGCCAAGGACCTGCTGGCCAATTTCTTCGGCGGGCTGATCGTGTACCTGGACCGGCCGTTTGTCATCGGTGACTGGATTCGCTCCCCCGATCGAAATATCGAGGGCACCGTGGAGACTATCGGTTGGCGGGTAACGATGATCCGCGATTTTCAATCGCGACCCCTGTATGTACCCAACTCGGTATTCACCAATATAATTGTCGAAAATCCCTCGCGCATGGCGAATCGTCGCATCTACGAAACCATAGGTCTGCGCTATTCCGACCTGACCAGCATGGATAAGGTCGTGGCCGAAGTAGAAGCAATGCTTAAAAGCCACGACGAAATAGACCCCGATACAACCATGATGGTTAATTTCAATGAATTTTCAGATTCGTCGGTAGACTTCTTTATCTATTGCTTTACCAAAACCACGCAGTGGGTAAAATTCCATCAGATCAAGCAGGATGTCATGCTGCGCATTGGCGAGATCATCGAGGCAAACAACGCCGAGATTGCATTTCCGACATCGACAATTCATATTGGTGAACCCGTTGCGATAAGTAAATCCTGACATGAACGCAGACCGAGCCCAGCAAGTACACCAGACCGCCGAACTATTGTTCGACGATAACGCGGTCGAGCAAGCTATTGCCGAGCTCGCACACAAGGTCGAAGCTGACAGCGAAGAAGATTCTCCGCTGGTCCTTTGCGTCATGAATGGCGGGCTCTATTTAACCGGGCAATTGCTGCGTCACTGGAATTTTCCGTTAACGCTCGATTACGTGCACGCCACTCGATACCGGCTCGCGACGCTCGGTAAAGACGTTTTATGGAAAGCCTATCCTCAAAATGAAATCAAGGACCGCAACGTTATTATCGTTGACGATATTTACGACCAGGGCTATACCCTCGAAGAAGTCAAATCCTACTGCCTGAAGCACGGCGCGCGCAAATGTAGCAGCGTATTCCTGATCGGCAAAACCCATGAAAGGAAAAAGGCAGATGTAGTTCCAGACTACGTCGGACTCGAATGCGGCGACTGCTATGTCTACGGTGTGGGCATGGATTTGAACGGACATTTTCGCAATCTCTCCAGTATTTATGCCCTGCCTGAAAAGGTAGTCTGATGCTGGCAATCATTGGTGGTAGCGGACTTTATTCGCTCGGAGAAGATTTTCATCTAGGGGAGCAGGCACCTCGTAATACTCCCTTCGGTGATACTTCGGCAGATATTTTGCAGGGGCGCTGGCAAGATATTCCACTGGTTTTTTTGCCACGTCATGGACCGGGGCACCGGGTGCCACCGCACCGCGTTAACTATCGCGCCAATATCTGGGCCTTGAAGCAGCTCGGTGTTACAAAGATTATCGCGGTAAATGCGGTCGGTGGAATCACCAGCGATATGCCACCCCTGACACTGGCCCTGCCTGACCAGGTTATCGATTACAGTTCAGGACGTGAACATACGTTTTTTGATGGAGACGATGGTCAAGTTACGCATGTTGACTTCAGCTGGCCTTACAGTGCCGAGTTACGCGGTATCCTTATGGAAGTTGGATTGCAAACGGGTCAACCGCTCGCTGCATCCGGTACTTATGGCAGCACCAATGGCCCTCGCCTCGAGAGCGCTGCCGAAATTACCCGGATGCGAAACGATGGCTGTAACCTGGTCGGTATGACGGGCATGCCGGAGGTGGCGCTGGCGCGAGAACTCGAAATTGATTACGCCTGCCTGGCGCTGGTTGTAAACTGGGCTGCAGGTGTCGGCGACAGCTCTATCAGCATGCAGGATATTCTGCAAAACATGGAACAGGGCATGCGACAGGTAAGGTCGTTGCTGTTCGCTGCGGCGAGATTGATGCAACAATGAACTACTGTAGCCAGTGTGGACAGCCTGTTACCCTGAAAATTCCGGTCGATGATAATCGTGAGCGCTTTGTCTGCGACAACTGTGGCCACGTCCATTATCAAAATCCGAACAATGTATGTGGTGCGCTACTAACGCGCGGCGACAGGATACTGTTGTGCAAACGCGCGATCGAACCGCGTTACGGATTGTGGACTCTACCTGCCGGCTTTATGGAAAATAACGAAACCGTGGCCGAGGCCGCGGCCCGGGAAGCGATGGAAGAGGCCAATGCGGAATCCGGACCCCTGACCTTGTTCGGTATTTTCAGCATGCCTTATATCTCCCAGGTCTATCTCATGTTTCATGGAGAGCTTACCAGTGAAGAGATTTCGGCAGGACAGGAAAGCCTGGAGGTCGGTATGTTTACCCGGGAACAGATTCCATGGGACGAGCTTGCCTTCCCGGTTGTGGCCCATAGCCTGAAATTGTTTTATGAGCATGGCACCGACAAGGTTCACCACGCCTGGTTCAGCCGTGGCGCAAACCGCAAAGTGGTGTTGCATTCAATTGACTAGATTGAAGCTGATGGCTTGCAAAGAGCAGCAGCAGAGAGATGACCGGGAAGCCGGGTCAGATGTCATGGAAGTCCGTTTTCACATTCTCATCCGGGTCCTGGATTAGCGAGATATCGGTGAACTCCGAAACTACCGATTGGTTGCGACCGTTATTTTTTGCCTCGTAAAGGGCCACGTCAGCGCGCTTGATCAATTCGCCAATGGACTCGCCCTTTACGATTGCCGCGCAGCCGAGACTGGCGGTTATCTGTCCTGCGGATTCGAATTTGGTTGTTGCAACAAGTTTTCTGATTGTTTCCGCTATGGGCAGTAAATCTTCCTCCTCGATCGTGGTGCAGCAAATCAGGAACTCTTCTCCGCCCCAGCGTGCGACGAAGTCGCTGGCACGAATCGCGTTTTCAAAAATTGATGCCAGCTCCTGCAAAACCGTGTCCCCGGTATCGTGACCGTAGCTGTCGTTGACGTTCTTGAAATGATCGATATCCAGCATGATGATGCCGAAACGGTGATCGTGGCGTTCAAAGCGGGAAAATTCCTTGCGCAGAATCTGGTTCATACTGGTGCGATTCGACAAACCGGTGAGGTTGTCGGTTAACGCCATACGCGTTAATTCGCTGTTGTCTTCAAGCAGTTCCTTTTGCGTATCGAGCAGGGACTCGGTGCGTTCATAGATTTTCTGCTCCAGGTAATTGTTCATATTCTGTAACTGGCCCGACAATTTGCGTCCGTACCATATCGCTACAAAGGTCACGGTAAGACTTACCAATACCGCAATGATCGAGAAAATAACGATTTGGATGCGATTTTTTTCAGTATCGCTAGTGGCTATCAGCAACACCTTTTGCACATCCATACGCTGCGCCTGGGTAAGTTCGGAAAGGTGGGAGAGTAAAGGTGCCGTCTTGGGTAGTACTTCCTGGAGCAGGATCTTGCTGGCTTCATCACGACTGCCATTGAGAAACAGCACCGAAACCTGTCGATTCAAATCGTTGATGTCACGATCCAGGCGATCTATCGCATCCATGATTTCGCGCTCGCGCGGTGCCAGCAAGGGTACCAGCCGGGTGCGGGTTTCAGTGTAGGCGCCGGCCAGGCGGTTGAAACTTGGCCATGACTCTGCCTCGGTGAATTCCTCATCGTGCAGCAGCATCGATTGCATGAAACGGGTGCGGCTCTGGATGATGGTGGAGAGCTCGTTTATCAGGTTTATTTTCTCGAGCTGTTGAGAAACCTGCTGGGTTACATCGCGATTACCGCTACTAGTAGAGTAAAACGCGATAACGGCCAGGGTAATCATCATCAGGATGACGATTGCAAAGCCGTAGATGAGTAAACGAGTAGGGTGATGCATTTACCGAGTTTCAAGCCTTGAATCTGGTGGCTCTATCCTTATGCCAGTCTCACATTAGTCTAATTATAGAATAGATGCGCAAATCTTTTCCTGGACCTGGTCAATATTGCGAAAAACCACACCGTGTATGTCGCTGTTCAGCGTAGTCCGGGTTTTATTTTCGGCAATAATCAGTTTATCCAGCGTTTCGACACTGACGGGGGCCACCACCGGATCTTCATCTCCCTGGTATAGGTGGACATCTGCAGCGATCGTGAGGCTATTTGCGGTTAAGTGGTCGATAAATTGCTGTAATTGGTAAAGCGCGCGTACCGGGATATGCTGGTAATTGACTTCAGGGTTCTCGGGTTGATTTGGTGTGAAGGGTACCAGTCCCTCGGAACTTACCCAGCTCACCAGCCGATTGGCATGATGCACCAGGGGTACGAAAACCATGTTTTTATTCTTGAAACGGACTGGCGCGTTGACACTGGTTACCGATTTTATCCTGTTATTGGGATGATTCGCGGCGTGATTCAAGGCCAGTAAGCCACCGGTGGAAAAGCCCACGATATGCACCGATTGACTGTATGCTTTAACAATGTCGTAGCCTCTCTCCACCGATGCGACCCAATCATGCCAGTTACGGCTGCGCAAATCCCAGGGTGAGGTACCGTGGCCCTTGAGTCGTACACCCAGTACATGGTGACCGGCAGTATGCAGACGCTCACCAAGGCTTCTCAATTCAGCGGGACCCGAGAGGAATCCGTGAATCAGCAGCACTGCCGAAGCCGATTTATTATTCGATTTGAGAAAATACCAGTTGGCATCGGCGGTTTGCGTTTGCTGCGAATTGATCTCTTCGTAGCGCTCACGTTGAAATTGCCTACGGTCCCATTCGTAGGCCAGTACCTGGTCATTAAAGCGATAATCGGCAAGCGCACGCGCGTTGATCTGGTCCGCTTGCTGCATCGCATTTTCAATAATGCGAGTTATTTTCGACAGGGGTCTGACTTCATTTGCGTATACACTGATCAGGTTTTCGGTACGAATATCGTCGACGTGGAAATCTTCAATCAGTTTTTGATCGATCACGTAGTTGCCCTGTTCAACATGCAGCAGCTTCATGCTGGTCGTAGTTTTGAGAAATTGATCCAGCCGACTGCTGCCGCGGTTGATGATCGCGCCATATTCCTCGGGATTGCATAAACTGCGGTGCAGGTGATAATCGGTTTTTTGTATAAGCTTGATTCCGAGATAAAGCATCTTATGAAAGCGGCCGCAGTCAATTTGAGAAAGACCCTGCTCGAATAGCTCCATTATGATCAGCGATGCGATATGACTGAGGTTGACCGTAACCGCCTCGTACATGGAGCGCATGTAGTCATCGCGCACATGGTTGGATTTAACCTTCATGCCGATCGCATGAACACGCCCGCCCCAATGACCGGCACTGGGTTTAAGTGCGAATAGTTCGTTTAAGGTTTCGAAGCGATGCACGACGTTGGGGAGCAGTCTCTTTTCCCACCAGCGCCAGTAATCACCGGCGATAATCGGTCGCGAAAAGCGGATATCCATATCGGTTTCCTTGAATAACAGGTTACCCTCGATGATTAGTTCTTCCGCGAAACGCTTGTTAATACCGCGGTTAAAAAGGCGTGCGGCCTGGTGCAAAATGTTGTCACTCACCCGGATCGGGTAGAAGGTAATATGACTCGGAACGATAACGGTCGGTTTTACCGCCTTCTGCATCAGGTGTTCGACACTATCAAATTTCAGTTGCTCGGCCCAGTGCTCGACGCGGTCATATTTACCAGCTGCGAAGTCATGCAATAAAGCGGTTTTAAAAGCATCCACTGCGAGCGCGATCACTGCCGATCCACGGTGATGTTTGCGACGTTCGTTGGCGGTGCGTGAAAAAACGCTGTACCGGCCCTTTTGGTCGACCACGCGTTTATCCTTGACCATGCCACCCTCGGGAAACACGACAAGTTTTCGGCCATGTAGTATTTCTTGTGCCAGGAAAGGGAACAGGTTCGGCAGGTCGTTGGGGACAACGCCGATGGAGTAGAGGAACTGGCTGAAACGCTCGTCACCTTCAAAAAACTCTGCCGCGGCAACCGACCGGCAGTAAGCGCCGCTCGCCTCGTTGATCAGGTATTGCGGAATAAAGGTCTCGAAACGCGCGAAATGATTGAATAAAAATATGTCGCCCTGCTGTACCGCATCGTTTTCGGCGCCGACGTCCTGGTGCAGCTTGATATTGAGCTTAAGCAATTTCCTGGTAGTGCGGAATGCCCTGACACAAAAATCGTAAACGCGGGTATTGATCTGTGGATTATCCAAATCGAAGGGCATTTAGCAGTGGCCTTTTATCACTTTATATACTGAGATTGCATGGCTCATTTTACTGAGACTCCAATTAGTTTAGAAGTTCCACTTTTGGCCGATAAAGCTTTTGTAGATAACTCTTTCTTATACCAATGCGCATGCGTATTTGTCTATATATGCTTTTAATTTCTGTCCTTTCGCAGGGTCAGTTGTTAGCGGCGGAGCCCCGCTATGATTTTCGGATCGTAATCGACGTTTCCGGAAGCATGAAGCAAAGCGATCCGCAGAATCTGCGCGTGCCGGCGTTAAAATTGATGAATGGTCTGATACCGACCGGTTCCCGCGCTGGCGTATGGAACTTCGGGCGCTACGTTGACATGAGCGTGAAATGGGGCGTGGTCAACGATGCCTGGCGCAAGCAGGCCGATTTGGGCGCGGATAGTATCCACTCCAATGCCTTGTTAACTAACATTGAAAGCGCACTCGCGAGGGCCAGCGTAGGCTGGAACAAGGCGGATGCCAAAACCAGTCGCATTCTGTTAATGCTGACCGACGGCAAGGTGGATGTGTCTAAAGATACCGCAAAAAACGACCAATCCCGTGCCCGGGTGTTAAGCAAAAGTCTACTTGCGCTCAAGCAAGCGGGGGCACAGGTTCACACGATTGCGCTATCGCAGGGTACGGACGAGGTGTTACTGAAACAGCTCGCCCTTGAAACCGGTGGGTCATTCGCCGTCGCACAAAGTGCCGCCGAACTGCAAAAGGTGTTCTTCAGGATGTTCGAGCGCGCCAGTGAACCGGACACGGTTGAGCTAAACGGCAGGGAATTTCCGATAGATTCCAGTATCAAGGAAATGACCTTGCTGCTGTTTCGCAAGGCGGGTAGCGCACCAGCATTACTGATCCCACCGGATAGTCCCGCGATCAGTGCTCAAAAACCACGTGGGTCCCGCTGGCGTAGTGACCAGGGTTACGATTTGATTACGGTTAAAAATCCCCAGGCCGGTACCTGGCGAATCGATGCCGAGATGGATCCGGACAATCGCCTGATGGTGGTTACGGATTTAAAATTGCAGGTGGGCGGGGTGCCCGCCTACAGCACGCCGCGAGATGCTCTCGGGGTCACGGCCGAATTGTTTAATCGAGACAAGAAGATCAGCCGCAATAGTTTTCTGCGCTTTGTTAATTTCGAATTCTCCCATATCGATGTCGAGGGTAATGAAGTTACGCATGTAATGACACACACCGGCGTACGCGAGGATAAGGGGCAGTATCTTTATCCCCTCGAACAGAAACTGGCCGAGGGAATGCATCGATTTGTTATTTCTGCAGATAGCCGTACTTTTAACCGCAGCAAGCGCTTCGACATGCAGGTGCAGTGGCCGGTGGAAGTCAGGGTCGAGGCACTGCAGGCGCCCGGCATTTATGAATTGAAACTGCGCGCACGCGAGGAGTATCTGAACCCGGATGGTCTGGTAGCCGAGGTAGAGATCGAAGCAGCGGATGGAGCCCGGGACAGTCTTGCCCTTGATTTCTGGGCCGGATGGTGGCGTGCCGAGATTGAGACAAACCAGGCAGGACTCTACCGTGCCCATGTAAAAGTTTCGGCGCAATCGCATGCAGGCGAAATCCAGGAGATTGATCTCGGGACATTTTCGATGCTTGGCGTTTACCGTGCGCCGCCGGTTGGAGAAGCGGAAGTGGCCGAGGCCGAACAGGTTGAAATTGTTGAGCCCGAGGCAGAACCCGATGCCATCAACTGGGTACTGGTCGGAGGGGTAATAGTGGCAGTTAATCTTTCCTTACTTTTGCTGCTGGTACTTGGCTGGTGGTTGCTGAAAATGAAAAAGGGCCCGCCCGAGCTGGATCTCAAAGAGGAGGAATTCGGTGCTTGAAGTCAACGCAATTTATTTTATTCTACTGCTCGAAGGTTTCGTGCTGTCGCTGGTGCTGTTACTGGTCTGGTTGCTGGTGACATTAATTCGCAGGCGGCGTAGACGCAAGAGCATCGCGGATCTTGCCACAGCCATCAAGGGTCGCTCCGCCGCACACAGACAGCAAACCGAATCTTTCCTGCAGGTGGTCTACCAGCTTGAAGGCGATGATTTAAGGAACACGCTGACCGATATTGATAAACATGAAACAGAATTTTTCCAGCGCCTGATAG
The DNA here is from genome assembly GCA_947259485.1 of uncultured Gammaproteobacteria bacterium. Lineage (GTDB taxonomy): Bacteria > Pseudomonadota > Gammaproteobacteria. The sequence goes on along the minus strand of CAMYLU010000019.1, from coordinate 8,424 downwards.
ACTGCTTGTACCGGGGCGGCAAAGCACAAATCAAGACACTGGACATGTCGCTGGACAAACTGATCAAGTCCTATAAATGCATGCAACCACGGGTTGAAATACCGCCGCTGGAACAACCGGAAGTCGTCCAGGAAATGACAACACTACGCGGCGAAAACGACATGCTGCGAGGCGATCTTTCTGTTGCCCAGAACAAGATCAGCGACCTGATTACCGAATTCGGAGAAATCTTCGGCGGTGGCAAGGACCACCAGCTTACCTTGCAGGAAGTCATGGACAAGGTGGACGCGATGAAAGCCGATCACCACAGCGCGACGGCAGTCGAAGCTCAGAAATAACCCGGTGCGTTGCCTTCGCGCCACTTGATATTGCAACCCACGCTTGGAACCTGTTCGCCTGATGGTAGAGTGCCAGCGAGCAACGCGTCGACCGCGGCTTTCATGTCACTGCCGCTGACGGCGGTACTATTACCGGGCCTCGACCCATCGTACTGCCCGCGGTAAACCAGTCTATGATCCGCATCGAATAAAAAGAAATCCGGGGTGCATGCTGCCTGGTAGGATAACGCGACCTGCTGTGATTCGTCATACAGGTAGGGAAATTCGAAGTCGAGATTTAGCGCCAATTCAACCATCTTTTCGGGGCTGTCGGCCGGGTATCCGGCAACGTCGTTGGAGTTAATCATGACCGTTTCGAGGCCACGAAGCCGCGCCGCGTTGGCAAACCCGGTAAAAGACTTGAGGATGTGCAATACGTAAGGACAGTGGTTACAGGAGAAAACCACCAGTAACGGCTTGCCATTATAGTCTGACAGGCTTACCTGGTTGCCGCTGGCAGGCTCGGGTAGTGCAAAGGAGGGCGCCTGGGTGCCGATTTCAAGCATTGTCGACGGGGTTTCTGACATTTCGGTACTCGGTAAAATTGATCAGGGTAAATTATACCCTGAAAAAGAGGCCACGGAAGCAGGATCGAATCCCCATGTTGCCGGGAACCGGCGCACAATTGTCAGGCCGGCACTGCTCCCGTTTGCCGGGGGCGTTCCCGGTGATCAACGGGAGGTCGAAAATCCCGGTCACGACAAGCTCGCGAGGATTGGTACTCGCCTCCAGGAATCCTTCTCCATACCGCGACATCGAACAGAACCCAGCTGGAGATACAGGTCACAAATACGTGAATTCGGTCCGGATTTCCCCCCAATTCGCACCTATACTTAGCGCTGTGAAAATTGAATTCTCAATGTTTTGACAGCGAAAACCAGAAAATCATCGAAAGCCAACCCGACCAAGAAGGAGTTGCAAGATGAAATTGCGGAATTGCGCTCGCAATTAGCCGAGGCAGAGGTTTTATTCGAATACCGTGAATTTCGCAGCCAGGCTCTGTCAAAAATGCTTAACCTGGGTATCTGGGAGTGGGACGAAAAGGCGGACAAGGCATTGTCCTACTCGGATGAGTTGGTCGATGTTTTTGGAGTTACTGCTGCGGGACTTAAAAAGCTATTCCAGAATCGTAACAATTTTGAAAGTATCGTCCACCCGGATGACCTGGAACTGTTTCGTTCTCATCTTGATTCCAAATCTATTTTGAAGCCGGACAAATGCCATATATTCGAATATCGAATAAAGGCCGGTAAAAATAAAGTGCGCCATTTGCGCGAATTCGAACAGGGTGTATTCGACGATGATGGCGACCTGGTTTCCAGCTTTGGCATGGTGCAGGATATATCGGAATCCGTAGCCTCGATTAATGCGTTACAACAAAGCGAAGAGCGATTTATCTCCCTGTTTGCACAATTGCCGCTGGGTGTGCAGGAGGAAGATTATTCCGAGGTAAAGAGGGCAGTTGATAAACTTCGTTCCCAGGGCGAGGTGGATCTTGAAAAGTATTTCCTCGACAACCCCAAAATTCTCCAGGACCTGGTTAAGCAAACACGGATTACCAGTGTCAACGAGGCGTTGTTACGCATTCACCAGGCCGACTCCGAAGAAATGTTTCTCGCCGGTGAAAGCGATGTCGGTAGCTGGTGGGATGCGCAATGGGCCGAGTACTACGCCAAAGAAATTGCCGCACTTGCCAGCGTTGACAATTACTACTCTGCGGAACGAATCGACTCTCGTTTAGACGGCTCGTATTTTGAAACCCGCTCAATCGTGACCGTAGTGAGGGGTTACGAAGATAGCTGGGAGCGGGTCATCACCATCCATGAAGATATCACCGATCGTAAAGAGGCGGAGACAAGATTGATCGAGGCCAAAACCCAGGCAGAGGAGGCCAACCAGGCCAAATCCGAGTTCCTGTCGAGCATGAGCCACGAACTGCGTACCCCGCTGAATGCGATTCTCGGGTTTTCGCAATTATTTGAATATGATCGGAGCCTGAGTGAACAGCACCTCGCCAACGCAACCGAAATAAATCGAGCTGCCAAACACCTGATGTCGCTGATCGACCAGATACTCGATTTATCACGCATCGAAGCGGGTGAAACCGACGTATCGCTGGAGCCAGTTTCACTGAAGCAGGTTTTAAACGATAGCGTTCACTGGGTGGAACCACTAGCCCAGAATCGTAATATCGTTATCGAATTTGATGCATCGCGTTTCAAAAATTTAAACGTGGTAGCGGACTCGATTCGACTCAAGCAGGTTTTCCTGAACCTGTTGACAAATGCCGTCAAGTACAACCATGAGAACGGCACCGTCAGTGTTATTTTTGAACATGGTGACGATAACCTGTTGCGCATAGGTGTCCGCGATACCGGCGTTGGAATTTCACCCGAAAAACTTAAAGAACTGTTCCAGCCTTTCAATCGACTGGGTGCTGAATTTAGCGGCGTCGAAGGTTCCGGAATTGGACTGGTGATTACACGGCAGCTGGTTGATTTAATGCGCGGTGAACTCGAAATCGATAGCAATCCCGGAGAGGGCAGTACATTCTGGGTAAGGCTCGAACTCGCGCCAACACCGAAAGCTGGCAGCCTGGTAGATTTTCCCGATCCGAAAACGACCCGGATCAGTCGACCCGATGGGGAAACTTCACACATCCTGGTTGCCGAAGATAACCTGATTAACCAGGAACTGATGGCCGCACAGTTGAATATTCTTGGCTACAGCGCCGACTATGTCGAAAACGGAGCGCAGGCACTCGAGCTCTGGCAGCGTGGGCACTATAAGCTGTTGCTTACCGATATCCGTATGCCTGAAATGAATGGTTATGAACTGGTGCAGGAAATCAGGGAGCAGGAAAATGGTCACGACGCACGTGCACCGGTAATCGCAATAACCGCCAACGCGCTGGAAGCGGATGTCGAGAAATGCTTCGCAGTCGGTGTCGATGACGTCATCCCCAAGCCGGTAGAACTCGATGATTTACGCAGTGCGCTTGAAAAATGGGCACCGGACAATGGTTCCGATGAAGCGGGGCAGGATAAACACGAAGCGGTTGACCTGGTTGTAGAGGGGGCCATCGACCTGAGTGTGCTGAAGCAATCCACCGGAGACAATCCCGACCTGCACCGAAGGTTGCTTAAAGCTTATCAAGAAACGCTTGAAGATGAGCTTGAGAATATCCAGCAGGCCTTTGCCTGGAAGAATAACGAGCAAATTGCCGAATATACCCACAAGTTGAAATCGTCGTCGCGAAGCCTGGGCGCGATGGTCATAGCGCAAACCTGCCAGCAACTGGAATCCAGGGCGACCGACGCGGCCTGGGACCAGATCGCGGTTATGATTCCCCGCTTACGCGAGCATGCCGCCGAAGCGTCAGGGTTTATCGAGAAATTTCTCGGCGAACCGGTACCCGAAAGGGCAGCGGTTGTTGTGGAACCGGAGTTCAATTCCCAGTTGCCTGACGATGACGAAGAGATCACCCAGTTTAGTATCAAGCTACTGCTGGTCGATGACGACTACATCATGCACCGTGTGATGACGGTAATGCTGAACGATCTGGGTATTTCGGGGGTGTTAAACGCGATGTCCGGACCGGCGGCGCTGGAAATTCTGGAAGGCAATGGTGGCCGGGTCGATGTCGTGATTTGTGACCTGAACATGCCCGAAATGGATGGAGTCGAGTTTATTCGCCACCTGTCAAAACAGGAATTTTCGGGATCGTTGATTCTGACCAGTGGAGAAGATTTACGAATTCTGAAAACCGTCGAAAAATTGGCCATCGAACACGATTTACATGTGCTTGGTGTGCTGGAAAAACCGGCAGTACCGGCCAAACTCAGCGAACTGCTCGATTCCCTCGACCAGATTCGCCAGGAAGGCACGATGATGATGGTTGGTCCGCTTCCACTTGCAGAGCTTAAAAAAGCGATCGCCGAGGGTCAGCTGGATACCTATTTTCAACCCAAGGTAGATATTAAAACCGGCCAGGTTGTCGGTGTCGAGGCGCTGATACGCTGGAACCATCCAGACAAGGGGTTAATAAAGCCGAATGCTTTCATTACCCTGGCGGAAGAAAATGGACTGATAAGAGATCTAACCGACCAGGTTTTAATCAGGGTTCTGGAGTACGCGACGAAATTGAAATCAATGGGCCACAACCTCAATATTGCGATTAACCTGTCGGTGGATTCATTAACTGACCTGGACTGGCCTGACCGGGTTTCAAACATGCTCGAAAACTGTGGACTGGAGGCATCCAGTATTTCATTCGAAATTACTGAAAGCCGTTTGATGGAACATCTTTCGGTTGCACTTGATATTCTGAGCCGGCTATCACTGAAGCGCTTCAACTTGTCGATCGACGACTTTGGCACGGGTTATTCTTCGATGGAACAACTGCAGCGTATTCCTTTTTCCGAGTTTAAAATTGACCGTGCTTTTGTGCATGGCGTGGCGCAAGAAGCTTCGGCGCGTGCGATTCTTGAATCAAGCGTGCTACTGGCGAAAAAACTCGACATGAAGGTAGTCGCCGAGGGCGTCGAGGACCAGCGAGACTGGGATGTTGTTGCCGAGGTTGGTTGCGACCAGGTACAGGGTTTCATCGTGTCGCGCCCGTTACCTTTCAACCACCTGATTCAGTGGCTCGACCAACAGAAAGCGGGAAAATAATCCCGCCCCCAGCCTTGAAATTATAATAAAAACTCCCACATAGGAAGCAGTGATCGCCAGGTCTCGAAGAGAATGGCGGCACATTCATTAATTGCTTCAATAGGAGAATTTGTTATGACAACTATCGATTTATCCCCCTTGTACCGCAGCAGCATCGGTTTCGACCGCATGGGTTCCCTGCTGGATAATGCCTTGCGTAGCCAAAAGAGTGCAGTCGGTTTCCCGCCTTATGATATCGAGGCTACCGGAGACGATCGCTACGCGATTACGCTCGCGGTTGCGGGTTTCGAAGAAAGCGAACTTGATATCCAGGTCGAAAAAGGCGAGTTGCGGGTACGCGGTAAAAAAGCCGATGACAGCGAGGAAAGATCCTACCTGTATCGCGGCATCGCCAATCGCAGCTTTGAGCGCAAGTTCAACCTTGCCGACCATATTGAGGTCAGCGGCGCAGACCTGAAAAACGGCCTGTTGACTGTCAGCCTGGTCAAGGAAATCCCCGAGGCAATGAAGCCGAAGTCGATTGCTATCGGCTCTGCCGGCAGCACCCTCGAGCATAAGGATAAAGCTGAAAAAGCAGCTTAAATAGTAGTGAGTTGCCGCAGCCTGCCCGGGGCTGCGGCAGCTTTTACAAGGTTTCCCCACTTAAACCCCATCCATACCGCGTTAACATTCCGATTGATACCGCCAGGTTTGTTAGCAACCTTCGTTTAGCTCTATATTAGACCTGCTGAAACGATGCGAAACTGGTTTTGGTTCCTGCCTGTTGTGGTAATCTTCCCCTTGTTGATGAAGATAGTAATGCTACGTCAGTTCGGGAGGGTATATGTTTGGTTTTCGCGGCAATCGAAAGTATAGAAAGTCGGCCAGCAAAATTGGTGTGCTGATACACCGCCAGATACTCGATGCCCTGGTTAGTCATAAGCAGTTATTTAAAGCCCCGGAAGAAGTGGCATTTACTTCGGGTTATCTCAAGTCATTCTTCTGGAGCGTGTTGAATCGCCAGGGCTGTAGTGACATGGCTCTGCAGCAAGAACTGCTCAGAGATACCTGTAATAAAATTTCGCCCGACAAGTTGTGGGGAATCTATGAAAAGGGGATAGCATTGGCAGATCCTTTGGCAATAAGTTATAAAGCGGGATGCTCGAATGCCTATGAACTGGGTGTGACCGCGGGCCTTAACGATTCAGAAGAAGGCGCGATAAACAAGGTTACGCCCACGAACCTGACGAGGTACTTACTGGGTAAGGCGCTGGATGGTCCGGCTTTCATTGAAGAAGATGCAGTGCAATTCAGGACGAATCCTGTTCCTGCTGACGAGAACCTGGAAAGCAAATCGACCGACGGGGTTTGCGTGCCAGATTAATTTTATTGGCTCTGCCTCGGCAGCTATATTCATCGGCCGCATGAAATAATTTCCCACGGATTAAGATCACGAGTCGAGCTGTTCGCAGGACGCCAGGAATTTGTTAAATCGCTGGTAGGCATACGGGATAAAGCGAATTTTCTGGATAGGATTAACGGCTAATGGTAGTGCAGCCATGGCATATTTGTAGTCAGACAGCATCAGCATCGCGTTAGTATCACGCAGTAATTTCTCAAACTCTTTTTGTCTTGCCTGCGGGTTTTCAAATTCGGCGTTATCCAGGTAAAAATTGATTAGCAGGCCGAGTTCATGGTCATCGTATTCCGGTTCTGCAATTCGAAAGTAAGGATAATCCGCCTGCTGATGACGCATCACGGTTTCAGCAAACAGGTTGGAAAAGTCGTAAGCCTTGTTGTTGAGACAGGAAAATTCAAAATCAACCAGCTTGATCTCGCCGCCATCGAGTTTCATGATGTTGCCATGATAGGTGTCGTTGTGACAAAAAGTGAGCTCGCCATCGGGCAGGCATTGCCTGACCTTTTCAAGCGTTGCCGGACTGTAAATTTCGCGTAGCGCTTCGCACATGGTTCGCTCATTGGGCGGGAAGCAATCGATTTCATTTTTCAGGACCTGTTTTGCTAATTGGCCCCACTTATCGTGTAGCAGTTCGAAAAGCGATTGTCGGGGCAGGCCCGGTGGCATCAACTGGTGCAAGCGATAAAGTTGACTGGCGATCTGGCGCAGGTTTTCCGCTTCGAATAAATCATTGGCGGTCAAACTGCGACCCTGATAGAAGCTCTCGATGCGACAGGTTTTATCGTAGTAATGGCAGTGGGCAGCTATGTTATTGGCCCCCAGGGCAAGAAACACTTCCTTTTCGGTTTCAAAGTCCAGAATCGCATTGTCCTTACCCTCGAGTCGACGATAGAGGACTGCGGGTGGTTGTACCGGTTTGCTAGACCGAATACCCATCGTGAACGACGAAAAACCCCCGGGATCGTCAAACTCGAAATCTGTCATCGAGAGTGCAGACCACTCCGGGAATAGTCTTTGACATTGCCTGAATATTTCGCTTTTCATCGGAGTTGTGAAATGATTCTCGATTGTCTGTAGCTACCCTTCAATGGGATGGATAGCTTGTATTGCTGAAGTTTTTTAGTGGAATCAGCTCCGTCCCGTGCCAAGGCAGGGCTCCGGGGAGTTCTGGACTGCTCCAGGTTATCCTTCAGAGACTACTATGCCGAGTATATCGGTAACGATCGCCCAGATTAAGACAAATGGTAACAGCAGTACCAGGAGAAGTTTTGACAGGATCACCGTTATTTTAACCATTTTCTGTCCTGGATAAACAGGTTCAGTTTCCGTGATCCAGGATTCAATTTGCGTGACCCGACTCACAATGACGGAATCGATTGCTACCTGGGAGGCTTAAAACACCGGGGTGTTACACCAGTGGATGGGGAGAGCCTGATAAACAGGGATCAGGGGTATGGAAAATGCCGACTAATTAAAAAGGCGTTTTTTCAGGTTGGTTAAAAACCCGATACCTTTATCTACGTTAAGTTTATCGCTAATGGCAAGTATTTGCTCTTCTTCGCGGTAAAATTTCCACCACAAAGCCCAACCCGCGACGGGCAGCACAAACGTGATTAGCAATCCCAACGGGCTGAAAAAGAACCATTTGTTAAACATCAGCATACACAAAAAGGGCCATGCGATGGAGATACCTATCCAAATTCGCATCGTCGTAAGTTTTACCATGACATCCTCCGATGATTTATCTCATGCTTAATAATAGTAGATAGATGTCCTGGTGCTCAGATACAAGAGTGTGAAATTTTTCACTGCACTTTAGTGGGCTAAAATTGGTACCTGTATGAACACCACCGGGGCGCAATCAATGTCATATCCCTATACGTCCGCTGCCCACAATTTTCGGGGGAATAATATTAATCAACCACCAAAGCAGACGCTCAAATTGTATTGATCAGCGGCAGCAACCGACCCGAA
>CAMYLU010000018.1 GCA_947259485.1 uncultured Gammaproteobacteria bacterium | reverse complement strand
CCACAAGGCGTTTGCCGGCCAAACCTTTGACCGCACCGTGCACAAGGGTGACCTGACCGGGATTGAAATTATCAGCCGCCTGATGGAACAGGTGCGTGCACAGCGGGTTCAGCTAATGGAAGAACACCGTGCGATTGCGCTGGTGCCATCGCGCGATGGGGACGCGCTCGCCGGCGTCCTCATGATCGACATGCGCAGCGGCGAGTTTCGCCTGGTACAGGCCAAAACCGTACTTATGGCAACCGGCGGCGGGCCGACCATGTACCGTTATCACACCCCGTCGGGTGACAAGTCGATGGACGGACTGGCGATGGCATTGCGACTGGGTTTAGGCTTGCGCGACATGGAAATGGTCCAGTTTCATCCAACCGGATTACTGGCCGGTCGGGATACGCGCATGACCGGCACCGTGCTCGAAGAAGGTTTGCGCGGCGCCGGGGGTTTCCTGCTCGACGGTAACGGTGAGCGTTTCATGATGGGCTATGACGACGAGGCTGAGCGCGCGACGCGGGATATTGTCAGTCGTGCGATCTATGCCGAAATGCGGGCCGGACCACACCCAACGGTGGCGTTTATATTTCGATGGGCCATCTCGGAGCGGATGTGGTCGCGCAAAAGTTTCCCGGCATGGTCAAGCGCTGTGCCGATTGTGGTTTCGACCTTGCCGGCGGGCGCGTCGAAGTCGTACCAACCGCGCACTACCTGATGGGCGGCGTCGTGGTGACGCCGGATACGCGCACCGGGCTCGCGGGCCTGTTTGTTGCCGGAGAGGATGCCGGAGGCGCACATGGCGCCAATCGCCTCGGTGGTAACGGTGTCGCCAATTCGACAGTATTCGGAGGCATTGCGGGAGACGAAATGGCGGTGCAAGCGAGTTCGCAAAATTTCTGGATCGAACCCGATACCGGCCTAATCGATGTGGCAATTGAACAAACCATGACGCCGTTTAAGCAGGCTGCCGGCGATATTAATTCGATTCGGGATCGCTTGCTCGACGTAATGTGGGATGGTGTTGGCGTGTTACGCGATGCAAATGTTATCCAACGGGCTCAGACTGAGCTGGCATCCCTGAAAACAGAGCTTATGGCTACGGGTCTTGTCGACGAAAACCGGGTATTCAACCTGAGCTGGCATGACTGGCTCAACCTGCAGAGCCTGATCGAGGTATCGGAAGTCATTGCCGCGGCGGCCTTATCGCGCGAGAATTCGAGGGGCGCGCACTACCGTGAGGATTATCCCGAGGCGGGTGGTCTCGACGATTCCTATTTCACGATTGCGCGGATCGACCGGGAAGCGCTGCAGGTCGAGCGCCAACCGGTCGAATTTTCCATTGTCAAACCGGGGGAGTCCCTGCTCGAACATGATTGATTATCAAACCATTGAAACCGCGGCACGGCAGATCATGGCCAACGCCGCGATCGATATCCCGCCGGATTATCGGCAGGGAATCGAGGATATGGCGAAGTGGGAAGAGGGCGACCTTTCCTGTTTCGTATTGCAGACCATGATGGACAACTGGAATGCCGCGAGCGAGGATCGCCGACCGATGTGCGCCGACACCGGCCTGCCGCGCTATTACGTCAAGGTCGGCAACAATGCTCGACTCACCGACGGATTTACCGGGCTCGAGCGTGCCTTGCGCAGCGCCACCGCGCTGGCAACCCACGATGTTCCATTGCGCCCGAACCGGGTGCATCCGCTGTGGCGCACCGACCACAATAACAATGTCGGTATCAATTCACCCGAGATCGACTGGAGCTTCGAACCCGATGTCGACTGGATCGATATCACCACCGTGCACAAGGGCGGGTTGTTCGGTAGCGATTACCGCATGCTGTTTCCCGGCGACGGCATCGACGGCATCAAGCGTTTTTTCCTCGATACGCTGGTCGCCTTCGGCAAGCGAGGACTCGCCTGCCAGCCAGCGATCGTCGGCATCGGACTCGGCGGGTCCAAGGACATTACCATGGTGCTCGGCAAGCAGGCCGCCTGTTTGCGCGTGGTCGGGGATCGCAATCCCGATCCCAAAATCGCCGAGCTCGAACTCGAGTTGAAAAAAATGGGCAACAGCATCGGTATGGGTGCGATGGGCTTCGTCGGCAACGCGATGGTCGCCGACTGCCATATCGAGGTCGGTTATACCCACACCGGCGGCATGCCGATGAGCGTGCACACCTTTTGCCTGTCATCGCGCCGTGCCACGGTGCGCATTCATGCCGATGGCACGGCCGAATATCGCCACGATCCCGAGTGGTTTACCCCTTACATGCGCAGAGAGACAGTCGAATGGCCAGTCAGCAAAGCAAGCGAAACACGGTCCGTCTGAAGCTTCCGGTCCAGCCGGGAGATCTTGAGGGGCTTGAAATTGGCACCGTGGTTTATCTCGACGGTGTGATTTATACCGGGCGCGAAGGCGTTTACAAAAAGGTGCTGGAACAGGGAGCGGATTTACCCGAAGGCCTGGTAGAGATGAGTAATGTCAACTTCCATTGTTCGCCGGCGGCCGCGGTCGAGCCCGATGGCAGATACTCGGTGGGGGGCGTGACCGCGACCGCTAGTTTTCGTTTCTCGAAGTGGATGGCGCTGTGGTTAAAGAAATCCGCCGCGAAAATCATTATCGGCAAGGGTGGCATGTCAGTTGAGGATTACCGCGATATCCTGGTACCCGCGGGTGCGATCTACCTGACCACGGTCGGTTATGGTACCGGCGCGTTGCTCGGACGGGGCATCAAGAGTGTCAAGGCGGTGCATTGGCTCGAGGAACTGGGTAACGCGCAGGCGATGTGGATATTCGAAGTGGAAAACTTCGGTCCGTTCCTGGTCGAAAGCGATCTCGAAGGTAATAGCCTGTTCGAGCAGCAGGGCAAGCTCATCAATGCCAATCTCGAACAGCTCTACAAAGGCCTGCAGGCCCCCGCGCTTAGCCGCTATGGTGAAACCGACGATCGCAAGGACGAGCTAATCTGACTTGCGGTGGGGCGGGTATCATCATAGAATCTAGGCCTTAAAACTAAAAAGACCCGCGGGCTAATCCGCGGTTATACAACCGGAGGAGTTACAATGAAAAAGCTATCTATGCTATCGATCCTGATGGCAGCGGTCTCACTCACATTTTCCCAGGCCAGCCTTGCGGCCTGCGATGAAATACACCTGGGGTCGGCAATTTCGCTGACCGGTAAATATGCCACCAATGGCATCCACGCCAAGAACGGCTATGAATACGCGATCCAGAAAATCAAGGAGAACGGCGGCGTCATGGTCGACGGCAAGTGTTACAACTTCAAGGTTACCTACTACGATGATGAATCCAAGGGTGATCGCGGTGCGACACTGGCCGAACGCCTGATCAGCCAGGACAAGGTCCAGTACATGCTGGGGCCCTATTCCTCGGGAATGACCAAGGCGATTGCGCCTGTTACCGAAAAGTACAAGATCCCGATGGTCGAAGCCGAGGGTGCTTCGCGCTCGCTGTTTAACAAGGGTTACAAGTACCTGTTCGCGGTGCTGTCGACTTCGGAGCAATACCTGGCATCAGCGGTAGCGCTGGCGGCCGAAATGGCTGAAAAAGAAGGCAAGAAAGCGTCATCGGTTAAAGTCGCCATTGCGGTCGAAAACGATCCTTTCTCGCTCGATATTCGCGCCGGTGTTTCCGAGGATGCGGCCAAGTACGGCATGAAAGTCGTTATCGATGAAAAATTGCCGCGTGACCTGTCGGATATGAGCGCCATCCTGACTAAGGTCAAATTGCTCAAGCCTGACCTGTTGATTGTCAGTGGTCACTCCAAGGGTGCCGCCACCGCGGTACGCCAGATCGACGAGCAAAACATCAAGGTACCGATGATAGCAATTACCCACTGTGAAGCCGCCGATGTGACCGGAAAGTTCGGTGATGCGGCCAACGACATTTTGTGTTCAACCCAATGGGCAGAGACCCTGGCTTACAAGGATCCACTGTTCGGTAGTGCGAGTGAGTACGAAATGGGCTTTAAGAAAGCCTACTCGGAGTACAAGGACAAGAAGGTGCCTTACCAGACTGCGCAGGCAACAGCCGCCGTTTACGTGTTCAAGGATGCGTTTGAACGTGCCGGTTCACTCGACAAGGAAAAGGTGCGTGATGCCATTTCCAAAACCGACCTGATGACTTTCTACGGCGGTATCAAGTTTTCCGCCGCGGGCAACAACGTCGCCAAGCCGATGGTATTGCGCCAGATCCAGGATGGTCAATATAACGTGGTCGCGCCTTCGGCTTTTGCCTCACACAAGCTGAACTGGCCGCGTAAATAATAATCCGAAACTGAAACAGGACGCACCAGGCGTCCTGTTTTCTTTTTATATTCGGAAAAATATATGGATCAAATCCTCGGCAATATTGGTCTCCTGTTCGAATTCCCGGTCGTAAACCTGAAAATTGTTCTCGACGGGATTATGGTCGGCGCGTTATTTGCGTTGGCTGCCTACGGTCTCGCGCTGGTATGGGGCGTCATGAACGTCAAGAACCTGGCCCAGGGAGATTTTGTTATCTCCGGTGGATACGTGTCCTGGTACCTGGTACAGAACGGCTTCCCTGCATTGCTCGGGGTACCGATAGCCTTCATCGTTATGTGGGGCATTGGCTGGGTGGTCTACAAGCTGGTCATCTCGCGCGTGATCGAGCGTGACCTGTTTACTTCGTTGCTCGCAACTTTCGGTCTTGCCATTATGATGGCGCAAATCCTGAACCTGCTGTTCGGTTCGGATACCCAGAGTGTCGATCTCGGCTACGACGTACTGTATTTTTTCGACGGTTTTATCGACGTGCCGATCGCCAAGCTTATCGGTGTATTGATGGCGTCAGCATTGGCTGCCGGGGTCATTATTTTCATGAAGTCGAGTCGCATGGGGCAGGCAATCCGTGCAACCGCGCAGGATGCCCGCGCGGCGCGTGTCATGGGAATCGATACCGAGAAGGTATACGCTTTCACCTTTTCACTGAATTCGGCGATTTGTGGTGCCGCCGGGGCAATTATCGTCATGGTCTGGGTGATCCAGCCGTTCTACGGCATTTCCTACTCGATTCGTGCATTTGTCATTGTCACCGCAGCCGGCCTTGGCAACCTGCCCGGTGTTATCGCGGCGGGCCTCGGTATCGGTGCGCTGGAACAGTATGGTGCGCATATCTTCGGAATCGGTTACCAACAGGCCATTGCAGTCATGTTGTTACTGCTGGTGTTATTGGTGCGCCTGATTCAGCAGCGGCGTAATCGCCAGGTTTTAAAGTGAGCGCGACAGATGGCTAAAAACAAAACCATTTTATACGCTGCGATCCTGGCTTTTACTTTTATCGCGCCGTTCGCGTTCCCCGCCTTTGGGACGCAGTTGGCAACCTTGTGGTTGATGATCATCGTCGCCCTGACCTGGGATATGACCGGTGGGCAGATGGGTTATAACTCGCTCGGCAACATTTTCTTTTACGGCACCGGCATGTACGTCGCGGCGCTGATATCGATCGGCATGGTCTACGATATCGGCGACTACACCAATGCGGCGGGCGGCGGAATTTACAAGTTTACCGATCTGCAATATTTCGGCGGCCTGGCGCTGGGCGTGCTGGGCGCGGGATTGTTTTGTTCCGTCGTTGCGGTCGTGATCGGCTACCTTACCTTTGGTCTGCGCGGACCCTATTTTGCAATAGGCACGCTGGGCGTGGCTATCGCTGCCGGTGAACTGGTGTCGAACTGGGACTGGGTCGGCGGCGGCCAGGGAATCGCGCTGCCGGTCTATCCGGGTGATCTCGACACCGGCAAGATTTTCTTTTACTTCCTGTTTGCCGCAGTGGGTGTCAGCACCTTCCTGTTTGCTAAATGGCTGTACGGTACCCGTTTTGGCGCCGCGATCAACGCGATTCGAGACGACGAGGAAAAAGCGGACGCGATGGGAATCCATACCCTGCGCTACAAGCTTTATACCTGGGCGATGGCCGCGTTTTTTGTCGGCCTGGCCGGTGGTATTTCGGCGTTTCAGCTGATTCATTTCGAGCCGTTGGAGTCGGCCTACCAGACCATCAACCTGGGTATCTTCATGGTGGTGTGCGTGTTGCTTGGCGGCAAGGGAACCCTGTGGGGACCGGTTATCGGCGCGATACTGTTCCACCTTTTCAAGGAGGTCACCTGGAACTACCTGCTCGGCTGGCAATGGGTTGCGCTCGGTGCGCTGATCGTTGTCACGGTAGTTTATTTCCAGGATGGCGTGATGGGTTACCTGATGCACCGCTATCCTGAATTGTTTGGCATCAAGGTCGATGAAAAAACCAGGGAGGAGGTGGCATGAGCGATATCATTATCAATGTTCAAAACGTCTCCAAGTCATTTGGCGGGGTCCAGGCCAACACCAATGTAACAATGCAGGTCGAAACGGGTGGAATTACCGGGCTGATCGGCCCCAATGGTTCGGGTAAAACCACTTTATTCAATTCGATCGTGGGATATCACCCCATTGATGGCGGTTCGATTCAGTTTGAGGGGCAGGAAATTTCAAAATTGCCCGTGCAGCAAATCGCCCGCAGGGGGCTGCTGCGCACCTTTCAGCAGACCCGTATCTACGGCGCGATGAATGGTATCGAGAATATGCTGATATCGCTGCCACATCGCAAGATGAAGATCTGGGATGCCCTCAAAACCTACACCAGGGAGGACTACGAAAGAGCTGACCATCTACTTGAGTTCGTCGGTCTTTACGAAAAGCGCATGCTGAAAAGTGGCGATCTGTCTTTCGGCCAGCAGAAGCTGCTCGAATTTGCGATGGCATTGATGAATGAACCGACCTGCCTGTTACTCGACGAACCCACCGCCGGCATTAACCCGACCCTGATCAACGGCCTGATCGATCGGCTCAAGCGTGCCAATACCGAGTTTGGCATCACGCTGTTCGTCATCGAGCACAACATGCGCGTGATCATGAACATGGCCGAAACGATTTATTGCCTGGCGCACGGCGAATTGCTGGCCCAGGGTACGCCTGATGAAATACAGAATGATCAACGCGTCATCGATGCCTACCTGGGGGCGCATTAAGTGACGGATAACGAAAAAACCCGTGGCTACCATGGCGGCGGCGTCGATTCGGTCATATCGGTCGAGGA
Organism: uncultured Gammaproteobacteria bacterium; assembly: GCA_947259485.1. Classification (GTDB taxonomy): domain Bacteria; phylum Pseudomonadota; class Gammaproteobacteria. Next base: position 79,819 of record CAMYLU010000018.1, on the reverse strand, counting down.
AGTCACGCGCCAGGCCGCTGCAATTGCCGAGGACATCAGTCTCGAACAACTGGATGAACTCGCGGGCAACGAGTCATTTGTTTCAATCAGGAACCTGGTCGCGGGCTACGGGCAGATGGAAATTCTGCACGATCTCGATCTGCGCGTGGGTAAGGGTCAGTCGTTGTGCCTGATTGGTCCCAATGGCGCCGGCAAATCTACCATCCTGCATGCGATATTTGGCTTTAACCGGATTTTTTCCGGCACCATCGAAATTGGTTCGGGTGACAACATAATGGACGTTACCCGCATGACGCCGAATCAGAAACTCGCCAAAGCCGGCATCGCTTATATCCTGCAGGACAAGTCGATATTCCCGGCCATGACGGTGGAAGAAAACCTGTGGATGGGAGGATTCCTCAAGGACAAGCCGCAAGAAGCCAAGGTCGCCGCCGAACAGGTTTTCGACAAGTATTCTCGGCTGGCCGCTCGGCGCAAGCACAAGGCCGGCGTGTTGTCCGGGGGCGAGCGACGCTTACTGGAAATTTCGCGCGCACTGGTGATGAATCCCGAGATACTGCTGGTCGACGAGCCCTCGATCGGTCTGGAGCCGCGCTTTATTGACATGGTATTTGAAATCCTCGACGATCTGCAAAACACTGAGGGCAAGACCATTATCATGGTCGAGCAAAATGCCAAGAAGGGGCTCGAGTTTGCCGATATCGGCTACGTGCTGGTGTCGGGGCAACTGGCCATCGCGGGCAAGGGCGATGATTTGCTGAAAAATCCCAAAGTCGGCGAACTGTTTCTCGGAGGCTGAGCATGGCCAGCAGTTACCGCATAGCATCCATTCCGGGTGACGGAATCGGCAAGGAAGTCGTGCCCGAGGGCATCAAGGTGCTCGAAACCCTCGCGCCGCGATTTGATATCTCTCTCGAATTCGAACATTTCGACTGGAGCTGCGAACGCTACCTGGAGACCGGCGCGATGATGCCGGCCGACGGAATTGCGCAATTATGTGGCTTCGACGCGATCTATCTCGGCGCAGTTGGCTTCCCGAGCGTACTCGACCATGTTTCGCTGTGGGGCTTGCTCATTCCAATTCGGCGCGAGTTTCAGCAATACATTAACTTGCGTCCGGTGAGACTGTTCGAAGGCATGCAATGCCCGCTGGCGGGCAAGAAGCCGGGCGATATCGACTTTTACGTGGTGCGTGAAAACTGCGAGGGCGAATATTCCAACATCGGCGGTCGATTATATGCCGGAACCGACGATGAAATGGCGATGCAGCAGTCTATTTTCACGCGCAAGGGCACCGACCGGGTTTTGAAATACGCGTTTGAACTGGCGATGTCGCGCCCGCGCAAACGCCTGACCTCGGCTACCAAGTCCAACGGTATCATCCATACCATGCCTTACTGGGATGAACGCGCCGCCGCCATGGCTGCGAACTATCCGGAGATTGATATGGATAAATATCACATCGACATACTGGTCGCGCACTTCGTCAACAAGCCTGAAATTTTTGACGTCGTCGTCGGTTCAAACCTGTTCGGTGATATCCTGTCGGACCTGGGCCCGGGTGTGACCGGCACCATCGGTATCGCGCCGTCCGCCAACATCAATCCCGAGAGAGACTTCCCATCGATGTTCGAGCCGGTGCATGGTTCGGCGCCCGATATCGCGGGCCAGGGCATAGCCAACCCGATAGGGCAGATCTGGTCGGCAGCGATGATGTTACAGCACCTGGGACACGAAGACGCGCACGACGCAATTATCATGGCGATCGAGGATGTAATTCGCAAGCGCGACAGCCTGACACCGGACATGGGTGGATCCAGCAGCTGCAGCGACTGCGGCGCCGCGATTGCAAAGCGCCTGGGTTAATCCGCCATCAGGATAATGATGATCGCGGCGGTGATCAGCGCAATGCCTGCGATCTCGGCGCGCGCTACCTTTTCCCGGAAAAACAGCAATGTCGCGACAAACGTAAAGATCAGTTCGATCTGTCCCAACGCACGAACATAGGTTGCGTTTTGCAGCGTGAAGGCGCTGAACCAGCCAATCGAAGCCAGGCCACCACTGACGCCAACCAGCATCGCCGGTCGCCAGTGGGTCACGACCCGGGCGAGTTGCGTTGGTTCGCGCAGTCCTATCAGCACCGTCATCATCGCAATTTGCATAATAAGCACGATTAACAGCGTGAACGCAGCGGCCACCATGAAACTGTCGAGATTGAGCGACAGTGAGGCGGCCCGAAACAGCACCACGCTCATACCGAGCCAGCCCGCGCAGGCCAGCCCGATTAGTGTTGGCAAGCGCCAAAGTCCGCTGAGCAAATTTTTAATGTTGAGACTTGCCTGGCCGGCGCTTAATACGACCAGGCCTAAAGTACTCATCGCGATCGCAATGACGACCGCCGGGGTTAATTTGTCACCGAGTAACAACAGCCCGAAAATAGCGACCATCACGGTCTCGAGCTTGGAAAAAGTCGTGCCGACCGCGAAGTTATGAAATGAAAACAACCACAGCAGGAAGATCGTGAACATGATCTGGCAAATACCGCCGAACAGCGCGTAGAGCAGAAAGTTCGAATTGAAGCCCGGCAGCGGGTGACCTTCGATGACGACGACAGCAAACAGGTAAACCAGCGCGATCGGCCAGGCATACAGGAAGCGAACATAGGATGCACCCAGGGTCGAGAGCTTGCCCCGAAGGTGTTTTTGCATGGCCGAACGGATGTTTTGAAAGAACGCCGCGGCAATCGTGAGTGGAATCCACAGTTCCATGGTTATTATTGTCATCCCGGGCTTGACCCGGGATCCATTCTAATCGAAGCTCGGCAGTAAAACACTCATACAAACATGGATTGCGCGGTCCGACCTATCAGCTGGGGACCGCAATGACTGCAAATGATTTTCACGCGTAATCTCGTCATCGCGCTGATCGCGACCGTTGTTTCATTCAGCACGCTGTACATCCCACAGCCGATGCTGCCGTTGCTGGCGGAAAGCTTCGGGGTCTCCGCGGGTGAGGCGGGACTATTGATGACGGCGGCGATGCTGCCGTTGGCGCTAGCACCGTCGGTTTACGGTTACTTGCTGCAGGCCATTCCCGCGAAACTGATGTTAACGGTTGCGCTCGCACTGCTGGCACTCGACCAGGTATGTTTCTATTTTGCCGATGAATTCTGGCACCTGATCATGTTGCGGCTGCTGCAGGGTTTATTGCTACCGGCCATTTTCACCGCGCTGATGACTTATTGCGCCAGCTTGGTTCCGGCGCAGCTGGTGCGTCGCGCGATGGGCTTTTATATCGGCGCAACCATCCTGGGGGGCTTCAGCGGGAGATTGGTGGGTGGCGTATTTGCGAGTTCTTTTGACTGGCGTAGCGCTTTTGTGGTGATTGGCCTGGTGCAGCTCATACCACTACTTCTTATAGCGCGAGTCGAGTCCGACACCGACATCAATTTTGCCAGGCTCGATCCGCAAAGTATTTCGCGGGTGCTGCTCAATCGTAACTTTCGTTTCATGTTTCTGAGCCTGGCCTCGGTATTCTTCGTGTTTTCCGGGATTTTGAACATTGTGCCGTTTCACCTGCAGAACCTCGATGCCACTGTAACGCCCTTTATAATATCGTTGCTTTACCTCGGGTATCTTGTCGGAGTGCCGGTATCGTTTTTCAGTGATTCGATCAGCAGGCTGTTGAGTGATGAGCGCAGAGGATTGTGGTTAGGGCTGGTGATTCATGGCTGTGGCCTGGTAATGCTGCTATTCGTCGGGTTTAAAGGACTGGTGTTGATGATGTTCTTGCTGGCGTCCGGTTTTTTCCTGATTCATGCCTTGCTCTCGGGACTGACTAATCACCTGGCGCAGGAACACAAGGGCGTTGTCAACGGACTCTACGTGTCGATTTATTATTTTAGCGGTGCCCTGGGTTCCTGGCTGCCGGGCTATTTATTCGAAGGACTGGGGTGGGATGGCATGATTATCGTGTTCATGCTGATACTCGGTTTTTGCGCCTGGAGTATAAGCCAGTTGACACTGCCGTCCGGCTAGCAATAGACGCGAAATAATACGTGATATGCGACAGGGCAGCGCTTAATATATCCGTCAGTTCAAAGAGTCTACAAGTCATGCCGCATATCGTACTCGAATATTCCGATAACCTGCCCGAACTACCGGATTTCCGGGCATTGTTTGACGACATTCACCAGGCGTTGAATCGGATCGGCGGTATCAAGCTAGAGAACTGCAAGAGCCGGACACGAGCGGCCGAACACTGCTACATCGGTGATGGCGAACCGGACAATGCATTTATTCATCTCGATATCGAGTTCGTCAAGGGGCGCAGTGCCGAGGTTAAGCAGGCGATCGGGCGCGAATGCCTGGACCTGGTGAAACGGTATTACCAGCTGCATTTATCCGATGCGCTGCAAATCACCGTAAAAATAGACGACATCGCCCTCGATTTTTACTTCAAGGATCCCGCGGGAACACTCAACTACCAATGAAAAAAAGCAGTACCACGCCGTTTATGGCGCCCCCCGATTACGGCCAGTCTCTGTCTGGCTTTACCATCAATGTCCTGTCTGGCAATTTAGCGCGGGCGCTGGTTTTTCAGCGTGACGTTCTGCAGGCGGAAATATTGCACCAGGACGAGGATTTACTGATCCTGCGTGGCTACGGCAGCAACTGGATGGTGCACGCCGATCATACCTACGACAAGCATCCTCTGTTGGCCGATACCCACAATGAGTCCCGGCGTGGTGCCGGCGTGGAGTTACGTCTGCACGACTGTAACCCCGATGCGGCGGCAGCACGTGCACTGGAACATGGGTTCAGGGTGCTCGATGGTCCGCGTGATCAACCCGATCATGGCCTGCGCGAGGTGCATATCATCGATGACGATGGCTACATCTGGGTCGCGGACGTACCCGTTTCGAATTAGTGCGAGAACAGAAAGATACTCGAGTTTTCTTTGCGCTGTGGCCGAACGATGCCGTACGCGACAGTTTGCATCGCGCCAGTAAAACCATCCCCGTCGAGCGCCCGGCGAGACGGGTACCGCGGTACAACCTGCACCTTACCCTGCACTTTATCGGCAACGTGTATTTCGACCAGATGGCCTGTCTGCAGCAACAGGCCAGGCTGGTAGAGGCCGACGCGTTCGAGCTCAATATTGACTGCCAGGGATATTTTAAAAAGCCGCGGGTTGCGTGGCTGGGTTGTAGCGAAATGCCAGCTGCCTTGAGTGAATTGCACGCTCAACTGGGACAACGGTTGCAACTGTGTGACTACCGGCCCGAGACGCGGCGTTACAACCCGCATGTTACGATGGCGCGCAAGATTGATCGCATTCCCGAGCTTCAAAGCTTCGAGTCGATTCCCTGGGTAGCCGAGAATTTTGCGCTCATCGAGGTTCGTCAAATCGACAATGGCGTACAATACCGCGTTATCGAAACTTACCCACTGGCATGACTAAAAGCGAATCATATAAACTGCCGCCCGAGGTTTTGCAGCAACTGACACGGCGGTCCGATGCCAAGGGTCTACTGCAGTTAGGCGCGCACCTGGCAATGCTATTTTTCGCCGGTATCGGATTGCACCTGACCCGCGATAACGCCTGGGTAATCTTCACCTTGCCAATTTACAGCGCATTGTTGATCTTCCTGTTTGCGCCGTTACACGAAACGCTGCACTTCACCGTGTTTAAAACCCGCTGGCTCAATAACCTGGTCGCCGCAATATCCGGATTCCTGTTGTTGCTGCCGTTGCAGAATTTTCGCGCTTTTCACTACGCGCACCATCGGCACACGCAAAACCCCGAACTGGATCCGGAATTACTCGATATGAAACCGCTACAGAGAAGGCACTACTGGCTTTATCTCACTGGATTACCGACCTGGTGGCAAAGCCTGGTTTCGATCTGGCGACATGCTGCAGGCACAGTCGATGAAAGCTACGTCGAAGAGCGTCATCACAAAACGATTATTAAAGAGGCCCGCATACACCTCGCCGGTTACGCGTTATTGTTGTTGTTCAGTGTGCTTTGGTCCAGCGATGCCTTGTGGTGGTACTGGATTTTACCGGCGCTGGTGGGTCAACCCATGCTGAGACTGTACCTGCTGGCCGAGCATAGCGGCTGCGATTTCAGTGACAACATGCTCGAAAACTCTCGCACCACCTATACCACGCCGTGGCTCAATTTCCTCGCCTGGAACATGCCATATCACGCCGAGCATCATTATCTGGCATCGGTGCCGTTCCACGCCTTGCCTGCGCTGCACGCCTATACCGGGCAGCATGTCAAATACAAGGGGGCCGGCTACTACCGCGTCAATCGGGATATCGCGGCTCAGCAATAAGCCTTGATAAAACCGGCGATTTCGTCGAGTGACTGTTCGAACCTGGGGCTTATGCCCGCGTTACGCTCCATCATCACAGAACCATCTCCAGGTCCCTGATCAAATCACTGGCATCTTCGAGGCCTACCGAAAGACGGAACACGCCTTCGCCTGCCGCATCGCGATACTTTTCGAGTTCCTCGCCTTCGAGGCGATACGATGAACCGATCAGGTCCGTGGTTTGCATCAGGTAAACCAGACTGCGATGGTGACCGAGCGAGACCGCGTAATGAATGACTTCGAGTTTTTGCATCATGCGTTCAGCGACGCCGGTTGCATTCGCGCTGCGAAAACTGATCATGCCGGAAAAGTTATCCATTTGAGATTTCGCGAGCGCATGCTGTGGGTGAGATTCCAGGCCGGGATACAGCACCTTTTCGACCTTGTCATGAGTCTCTAGAAATCGGGCTACCGCAAGCGCGTTTTCTTGATGGCAGCGCATTCGCAGTGGCAAGGTCGCCATACCACGCATGATCAACCAGGCGTTGAAGGGGCTGATAACTCCGCCGTAATGCACCAGGGCTTCACCGCGTAACGGCCCGATCAATGCCTGGCTGCCGCAAACCGATCCGCCCATGGCATCACCATGTCCGCCGATATACTTGGTCAGCGAATGGATTACCAGGTCAGCGCCGAGGGATAGCGGGCGTGTTGCAATCGGTGATGCAAAAGTGGAATCGACCACCAGTAACGCATTTTGTGCATGCGCAATGTCGGCGGCGCCGCTGATATCCGAAATACGCAGCAGCGGGTTGGATGGCGTCTCGAGCCAGACCATGCGTGTATTGTTGCGCATCGCGGCACTGACATTCGCGAGATCCGAAGTGTCAACCGGGGTAACCTCGATGCCGAGACGCGTCAGCGTGTCGCGCGCAAACTCGGCGGTGCCGGGGTAGTTGGTATTGCTGATGACGAGGTGATCACCCTGGCTTAGGTGTGCGAGCATAACCGCGGCGCTGGCGGCCATGCCCGAAGCGAATGCGATACATGCCTCGGCCTGTTCCAGTACCGCTAGTTTTTGCTCGAGTTGTTGCGTGGTTGGATTGTCCCAGCGGGTGTAAACAAACGGAGATTCCGCGGTCAGGTTGTTGGCTGAAAAGCTGACTTCTTCGTCGACCACGAAAGTACTCGACATCACCAGGCTCGGTGCCGAAGCACCGCTGGCGGGATCAGGTTTCTCGCCGGCGTGAATCGACAGTGTCTGCACCCCTTTGTCTTTTACTGTTTTCAATGTCATCGGATTGCCCAGGATCGAAAACGATATTAGTACGGGCGAATCAAGACGATGTCAATCGCACCTTTTCGAGGAGTCATCCCCGCCGCGCAAGCGGGGATCTTGCAATGCGACGGTTTTTCAGGCTGGTTGAGCCAGGTAACTCTGCAGCGAACGTTCGGGATCGAATATATCGTTCGCCGCGGGTTCGAATTTTGTATGCCGGTAACCGTTCGATCCGATCGGTTCGTAAAGTGACAGGATTTCATCGCGTCGACTGACGAGGTCTCTCACCGCGACCAGCAGGGCTTCCAGGTCGGCACGGGTGGTATAAAGTCCCAGGCTGGCACGAGCCATACCACGTTTACGTTCGACGTCGGCCTCGGCATTGGGTGCATCGGGATCGATATCCATGTCCCACATTTCCTTTTTCAACAATTCGCGCACGTAAGGATGCGCGCAGAAACAGCCGTTGCGCACCTGGATATTGTAATAATCGTTCAGGGCAGCAGCAGTCAGACCGTGATCGAAACCCTTGATATTAAAGGCGATCGTGCCGGTCCTTGGGACGTCCTCAGGATTCGGACCGTAAACCGAAACACCTTCAATCTGTTTTAATCCGTTCCAGGCAAAATCGATCAGGCCGATTTCTTTTTCGCGTACCTTGTCCATGCCGGCTTTGGTCAACAGGTCGAGCACCGCACCGAGGGTAATTGCACCGACGATATTCGGTGTGCCGGCCTCTTCCCGATCGGGCAGGGTTTGAGTTGGCATGTACTCCGCGATATAGACATCGTCGACCATGCCACCACCAAGCTCGGCGGGCTTGATCTCGCTTAGAACACTTTTCTTCGCGATGACCGCCCCGGGGGAACCGGGGGCGTAAATCTTGTGTCCGGAAAACACCAGCACGTCGATATCAGCGTCGTTCATGCTGACCGGCGCATGCGCGATCATTTGGGAGGCGTCAACCAGCAGGTAAGCGCCTACCGCGTGGGCAAGTTTAGCCACTTCGGCAAGCGGGGTGATAGCACCCGAAACATTGCTCGCGCCGGTGACCGCAATGTAGTTGATCTTTTCACCATGTTCGTCAAATATTTCGCGTAACCGGTCCATGTCGAGACCGCCGTAGCGTTCAAATTCTCCGAGGCAGGGAACATGAACCACGTGCGAACAATGGTGCCGGTGCGGCAGATCGTTGGAATGATGCTCCATCTCCGATACCAGTACGATGTCACGTTCAGGACGCGCGCAGGAAAGGCTGGCTGCCATGCGGTTGAAGCCCGCGGTCGCACCGCTGCCGGCGAAGAAGCTGCAGTACTGGTCAGGATCGGCATCGACAAATTCGAGCACGGATTCATGCGCCCATTCAAAGGCATGCGAGGCACCGCGTGCGGCATAATGCAGATCCGAGTGGGTACTCGCGTAGTGCACCAGGAATTCGTGGCCGACATCGTAAGCGGGTGCCATCATCAACGTGGATGCTGCTGAATCCAGGTAAATCCTTGGTCCGCGCTTGCCATCGACGGTTGGGTATTCGGTGTCACGCCCGATAAAGCTGGCCTGCAGACTAGCCAAAAGATCAGTATTGCTCATAACATTAATTTGTAAGACAAAAGAAGTATTGTCGCATAATCCTATCGCTTGGCAACACCCTGATATCGCCTGAATTCGGGATCTATCCAGCTGTTCAATCGACGATGTTTATATCGGTTTCAAATTTGCGGTACACTGACAGAATCCAGCAATCCCTGGACCAGCGAAATGAAAGATCCAGTTAATCGAAGACGCAGAGACCTGATTATCGGCATGCTTGCGATGCCGGTCTCCGGATTGGCTGCAGTCGCTGAACCGACACCACCTGGAAGCGAAGGTCCATTTTATCCGACCGCGGGAATGCGTTTTGCCGATGACGATAACAATCTCGTTAGGATTGCGGGTGTAGTCGAGCAGGCCGGTGGTGAAGTCGTTGAACTGGGCGGGCGGGTACTGGATCGTAACGGCGATCCCGTCAGCGGAGCGCGCGTCGAAATCTGGCAATGCGACGTTAAGGGGCGTTACCTGCATCGCGGCGATTCTGGCGGAGGTTCACGCGATAAGGCTTTCCAGGGTTTTGGTCATGACACGACCGGCGCTGATGGTCGCTATTCGTTTCGCACCATAAAACCGGTGCCCTATCCGGGGCGTACCCCGCATATCCACGTCAAGGTTATACTCGATAATCGGGAGCGCCTGACCACGCAGTTTTATCTACCCGATCATCCTTACAATAACAGCGACTGGCTCTACCAACGTGTTCCGCAAAATAAGCGCCAACTGGTTACAATGAATTTCAGTACCGCGGAACAACTGCCGCGGGCCAGCCTGGATATCGTAATTTAATCGACCCGATTGATATCAGGGCCAGAACCAATAGTTCTCGGGATCACCCGGATCGCTCGATAATACCACCAGCATCGTGAGCAATATGATCAAAAAAGCGATCACGGCAACCAATACCTGGTGCAGTTTATATAACGGGTGCGCTGTCAAATTCTTTGGCTCGAACTGCCGGTAAACCAGCATCCAGAAACCCACGCTCAGCAGTAGCAGGACAAATAACGCGATGATGATGAAATGCAGCATGTCGGTTGGCTCGAGATGGAGATTAACCGAAAAATGAAGGTCCCGCATGTCTTTCGGGGCTGAATAGATGGCATAATCGAAGCCTATTGCCGGCATGGCCGCGGCACGTTCGTGAATTAACATCGAGGAATCAATGGCACTGTTGATCGACATCAAGCACCCCGACTGGATGGAGGACGATGACCTGCGCACAGAGCTGTTGCACTACACCCCGGAAGCGGATATTCGAACCGGTGATAATCCGGGTAAACTCGATGAAATCGAGATGCTGACGGTGAGCAGTTATTCTCCACGTGAAGCACTGCAATACCCGAACTTGAAAGTGATTCAAAAAACCGGCGCCGGGGTAAATAATATTCTTGCCGATCCAGACCTGCCTGAATCGATCCAGGTTGCTCGTCTGCGAACCGATACCTCGGGCACCGAGATGGCCGAATACGCACTGGCCTACGTGTTACAGCAGCAGCGCCACATGCGTGAATATCACCGGCAGCAGGCGCGTTCAGAGTGGATATCCTACCCGCCGCGACGGGCTGGCGATACCACGGTGGCAGTGCTTGGCCTGGGTCGCATCGGGTTACTGGTTGCTGAACGTTTTGTACAAAATGGATTCAAGGTGATCGGTTGGAGTCGCCGGCTAAAGGAAATTCCCGGGGTCGCCTGTCATGCCGATGTTGATGGCTTATACCGGGTGCTGGAATCTGCCGATTACGTAATCTCGGTATTGCCGTCAACGCCGCAGACGCTCGGCATGTTCAGGCGTCGACTTTTCGAGCACTTTAACCCGCAGGCCTACTTTATCAATGTCGGACGCGGTGACCTGGTCAATGAAACCGAGCTGATTGAGTCCCTCGACGCCGGCTTGCTCACGGGCGCGGTGCTTGATGTCATGTCGGTCGAGCCTCTGCCTGCTGAAAATTCGTTGTGGTTACATCCAAAGGTACAGCTCACGCCACATGTTTCGGGCTATCATCTTGGCGATGCGATTGTTGATATTGCCGAGAATTATCGGCGCCTGCAAAACGGTGAATCGCTGTTAAACCTGGTCGATCGCGGGCAGGGTTATTAACATGACATCAGCACAGGTACTGGAGCAGAAAATACGCAATGCGATCCCGCTTTCCGCCGCGATGCAGTTTTCGATCAAGGTTTTAAGCCAGGACGAAATCCAGGTCAGTGCACCGCTCGAGCCAAATATCAACGTCCACGGAACCGGCTTTGCCGGCAGTATTTACTCCGCCGCGATCCTGACGGGCTGGGCCTTGTGTACCCATGTGATGGATGAGCTCGAGCTGGATGGAGACCTGGTGGTGGCAAAGGCCGAGATTTCCTATCGTGCGCCGGTGACTTCAGCGTTGGAATGCGGATGCCGGGTCAGCGCTCAACAGCGCGATTCTTTTGCCCGGGGTTTGCTTGATTCAGGAAAGGGGAAGCTAGTACTGGAAGTTGAGGTCGGGGATCGTCCGCATGCCATGTTACAGGCAACCTATATTGCCGTTGCCCGTTAAAGCCAGCGTCTGACCCGCTGCTTGTAGTCAAGATATACCTTGCCGAACTTATTTTCGAGATAAGCCTCTTCGCGTTCGATCACCAGCTTTTGCAGCAGGTACATCAATGCCGGGACACTCATGACTATCCACCAGCTGTTTAATGCCAGGCCGCCGCCAACCGTGGCCAGGCAAAAAGTAACATAGATAGGGTTGCGGCTATAGCGGAAAACACCCCTGTCGATGATTGTGGTGGTGGGGTGCCAGGGTTCGACATGGGTCTTAGCTTCGAGGAAATGGAATAGTGCGATAAGCGCAATTATCACGGACAATACGATTAGCGCGATGCCACTCAGCCACAGAAAGTCTCCACTTGTTATTGGCAGCGGTTTGAGCCAGTCTGCGAGATAGCCCAGGCCAATGATTGCAATTACCAGTAAAGGAGGTGGAAACTTCAGGCCGGGTCCGCGCTTATCCTCACCGTCGTTCATGGGAGTCTGTCGGTCAAGTACTTCGGGGACGGCCCTTGGGCAGCTGGAAGGCACGGCGACCGCTGAGTTTTTCGATTTTACGCGCAAACTTGCTATCACCCAGCACCCAGCCTTTAAGCGCGCTTTCGGTGATCAGCTCCACCGTCTGCCTGCACAGGTTTTGTGCGCATAGCTGCTCCAGCGATAATCCGCGGGTTTTTTAACCAATCCTCCGCGAACCGGGCTTAGTTCGATATAGCGGCTACAGGTTAGTAAATAGTTCTTGCTGTCAACGACGGTCGCCCGGTAACGCCCTTCCCAGATCGTGCCGCTGCCACCGGTGCACTCGTTGAAGTACTGGACGTAGTTCCGGCCGATGGACTGCGTGGTTCTCGAGATGCTGTCGGTGTCACCCGGGGTTGCCAGCAGATGCACGTGACTAGGCATCAGTACATAGGCATGTATCTTAAGGTTATAGTTGTAAGCAGCTGCTTCGAGGCAATCGTAAAAATACTGGTAATCCTGTTCTTCAAAGAAGATTTGTTGCCCGTTTCGTCCCCGTTGAATTATATGCTGCGGCTGATTTTTAATCGCGTACCGCGGTAGTCTTGCCATGAAAAATACTCGTTATCTGGCCAAAGAGTTGCATATTAACACTAATTTATAGTTTTTCGGTATACCCCCAATAGAATAATGACAAAATTTTGACGCCCGGCTTAAATGTGGTCTCTAGGAATGGTGATTTCCTCCCAGTGACGTTCGTTTACCGGTTCTTCGCCCTCCTAGGCACGCACCGTGACCTTGATATAGAAATTATCCGCATCGCAGCAAAACTCGCTTTCCGCCTCGGTTCTGATCGACCAGTCGCCGCGTTGCATCCAGCATAATTCTGCTTGCCTGAGCCAGGTTCAGGCAAGCGCTGCAGTGATGAAGTGTAAGCGGGGGTATTAGACTGACGGACCTGCGGATACCAGCTTCTTGCCACTATCGGTGTCGGTGTATTGCTCGAAATTATCAATGAAAAGCGAGGCTAATTTGCTGGCTTTTGTCTGCCACTCGGAAACGTCGTCATAACTGCTGCGCGGATCGAGGATCTTTGCCTCAACCGCGGGCAGGCTGGTAGGAACGTGCAGGTTGAAAATGGGCAGTGTTGCGGTTTCCATGCTGTCGATGGAGCCGTTAAGAATCGCATCGATAATCGCACGGGTGGCCTTGATCGAAATGCGAGTCCCGCTGCCGTCCCAACCCGTATTCACGAGGTATGCCTGGCTGCCGGATTGCTCCATTTTTTTATTCAGTACCTCGGCATAACGGGTCGGGTGTAATGACAGGAAGGCTTTACCGAAGCAAGCCGAGAAAGTGGGGGTTGGCTCGGTGATGCCGCGCTCGGTGCCGGCCAGTTTGGCGGTAAAGCCCGACAGGAAGTAATACTCGGCCTGTTCCGGGGTTAATTTTGAGACCGGTGGCAGCACGCCGAAAGCATCGGCGGTGAGAAAGATGACGCGGGTCGCGTGACCGGCCCTGGACACGGGTTTGACGATGTTATCGATGTGATAAATCGGGTAAGACACGCGCGTGTTTTCTGTTTTTGAATTGTCGGCGTAATCGATCGCTCCATTAGCTTTAACCACCACGTTTTCGAGCAATGCATCGCGCCGGATCGCCCGGTAAATATCGGGTTCGTCTTCAGGACTTAAGTCAATCACCTTGGCATAACAGCCGCCTTCGAAATTGAAAATTCCGTCATCGTCCCAACCATGCTCATCGTCGCCGATCAGGCGGCGCTTGGGATCTGTTGACAGGGTGGTTTTGCCGGTTCCGGAAAGACCGAAGAAAATCGCGACGTCACCTTCTTCGCCGACGTTAGCCGAACAGTGCATCGAGGGCATTCCCTTGAGCGGTAGCAGGTAGTTCATCATCGAGAACATACCCTTTTTCATCTCGCCACCATACCAGGTACCACCGATGATCTGCATTCCCTGGGTCATGTTGAACGCAACGAAGTTCTCTGAGTTCAAACCCATGGCCTGGTAATCCGGATTCGAGGTCTTGGAGCCGTTGAGGACAACGAAATCAGGAACATAATTGGTCAATTCTGCCGCGTCTGGACGGATAAACATGTTGGTGACGAAGTGTGCCTGCCAGGCGACCTCGGTGACGAAACGAACCTTGAGCCGACTCTCCGGATTGGCGCCACAAAAGGTATCGACCACGAACAGTTTTTTACCCGAGAGCTGGTCGGTAACCAGTTGACGCAGGGTGTTCCAGGTCTCGTTGTCGATCGGCTTGTTGTCGTTTTCACCCTGGTCCGACCACCAGATTTGATCCCGGGTCGTGTCGTCACGCACCAGGTACTTGTCCTTGGGAGAACGGCCGGTAAAGTCGCCGGTGTCGACCGAGATTGCACCCGACTCAGTCAAATGACCCACTTCAAAACCTTTCAGATCGGTGGCTGTTTCCTCGGCGAAAAGCGTCTCGTAACTGGGATTATGTACGATTTCAATGGTGTCACTGATGCCGTAGGGAGTGAGGTCCGGGATAGTGGTCATATTTGATTCAACTTGATTAGCGGGACTAGACACGTTTAGAGTGTTCCATCACATGAAAAAAGGGGAGTATATAAGAGTATCGAGTCGACAAAAACCTGTAGATAGCGATAAACAGGTAAAATTGTGATCCTCGTCAATCTTCCCCGGATTATTGATGCGGATATCCATTCCTGCTTTAACCGGGTTAAGCCAAAATCTCGCGTAAGGTCTTGACGACCCGGTCGATCTGTTCTTTCTCGATGACTAACGGGGGCAGCATGCGAATCACGTTAGGGCCAGCCGGTAGCGCGATGATGCGATGCTCGAGTAATTCCGCCAGCTTGTCCTGTACCTTTTGCTTGAGCTCGATGCCGATCATCAAGCCGAGTCGGCGCAGCGACCGAACCTGGGGAAGGTCTGCAACGTTTAACTGTTGTTCGAAATAATCACCCAGTTCCGCCGCCCGTTGTGCCAGGTTATCGGTTTGATAGACGTCAATGGCCGCTAGTGCCGCGGCGCAGGCCAGCGGGTTGCCACCGAAGGTTGTGCCGTGTAGCCCCGGCTCGATATTAATGTCGGCATTCAGCAGGGTCGCGCCGACGGGTACACCACCGCCCATCGCCTTGGCCACGCACATGATGTCGGGTTGCAGGTTGAAATGATCACAGGCAAAGAATCTCCCGGTTCGACAGAAACCGGTCTGGATTTCATCGATAATCAATAACACACCGCGTTCCGAGCAGAGCTTACGCACGGCCGCGAGATAGTCGGCCTGGATCGGATTGACCCCGCCTTCGCCCTGCACCAGCTCAAACATAACGGCCGCGGTGCTGTCGTTCACCGCCGCATCGAGCTTTTCGATCTTGTTGAAGGGTACGTAGTCGAAGCCGGGAATCAGCGGCTGAAAGGCCTCGCGATACTTTGGCGTGTAAGTTGCGCTGACCGCACCCATGGTACGACCATGGAAGCCGCGCATCGCGGTAACAAAGTTGGTCCGCCCGGTGTGCAGGCGCGCAAACTTGAGTGCGGCCTCGATTGCCTCGGCGCCCGAGTTGCATAAATAGGCGCGAGTCAGGCTCTCGGGGGTTACCTCTACCAGTTTTTCGAGTAGTTTCGAGCGCATGTCGTTGTACATGATGTTGGGGCAGGTAATCAGGGTTTCTGCCTGCTGCCTGATTGCTGCGACCAGCTTTGGATGGCAATGCCCGAGTGAGGCGACCGCGATTCCAGCGGCGCAATCGATATACTCCCGATCATGCTCGTCATAAAGCAGGGCCCCGTTTCCGCGGACCGCAACCAGGTCGCGTTTTGCCTGTAACGGCACGCCGTATTCGTGTTCGAGTGCTTTGTAATCAGTCATGAGATATGTGTTCCGGCGCCATCGAGTGCGCTGATAATGGGTTGCTCGCAGCGACCATCGGTGATGATGACCCGGGTTTTACCGCCCTGGCAAAGTCGCGTCAGCGCGAGCAGTTTGCGTTTGATTCGTCCTTCAACGCTCGCTTCACGACGCTCCAGCTCGCTGGGACTCATGCTGGTTACCAGCGAGCTTTCATCGGCTGGATCATCGAGGAATCCGGGGGCCTCGATCAACTGAATCACCGTGTCGATATCGAGCGCGCTCGCAATCTGAACAACGATGTCGTCGTTCTCGGAGTTTATCGCAAAGCCGTTCTCGTCGACGATGGGGATTGTCAGCACCGGGCAGTAACCGTTATCCAGTAGCAGCATCAATAGCTGGCTGTTGATGGAGCGCGGTTTACCCGAAAGATCCCTCTTGATCAGGGTTTTACCGTTTTCACGCACGCGGATGCCCTTGTTGCGTTCTCCCTGCACCAGGCGTCCATCGAGACCGGTCAGGCCAACGGCGTTGATGTTATTGCGTTGGCACAGTTCAACGATCTGCTTGTTGCGCAGGCCGGAGTAACTCATCATGATGACATCGAGTGCATCCTGGTCGGAAAAAACGCTGGCGTAGCCGGAGACCGAGGTCAGCACTGTCTTTTCCTTGCCCAGTTGTTGCACCAGCCGATCACGTAACACGTTGGCCCCATGCACGATAACAAATGGCTGCTCGAGTGTCGCCAGATCTGCGATTGCGGCTTCGAGATTGATTTGCTCACCGCCACCGATTTTTATCAGCATCATAGTTCGATCGTCGTGTTGTTAGCGATTATGGACCAGTCGCTGTCTCCAGCGAACGGTTGCGAGCATACCAGATGCAGATCCTGGTGACGCTTCTGGTGCATTCGAAAGTATTCCGGATCCTCGCTGTAACTGGTCGACAGGCAGGACTGCTTCCCGTCTGAAAGAATAATATTCATCGCGCGCACGTAGGCACTGCGTTTCTTGATGATTTCAACTGCCTTGTCGGTGGCTGCGCATTTATCGCCCTTGTCGAAGCGGCGAATATAGTTGTAGATTTTTTCGGCGCCGATACGACCTTCCGATTTGATTCGCACCCCACGCAACTCACCATTGAAGATGAAAATTGACTCACCGTCGGAGAAGGGCATATTGTTTTCGATGACGATGCCCTCATCACGAAACGCGCTACGCGCATGTACCAGCAACAGCCGAGTGTGCCCAAATTGATCCAGATTATCTTCCCAGATCGGGCGGATATCGTGATATTGTCGCCAGCCGTCGTCTTCGCGCCAGGCGCAGCCCCAGCCGTGACCCTGGAACTCCCGGCTATCGCGTGAGAGCTCGGCGAAGGGTGCGAGCAATTCCGAAATCTGAAATTGCTTTTCGGCCCGGGCATAGAGAATGCGACACATACCGGCGCAGAATCAGGGGTGCAATCCAGGGAATTCGAGTCCCGTGGTTTCGTCGAATCCCTGCGCAATATTGAATGCCTGTACCGCCTGGCCGGCGGCTCCTTTCATGAGGTTATCCAGTGCGCTGATGACAACCAGCCGATTACTCTGCGGGTCGCGCTCGAAGCCGATATCACAGTAATTACTGCCAGCGAGAATCTTCGGCTCCGGGTAGCGATGGATACCACTACGTTCCTTGACGATGCGGATAAAGGGTTCGTTGCCGTAGGCACTGCGATAGAGTTTCCAGATATCTTTTTCTTCCAGCTCCCGGTTCAGGAAGACATGACAGGTTGCCAGGATCCCGCGCACCATCTCGATCGAGGTCGCCGAGAAATGAATATTTTCTGCACCCAGTTCCTGCTGGATTTCGCCGAGGTGACGATGAGCGGTCGGTTTATAAGAGCGCACCGCGCCACTGCGTTCCGGGTGATGGCTGCCTTCGCTGACTGCATTACCCCCCTGGCTGGAACCGGCTTTTACCTCGACCACGGCGGATTCGACCAGGCCGGCCTGGTAAAGTGGATACAACGCGAGAATGGTTGCGGTAGCGTTACAACCGGCACCCGAGATCCTTTTCGCAGTTTTCATTTCCGCGCGGTGAAGCTCTGGAATGCCGTAGACAAATTGGGCGAGTTTTTGCGGGCAGCTGTGCGCTTTTCCATACCAGTTTTCGAAAGCGTCGCTGTCGCTCAGGCGGAAGTCGGCGGATAAATCGATCAGGGTATCGGCCAGTTCTTCAAAGTCGTCCAGGCGATTCATCATTTGCCCATGCGGTAATCCCAGGAACAACACGTCGCAGGGCTCGAGTTCCGAGATTGAAACAAATTTATGCCGGCAGATTTTGCGCAGGTTGGGGTGCACACTGGAAACCAGCCTGCCTGCATTTCGCTCCGAAGTAACCTGTTGAATTTCGACCTGCGGATGGAATAACAAGATGCGGAGTAAATCGCCACCGGTGTAACCCGAGGCGCCGACAATCGAGACCTTGATCATTGTTTTACGAGGCCGATGACATAGTTTGCAACTACCTGGGGAATATCGACCCCGGTGGTATCGATACTGTTGCGAAACTCCATCGTGTAGTTGACCTCGTTGACCAGCAAGCCGTCATCGCTTTCGAATAAATCGACCGCGACTATCCCGCCACCCACTGCTTTCGCCGCGGCCAGCGAAATTTCGGCAACCTCGGCAGTCACCTCGCACTTACTCGCCTGGGCGCCGCGTGCGGTGTTGGTGATCCAGTGATCGGAGCTGCGGTAAATGGCGGCAATGCAATCATCGCCGACCACGAAACTGCGAATATCGCGACCCTGCTTGTCGATATATTGCTGGATATAAAAAATCGAGTGGTGATAGCTGCCGAGCACGGTCTTGTGCTCGAGTACCGTCTCAGCGGCATCGCGGTCATTGATCTTGGAAAGTAATCTACCCCAGGAGCCGACCGCCGGTTTCAAAACCACCGGGTAACCCAGTTCCTCGATCGCGGTCAACGCCGATTCCTCGGTAAAAGCGACCCTGCTTGCGGGTTGTGCGATACCATGATCCTTCAGCGCGGCGGTGGTCAGCAGCTTGTCACCGCAGATCTGGGCCACCTTGTGCGAGTTGACACAACAGATTCCGGCGCTTTCGAACAGCCGCAGCGCGTGTAGTGCGCGTGAGTGATTGATAGAACGCTCGACCAGGATGTCAATATCGGGAGCGCTGTGAAAATCCATGATCAACTTGCGGTCATCGATCATGATCGGTTCCACACCGGCTTTGTGAAACGCCTCGAGCAGAAGTTTTTCTTCTTTTCGAATCAGCGAATGCAGCAGGCCGATTCTCACTGGCCCCAGTCCTCTTCGGCCGATGGCGCTTCAGCCAGTTCAGCTGGATCGGTTTTGATCAGTTCGAGTTCGGCGCCGCAGTCTTCGCAGACCAGTAACTCGCCAGATATAGCGTCTTTGGCCACTTCGACTTCGGCCGCACATACTGGACATTCGCCCATGGTAGTTTCCAGGTATCAGTTAGAAGGCCGGGTATTTTATGCGTTTGCCTGCTTGCTGCACAAGCGGGTTTTGTGCCGGAAATGTTAAACTGGATCAATTATCTGGACGGGATTAATCATGGTTAAACAACTACAGGTCAAAAGAAGGGCACTGGTGCTTGCAATGGCAGCTGTTTTTCCGTTGTACGCTGCTCGTGATGGAAAGGCGGGCATTAGCGAAACCGGGACAATCAAACAGCCCGAAGTTAGCGATGATATTTCATTCATGGCCCGTGCGATTAGCATGCGACAACGGGCTATCGAGAGCGGTGACCAGGGTTATGGTGCGGTTGTGGTTCGCGATGGCAAAATCGTTGGCCAATCCCCGAGTCTTGTAATAATCAATAAGGATCCTACCGCTCACGCCGAGATGGAAGCCATTCGAGATGCGGCGCGCCGACTCAATTCGCGTGATTTAAGTCGCTGTACACTGTATTCATCTTCACCAGCTTGCCCAATGTGTGAGGCTGCAGCCTACTGGGCCGGAATAGAGCGCATGGTATATGGCAAAAACGCCAGTGAAGGGGGAAGTCCACAACTGTGCGGATAAGTCTCACTTTGGACTAGCCGGCGGGCTTTCCGACCTGGTCATCATCGAATTGTTTGTGGCTGCCATCGCAATAGGGTTTGTTGCCGCTATGCTTGCACCGGCACAGATAATAGTCCTTGCTGGTGTCGCATTCGAAGGCCATCGGTGAAAATTCACTGCCCTTGTGTGAGCCATCGCAAAAAGGTTGATTGCGGCTCTGTCCGCACATGCAGAAATAGTATTTCCTGCCTGTTTCGAGCGCGACCTTGACGGGCTTGTTGTCTGCGATTGTTGGAGCGGTCATTAGTTATCCTCTCTTGCAGTTACCGAACGAAGTAAAAATAGCATGATAAGCTGTTGCGCACGAATAATGACACCACCTTTTGATGTCCGCTACCCTGCTAATCCAGTCCCATCGTGATCCGTTACCTTTCGAATGGCTGCGTCTCTGTCTCGATTCGGTTACCAGCTGGGCGCAAGATAATCAATTCGAGATTCGTTTTTTAGGGGATGAAATCTTCGACCTGATCGAGCCGAGTCTGCTTGAACAAATTGGCGCCCAGACCGTGATCGCGAGTGATCTCGCGCGACTCAAAATTCTGCAGCAGGGATTGGTCGAAGGTTACGACCGCGTAATCTGGTGCGATGCCGATTTCCTGATCTTCGACCCGGCTCAATTTTTACTGCCTGATTCTGATTTCGCGGTCGGCAGAGAAATATGGGTGCAATGGGATAATGCCGCGAAGCTGAGGACCTATAACAAGGTGCACAATGCCTTTTTAATGTTCCGTCGCGGCAATCACTTTCTCGACTTTTACTGCGATGCCGCGGAACGCCTGCTACGGCTGAACCGGGGCAGAATGGTGCCGCAGTTTATCGGCCCCAAGTTATTGACGGCCCTGCACAATATCATCCGGTGCCCGGTGATGGAGGCCGCCGGCATGTTGAGCCCCCTGGTAATGCGCGACCTGATCGAAGGGCAGGGTGCGGCCTTGAGTTTATTCCGCAAACGATCCCCGTCCGTACTCGCCGGCGCCAATCTGAGCAGTTCGCTAACTGCACGCGAACGGTTTTCCGAGGCCGAGATGGAGTCCTTGATTCACCAGCTTATCAATCAGGGTATTTAACCCAGGTCTGGCAGGGGAAGTTCGAAGTCGTAGCCTGATTCGACCTGTTGTGCAATATCGATTAATTGCTCGTCGCCAAAGTGCTTGCCGACTAGCTGCGCTCCGATCGGCAGGCCTTTGCTGTGCATGCCGCAGGGCAGTGTTATTGCCGGATGCCCGGTCATGTTGAAAAATGAGGTGTACCGGGTTATTGCGTTTCCGGCGGGCTCGGCATATCCATCTACGGTCACTTCGATCACGCCGATTTTCGGCGCGATCACCGGTGTTGCCGGCGTCAGTATTACATCGACCTCTGCAAATAACCTGTCCATGTCGTTGCGGTAGGTTTCGATAAAGCGTTTACCGCGGATATATTGCTCGGCAAGCAGGCATTGGCCCAGCGCCAGCCCTGCGCGAAAGTCCCGGCTGTAGAGATGACCCCGCTGTTCGAGGTATCGATTGTGGTAAGACAGTGCCTCCGGCATTTGTACCGCCAGTGATACCGCGCGGGTAAATTCCATTGATGGCATGGGTACCGGTTTGAGAATTGCGCCTTCCCGGTGTAGAAAATTCATTAGCGCATCGATGCTGTCGAGAATTTCGCTGTCGCAGCGTTCAAAAAAGAAAGACTGCGGGATTCCAATGGTCAGATTATGCAGACTTGTCTGCACCGGGGTTTTGGGCTCGGACGCCAGCGAATCAAATAAGAGCCCGGCATCTGCCGCCTTGCGGGTGAGCGTGCCGACATGGTCAAGAGTCCACGAATAGGGTACGACGCCCTCGGTGCTGATGCGGCCATAGGTCGGTTTGAAACCCACCAGGCCGCAGAGTGACGCGGGCGCGCGCACCGATCCGCCGGTATCGGTTCCAAGCGCCGCGGCGCAAAGACCGAAGCCGACCGCCGCCGCCGAGCCGCTGCTGGAACCGCCCGCGAGGCGTGAAGGGTCATACGGATTAGGAGGGGTACCGTAGAGCGTATTTTCGCCGGTTGCACCGTAGGCAAATTCATGCAGGTTGTTTTTGCCGATGAAATTAGCGCCGGCCTGGTTCATACGCTTGACAACTTCCGCGTCCTCATGCACCAGGTTATCCTGCAGCACCTGGGAACCACCCGTGGTTGGCAGGCCCTTCACATTAAATAAATCCTTGCAGCTATAGGGAATGCCGTTGAGTGGCAGTTCATCATCGAAATTTTTATCGATGCTAGCGGCCCTGCCACGAGCAGCTTCAATATCGACGCAGATAAAGGCTTTGCTCTCCTCCGCGAGGCGTTCGATGCGATCTGCATAGAGATCAATTAGCTCGGTAGCACTGACCTCGCGGTTACGCAGGCGGGAGGAAATTTCGCTGAGCGACGCGAAAGCCAGTGTTGCGGTCATTTCGGGGATATGTCGCCGGCCGGAGGTGTTGCTTCCAGGTCGATTTTACGTAGCACCTCGAGCTGGTCGAGGAGTTCCTGGAAGCCGGTGATGATACCGAGCTTCGGGTCCACCAACTCTGAAATTTCAGCGTCGTCCCAGGCGTAGCTGCCGAACTGGTCGCGGATGCCCATTAGCGTTTGTTTATCAAGTTTTTTCATGGCCGCAAAGATTGCAACTTTCTGCTATTGGTTCGACGCGAGTTTACGCTACTATCGCTGGATTCCCAATTCACGGGTTAACGACGTCATGGGTAAAGAGCTTTCGCAGCAACAGATCGAGCAGTATCACGAGCAGGGATTTATCGCACCTGTCGATGTGATGTCCGAAGGCGAGGCCGCGGCATACGAACGGCGTCTGAGATTGGCGGAAGCGAAGTATCCTGAACAGCTCCATGCCGAAAATCGCAACAATGCGCACCTGGCCTTTAAATTTCTCGATGAATTGGCTCATCAACCGGTAATTCTGGATGCGGTCGAGGACTTGATCGGACCTGACTTTGCGCTGTGGGGCAGCGTGTTGTTTATCAAGGAGCCTCGAACCAGCCACTTTGTAAGCTGGCACCAGGATGCAACCTACATGGGAATTACACCGCATAACTATGTTACCGCCTGGATAGCATTGACAGAAAGCAATCTTGAAACCGGCTGTATGAGTATGATTCCGGGTAGCCATCGGAATTCGATACATCCGCACCAGGAAACTTTTCACCAGGACAATATCCTGACCCGAGGCCAGGAAATTCCGGATATCGACGAATCTACCGCTGTCGATTTGATACTGAAACCCGGGCAGATGTCGTTGCACCACGCAAAAGTAATCCACGGGTCGCAGCCGAACCGGAGTAAGCAGCGCCGGGTCGGCTTCGCAATGCAGGCTTATATGCCCGCCGGCGCGCGTCAGACCCTGGGTGAAAACTACTGGCTGCCGATGCGTGGTGATTGTGCTCAGCCGGATTTTGTTTATCTCAAACGGCCCCGCCGGGATATGGATTCCGAAGGCGTAAACGAACGCGAAAAGGTAAACCGGAACTGGGCAGAAATTTTATACCAGGGCGCATCCCAAAAGCGGGCCTATTAATACATCGAGGAAAATAAAATGAGTGACAACTTGTCTAACGATGACAGGATGATGCTGGAAGGCCTTTACTGGTGGAATTATGTTGAGTGAAACGCAGATAGCGGAATTTTGGCAAAGCGGGGTGGTCGTGGTGGAGTCGGTTTACTCGGCTGCGGAGCTGGAGCCGGCCCGCCAGCAACACGAGCACTGGATCGAGGAATCGCGACAGCATGACGGACCCTTCGGTGAAATGCTGGATGGTCGGCCACGTTTCGATGTGGAGCCGGGTCATTGTGCCGATGCACCCGCCCTGCGTCGCGTTGCGTCTCCCGAGGAAATTTCTGCAGCATTTTTAAAGCTGATCGAAAAGGGCCCCATGCTCGACGCGGTGGCCGATCTGCTGGGTGAAAACTTGCGATTTCATCATGCCAAGCTCAATAGCAAGTTGCCAGGTAGCGGTACCACGGTCAAATGGCACCAGGATTTCACCTTTGACCCGCACAGCAACGATGACTGCATCACTGCCATGCTTTTTTTCGATGATATCGATAGCGAAATTGGCCCGGCGCGGGTTGTTCAGGGTTCGCATCGTGGGCCGCTGCACTCGCTGTGGCAGCAGGGAAAATTTACCGGGGCAGTCGATGGTGAGATAGCCTCGGAGTGTGAAGCTAAAGCGATCGAGTGCCTGGGCCCTGCCGGCAGTTTGTGCCTGATGCATACGCGCGCATTACACGCTTCATCGGAGAACCTGACGCAGCAACCGCGTACACTTTACATCGCCACGCTGACCGCCGCGGATGCGATACCGCTGGTACCCTGTGCGGTACCGAGCGTTTACTCAGGCAAAGTGGTGCATGGCGTGGACCCCGGCCGCATACGTTCCGTGGCGTTTGAGATGGAGAATCCGGAGATTCCTGCCGGGGCTTCTTTTTTTAATCAGCAGGCCGGTAGCTAGTGCGCTAGAAACAGGGGCACCGGCGACTGCTTGAGTAAATCACGGGTTACCCCACCCAGGATAATTTCGCGCAGACGTGCGTGGCCATAAGCACCCATGATAATCATATCTGCATTCATATCGGCGGCCTGTCCGATGATCGCGTCGGTGGCACTGATATCCGGATCACTGATGCCGCTGGAAACTGATTCGATCCCATGCGACTTTAGCAACCTTTCGAGTTCCTGAGCGTGGGGATGACCACGCGCCGTTTCGCTGTCGCCATCGTCCGGTTCAGACGACAGCACCACGACCGTCTCCGCTTGGGTTAGAAAAGGCATGGCCTCGCGCAGCGCACGCGCCGATTCTCGGCTGGCATTCCAGGTGAGTAACACTCGCTTCCCTGGAGCCTCTAGTTTTCCACTGTGCGGCACTACCACGCAGGCACAGGCGCCTTCAAATAGCAGCGCATCGGCCAGTCCGTAGCTTGAATTGTCGGGGTCGTCAGGCTGATCCTGTCCCAGCAGCAACAGGTCTGAATACTTGGTATGTTCGCGCAGGATTGGAATAACCTGACCTTCCACGACATGAGCTTCCATCTTAACTCCAGCATCATCGGCGAGTTTTTGATAGCCAGCAAGCTTGTCCCTGGCCTTTGCAACTGCCTTTTCGGTCACGTCGGTAATCAAATCGACACTGATCTGGGCTTCGACATAGGATGGAACAACGTAATCGGGGACGATGAACAGCCCGGTGAGTTGTGCATCGAATTTCCGTGCCAGCTCAAAAGCGATATTCAGCCGGTTTTGGCAACCGCTGCTGTGATCCAGGTGGACGAGTATGTTCTTGAATTCCATGGCTCTTACTCCGATGGGAAGATAAGACGATAATGGAATACAAAGCATATCGCGGTATTGATTTGAATCAATGCATGTTCGGGTTTATTACCAGGCTGGCAGGGTTGGCCTAACCAGGTTGGGCCTGCGTGAAAGGACAAAAAAAAGCGGCATACAGTGTATGCCGCCAGTTCAAGCCGTGGTAATTAACTGACCTTGATATCGATCGATTTCGGCTTGGCCTCTTCCGCCTTGGGGATCACCAGCGATAACACACCATCCTTGTAATTCGCTTCTACCCTTTCATCTTTAACCGCGTCTGGCAGGGTAAAACTGCGCGCGAAAGAGCCGTGAAAGCGCTCGGTACGATGGCGCTTGGTGCCTTTACCGGTTTCTGTCTCGGTCTGCTTTTCTCCGCGGATGCTGATGACGCCGTTTTCCAGTTTGACGTCGATGTCCTTCTTATCGACACCGGGTAGATCCGCCTTGATGACATACCTGTCTTCCTGTTCCTCGATATCACAGGACGGCGCCCAATCGGCAAAACTCAAGTCGTTACTCAATTGTGAACCGGAACCACTCGCACCCTTGTTGTAACGTGACAGCAGATTTTCGAATTCCTGAAAAGGATTCCAAACTTGCATATTCATGATTCGCTCCTTAACTAAATGGATAACAAAAGCAGTATATGGATTCCCGCAACAGGCGTATTGACGCGGATCAATTGCCTTGTAGATTACAGGGTTATTTAGCCCTGTTGATCCATTACCCAGCGTATAGCGCGCTGGTTTAATTCATGCGCTGAGCCAAGCCCCAGTTTTTTCTTGATGTTCGCCTGGTGAGTTTCGATGGTCTTGATACTGAGGTTAAGTTGTTCGGCAATCTGGCCACTGGAAGCGCCTTCGCCGATTAACTCGAACACCTGCAGTTCACGATTGGAGAGACTGTCAATGTCGCGTTTATCGCCAGTCGCATCAACCAGGCCGCTGAGCAGGCGATCCGTCATTTGCTGGCTGAGGTAAACCTTTCCATTCAGCACCTGCCGAATCGCGCGAATGATACTATCCTGTGCTTCCTGCTTGTTGATATATCCGCGTGCGCCCGCCGCCAGCACGCGCTCCGCGTAAAGCGTTTCATCGTGCATCGAGGCGACCAGCATCAGGGTGTCCTTGTTGCGGGACCTGATGCGCTCGATCAAATCGAGGCCGCTGCCGCCGGCAAGCGATAGATCGATAATCACCAGGTCCGGACTGGTTGCATCAACCTGGTTGAGTGCTTCCGCCATATCACCCGCTTCCCCGCAGACTTCGAGGTCGGGGCAGTCACCGATCAATTGCGAAAAACCGGTGCGCACCAGGGGGTGATCATCAACTATCAGAATTCTTGTCATTGATCCAAATTATCGTCGTTCTCGATAGGAAAGTAACATTTTATGCGGGTGCCGTCTTCGGGTGAGGATTCGATCCGTAGTTCAGCGTCGATCAGACCACAGCGATGCTTCATGATACGCAATCCCAGGCCCGCAGTATCTTTGGTCGAGGTTTGCAATCCCTTGCCATCGTCGCTGATCAGAAAACAACCGCGCGCTCCTTCGACACCCAATCCAACGCTTATCTGGTCGGCTTCAGCATGTTTTATCGCATTGTTCAGGGCTTCCTGAACGATGCGATAAAGATGCATTGCGGTCGTATTATCGGTAATATGAACCGGGTCAATGATCGTCAAACGAATGTCGAGATTGGTTTGCAGACGAATTTCCTCGATCAGTTTCTCGAGCGAATTCATAAAACCCTCGGTATCGATATCGACCGGCATCAAGCCGCGTGATAGCGCGCGAACCTGCGATATTGCGTCCTGTAAACCGTTGGCCAGCTTGGACGCCAGTTCATGCTCGGGCTTGCTCGCCTTATTCAGCAGACTGGTCGCTAATAATCCAAGGCCGGTTAGCTGCTGTCCAAGGCCATCATGCAGCTCCTGACCGATGCGACGTTGTTCCTGCACCGGAATTTCCAGGATTTCCTTTTGCAACTGTTGCTGTTCGCTGATATCCATGATCACCCCGGCAAACAGGCGCGTGTGACTGGTCTTTATGTCACCGATCGACAGGTAAATCGGGAAACGCGAGCCGTCCTTGCGAATCGCGGTTAGCTGACGCCCGATGCCAATAATCGTCGGAACTCCTGTATGCAGATATTTTTGAATATAGCCATCATGCGCAACGCTGTGTTCGCGCGGCATTAACAGGTTTAACTTTTCTCCGACCAGCTCTTTTTTGCGATAACCAAACAAACGCTCGGTAGCTGGATTAACAAACTGAATCACGCCGTCCGTACCAGCCAGGATAATAGCCTCAGGTGAGGTCTGGGCAAGAATTTGAAACGTCTCTGCCTGTTGATCAATAGCTTCCTCGAGTGGCCTCGAGATGCGCAGAAAGAACCGGCTTGCAATAAAGATAATGAATATCGCGATTGCGCCCGCTAGTAACCCGGCGCGTACAAAAGGGGCACGAATTTCAGCGGTGTCGATTTTTGCGACCAGGCCGAGCCCCAGTGTCGGCAGGGGTTCAAATGCCGCCAGGACCTTCTCACCGCGATAATCCAGTGCGGTCTGAAGACCCGATTCACCCGCCAGCGCTCGTCGCATGGGTTCGCCCAGGTTTCCTTGTAGCGGAATAGATTCCAGGGTTGCAGGTTGCGCATGCCTCAGTTTCTGCAGAAAAACGACGCGATCACCGTCACGCCGGGCGAGCACGAATTCGCCGGTTTTGCCAAAGTGGGCGTGCTCGCGTTGTGTTGCGCCGATTTTCTCCATTAATGCAAGGCGGTCATCTGCCGAAATATTTTGCTCAATCTGTGGCAGATCGAGCTGAGCGGTTGATTCGATCAGGCGGGCACGGCTTTGAACCGTTTCTATGAGGCTAAATCGATGCTGTCGAATGGCGGTGTTGTAGAGACTGATGATCGAAACCGCGCTGACCAGCAGGGTCGCAGTGGCCATGATCAGGAACAGCTGGTTGAATGGTTGACGCTGAATCACACGGTAAATGTTTATCTGGTTAACAATTCAGGCTTATGGTATCTGGAACGCCCCGATATGCCCATCAGGAAAACCCCGATGGTGGAAAATAATGTTTTATCGCAGACTCTATTGTTAAGAATTAAACATAATCAGGGGAGATCATCATGTTAATGCAGGCAAAAAATAATCACATGGTACAGGAGTGTCATATCTGTGAACCACGTGGCGGTTGCCTGGGTTTGCAGTTACTCGATAGTGAGGAAATCCGCCAGCAACTCTGCAACACAAAGCGCATCAGTCGCAAGGGAGAGCATGTGTTTCGCGAGGGTGAAGAAGCAGACGCTTTTTTCGTGGTGCGCAGCGGTTCAATAAAAAGCTACCTGGTGACCGAGGATGGCGAAGAACAGGTGCTCGGGTTTTACCTGCCCGGTGATGTTTTTGGACTCGATACTTCGGAAGAACAGTTTCGCATGTCTTCGGCGATTACTCTTGAAACGACCTCCCTGTGCCGGTTCCCACATGCCTATTTGGGCGATAAGGCGCAGGGTTCAAACCTGTTGAAGATCACCGCCGAACAAATGCAGCGTGATCATAACCTGGTATTAATGCTGGCCCGCAAGGATGCCGATGGTCGTATTGCCAGTTTCCTGGATGACCTGGCCTGCCGTTACTGGTCTCGCGGTTACTCTGCATCGGCATTCCTGTTAACCATGTCGCGCCAGGATATCGGTTGTTACCTCGGACTTGCAGTGGAAACCGTGAGCCGCACCCTGACTCGTTTCCAGGACTCGGGTATTTTGCAGGTGAATCGACGCGAGGTTGAAATCCTGGATCACGACAAGTTGCGTAAAATAGCCGGCACCCGTGCCAGTGGGTCACAGTCGCATACCAGGACAGTCGAGCTCAAACCCGTGTGATGATGGTGGTGGCCTGGCTTAAATACGCTTAAACCGCTGTACAGCCCGAACGCAATAATCATTAAACCTGCCGAGGACCTGACCCATGGCGATTTCGCCCAGCCCCTGAAGTAATTGATTACGTTGCCCGCGAGCAGCATCGCGGGCAGGGTGCCAAGCCCGAAACCCAGCATCAGCATTGCGCCCTGGAAGGCATTGCCGGTTGTTAGCGACCATGCGACGACCGCGTATACCAGGCCACAGGGCAACCAGCCCCAGAGCATTCCGAGCAGGTAAGCCTGTAGCGGATTTTGAATCGGAAACAGGCGCTTACCGAGTGGCTGGATGTGGCGCCATAGTTTCATGCCCAGTTTTTCCAGTAGCGCCAGTCCGCGCCACCAGTTGGCGAGGTAAAGGCCCAGTGCGATCATGAATGCCGCTGCAAACAATTTGCCCGCGACGGGGCTGATACCGAGTTGTGCCAGACCGGCGCCTAATGATCCGGCCAGCAATCCAACCACAACATAGCTGGTGATGCGTCCGCCGTTGTAGCTCAGTTGATAGACGAACAGG
The DNA here is from genome assembly GCA_947259485.1 of uncultured Gammaproteobacteria bacterium. Lineage (GTDB taxonomy): Bacteria > Pseudomonadota > Gammaproteobacteria. The sequence continues at coordinate 49,894 of CAMYLU010000018.1, read as the reverse complement.
GAGCGAGGTTGTGCGGAAACTTTGTCGCTAACCCCCATATCCAGAGCCGCGACGATGCCGCCACACATTCCGAGACAGTGGCTCGAGCCCAGCAGGCCTACGATAATTGCGGCGCCAAATGTGAGATCGACCGGCATCGGCTATTCGGGAATATAGTTGGGTAAAAGTTCTGTCGATGTCATTTCAGGATATTGTAATGAGCCGGTCAGGCGCCAATCGTCGGTCTGCAGAAAGAGATTCCAGCGACCCTCGCCGGGGAGCTTGAGTTCGCCGCGAAGCAGGTGGGTATCGGTCTTGCGGAGGTCCAGTTTCTGATCAAGTCCGGGCATGGTTGCATGAACTAATCTCAGTTCAATCTTTTCGCCCGGAATAAAATCTGCGGCCGGGTCGAAACGGATCTCGACCTTTCCCCCGGAATCGAGACGAAGACCGGCGGCGAGGGCGAGTTCATAGGCCAGTTGATCGCGCGCCAGTACGCGATTGATTTGCTTGCCCTTTTTATAGTAGTCGTCAACCACGAGCCCTGAAAAAGATTGAATCGCAAGCGTTATCATGACCACGCCCATGATCACTGCCGAAAGCGGAATCGCGATCAGCAACCAAACCATGGGTTCGCGTTTCCAGTTTCTCGGCGTTGCCTCGGTCGAATTCATCATGTTTTACCGGGGCCGACAAAGCGCGCCTCTTCAATCGTTTTCAAATGATTGGCTTCGTTTGCCTGCAGGTAAAATTTCACCTCGACACTGCGGCTTTCCATATTGAATTCATCGGCCTGCAGTCTGACGATTAGTTCCTGCACTGCGCCTGCTGGCACCACGATCTCGGGCTCGTCGGTAACCAGTTTCATGCCGTCGATGCCGTCGGCTGTCAGGGTATACTGATGCGGCTTCGAGTCCATGTTGAGAATCTTGAGGGTATAGACGTTTTCAATCAAGCCCTCGCGGGTCTCGCGGTAGAGCGTGTTGCGGTCTCGTATCACGTCGAGCTCGAGCGGGACGCGCAAAAACAGGTTCGTCAACAGGATACCGCACAGGACCAGCAGTATCGTAGCGTAGACCATTACGCGCGGCCTCAAGATATGCTGTTTTTTGCCCTGCGCCGAATTTTCCGTGGTATAGCGAATCAATCCGCGCGGGTAAGATACCTTGTCCATGATTTCATCGCAGGCGTCGATACAGGCGGAACAGGCGATGCATTCGTACTGCAGCCCGTCGCGGATGTCGATACCGGTCGGACATACCTGGACGCAAACATTGCAATCGATACAGTCTCCAAGCCCCGCCTTTTGCAGATCGGTGCCCCGACGGCGCGAACCACGGGGCTCGCCACGCTCGGGATGGTAGGCAACTATCAGCGTGTTCGAATCGAACATCGCACTCTGGAAGCGCGCATACGGGCACATGTACTTGCACACCTGTTCGCGCATGAAACCCGCATTACCATAGGTAGCAAAGCTGTAAAACAGGATCCAGAAAGTCTCCCAGGGTCCAAGGCTTGCGCTGAATAGTTTTGCTGCGAGTTGGTCGATCGGGGTGAAGTAGCCGACAAAGGTAAATCCGGTCCATAGTGAAAACACAATCCAGACCGTGTGCTTGAGAGTCTTGGTGCGAATTTTTGCAGCGGAGCTCGGCGCCTTGTCGAGCTTCATGCGCTTCGAGCGCTTGCCCTCTATTTTTCGCTCCATCCACAGGTAAGCCTCTGTCCAGACGGTTTGCGGGCAGGCGTAGCCGCACCACACGCGGCCTACCAGCGCGGTAAAAAAGAATAGCGACAGCCCGGCGAGAATCAACAACGCTGCCAGGTAAATGAAATCCTGTGGCCATAGCGTCAGCCCGAAGATATAAAACTTGCGCGCCGGCAGGTCGAACAGTAGCGCCTGGCGTCCGTCCCAGCGCAGCAGGGGTGTCAGGTAGTAGATGCCGAGCAGGACGACGACCGAAAGCATCCGCAGTCGCGTAAAATAGCCAGTGACTTCGCGTGGGTATATTTTTTTATGCGCGGCATAAAGCTCGTGTTCGCCGTCACCCGTTTTCTGTGCTTGCATGTGTATCCGGTCCTTTGGTATGCGGCTAGTTTTCCTGCTTGCCGGCGAAACGGGCGTTCGAGATGGTAAAGTAAAGCGTGCCGTAGCTCGACACAATCCCTAGCAGCCAGAACAGAAAGAAGCCGATACTGTAGGCCGCGATCGGGCTTACGTCGATATCGAGGTTGAACGGGACCAGGTCCCGGGGGTGAAACGCCGAGAAAAACAACCCGGTCGCGATAATCGCGGTACCGAAAGACGGCCATAGAACCGAAATTATGAGATGGCTACGCGGCATTCTATCCGGTATCGGTGCCTGCATTACTTTTCCTGCGACAAGCTGTAAACATAGGCCGTAAGCAGGTGGATCTTGGCCTCGCCGAGGCGATCCAGCTGTGCCGGCATCTGCCCGTTGCGTCCCTTGATCAGGGATTCCGAGATGCGCGTAATCGAGCCGCCGTAGAGCCAGACGTCATCGGTCAGGTTCGGTGCGCCCAGCGCGGGATTGCCTTTGCCTTCCAGGCCGTGGCAGGCGACGCAGAAAATTTCGTATTTAGCCTTGCCCTTATCCGCCAGTTCGTTGATGGTCGCGCGGCCGGAAAGGCGCAGGATGTATTGCGTGACCTCGTTGACACCGCTCTCGCCGCCCAGCGCGGCTTCCCAGGAGGGCATCGCAGCTATCCTGCCGTTGAGCAGCGTGGTCCTGATACTTTCCGGGTCTCCGCCCCACTGCCACTCATTGTCACGCAGGTTGGGGAAGCCCCTGGCACCGCGCGCATCGGAACCATGACAGGTCGAACAGTAGTTGAGATACAGGCGCTCACCGACCTTCAGTGCATTTTCATCCTTGATCAGTTCGAGGACAGGAGTTTGCTGGTAGCCAGCAAACAGGGGGCCAACCTCCGCTTCAACCTTTTCGATCTCCTGCTCGTAAGCACCTTTCGACGTCCATCCCAGCAGTCCGCCGAAAGTGCCGAGACCCGGGTAAAGCAAAAGATAAAAGCCGCCAAAGGCAAGCGTTATATAAAACAGGCCCAGCCACCAGCGTGGCAGCGGGTTGTTGAGCTCGGTCAGGTCTTCGTCCCAGATATGGCCAGTGCTTTCGACCTCGTCGCTATGTTGAAAGCCGGAGGTCATCCAGCGGATCAGCCACACGCAGGCGAGAATGCTGATGACGGTAAGAATGGCGATATACCAGTGCCAGAAATCGCTATTAAAATCGGCCATGAATCTACTCCGCTGAAGGTTTGTCGTTATCGGTTAGCTGGTCATCCTCAAACGGCAGGCGCGCTGCTTCGTCAAATGCGGATTTACGTTTGCTGCTGAAGGCCCACACCACGATACCGAGAAAAGTAATCAGGACAACGATGGACCAGATCGATTGAAACAGGGTAAAGGTCATGACTATCTCCTTTTCAGTTCAATGCCAAGACCCTGCAGGTAGGCAATCAGCGCGTCGAGTTCGGTCTTGCCTTCGAGCGCCTTCGGCGCGGCCTCGATTTCTGCATCGGTGTAGGGTGCGCCGAGGGTGCGCAGGGTTTGCATCTTGGTCTGGATATCACTGCTGTCGAGCATATTGTCTGCCAGCCACGGGTATCCGGGCATGATCGATTCTGGCACCACGTCACGCGGGTTGATCATGTGCACGCGATGCCATTCATCGCTGTAGAGACCGCCGACGCGATGCAGGTCCGGGCCGGTGCGTTTGGACCCCCACTGGAACGGCCGGTCGTAGACGAATTCCCCGGCAACCGAGTAATGCCCGTAACGTTCGGTTTCGGCACGAAACGGACGAATCATTTGCGAGTGGCAAACGTAGCAGGACTCGCGAACGTAAATATCGCGTCCTTCTAATCGCAGCGCGGAGTAGGGTTTCAAACCCGCCACTGGTTCAGTTAGGGAATCCTGGAAAAACAGCGGAATAATCTGGACCATTCCGCCGATAGATATCACGCCGATGATCAGGATAATCATCAGGCCGATGTTCTTTTCAACTTTGTCGTGTGCTGAAGCCATGGTGTTATCTCGCTATCTACTTAGTGGGCGCTTGCCGGTTCAGGAATTTGAACTTCGACGGGCTTCGCATCGGCAATGGTTCGCCACAGGTTATAAGCCATAACCACGGCGCCGAGCAGGAAGAACGCGCCACCCAGCGTGCGTACGATGTAATACGGGTGCATCGCCTGTACCGATTCGACGAAGCTATAGGTCAGCGTGCCGTCTGTATTTACTGCCCGCCACATCAGGCCTTGCATGATGCCGGCTACCCACATGGACGCGATATAGAGCACGATGCCGATGGTCGCGGTCCAGAAATGAACCTCGACCAGCTTCAGGCTATAGAGCTCACGCCCGAACAGGCGCGGGATCAGGTAATACATTGCACCCATAGAGACCAGTGCCACCCAGCCCAGCGCACCGGAATGAACGTGACCGATAGTCCAGTCGGTATAGTGCGACAGGGCGTTAACGGTCTTGATCGACATCATCGGGCCTTCGAAAGTCGACATGCCGTAAAACGAAATCGATACAATCAGCAGGCGCAGTACCGGGTCGGTGCGCAGTTTATGCCACGCGCCGGACAGCGTCATAATACCGTTTATCATTCCGCCCCAGGAAGGCGCCAGCAGGATCAGTGACATGATCATGCCGAGCGACTGCGCCCAGTCCGGAAGCGCGGTGTAGTGCAGGTGGTGCGGTCCAGCCCAGATGTAGGTGAATACCAGTGCCCAGAAATGCACCACCGAGAGGCGGTAAGAATAAACCGGACGCCCTGCCTGTTTGGGTACGAAGTAATACATGATGCCGAGGAAGCCGGCGGTGAGGAAAAAGCCGACCGCGTTATGGCCATACCACCATTGCACCATTGCATCCTGTACCCCGGCGTAGGCCGAGTAAGATTTCCAGAAAGATACCGGCAACGCGGCGCTATTGAACAGGTGCAGCACCGCGACGGTTATGATGAAAGCACCAAAGAACCAGTTGGCAACATAGATGTGCGGGATTCGACGTTTGAGAATGGTACCGAAAAACACCACTGCATAGCTAACCCAGACCAGCGTGATCAGGATGTCGATTGGCCATTCGAGCTCGGCGTATTCCTTGCTCGAAGTTATGCCCAGCGGCAGCGTGATCGCCGCCAGCAGGATAACAGTTTGCCATCCCCAGAAAGTAAAGGCGGCTAGCGCAGGGAAGGCCAGCTTGACGTGGCAGGTGTGCTGCACCACGTAGTAAGAGGTAGCAAACAGGGCACAACCGCCGAAGGCAAAGATGACCGCATTGGTATGCAATGGCCTTAAGCGGCTAAACGTCAGCCACGGGATATCGAAGTTGAGCACCGGCCAGGCCAGCTGTGCGGCAATCAATACGCCCACCGCCATGCCGACAAGACCCCATATGATCGTCATGATCGAAAATTGCCGAACTACTTTATAGTTATAGGTTTCAGTGCTTGTCATCTATTGCATCCTCGACGCTTGATTCGCATTAAACAGTTGAATCCAACAGTTATTGATTAGTAGGTGAATACTGGCTGCAGGCCCATACCCCAGAGCAGCGCGGTCATTGCGAGTAGCGAAACCAGTGCTACCAGTCCGACAGCGAGTACCGCGGAGGAGTAGAGAAAACCGCGTTCGGTCGGTATTTCCATCATTATGGGTAGCCCCGAATACAGCAGGTATACGGTGTAGGCGAGGGCCGGCAGACCCAGCAGCATGTTTAGCCACAACACCGGGTAAACCTGCATGATGCCGATTAAAAACAAGGGCGTTGCAGTATAGGCCGCGAGCGAAATGCAAAGTGGAATGGGCTTGACGACTTCGTAGGCTTTACCCAGCAAGTGGATCACCCAGCCGATGGAAAAGACGCCTACCAGCAGGGCGAGGTAATAGATGACAGCGATGGCGAAGGCAGAGTCCCCGGTAATGCGGATAGGATCACCCACGCCGATGCGCCAGCCCACCTGCGTGGTGCCGATATATCCCGATATCGCCGGTATCAACGCTAGAATGAAAACGTGCCCAACGGAAGATTTTTCACCGCTTTTCTGCTGGTCGCGAATTTTTTCCCACTCACGCGCAGGATCGGTGAACAGACCTATGATGTGCTGTATAAACATGGCTCCGAATCTTGTTATTAGTTAGCGCGGATTATTCAATAAGCTTGTGTTGTGGTATTGACCCAGATCAAACTTCGATGATATTCAAGTTGCATCATGACTACAACCATCCGAACTGACGCCAGTTAAAAGAGCGAGAAATTAATTTGAAGTCGGCCATTGCCAAACGAGATGTTCATCAGGATTCCGTCGAAACCGATGTGGTATCGGTCGTCACTGACAGCAGAGACTGTTTTCATTGTGGCCTGCCGGTACCCTCGGACCTGGACCTTTATGTCAACATCGATGGTGTCGACCAGCCGATGTGCTGCCACGGCTGCCAGGCCGTTGTGGAGGCTATCATCGCATCCGGTCATGAAAACTTTTACCGTGTCAGAACCGAGGTTTCTCCGACCGGACAGGGTCTGGTGCCGGAGTTCCTGCAGGCAACCGAAGTCTATGACGTACCGGAAATCCAGGGCCAGTTCGTGCACTCCCTTGGTGCGGACATGCGTGAAGCCAGCCTGATCCTGGAAGGTATTACCTGTGCGGCCTGTATCTGGCTCAACGAACAATACATCGCCGGGTTACCGGGGGTTACCGATGTTCGTGTCAACTACGCGACGCAACGCGCCCTGGTGCGCTGGGATGAGACTCGAATAAAACTCAGCAAGATTCTGCAGTCGATCCAGAAGATCGGTTATCGCGCGCTGCCGTATAATCCCGATCAGCAGCAGGAGTTGCACCGGCAACAGCGGCGCCTGCAACTGCGCCGTCTTGCTGTCGCCGGATTGTTTGGTATGCAGGTCATGATGATATCGATCAGCCTCTATGCAGGTGCCTGGTCGGGCATGGAAGCCTCTTTCGAGGAGTTCTTTCGCTGGTTGAGTCTTGGCCTGACACTTCCGGTAATGCTTTACTCGGCGACGCCTTTTTTTATCTCGGCAGGACGTGACCTGGCGCGCCGCCAGGTGGGAATGGATGTTCCGGTATCGCTCGCCATCGGAATCGCCTTTGCCAGTAGCGCCTGGGCGACCATCAACGGCCAGGGAGAAATTTATTTCGACTCCGTGGTCATGTTCGTTTTCTTTTTATCGGCCAGTCGATACTTCGAAAACATGGCGCGTCAGCGTTGTGCGGCTTCGGTAGAACAACTCGCCCAGTCGCTACCGGTGGTGACAACCCTGCTGGCGACGGACGGGGGCACCGAGGAATCCGTCGCGGCGGCGACGCTTGCCATCGGCGACCGGGTGTTGGTACGTCCCGGTGAGACCGTACCCGCGGATGGTGAAATTATTGCGGGATTCTCCGCGCTCGACGAATCGCTATTAAATGGTGAAAGTATTCCGCTCGATAAAAATGTCGGTGATCGTTTGCTAGGCGGTAGCATCAATGTGACCAATCCGCTGCAGATGGAAGTAAAGTCGGTCGGCGCGGACACCGTGATGGCGGAGATCCAGCGCACTATCGAACGCGCGCAGGCGGAAAAGCCTCCCCTGGCACGCCTGGCGGATCGAGTGGCGGCACGTTTTATCAGTTTCGTATTGCTAATCGTGGTCAGCGTCGCCGTATTCTGGTGGCAGCACGATGCAGAGCGTTGGTTTGAGATAGCGCTTGCGGTGTTGATCGTCAGCTGTCCCTGCGCGCTATCGCTGGCGACGCCGACCGCCATTAGCGCCAGCCTGGGCAGGTTGCAGTCCGCCGGGTTACTGGTCAAGCGCGGTTCGGCACTGGAGAGTTTAAACCGGGTTACCCACGTGGTATTCGACAAAACGGGCACGCTGACCCGGGGCCGCCCCAGGCTTGAACGGGTCATTTGCAGCCAGGAATACGATCGGGGTCAGTGCCTGCAAATTGCCGCCGCGCTCGAACAGCACTCCGAACATCCCCTGGCCAGGGTGCTGGTGCAGGAGGCCGGGATGTTGGAAAAGCGCAAGCTTGCGCAAGTTACCAGTACCGCGGGTGGTGGCATCTGTGCCAGCATCGATGACGAAGATTACTTTATTGGCAACGCTAACTATATTGCCAGTCACAGCAGTGCGGAGATCCCGGCCCAATGGCTCGAAGAAATTGGTGCCGATGCGGTGACCACGGTAGTACTGGCACGTGCCGATCGTGTAGTCGCCATGTTTACCTTTGTCGATGAGCTGCGCGAGGATGCGAAAACGCTGATCACGCATTTGCAATCCCTGGGTAAATCAGTGATTTTGATGACCGGAGATGGTGACGCCGCCGCCCGCCAGGTGGCCGAGTTGACCGGAATCCCGGACTACCGGGCACAAATGTCACCGCACTCGAAAATGGAGGCGGTGCAGGCATTGCAGCAGGAATCTGCCGTGGTTTTAATGGTCGGTGACGGTGTAAACGATGCCCCGGTGCTGTCGACTGCGGACGTATCGATTGCGATGGGAGGTGCCAGTTCGCTGGCCAAGACGAGCGCCGATATCGTGTTAACCGCGAATCATCTACCTGCGATTGCGCAGGCAATGGTTGTTGCGGCTCGAACCCAGCGTAACATTTACCAGAATATGGGCTGGGCCCTGATGTATAATTTCGGCGCGATCCCGGCCGCGGCGATGGGTCTGATCGCGCCCTGGCTTGCCGCGATCGGAATGTCGGTAAGCTCGTTACTGGTGGTTTTGAACGCATTGAGGCTGACGCGCTAATGGAAATAATCTACCTGCTGATCCCAATCTCGTTGGTACTGCTCGGAGTGATCGTGTGGATTTTATTGTGGGCGGTTAAAGACGGGCAGTATGACGACCTCGAAGGTCCCGCGCATCGTATCCTGATGGACGAGGACCGAGTTGTCGAACCGCAAAAAAATAGCCGGCGGGGAGATGCCGGCTAAATACTCTAAGATGTAGTTAAGAGTAGGAGTCAAAAAAGATTGTAAGGTGATGCGGATCCGGCTTGTTGATCCATGTCAACTAAAGTAACGGTCGTTTAAACCGTTCGGGAAAATGCCCCACCGCTTTTGCCTTCCTGTTGGTAGCGGTCAAATATCATGCAGATGTTTCGCACCAGCAAACGTCCTGGTTCACGCACGACAATCTGATTGTCAGTTACCCTGACCAAACCGTCCTGCTCCATCTCGCGCAATTGTTCGAGTTCATCTGCAAAGTGGTCGCTAAAGTCGATTCCCCAGCGCGATGCAATACGCTGCATATCGAGATGGAAATGACACACCAGGCTCTGGATAATCTCGCGACGTAGCAGGTCGTCGTCCTCGCTCTGGAATCCCCGCACCACCGGAAGCTGCTGCTGATCAAGGCTGTCATGATAGGAGTCGAGGCTGGTAGTGTTTTGACTGAAGTTGTCGCTGACGTTACTGATGGCAGATACGCCGAAACCGATCGAATCGCACTGCGCGTGGGCAGAATATCCCTGGAAGTTTCGATGCAGGCTGCCACCGCGCTGCGCAACCGCAAGTTCGTCATCGGGTCGGGCGAAATGGTCCATGCCGATATACTCGTAACCCGCGGCGCATAGCTTATCGATTGCGCTGTGCAGAATTGCCAGTTTCTCAGCTGCATCGGGTAAATCATCCGCCTGGATACGACGCTGTGGCGGAAACCTGTGTGGCAGGTGGGCATAGTTATACATCGCAATCCGGTCTGGGTTCAGATCGATAATCCGATCGAGGGTAGCGGCAAAGCTTTCCAGGGTTTGGTGGGGCAGGCCGTAAATCAGGTCGATGTTGACGGAGCGCATACCGTGGCGACGCGCGTCATCGATTACGCTCGAGGTTGTTTCCAGGCTCTGCACCCGGTTAACCGCTTTTTGCACTTTATCATCGAGGTCCTGTACACCGATACTGATACGGTTGAAGCCAAGTCCCCGCAGGTGAGAGATCCCGTCCTTTGTGATGACGCGGGGATCGAGTTCGATCGAGTAATCCGTATTACTGTCTGATTTCAGTCTAAAATGCCTGGCAATCTTTTCCATTAACTGTTGCGACTGCTGATGCGACAGGAATCCCGGCGTACCGCCACCCCAATGCAGCTGGCGTACTTCGCGATCCGGATCGAACAGGCTGGCCTGTATTTCTATTTCGCGATACAGGTCCTGCAGGTAGGGCTCGGCACGTTCCTTGTTCTTGGTAATTACCTTGTTGCAGGCGCAGTAGTAGCAAATCGAGCTGCAAAACGGAATATGAAAATAAAGCGATAACGGTTTTGGAATCGGCTCTTCGTTACTTGACCTGGCCCAGTCACGATAGTCGGACTCCGAGATCTGGTCATGAAATTCTGTTGCCGGCGGGTAGGAGGTATAACGCGGCCCCGGTCTGTCGTAACGGCTAATCAGGTCTTCCTGGAATAGGGGTGCTTGGGCCATCAATACTGAGGTGCTTAACATTGGTACATAGACTAACTCCTGGTGCCGAGTTTGCTTTGATCTGGATCAATTCGGGGAAATCAAATTGATCACGACTTCACCGATCATCGATCGCGCAAGCTACTGTAGCATTGGATCGCAGTAAGCCAACAATGCCCTGATTTCTATATTGATAGTTTTACTTCGATTCGGCTTCAGGTCTTTAATGAGGCTTCGATTGCGGCCGCGACCTGGTAGAGGCTTTCGTCGCGTCCGTTAGCGGCAGACAGCATTAACCCGACCGGGGGTTCACCTGGCTGATGGCAGGGGAGGCTCATCGAGCAGCCGTCGAAATAATTGACGGTCGCGGTATTACGCAGGCAACGCAGGTTGACGCGCCGGGCATTATCTTCGTCATCGGTTTCGGCGATTGCCGGTGGAATGCAGGCCACGCTCGGGTAAAGCAGTGCATCGACCTGCAGTGATTCGAACTGCTTATTAAAGCTGTCGACGATCTGTTCTCTTTCACGATATCGTCGCTGTTGTTCTTCGCTGCTGATTTCAGCCCCGGCCGACATGCGCAAGCCTACGAAGGGGTCGTATTCATCAAGATGTTGTTCGAGCATTTCACGATGGTGCAGCCAAACTTCGTAGACGACGATGGGGCGCTCGATGAAAAGGTCGTCGCAATGATCGAGCACGGGCATTGGCGTCTCCTGGATACTCACACCCGCCGCGGCAAGTACTTCAACCGATCGCTCGAATGCTACGCGTACTTGATCGTCGAGGTCTTCCATTACGCGAGCACCCGGAATCACCAGTTTCATGGTTTTCAGATCCGCGGGTTGCAAGTCTGGCAGCGTGCTGGAAGGTGACAGCTTGCCGCACATTAGCTGATCGAGAATAAAGCAGCTATCGACGTCTACCGCGAGGGGTCCCGGTGCATCCAGTGTCGGTGACAGCGGGAATATCCCGTCAAGTGACATGCGACCATGGCTGGGTTTAACACCGATCACGCCGTTAAAGGCCGCCGGGATACGACAGGAACCTGCAGTGTCGGAGCCAAGCGCCGCGGCGACGATACCCTCGGCGACGGCAACGGCACTGCCCGAGGAAGAACCCCCCGGCAGGCGTCCGGTTTCGCGGTCCCAGATTGACAGGGGCGTGCCGTAATGTGGATTCTTGCCGATCCCGGAGAACGCAAACTCGCTCATGTTGGTGCGACCCAGGAACAACAGCCCGGCAGCGCGCAGCGGCGCTACAACCTCGGCATCTTGCGCCTCGGGTTGCGCGTAGTGCCTGCGCACCATCGACCCTGCCAGCGTGGATTCATTCCTGACATTGAACAGGTCCTTGAGTGCAATCGGAATGCCGGCAAGCGGTGACTGCGAAGGTGATTTCTGGCGTGCACGGTCGATCGAGGCGGCCAGGTTCAGGAGCCCGTCATTGATCGAGGTAAATACCGCGCTCGACTGATTTGCCAGTTCCAGTGCCTGTTCCACCAACTCGGTCGAAGTTGTATCTCCATTGCCTAGTGCCGTTGCAAGGGCGCGTAATCCGGGCATCTTCATGTCTTTGGAAACCGGTAACCCAGGATGTCCTGGTAGGCCCATTGCGAGTAAATCTTGTCGGCGCGCAGGCAGTGTTGTTCAAGTTCGTCGACCGGTGAGAAATCCCAATCGTGGAGCTGGCCTTTGGCGAGCGCGTCGCGCAGGAAGAGGCGTCGACGTTGACTGGCGAAGACATCACGCGCGAGGGTTTCGACATCCCACCGTTGCTGAACCAGTTTCGACAAGGCTTCGCGCGAATCTCCGTAGTCGGGATTCTCAAACTGATTGATTCGCTCGTGAGGATCGGTTTCAAGGTCAAACAACTGTTCGGGATCGATCGCGCTGTAGACATATTTTATCGATCCCTGCTTGACCATCAGTAGCGGCGTGGTCGAACCCTCGGCCAGGTTTTCAGCGTATACCGGGTGATCCCATAGTGTCGAGGAATCGGTTGCAAGTCCCCACAGGCTGTTTCCCGCAACCGCTTCGACCAGGGTCGACTGGTTCGTGTCGCCGGCGATTTCGAGCAGGGTGGGGAGCAGGTCTACCAGTGAAACATTTGCGCTGACACGGCGCTGGTCAAGCTGTGGATGGCTGATAATCAATGGAATTCGACAGGCTTCCTCGAAGAATGATTTCTTGTACCAGAGGCCATGCTCGCCCAGCATCTCGCCGTGGTCGGTTGTCAGCAGGATGACGGTATTTTCATACAGCCCGGTTTCCTTCAATACCTCGAGTAACTGCCCGACCTGATCATCGACGTAACTGACCGAACCATAATATGCGTGTCGTGCCACGCGCACCTGTTCCTCGGTCGGAGGATGGTCCTTTAACGCATACTGTGCCATCAGCCGCAGGCTGTAGGGATCCATCTCGTCCTGCGCGGTATTGACCACCGGCATATCGATGTCTTCAGGGCGGTAACGATCCCAATGCTCCGGTCGGCATTGAAACGGATCGTGCGGGTGTGTGAACGAGGTGAACAGCATGAAGGGGCGTTCATCTTTGCCGCGTGCCAGGTCGTAGATCTTGCGCCGCGCACGATGACAGACTTCGTCGTCGTACTCGAGCTGCGCATTGCGCAGGCAAACCCCGGCATCGGTAAAGGTAACACTATCGTTGGCAAAACTGGGCCTGACCTCGGTCCAGTCACCGGTCCAGCCAAAATCACCCGGGTAAATATCGGTGGTCAACCGCTCCTCGAATCCATGCAGTTGATCGGCACCGACGAAATGCATCTTGCCGACCAGGCAGGTCTGGTAGTCGAGATTGCGCAGATAATGGGCGAAGGTCGGGATCGACGATGGAAACTCGGCCCCGTTGTCGTAGGCGCCTATCGTCGAAGCCAGCTGACCTGCCATCATCGAAAAACGTGAGGGTGCGCATAGCGGGAAATTGGTATAAGCGGAATCGAAAATGGCCCCGCTCGAAGCCAGTGAGTCGATGTGCGGTGTGCTTGCAATGGAATTTTTGTAAGCCCCGATATATTTCGCTGCAAGTTGGTCTGCCTGGATTACGAGTATATTCGGCCTGCTGTTATTCATGATTGCCTGTCCCCCGATTCAGATGGGTTTCGATACCGGCTCAGAATATCACGGTTGCATTGAGCGTTTACGATCGATCGTCATGTCAATTGTTGCGCGGCATATCCATGGTTGGGTTTTCATCGAAAAAACCATCCGGCATCCAGTGAAAGCCGGCATAGACGACTGGTTGCACCGGCCAGTCTTCAGGCCGCGGCCAGTGATGGTAGTTCAGCGTATGCCAGATCACGATGTTCTCGTTGTCGATGCTGCGGTCGGCCTGGGTCCATTTTGGCAAGCCATCGCCGCCCGCATGCTGATTTGGAAACCAGCCTGTCGGGTAGAGTTCATCGGCGGCGTAGCGGGTCACCCAGAGGTGCTTGTACATGAACGCGGCGCGCTGGCCTATCGATGAATCCGGCTGTTGAAACGGAAAACTGTTTGTGCCCGGGAGCAGTTTGTAGGCGACCGGTTCGCCGTAGCGGTTGTTAACGTTGGGATTCAGCACTCGCCAGTAACGCGCGCTGTGAGCATTAATTTCGCGCTGCGCCTGCTGCTCGGTCTTGAAGCGGGTTTCCTCAGTGCGGACGGCATTGCCATAGGGGTTGTCATCCCCTGTGGGTAATGCCGAGAAGTTGATTTCACTGGCCGAGTTGCGTTCGCCGTCGAGCGCCATGTCGAAGCGAAAACTGAACACATGCTGATGCACGTGCGATTCGACCTGGTCACCGATTTGTCTGCCGTAAGCACTGGATTTGTCATTTTCCAACGCCGAAGGGAAGGGTATGCCTGTTGCCTTGACTTCAACGCCGATGGTGCCGTCCAGGTAAAAGTACCAGAAGAAACCATAGACGTAATTACCGATGGTTGCGATGGATGAAACCACCAGTCGACGCGAGCGCGTCACCGTGGCCTGTCCGACGGCTGGTACCGAGTATTTCCACAGAATTCCGTAATCCTCTTCGTGCATGCAGACCGCGTTGTTGATTAAACGAGGCTCACCGTGCCAGTCGTGGGTCCAAATGTCGAAGTAATGAATATGTCCCAGGCAATCGCAGCCAAGCGCAAGCGAGTCGAGCGCAACGCCGATTCCATATTCGCCGGTATCGAATGCATTGCGACGAAAATTTGCCCCGCGTGGGTCACCGTAGGGCACTACCATTTCGGACATCGAGGCACGTTTCATGATGGGACGCAGACGGCCCTTGTCATTAATGCCGATGTCGTAAAGCACCAGGCCATCGCGCTGGGCAAAACCAATTTGTAATTCCCAGTCGTGCCACTTGACCTGGTAGCCATCGACTTCGAAGCTGGGGCCCTCGGGCTGGGTAATCGAGATCCCGGTTAAATCGTCTCGCTGATGTGGCCGTCGAATCGGGCCCGGGTCGGGAGGAATCGGTACCACGCCAAAATCGTCAATGCGGATAATCTCGCGTTTGGCCAGGTCAAATACCGGGTGCAGGTTGGCAATCGGTCGAGCATAGGGATTGTCCCCGGCGTCGTTCATCAACCAGCAGTGGCCGTAGGCGATACGATGATCCTGCTCTTCCGGGTTGCCGAAGTTACCCGCAGACCAGCTTTCGACTAGCACTTTTGAGGCATCGTCGAGGCCGCGTTTTTTCAATGCCTTTAGAAAGTCCTGGTCCTGTCGTGCCAGTTCACAGGCCATCGTAAATTCGTCGGGCACGATGCGTGCCTGCACGCCCTCGATATGACGCCAGTCGTGTAAGACATCTGATTCGAGTACGACCAGTCCTGCCAATGTGCGGTTGCTGGCGGGTTCGTAGCAGCATACGTAGACGCTGCGCTGTTCGGGAAAACGGTCCGATTCGTCAAGACTGATGGTTTCGAACCAGGCCGATTTATCCAGTCCGGCGTCGCGTTTTACAGCGCTAACCGCCTGCCTGATTTCAGCTTCGCTTAATGGCGCTATTAACGGATTCATCTGCCTGTCCTCGGTATCTTCGCTCGATGTTACCGAAAACGCCTGTTATAAAGAAATTTAAACTCTAATCTAATGAGCAGATACACCGGGCATGATTTAAAGAGACCGCTAAGGATCGTTACCTGAAACAGTCACCTGAACTTTTCGATCAACTAGGGTACGTCAAGTAGTAAGTGAGATTGACTCACCGTTAAAGTTAAATAACGAGCGCAGCACGTTTGTCAATTTAACCCATATGGGTGATGTGGATGTTTCAATTGCCTGTGTAGTATTGGGTGTAATCAGGAACAAGGACGAGGCACTATGGATATCTCCCCTCAAATTGCACCAACATCAACAGCTAGCCTGCTAACATGCCTGGGTCTCGCTATCGATGAGACCAAACTTGTCAGATCGATAAATGAGTCCAGGGAAGTGATTGAGCGACTGGAATCGGAAGACCCTGATTCACACAGATTACTTTTCCTTAATAAAGAACTTTCGAATCTTGAAACGAGATTGATTAAAACCCGGCGTAAAGCCAACAGAATGAAAACCGTTATCCATTTAGCAAAATTCAAATAACCCGGGTCCTGGTATCGGAGCGCCTGCCTCCTCGACAACATGCAATGCGGGTAAATTTTATACCCGTAACACCGGTAACGATTCTGAAGATGGAATAAAACGCAGGGCCACACCGTTATTACACCAGCGTTGCCCGGTAGGATCGGGGCCATCGTTGAAGACGTGACCCTGGTGACCTTCACAGCGTGCGCAATGGTATTCGGTACGAGGAAATAGCAGCTTCCAGTCCCGCTTGGTGCCGGCATTTCCTTCAATGGCCTGGTAGAAGCTGGGCCATCCCGTACCACTGTCGAACTTGGTTTCCGAGAGAAACAACGGCAAGTAGCAGGCAGCGCAGATATAGGTACCCTCGCGCTTTTCGTCATTCAGAGCGCTGCTCCAGGGGCGTTCGGTCCCTTCTTCAAACAACACCTCGTATTGCTGTGCGTCCAGCAGCTTTTGCCAATCTTCCCTGGTCTTGTTGATGGGCGGGAAGTCCCCTTTCATTGCGGAAGCGTCGGTGGAGGCAAAAACACCTCTGTTTGCGGCAAATACCAGGGCAGAAGTGATCGCGCCGGCGATAAATAGTCGTCTTTCCATAAGGAGGTCTCCAGAAAGTGTGTACGTTATAAGACAGTCATTACCAGATAAAATTCCCCGGGTGAGGATTGCGCGGATTTATCGAGTATCGGAGTTCTGATGAGAATTCAATTTTCTGGTACCTGGTTGTCTAGTAAATAGGATCATGAATCAAAGGCGTCAGTGTCGATTGACCTGATTTTCAAGCCGGGTGTTGCTTCTATTCCGCGATGCAAGCGGTATCTGCCAGCGTATGGCGTGTACCGTCACGTAAATCGATGAGGGTGCAATTATCTCCATTCTTGACCAGCTGGAACCTGTATGGCTCGGACAGAACGCGCCCCGTGGAGGGTGGTTCACCGGGCGTTTTTTGAAAACCCGGTTCGAGTGTCAACAGGCTGGACCGGGTTAGGGCATCGTCAGAAAGTCTTATTTCAGAACCGCCAAATAAGCCTGACAATGTTGCCTGCAGTGCCGCCCGGCTGTCTTTGTCGGGTTGTACGATCAAGGCAGGCAGATCAGGGTAAGCAGTTAGTGCCTGGCAACTGGTAACCAGGATCAACAAAGGTATTCTCAAATAGAGTTTATCTTGCCTCATGTTGACTACTGGACGATGCGGTTTGTAAGCCATGGATTTTTTATAACGACGCCATCCACAGTGGATAGATCTTTCTTGGTCTTTAAAGCACCAACCGTTGGGCGCCCGCTGGGAGCTGGGCAGATACCTGAAGTTTCCCGAAAATTGAGCGCCGCCGCCAGCCGACCTTCGGATGGGTCTCCAAGGGGCGCTGTAAAGTCATCCGCTACCGAACAGCCCGGCAGCAATTCGCCTGGATCGCTAACCGTGTTATCAGGAGAGTATCCATCGGTATAGTCGCCAAAATTCATCGCATTCACACCCCGAAACTGGATCGTGAAGTAGGTAGTACCGCAGTTGTCAGTTGGATAAAAACCATACGGTTTGCCGCAGGTTGTGGAGCCGATCTGGATTACATCCACGTTTACCCCCCTGAGGCTGTTCATGATGGATTCGCTGGCAGAACAAGTTCCTGGTCCTGTAAGCACAAAGACGCGCGTAAGATTGAGCGTCGGTAATGGCGCCGGTGGCAGTCCGCTGTCAGTCGAATAAAAGGGAGTCGGCACCAGCGGTTGCCCGGTTACCGGATTGGTGCTTGGGTGCTTGTCGTTAAACTGGAGTGTCTCGAAGGGTTGCCCGCTGGTTTGGGCAGCCCCGGCAATCATGTAGGCAAATTCACTGGCGATATACAGAAATCCACCGCCGTTGTAACGCAAATCGACCACCAGGTCGTTTATACCCGGGCCGGCATTCAACTGGTTGACTGCGTCAATGAGAGCCTGTTCGGCGGTTGCAATATGATCGTTAAACAGCAGGTAACCTACGGGACCGGACAGGGTCGGCAATACGGTAACGTTTTGTACGGGCGACAGGCTTATGTTCGCGGAGGTAATGGTTACCATGCGACCCAGCGGTGCGCCGAGATCAAGAACTTCAAAATCATGAGTCTCGCCGGCCGCTTCAGGAAACAGACCGTCGTATATTGTATCTATGCCAACCTGTGTCGTGTCATCGATATCCACGCCGTCAACTGAAAGTATCCGCGCTCCCCGGGCAAGGTTTACCAGGGGATCAGTCGCGGGCGAATTTGGTTCGGTGTAAGCGACAACAAACTCCCGCGGTGGATCCGACGAGAGCCTTACGAAAGTGGCGCCATATCCCGCTACAACACCGGACTGGGAAAGCTGAAACCATTCGTCGGATGGAATGGTGAAGTGAAACCTGTCCTTGGGTTGCCCTGAAGAGGTAAGTGCCGTTGTTTTTAGAAGATCAAAATAACCCAGTGGATTGCCATACAGGGACGGGTCCCGGTCGGTGATCTCGTTATACCAGAGATAAGTGTCATTACTGTAGGAGCGTAAAAAATTATTCTCGTCGACGATGGCACCCTGTATGTCACTAAAGGGCTGATTGGTGAAAGGGTTGATTCCGCTGCGAGGATTGGCGCATCTGGCCCAAAAAGTGCCCGCAGGTAGAAATAGACCTGGTACCCAGTCAGTGTCACCACCACCGCTACCACTACCACCGCCACCGCTGGCCACAATGCCAATGACGCCAGTCATGTAGATACTGGCTAGAATCAACCCGCGAAGAAGCTTAGTACTATTCTTCCGCATGATTTTTTACTTATTTGTAAAAGATCCAGACTACCACTTTAATCCTCGTGTTAGACGCGGGATTGATATGCATCAAGGTTTGACTGGAAGTTTTTACGATCGATTCGTGGGAATGCCAAGTGCCGGGCATTGGCCATTGCCAGGCGTACCACGTGCCTTTTTGCAGTGTCTCCTTTGGAGAAATTTATAGCTATTAGCTAGAATGGAAAAAATATTCCCTGACACCCCATTAACCAATACCAACAACAGGTCTATTTCTAATCGCGATGAAAAAAACGGTCATCGATGACTGGTACGAAGTTATCCGCATATCAGACGACATCCGCCTGATACGGGAAAAATACGTTGCCCATTGGCTACGCTGCAATATCTGGCATCTGGATGGTAAAAACTATGACCTGCTGATCGACTCCGGGATGGGCTTAAGGCCCTTGAAACAGAAAATTGCAACCCTCAGCGAAAAACCGATTACGGTGGTATCGACGCATTGCCATTTCGATCATATCGGCGCTGCACACGAGTTTGAATGTCGCCTTGGTCATCGGCTCGAGGAAGCGCTTCATCGAGAACCGAACCATGAAAATTCCGGCACGGCCGAATTTGTGCGCGCGGAAACTTTCCTGGCATTGCCCGACAATGATTTCCAATACGAAAGCTACCGCGTTGAACCCGCCCCATTGACGGGCTACCTCGATGAAGGCGATGTCGTCGACCTGGGTGACAGGGCATTTAAGGTTTTGCATTTACCGGGGCATTCCCCCGGTTCGATTGCACTCTACGAGGTAAAAAGCAAGACGCTGTTCAGTGGCGATGCGATTTATGATGGCGAGTTATTCGATACCGTTTATCACTCGGATAAAAAGATCTATCGAGAAAGTTTACAGCGATTACGCGAACTCGATATTGAAACTGTCCATGGTGGTCACTATGGATCGTTCGGGCGACAGCGCATGCATGAGATCATCGATGATTACCTGGCGGGAAGGGCGGTGATGGGTGATGCTAACGCCTGGATTAATAACCAGTTGGGGAAATAAAAAAAGAGCCGGTTGTCTTTTGTTACCTTGTAAGTTTGTCGGTAACTAATTCCCGCCAATAGATACCGTGCAATTTAAACTGTTATCTAATCAGGGTATTTTCCCTGACCTCTTCCAATTTATCTTCGAGCTGTCTTATTGCGCATCGAAAATATTCCAGTCGTTCAGGTCGATTGTTCTTGTGTTCAATATTTTCAAGGGCCAGGGTTAAATCTTCGATGGCCTTCAATATCCTGATTTCCTCGACCGTTAAGTCAAAGTTTCTCAGTTTCGCGGCTCTTTTTTGAGAATCGGCTTCTGCCTTTGAAATATTCATTTTTCGATACCATTGATCAGGCTACAATTAATGACTGCTGGTGCGAACCTTTCGCAAGTATCTATATAGCTAATTTACCGGCATATTTTGGTAAAGATAATCTATCAGGCGTTAAAATTCCTGATGATAAAGAATGAAACACAGGGAGTATGAACATCGCGCTGTACCTGCATCAGCATGGAAAAACCCGGGATTGACGGCTTCAATTAAATTCCTGGGCCTGCAATTCCCTGACTTGATCGCGCAGACGACCCGGCGTAAAAGCGATTGCGGCCGGATTTTCCTGCACAGCCTGGGTGCAGACTGCGAGGCTACGCATTGACTGTGCACGTAACGCAGTGCCAAACCCGATTTTGCAACCGCGGCAAAACAAACTTTTTTGGTGATAAGTTCTTCCGGTATGTTTGCCATGATGCGGCTATCAATTTTGTGAATCATGCGTTTGAGAAATTTCTCGTTCCAGAAAACTGCCCACGACCGAAAGTAAATATCAGCGTAGTGGCGTTTGCTTTTTTTCTCATCCAGTACAAGCCTTTTCAAGGCTTCTCTCGATAGACGACCTTCCAGGTAGTCGGGTTTGTGCCGATTCCGGATTTGCTGCCATTGCCGCCTCGACTCACCAATCGAGTAAAGGTTTTCAGCCAACTCATATGTTGCCTGTGTCATGGCATATCCGGGTAACTTGTCTAAATTCTCTAGCCCGCTAGCGACGATTAACTGTGCGACCTGTTTCAACGAGACATTGCCCTTTTTGCACAATTCCGAAAGGTCGTAGGCTTTACCGGTTTTGACATACTCGGCTAGCAAGCTCGGGTCCAGCATCGAGGGTGGCAGGTTTCGTACGTCCGCGGCCAAATTTCTGGCATTGCTATCAATCATATCCGGTTCTTTGGTGCGGCAGCAGGATGGTTACAAAGTCCAATCTTAGCAGACCGGCTGAACGATTTAACCAATGTGTTGCATCGACCGGTTGAAATCGCAGATTGATACGGCCCCGGTTATTTGTCCCAGCCCTTGCCCCTTCAAGCTGGTCTTTTTCGGACGACGGATGATCCGTTTGGTCCGAAGATACTGAACCAATTCCTTTCTCAGCGCCCCTCGGGCCTGGATGAACAGACTGCGATAAATGGTCTCGTGCGACACCTGAAGCCTCTCGTTACCTGCATGGACTTTCTTTAGCCAACCCGCAATCTGCTCTGGCGACCAATGACGCTGGAGCTTACCGGCTATGATACGACCGAGTTGCAGGTTCCTTGCTAGTTTACAGAGTTTCGGGCGATGCGCTCTAGCCCAGGCTGCTTTGTCAGCCTGATTGGCACGGTAGCGTTTCTGACCACCGTTTCGATTGATTTCCCGGCTAATGGTCGAGGGCGCGCGATCCAGTTGACGGGCAATAGCTCGCAAGGATAGTCCAACCACTATCCCCCTTGAGATCTCTTCGCGTTCCGAAAGGGTCAGCGCCAGTCTGGAGCGCTGTGAGTTCGGTGGGCGGATACCACCGAAGCGCTCAAAGTTCTTTGAAATCGCCGAATGACTGGTTTCAAAGGCGCGTGCGATCGTATTAAGTGATTCACCCCGTTGCCAGCGATCCCACATTTCGGACTTTTCCGCTGCCGTATACCAACTTCGTTTTCTGCGTGACATTTCCAACACCTCATCTTTTCATCTAAGGATAAAGTGTTGCGTCGATCAGTTGAGGTCACCGCCGAAGATTGCCACTGGTTACGCGCTTTTCAGTGTCTGCTTTGGAGAGATGCGCCTTTCAGATGTGGTGACTGAACTCCCCGCGCTCGGCCGGTGCCATCAGCTCGTGAAACTGCACACCACTCATCCGCACAAGAGTCTGATGATCACCCGCCTCGAAGAAGACTTCATCCAGTTTACCAAGGCTGGATGTCGGGTCCCATATTGTCTTTACCCCGTAGGCCATACCAATGGGCGGCACCGCTCCCGGTTCACAGTCACTAAAGACCTCCTTCAGAGCAGCTTCGTCCACCATCAGTACTTCCTTACGCAGCAGCTTGTGCAGGGATTCGAGCTCAACGTGATAGTCGGCTGGCAAAACTACCAGCAGGTAGCCGTCGTAATCCTTTACCAACACCCCCTTGGCCAAGGCATCACCGTGGACATGGGCCTTTTCAGCAGTCTCCATGCTGTATTCACTGTGCGGATGAGTCACCACCTCGTACCTGACTTCCTGCTGCTGAAGATAATTTTCCAATTTCGATGCTATTGTCATGATACCTCCTGATTCCATTTTGCGAATATGTCGAGCGTCTAGCAAAACAATTTGTATTTAACTGGGAGACAAGGCTACCGAGTAATTACTATGTGATCTTGATATAGATCAGAGGAGTTTAAATTCTATCTTGTAACCAGGCGTCCGCTTATGGCCGTTCTACGGCCCTGAAGTCTTAAATCTGAACGTCTGCTATTAAGGTTTAAGAGGCTTAAAATTTATTATTATTTGATCAACGTGTTATCCCTGATCTCTTCGAGTTTTTGTTCCAGTTTATCAATTTCCTCGCGAAAAAAATCGGCCCTTGGTGAGAGCGGGTCATTAAAATTTAGATTCTCAAGATTTTTGATTAATTCCTTCATCATTTTCACAATCTTAATTTCTTCGACAGTTAGATCGAAATTTCTCAATTTACCGCTCATTTTGACAAGATCCTTAATATTGTGATGAATGGTCGAATTTTAACTTGGTAAATCCGACTGCACAACGTCTGAAATTAGTCGATCCCCGATACCGGGTTGATCTTAATGAATGTCCGTTCTGATGAAATGCTAAATAGCGGGGTTGCGCTCCGCTAACATTCTTTAATTTCAATCTGTATTGAACTTAACGCTGGGTATTCAAATGTCGCAGAGTCATGTTATCCTGCGCGCGCCTGGTGGAGCAAACCACCCCATAACTAGAGGTTATACCATGAACGAGGAAGCCAGCGGCCTTCCCGAGCAGCCGCGTGTTCGACCCGCGGACCCACGTTTTTCTTCAGGGCCGTGCAAAAAGTATCCCGGCTGGGACATTACCCATTTAAACACCGAGTTTCTCGGGCGCAGTCATCGCGCCAAACTCCCCAAACAACGTTTGCGTGACGCGATTGATATTTCGCACCGGTTGCTGGGTCTGCCAGACGACTGGAAACTCGGTATCGTGCCGGGTTCCGACACCGGTGCGTTCGAGATGGCGATGTGGTCGCTGCTCGGATCACGACCCGTCGATGCACTGGTCTGGGAGAGTTTTTCCAACGATTGGGCGAAAGACTTACAGGCGCTCGGTATCGAACAATTGAACCTCTACCAGGCTGAGTACGGTGAGCTTCCCGACTTGAACCTGGTAGCTTCGGCGCACGACCTGGTCATGGTTTATAACGGCACCACCAGTGGTGTATGCCTGCCCGACCTGGAATGGCTGGATGCGGAGCGTGAGGGTCTGGTGTTATGCGATGCGACCTCCGCGGCTTTCGCCATGCCGATCGATTTTGGCCGGCTCGATGTAGTCACCTGGTCCTGGCAAAAGGTTCTCGGCAGCGAGGGCGCGCATGGCATGCTGGCGCTCAGTCCGAAGGCTGTGGCCAGGCTGGAAGCCGCCGCGCCGCGCTATCCTTTACCGAAGCTTTTTCAGCTGGCCAAGGGCGGTAAGCTGGTCGACGGTATTTTCAGTGGTGCCACGATTAATACACCCAGCATGCTGGCACTCGAGGACCTGCATGCGGCCCTGGCCTGGGCCGAGGCCACGGGTGGCGCCGAGGCTTTGTGGCAACGCACGCGTAACAATTTTGATTGCATCGATGCCTGGGTCGGCGAAACAGCCTGGATAGACTGGTTGGCCCGTGATCCGGCGACTCGTTCACCGACCTCCATGTGTCTGCAGATCGTCGACTCCGATTTCACGGGCCTGTCCGCAGAGGATCAGCAACAGGCGATTAATTCGATGCTGCTGAGGCTGGAGCAGGAAAACGTGGCGTTCGATATTGGCAACTACCGCAGCGCGCCACCCGGGTTTCGCATCTGGGGCGGCGCTACCGTTGAAACCAGCGATCTCGAATCCCTGACCCCCTGGCTGGACTGGGTATTTGCGGACTTCAAAAAAACCTTGCAGGAGAAACAAGATGACTAAACCCAGAGTTCTAATTTCTGACTCGATGTCGAGCCAGGCGGTGACCGTTTTTGAAGAGCGCGGTGTCGAAGTGGTGCAATCGAGCAAATTGAGCGAAGCTGAATTGTTGGAAATGATCGGCGAATTCGATGGCCTGGCGATTCGCTCGTCCACCAACGTGACCGCGGAACTGCTTGAGCAGGCCAACAATCTCAAGGTTGTCGGAAGGGCGGGGATCGGGGTCGATAACGTCGATGTTCCCGCCTGTACCAAGCGCGGAATCGTGGTGATGAATACTCCGCTCGGCAACGCGATTACCACCGCCGAACATGCCATGGCGATGATGCTGGCGTTAGCTCGCCATATCCCGCAGGCGAATAGCTCAACCCATGCCGGCAAATGGGAAAAGTCGCGTTTCATGGGGATGGAACTGACCGGTAAATTGCTTGGGCTTATCGGTGCTGGCAATATCGGTTCCATCGTTGCCAGCAAGGCGATCGGCTACGGACTGCATGTCCAGGCCTACGATCCCTACCTGACCGAGGAACGTGCCGCCAGGCTTGGCGTCAAAAAAGTTGACCTCGACACCTTGCTTGCCAGTTCAGATATTGTTTCGCTGCACGTGCCCAAAACTCCCGAGACCACCAATATCATCAGCGCCAGCGCAATCAACCAGATGAAGCCGGGCAGCATGTTGATCAATTGCGCGCGCGGTGGCCTGGTCGACGAGCTGGCCTTGCTAGCAGCGCTCAAAAGCGAGCATTTGAAAGGTGCCGCGCTCGATGTATACGAAGTCGAACCGGCCCGCGATAACCCTTTGTTTGAACTGGAGAACGTAATCTGTACCCCGCATCTCGGTGCCTCCACGATAGAGGCCCAGGAGAAGGTTGCAATCCAGATTGCCGAGCAGATCAGTGACTACCTGGTAAGCGGCGCGATTAATAACGCGATCAATGCACCCAGCATCAGCGCCGAGGAGGCGCAGGTATTGCGACCTTACCTGCAGCTCGCACAATGCCTGGGATCTTTCGTCGGTCAGCTGACCCACGATCCTATCAAAACCCTGACAGTCACCTATGGTGGTGAAGCCAACGATTTGAACGTGTCCCCGTTAACCGTGCAGGTGGTGCAGGCGATACTCGAGCACCACAGTAGTTATGTTAACTCGGTGAATGCCCGGGAAGTTGCGCGTGATCGCAATATCAATGTCATCGAAGCGCACAATGAAGGCCGCGACGAATATCCCTGCCGGATCACGGTTGGGGTCGAAACCGAATCCAGGTCGCGCAGTATTTGCGGTACGCTGATCCAGAACCGTCCACGTGTGATCGACGTCAAAGGAATTCCGCTGGAGTCCAAGCTCGGTGAACACATGCTCTACATTACCAATGACGACAAGCCGGGTGTCATCGGTGATATCGGTGGTACTACCGCTGAACGCGGCATCAATATTGCAAATATGCACCTGGGTCGGGATGGCCGGAATGGCAAGGCAATGGTACTGCTTGAAATCGATGAGTCACTCGATAACGACGATCTCGAACATCTGCGTTCGCTGCCTAATATCAACGATGTGCAATACCTGCATTTCCCTGCCCTGTAATGACTGAAAGCGCACAAGACGAGGCACCACGATGGTTGTTGCGCAGCGATGCGGAACAACCTTTCCTGGTCACCATTTGCACCAGGGGAGAAGTAGATAATGCCGTTGGCAGGCTGCGCAGCCTGCTTGGTAATCTGCAGGTTCATGATGAACAAAAACTCGCGCTAAACGCTTGTGACCTGGTTGTCGTCTGTGAACCGGCGTATGCCTGGGCTCTGTTCCGCTCCCTGCGTGAAAACCTGGCGGATGCCGATGTCTACATGCAACCGCGGAGCGAGCGCGGTAAACGATTGCTGATTTGTGATATGGACATGACCATTGTCGCCGCCGAAACGCTCGACGAGGTCGCAACGATTCTCGGTATGGGAGATCAGATCGCAGCCATTACCGCGCGTGCGATGAACGGCGAGATAGATTTTAGCGCCGCGCTGCGTGAGAGAATTGCAATGCTTGCAGGACAGTCTGTTCAGGTGTTTCATGATGTCGCGCAGTCGCTGTCGCTTAATCCGGGTGCCGAGCAATTGCTCGCCGCTGCCAACGCGGCGGGGATGCACACGATTCTGGTCAGTGGCGGGTTTTCACAGGTTGCCGAACCGGTTGCACGCAAACTTGGATTTGATGAAGTCCATTGTTGTCAGCTGGAACTCGATGCGGATCGGTTGACCGGTGGCCTGCTGGATCCGATCGTCAATGCTGACTACAAGTGCAATATCCTGCAGCAGCGCGCGCAGGCACTGGGCCTTGCCTTGCGTGATTGCTGTGCGATTGGTGATGGCGCCAATGACCTGCCAATGCTGACTGCAGCCGGCCTGGGTATCGCCTATCATGCCAAGCCTGTGTTGCGCGAAGCGACCAGTTGTCATATCGATGTTACCGATCTTACCAGCGCGATTTATTTCATGGGGTTAGATAACGCATGCGACGCTTAGCATTTCGTCGATCATGATTGTCTGCCCGCGGCTTTCAACGCCCGCCGACGGCGCTAGAGATCAAACAGGATGTCAGAGCGGATAATGTACTTTGTTCCTGCTGTAATTTCCCGGGAGGCATGCATGCAATGTAGAGGATGCACGCCGTGGGGAAAACACAGGGCACCGCCAACCGGCGTGCGCACATCGATAACAACGGCATCGTCAGGACGCCGGGCCGGGGTAAGCGAATTGTCCGGACTGACATAGAATTGGGTCGCGCCACCCTCGTAATCCCCGCTCAGGAAAAGCAGGAAACTGAGCTGACTCCAGCGATCGTTATAAGCATTGTCGACAAGCTCGCCATCGATAACGCGTGAGCCGGGCCAGGAGCCATCCGTATGCGGGGCGAAGAAATCCCCGGGGCCGTAGCGGTAAAAGCGGAAACGAGCATTGATGCCAAGCGCGCGTTTGCCGGCATTGAACTCGTGGTTGTCATTCAGCAGCGATTGACAGCGTTGCCAGATAATGTCGTTGGTCGCGTCATCGACAACCCAGGTAAAGCTGTCGTTGTGGCGAATTGCACGCGGTAGCGAGACGGCGGCATCCTCGAGGTAGCCAAGCGATTCGGAAAGTTCGACGATGCGCTCGCATTCCGCCGCGGATAAAACATTCAGTAGCTGGAAGGCCCCGGGGACATTCTCGATCTGGTGACGTTCGATGGCAGCATTCGCGTCCGGGTCGAGAGCGAGCGGGTTGGTATCCCGGTTGGCCCAGCATGGAATAGCGCTGTTTTCGGCGCCAGCTTCATGTGCGATGACGTAGAAATTTGAAGTGAGATTACTCATCCAGGGCGCCCCTGTGGGTTGTGGATTTTATTCATGGTAGAGTATGCGCAGACCAAATCTTGTCCAGGTGCATTATGAGTCAGCCAGCCAGCAAAGCAACGCAAGAAACGCTGCTATTTGAAAATCTGCCGTACGAGGTTGATGGCGGTATTGCCAGCCGTGCTTCGATCGGGCTAATCGTATTAGCCACCGACTACACCATCGAACACGAATGGCGCCAGGTTTTTGCCGCGCTCGACGGCGTTGCACTTTACCAGAGTCGAATTCATAACGATAACCTGATAACACCGGAGTCGCTGCGCGCGATGGGGCCTCGTATCATCGAATGTGCCCGCGTGATAACACCCGACACCCCGGTGGATGTGATCGCCTACGGCTGCACCTCGGCATCGATGGCGCTTGGCGAAGAGCAGGTTTTCGCTAACATCAGGCAGGCTAAACCCGATGCAATATGTACCACGCCGATCACCGCGGCTTTCGCGGCTTTCGATGCCTTCAAGGCCAGGCGTATCGGGGTATTGACCCCGTATCCTGCTGATGTGAACCGGATCGTCGCCGACTATATCGCGGCGCGCGGTTTCCATGTGCCGGTATTCGGTTCGTTCAATGCCGACCGCGATACCGTGGTCGCGAGAATTACCCCGCAATCAATCGAGCAGGGCGTGCGTGAAATCATCAGTCATGGTGAAGTCGATGCGATCTTTGTTTCCTGCACCTCGGTGCGATTGATGCATGCCTGCGCCGATCTTGAAAAGCATCTCGGTATTCCGCTGACCTCGTCGAATCATGCGATGGCGTGGCATGCGTTACGACTTGCCGGAGTCGACGATAATCTTGGTCAGTTCGGCAGCCTGTACGATCTGCCGTTGCCCCTTGAGCCAAGTAATAAATAGCACGGCTTTTAAACTGGCCAACGGGTACTCTTTAGCTTTGAATTCGCTGAATCTCCGCCACCTTAACCATCAGATCCAGGCCTGATGCTGCCGTTAAAAAGCGTCCCCCAAAGTATCTGTATTGTGCGCCTTTCGGCGCTCGGTGATGTAACCCACGCGGTTCCGGTGTTGCGCGCGATCCAGCGCAGCTGGCCACAGACCCGGGTAACCTGGATTTGTGCAGCGCTCGAATACAAGTTGTTATCCTGTCTCGAAGGCGTGCGTTTTATCGTGCTCGACAAGAAAGGAGGATGGGGCGCTTATCTGAAGCTGAGGCGGGAACTTGCCGGTGAAAGTTTTGACGTCATGTTGCAGATGCAAACCTCGGCACGGGCAAACTTGACCGGTGCCTGTGTCAAAGCCGGCATCAAGCTCGGATGGGATAAATTCCGAGCGCGGGACTTTCATCGATTCTTCATGACCCACTCGATACCCGAAACACGACAGGAGCACCAGGTCCAGGGCCATTTATCTTTTGCCCGCACGATCGGCCTGGATGCGCCCGAGCCCGTGTGGGACTTTCCAGTCAGCGACGAGGCGAAGGCGTTTGTGGATTCGACGTTGCCCGCCGGAAAACAGATCCTACTGATCTCTCCCTGTTCGAGTCATCCGTCTCGTAACTGGCACGCAGATCGCTATGCCGCTGTGGCGGACCATGCGATAGTGCATCATGACATGGCGGTGGTCTTATCCGGGGGGCCGACCGATCTGGAAAGTGCGACCGGCAAAGCCATCCAGCAGGCAATGAAAAACCAGCCGATTAACCTGATCGGCAAGGATACCCTGCCGCAGCTGGCAGCACTACTGGAGCGCGCCGATCTTGTTTTGAGTCCTGATGCCGGGCCGGTTCACCTGGCCAATGCGCTGGGGACAGCGGTTATCGGTTTACATGCCAGTACCTGGTCGCTGCGCAGCGGTCCTTACCACTCGCTTGATCTCTGTGTTGATAAATTTGCCGAGGCGGCCCAGCGCTTCAAGGGCAAAAGTCCGCAGGAACTGCGCTGGGGTACTCGAATCGAGGCACCGGGCGTTATGGACCTGGTTGAGACCGATGCGGTGATCGAACGACTGGATTTCGCGGTTGGCCGATTAAAGGACCAGGGTCGCAGTAACTAAAAAGTGTCCAGCATGGTCCTGGTAAACCCCGGGTAAGCGTTATATAAATGTGTCATGTAATGCCGGAATACTTTACTACCCGAAGATTTCTATGTCATCTCTTGCGAGCTCCTGCACGAAAGGTTAATTTACACTTTATGATTACAAGATTCGTTTTCACGATTTTGCTGGTGCTCTCGGTAAACGTGGTAATTGCCGCGGAAGTCGAACTGAGCTTCGTCGGCGCCAGTAAAGCTCAACTCGATAACCCCCATGACCTCAAGTTGACACCGGACGGCAGGTATTTATTTGTCTCGGATGTCGGTAATAACCGTATTGCAATTCTCGACCCGGATTCGCTCGAGCTGGTGGGCGAGTTTGGTTCTGACCATCAGTCCGGCACCCATGACGTCGATTTTGATGGCCAGGGGAGGGCCTATGTAGCCGATACGCACAATAATCGTGTCACCATTTACGAAATCGATGGCACTAGCGCGACCCTGGTCGGCGAGCTCAGCGAACGCATACGCGGGCCGGAGGGCGTGCTGGTTCATCCGAATGGGCTGGTTTATGTTGCCGGCGCCTGGTCGGGCAATGTCGTCGCCTATCGGGACGGGCGCGTCGTCGATGAAATAACCGGGCTTGCTTCACCGCATGATCTCGAGTTGGGTAAAGATGGCAACATCTGGCTTGCGGACGCGGGTAACAGCCGCATGCTGTTGCTATCCCCCGATCTCGAGATCGAAGCCGAGCTGGGACGCAAGGAATATGACTTTAACGGGGTTCGTTACCTGGATTTAACTGCTAACGGAACCATCATTGCTGCCGATAAGAACAACCATGAGGTTAAATTTATTGGTGCTGACGGCAAGTTATTGCACGTGCTGGGAAATGGTTCGCCGGCCAAGGGAGTGAATCGATTCAGGACGCCCGAAGGTGTCGAAGTGCGGGGTTCGGAACTCTGGTTATCCGATTCGGGCAATGACCGCGTCGTCAAGTACAGTCTCGACCTGAAGTAGGCTTGCCGCGGATTATCACTAGATCAAAACTCGCTCCCTGGCTTAAAACGGCTGATAAAACGCGGCTGGGATTTAGTTTGTTCAGTAAGTTTTTTGACAGAATATGGACGGTTTGCGAGTACTGCAACCAACGATTATCGACCGTTAATCAGGATAAAATACGTGACTGGCTGGAATTTTTGAATATTACCTCCTATCTGCTATATATATTAATGAAACTGTTGACCGGCATTGGCCTGAATATTGCAGCTTCTAATAAAAACGGCATTAAATAAAGCTATAAAAAAAACGTAACCATCGAGACATCACCTAATTTAAACGAGGTGAAGCATGAACTGGAATGGTACGATCTTATGGCGATTCGCCGTGCTGGGATTATTTGCCAGCATGGTACCGCTGGGCATGCACGCACTCGAAAAGCATGACAAGATCGATACCGACAGAATGCTCGATGTTTCGGTATCCATTCGCACCATGTCTCATGTAACCGTCGACAAGTTTGGCGATTCGGTCTGGGAAATCAATAATGGCTCCGGATTCATGGTTTCCTCCAGAACCTGCGAGGTCTGGACTAACCAACACGTTATCGCCGACGCCGCAATAGTCGAGGTTTTCCCGAGGGGTTGGGATCGTACCGAAGGTATTCAGGCCACGGTGATCAATGCTACTCCCCGATCGGACGTCGCAATTCTGCAGCTCGATCATTGCGAGGGCATTCCAGCGGCGACGCTTGGCGACTCGGACCGGTTGCAACCGGGCGATGAAACCTTCGCAGTTGGTAACCCGCTTGGACGCAATCCCGATTCGATCAGCGGGGGCATTATTTCGCATACCGAACGTTACCGCGAGGGCACAACGCCTTATTTGCAAACCGATGCGGCGATCAACCCCGGTAATTCGGGCGGTGCGCTGTTTAACCGCAAGGGTAACGTGATCGGAATTAACACGGCCATCGAAACCACACGCTTTGGTGCCAATGTCGGGGTTGGCTTTGCAGTGCCAATCAACCTGGTGAAACAGGTGGTGGCCGAATTGCGCCAGGGTCCACCGAGCTGGGGTGATGCAGGCTTGACCGGCATTGTCAGCTCACTGACACCGGATGAAGCGGAAGTCTTTGATGTGCCAGGCGGTGGTGGTGCACTGGTAGTCACCAGTACACCGGAAGAAGGTCCTGGTTCGGGTCAGATTTTCCTGCATGATGTCATCTACCGGATCAATGATGCAGAAGTAACCGGTACCGAGCAGGCGATCAGGATGATTGGACAACACCGGGTAGGGGAGACACTCGCACTGTCCCTGATCCGTGAGGGCGAACAGCAAACCGTTAATATCACACTTGGCGAAGGCTGGACGGCCGATGCTACCCCGGAACCTGACAAGTATGACGGATACCTCGGTATGACGCTCGAAATGTGGGCTGATGCAGATGGTGACAAGGGGCAGTTCAAGCGCCCTGTCATTACCAAGGTTCACAGTATGGGACCCGCCCACAAGGCGCATATTGCGAGTTCGCAGAAATCGATCGTTGTCAATGGTCCATACGTGGTTCCCTACCTGCTCGATGTTAAAACCGTAACCGGGGTCGCATACAAGGGCGAGTTTCACAGTGTTGCCACGGTAGAAGATATCGAAAAATTTGCTGCCGAGGCCTACCAGAGCGGCGAACCACTATTGCTGGAAATAGAATTCTGGGCGCGTCGAAATCCGCGTGATCACAAGACTTCGCTTGAACACGCAAGCACATCCTTCTACAAATTGCGGCCGCAGCGTCCGATTACCGAAATTCCCGATCTCGAATTCAGAAAAGCTAGTGCACGTGAGGTTTCCAGGGAACCCTATGAATTCACCCAGGCGCAGGAAAGTTCGCGAAACCTTTAACTTCAGGCAACTGCTGCGCCGCCCTCGGCGCTGCGCCGCTCGATAAATTCCGCTAATTCCTCCAGGCGCTCTGCGTCCAGTGCGGGTGCTTCGAATTCCTGCAGAATTTTCTTCCAGATGCCGTTAGCGCGTTGCGTCGCGGTCTTGCTGCCGCTGTCGGTCCACTGGCCGAAATTGCTCCAGTCCGAAGCCAGCGGTTCATAGAACGCGGTTTGATAACGTTCCAGGGTGTGTTCACAGCCGAAAAAATGACTGCCGGGTTCGACGCTGGCAATGGCCTCGTAAGCAAGTTCCGTATTGTCACTGTTAAGTGGGTCGAAAATTTCCGCGAAGATTTGCAGCATCTCGATATCGAGGATGTACTTTTCCATCGAACCCGTGAGCCCGCCCTCGAGCCAACCAGCCGAGTGCAGCATCATGTTAACCCCGCCGAGAACGCTGCCCCAGGCCGACATCAGGAATTCATACACTGCCTGTTCATCCGGGGCATTGGATGCGGTCGCAGCCGAGCCTCGCCACGGCAGGCCGATATGGCGGGCCAGCTGGCCAGCGCCGAAAGCCGCACGCACGAACTCCGGAGTGCCGAAGGCGGGGGAGCCTGATTTCATGTCGACATTGGAGGTAAAGGAACCGTAAATCACCGGTGCCCCGGGGCGCACAATCTGCGCTAGCGTGATCCCGGCCAGTGCCTCGGCATGCTGCAGCACCAGTGCCCCCGGCATGGTAACCGGGGCCATGGCACCGGCAAGCGTGAATGGCGTGATCACCGATACCTGGCCGGCCCTGGCAAAATCGATGATGCCCTGGCACATCGGTACGTCGAGCTGGCGAGGTGAATTGGTATTGATCACGGTGTAGCACCATGGCTTCGCCTGGAACTCCTCCTCGTTCAGACCATAGGCAATGCGGGTCATCGCAAATGCGTCTTCAACCTGCGCCGAACCGCGCGAATAAATAAAGAGCGGTTTCTGGCTCAGGCTTAACTGGCTTTCGGTTACCCGGTAGTGGCGCAGGTGCACCGGGATATCCTGCGATTCGACATTCGGCGATTGCAGGTGTATCACGTCGAAGTGTTCGCATAGCTTGATGATGTTGCGGGTATCCTCGAGGGTTGCCGGGCGCTTGCCATGGTCGAGGTCGGAAATATGCGGTGCGCCGCCGACGCAAACGAAGGCGACATTGTCGCCACCCATGCTGACATTGGCCGTGGGTGTTCTGCCGTGAATAATGAATTCGCCGGGTGCTGACTCGAGTGCCGAGGCAACCAGCGCGCGGTCAATTTTTACCAGTTGCGATTCTTCGTCGACACTGGCGCCGGCCTGCTTGTAATAGCTTCTAGCTTCGTCGTTAAGCACCTTGATGCCAAGCTCTTCGATAACGCGCAACGCGGTGTCGTGGATGGCCTCGAGTCGGTCCTGGCTGAAGGCAGGTTGCCTGAGCAGGGGGTTTTTCAGATTGCGGTAGCTAACCTTGCGCTGATGCGTTGTGTCGGCTACTCCATGATGCCTGCCGCGACGGGATCTTCTGCTCATGTCAGCTTGTCTCCATAAGTCTCGAGTATGTAGTTACGAAAATTTTCGGCATCTAAAGGATTGAGCTGCTGGCCGGTAAAACATTCGAAATAGGCTGCGGTATAACTCATCCGCGTTGCGAGCGGTTCCTTTACTTCAAGTGCGTAGAATCCTATCTGGGAATAGTAGAGAACGCGTGCACGAATCAGGGCATCCGGCATTGCGTAGCCAAAGCGGATGAAAAACTCGCATAGTGATTTAATGCGAGCCTCGTCCTCGATATCCACCATGTTGCGAACTTCACTGGATCGCCGCGCCCATTCCCGCAACGCAAGATCCAGCCTGGGATCGAATAGGGCGGCGTCGATACAGGTTTCAAAAAAACGAAAAATCCCCTCTGCCAGGTTCGAGGCATTGGCGACCGATTCGGTAATGGCCCGGGTGTTCTTGTCTTTCCAGTAGCTCACCAGGGCATCGATCAGGTCTTCCCGATTCTCGAAATGCCAGTAAAAGCTACCGCGTGTAACGCCGAGCTCCTGTGCCAGTCGCGTAATCCGGACCGCATCGATACCCTCCGCGACGAAGATCTCGAGCGCTCTGAGCAACCAGTCGATTCTCTGCAACTGTTTGCGTTCCGGGCTAGGAATACCGCGATTCGCGATTTCTTCGAGCAGGCTGGCATCTGACATTATTGATTCCATACAGGCATGTATGTTTAAATATACAGAACTGTATGTTTAATGCAATATGTGAAATCGATATGGCGAGTAAAGAAGTTTAGTCGTCAGCAGGCCCAGCCTCAATCGCAGTAAAACCTGGTTTGAAACATTTGCTTTTCAATGCCGTTACCTTCGATTACTCTCTGGCGGCAGATTTATTCCACGGTTTAACACGAATGCCCGAAGTAATTGCGGACCGGTTTGAAAAGGCCAACATCAGCTATGTTCAGGGAGTGATCCTGGTCCTTATGGCGGGTGTTTTCTGGTCGTCGATGGGTCTCGGGGTTCGCCTGATCGAGCAAGCCAACGTCTGGCAGATCCTGTTTTACCGTTCGATCGCGTTGGCGACGTTCCTGTTTTGTATCATCTCGGTCCGCTCGAATTACAAGCCGGTTGCGGTTATCAGAAAATCCGGAGTTGCCGGTGCCATCGGTGGTGTCGCGCTAGTAATCGCGTTTGCCGGTGGTATCTACGCGATCCAGACCACGACGGTGGCCAACGCGATGTTCCTGTTTGCCTCGGCGCCGTTCCTGGCCGCTATTTTCGGCTGGATCATATTGCGGGAAAATGTTCGTAGGGCAACCTGGTTCGCGATGATTTTCGCGACCATCGGTATCGCGGTTATGGTAATCGATGGAATAGCCGCGGGGCAGGCGGCAGGCAACTTGAGTGCCTTGTTGTCGGCACTGGGATTCGCCGTTTTCACGATTGCATTGCGCTGGGGCAAGCTCGAGGAAATGCTGCCGGCCGTGTTCATGGCGGGCATCTTCGCAATTGTTACTGCTGCCCTGGTGTGCCAGGTCAAAGGTTACGGGTTTTCGCTGCCGCGTAATGACATTTTGATCGCTATATCCCTGGGTGTTTTCCAGGTCGGTCTCGGTCTGACCGTCTTTACCATTGGTTCGAAGGTGGTGCCGGCTGCCGAACTCGCGCTGTTGTCGATGACCGAGGTGCTGCTGGGTCCTTTCTGGGTATGGATTTTTCTGGGCGAAACCGCAAGTTTCTATACGTTGGCTGGGGGTTCGGTTCTGATGCTCGCGATCGCGGGCAATGCGCTCAGCGGCCTGCGCCGTAAGCCGGTGCCGGTAATCTAGTGGCTGCTAATCATTTATTTGATGGTCTACTGGGCGGACGCGTAACCGACGCTCGCAGGCTGCTGACGGTACCCGGGGAATCTTCCTGGTCATACGCTAGCATGGTCGAACTAAGTGGCCGGCTTGCCAACCTGCTACTGCAGCAGAAAGTTAAACCCGGTGACCGCGTCGCGGTGCAGGTGCAGAAATCGGCCGAGGCGATTGCGCTCTACCTGGCGACCATTCGTGCAGGTGCTGTGTTCCTGCCGTTAAACACTGCCTATACCCGGGCCGAGATTGAGTACTTCCTGGAAGATGCAGAGCCCGCGATATTTGTCTGCAGCAGCCAATGTGAGCCGGACTTCGACGACATCGAGTCGCATGTTTTCAGTCTCGACAGTGACGGTAGCGGTAGCCTGCTGCGAGCTGCCGATAACATGCCAATGGAGTTTGATAACGTTGGGCGAGAATCTCAGGATCTCGCCGCGATTCTGTACACGTCGGGAACCACCGGTTTGTCCAAGGGTGCGATGTTAAGCCATGACAACCTGCTTTCTAACGCTTTAACGCTGGTTGATTACTGGCACTTTGACAGCCACGATGTGCTGCTGCATGCACTGCCCATTTTTCATACCCATGGCCTCTTTGTCGCCACCAATGTAATCCTGATTGCCGGCGCGTCGATGATTTTCCTGCCACGGTTTGATCTCGACCAGATGATTGAGCAGTTACCCAACTCAAATACCCTGATGGGGGTGCCGACCTTTTACACGCGCCTTCTGGCGGACGATCGTTTCAATCGTGATCTGGTCTCGCATATGCGCCTGTTTGTTTCCGGCAGTGCGCCGATGCTGGCCGAAACCCACCTGCAATTCGAGGAGCGTACCGGACACCGGATTCTGGAACGCTACGGTATGACCGAAACCAATATGAATACCTCCAACCCCTACCACGGCGAGCGACGAGCGGGCAGCGTCGGATTCCCGTTACCCGGGGTCGAGATCAGGATCAGCGATCCGGAAACCGGTGACGAATTACCATTGGGAGAAACCGGCATGATCGAGGTGCGAGGTCCGAATGTTTTCCTCGGCTACTGGCGCAAGCCCGAGAAAACCGCACTCGAATTGCGCAGCAATGGATTCTTTATCAGCGGTGACCTCGGTAAAGTTGACGCGGTGGGTTACGTGCATATCCTGGGGCGTGAAAAAGACCTGGTCATTTCCGGGGGTTACAACATTTATCCCAAGCAGATCGAAACCGAGATCGACGCGCTCGACGGCGTGCTCGAATCCGCAGTGTTCGGCATTGCGGATGCCGACCTGGGCGAGGCCGTCGCCGCGGCGGTAGTACCGATCGACGGCGTGAAGCTTGACCCGGAACAGCTGGTCAAGGCGCTCGAGCCCGTGCTGGCGCGGTTCAAGCTGCCACGCAAGGTGTTTGTGATCGATGAACTGCCGCGTAACGCGATGGGCAAGGTGCAGAAGAATAGTTTACGAGATACCTATGGCTGAGCTGATCGGGAAAAGCGCCTGCGAAATCGTTGCGTTGTTAAAGACGGGTGAAATCAGCATCGATGACACGCTCGATGCGCTCGACGCGCAGATCAAAAAGGTCGATCCCGAGATCAACTCACTGCCGACGCTTTGCTTCGAACGCGCCCGGGCGGCAGCTGGGCAGTGGGATCGAATAGATTCGGTGTTGTCTGGAATTCCGGTCGCGATCAAGGATTTGACCGACGTCGCCGGGGTGAGAACGACTTATGGATCGATGCTGCACGCAAACCACATACCCGAACAATCCGATATCCTGGTTGAGCGGATTGAAGCCAATGGTGGCATTATTTATGCCAAGTCAAATACGCCCGAGTTCGGCACCGGTGGCAATACCTTTAACGACGTCTTCGGTGCCACGCGAAATCCGCATGATGTAACACGCAGTGCCGGCGGTTCTTCCGGTGGCGCGGCGGCTGCCCTTGCCAGCGGTAGTGCCTGGCTTGCACAGGGCTCCGATCTCGGTGGCTCATTACGAACCCCGGCCGCCTTCTGTGGCGTGACCAGTTTACGGCCATCACCTGGATTAATTGCCACAAGTCCTGGTACGCAGCCGTTTGACGTTTACTCGCAAACGGGACCGATGGCGCGCAGTATTGCCGACCTGGCGTTGTTCGCCGATGCAATGGCGGGTCCGAGTTCACTGGCAGGCTTGTCCAAGCCTCACCTCATCGATGAATTCCGCAACGCCGCGGCGCGTCCGCTAAAGCCGTTCAAAATTGCCTACAGCGAAGACCTGGGAATCACGCAGACTTCAGCCGAAGTGGCCGCAATCTGTAATTCAGCCATCGCGAAACTCGCACAGGAACAGATCAACATTGAAAACAACCACCCGGATCTGAGCATGATGGAAGCCGCCTTCGAGGTTCCTCGCGCGCTCGATTACGCGCAGTCTCACGGCGCCGACCTGGCCAGTACGCGGGAAATCATGAAACCCGAGGTCGTGTGGAATATTGAAAAAGGTCTTGGCCTCGGCACTGATGAAATTCGTCAGTCTGTCGATGCACGGGGCCAGGTATTTGCCAATGCATCGCGATTCATGCAGGACTATGACCTGTTAATTTGTCCTGCCACTATCATACCGGCCTATCCCGTCGAAGAGCGCTACCCGGGATATTCGGATGGTCTCGAGTATTCCGAGTACTATCGCTGGCTGGCGATTTGTTGGGCGATAACCACCACTACGCTGCCGGTAATAACTCTGCCTTGCGGCAAGACTGACTCGGGACTGCCAATTGGCCTGCAGTTAATTGGCAAGGCCCACGGCGAGTTGGAACTGTTTGCATTGGCGAGTTATCTCGAACAGGTTTTCGGCTGGGACCCGCTACAGGCAATTATCTGCAGCTAAATTCAAATCGCGGGGCCGAGTTCCAGCGTGCTGCCATCGCCGAAGCGTGCGAGGCGAAAACGGCTTAAATCATATTCGACATCGTTATTTTGTACCAGCTCTGCCATGATTTTTCCCGCGGCGGGGCCGATGCCGAAGCCGTGCCCGCTGAAGCCGGTTGAAATAAAAAGCCCATCGATCGGATCGGCTCGATCCAGCACCGGCACCACGTCGGGGAGTGCATCGATCATTCCGGACCAGGCTTCGACCAGTTCGACGTCCTTGAAAGCCGGGACCCGGTCGGCGAGCCTGGCCTTGATGCGAGCAATCGTGGCCGCGCTCGGGATCGGATTCAAGATACGTTGCCGTTTAAAATTGCCGTCCACGGTTAATTCAGGCATCCGCAGTTTTAGCTTTGTAAACGATGTTCTGATTAGCGGCAGGAAATCGCGCAGGTATGCGAGATGGCTGGTGGAGGGAAAGATTTCCAGGTAATCAGAGGAGGCCACCGTATAGCCGCCATCGAGGCGCCGACGAAAGGAGATCTTACTGCCGGATGCATTGCCGTTAAACTTCAGCGGTGCCGGCGCGGTGCGAGCGACGCTTGCCTTGACCGTTAGCTGGGGTAAACGAATGCCACATCCCTTGAGTAGAAAAGTCGACCAGGCACCACCGGCACAAAGCACGGACGATGCCTTGATCTCGCCATGTTCGGTCAACACGCCGGTAACTTTCCGGTTTTCGATTGTGACTTGCTCGACCGCGCAATCTTCGACGACGCGGGCACCTCGCGCAACCAGTGTTTTAGCCATTGCAGGCACCGCAAGCGATGGTTCCGCACGGCCGTCGTCGGGTGTGAATAGACCGCTCTGCCAGCACTCGGGGCATTCAGGCATTAGTGACTCGAGTTGCTNNNNGTTGACATAGTCGGTGGCGAGTTTGTAAGCGGGTGCAAACGACATGAAGCGCTCATGGCGTGCGAGTTCCTCGTCATTTTCGCACAGGTAGAGACTGCCTTCGCGCTGGTAGCCGATATCGGTATCGACTTCGTCGGCGATATCCTGCCACAGGCGCATGCTTTCCATGACAATCGGCAATTCCGCCTGGTCGCGCCCCTGTTGGCGAATCCAGCCCCAGTTGCGGCTCGACTGTTCTCCAGCGACGATACCTTTTTCACAAACCACGACTTGCAGTCCTGCCTTGTTTAGATACCAGGCCGCAGACATTCCGGCGATCCCGGCGCCAACGATGACGACATCGCATGATTCGGGTAGCTGTGGCTTGCTGGTATCTATGGGCGACAATTCTCTGGAAAGTGACACAAATCAGGCGGAATGATACGATGATTCGTTAAGTTCTGCGTGAAATATCTTAACTGATTCCGGGTAAAAGCATCGTGGAAATTATCCCCCAATCGAGCACGATCGGCGCCGAAATTCGCGGCCTCGATATATCTGTCGGGTTGAGCGACCAACAGTTCGAGCAGGTTAACCAGGCGTTTCTCGATTACCAGATTATTTTTTTTCGCGACCAGCAATTATCGCCACAGCAATACAATGATTTTGCGCTCAGGTTCGGACAGCTCAAGGACTACCTGTTCGCCGATGGTATCGATGGTTTTCCGTTTATTACCGAGATTGTCAAAACCGAGACCGAAACCCAAAGTTTCGGCAGTTTCTGGCATTCGGACTCGGCTTACATGGAGCTACCGCCAAAGATAACCATGCTCTACGCGAGACAAGTACCAGCGCAAGGCGGAGACACGCTGTTTGCCGATATGTATGCGGCATATGATGAGTTGTCGCCGGGATTGAAAGCAACGCTTGAAAGATTAAACGCGGTTAACTCTGCCAGCGTCGTACCTCGTGACGAAGATATCTACGCGGCGGTGAAAAGCAAGAACAGCGATAAAAGCGATCAGTCCGCGGTTCACCCGGTAATCCGTACCCACGATGAAACCGGTAAAAAGTCATTCTATGTCAATAGCATCCATACGCTTGGTTTCGAGGGTATGACTCGCGAAGAAAGCCTGCCGCTGTTGAACTACCTTTTTGAGCAGGTAACGCGACCGGAGTATAGTTTCCGTTTGCGCTGGGCCGAGAATACGCTCGCGATGTGGGATAATCGCTGCACCCAGCATTACGCGCTGAATGACTACCATGGTCATCGCAGGGTAATGCATCGCATCATCGTCGAAGGTGAGCATCCGTAATAATTCCTCTACTCGCTTACGGCGGCAGGCGGTGACTGTGCAAATGTTGGTAGTGGGGTAAAAAATCCTGGTACCAGGCCTCACCGAAGGGTTAGTGGAAGCAGGCCATGTCGCCGCGCATGCGCATCATCCATTCGAAAGCGGTCGAGGTTGAGCGGGGAGTCGCCCAGAGGATGTAAATAGGATTTATTCAACCCTCTGCAGCGAGATTTGACGCCAGCTAACTCCCAGGGCGAGCAGCAGGTAGACCAGCGCCAGGCTTATCGGCAGTCCGTTTGGGCCGAAGCCGAGCATCGCCCATCCCCCGGTAACCGAACCGAATAATGCACCGAATCCCCAGACTACCGCAAACGATGCGGAGCCATTGACGAGGTCGATACCTCTGAAGCGGTTGCCGAGCGCCGCCAGCGAAACGGTGTAAACCCCGTAGCCGGTG
Organism: uncultured Gammaproteobacteria bacterium; assembly: GCA_947259485.1. Taxonomy (GTDB): domain Bacteria; phylum Pseudomonadota; class Gammaproteobacteria. The sequence continues at coordinate 8,556 of CAMYLU010000018.1, read as the reverse complement.
GTTCCCATGAGTATCAGCAATGGCCATTTTAATCCCGAATCGATAACACTGGGCAGAAAAACCAGGGATATCGCCGTGATCAATGCGCAACCGGCCAGAACAAAGCGATGCGGGAACTTGTCGCATAGCCAGCCGATCGGGAACTGCAGCAACACGTTGCCGAGGATTAATGCGGTCAGGATATTGGCCGAGGTGGCGAGATCAAGACCGTTCTGAATGCCGTATACCGGAAACAGCGACAACGAAGCTGCATCGAATACGGCAAAGGTTCCAACCGCGGCAAGAAGCATGGGCGCCCTCGGAGCAAAACCGACAATTCCCGAGGCATGGGTTTCTGCGGGCTCAGAGTGGGTATCCTCACGGATGAAAATAAACGGGATGGCGCCGACCGCGATCACCGCGGCCCCGAGTACAAACGGCGTCCAGCCCTCAATGCCGATGAAACTGATCAATAAAGGCCCCGCGCCGAAACTGCCGGACAGTACGCTGGCGTAAATTGCGACAATCTTGCCGCGGTTTTGGTCACCCGCCGAACCGACGATCCAGGCCTCGCTTAACACAAACAGGGTTGAAATCGTCATGCCCTGGACCAGGCGGATTAAGAACCATGCGGCAAGTGTGTCGAAGACCTTATAAGAGAGTATCACCAGCGCCGTGACAATGGCCGCGGTGATCGCAACATTGCGAGCCCCGAATCGTTTTGCCGCAATGGGAATCACCGCCGAAAACAACAGGATTCCAATCGGCATCATCGCCGAGTTGATGCCAATCATGTCGCTGGAGACACCGCGCGACTCGAGAATCAATGACAGCAGCGGGTAGGTCATGCCAAACGCAAATCCAAAAACGGTGATTGCTGCGCAGGCGGCGACGAGGTTCCTGGTATCGGCGGTCCGGGGCGAAGTCATCTGCCGATGTTACCCCAGCAGCCATGCAAAGGCTTGCAGCTTTCGAATGCAAAAAAAGCCATTCCCTTGCTGGCGATTCCATCCTAATATTGGGGGCAGTCTATTGCGAACGAATTCAATGTCTGAAGAAGCCACTATCGACCTGCGCAGCGATACCGTCACCCGGCCCAGCGCGGGCATGTACCAGGCCATTCTCGATGCAACTGTTGGGGATGACGTTTATGGCGAGGACGAGACCGTTAATCGGCTCGAAACCACCGCGGCCCAATTGTTGGGCAAGGAGGCCGGCCTGTTCTTGAGCAGCGCGACCCAGGCCAATCTCACCGCGATGCTTGCGCATAACGCCCGGGGCGAAGAAATCCTGCTGGGTGATCAATATCACATCTACACTGACGAGGCCGGTGGCTGTTCAGCGCTCGGTGGAATCGTGATGCATCCGTTACCCACCGATGAATCGGGTGGGCTGTCGGTACCGCAGGTGTTGGATGCGATCAAGGAAGACGATCCGCATCAGCCGATTACCCGCACGCTTGCGCTCGAAAACACGGTGTCGGGTCAGGTGCAGGACCCGGAACATCATCGCGCACTCGCAGAAGCGGTGCGCGCGCAGGGTTTGAAGGTGCACCTCGATGGCGCGCGCCTGATGAATGCCGCCGTAGCACTGAATATGACCGCCGCCCAGATTGTTGCACCTTTTGATAGTGTGATGATGTGCCTGTCGAAGGGACTGGGTGCACCGGTAGGAGCAATGCTCTGTGGTTCCACCTCATTTATAAAAACCGCACGCCGACTGCGTAAACAGCTTGGCGGCGGTATGCGCCAGGCTGGTATCCTGGCGGCCTGCGGCCTGTACGCGCTTGAGCAAAATATTGCTCGACTCGTCTTTGACCATGACAGGGCGCGACAACTTGCCGAGGGGATTAGTAATATCGCCGGATTGCCAGTCAGGCATCAAACCAACATGGTATTTATCGAGCCCGAGGCAAAAGACCTGGAACCGTTACGGCTACACCTTGAATCGCATCAAATAGTGATCGGTCGGCAAAAACCACGGATCCGGCTGGTGACCCATCTCGATATCGATAGTGCCGGCATCGATCGTACCGTCACGGCCATCCATTCTTTTTACCGGTAGAGCAGCAGATGAGCGCAAATCCCGTCGATAAACTTGTTTTTGATGATGACTGGAGCGACCTGACCCGCTTTCGCAGCATGCCGCAAATAGACCTGGAGCGCATGTCACGCTATCGCATGGGTCGGCTCAAGCAACAACTCGAATTACATGATGTGGCGATGGTAGTGCTGGTTAATCCGATCAGCCTGCGCTACGCGGTCGACTATCGCAGTTACATGCTGTTCCAGTCGCACATACCGAGCGTTTACCTGTTCATACCCCAGGATGGCCCGACGGTATTTTACGGTTGCTACTATGACGTGCCGCAGGTCGATGATTTTCGTCCCGGTAGGCCGCACGCTTTCTTTGACGGTGGCACCAATATCGATGAAGCCGCCAGCGGTCTCGCCGAGGACATTGTCGCCTATCTTGATGAAATCGGCAGTGCTAACCGCCGTGTTGCGATCGAGTATATCAATCCCTCGGTAACCCAGGCGCTGGAGGCCCGCGGTATCGAGGTTGTCGACGGGGTGCGCATCGCCGAAACAGCACGCCTGATCAAGTCTGAAGACGAGATCGCCTGCATGCGCTGGGCGATTGCGGTTGCCGAGCATGGTGCCGACATGGTCAAGAAAGCGTTGCGGCCCGGGGTTACCGAGCTGCAGCTGTGGGGTTTGTTGAACTACACCAATATCGCCAATAACGGTGACTGGCACGAAGGGCGAATGCTGTCTTCGGGATCACGCATCAATCCCTGGTTGCAGGAAGCCAGCGAGCGCAAGATTGAATCGGGTGACCTGGTAGGGTTCGACACCGACATGGTAGGCCCATTCGGTTACTTCGTGGATCTTTCGAGGACGTTTCACTGCGGTCCGGCCAAACCCACGCGCAGGCAAAAGCAAATTTACCGCATGGCGGTCGATGAAATCGAGCACAACCTGAAACTGGTTTACCCCGGCATGACCCTGCGGGAAATGCAAAAACAGGCTTACCCGGTACCGGAGGAATGTCAGCAGAACGCCTATCCCTGCATCATGCATGCAGTCGGCATGTGCGACGAGTATCCGCAGGCCAAGCATCTTTTCCGCCAGGAAAATCCCTACGATTGCACGCTCGAGGCGGGTATGGTTGTCTGTGTCGAAAGCTATATGGGTCCAAAAGGTGAGCGTGACGGCGTTAAGCTCGAGCAACAGGTTCTGATTACCGAAGACGGTTACGAATCCCTGTTCAGCTATCCCTGGGAAGAGGCGCTACTCGATTGAGTTGTTAATTTACTGGTAAGTGAGGATCAGTGTGGCTGAATTTAACCTCGATGATTTCGTACAACAGTTACGCGCCGCGGCATGTGAAAGTGAACCGGTAAAGAAGGTACGTGACCTGATGAGTGACGCTTTTAAAGATCCGCAGGCGATCAAGGATGCGATGCCCGAATATGAGAATGACGATGAGATTCTGTTTGAAGATGACAGCGTGTCAATCTGGTTCGTGCGTTTCATGCCCGGCCTGCATGTACCACCCCACGACCACCAGACCACGGCAACCATCGGTGTTTATGAAGGTGCCGAAGACAACCATTTTTATCTGCGCGAGGGTGGGCAGCTGGTTCATAAAACCACCAAACGTGTTGAATCCGGCGACGTGATCGCCCTAAAACCGGATGGTATTCATTCGGTTGAGGCCGCCGATGGGAATCAATCCTGTGGAATTCATGTCTATCTCGACAGGTTGACGACGATAGAACGTTCCCTGTTCGACTGGAAAACCGGGGCGGCGAGGCCGTTTACCGATGAAAACTATGACCTCATGAAACGCATGACCGTTTGATTTTTTTCTATGGTGGGCAATTGCCCACAAATTAAAACTCTAAAATTAATGGGCAAATAACTTGCCAATATAATTGGTCGGGCGTACTGTAGTGGACTGATGCGGAATCGTGAATCGGTCTATGGGCAGCGCCGTCGAATTATTGTTAAGTGAAGTAGAGACTTACTGTCGAAATGCCGGCGTGGCCGAGTCGACCTTCGGTCGTCAGGCCGTTAACGATGGCAAGCTATGCTCCCGGCTGCGCGCCGGTAAAAGTGTCACCGTCGAAACCGCACAGCGAATCCGCGACTATATCAATCTGTCTGCGCCACAAGCCGGCACCATTCCCGATCAATTAGAGACCGGTGGAAATAAGCAAAAACCAAAGGGGGGCAAAGCCATGAAACATGTTACCGACGATCGGCCGTTTCGATTCTACGACAATCGCCAGAAGTACCTGGCTTTTGTGAATACCTGCAACGAAAAATGGAAAGTGGCCCAACGCGCCACGCAGGAATTAACGCACTTGCGACCCTCGCCTCCCGCGCTGCGCCTGTTCGATGCCGGCGTTGGTGACAGCACCGTACTCAGTCACTTAATGCGCGCGATGCATCGTCGTTTTCCGACCATTCCGTTTTTTATTGTCGGCAAGGAGGTCAGCCTCGAAGACGTGCGCCTGACCCTGGAAAAACTACCCGACCGATTTATCGAGCATCCCTCGAGCGTGATTATTGTCACCAACCTGTATTACGCCGAGGCGCCGTGGCTGATGCCCAACGATGTTGCCAAGGCTTCCGCGCTTAACTGGATCGAAATGCCATTGCAGGGCGATTCGGCGCACGAGTTCGGCGAACAGTTGCGCGGTATGGATAAGGAACTGGTCGATGGCTGGCAGGTAAAGGCAAATGAAAAATCCGGCAATCCGATGTATGTCAGACCCTCTGTACTGGTCATGTTTCGGGAGGACCATCGTTTTTTGCTCGACGACGTGATTCCGCGACGCGGTCAGGCAGCCGGAGGAGACTATGATCTGATCCTGGCATCGCAGCCGTGGCGCGCGCGCATGAACGCCGAATTCAAGGTCAAGCATGTGCTTGCTCCGCTGGCAAAAAGTTTGCGCCCCGGGGGCAGGTTGTTGACCGTACAATCCTTTGGCGATGATCCGGGGCTCGAGCTGGTGCGCAAGATCTGGCCCGACGAAGATCCGTTCACGGTCGATCGTCACGAGTTGATCAAAACCCTGAAGGAGTACCTCGGCCGGGCGGCGCAAAACTACAACTTCAATGCCGGTTCAGACGCCAAGTCGATTATTCGCTATCACATGCATACCCTGCCGACGGAGATCAGCGAGGCGATCGGCACCTCGACCCTGTTTGCAGCCTGGAATGCCGCGATCTATGTCGGGCAAATTGAAGACGAGCGTCTCGAGCCGGTGATATCGTCGGGTGAATATCTCGACGCTACGGCTGACGTGTTGCATAAACATAATGGTATTTGGTTCAACGATGAAACCTTTGTGGTCTCGAGGAAGCGCGATAACTAGCGCGCTGCCGCAGCGGGACTAATAGTTGCTGTAGGTTCGGTAGACGTCGACCCGATCGTCTTCACTGATTGAATAAACTCGAAAATCATCTTTAGGCGCGCCGGGTGTATCCATACCCGGTGTACCGGAGGGCATTGCGGGTACCGTCAGCAAGCGGATGTCACCTCGATTAGCTAACAATCGCTTTATATCCTGCGCCGGCACGTGTCCTTCGATGGTGACACCATCGACGATGGCGGTATGACAGGAGGCGCCTTGTGGCGGAACGTTAAACTTGAGTTTGAATTCGTTGACATCATCGACAGTGACATCCGTCACCTCGAAATTGTGGTCTTCAAGATGATCGATCCAGCCCTTACAGCAGCCGCAGGAAGCACTGCGATAAACGGTTATTTGATGGCTTTGTTCCGTTTTCCCCTCAAGCCAGGCTGGATTGCCGGCCCAGGAAGGTAAAGCGATGACGCAGAATAAAATTGTCGGGATGATGGTTTTCAAAGTCGAGTTACCCTTCAGGTTTGCCAGATTGAAGATAAGCATAAGCTTAGCAGCCTTTTACGCAGGCTACGAGTCAACCGGTAGACGCGCTAATCCGGCATTGGTTCCGCAGGCTGCTTAATTATTGAAGTGTGTTTTGAGGTTGGAAACACTGGTTTTGACCTCGTTTCTTACAGCCGCCTTACCGGTACCGGAGATGTTTGACAGGTAGAAGTCCACCTGGATCGATTCGAAATCAGCCGATGACATGGTCTTTGTCACCTTGCCTTCGATTGCTTCATCGAATTCTGCTGCGGCCAGCCAGTGGTCAAAATACTCTTCTCGAATTACGGCACCGGAGTTGTCCAGGAATTTCACCCGGGCATTGAACCTTGCCGAAGTCGACCGATTCCCATTCGAAAACATGACATTGATCGTCCCGTCACCATGCTGGTCAGTAACCACCGTCATAAATCCGTAGGCTTTATCAATAGCTGCTCCACTTGCATATGTCATTTTGGCATCGGTACTAAACTCGAACGGATGGCCAACCGCGAGCGCTGGTTGCGAAGCGAGCAATGCCAGTAAAACTGGCATTGCCAAGGTCAATTTTAAGATGTTCCAGTACATTTTTTTCTCCTTTAAAACAGCGTTTTATGCCTCGTAAACAGAGTTATACAAAGTGGCTGTGAAAAATCGGTGAAAAACGCAGATGTCTAATTATTTTTTACATCCTGGAATCTCGGTGGCCAGGTCTGGCGCGGTCATCCCCTGCGGCAGGAATGACGGCACCGCTGTGTTAGGATGCCCGGGTAATGAGCAAATCGTTTCGATCCAACCGGGTGCTGCAGGGTCTTGTCTTATGGCTGATCGTGCTGTGGATTATCACCGCCATCAATCCGCTGTACCCGCGCGACTGGCTGCTTGAAAACCTGCTGGTTTTTATCTGGAGCGCATTACTCATTTTTACCTATCGCCGGTTCAGGTTTTCCACCCTTTCATACGGCTTGTTTATCTTGTTCCTGAGCCTCCATCTCGTCGGTGCGCACTATACCTATGCCGAGACCCCGTTCGGATTCTGGTTGCAGGATCTATTTGCATTTGAACGTAACCACTACGACCGCATTGTGCATTTTGCATTCGGCTTATTGATTGCCTACCCAATGCGTGAAATTTTACTGCGTCAATCAGGAATCGTTGTGAAGTGGTCGTATTTCCTGACCATTAACTGTGTTCTGGCGTTCAGCGCTTTCTATGAAGTGCTCGAGGTCATTGCCGCGGCAATAGTCAGTCCCGAACTGGGTGACGCCTACCTGGGTACGCAGGGCGATGAATGGGATGCGCAAAAGGATACGTTCCTGGCCTTTCTGGGTTCTATTGTTGCGATGCTGGTGACCTGGTCTCTCGCCAGGCAAGACGCGGGGGAGAGTTAGTCTGACTTACCTGCCGCGGTTGCGTTCTAACCGATGTGTTCAAGCGTTAGCAGGCGACCATCGATACCTTCCGCAGTGAGATAATCGATGGTTTGCACATCGACCAGCCGTGCATCGGGATAGTCCTGATTAAAACCATCCAGCTTTGCTTCCCAGCCGGCTTCCTTCCAGGCTTTCCCATTGACGGTCACGATCGCTATTCCATCCGCTTTGAGGCTGCGCGTGATATTAACGAGGTGTTCGGCCGATGGCACGCTGAATGCAAACACACCCACTGCAATGGCCGCATCATAAGGCTGATCGGATGCAACCGGTAAGGTAAGGTCATGTTGCTGGAGGGATCGATAGGCACCTGTAGCCCTGGCCTGATCGAGCATTTTCTCAGAATAATCATTGCCGTGGATGTTGGTATAACCCGCCTTTTTTAGGCGTCGTCCTACCAGGCCGGTGCCGCAGCCCGCGTCGAGAATACGTGCCTGTCGATCGATCACCAGGGACATGAAAAGTCTGCAGGCCTCGGCGTCGGCGACGTAACCCAGGTCATCGACCAGGTCTTGATCGTAAGTCGACGCCCAGTCGTCAAACAGCGCCTGCTTGTCGCCAGGATTATCGTAAACATTTTTAAGTCTTGAATCGATTTTGTCTGAAGCGGCCACTGTGATTCCTCAACGAATCTCGATATCAGTTTGAAATATATCAATTTTAACTTTTGTAATCATACTGCATCGCGATTGTTCGAACATGATCTCCCTGCATTGGATAAAAAATAAGCCGAAGTCGCAGGCTCGTGGCTTGATACTGAATTACCCTGGAACAAAACTGCGCCACACATGTGACAGTTCTCAGGTATATCGAGCCGTAACTGCCAACCCAGGTTAGCACGGCAACACACTACTGTTTTGTCTACTATACTGAAAAGCTAATGTATACAAGTCCGGGAACCTGGCAATGAATTTAAAAAGTATCGTGACGTTCGTTATTTTGTTGAGCCTGTGTTCCGGCTCTGTTTTTGCCGCCAAAGTTAAAGATAAAAACAAGGACAAAACGCTTCCTCAAGGATTACAGATGAAGCTGGATCGCGGCGGTTCACTGCCACCTGGCTGGCAAAAGAAACTGGTCAGAGGCGAAATCCTGGTGGAACCCATTTATAACCATAGCGAAATCGTCATTCCGGTCGATTCGGAAGGCTTGCTCACGGTGCGTGTGGAAGGAAAGTTGATCAGGTTGATCGAAGCGACACGAGAGATCATCGATATTGTTGATTTGTTGAACCATTAATAA
>CAMYLU010000017.1 GCA_947259485.1 uncultured Gammaproteobacteria bacterium | reverse complement strand
TTACCCTTTTGAGTTAGTTTAACCTCGGGATTTATTCCTAAAATACTTTGAGCATTAAAGCCTGTTATAACTGAAAAATAAGTGCCGCTCAAATCATAACCACCCGTTTGCTTAAGTGGTAGCTGTTCTGTTTCAAGAGTTTGCTCAATGACAGGTTTGTCAGTTTTAGAGGAGTAAGTTAAAGAATCGTGGCCAAAGGTATTCGCCAGCTTGCACTGAAGCACGCCTTTCTTGCCTTCCCGGTCGGAGACTATCTCAAGGTTGGCACCGCCTACAAACACACCGATCTTGATGTACTGACGCACAAAATAATTTTGTCCAATTTTCGCATCTAGTGTTAGATAATTGTCACTAAATTCCGACTCGGTCGATAATAGACGCTCACCTGGTTGAACTTCCTTATAAAAGTAAGTCATTGGCGCGGTCTCGCCCACTAATTGACCATCAACGTAAACTGACTTTTTAAGCGCGCTCCCAAATGAAGAGTTTCTGAAAATATAAAGGCCCGCAGTGCCTTGTGAAGGGGCAGAAAACTCTTTTCTCTCCTTATCAGATTCGACCGATGCCATTGGAATTGTTGCACATCCATGTAAAAAGGCACTAATTATCAAACTGGCAACTGCTATTAGTTTCCTCATTTCACACCTTTAACCCTAACCTCGCTGATCTGTATACAAATATACGTAAGATTCAGCGTGAATACTAGGAAGGACAAATGCAGATTGTCTTGGGATCAACGAGTTATTTCCCAATGCCCCCTTCTGGCCGAAGATTGCCTCTGGCCAAGGTTACTTGAGGGTCTGCGGAGTAGACTAGATAAACAGGGTAACGTCTGCGTCCTGTGCACTGTCGAGGTAGCTTGCTGCGCCTGCCCAGTCCGAAATTTCCGGGATAAACTCCTCTTTCTTCCAGCCAAACAGATCGACAGTCATCTGGCAGGCCACCAGCTTAGCCTCGGCTTCAATACAAAGGGTGCGAAGTTCAGCGATATCGACTACACCGTGATTGCTGAGTGTCTGTTTCATTAAAGACGTTGCTAGAGATTCAAATCCGGGAACACCAGCCATGACCAGGTTGGGCATGTTCCATTCGATATTCTGAAACCATTCGGGACCAAACGGCATTTTCATCGGCATGGCAGGATTACCCAGCGGAGTGATTTGTGGCTTGAAATCCTTTTTCAGTAAGGTGAGCCCATAAAACGTAAAAAATAGCGTCGTATCCCATCCCATTGCCGCTGCTGTTGAGCCGAGGATAAACGAGGGGTATGCCCAGTCTAGCGTACCCTTTGTTACCATGATCGAGAGCTTGGTCGGTTTACTGGCCTTATACTCGGCCATGCTCTGGGTAAAGCGTTTATCGAACCACTCGTTCAAACCTTCAGGAGTCATTTCCGAAAGCAAAATCTGATTGGTGTTTTCTGTACTCGACATGTTTGACACTCTCATCTTTCAGGTTAAAGCGGTGAAAAAACGAATCGCATCGCGTTCACCGTTCATCTGGCAAAAACCTCACCGCTTTTGCTCTTAACTAAATCCTGAAATAAATGATCTAAAGGCCAATTAGTTCGGCGTGAAGTCCTTGATCTTGCGCTGTCTTAACGAAAGCCAGGGAATTGACAACCTCTGGATCATATGCCATTACCATCAGGTGTGGTTTCTCGTCGTGGTAGGATGCAGCCATTACACCTTTCATGCCTAGTAATTCGTCGCGCAATTTTTCTCGAGCTTCATGAGTCGTGTTTTCATCGATATGCATTGTGATATCAGCGATTTGATCCGACATAATATAATCTCCTCATCTATTTAACGATAATCTGGCAGTACCTGGTTTCTAGATCAAAGGTTTGTTTCTAGTCACAATTCATCTGCCAATATAATAACTCTTAAATTAACATTCCTGGATTGGGCTAGTATTGATTGGAGTCAATTGAATCATTTATTTTAATTGTAAAAATAAATGATAGGAATTTAGTTTCCTATTCTCATACTCTTTAATGATTTGAGATGGATTTTTCGATCGACGTTACTGAGTTTTCGAGGTAAGTGTGTTTACTCGATGAGAGGTTGAGCGTCCGCTCCTGTCCGTTTCGAGAAGCCCAACAAGCTGATCTGAGCGTCAGCTTCGGAGAAATGAGGCTTTCACCTGGGAGTAATAGGCTTCTCAACTCGGCTTAAAGCAAGCCTTATTAGACGCCCTAATTCAATCCAATAAAATCGACAACTCACAAGCGGAAGAGATCCGCATCAAAATAAATCAGGTCTCAAGTGAGTATTCGTGTATGATCACTGGCTTTTCTCGATGCTAATCGAACCGCATCGTCGTTAATTGGGTATTCCATCCCGATGCTCTGCCCGACAATTTTGTGAATCCGCTCTGACCGCCTACTCAAAGCAATACGCTTTACAGGCGTTTTTATGCTATGCCGTGCACGAATCGAAATACCAATACCAGGAGCAAATCAAGATGAGTTCATTCGAAGATGTAAAAATTACAGGCCTAGATCCGGATCGACCACCCCAGGTGCGAAAAGAATCTTATATTGATCTTTTTTTTAAACTTTCCGCAAAAGCGCCGCCGGACTGGTGCGAGGACTTTAACGCGCTTGGTCGTCAGCTCAGCCCTGCCGCCAAGATTGGCAAGGCTACAACAGATCACATCGATACTTATGTTAATAATATGGAAAAAATTCCCTCGCAGCTGAACGAAATCAAGCAAACCGTAAAAGACTGTAATGAGCAATACCAGGAAAAAATTAAACAAAAAGCAATCGCGCTAGCCGCTAGTAATGCCGCCCTTCAGGGACAGGGCGACGAACAGGACAAGCTAAATCAAATTATCGCATCGCTTGCTTTTGATAGCTGATTGAGAGGTATTGTTCAACTCAGAGTCCGCTTGTGGCCGAAAAACGACGCTCATCGATAGCGTCTAAGTGTCTCCTTTTGGGGAAGACAGAGCTTGAAATCCTCTATGGCAGGAGCCGAGAGCGAAGCATTTTAGTCATCCAGTTCAATCGAAATTCAACCGACATTCCTGCTAAAAATTTACAGTTAATTTATAACAACGCATTTATGACATATTGATCTTGCGAGTTATTTCGAAAGCTATATTCTAACCCTCGCAATAATTAGAGATCGGTTAATTCACATACTCGCTAACCTGATGCCGAGCAGACACAGACTAAAATTCACAAGTATTGTTTTGGCGTTAACGCTTTTATGCGCCATTACAAAATTGTCCGCTAATGAACCGGCTGTTAATTTTACCGAGATTCATAAGCAAGCCATATTCGCCAATGCTGCCTATCAGCCTGAAGATACAGTTCGCGACCTGGTCGAAGCCGGTAACTATAGGCTCACGCTCTATTACACCATTCCAGATATTCAAATATCGTTTTTCCTCGCAACCAACGAACTCACCAGGACCCAGGTCGTTTCGGTACGCGGCACCTCCAACATCGAAAATACAATGGTCGATATTTCACTTAAATTAATGGAGGATAAGAATACGGGGCTGCGTCTACACGAAGGATTTTCTTTCGCTGCAAAACAGGTTTATGCAGAGTTGAAACCGCTACTCCAACCTGGTTATAAAATTAACCTCACCGGCCACAGCCTGGGTGGTGCGGTTGCTTTAATTTTAGGTATATATCTGGAAGCCAATCAGTTCGATATCGAACAGGTAATCACATTTGGCCAGCCCAAGGTCACCAATATATCCGGTGCCAATAAAATTCAACACATCAATGTAATCCGCGTAGTCACACCCTTTGACCTGGTGCCGCTGGTACCACCGTTCGATCCCCTGGATATTAGCAACCTCGACGTATACTGGCATGCAGGGAAAGAAGTTATTCTATTGGCTGATACTCAATACGCAATTTTGGAAGGTACTGATAGTATGTTGCGTGCTACCAGATTCACCCAGAAACCCCTGACCGAAGATAATCTGAACAATCATCAAATGCCGCTCTATCTCGAAAGGATCAAGGCAAAAACCAAGTCTTCCAAATTGGTTCCATATAAAACCGATCTTAACTTGTTCAACCTGTTTGGCGGTGAATAGAGTATCGGAAATTTAAACATCCAGATTTTCTATATCTTTAGTTTAAAACCCTCGTGAGTGGCTTCGAATCCGAGTGACTCATAGAATCGCAAAGCGCCTGGTCGCTTTTTATCGGATGTCAGTTGCACGATGCTGCAGCTCCTTTGCCTGGCCCGGTTAATAGCCCAGTTAATAAACTTGGCGCCTACAGCTTTTCCCCGGTGCGCTTTCGCAGCTCCGTTTCAACCGCCGGTACCGCGCTGGTCGAAGAAGATTAAAGATCCAGCGGAAACAGGTCGAGGCGCGGTGCAGTTTCAGCCATCCGCTGCCACAGCAACGCATAACTTTCCCCGCTTTCAGGATGCAGTCGATCCCCGGCAATGTCCTGTAACGGTTTTAGCACGAAGGCGTTATGCCGAATTTCAGGGCGTGGTATCCGGATTCCGGGAATATCGAGGACCATGTCATCGTAAGTCAGGATATCGAGATCGATCGGGCGGCTGGCAAATTTGGGCAGCGTGCGATCGCGTCCCAATTGATCTTCGATGTCATGAAAAACTGTCGCCACTGCCGCGACCTCGAGGTTGGTGTCAAAACCCGCAACCAGGTTTAGAAAATTACTGCCATCGAAACCCACTGCGGCTGAATCGTATACCGGGGACAAATCGATTTCTTTAAAGTGTTCTCGCAGCAAACCAACTGCCTGTCGAATCTTGATTTCACGATCGACGTTGCTCCCCAGGCTTACGTAGACGAGGGCCATCACGCTGGCCTGGTACCACGTTCGATAATCACGCCAACCGACTTGGAGCCACGCACGGCGCCGGGCTTGTGTAAGGTCAGCTTCACCCAGGGCACCGAAAACTCCTCCATCACAATGCTGCAAATTCTCTCTGCGAGCGCTTCAACCAGTTCGAACTCACTCTGCTCGATAAACTCGATCAGGCGCTTGGCCACGGTTTTGTAGCTTAAGGTATCCTCGATATCGTCGCTTTTTGCAGCCTTGCTGATATCGGTCGCCATTTCGATATCGAGACTGATGGTCTGCCTGATTTTACGCTCCCAGTCGTAAATTCCGATCACGGTTTCGATTTGCAGGTCATGAATAAAAACAATGTCCATTGTGCTACCAGCCCGGTAAGATTGTCTGCCTGCAATCTTAGCCGTTGGGGGTTTCAAAAGGAAACGCCAAATCACTGAAAAACAGCAAGATTCCGGGCTGAAGCGGCTTGAAACCTGAATATGCTTCTGGTAGAGTTCGCGCCCTCAATCTAATCTCGCTATTCAACGGAGTTCCACCATGTCTCGGGTCTGTCAAGTAACCGGTAAGAAACCGGTTAGCGGAAACAATGTGTCGCATGCGAATAACAGGACGCGTCGTCGCTTTCTGCCGAACCTGCATACCCACAAGTTCTGGGTCGACTCGGAGAATCGGTGGGTCAAGTTGCGACTGTCTGCCAAGGGCATGCGGATTATCGATAAAAATGGCATCGACGCGGTAATCGCCGACATGCGTAAGCGCGGCATCAAGTGCTAGGAGTAAAATCATGAGAGATTTGATAAAACTGGTTTCAACCGCGGGCACCGGTCATTACTACACCACGGATAAGAACAAAAAGAATACTCCCGACAAAATGGTGTTCAAGAAATACGATCCGGTGGTGCGCAAGCACGTCGAATACAAAGAGGCCAAAATCAAGTAAGCGGGCCGCTGCAGCAAGTTAAAAAAACCGGTGCCAACCGGTTTTTTTATGCCCCCGGCAATCTAGACTATCAGGCTTTCATATCGCCTCCAGTAGGGTATGATTAGCGCGATACCAGTCCCCAGGGAACTCATGTCAGACGCACTCGTACAGGTTGAAAACCTGTCCCGCTATTACCAGAGTCACTGCGCGATCAGCCATCTGAGCTTTAGCTTGAAAGCCGGTGAGGTGCTGGGTTTCCTGGGCCCAAACGGTGCCGGGAAATCGACCACGATGCAGGTGATCAGCGGTAACCTGGCGCCGAGCGAGGGCGAGGTCAGCATTGCCGGCCACGATATCCTCGAAGCACCGCGGGCCGCCAAACAACAGCTCGGTTATCTACCAGAACACCCACCGGTATACCGCGATGCCAGTGTGGACGAATATCTAAAATATTGCGCACGCCTGCATCGCATTCCCCGCAACCAGGTAGCAGCGGCTGTTGACAGGGTCAAACAACAGAGTGGGCTGGAAGATGCAGGCATGCGCCTCATCGGTAACCTGTCAAAGGGTTACCAGCAGCGAGTGGGAATCGCACAGGCGATTATTCATAATCCACCGGTGATTATCCTGGACGAGCCCACGGTCGGTCTTGACCCGATTCAGAATCGCGAGATTCGCAGCCTGATACGTTCACTGGGTGACCAGCACAGCGTAATTTTATCTACCCATATACTCTCCGAGGTCCAGGCGACCTGTGACCGGGTACAAATCATTCGTGCCGGCGAGATAATTTACCATTCATCAACCAAAGCGCTGAACCAGGGGCACGAGAGTTCGTTCAAGGTCGCGCTGCGCAAACCCGTCAATCCCGAAGAATTACTTTCCCTCGACGGTATCGACCATGCCGAATCTCTCGATGCGGGTCGCTTCCGGGTATTTTTTGCTCCCGACGCAAATCCTGATGCGTTAGTCGAGGCGGCAGTACAACAGGAATGGGGCCTCTACGAACTGATTCCCGAACAGCAATCACTCGAAGACCTGTTCATCGAACTTACCCATAGCGAGGAGTCTGCCGCCAAATGATCTGGGTTATTGCCAGGCGTGAATTCGGCGCGATGTTCCTGTCGCCACTGGCCTGGGTCATTCTAGCCGTAATCCAGACCATTCTTGGTTACATGTTTCTGACCAACCTGGATAATTTTTTCGTGCTGCAGCCGCAGCTGATTCAACTCGAGAATTCACCCGGGGTGACCGATCTTGTAATAACCCCGTTAATGCAGGTCGCGGCGATCATTCTGCTAATGGTGATGCCATTGTTGACGATGCGCTCGATTGCCGAAGAAAAACGAAATCGCAGCTTGACTTTACTGATGTCGTCACCGCTTAGCATGACCGAAATCGTGCTCGGAAAATTCCTCGGAATGATGCTGTTTGTCATTGTCCTGATTAGCATGCTGATGTTAATGCCGCTCTCGCTATACCTTGGCACCAGCCCGGACAGTGGCAAATTGCTGTCAATCTATATTGGCATGTTGCTATTGCTGGGGTCATTCACGGCAATCGGGCTTTACCTGTCGAGCCTGACGGAAAACCAGACTATCGCGGCGATCAGCACCTTCGGGGTGCTGTTAATGCTGTGGATTATCGACTGGGTCAGCGCCTCGCTCAGTAACGGGCATACCGTACTTTCCTACCTCTCTATTTTGCAGCACCACCAGTCGATGCTGGAAGGCGTATTCGATACCAGCGATATCGCCTACTACCTGCTGTTGATTTTTGGATTCCTGGTGCTGACGATTCGCCAGCTCGACCGGGAGCGCCTGCTATGAAGGTCAATTCCCGGGTACGCCTGCAGTTTCGTATCCAGTCCGGGGTTTTCCTGCTGTTATTTATCGGCCTGCTGGTTGCATTAGCCTGGCTGAGCAATCGCTATCCGATAACCCTCGATATGAGCGCGAACCAGCGCAACAGCCTGTCACAGGAATCGCAGCGTCTCATTGAAAGCATCGAGTTGCCGCTTGAGGTAACACTATTCGTCTCGCCGATAAACCAGAGTAAGCCACTTCTCGAAACCCTGTTCGAACGTTACCAGCAACGACAGCCAAACATCAGCTTTCAAAGCCTGAACCCGGATTTGTATCCCGATCTATTGCGCACCCATGACATTCGCTATGACGGCGAGGTTTTGCTCGAATACCAGGGTCGTAGCGAAAAAATTTCCCAGGTTAGCGAAGCCAATGTGACCAGCGCGATCCAGCGTTTGTTGCGCCAGGGCGAACGTTGGCTCGTATTCCTGGAAGGGCATGGCGAACGCCACCCCTACCGCGAGGCCAACCATGATTACAGCCTGCTGGCGACTGAACTGGCGAGCAAGGGGTACAGCATCGAGAATTTGAACCTGGTGCAATCCAGTAGTATTCCGGACAACACCGATGTGCTAATCCTTGCGAGCCCCAAGGTGCCAATGCTGCCCGGTGAAATCGAACTTTTGCGCGAATTTCTCGAACGGGGAGGTAACCTGCTGTGGCTGGCTGACCCCGAGCAGGCAAGCGATGGACTGGAGTTACTCGAAGATCAACTCCCCATCGAATTTTTACCCGGTATCATCGTTGACCCCAATAGCCAGCTGATGGGGCTGGATCGGGTCGACTTTGCCCTGGTCGGAGAATACCCGCGTCATCCAATAACACAGAACCTGAGCAGCCTGTCATTGTTTCCCCAGGCGCAGGCGATCGAGTTCAGCGGTGACGAACGATGGCAATTACAGGTTTTTTTGCAAAGCGACGAACGCAGCTGGAACGAGACCGGTGAACTGCGCGGTGAAATATTTAAAGGTGACAACGAGGACGAGAGTTCCGGTCCGCTGAATATCGGCCTGACACTGGCACGCAGCCTGCAGGGCGACGACGGTGAATTATTCGAACAACGAGCAGTAATCATCGGTGATGCAGACTTCGTATCGAATCGCTATCTTGGCAACGGCAGTAACCTCGAGATCGGTCTCAACCTGATCAACTGGTTAAGCCACGACGACAAGTTGATTGCAATCAATCCCCGGCCCGCGCCCGATACCCGCCTCGAGTTATCGCAACCCGCACTGCTGGCGATAGCATTAATCTTCCTATTGGCATTACCACTCGGATTACTGGCCAGTGGTTTACGTATCTGGCTTAAACGGCGTAAGCGCTAATGTTTTCAAGGCGCTGGATTATCAACTATGTTCTCGTCGTTCTGATCGTGATATTCACCTACGTCGGTAATCGATTCGATGTGCAGACGGGATATCAGCCACAACAGCACATCACCGGGCTCAAACCCGAAAATATCGAGTCGGTAGAAATTCAAACCGCCGATACAGCCCTGGCGCTTAAACGGGATAGTGGCGGCTGGATGCTCGAGTCTCCGATTCGCTGGCCCGCCAACAATGTCAATGTTGAGCGTTTGCTCACGATTGCCTCTGTTGAAACGGATTCTCGCCTGGCTGCAAATGAAATTGACCTGGCAACACTCGGATTAAAGTTCCCCAAAGCCATATTGCGATTGAATGATACCGAGGTATTGTTCGGTGCAACCAACAATATCGGCGCAAGACGCTACACCATGGTCGGTTCCACGGTTTTTCTGTTACCCGATCAGCATCTGCCATTTATTACCCAGGGCTTAACAGCTATGGTGGATCGGCGCCTGTTGCCGCAAACATACGAGTTCATCGCTCTTAAACTGCCCGGGTTCGAAATCAGCCGTAACGATAACAATACCTGGCAGTTGATCGATGCCGATGGTTTCGAGCAGGGTCAAATCGCAACACTGGTCGAGAATTGGAAAAACCTGGAGGCATCACGCGTGAAGCTCTTTGCCGCCGATAAAATGCCCCGGCAAAAAATCAGGGTTCTATTTGCGGATGGCCAGAACCAGGAATTTTTCGTGATGTCGATCGATCCGGAAATCGTCATCGCGAATCCGCAGCTTCGGCTGCAATACCACTTCCCGGCGGACCTTTACTATCAACTGATTTCATTGCGCGCAGATGAGATTCCCGGTTAGCCTGGTCCTGTTGCTGCTCGCCAGCCAAGCAATCGCCCAGGGACCATTGCCCCGCCTGGAGCTTGGCGCCGGCTTGATTGCATTGAACGCGCCCGACTACCGCGGCTCGAGTGAGACCTCGAACTACCTGCTGCCAGTTCCTTATATCAAGTACCGCGGTGACCGCCTGCGTGTCGACGAAGGCGCACAAGGTGTTATTTTCGAATCAGAAGACCTGTTGCTAACCTTAAGTGGCAATCTTTCGCTGCCGGCGGACGATGACACACCCGAACGCGAGGGCATGGATGAGCTGGACACGGTTATCGAAATTGGACCGGCGCTCAATTATCGGTTTTACCGCTTGCAAGACAGCGCCTGGTGGGTCGATCTGCCATTCCGTTACGCCTATACCGTCGATGGCGAACTGGACAGCATAGGCTGGGTTTTCCAACCGCGCTTTTCGTGGCGCAAACCGGCGACCCGGCTGGGTGAATGGAAATTGCGCTTCAATTTCGGACCGCTGTATGCAAGCGAAGATAACCATGCCTACCTGTACTCGGTTGACAGTATGGACGCTACCAGCGAACGTCCGGCCTACAGCGCCGATGGTGGCTTTAGCGGAATTCGTACCGAATTCACCTTTAGTAAACGGTTTGGCCGCTACTGGCTGGGCGGATTTTTCCGTTATGACAGCCTGAGTAACTCCGAAATCGAGGATAGCCCGCTGGTTACCGATACGGATTCCTGGATAGGCGGCGTCGCGCTGGCCTGGGTTTTCCACGAACGATAAATCGTTATCATGCCCGAACTCCCCGAAGTCGAAACTACCCGCCGCGGCATCCAGGATCATGTGCGCGGGCAAAAAATCGAACAGGTAATATTGCGTGAGACCCGGCTGCGCTGGCCAATCAGTGCGGAGGTACCAAACCTGAAAGGTCGACACATACGCGAGGTATCAAGACGCGGCAAATACCTGTTAATGCGCCTCGATCAGGGCCACCTGATCTGGCACCTGGGGATGTCGGGTAGCATGCGCATTTTACCCATCGGTTCGGCCGCCGAAAACCACGAGCATGTCGAGTTTCAGCTCGGCAACGGGCAAGCCCTGAAGTTTCGCGATCCGCGTCGCTTCGGCGCCCTGCTCTATTGCCACGAGGATCCGTTACAACATCGGTTATTACGACAACTGGGTCCGGAACCCCTGGGCGAGGAATTTGACGCCGACTACCTGTACGACTGCTGCCGTAAACGCAATGCGGCAATAAAAACTATTTTGATGAACAGTCATATCGTTGTCGGCGTTGGCAACATCTATGCAAGCGAGGCATTGTTCCTCGCCGGTATCCGTCCGGCGCGCGCGGCGCGACGCATCAGCAAGCCCCGCCTCGGGAAACTGGTCAACGCGGTGCGTGATACCCTGTCAGCCGCCATTGAGCACGGTGGCACCACGTTGCAGGACTTTACCCAGGCGGATGGTAAACCGGGGTACTTCCGGCATGAACTGCAGGTCTATGGCAACAAGGGAGCGTGCAAGGTTTGCGGCCAGCCCGTAAAACACCTGATGCAAGCACAGCGTTCGAGCTACTACTGCCCCGAATGCCAGTCATAAGCTTCGATTAGATTGACCTCCGAGGGAGCGCTGGTTTCTCTCGTATTGGAATTGGATTATCATCGAACGAGGTCAGCACCAGATGAGAAGAAACCTGTCATGTCTATAAACTCCCCGTATCGTTATCTTTGCCTATTGCTGGCGATGATGTTTGCCGCCGCTGCCCAGGCGGTACCCGGCGAAGGCACAAGAATCATGATTTCGGCGCCATCGGCTTATGCGGTCGATGCCGGAAAGGCGGTTTCAGCAAAAGGCGGCAACCTGATTGATGTGGCCGTCGCAGTTGGACTCACGCTTGCAGTCACCAACCCTTCCAACGCCTCGCTTGGCGGTGGCGGGTTTGCGCTGGTCAGCATGGGCCAGGGGGCCGAGGTGCTGGATTTCAGGGAATCGGCCCCTGCCGCAACTTCTGCTGAATTTTATGTCAACCTGGAAAAAGGAGCTTCCTGGAATGGCGGCACCGCGGTCGGCGTCCCGGGCGTCGCCGCAGGGCTCTGGGCGCTGCATCAGAAGCATGGCAAGTTAGACTGGCCGGATTTATTCGATACGGCGTTGACCCTCGCCGTGAACGGTATCGAGTTTACCGGGACTGCGTCACGCTATGCCGAGACGCAGATAGGTCGACTAAACGACGCCGGCGTCAGGCATTTTTTCAAAGCGCCAAAACAGCCCTACCGACCAGGCGAAGTTTTAAAGCAACCGGCACTCGCCGAAGCTATGAAACTTTATCGTGACGAGGGTCCCGACGGTTTCTATTCCGGTGATGTCGCCCGGGATATCGCCGCTACGGTCCAGGCCGAGGGCGGTGTCATCACGCTAGCAGACATGGCGGCTTACAAGGTACGCTGGTTGCAGCCATTAGAGACTGAATTTAGCGGGCACAAGGTCTACATGATGCCACCACCCAGCAGCGGCGGTGCCGTAATCAAGGCTGCATTCGAGCTGTTTAACCGGGTTAATATTCAACAACAGGCGCCGCTTAGCCTGAATGAAATTCATTTAATGGCAGAGGTTTTAAATCGTGCTTTCAGGGGTCGTGCCCTGCTCGGTGATCCGGATTATCACGACAACCCTTTCGATAAAATATTATCGGACGGGTACCTCAATGAAATGGCGCAAAGTATCGATAACTCGAAGGCCGTTCAGCTGGCACCCCTGGTGGATAAAGCGGTTGATGATTCAAACGAAACCACCCAGTTTTCGATCCTCGATGCCGATGGCAATGCCATTAGCCTGACGGTGACCCTGAATGGAAGTTATGGATCCGGGGTGGTGTCGGAAAAATACGGGATATCACTCAATAACGAAATGGATGATTTCACGACCAGGCCCGGCGAACCCAATGCGTATGGCCTGGTGCAAGGCTTTGGTAACCGCGTGCAACCCGGCAAACGGCCGCTCAGCTCGATGAGCCCGACGCTGGTCGAAAAAGACGGCAAGATCGTCATGACCCTGGGCGCAGCCGGCGGCCCACGGATAATCAGTAGTGTGATTCAAACCATTTACCGGGTACTGGTGACCGGGCTCGATATCGATCGGGCGGTCCAGTTCCCACGAGTGCATCACCAGTTTTTACCCAACAAGCTCTTCATCGACGAGTTTAAATTTTCACCGGAACTGGTGACGGGGCTGCAGCAGCGCGGGCACGAGACCGTGGCGCACAAACCCGGCCGGATGGGCAGGATCAAGGCGGTACGTATAAATGACAAGAACTATCTCGAAGCTAGTTTTGATAATCGCAGTGAAGGCGCCGTGGGTGGCTACTAGGCCAAAGCCTTAGAGCCTGGGCGGCTTTTCGTTTTGTTATTCGCTACCGGTCAGGTGTTTATATTTTACCAGCAATTGCTCCTGTGTTTCCGGGTACTCCGGGTTAAACGGGATGCAATCGACAGGACAGACTTCGACGCACTGGGAGGTTTCGAAATGCCCCACGCACTCGGTACAGAGTAAGGGGTCGATTACATAATATTCCTCACCCGGATAAATCGCGTCATTAGGGCACTCCGGCTCGCATACATCGCAATTGATACATTCATCGGTAATCATCAGTGCCACGGGTCAGGTCTCCAGCCAATCTCTTACTTACTAGCCTGCAATTTCTCGGTCAGGCGTCGCAAGATTTCCGGATGCAGAAACTCGGAAACATCGCCATTCAAGCGCGCAATTTCGCGTACCAGGCTCGACGACACGAATGCATAGTGTTGCGCCGCGGTAAGAAAAACAGTCTCGATTTCCGGCGCCAGGGATCGATTCATGCCTGCCAGCTGGACTTCGTACTCGAAATCTGAAATCGCGCGCAAGCCACGAACGATGACATCGGCATTGCAATCGCGCGCAAAATCGATGAGTAAACCGGAGAAGGGTTTCACCGAGATATGTTCATTGTCGTCAAACACCGTCTTTAACATATCGAGGCGCTCGTCGATGTTGAAGAAAGGCTCCTTGGCGAGACTGTCGGCAACCCCGATCACGACATGATCGAACATTTTCAAGGCACGTTCGCAAATGTCGATGTGTCCGCGGGTTACCGGATCGAAAGTACCCGGATAAATTGCGGTACCCTTCATAGATTACCTCTGTATTCCAGCATCTGCTGCCGGGCTGAGTGATCGGCAGATTTTAACGGCTTCCCCGCCATTCGGCTATAGCATATTTTACCTGGCCCGCGCTTTTCTGCTTCAGCCAACGCAGGCTGGCAGAGGGTAAATCGAAATCTTCCGAGGTTGGCCATTCAAAATAGATTTTTGCACCGGTTTGCAGGCAATCCCGGGTTTCCAGTTGTTTAAAGACCTGCTCGCGCAAGTGCGGCTCCGCGTAAGGAGGATCGATAAATACGATATCGTATTTCCGCTGCAGCTTGCCAATCGAATCCACGGCATCACCTGTAATGATTTCAAAGGCGGAAGTTTCAAATCGCTCGGCCTGGAGTTGCAGGCTTGCCAGCGCCATTGGATGCTGCTCGAAGGCGGTTACCTGGCAGGCACCCCGTGACAATGCTTCGAAACCAAGCACGCCGCTGCCGGCAAAGCAATCGAGCAGGGTTGCATCCCTCAAATCCTGTGCCAGCCAGTTAAACAGGGTTTCGCGGATACGGTCGGGGGTTGGGCGCAAACCTTCTGCATCGATTACCTGGAGTTTACGACCACGCCATTTGCCGCCAATGATCCTGATTTGAGATTTCATATCCGATGCCGGGTTAGCGCTTTAATGCGGTTAAGAAGTGCACAGATGGAATCGCTTTCTGTTAGCATATTGTGCCTGAATTCTGAGTCCCGGAAAAACGATGTTCGGATTTAAATCTGCCGCCAAAAACGAAGAGGAAGCACCCACCGGTCTATTTACCTCGCTGCGCCAGCGTCTCACCAAAACCAGGGAAAACCTGTCGAATGGCCTGGCCGATTTGCTGCTCGGCAAGAAGCAGATTGACGATGAAATGCTGGAGCAACTGGAAGACCAGTTGCTGATGGCCGATGTGGGTATCCAGGCCACGCAAAAAATTACCTCGCGCCTGACCGAATCGCTGCAACGTAAGCAACTAAGCGATGGTGATAGCCTCATCGGTGCACTTAAGAATACCATGACCGAAATTCTCGCACCCTGTGCCGTTCCGCTTAGTATAGATACCAGCAAAAAGCCTTTCGTGATTCTGATGGTAGGCGTCAACGGCGCCGGCAAAACCACCACTGTCGGTAAGCTCGCACAGCAGTTTAAAAACCAGGGGCTCAAGGTCATGTTGGCGGCTGGTGACACTTTTCGCGCCGCAGCGGTGGAACAGCTGCAAACCTGGGGTGATCGACTCGAAGTACCGGTTATCAAGCAGGGCCAGGGCGCCGACTCGGCATCGGTCATATTTGATGCTTTACAATCCGCGCAAGCGCGTGAGATTGATGTGCTGATTGCCGATACCGCCGGGAGGTTGCATACCCAGTCGAGCCTGATGGATGAGCTCGAGAAGATAAAGCGCGTCATGGGCAAGCTTGACCCGGAGGCACCCCAGGAAACTCTGCTGGTACTCGACTCGGGAACCGGCCAAAATGCATTGGCGCAAGCAAGCAATTTTAGCGATACGATCGGCATTTCCGGAATAATCCTGACCAAGCTAGACGGTACCGCCAAGGGAGGAATGATATTCAGCGTTGCCGAACACCTGCAAACCCCGATCCGCTATATCGGGGTGGGCGAATCGGTCGATGACCTGCGCCCTTTTGATAACGCGGAATTTGTTGATGCTTTGCTGGCCGATGCCTGAGTCCGGTCTCGAGATATGATCGAATTTCACAATGTGACCAAGCGTTTCGAAGGCGGCTACGAGGCGCTAAGCAATGTTTCGCTTAAACTGGATGAAGGCCATATGGCCTTTATCACCGGCCACTCGGGTGCCGGCAAAAGTACGCTGTTGAAAATTATTGCGCTTATCGAGAAACCAACCCGCGGCCAGGCGCTGCTGAATCGCGTCAACCTAAATACAATGCCCCGTCGGCGCGTACCTTATATTCGCCGTAATATCGGCATTATCTTCCAGGATCACCAGTTATTGTTTGATCGCAACGTATTCGACAACGTCTCCCTGCCCCTGCATATCCAGGGATATCGGCCACAGGAAATTGCCAAGCGAACCCGCGCTGCACTCGATAAAGTCGGCTTACTGCACAAGGAAAAATCGTTGCCGATTACCCTCTCCGGCGGCGAACAACAGCGTGTCGGGATCGCGCGCGCGGTGGTGCATAAACCGATGTTACTGCTGGCAGATGAGCCCACTGGCAACCTGGATCCGGAGCTGTCACGCGAAATCATGCAGATTTTTGTGGATTTCAACCAGGTCGGTGTCACGGTGCTGGTCGCCAGCCACGACCTGGACCTGATCGACGAACTCGACAAACCTCGCATCACGCTTAATCGGGGCAAACTTGTCCTGAATGACCTTGAGGATATTCCGCAGGAGGCAGACGGTGGCTGGCAGTAATATCCGTCGCAAGAAGCTAGCGACTTCCAATCGCATTTCAGCTTACCTGTTGCATCACTTGCAGTCGTTAATGTTCAGCCTGCGCAAGATTTACGCGGCCCCGGCAACCACCATTATGACGGTCGCGGTCATCGGCATTACACTGTCATTGCCCGGTGGGTTTTACCTGTTTTTAAAAAACATTGATGCGATTTCCGGCGATTTCCGCTCGAGTTCCCAGATCAGCCTGTTTCTTGCTCTCGAGCTCAGTGAAAAACAGGCGCGCGCACTCGATAAGAAGATTTCGAAAATGGAACTCGTTGATTCGACCCGATTCATCTCGCGCGATAAATCGCTCGAAGAGTTTCGCCAGGACTCCGGTTTTGGCAAGAGTATCGATACCCTGAGTAGCAATCCTTTGCCGCATACCATTATCGTCGAACCAGGCGAGGCCGATACTTTTGCGGTGCGCAACCTGCTCAATTCCCTGCAGGCGATGCCCGAGGTTAAAATTGCCAAGCTCGATACCGAATGGCTGGAACGTCTTTACACGATTATCGAGATTGCGCGGCGCTCGGTCGTAATTATCACCGTACTGTTCTCTTGCGCGGTTTTACTCATCATTGGTAATACCATCAGGCTCGATATTCAGAATCGGTACCAGGAAATAATAGTCACCAAGCTAATCGGCGCTACCGATGCATTCATTCGACGGCCATTTCTCTATGGCGGGGTATGGTACGGTTTACTGGGCGGGATAATTTCATGGCTGATCGTGGAGATCGGCTATCTTGCAATTTCGGGCCCTCTCGGCCGCCTGAATCTGCTATATAAGTCTGACATGAACCTGATTACATTTTCGTTTCACGACTTTATCATTCTGATCACATCAAGTACCCTACTTGGGCTGGCCGGGTCCTGGATCGCAGTGGCGCGGCACCTAAATCAAATAGAGCCAAGCTAAAAAAATGTCCGCAAAACGCCGAATATTACTGATTGATTCTTCAGACTCAGCTCGCACAATTCTATTCAATGAAATTTCGGATCGCGCACCCGACCTGGACATCATCGCCTGCGCTAACGGCAAGGAAGCGATGACCGCGGCGAAGCGTTACGAGTTTGAAATTATCACCACCGGTATCGATCTACCCGACATCGATGGTTACCAGTTAATCGAGCAAATTCGGCAAACGCCCAAAAATAAAGACACTGCCATTTTCGTCGTCTCCGGTGATATTGACACGCGGGTGGTTGGTGGTGACATGGAAGATACCGATGCGGTAACGGCTTATTTTGACAAAGCCGAGGGACACAAATCCCTGGTTAACTTCATACTTAATTTCCTGGGCACGCATAACGAATTGCCGTTTAAGGTCCTGTACGTGGATAGAAGCGCCACCTCAACCGCAATTACCACTGGCATATTGGAAAGGAACAATATCGAGTACTTTCATTTCCGTGACAGCGACGAGGTGCTCGAGTTTCTGCAACAGGATCTGGCAAACCATGCCAACTGCAGCATTGATGTCATGATTACGGACCTGATGCTGACCAGCGACGTAAATGGTTACGAGTTGATCCAGACCATTCGCAATGAGCTAAACCTGGACTATCTTACGCTGCCGGTACTACTCATGACCATCGAACCCGGCGAGGACGAACGTACTGATTTCACCGCAATTTTCGGCGCTGGCACTAATGATTTTATTACCAAGCCGATTGACGAAGACGATTTACTGACACGCCTGCAGACCCTGGTCAACATTAAGCGCCAAAACGAAGCATTAAATCCCTGAGGCCAGCTCTCCTGAACCACCAATTTGGTGATCCAAAACCGGGATTTCGGCGTATAAACTGCGGAATTTGTCTTAATATCCATACAGTTAACAAGTATATTAATATTTGCTAATACTCTTGAACTCTTTGTCATGTTTATGCTCTAATAGCTAGCACTCGAATAGCGTGAGTGCTAAATAAATACTAAATCGAGGTCATTTATGAGCACAGAATTGGTCAATACAACTACTACCTTACCCGTATTAACGGGTAGCTCGAATCTGGATGCCTATGTTCAGGCCGCCAGGAGCGTGCCTATATTGAGCGCCGAAGAAGAATATGCCCTGGCGAAGGACCTGCAGGAAACCGGTAATATCGCATCGGCCCAAAAGCTGGTTCTACCGCATCTGCGCTTTGTCATCAAAATTGCTAATAACTACGCCGGATACGGCCTTGCAGTCCCCGATTTGATCCAGGAAGGCAGCATTGGCCTGATGAAGGCAGTAAAACGCTTCCGTCCGGAAGTTGGAGTGCGACTGGTGTCGTTTGCAGTGCACTGGATAAAGGCCGAAATCCACGAGTATATTTTAAAGAACTGGCGCATCGTAAAAGTGGCCACCACCAAGTCGCAGCGAAAGCTTTTTTTCAAACTGCGTAGTCAGAAAAAACGCCTTGGCTGGTTCAAGTCGGAAGAAATCGATCATGTCGCAGAAACACTCGGCGTTACCCGGGAGAACGTGATAGAAATGGAAAACCGTCTCAATAATTACGATGTCGCATTCGATATATCCAGCGATGATGATGACGATACGGCCTACCTGGCACCCGCCAACTCGCTGACTTCAAATACACCTTCGCCCGAGCTATTGCTTGAGGCCCAGGACACCGAGCAAAACAATACTCACATGCTCAGTGAGGCACTGCACAAACTCGACGACCGCAGCAAGGCAATCGTGACACGACGCTGGTTGACTGAGCCCAAAGCAACGCTGCACGAACTGGCCGATGAATATGGCGTTTCAGCAGAGCGTATTCGTCAAATCGAAAGTAACGCGTTTAAATCGATCAAGTCCTCGTTCTAGCCAGAGACCATTAAGCACTTTAGTTGAAAGCCCGGCCTGACCGGGCTTTTTTCATGCCTGCCCACATATAAATACTATACTCAAAGGTAAATTCTACCGGGCTCACCGAAAATGTCGGATATCGATTCTCCTGAAGGCGAGAATGATGAACAGGCTTTGCTTGAAGAAAAGCTGAAAGCGCTTGAGGTAGACCTGCGCCAAAAAAAAGAAATTATCCTCGCACAGCACAATAAGCTTGAGGCATTTTTCGAGTCGTCGATCGATGCCGTGGTGCAAATGGATTTTGACGGTTATATCACCGGCTGGAATCAACAGGCCGAGAAAATTTTCGGCTGGAGCGCGGAAGAGATTCTCGATCAGACGATTGAACAAACGATTATTCCTGAACGCTACCGGGACGCCCATAACAAGGGTATGAAAAAGTTTCTCAAAACCGGAGAAACTTCAGTTATGAACACCCTGATCGAAATTCATGCGCTGCACCGGGATGGCTATGAATTTCCAGTCGAGATATCGGTATCGGTTATCGATTCGGCTGACCTGCAGGAATTCAATGCCTACATTCGCGATATATCCGAGCGCAAGCACGCCGAGACGGTGATCTGGAACCAGGCTAACTTCGATTCGCTGACCAGTCTGCCAAACCGAAACCTGTTTTTACAAAAGCTCGAGCATGAAATTCGTTCCTGCGATCGCAGCAATTTATCACTGGCACTACTCTACATCGACCTCGACCGTTTCAAGGATGTCAACGATACGCTGGGCCACGACATGGGAGACTTGCTATTGATCGAAATCTCGAGTCGCCTCAAGAAAACACTGCGAGAAATTGACACGGTATCCCGTCTCAGTGGAGACGAATTCACGGTTATACTGGGGCAGATCGACGATCCATTATCGGTACAACCCTTGTGCCAGCAGTTGCTGGATGAACTTGCCCGTCCCTACCAGCTCGATAACGAGAAAGTATTCCTGACGGCCAGTATCGGTGTGACATTTTACCCGCAGGATTCGAAAGATATCGATATCCTGCAACGCAATGGCGACCAGGCGATGTATGCGGCCAAGGGGAATGGCCGCAACAGTTTCCACTTCTTTACACCCGAGCTGCAGGAGCGGGCAGTTAGAAAACGTAAAATGATCAAGGACCTGCGCGAGGCAATACAGCAGCAGCAATTCGAGATTTACTACCAGCCGATTATCGATATGGAAACGCAGGGCCTGACCAAGGCTGAAGCCCTGCTACGTTGGCTTCACCCTGAATCAGGCATGGTCAGTCCGTCGGTTTTCATACCCATCGCGGAAGAAACAGGGCTGATTGCGGATATTGGCAACTGGGTGTTCTATAGTTCCGTCGAACAGGCCAACCGTTGGCGGGATCAATTTGACATCGATTTCCAGGTCAGCATTAACACCTCCCCGTTGCAATGGATCGACGAGGCTGCGGCCATGAACCAGTGGTTTTCACATCTACAACAGATCGGGATCAGCGGCCAGGCAATCACCGTCGAGATTACCGAGGGCCTGTTAATGGACGCCAACGACAAGATAACCAATCGTCTGCTGGATTTTCGCGATGCCGAAGTCCAGGTTTCGATTGACGACTTCGGTACCGGGTATTCATCGTTATCCTATCTTAAGCAGTTCGATATTGATTATCTCAAGATCGACCAGTCTTTCGTACGTAACCTGGATCATGATAAAAACGACCTTGCACTGTGCGAGGCGATTATCGTCATGGCGCACAAACTGGGAATCAAGGTGATCGCGGAAGGTGTCGAAACCGAAACCCAGAACCAGTTGCTGAAAGATTTTGGCTGCGACTATGGCCAGGGTTATCTCTATTCGAAACCGGTACCCGCGAGTGGTTTTGAAGCGCTTCTCCGCGAACGCCCGGTGAAACCACAATCAAGGTCGCGGACAAAAAAACGCACGGCCTAGGCCGTGCGTTGTTAGAAAAACTACCTGTCTACTACAGCCAGTAGACGAAGATAAATAATCCCAGCCAGACCACGTCGACGAAGTGCCAGTACCAGGCCACGGCCTCGAACGCGAAATGATGTTCCGGCGAAAAGTGCCCCTTGGCGGCGCGAATCATGATAATCAGCAACATGATTGCGCCCATGGTGACATGGAAGCCGTGAAAGCCGGTCAGCATGAAGAAGGTGCTGCCATAGATACCAGAATCGAGCCGCAGGTTCAGATCCTGGTAGGCATGCACGTACTCGTAACCCTGCAGCAGTACGAAGCCGAAACCCAATGCGACGGTCGCAAATAACCAGTAAACCAGCCAGACGTTGTCCCTGCGCTTCAGCGCCCAGTGCGCTAGCGTCACGGTCAAACCCGATGTCAGCAGGATAATAGTGTTCAGCGCAGGTAATCCCCAGGCGCCCATGGCTTTTGTGATAACCTCGTATTTGTCTGTAACAGGCGCCATCAATAGTGGCCACGCGGCCTCAAAATCGGGCCACAGGTATTGCGCGGTCGCGTCATTGTTAGAGGCACCATCGAGCCAGGGGACCGAGTACATACGGGCATAAAACAGTGCACCGAAGAAGGCCGCGAAAAACATGACCTCGGAAAAGATAAACCAGCCCATGCCCCAACGGAACGACATATCCACCTGCGCATTATAGGTGCCAGCCAGCGACTCCTTGACCACGGTACCAAACCAGCCGTACATCATGAAAACCAAAATGGCGATACCGACAAATATCGGTGTTGCGCTCCAGGTGTCATGCAGGTAATTGGCAAAGCCAACCACGGTTAACGCCAATCCGACCGAGCCGATAATCGGCCAGTGGGTGCCATGCGGTACGTAATAGTCTTGGTTGCTTGCACTACTCATGGATTTATCTCTCTCTTTATTCTAAACGCATTAGAGGTTCTAGCCCTTGTCCAGACTGAAGAACGTGTAGGACAGTGTAATCTGCTCGATATTTTCCGAAATGCCCGTGCCGACGACAAATCGCACCGGCATATCAATTGTTTCACGTCCGGCCAGCTCCTGCTCGGTAAAACAGAAACATTCGGTCTTGTTAAAGTACTCCGCGGCGAGTCCGGGCGACACACTCGGAATCGCCTGCCCCAGGGTTGGCTCGTCGCTGGCGCTGCGCACGCGGAACATTGCTTCGTATACCTGGCCGGGGTGGATCTCCATCATCTTGACCAACGGCTGGAAATTCCAGGGTAAGCCGTTGCCAGTATTCGCCAGGAAACGGACTTCGATAGTTCTCGATTTATCAACCTGGCTGTTATCGATTTCCGAAGCTTCGATACGTCCGGTTTTTCCGTTGAGCCCGGTGATATCGCAAAACACGTCGTATAGCGGTACCAGCGCGAAACCGAAGCCGAACATCAGCAGCGGGATCGCAGCCAGTCTAAGCGGGCTTACCTTCACTGAAAATTACCCCACAGGAAGGTTGCGGTGAAAAACGTCGCGACAATAATGACGTGTGCAATCACGATCCGCCAGGTCCGCTTGCGCCGCTCGGCAGAGGTAAAATAATCATCCGGCTGATTCTCTCGCATCAACAAAGCCATCTGCGCCCGTTACTTAACCGTCGGTGCTTCAGTGAAGCTGTGATACGGCGGCGGCGAGGGCAGTTGCTCGAATTCAAGACCGGTTGCGCCTTCCCAGACGCGGTCCGTTGCTTTTACACCACCCCTGATCGTCTTGATAACGATATAGAGGAAGAATATCTGCGCCAGACCGAAGGCGAAGCCACCAATACTCGAAATCATGTTGAACTCGGCAAACTGTAGCGAGTAATCCGGGATCCGTCGCGGCATGCCGGCAAGGCCGACGAAGTGCTGCGGGAAGAATAAAACGTTGACCGAAATGGTCGACCACCAGAAGTGGATTTTGCCCAGCTTCTCGTCGTACATGTGCCCGGTCCACTTCGGTACCCAGTAGTAGAAAGCCGCGATAATCGAATAGAGCGCTCCGGTTACCAGCACGTAGTGAAAGTGTGCCACCACGAAGTAGGTGTCATGGTACTGGGTATCGACCGGCGCAACGCCCAGCATCAAACCGGATAGCCCGCCAATAGTGAACATGACGATGAATCCCAGCGCCCACAGCATCGGGGTTTCGAACGTCATCGAACCTTTCCACATCGTGGTTACCCAGTTGAAAACCTTGACCCCGGTCGGTACCGAAATCAGGATCGTCGCGTACATGAAATATAGTTCGCCCGCGACCGGCATACCGACCGTGAACATGTGGTGCGCCCAGACCATGAAAGACAGGATCGCAATCGATGCGGTTGCATACACCATCGAGCTGTAGCCGAACAACGGCTTGCGCGCGAAGGTCGGGATGATGGCAGAGATCACGCCGAAGGCCGGCAGGATCATAATATAAACCTCCGGATGGCCAAAGAACCAGAATATGTGCTGGAACATGACCGGATCACCACCGCCGGCGGCATCGAAAAACGAGGTGCCGAAATGGCGATCGGTCAACATCATCGTGACCGCACCCGCAAGTACCGGCATTACTGCGATCAACAGGTATGCCGTAATCAGCCAGGTCCACACGAACAGCGGCATTTTCATCAGCGTCATGCCCGGAGCGCGCATGTTCAGGATGGTGGCGATAACGTTGATCGCACCCATTACCGAAGAGATACCCATCAGGTGAACTGCAAATATAAAAAAGTCAGTAGTGTCCGGCGCGAAGGTAGTAGATAAGGGCGCATAGAAAGTCCAGCCGAAAGCCGGGGCCCCGCCTTCCATAAAGGTCGTGGAAGCCAGAATTGTGAACGCAAACGGCAGAATCCAGAAACTCCAGTTGT
The DNA here is from genome assembly GCA_947259485.1 of uncultured Gammaproteobacteria bacterium. GTDB lineage: Bacteria > Pseudomonadota > Gammaproteobacteria. Next base: position 37,238 of record CAMYLU010000017.1, on the reverse strand, counting down.
TCATGCGCGGCAAGGCCATGTCCGGGGCACCGATCATGATTGGAATCAGCCAGTTGGCAAGCCCAACGAATGCCGGCATGATCGCTCCGAAAACCATCACCAGGCCGTGCATCGTGGTCATCTGGTTGAAAAAGTGGGGCTCGACCCACTGCAGTCCCGGCTGAAACAGTTCCAGGCGAATAATCATTGCCATGGATCCGCCGTACAGCAGCATGGTGAATGCCAGCCACAAGTAAAGGGTACCAATGTCTTTGTGATTAGTCGTCGTAACCCATCGCATCAAACCTTTCGCCGGGCCATGATCATGATGCTCACCGTGAGCTGCATCGTGTGCTGTGTCTGTATACATCTAATTCCCCTTATCTTGCATTCTTGATCGCGGATGGCTGAACCAAGTCACCCACGCTGTTTCCCAAAGCATTACGTTCGTAAGTCACAACCGCTGCGATATCGACGTCATTAAGCTGCCCCTTGAAGGCCGCCATCGCGGTGCCTGCCTTGCCATTGAGGATTATGTCGATATGACCCGCAGCATCACCCAGGACGATCGGGCTACCGGTCATCGCCGGGAAGGCGCCCGGGATACCGGCGCCGGTCGGACCGTGACAGGCCGAGCAATTGGCCTGGTAGACCGTTTCGCCTCGCGCAAGCAAGTCCTTCATTGACCATTCCTGCTCGGCCGAAGCCGCCGCGGCAGCCGCCTCTTCCTTCTTGCTGACAAGCCACTGCTGGTATTCTGCTTCGGTTACCGCGTTCACGACGATCGGCATGAAACCATGGTCCTTGCCGCACAGCTCGGCGCACTGGCCGCGGTATATTCCGGGTTTTTCTATTGTCGCCCAGGAATCATTGATAAAGCCGGGAATTGAATCCTGCTTGACTCCCAGCGCCGGTACCCACCATGCGTGAATGACGTCACTGGAGTGGAACAGGAAGCGAACTTTTTTATTGATCGGTAACACCACCGGCTCGTCAACTTCGAGCAGGTAGTTTTCATTGCCAGTCGGGTCATTGACTACATCGCGGCTGGACTGCGCAAGACTGCTGATAAAGCTGACGTCCTCGTCGACGTAAGTGTATTTCCATTTCCACTGGATACCGGTCACCTGCAGCGTAATGTCGGCGTCGGTCTTGGCGTCTTCGAGGTCCAGCAGTGTAGCCGTCGCCGGGATTGCAATGCCGATCAAAATAAGCAAGGGAACCACGGTCCAGATAATCTCCACCGTGGTGCTTTCATGAAAGTTGGCCGCTACCGCGCCCTTGGATTTACGATGATATATGATAGACCACGCCATCGCGCCAAAAACCAGCGCACCGATAACAACACAAATCCAGAAAACCAGCATGTGCAAACCGTACTGTTGCTGACTAATCGGAGTAACACCCTTAGTCATGTTCAACGCGTACTCTGCATGAGCTGCGGACATCGAAACCATCGAAGCCAGGCCCGTGACGATAACCAAGAAACGTCGCGATAACTTGTTAAAAATCATTCTTTGATTCCCCTGTACCACACGGTCGCAATTTTTTAGCAAATTGGGTGACTCGTGCCGGCATTTAAACACAAAAATGCCACCTGGACGTGGACATCCAGACGGCGCTAAATCAAACGCGAATTATACAGTCTTTCAATTTAAAGGCTAGCTGATCCTTTTCCGAATTGGCGAGAAAATCGCCCACCTCGACCGCTACACCATGCATGCCGATCGCAAGCCTGCGGCTGGAGTTGCGGGCACCCCTGGGTTCGTCGATGATCCTGACCCAGGGCGTTTCGAACTCCCAGCTCTGATCAACTCGCTGCACCCCTTTTTCGATCATGGTTCGATCCGGGTCCAGCGTAATGATCTCCCTGCGATAAACCTTGCGCGAGGTTACATAAAGACCGATACCAAGGGCCAGCATTTCAAGTCCGGAAAAGGGCAGTACCAGCCACATTCCCTGGAAGCTAAAGAAGAGACCGACGGCAGTGGCGATGACGCAGGTAAAAAGATAGAAAACCACCAGTTCTTTCCAGGTGATGGAGCAGTTGGGGGATAGCACGATCCGAATTGCATCCCGGGATTCGACTTTGCTGATATTGACCATTTATACGTCTAAAGTGATACCCTTCACGCCCTATTTCAACATTTCATTCCGTCCACTACAAGACTAAATTACGACATTACTGATAGAGAAACCGACTTTGAAAAACGAATCTGACAGTCATTCCGAAAACGCAACTCACTTGAGTTTCGGGCAGCTTCTCAAAAGTACCTTCTCGGCATTTATCGGCGTACAGAGCAGCGCCAATCGCGAGCGGGACTTCAAACACGGCAAGATGTCCCATTTTATCTGGATGGGACTGCTGTTTGGACTCGTGTTTGTGCTAACGCTGGTGGGCCTGGTGCAGATGGTGCTTTACCTGACCGGGAGCTAGAGAAACCAGCCGCGTATGAAGACGCGGGCATAGTGATCTGCCAGCAGAAAGGCGAACAACAGGCTCAGGTAGAAAATCGAGTAGCCGAAGGTTTTCATTGCGATCACGTTGGGCTCCTGGTCTCGATACAGTTTGATTGCGTAATATAGAAATCCGACTCCTAAAGCAATTGCCCCGGCGAGGTATATCAGGCCGCTCATCTGCACGATAAACGGCATCATGGTTACCACGAACAGCAAAATGGTATAGAGCAGTATCTGGATCTTGGTGAAATTGACGCCGTGGGTCACCGGCAGCATCGGAATGTCGGCCTTGGCATATTCTTTCCGACGACGGATCGCGAGCGCCCAGAAATGCGGCGGCGTCCAGACGAAGATAATCAGGAATAACAGCAGGGCCTCGGTATCGACGGTTCCAGTCACCGCGGTCCAGCCGAGTAATGGCGGTGCAGCCCCCGCCGCACCTCCGAGCACAATGTTCTGCGGGGTCGCACGCTTCAGGTACATGGTATAAATCAATGCATACCCGACCAGCGAAAACAAGGTTAGCACCGCGGTAAGCAGGTTAATAAACACCAGCAGCAGGGCTATACCGAGGGCGCCGAGCGACAGTGCAAAAACCAGGGCTGATTTTTGATCGAGCTCGCCGCTGACTAATGGGCGGTTACGGGTGCGCTCCATGATACGGTCGATATGTTCATCAACCACGTGGTTGATCGCCGCACCCGAGGCTGCCGCAAGACCAATACCCAACAAGCCGAATACGAAAGTATCCAGCGGTACCGCCCCGTCCGCTGCCAGCAGCATTCCCACCATCGCGGTAAACACGATCAGGTAGACGACCTTGGGTTTGGTCAGCTTGTAGTATTGCGAGCAGGAATCAAGGGTAAGCGCTGTCATTTAATTTCGGCGAATTAAGATGCTTTTTAAGAAAGCGGCTTTATACAGGCATTCTTGCCGCGGTTCAATCGCGCGATGATAACAGACTCAACCGATCTGGGATAACTTCATCAGTTTCTTAATATCCTCTAGCACCCGGTCCTGTTCGTTCTCGGCGGGATAATGCATCATCAGGTTCTGCTCGGGATCTACCAGGTACATGCGCGGAGCCTCGCCGACCTCGCCATGACCCTCGAGGTAGAACTGCCTGTACAGGTTCGTATCCTGGTAGTTTTCAACCACTTTCAGGTTTGGAAAATCCTGCAGGTAAATTTTTGTTTTTTCGCTTAGCGGTCGCGCGCTGATCAGCACGTTTTGCAGGCGCATGGTGTCACGTCCCAACAAGGTCCTGATCTGGCGCATATAAAACAGGTTCGATCGACACTGTTGATCGCAGGATTCGCCGCTGAATAACAGAAAGGTCCATTTACGCCCGAATCCGCCCTCGTGTCGTTGACCGTCGACTGTCTCCAGCAGCGGCCAATCAAGTTTTTTCACCGGCGCTACCAGCATGCCGTAGTTGCCACTGCTGGGCTTGATATCAAACACGTAAAGCGCCAGCCATCCACCGATAAAAGGCGACAGGAATACCGCAATTAGCGCAAGCAGCTTAATCCGGTACCACAACAATCGTTTGGGTTCTTCCTGGTTCATTCAATTTTCCGCAGGTTCAAAATTACAAAAAACACGAGTGCGATCAACGCGAAGGCGAACCATTGCGTCGCATAGGCACGGCTCTTTTCAGGCTTCATCCAGACCGGGTTCCAGTCGCGCACGAAGGCGCCGCTCTGTTCGGGTGCCAGCCATAGCACCACCGGCAACAGGCGACCCGAGAATTGCAACTGCAGGGCCTCGATGTCGATATAGGGAATCAGCCGGGGCCAGCGCTCAGATAAATTCATTCCGCCAAGGCGTAACGCCGGTTCGTTCGGATAGTTTGCGATGCCCGCTACGCCGCCGGCGCTCGTCGCGGGTGGTATCGACGGCAATGCTTCACGAGATTCACCCCATGCCGCCCAGCCGCGGTTCACCAGAATCAGGTCATCGCTGTCATTGAGCTTCAAAGGGGTTAACACGTAGTAACCGGCAGTGCCGCGGTGCAGCTGATTATCGACCAGCAAGTGGCGGGTATTATCGTAAACTCCCTGCAGCAAAAGCTTGCGGTATTCAATATCATCGAGCGCATCACCCGCTGAAAAGGCCTGGTACTGCTCACCCAGCCGTTGCTCAAACTTTAATTCGATTGACTCCTTAAGAGCGGCGCGATCGAGTTGCCACAACCCCAGGGCAACACATAGCGATACGCCCCCTGCAGTCAGCGCAATCGCCCACCACGTTGGCTTGAACCTTCGCCGACCAATCATCATATCGACAAAGACTCGTGATCCAGTACACTAGTTCCCAGCGTATACCTTTTAGTTACCATGCTCATCGTAAAACTTATCATTGCTGTCCTGTTGCTGCTGATCGTGCTCAGCCTCGGCGCGAGTATGTTCAGCCTTATCAAGGATCGCACCAATTCCGATGCAACCGTCAAGCTCCTGACCGTCCGAATCGTCCTTTCCATTGTGACTTTCGTCTTCATCGTGTTCTCATTCTATATGGGCTGGCTGCAACCTCACGGTATCGTCCCCACAGCATCCTGATCGACATCGGCCAGACTGCGATCGAGTACATGGGCCTTCCGAGGCAACTTTACAATGCTTACGCATTGAGCTTCATTGTTTAAAGGGCATCAATCCAGGCGTGTCCGTAAACGACCTCGTAGGACGCAACAAACTTATCGCCCTCGAATCCATGCTGACGATAACAGGTTTCCAGTTTGCGCAACTGCGCCGGTGTCATCAATCCCCGCCGGCGACCGAGGTCCGCGTTATTGGCACCGATATTGCGCAAATCATCCAGCAGTGGTCGAAATTCTCGATATTCCAGTCGAATTGTCTCGGCATCCACAACCGGTTGGGCAAAACCGGCTGCCAGCATGGCGTCACCGACATCGTGCATATCGACAAACTGGTGAACATGCGGGTGAGAATCCATCATCTGCCAGCTATCGGCCAGTTCATACAGGGTACCGGGACCGAAACTGGAGAACATCAGTAAACCACCGGGTCGGGTGATGCGGGCAAATTCTTTCATTGTTGCGCCGACATCATTACACCATGGCATTGCCAACGACGAATACACGAGGTCGAATGTCTGTCCGGCAAACGGAAGGCGTTCCATATCAGCCGTAACCAAGCGTTTTTTCGATAGTAATCGAAACCTTGAACGAGCCTGTAGCAGCATTTCAAACGCAATATCTGCGGCAAAAACCCGGGCTCGTGGATAGGCCTTTTGCAGACCGTGCACGCCCCTGCCCGTACCACAGCCAATATCGATGATTGTCTCCGGACGGTGACGTATATACTGCAGTCTCTCTAAAAGTCGACTTTCTACCTCTTCGTGCAAAATAGCTTCATTATCGTAACATTTAGCAGCACGATTGAAGAATTTCTTTATCGATTGTTTATCCAGCCGGGGTGGATTGAGCAGGTCCAAAGAGTCTCCTGGAACTTTTTTCATGGTTACCGGGTATATTCAGCGATCAATGCGGGCAGCAAAGACGGCCGAATTTGAAAAAACCGGCGTATCGATACCGCGGCCAAGAATTCTAACCGAATCCATGGACCAACATCAGGCATTTGTTGCCTTAAAACTCTAACATCACCGAATAACGCCTGATTCGCTCAATTCTGGCATATCGGGGTGGCTCAAATATGCCAATGCGAGCACGGCAATTTTATATCAACAACTCCGCTTCCACCTTGCCCGGGAATTGAGATCGATGCAGGCTGTAAGGTCACCCCTTATCTGTTAGAGTCTGGCCAACACTACTACCCTGTCATCGATGCTGGAATCCGCCGCCTTAATACTATTCGCCTATTTGCTCGGGTCGATTTCGTCGGCAATAGTGTTGAGCAAGATCATGGGATTCAAGGACCCGCGTAGCGAGGGATCGAACAATCCCGGCGCCACCAACGTGTTACGCATCGCGGGTAAAAAGGCGGCTTTCCTGACCCTGGTCGGAGATTGCCTGAAAGGCCTGATCCCGGTTCTGCTGGCACGCGGGTTGGACGCCGATCCGTTGGTCGTAGCGCTTACCGCATTCGCCGCCTTCAGCGGACACTGTTTCCCGGTATTCTTTCACTTTCGAGGAGGCAAAGGCGTTGCCACGGCGATTGCCGCAACGGTCGGTTTTAACTGGATAGCCGGCACGATTCTGATCGCTATCTGGCTCCTGTTCGCCAGGGTATTCAAGATTTCATCGTTAGCCGCAATCATCTCTTTTTGCGCTTTGCCGCTGTTGATCTACTGGCGCGAGCAGGACCTTCAGGTCAGCATCGTCTTCGTCGCGATCTCGGCGATTCTTGTCTGGCGTCATAAAAGCAATATCCAGCGCCTGATACAGGGCTCCGAATCCTAGTATCCATTACATAAAATCTCTTTGTGAGAGATATGCCGGCTAAATAGGGATTAACGACTCCAGCGACCAGCGGGCCAACACGTCACCAGCCAGGTCATCAGTCTGGCCACGCAGCAGCCGCAAGGCCCCGGCATAAGCGATCATGGCACCGTTATCGGTACAGTATTCCAGTGCCGGGAAGTAAATCCGGGTATTTTGCGCCTTCCCCAGTTTCTCAAGAACTTCACGCAAACGCCGATTGGCACCCACTCCCCCGGCGATGACGAGACTCTGATACCCGGTCTCGTCCAGCGCCCGTTTGCATTTAATGCGCAGGGTATCAACCACGGCCTGCTGGAATGCAAAGGCAATTTCTGCGCGCAACTTGTCGTCCAGCGGTTCGTGCTGCCTGACAATATTAAGCGCCGCGGTCTTGAGACCACTGAAACTGAAATCAAGCCCCGGCCGATTTGTCATCGGACGGGGAAATTCAAACCTGGATTGCGCCACCGAATCCGCAAGCGCTGCCAGTTGCGGACCACCCGGGTAGGGTAATCCCATCAGTTTCGCGGTTTTATCGAAGGCCTCCCCGACCGCATCATCCAACGATTCACCAAGAATGCGATAGTCGCCGAGGGCCCTGACATCGACCAACAGGGTATGTCCACCGGACACCAACAACGCCACAAACGGCAATTCCGGCTGCTCGGCGGATAACATAGGCGCCAGTAAATGGCCTTCCATGTGATGCACACCCAGTACCGGCTTATCGAGGGCCCAGGCCAGCCCACGAGCAAGATTGGCACCGACCATCAGCGCGCCAATCAACCCGGGACCCCGGGTATAGGCAATCGCGTCAACTGCATCGATGCCGCCGATTTCATCCAGGATTTCACCCATTAGCGGCGCCGCCTTGACAACATGGTCGCGCGAAGCGAGTTCGGGCACCACCCCACCATACTCACGATGTTTTTCAACCTGCGAGTAAAGTCGCTGCCAAATTTGCCCGCTATCACTGTCGTAAACAGCGACACCGGTCTCGTCACAGGAGCTTTCGATACCTAAAACTTTCATAAAAACAGGCTATTAATTACTTCTGGAGATTGATATTTGGTGCCGCCTCCTTATAATTGGCCGGCTCTTGAAGCCGGAGCCGGTAAAATGGCGCCACTGTTAACATACTGGATCAACAAATATGCCATCAGTTAAAGTAAAGGACAACGAACCATTTGATTTCGCATTGCGTCGTTTCAAGCGGTCTTGTGAAAAAGCGGGCGTCCTGACCGAAACCCGTCGTCGTCAACACTATGAAAAACCCACCGCAGTTCGCAAGCGTAAATCAGCTGCCGCGGTAAAACGCAATTTCAAGCGCATCTCCAAGGATTTCGGTACCCGCAGACGCCTCTACTAAGCCGGGCGCGAAATGTCGAGTACGCTCAAGCCACAATTAACCACCGACATGAAGTCATCGATGAAAAGCGGTGACAAGAAGCGGCTTGGTGTTATCCGCTTGATGCTCGCGGCTATCAAGCAGATAGAAGTCGACGAACGCATCGAACTTGACGACACCCGTATACTCGCGGTGCTCGATAAAATGGCCAAGCAGCGCCGCGAATCAATCTCTCATTACAGCGATGCGGACCGGGATGACCTGGTTGCAGTCGAACAGGCCGAGATCGACATCATCCAGGAGTACCTGCCGGAGGCCCTGTCCGAGGCAGAAATCAATGATCTCGTCGAACAATCCATTGCTGCCACCGGCGCAGCAACCATCAAGGATATGGGTAAGTTAATGGGGGTGCTCAAGCCCCAGCTGCAAGGACGCGCAGACATGGGGAAAGTCAGCCAGCTTATCAAGTCCCGGCTATCCGCCTAGGACTCATTACCCATGCCTAACGTTTTCCAGTTCCTGGAAGTACAACGTACCGACCCCGGTAAAAAACCGGCATTTGTGCGAGTTAAGGAATTGGGCGAAATCTACGGCGACTGCGAACAGCAGGAAGCTGCCGAGCAGGCAGAACGCTGTATCGAGTGTGGCAATCCTCACTGCGAATGGAAATGCCCGGTACACAACTATATCCCTAACTGGCTCAAACTGGTGGCGGAAGGCAACCTGCTGGAAGCTGTCGAGCAGCCGAAGGCATCCTCGATTATCTGGAAGTTTAATGAGTCTGCCCCCACTTAAAAACGATCGCCTGATCAAGGCGCTGCTGCGCCAAGCGACCGACACCACTCCCGTCTGGATCATGCGCCAGGCAGGACGCTACCTGCCCGAGTACCGCGCTACCCGCAAACAGGCCGGCAGCTTTCTCGATTTGTGCAAGAACAAGGAACTGGCCTGCGAGGTCACGTTACAGCCATTGCGACGTTTCGACCTCGATGCGGCAATCCTGTTTTCCGATATCCTGACCATTCCGGATGCGATGGGACTCGGTCTCTATTTCGCTGAAGGCGAAGGCCCCAAATTCGAAAGGCCGCTGCGTAGCGAAGCGGATATCGGCCGTTTAGGCGTACCCGATCCAAGCGACAGTCTGCGGTATGTAACCGATGCTGTAAGCCTGATTCGACAGGAACTCGACGGCAAGGTCCCGCTAATCGGGTTTAGCGGCAGCCCGTGGACATTGTCGACCTATATGGTCGAAGGCGGAAGCTCCAAGGAGTATCGCTATATAAAAGGAATGATGTACCAAAACCCGGCGGCTCTGCATCAGCTGCTGAACATCCTGGCACAAGCAGTAACGGCTTATCTGAACGCGCAAATTGAAGCCGGTGCACAGGCGGTGATGGTCTTCGATACCTGGGGTGGTGTACTGACCCCGCAAACTTACCGCGAATTCTCACTCAATTACATGCAGCAGATCGTTGACGGCCTGAAGCGCGAGCACGATGGTCAGACGATCCCAGTCACGCTGTTCACCAAGGGCGGTGGGCAGTGGCTCGAACAGATCGCCGATACCGGTTGCAATGCGCTTGGACTCGACTGGACCATCGACATAGATCAGGCGCGTTCGCGCGTCGGCGACAGGGTTGCATTGCAGGGCAACCTCGATCCCTGCGTGCTCTACGCAGGCCCTGAAACTATCCGTGCAAAAGCACAGGAAATCATTACCCGCTTCGGCGATCATCCCGGCCACGTCTTCAATCTCGGGCACGGCATTCACCCGGCAGTCAACCCGGACCATCTCGGTATTTTGATTGAGGCGGTCCACGAATTCGGTTTCGACATCCGCAAGTGACGCCGCCAAAAGCGGCGTCATCCCGGAAAGTGCGCCAGCACTTATCCGGGATCCAGCAATAACACTATGACTTCAAGATTTCCGCCAGGCAGGTCGGGAATGACGTAACAACAGGATTGTCCCCAAGGCATCATTGAAGATAATTTAAAGATGGATCCCGCGGTCAAGCCGCGGGATGACAGCTGAAATTATCGGTCGGCGTCATCCCGGAAAGTGCGCCAGCACTTATCCGGGATCCAGCAATAACACTATGACTTCAAGATTTCCGCCAGGCAGGTCGGGAATGACGTAACGACAGGATTGCCCCGAAGCATCCTCGGGAGAAAGCCCGGAGTTGCCAAAAACTTGGCAGGCAACCGAGATGGATCCTGCGGTCAAGCTGAAACAAATATTAGAGAATATTTTAACTTGCCTGCGCGCCGGGATTTTTTCCTTCAGCGGCCTTTAAAGCGCACGCAGCGAGCGAGTTTATAAGCAGATAAATGACCGAGTGAGTACGATTTAAAGGCCGCTGAAGGAAAAAATAACAAGTGCAGGCAAGTTAAAAGATGTCTTCAACAATCTCGTCTTCGGTTTCGGGGGCATTGAGTATGATTCCGCCTGAATCATCGCTACTCGATTGAGCCAGGGTTTTCTCCTTTGGAGCATTCTCCACCCGGAAGACTTCAAACAGGCTTCTGCGGCTTTCAAGATCCGCTCGTTTTCCGGTTTCATAATCGATGCGAATTGTTACCAGCCCTTCAGGCTGCTCCTGCAGATTCTCCGGGCTGCCTTCGAGCGCTGCACGCATGAACTCGATCCACATCGGCAGGGCCGCCCGCCCCCCGGTTTCACGGTTGCCCATACTGCGCTGATTATCGAATCCTACCCAGGTGGTGGTTACCACCTGGTCATTGAAACCGCTGAACCAGGCATCGATCTGATCATTCGTGGTTCCGGTTTTACCGGCGATATCATTCCGTCCCAATTCCTTGGCACGCACCGCGGTACCGCGTTTCACCACTTCGCGCATCATCGAACTCATGATAAAGGCGTTCTGGGCCGATATCACACGCGGTGCATATTGTGGCCCTGCTTCCTCAGCCATAACCGGTACTTCGCCAGTTGCGATGTTTCCGGTTTCGGGCTTACCCGGTTCTGCTGCCTCGAGCTGCTCCTCTTCACTCGCTGCAACCGCCGCAGTTTCCTGCTCGATCTCCTGTTGCTCAACGGCAGCGGCTTCGCTTGCCGCCAGTTCATCGAGGCTTTCGACTTCACAACCCTGGCAGACGGTCCGGGGATGATTCTGGAAAATCAGTTCGCCACTGCCCGATTCGACCCGGTTTATAATATAGGGATCTATCAGGTAACCGCCGTTGGAGAACACCGCATAGCCACGTGCCATCTGCAATGGAGAAAATGTGCCACTCCCAAGCGCAAGCGATAAATCATACGGCATGTGCTCGGCTTCGAACCCGAATCGCTTGATATAATTAGTGGCATAGCGCAACCCGATCGATTGCAGGATGCGGATCGAAACCAGGTTGCGCGATTTAACCAGGGCCTCGCGCATTCGCGTGGGGCCGTAGAATTTTCCCGAATAATTCTCCGGTCGCCAGGTCGCTTCAAGCGAGTCGTCATCAAATACCACCGGCGCATCATTAATGATCGTGGCAGCGGTATAACCTTTTTCCAATGCGGCAGAGTAAATAAATGGCTTGAAATTGGAACCGGGCTGGCGGCGCGCCTGCGTCGCCCGGTTAAACTTGTTCTTGAAGTAATCGAAGCCACCGACCATTGCACGGATGCCGCCATCGGAGGGATTTATCGATATCAGTGCACCCTCGACCCTCGGCACGTCGGCGAGCAACCACAGTGAACCACGTTGTTCGAGCCATACCACGTCGCCCACCGCCAGCACGTCACTGACGTTTTCGGGTTCCGGGCCCCTGTTATCGACATCGATAAATTTAGCTGCCCAATCGATGCCACCTTCAAACATGACCTCGATCTTTTCGTAGTTTGAAATCAGTACTGTCGCGCTAGCGGTCGAGACCTCGTTAGCATCGTCTTCAGCTGAGGCTATCGCTTCGTTGACCGAGATCACGACACCCTTACGCAATCCGCCAATTCGCTCGTCAGTCACTAAATCCTCGTCAAACGGATCTTCGATAACCTCTTTTAAATCAATTTTATCGACAACCCCCAGGTAACCATGCCGGCGGTTGTAATCGAGTAAAGCTCTTCGTAGCGACTGGTTAGCGACTGCCTGAAGTTCACCATCGATGGTGGTGTAAACCTTGAGGCCCGCCTTGTAAACTTCTTCACCATATTGCTCGAACAACTGTGCCCGCACCTGCTCCGATACGTACTGGGCCTCGGCAATGGTCCTGGTCCTGTGCAACTCGGCTGTTATCGGTTCGTTGAGCGCCAGTTGAAACTCTTCCTCATCGATGTACTTGAGAATTCGCATGCGCCCAAGAATATAGTTACGACGAATAAGTGCGCGCTCCGGATTAGATATCGGATTGTACTTCGAGGGTGCCTTCGGTAAGCCGGCTATCATGGCCGACTGTGCGAGCGTCAAATCTGCAAGTTTCTTATCGTAGTAAACCTGCGATGCCGCGCTAATACCATACGATCGATGTCCCAAAAAAATCTTGTTGAGGTAAAGCTCCATGATTTTTTCCTTGTCCAGCTCGCTTTCAATCTTGAACGCGAGCAGGATTTCATTGAACTTGCGCGCATAGGTCTGCTCGGCGCTGAGGAAAAAATTACGTGCGACCTGCATGGTTATAGTGCTGCCCCCGCGAGTTTTGCGACCCGTGGTCGCGACCTCGTATGCAGCAGCTAACAGCGCATAAAAATCGATTCCCGAGTGATTCCAGAATTGATCATCTTCAACCGATACGACTGCATCGATCAGGTAGCGCGGAATCTTCTCGAATTTTACCGGGATACGACGATGTTCTCCGAACTCCGCCAGCAGGATTTCATTACGGTCGTAGATTCGCAGCGGCACCTGGTACTGGGTGTCCTCGAGGTGATCAATTGAGGGCAATGTGGGAACCAGAACGGCGTATATGTAGAAGGCTCCTGCAACCAGCACGATTGAACCCGCGGCAAACAGCCAGGACATTATTTTTACTAGCTTTTTCATTACGTTAGGCTATATACATAATCGGTTACATGAAAAGTATCGACAAGCGTAAGTTCTTGCACTAGACTCCTTTTTGTTTAATCAGAATAATTTAATATTCTATATACTTACAACTAGATCTTAATGTAATTTGTCATATAAGATCGAGTATCACAGGCACATTGACGAGGGATACCGGTGTTTTTATCGCGAAAAAAACCGCCGCTTATTGGGCTAGACATCAGTTCTACATCGGTCAAATTGATGGAACTCAGCAAAACCGGCTCCAGCTACCGTATTGAAGGTATCGGAGTCGAACCCCTGCCCGCAAACGCAGTTGTCGAAAAAAACGTCGCCGAAGTCGAATCAGTAGGCGAGAGTGTAAAGCGTGCGCTCGCCAAGTCAAAAATAAAATCAAAGAATTGTGCCATTGCCGTTTCCGGTTCATCGGTCATCACTAAAAAAATCACCATGCCCATCAGTCTTTCCGAAGACGAGATGGAGGGCCAGATCCAGCTGGAAGCCGACCAGTATATTCCTTATCCCCTCGAGGAAGTAAACCTCGACTTCCATATCATCGGAGAAACCGAAAGCAACCCTGAAACAGTTGATGTTTTGCTGGCTGCCTGTCGAAGCGAAAACGTCGATGATCGCGTCGCCGCGGTTGAACTCGCCGGGCTAACGCCGAAGATCGTTGATATCGAAGCCTATACGGTAGAAACCGTGTTTTCTGCGATGGCCTCTCAAATGCCCGATGAAGGCATGGATAAAACTGTCGCCATCGTCGATATCGGCGCCACCATGACCAGTCTCAGCGTCATTCACAATCATCAATTGATTTATACGCGCGAACAGAATTTTGGTGGTAAGCAGTTAACCGAAGAAATCATGCGCCGCTACGGCTTATCTTATGAAGAAGCCGGCCTGGCCAAGCGCCAGGGCGGATTGCCCGATAACTATGAACCCGAAGTGCTCGAACCGTTCAAAGAAACAACGGCGCAACAAGTCAGTCGTTTTCTGCAGTTCTTCTACTCGGCGGGCGGCCCGATCGGTGATATTGATCACCTGGTGCTTGCCGGTGGTACAGCCTCATTGCCAAACCTGGCCGAGCTGACTGAATCCCACATCGGTGTTCCCACCTCGATCGCGAATCCGTTTGCCGATATGTCCTCGTCAAGCCGTGTTAACAAGGCCAACCTGGAAGCGGACGCACCATCCTTCCTGATTGCTGCGGGACTAGCCATCCGAGGAGCTGAATACTCATGATCATTACCTCGATCAACCTACTCCCCTGGCGTGAAGAACTACGCCAGGAACAGAGAAAACAGTTCATCACGATGGCGGTTATGACTGCTTTGCTGGCTTTAGCCGTTTGGGGCTTAATCCATTTCCAGATGCAATCCAAGATCGACTACCAGCTGTCACGCAATAATTACATGACCAATGAAATCAAAAAGCTGGATGAGGAGATCAAGGAAATCAGGGAACTGCAAAAAGTACGCCGTAGCCTGATCGAACGCATGGAGGTTATCCAGGATTTGCAGGCAAGCCGGCCTTCGATCGTACATTTATTTACTGAAATCGTGTCATCGGTACCGAATGGTGTTTACCTCGAGACGCTAACCCAGGTCGGGAGCAACCTGACCATTAACGGTGAAGCAGAGTCAAACGCCCGGGTGTCGACTTACATGCGCAACCTTTCCGCTTCAGATTGGCTTAAAGATCCGAATCTGACGGTTATCGAAGTCGAAGATATTACAGTTAATCGCATCAGCACTTTTACCCTGACTGTTAAACAAACCTCACCCAATGCGACCGGTGAGGAAGAAGTAGATGATGGAGGTCTGCAATGAATTGGGACGAAATCCAGCATCATCTTGAACCCGACAACATTGGTACTGCGCCGAACACTATCAAGTTCTCGGTATTCGCAGTTATATTCGTTGCGATTATCGGCTCGGCTATCTATTTTGATACCCAGGACCAGTTAAAAGTGCTGGAACGGCACGAAAAGAAGGAGCTTGAGCTTAAGGATGTATTCAAGGTCAAGGCAGACCAGGCTGCCAAACTTGAGCTCTATAAAGAACAGCTTGCTGAAATGGAGGCATCCTTCGGCGCCCTGTTGCGCCAGTTACCCGAAACTACCGAGGTTGAATCCCTGCTGGTTGACGTCTCGCAAACCGGTCTTGCCTCGGGTCTCGAAGTAAAAAAATTCAAACCCAGCGCCGAAGAGAAAAAAGGATTTTACGCCGAACTACCTATCGCCCTCGAGGTATCCGGGTCTTACCACCAGCTCGCTACTTTCATCAGTGGCATCGCGGCACTACCCCGCATCGTTACCATCAACAACATGAAGCTGGAACCATTCGACAAGGAAGATCTTAACGGAAAGCTGAAAATGGCAGCTACCGCCAAGACCTATCGTTACCTTCAGGAGGATGAGCAATGACAGGACTGTTAAAAGCCTCTCCAAAAGTAATTCTTCTGGGTGCAATTGCCACGTTTCTTTCCGGCTGTGGTGCGGGTCTCGGCGACCTGCAACAATTTGTGCAGGAAATCAGATCGCGACCACCTGGACGCATCGAACCGATCCCGGAGTTCCAGCCTTACCAGAATTTCGAATATACCTCACACGACCTGCGCGATCCGTTCAAACTGGTTGATTTCAGGCGTCCCGAGGAGAATCCTGAAGAAATCAACGAGCTCGCTTCCGGACTTCGGCCCGATATTGATCGGGTAAAGGAACCGCTCGAAGACTTTCCGCTTGATACGCTGCGCCTGAAGGGCACTATCGACGATAAAGACGGCATCAAGTGGGGCCTGATTTTTGCGCCAGATAATACCGTGCACCGCGTCATTGAAGGTAACTACATGGGACAAAACCATGGCCGTATTATTTCGGTTACTGACCAGATTATTGAATTGACTGAAATTGTCCCAGACGGGCTGGGAAACTATATCGAGCGCTCATCAGCGGTCGCGCTGATCGAGTAACGAGAGGAATCACCAATGAACAGTGTTAGCAATAAAATGAATTTAACAAAACTATTCAAGGCTTCGTTGGCAGGGGTCTTCCTGCTTGCCTTCGGTGACGCTTCGGCACGAGCCCTTATCGGTCTCGATTACTCGGTCATGACCGGGAACACGGTTCAGATCGTGTTCACTTTCGACGGAACCGCGGTAGCACCGCGCACCTTCACTATCGACGAACCCGCACGAATTGCACTCGATTTCGGTGAAACCGAGAACAAGCTGGAACAGCGCAGTATGCAGGTAGGTATCGGTGCGATGCAGAGTATTGTTTCAGCCGCCTCTAAAAACCGTACCCGCGTAGTAATCAATCTTGCTCAAAAAGCCGACTATGTCACCAATGTTAGTGGCAACCAGGTAACCCTGACTCTCGCTGGTGGTGATCAGACCCTGCTGCCCGCTTCAACCACGCAAAGCGGGGTCAGCGGCACCACGACGAGTATTACCGAAAGCACACCGACCATCACCGCGGTAGCCAAAGGCGTTACCAATGTCGATTTCAAACGTGGCCCAAATGGTGAAGGACGTGTAATTATTGATCTCACAACTACTTCCATCAGCACCGATGTCTGGCGTGAAAATAACGTGGTTTATGTTGAGATGATTGGATCCCAGTTACCCGCTGAATTGCAACGTCGTATGGATGTTAGCGACTTCGCGACACCGATCACTAGCATCGACGCGATACAGGAGGGTGCTAATATTCGTATGGCGATCTCGTCGAATGGCGATTTTGAACATCTTGCTTACCAGACCGACCGTGTTTACACGGTTGAGGTCGCACCTATTTCCAAGGAAGAGGAAGAAAAGAAAAAGAAGGAAAAATTCGGCTTCACCGGCGAGCGCCTGTCACTTAACTTCCAGGATATCGAAGTACGATCGGTGTTACAACTTCTCGCAGATTTCACCGGGCTCAACCTGGTTGTTTCAGATTCAGTCGAGGGTAATCTGACCCTGCGGTTGAAAAACGTCCCCTGGGACCAGGCCATGGATATTATCCTCAAGACCAAGGGCCTGGATCAACGCAAAGCGGGTAACGTGATCCTGATCGCGCCGACTGATGAGATAGCCGCACGCGAAAAACTCGAACTCGAATCTCGCAAACAGGTGGAAGAACTTGAACGCTTGCGTACCGAGTTCATCAAGGTCAATTATGCCAAGGCCCTTGATCTAGCCGAACTTCTGAAACTTAAGGATAACGCGATTCTGTCGCCGCGGGGTTCGGTGAGTGTCGATGAACGCACCAATACACTGTTGGTCAAGGACACCAACTCCAGCCTGACCAATGTGCGCGTACTGCTTGCCGAACTGGATATTCCCGTGCGCCAGGTGTTAATCGAGTCACGGGTGGTTATTGCCAACGATGACTTCAGTAAGGAACTGGGCGTACGCTTCGGTGTCAGCAACGATAGCCAGGGAGTCTTCCAGTCACCTGGAGAGACTGCAGTTACCTCCGGAAGCCTGTTTGGTGTTAACGACCTGGTGAACGATAATACCTTCAATACATTTGACGGGCTTAACGTAAATCTGCCAGTTCAAAACCCAGCTGGTAGCTTTGCTTTGGCACTGGCCAAGCTGCCGCTAGGAACGCTGCTCACAATGGAACTTTCGGCCGCTCAAATCGAGGGTCGAGGCGAAGTGGTATCAAGTCCACGGGTTATCACTGCTGATTCACATACTGCAAGAATCGAGCAAGGCGTGGAAATTCCCTACCTCGAACTCGACGACGGTGACGCAACTCTGCAATTCAGGAAAGCAGTACTCTCGCTTGAAGTAACGCCGCAAATCACCCCGGACGATCGAGTCATCATGGATCTCGACGTGCACAAGGATAACGTTGGTGAAACGGTAGCTTTTGGCGCCGGACTGTCGGCACCGAGTATCGATACCCGCGAAGTGCAGTCACAGCTGCTGGTCGATAATGGTCAGACCGTGGTACTGGGTGGTATCTACGAAACCGAAAAAACCAACCAGGTAACACGAGTGCCCTTTTTCAGCGACCTGCCGGTGGTTGGCAACCTGTTCAAGTCGACTATTGAGATCGACGATCGCACCGAGCTGCTGATTTTTGTAACGCCGAAAATCCTGCAAGGGGCAAACCTCGATATCCGCTAAACCAGTATTTTAACTGGAAAAAGAGGCAGCCCGGGTGGCTGCCTTTTTTTTGTTTGGGGTATCATAGGCGCATGAGTCATCGCAATATCATCCTGATCGGACCGATGGGTTCCGGGAAATCGACGATTGGCAATATTATTGCCAAGCGTCTGCACCGTGAGTTCGAGGACAGCGATCATTTTATCGAGAAACGTACCGGTGTTGATATAGCGCGCATCTTCGACATCGAGGGTGAACAGGGATTCCGTGACCGGGAATCCAGCGCACTCAGCGAGTTGCTGAGCACGAACAACCGCGTTATAGCCACCGGCGGCGGTTCCATAATGCGTAGCGAAAACCAGCAACTGCTCAAACAAAAAGGCTATATCGTGTTCCTCGATACCTCGGTTAACCAGCAGCTGTATCGGCTCCGACGCGACAAGAAAAGACCGTTGCTTCAAACCGAGAATCCACGTGAGCGCCTCGAATCACTGTCGGCCGAACGTCGGCCAATCTACCTGGACCTTGCAGATCTCGCGGTCAAGACCGACAAGCGTATGGCGCGGCGCCTCGCAGCTGATATCATCAACCAGTTACCCGACAATTTGAAATAAGAATGCACATCAAGCACACCCTCAACGTAGACCTCGGCGATCGCGGTTACCCCATTTACATCGGTACTGAATTGCTCGACCAGGCAGACCTGATCAGCCGGCACGTCAATGGTCGCTCGGCACTGGTCGTGACCAACAGCACGGTCGCACCACTGTACCTCGAGCCAGTACAAAAGGCGCTTGATGCCGCAAACATCCGGCACGACGAGTTAATTCTCGAGGACGGCGAGCAGCACAAGACCCTGGCGTCGGTTGAAGCTGTCATCGACTTGCTACTCACCAATCGACATGATCGAAACACCACGGTAATCGCGCTGGGTGGGGGCGTGGTTGGTGATATTGCCGGATTTGCGGCGAGCATTTATCAACGTGGCGTGAATTTTATCCAGATCCCGACGACGCTGCTGTCCCAGGTTGATTCATCGGTTGGCGGTAAAACCGGCGTCAACCACCCGCTCGGTAAAAACATGATCGGCGCGTTTTATCAACCACGATGCGTCATCGCCGATATCGGCACCCTGAACACCCTGCCCGCGCGTGAACTGAGCGCCGGCCTCGCCGAAGTCATCAAGTATGGTTTGATTTGCGACGCCGATTTTTTTGAATGGCTGGAGGACAACATCGCCGACCTGTCGAATCTCGACCAGGATATGCTCGCACAGGCGGTACTGGTTTCATGCCAGATCAAGGCGCGCGTGGTAGAACAGGACGAACGCGAATCGGGATTACGCGCAATTCTTAATCTAGGCCATACCTTCGGTCACGCGATTGAAGCCGTGATGGGTTATGGTAACTGGCTGCACGGCGAAGCCGTCGCCGCCGGCATGATGATGGCGATAGACCTGTCGATTCGCCAGGGCTGGATCGGCGAGCGCGTACGCGAACGCAGCAGCGCCCTGCTCGAGCGCGCCGTCCTGCCAACCGCAGCGCCGGCCGAAATGACCCCTGAGCAATTCCTCGAAACCATGGCGATCGATAAAAAGAACGTAGATGGCGAAATAAAACTGGTGCTGTTAAACAAGCTCGGCGAAGCCTGTATTACCGACGACTACGACCACGAACTGCTGTTACAAACACTGTCAGCCTGAGCTTTGTCTAATATGTTGGCAGTCAGGAATGACACTTATTTGACTAAAAATGTTATTCTGGCGTAACCGGGGATAACGTCTTAAGTAACTGTCACCGTTCCTTGATTCGAATTTTGCACCAAAATCGTGCGCGCCCTGCGAATTTCACCATAACGGCGCCCGCTGGTATAATCTCCGGCCGTTTGCCCCCGGCTGTTTCGGCACGCCAAAACAGCCATTCAAACTGGATTAAATCATCATTTCTGATTATTCTGGCGGGTTCCCGGAACTGGCGTTGTTTATCCAAAAAGCCGCCTCTGGAACATTCTCGACGCAGATTCCATCGAGCACGACGCCCTGGCACGATTGCTCGCAATGAGAAACTGCGCAGAAAAATACCATTAAGGTGTAGCATGTTGAACGGCGAAAACGACAAATTCAGCAAGGGTCTTTACGATCCGCGAAACGAGCACGATTCGTGTGGCATCGGCTTCATTGCCGATATCAAGAACCGCAAGAGTCACAAGATCGTTCGCGACGGGCTCACTATTCTCGGCAACCTCACGCATCGCGGCGCGGTCGGCGCGGACCCGTTGGCGGGAGACGGCGCGGGCATCCTGATACAAATTCCCGACCGCCTGATGCGCTCCGAAGCGGAAGCACTCGGTTTCGAATTACCGCCTCCGGGAGAGTACGCGGTAGCCATGGTATTCATGCCGCAAAACGAAACGACGCAGAAAGAATGCGAATTCGCCCTCGAGCTGATTGCTAACGAGGAAGGACAGAAGGTCCTCGGCTGGCGCGACGTCCCGCGCGACAATTCCTGCCTCGGATTCAGCGTCAAGCCCAAGGAGCCGGTGATTCGGCAGTTCTTCATCGGCCGTGGCGACAACTGCTCCGATACCGCCGCCTTCGAACGCAAGCTGTTCGTGATTCGCAAGAGCGCCCACTTCAGAATTCGTCGCCTGAAACCCGAAGCCCACGACGAGTTTTACCTGGCCTCGATGTCCGCCAGCACCCTTTTGTACAAGGGCATGGTGCTGGCTGCTAACCTGGCGAGGTATTTTATCGACCTTCAGGACGAACGCGTCGAGTCGGCGCTGGCCCTCGTGCATCAGCGCTTTTCGACCAACACCTTCCCCACCTGGGAGCTGGCGCAACCGTTCCGCTTTCTGTGCCACAACGGCGAGATCAACACGGTGCGCGGCAACATCAACTGGATGCAGGCGCGAAGAGCCAACATGCAGTCCGAACTGCTCGGTGAAGACCTCGATAAACTGTGGCCGCTGATCGGCGATGGAAACTCGGACTCCGCGACCTTCGACAATTGTCTCGAGCTGCTGGTCGCCGGCGGTTATTCGCTAGCGCACGCGGTCATGTTGATGATCCCGGAGGCCTGGCTCGACAATCCGTTGATGGACGACAATCGGCGTGCCTTTTACGAGTACCACGCCGCGCTGATGGAACCCTGGGACGGACCCGCAGCAGTCGCCTTTTCCGACGGCCGCCAGATCGGCGCCACGCTTGATCGCAATGGCTTGCGCCCGGCGCGCTACCTGATCACCGACGACGATACCGTGGTCATGGCCTCGGAAATGGGCGTACTCGATATCCCGGAAGAAAAAATCGTCAAGAAATGGCGTCTTCAACCCGGGAAAATGTTTCTCATCGACCTCGAACAGGGTCGCATCATCGACGACGAGGAATTGAAAGAACAGCTGGCCAGCGCAAAGCCCTACCAGCAATGGCTGGACAAAACCCAGATCAAGCTCGAAGACGTACCCGCGGAAGTCGCCGCGATGGTGCCCGACTCGGCGACGCTGCTCGATTGTCAGCAAGCCTTCGGCTACACGCGCGAAGACATCGACTTCTTTCTCAAGCCGATGGCCGTCACCGGCCAGGATCCGGTCAGCGCGATGGGGCGCGATATTCCACCGGCGGTGCTATCGCACCGGGCCAAGAACCTGTTCGACTACTTCAAGCAGAATTTCGCACAGGTCACCAATCCACCGATCGATCCGATCCGCGAGGAACTGGTGATGTCTCTGGTGTCGCTGATCGGCCCGCGGCCAAACCTGCTCGACCTCAAGTCCGGCGGCAAGCACAAGCGGCTGGAAGTGCATCAACCGATCCTCTCCAGCGTGGATCTCGAAAAGATCCGCCGCATCGAAGACTTCGAACAGAGTACCTTCAGGACTTACACGCTCGATATCATCTACCCGGCGAAAGAAGGCGCGGCCGGCATGGAAGCGGCTATTAGCAGACTGTGCAGGCGAGCCGGCAAGCTGGTCGAGGAGAGCGGTTACAATATTCTCATCTTGTCGGACCGGGCCGTCGACACCGACTCGATCGCGATCCCGTCGCTGCTCGCCACTGGCGCGGTGCACCACTACCTGATTCGCCACGGCCTGCGTACCGATGTCGGCATCGTGGTCGAGACCGGCGAAGCGCGCCGGGTGCACGATTTCTGTCTGCTCGCCGGCTACGGCGCCGAGGCGATCAATCCTTATCTGGCGCTCGACAGCATTACCCACATGTTGCCCGGCCTCGACAACGAACTCGATGTCGACGAAGCGCATAGCCGCTACATCAAGTCCATCAACAAGGGCATTCTTAAAGTCATGTCGAAAATGGGCATTTCGACCTACCAGTCATACTGCGGCGCACAGATTTTCGACGCGGTTGGCCTCAGCAGTGCCTTCGTCGACAAGTATTTCACCGGCACCGCGACAGCGGTCGAAGGGATCGGGCTTGCCGAGGTGGCCGAGGAAACGGCTCGCCGTCACACGGCCGCCTATGGCGACCAACCAATGTTGCGCAACTCGCTCGATGTCGGCGGCGAACTGGCCTATCGCCATCGTGGCGAAAAACATGCCTGGACCCCGCAAACCATTTCCCTGCTGCAACACTCGGTGCGTGCCGGCGACTATGAAAAATACAAGGAGTACAGCGAACTGATGAACCGCCCGGGCGATCGGGTGAAAAACCTGCGCGGCCTGTTCGAGTTCAAGTTTGACCGCAATCCCGTGCCCCTCGATGAAGTCGAGCCGGCCAGCGAGATCGTCAAACGCTTCGCCACCGGGGCAATGTCCTTCGGCTCGATCTCGTGGGAAGCGCACACCACGCTCGCGATCGCGATGAACCGCCTGGGCGGACGCTCCAATACCGGTGAGGGCGGCGAGGAAGCGGAACGCTTCGCCACCCTGCCGAACGGCGATTCGATGCGCTCGCGGGTCAAACAGATCGCCTCGGGGCGCTTCGGCGTTAGCGCCGAATACCTGGTCAACGCCGACGACATCCAGATCAAGATGGCCCAGGGGGCCAAGCCCGGCGAAGGCGGCCAGTTACCGGGACACAAGGTCAACGAGTGGATCGCCCGGGTGCGCCACTCGACCCCCGGCGTCGGGTTGATTTCACCACCACCGCATCACGACATCTATTCGATCGAGGATCTGGCGCAACTGATTCACGATTTGAAGAACGTCAATCCGAAAGCCCGTATTAGCGTCAAGCTGGTCTCGGAAATCGGTGTCGGCACCGTCGCGGCCGGCGTGTCCAAGGCGCATGCCGACCACGTGCTCATTTCCGGCTCCGAGGGCGGCACCGGCGCCAGCCCGTTGACATCGACAATGAACGCGGGCTCGGAATGGGAAATCGGGCTGGCCGAAACCCACCAGACGCTGGTGCTAAACGATTTACGCGGACGCATCGCGGTGCAGGCCGACGGCGGCATGCGCACCGGTCGTGACATCGTCGTGGCGGCGCTGCTGGGCGCCGACGAAATCGGCTTCGGCACCATCGCGCTGATCGCCGAGGGCTGCATCATGATGCGCAAATGCCATCTCAACACCTGCCCGGTAGGTGTTGCCACCCAGGACCCGGAGTTGCGCAAGCGCTTTACCGCGAAACCGGAAGACCTGGTGAATTTCTTCATGTTCGTCGCCGAGGAAGTGCGCGAATGGATGGCCAGACTCGGCTACCGCAGCTACAGCGATATGATTGGCCATGCCGACCGCCTCGACGTCAGCCAGGCAGTAGATCACTGGAAGACGAAAGGCCTCGATTTCAGCGGTATATTCACCGTACCGCAAGCTGATAGTGACGTCGCGATCTACAACTGCGAGGCACAGGATCACGGCCTCGACAAGGCACTCGATCACCAGCTCATCGCCGCTGCGGCCGAGGCACTCGATAACGGCAAAGCGCTCGTTCTCGACGACGTCGCCGTCACCAACGTCAACCGCACCGTCGGCTCGATGTTGTCCGGTGAAATCGCACGCCGTTACGGTCACGCGGGTTTGCCGGATAACAGCATTCACATCAGGGCCCGTGGTAACGGGGGGCAGAGCTTCGGTGCATTTCTCGCCGCAGGCGTTACCCTGGAACTCGCCGGCGAAGCCAACGACTACACCGGTAAGGGGCTTTCCGGCGGCCGCATTATTGTCCACCCACCAGCCGAATCGCGGCTCGAGGCGAATGACAACATAATCGTCGGTAATACGGTGCTGTACGGCGCGATTTCCGGCGAGGTATTCTTTTCCGGCGTCGCCGGCGAACGCTTCTGCGTGCGAAACTCCGGCGCTACCGCGGTGGTCGAAGGCGTCGGCGACCACGGCTGTGAATACATGACCGGGGGTTGCGTGGTGGTGCTCGGGCACACCGGCAGAAATTTCGCCGCCGGCATGAGCGGCGGCGTCGCCTACGTGCTCGATGAGGACGGCATGTTCGAGAAGCGCTGCAATCTCGCCATGGTCGAACTCGAACCAATCACTGCCGAAGACGAAGCGGCGGAACATCTGGACCACCAGGGCGGTGATCTCGAGGGCCACGGGCTGGTTGACGTCATGCATGACCTGACGCGCTATGACGAACAACGGCTGAAAACGCTGATCGAAAAGCACCGTCGTTACACCAACAGCAGCTGGGCGGCCGAAATCCTCGGTAACTGGAACCAATACCGCACCCGTTTCGTCAAAGTCATGCCGGTCGAATACCGCAAGGCATTGCAAAAAATGCAGGACCAGGTGCGCGAAGAAGCGGGTGTCAGCGTCGCCATCGGCGCCTGACTCCGCCGGCAATAATGAGAGGTTAAACATGGGTAAGGCTACAGGATTCATCGAGATCCACCGTCGCGACCGCGGATACGCCGAGGTCGCCGATCGCCTCAAGCACTACAACGAGTTCGTCATTCCGCTGGAAGACGAGGCGACCCGCGACCAGGCGGCGCGATGCATGGATTGTGGCATCCCGTTTTGCCACAATGGATGCCCGGTCAATAACATCATTCCCGAATGGAACGACCTGGTCTACAAGAACAACTGGCGCGAGGCACTCGAGGTACTGCACTCGACCAATAACTTTCCGGAGTTCACCGGGCGGCTGTGCCCGGCGCCTTGCGAGGAGTCGTGTACGCTCAATCTCGACGACGAGCCGGTGACCATCAAGACCATCGAATGCGCGATCGCCGATCGCGGCTGGCAGGAAGGCTGGATCGAGCCGCAGGTTCCGGCCCACAGGAGCGGCAAACGTGTCGCCGTCATCGGCTCCGGCCCGGCGGGCCTCGCCTGTGCCCAGCAACTGGCGCGCACCGGCCACCGGGTCGCCGTGTTCGAAAAGAATCGACGCATGGGCGGATTGTTACGCTACGGGATTCCGGATTTCAAAATGGAAGCGGACAAGGTCGACCGCCGGGTTGCGCAAATGCAGGCGGAAGGCATTCGTTTCCGCCCCAACAGTCATATCGGCGTCAACGTGTCCGTGGATGACCTCCTGGACGACTACGACGCGATAGTGCTCGCCTGCGGCTCGGAAAAACCGCGCGATCTCGAGATTCCCGGACGTGAAGCCGAGGGCGTGCATTTCGCAATGGACTTCCTGACCCAGCAAAACCGGCGCGTCAGCGGTGAGACGTTCAACCAGGACGAAATCCTCGCCAGCGGCAAAAAAGTCATCGTTATCGGCGGTGGTGACACCGGCGCCGACTGCGTCGGCACTTCCAACCGCCAGGGCGCCGCCAGCGTCACCCAGCTCGAAATCATGCCGCGCCCGCCGGAACACGAGGACAAACTGCTGACCTGGCCCAACTGGCCGCTCAAGCTGCGCACCTCGACCTCGCACCACGAGGGCTGCGAACGAGACTGGTCAGTGGCCACGCGCTCGGTCAAGAGCGAGAACGGGGTTGTCACCGGCCTCGAACTGGTTCGGCTGGAATGGAAGCAGGACGAAAACGGGCAATGGCAAATGTCGGAGATCGATGGTAGCGAATTTACCATCGAAACGGACCTGATCCTGCTGGCGATGGGATTCGTGCATCCGGTTCACGAGGGCTTACTGGAACAACTCGGGACCGAACTCGACCAACGGGGCAACGTCCAGGCCAGCGAGGCCGATTACCGAACCTCAATCGACAAGGTATTCGCCTGCGGCGACACGCGCCGTGGACAATCGCTGGTGGTGTGGGCCATTCGCGAAGGACGCCTGGCGGCCCGCTCGGTGGACAGATTCCTGATGGGCGACACCGAACTGCCGCGCTAACGCGCCGACCAGTTTGTCGCGCCGGACCCGTCGGATACATCGGACCGCCGGGGCCGATCGTAAATTTGTCAAAACGCCTACAGCACCGCGGCGAATCATGCGAGAATGTCCAGCCCTGTAATCGACCCGACGACATACGCAAGTAAATGGCTGGACGAATACCCCGCAACTTCATCGACGACCTGCTGAACCGGGTTGATATCGTCGAGGTTATCGACAGCCGGGTGCCGCTAAAAAAGAAAGGCCGCGAATACTGGGCCTGCTGCCCTTTTCACGGCGAAAAAACCGCTTCCTTTTCGGTCAGCTCAAGCAAGCAGTTCTACCATTGCTTCGGCTGTCAGAAATCGGGTAACGCGGTCGGCTTCCTGATGGACTACGACCACATGGAGTTTGTCGAAGCAATCGAATCGCTCGCCCATTCACTCGGTATAGAGGTTCCCTATGAACAGGGCACGGCACCCACGAAACCCGCCCAGGGACTCGAATCAATGTATCAGTCGATGGAGCAAAGCTCGCAATACTACGAGGCTCAACTGAAGCAAACCACGGCAGCGATCGATTACCTGAAAGATCGAGGTATCAGCGGCCAGACCGCGAAGACATTTGCCATCGGCTATGCACCGCCGGGCTGGAACAACCTGGACGGCGACGAAAAGCAGCTCGTCGAAACCGGCATGCTGGTAAAAAAAGAGACCGGTAAACCCTATGATCGCTTTCGCCATCGGCTGATGTTTCCAATCCGCGACCGGCGCGGGCGCACCATCGCCTTCGGCGGGCGCGTGATCAATCCCGAGGAAAACCCCAAGTATCTAAACTCCCCCGAATCGCCCCTGTTCCACAAAAGCGATGAAATATACGGGCTCTATGAATTGAAAAAAGCAGTCACCAATATCGATCGCATCTACGTTACCGAGGGCTACATGGATGTTGTCGCGCTTGCCGAACACGGTGTCAAGACGGCGGTCGCGACCCTCGGAACCGCGATCAATAATCGGCAGATAGAGTCCCTGTTCCGAATCTGCAAAAATCTGGTGTTCTGTTTCGACGGTGACACCGCCGGCAAGAAAGCAGCCTGGCGCTCGCTCGAAGAGTGCCTGGCTTCGCTCAAGGAAGGCCGACTCGCGAGGTTCCTGTTCCTGCCCGAGGGCCAGGATCCGGATAGCTACATTAGCGAGTTCGGCAGCGAGGCGTTTGACCAGCAGGTCGAGCAGGCTTCCACCCTGACTGAATACCTGTTTGAGACCTTGCTGACAGAATGCAACATCAAAACCCTGGAAGGCAGGGCCCAGTTTCTCGACCGCCTGCGCCCCTACTTTATGCAAATACCGTTACAAAGCCTGAAGGATCAGATCCTGGCCGAGGTTGAGCAGCGCACAGGACAACAGATCGATACTCGTATGTTGCGCCTGCTCGGAGAGGATAAACCGGTTGCAGCGACCGGCAGCCGAATGCCCGAGCCGCACTGGACCCCTACCCGTCTTGCTATCAACCTGTTGCTGAAAAAACCCGCACTGGCGCAGTCGACCGGCACTCATGACGAACTAGCCGAGAGTGGCATACCGGGGGTTGATCTATTGCTAAAGATCCTCGATCGCATCCACGATGAGCCCGAGATAAGCACCCAGAACCTGCTCGATCGCTTCAAAGGCGACGACCACGAGTCCCACCTATACAGGCTTGCCGCGATGGAACCCCCGGTCGAGGATGACGAAAGTCTCGAGCGCATGTTTGCCGACTGTTTACAAAGCCTGCGAAAACAGTATATTGACCACCGCCAAAAGCAACTGATAACAAAATTACAGTCCGGTGAAGCGCTTTCTGAAGCGGAAAAGCGGGAGCACAAAAAATTGTTCACAAATCACTCTTAAGTCACTGCTAGACTTGGAAAACCCCAATAAAGTCTTATATACTGGGGTGTTCACCGCAACTTTTATCAATTTCGAGGCAATATGGATCAAGATCAGCAATCCCGGCTAAAGGAACTTATTGCCAAAGGCAAGGAACAGGGCTTTCTGACCTACACCGAAGTAAACGATCATTTGCCGGAAGGCATCGTCGAACCGGAGCAGATAGAGGACATCATCCGTATGATCAACGACATGGGCATCAAGGTCCATGAGTCGGCTCCTACGGAATCCGCCGACATACTCAGCGACACTGAAACCGAGCCCGATGAAGACGCTGCCGAAGAAGCGGCGGCGGCATTAGCCTCGCTGGATAGTGAATTTGGTCGTACCACGGACCCGGTACGCATGTATATGCGTGAAATGGGCACGGTTGAACTGTTAACCCGCGAGGGTGAAATCAAGATCGCTCGTCGCATCGAGAACGGCCTTAACCAGGCGATGAGTTCACTGGCGCGCTATCCCGATACCATGCGCATGATATTCGAACGCTACAACGAAGTACGTGAAGACGAAGCCAAGCTGACCGACCTAATGGTCGGCTTTGTCGATCCGACTGAAGATCCCAACTCGATTCCACTGCCGGCGGCGGCCCAGGTCAGCGACGATGACGATGATGCCGCTGTCGAAGATACCGGTCCAGATCCGGAAGAGGCTGCGAAACGCTTTACCACGATTGAACGCGCCTTTAACCGGGCCATGAACTGCGTTGCCAAGGGTGACATCAAGGGATACGAGCGCAATATTAATCGCGCGGTTAATGAATTGATGGAGATCAAGCTGCTGCCGCTGTTTATCGACAGGCTCAGTTTGAATCTGAAAGACGTTATCAACCGCATCCGCACCAATGAACGTACCATTCTTAACATCTGCGTGAAGCAGGCAAATATGCCGCGCAGGACCTTTATCGAAACCTTCAAGGCAAACGAGACTAATCTAAACTGGATCGATAACCACCTGAAGTCCGGTGAAAAATACGTGAAGACACTGGAAAGCTGTAAAGAGGAAATCCTGCGCTACCAGAAACGCCTGAAAAACCTCGAAAAGGTTTCCAACCTGTCGATTGGCGAAATCAAGGAAATCAATCGCAAGATGTCGATTGGCGAAGCCAAGGCACGACGCGCGAAGAAAGAAATGATCGAGGCCAACCTGCGCCTGGTTATTTCGATCGCAAAAAAATATACCAATCGCGGGCTGCAATTCCTCGACCTGATCCAGGAAGGCAACATCGGCCTGATGAAAGCGGTCGATAAATTCGAATATCGCCGTGGCTACAAGTTTTCGACCTATGCCACCTGGTGGATTCGCCAGGCAATTACGCGTTCGATCGCGGACCAGGCACGTACCATCCGTATCCCGGTGCATATGATCGAAACCATCAACAAGCTGAACCGCATTTCGCGCCAGATGCTGCAGGAACTCGGACGCGACCCGCAACCGGAAGAACTGGCCGAACGCATGGACCTGCCCGAAGACAAGGTGCGCAAGGTACTGAAGATTTCCAAGGAACCGATTTCAATGGCAACCCCAATCGGTGACGACGAAGATTCGAACCTCGGTGATTTCATCGAAGACACCAACGTGCTGTTGCCGGCCGATACCGCAACCAACGCCGGATTGTCGGAGTCGACCCGTGAAATCCTGTCGAGCCTGACCCCGCGCGAGGCCAAGGTATTGCGCATGCGTTTCGGCATCGACATGAATACCGATCACACCCTCGAGGAAGTCGGCAAGCAATTCGACGTCACCCGTGAGCGCATACGTCAAATCGAAGCCAAGGCCCTGCGCAAACTGCGCCACCCCAGCCGCTCCGAACAACTGCGCAGCTTCATCGACGCCGACTAACGTTATCATCCCGCGGCTTGACCCGAAGCGTCGGAGCCGCGGAATCCAGTAGACAAAATTATCCCCGCGCGCGGGATACCTTCGTTGTTTCGTCACTTCGAGCTCAGCGAGCCCGCACTTCTATTTAAACCAATACTTCCCTTCCGGCACTGGAGTCCCTGAGCCGACCCCGCCTCTGCTGAGCCTGATAACTTAGGTAATTTAATTACCTGACCTGTTTTTACACTCGCGAGAGCAGAACTTGCGTTGCCTGCCCCGAAGTTGTTTATTAAAGACGATGCATTCCATTAGCGGCTCAGGAAATTTTGGCCAATCGAGTAATACATTAATTCAAGCCGCGATTGAATTCAGAAGACGGCTTAATTACATGGTGCTAGAATACGCCGCTTATGTGGGCCTGTAGCTCAGTTGGTTAGAGCAGGGGACTCATCAAAAATGGTGCGCCTGGATCGAAAGATTCAGGATGAACGGGATGAATTCAGGGAACCCTTAACAGCTGAGGTTGAAGGTAACCCTGAGCCAAGTCAGAAGTACACTTCTGGAAGGTGCAGAGACTACCTGAGAACTAGAGTGTTCTTAATAACAGGCTAGAGCGTCCCGCACCCTGAACAATCGAGTGATTGTGGGTGATGAGATAGTCCGCTCCGTTCAGAAATGAACGGGTAAAGTGAATCCCTTGGTCGCTGGTTCGAGTCCAGCCGGGCCCACCACTTTTCGCCCGTAAAATCAATTGATTACGAGAAAATATGGCTATGGGTCGGATTTCAGGCCTAGGAATTCAATGATTTGCGGTTTTCCCGAAAGCGGACTCTCAAATATTAGAGATGAGCGGCAAAAAACGACTGCGGTTTCAATTGATCGATGCAACACACTCACTAAACTTCTCTGCCGGTGAATTCTTTAAACCGATACCTGAGATTGAAAAAATAGCTGAGTTGTTCGGTGTTTTGGATGATTTCTAACAGAGATCGGCATCTATATGTACATTTTTTAAATTATTTTTATGCAATTGTCACCGAATACCACTTAACCTATTAGTAACGATGTTCCACGTAATTGCTTTGAGAGCACTCCTTGGCAACACAATTGGGCTTATGCAACTTTTTTTCTGTTCCCAACTTCGGCCTGAAATCCAAGATTGGGGGCTAAACGTTTTTCGGCGGTCTCCAGGTCGATACCTTGCCTGTTGGCATAGTCAATTAGTTGATCCTGGTCGATTTTACCAACACCAAAATATTGTGCTTCAGGATGTGAGAAATACCAGCCACTGACTGAGGCTGCTGGTAACATCGCGAGCGTTTCGGTGAGTCTGATCTGGACTGACTGTTCCACATTTAGCAGTTCCCAGATCAGCTCCTTTTGACTGTGATCTGGATTAGCAGGGTAACCGGGAGCTGGTCGAATACCACGATACTGTTCTTTGATCAGTTCCGTCTGGTCTAGCGATTCATCGCTTGCGTAACCCCAATGATGCTTGCGTACCTGTTCGTGCAGGTGTTCGGCAAATGCTTCTGCCAGGCGGTCGGTCAACGCTTTAGCCATCATACTGCTGTACACGTCATGTTCCTGTTCGAAGGCCTGCACCAGTTGATCCAACCCGTTGCCAGCGGTGACTGCAAAAGCGCCAATCGTGTCATTAATCCCGGAATCTTTGGGTGCAATAAAATCAGACAGTGACAAATTCGCACGATCTGCCGGGTGCACGGTTTGCTGGCGTAAGCCAACAATTTTAGTCAGGATTTCCTGTCTGGATTCACCAGCATAGACTTCGATATCGTCATCGTCGACACTGTTGGCTGGGAACAGGCCAAACACGGCATGGGCCTTGATTGCGCCTGATTCAATAAAACTCTGCAGCATCGCCTGTGCATCGGAAAATAACTGTTGTGCCTGTTCGCCAAATTTCTCGTGTTCGAGCACACGAGGGTATTTTGCACGCAATCCCCAGGTGCTGAAGAATGGAGTCCAGTCGATATAGTCTACAAGTGTCTCGAGGGGGAAATCATTTAACACCTGGACACCATATTGCTGTGGCACGGGTGGCGAATAAGCCTGCCACCTGGTCTCGAGCTTGTTCGCACGAGCAGCAGCCAAAGACAGGAATTGGCGTTTTTCCAGGCTGGCCGCAAAGCGTTCACGATAGTGATCATACTCCTGTTCAAGCGCCTCCAGAAAAGGCCCGCGCATGTTTTCGCTCAGTAGCTGGTTCACTACTGCGACACAGCGCGATGCGTCTGGCACATACACTACCGGGTGATCGTAATATGGGTCGATCTTAACCGCGGTATGCATTTTCGAGGTCGTTGCACCGCCGATCAACAGTGGTATGGTAAATCCCTGGCGCTGCATTTCCTTGGCGACGTGTGTCATTTCCTCGAGTGATGGTGTAATCAAACCCGATATACCAATAATGTCGGCGTTGTGTTCCCGGGCGGCCTGAAAAATGGTTTCCGCATGCACCATTACTCCAAGGTCGATGACTTCATAACCATTGCATTGCAATACGACACCGACAATATTCTTGCCGATATCGTGTACATCACCTTTTGCGGTGGCCATCACAATTTTGCCCTGAGTTTTACCGGAAGCAATTTTTTGAGCCTCCATTAATGGTTCCAGCCAGGCCACGGCCTTTTTCATTACTCTTGCCGATTTTACCACCTGTGGAAGAAACATTTGGCCTGAACCAAAAAGATCACCAACGATATTCATACCATCCATCAATGGGCCTTCAATCAATTCCAGTGGTGATTCAACCTGTCCCATTGCTTCGGCTGTGTCGTCCAAGATATGATCAGCAATCCCTTTAACCAGCGCATGTTGCAATCGCTGATTGACCGGCCAATCGAGCCAGTCTTCTTGCTCCTGCTCTCTCAGTTCGCCACTATCTCGATAGTCTTCTGCGATTGAGAGCAAACGTTCGGTACCACTGTCATCGCGGTTTAGTACGACATCTTCGACTACTTCGCGCAGCTTCGGTGGTAAATCGGCGTATATCGACAATTGCCCCGCGTTGACAATACCCAGGTCCATGCCGGCCTGAATCGCGTGATACAGAAATACTGAATGGATTGCTTCGCGAACCGGATTATTACCACGAAAGGCAAAAGAAACATTCGAAAGACCACCCGACACCAATGAACCTGGTAAGTTCTGCTTGATCTCGCGCGTGGCCTCGATAAAGGCCCGGGCATAGTCATTGTGTTCTTCCATGCCTGTCGCAATGGCAAAGATATTCGGGTCAAAGATGATATCCTCGGGTGTAAATCCGACTTGCTCGACGAGGATATTGTAGGCACGGGTGCAGATCTCGACTTTACGCTGCACGGAATCGGCCTGTCCCTGCTCGTCGAAGGCCATGACTACAACTGCGGCACCATAGCGCAAGCATAATTGGGCCTGTTCGATGAACTCGGCTTCGCCGGCTTTTAGGCTGATCGAGTTAACCACGGATTTACCCTGCACGCACTTAAGCCCGGTTTCGATCACCTCCCAACGGGAGGAATCGATCATTATCGGGACCTTTGAAATATCGGGTTCGCCAGCAATCAGATTGAGAAAGCGGTGCATCACAGCAACGGAATCAAGCAAACCTTCGTCCATATTGACGTCGATGATTTGAGCGCCGTTTTCTACCTGTTGGCGCGCGACGCCCAATGCCGCCTCGTAATTCTCTTCAACGATCAGATTCTTGAAAATGGCCGAGCCGGTGATATTGGTACGCTCGCCAATATTTACGAACAATGACTCCGCATTGATCGTACAGGCTTCAAGTCCAGACAAACGACATGCGGCTTTAATATCCGGTATTGAACGAGGGGTTATGCCATCAACCGCGTCACGCATCGCCTGGATATGCGTTGGCGTCGTCCCGCAACAGCCGCCGACAATATTGACCAGTCCGCTGGTTGCCCACTCCTGTGTATGCTTCGCCATGCTTTTTGCCGATTCATCATAGCCACCGAATGCATTTGGCAATCCGGCATTGGGGTGTGCGGATACATAGGTGTCGGCAAGGCCTGATAATTCTTCGATATATTGACGCAGTTCTTTCGGACCCAGCGCACAATTCAAGCCCACAGAGATAGGTTTGGCATGACGTACTGAATGCCAGAACGCTTCGGTGGTCTGCCCCGATAATGTCCGCCCCGATGCATCCGTGATGGTTCCCGAAATCATCAATGGCAAGCGTACCCCAAGTTCACTAAAGGTTCGCTCGACCGCAAATATGGCCGCCTTTGCGTTGAGCGTATCGAATATTGTTTCAATCATAAGTAGATCGACACCGCCCGCAATCAAGGCCTTTGTGGATTCACAATAGGCCTCGACCAATTGGTCAAAGCTGATATTGCGAAAGGCCGGGTCTTCAACATCAGGGGAGAGGCTTGCGGTTCGATTGGTCGGACCCAGCACACCGGCAACGTATCGCGGCTGGTCTGGCGTCAAAAGATTGTATTCGTCAGCGGCTTCCCTAGCGAGTCGAGCAGAACTTTCGCAGAGTTCTGTAACCAATGTTTCCATCCTGTAATCAGCCATTGTGATACTGGTCGAGTTGAAGGTATTGGTTTCGATGATATCGGCACCGGCCTGCAGATAGGCTTTGTGAATATCGCAGATAATGTCGGGGCATGTCAGCGAGAGCAGGTCATTATTACCGCGCAGCTCGATTTCCCATTCGGCAAATCGCTGCCCGCGATAGTCTGCTTCATCCAGTGCATGTGCTTGGATCATCGTGCCCATTGCACCATCTAGTACCAGTATACGCCGCTGTAGCTCGGTGATTAGTTCTTGTGAATTCTGCATATTCTTTATATCCGAGAGGTGGAATTTAAAGTTGACATTATTAATATACGAATGTAT
Source organism: uncultured Gammaproteobacteria bacterium (assembly GCA_947259485.1). Classification (GTDB taxonomy): domain Bacteria; phylum Pseudomonadota; class Gammaproteobacteria. The sequence goes on along the minus strand of CAMYLU010000017.1, from coordinate 2,137 downwards.
ATATAAACATATCTTTATATTCAAGTAAATACTTTATGCATAGCCTCGATACCTTACTCGGCAGTCTGCGGGCAGCAGGTGAACATACCCGCTTACGTATTCTTGCTCTATGTGCACGGGGTGAACTGAGTGTCTCCGAACTGACACAGATTCTCGCTCAAAGCCAGCCGAGAGTTTCCCGTCATTTAAAATTGATGGTGGAGGCGGGATTGCTTGAACGTCTGCCGGAAGGCGCTCAGGTCTATTTCCGTGTCCCGGATCGGGAGGACACTTCCAAAATAGCGCATGCCCTGGTTGCACTAGTACCCGAATCTGATCCCGGCTTGAATCGTGATTTCTCTCGTTTGCAACAGGTACGTGATAAACGCACCCGAAGAGCGCAGAAATATTTTCAAAAGGTGGCTAAAAACTGGGATCAGATCCGCGCCATGCATGTGCCACAGCAGCAACTGGAAGAAGCTTTGCTGGAAGTAATCGGATATGAGCCTATCAGTGAGTTGCTGGATATTGGTACCGGTACCGGGCGGATGCTCGAAATTTTGGCTGATCGTGCGACACGGGGTATCGGGATCGATTTGAGCAGTGACATGTTGGCCGTGGCACGATCCAATATCGAACGTAATGGTTTAACCAATGTCCACGTGCGTCAGGGAGACATGTACCAGTTGCCACTTGACGACGCAAGTGTTGATCTCGCCATACTGCATCTGGTTTTGCATTACAGCGATGATCCAGCCAAAGTCATTCAAGAGGCCTGCCGTGTTTTACGCCCCGATGGTCGGTTGATCGTGGTCGATTTCGCGGTGCATACCGAGGAATATTTTCGCAGCGAATTCAGACACCACCGGTTAGGATTTACCGATGAAGAAATTCGCCAGTGTTTTAATGCCGCACGTGTTTCAGTATTAAAAGAATCCCGACAACTGATAGGCGACCCATTGACGATCAAGATCTGGCAGGCACAGAAATCAAAAAATTTAGTATCCATAAGTCAACCTCGCAAATCAGCAAAACAAATGTCTTAACCAATAAAGAGGCTGTTATTATGCAAAGTCAATCAGTTCAGTTTTCTTATGAATTTTTTCCGCCGCGCACGCCCGCTATGACCCGACGACTATGGCGAGCGGTAGGACAACTGGAACGATTAAATCCGAACTTTTTTTCGATGACCTACGGTGCGCTCGGCAGTGCACAGCAAATCAGTATTGAATCATCGATTGCAATGCATCAGGAATCACCGGTGCCGGTAGCCGCCCACTTGACCTGCACCGATGCCACGCGCGATGAAACTAATGAAATTGCGCGGAAATTTCACCGCGCGGGAATCAATCGCATCGTAGCCTTGCGAGGTGACTCCAGCACGGAGGGTAGACTAGACGGTGCGTACGAAAATGCTGTCGATCTGGTTGAAGGTTTAAAACGAATTGCTGATTTTGATATCAGCGTCGCGGCTTATCCCGAAGTTCACCCGAAAGCGGGTAGTGAAGTCCATGATTTGCAAAATCTGAAACGAAAACTCGATGCTGGTGCAGACCGTGCGATAACGCAATATTTTTTTGATGCAGACTGTTTCTTGAGATTTAGAGATCGGGCGAATCAGATAGGCATCGAAAAACCATTAATCCCAGGTATTTTGCCAATTCACGACTTTGATAAGGTAAGCTCGTTCAGCCAACGCTGCGGCGCATCGTTACCGCTTTCTTATGAGGTTCTATTTAAGAAAGTAAAACACGATCAGCAGTCACAATATCGCTTGTCGGTCGATCTTGCAGTTGAGTTATGCGAACGACTCACTTGCGAAGGGGTTAGGCAATTTCACCTTTATACCTTAAATCAAACTGACATGTGTTTCGATATTAGTCTAGCCCTGGGTGCAGATGTTTCCGTTTTTAAAATTCCAAGTGCTGCTTAACCTCAATGCCTGTTATTGGCCGTAGATTGCCTCCTGAGTTTCGCTTATGAGCGTCTGTAATCGGGAAGTTGGCACCGCAGGACAAAAAGGCGATTAGGGTTGTGATCGATGGCGGGACTGTCGGTCACCTGTCGCGCAAGAATGCAAGATTATTCAGGAAGCGGATTGAAAAAGTGAGACCGGAAGGATTAATTATCTCCTGCGATGCCGAGATTATTGGTGGTA